>JAIYCG010000022.1 GCA_027488115.1 Comamonadaceae bacterium | reverse complement strand
GCCCAGCAGCAGAGGATTCAAATCTTTGCCACTGATTCCAACAACAATCAATTTTTAGATTAACCTTGCAAAACCGGACTACTTCTTAATCAATGGTACGTCTCAAGGGGGCAGGTCAGTTATACAAACAAGTAGGTTTCATATGACAGCAACAGTTGGTGCTTGGGAACGCAAAGCAAAAATATGTTTAGTTGACGTCTCAATTGACAGAGACATTTTTACTAATGTTCTAAATAACTTATTAAGTGAAAATAAGTCAGACGAGGATGTTTACAAAATTACTTTTCCACAAATTGAACTTGCACATCAAAATTTAACTTCCACTGCTAACGAAAAATTTTTATGTATGTTTGTTTGGGGTTACGACAAACAACACTATTTGCCATTTTGTAGTGGGCTATTCACTAGCGAGGACACAGAAATCATTCAACAAACAGTTACACAGTTTATTGAAATATCTGTTCAATGTTGTAGTGATGGATTTGAGGTAGTTACGTTCAACGAGGAAAATAAGTTACTTGCTTTCGCAATCCAGTCGTTGAGTGAAAATCGAATGATGCAATTTAATTTGCAAAATACAAAAGGAAACTAATGCAAAGTGAAGTGCTTAATAAGTTGGTAGAGACGCACAACGAGTTATGGGGCACTGGAACGGACGTTAGTCTGCAAACATCACGTTCACACAACTTAACAAAAGTTTGGCAAAGAAAATTAACAAGTATTGATTCCAAACGATTCATTGCTGAATACATAGCAAACAATGAAGCTGGCACACTAAGTCATAAGATTGATTTGGTTGATACCGTTGACAGAGTTGCATATGAATTAAAGGTATCAGCTAACAACCCTCATTTTGAATTCTATAAAGACGTTTTCAAAGTTCTCTACGCAAATACTCCAACCAAAGTAATTGATAAGTTAGTTTTTTGTTGTCCGTCAAATGCAGAACGCAAGCTTGGTGCGTTAGCTGTTTTCGTAACAACTCTATCCAAACAACTCAATTTAGATGTTGAGATTTTTTATATCAAAGACAAGATTTAACTAAAGCTAGTTTGCTAGCTTGCTTTTTTGGTGCTTGTATACATAGAATGGAAATGACTTTATTGGAGTTGCTATGGCAAAAAAATCTAAAAAATGGAATGAAAGATTATTTGAACTTTTAATTATTTTTGGAATGTCTTGTGCTGCCTACTTTATTCTTAAAAATTCTGAATTAGGCAGTGTTAATTTTTTTGTCTTTTTAGCTTTTGGTTTTGCATATCTTTACCACAATGTTGAAAATTTGAAATACGACTTATCTGCACTGAGTGAGAATGTTGAAACCAATTTCAATCAAACATTTGAATCGTTGCAAAGAAAAAACGAAGCTATTGAAGTCACAGATAGCCAACTGTATGAACTTAAATTAGTTATTGAGAATTTAGAAAGTCAAATTGCAGATTTGAAATATGAAATTCAAACAAAGCAGTAGCATAAAGCCCTAAGTTCTGTCGTTTAGGGCTTTCAATACTTTACATATACATCTGCAAGGACTCCTATGTCTTCGTTTAGTCAGCTATTGCGTGAATCATTTTTTAATTTATTAAGCACAGCTTTTACCTTTGGGTTAGTTTATTGGCTTGCTACAGATAATTTGTGGCTTTGTTTTTTTATTAGCACAGCAGTTACTGGTGCACAAATATCTTCCCAAGTTATCAAACGTCAATTGATTGAATTAATTTTGCCGCAGTTTCAAAATATTGATAACAACATAAATTCTTTGTATGAAAAAGTTGATTTGCTTGAAAGTGAAGTAGATGAACTCAAAGATAAAGTTAACGAACTAGAAACTAAACTTGATGACTTGAAAGATTAAGTTCAATCAAAGCAATAGTATTAAAGTGCTTCAAACTCTATTGCTACCCAAATAAATTTTCCAAATCACGCAGTTAGCAAACGACTTTCTGTGCAGATGCTATGTTGAATGAATGGGGGGATAGTGCTGCTAACAATGTCCAATGCGTCATTGTCTGTGTATCCCACTTCTTTTGTTATGTAACCCAACCAACCAATGCCACTTGTAACGTGCTTAACGCACAGTTGTTTATTGGCAAAGTCGCAGCGTTGAAAAGCTGCTTGTGTGTGGTGGGCTATGTTGCCTAAATGTGTTGTTGGTATGTTGCCTATTGCCAAATGCAAGTGCGTTAGCTTGTGGGTGTTTCTGCCCTCCACTACTGCAATCACAAGTGGCTTTGCCCAATCTTGTTTGTTTTTGTGTTTTGCTTTGTTGCCGTAAAGTTCATTTGTAAGTTGTGCTGTAAAAAATCTAATGGTGCTGCTTAACTTGTCCTCGTCCAAATAGTCCCTAAATTCGTAGCATTCGTCACCATAATTTTCAAACCTTCGCACTCGTATAAGTGCTGTTTGTTTGAGTGTCAGCGTGACTGCACACTGCACGTAATTTGAATAAGGTGCAATGTGTTTTCTGTAGGCTAGCTGTAGTCTTTGTCCGTTTGTTAGTCGCTGCATAAGTTTATTTATGCAGAACCAAAGCTAATCAAATAAAACCAAAGCCTATTTTGGTGAAATTGCTTCTAATTTGGTTGTCCGTTTTGGTAGCTGAAACTAAAGTTAATGCACTCGTTCAACACATAAGGAGAAGTAAATGAGTGCATTTAATGGTTTGAAATTGGTAACAGCTAAACGTCCCCAAACTGCTAGCCCAATCGTGCAACGTCGTAACAAACTTTCCAATCAATTGTGGGAACAAATTGAATTGGCACGTGCAAGTTCTGAAGGCAAAACATTTGCACCAATTCGTTTGCGTAACATTAAAGACAAGCTAACGGGTGAACGCAAAACAATTGAAGCAGCAAAGCGTATCAAACAATGGTGGTTTGTTGCTGAGAATGGCAAAGTCTGTTTGCAAGTGCGTTATGGCACACGTGTTTTGGAATTGGCAAAAGGAAAAAACAGCATTGAAGTTGGAAGTGGCACTGAATTGCTTGCTGTTTTGGAAACAGTTAAAAAGTGTGTAGAGAATGGCGAATTGGACACGCAAATTGAAGCTGCAAGTGCTGCTGTTAGAGAACGCTTTGCACACTAACTGCTAATGCACTCCCACATAAATACGTGTGGGGGTGCAACTATGCGTATATTTGAAATAGCAAGTGCAGAAGAACAACTTGCTTTGTGGAAATTGATAAGTGACAACATTTGGACAGCTATAAGCCAACAAGCTGAAACTGAAAGAAGACAACGTGCAGAAAAAGCTGCACAAAGAAAACTCAAACCAAAAATTGGGGGTAAACGTGGGGGGCGTAAAAGTTTGCCTCCACCCCCACACATTACGCCCCCACCCCCACCTAAAAAACCCCCACCCCCACAAGCTAAAACTGAAGTGGGTAAACAAGCTACACAACAAATGGGTGGGGGTATGAAGCAGCCACAAGCAAATGCTACCAACCCACAACAACCAAATGCAGTGGGTATGGCACAGCCACAACCAAATGCAACCAACCCACAAACGGCACAACAACCATTAACGCCACAACAAATGCGTCTACAGCGTCAAAATGTGGGTAATTTGGCGAAAAACAGTGCTGTTACAAAAAGAGTGTGAATGGGAATGAGAGGCATAGCTAAAATGGTTGCTAGCTATTAGGGGATTGATATGTTGGAACTTCTTCTACTTGTAATTGCATTGCTACTAGTGCTAATTTACTTTCAATTGCGAAAAAACATTACTCAAACAAACATCTTTTTGAGGGCTGTAGATTTATCCCTCCGTCAGCACATTGCAGCAATATCAAACGCAGAAGAAGAAAAAGCGGAAAAGCGTCACCAAGTAATTAGTGGACACTTAAATGATATTTCCATTTATACGCAAAGAACTTCTATGCAGTTACGCAAAGACATAAGTGAAAAATCTGCAGAAGAGCTTTATGAAGAAAACAAGCCACAGTGGTTACCCAAATAGCATTTAGTTAATTAGCTTCTTTATACGAATGTATGTTTGGTATACATTGGATAGAAATGGGTTTGCAACCCACAAAAAATTGGGCTGCAGTTTTTTAGCATACAGCGAAAGCTTTTGGGGTGGTGATTTTTAACCTATGCCCCTCCACTTGCAAATATTTATGCTTGTGGTAAAGTAGAAACGTGCCACAGTTTCTGTGGTTTTGCTGTAACACGGTGTGTGCTACGTTACACGTTAATCTCTTGTAACCCGCATAAATGCTGGCTTTTTGACGAACACGTGTATTGAAAATCCGCGTGCCACTGGTTCGATTCCAGTCCAGGCCACCATATATAAGGCGTAGCACGTGAAAACGTACTACGCCTTTCTTCATTGATTCTCAAACAAATTTTTTCTAACTCCCACCTAGGCTAAATCAAAAATACACCAAGATTGATGCTGATTTTTTGACACTTGGAACTGCTATTCCAGGCACAGAACATGCTTCAATCGTTAAGATCTAGACTCAACCAGCAAAGTCGAGGCATTTTTGAAGTTAATGAACTGCATACCTTCACACAGTTGTCAAAGCAAATGGCACAGCTTGGCAATTGCTGCTTGCTTTTCTTTCATGCTGATCGCACTCACCGCATGCGGCGGCAATGCCAGTTCTGGGCCCAACGGGTCGGCAGAGAATGCCAGCATTTTGGAAGTCCTAAACAGCAGCACCGGCTCTCAAACGCCGGGCTCTTTGCCGGCTGGCAATGACAGCATTTCTATGGCCAGTTTTTGGGAGATGCAAGTCATCAATGGCTTTAGCAAGACAGGTGTCTTAACTGGTTACGCCTACCAAGATTACAAGAGACTCAATCTTTTGACGGTACCTTCTGCCAATACTGACAATGGCAAGGCAAGCTTGTTTCTAATTACACATCCTGATCATCAAGCAAAAAGCGGCGACTTTGTGACCATCTCGGGAGTTACACAAGATGCGCTCGATGTCCCTTTTTCGTTTATCAATGGTACGTTTGAAATTATTGGGCGGGACGCCAACTCTTATTACATCAAGGTGCCCTTCGCAACCAACAAGCGCGAGGCTTTTTTGCTCAGCGCAATATTGAGTTACAAATACAAAGAATGTACTGGCACCCAAAAAGTTGTCCAAACGCCAGCGCTTAAAACCGAACCCACAACCTATTTGGATGGCTACGAAGTACTCGTTGCCAAATACACTTTAGACAATTCATTCTCAGGCTGTAGCCCTGCTGCTGCAAGCTTTACAACCTACAAATACTTTGCTGTCACCAATCCTCGCCCTGGTTTTATTTTGAAATATCCTCTGCTGGGGCAACGAGTGCTTGGCGGTGACTTTGGCACCTTCGACAAAACCTTCGATTTACCCACCACCCCGGTTAAGTCTGGGGACAAGGGCACGGTCGGTACGATGAAGTTCTATGCGTCGTCCAATAAAGTTTCCTTAACTGGCAAAGCAAACATCACCTATGAAATATTGAAATACACAACCAACTCTGTATTTATAGCTATTTCAACTGAAACTTACAACGAGAACGATTCCTTGGTTTCAACGATGACAGAGGTCTATGGCCGAGACCCATCGATAGACAAAGACTATAAATTGATTCGCACCACGGTAAAGTACAACAACCCCAGAAGAAACGAAGTCATCATTGAGTAAAGATTAAGACTTTCAAAACTGTCAGAATCTAGGAATGAGATCACCCACCAGCATCGTTGATGTAGACCGTCCGGATACTTGGTCTCGATACAAAGTTGGCATGTGCAATTCATGCGCAGCCAATTGTTGCACCATGCCAGTAGAAGTTAAATTGCCTGACCTTGTTCGACTTGGATTGGTAGACCCCTTTGAAGCGGAGCACGAGGAACCCAAACAAATTGCAAAACGCTTGATCAAGATGAAAATGATTGAGCACTTCAATTTCAAAAATTGCATTTTTACCTTGAATCGCAAAAGTAACGGCGACTGCCACTATTTAGACACCACCACGCGACGTTGTACGGTTTACGAGAACAGACCAAGCACTTGCAAACTTCACCCGCAAGTAGGGCCCAAACCTGGATTTTGTCCTTATGGTAGATCCGTTTGAAGTAGCGCTGATTGATGACTCAAGTAAATCAGCCAAGTGCCGATTGGGTTTTTATCACCAAGGATGTTATGAGAATTGAAAGTATGAGCCATGCGAGCTAAAAACAATCCGCATTGGATTTGGTATGCAGTGGGCTTTTTGCTCTTAACTGCCGCCCAGGCTCAGGTAAAAAGAACAGCCACACCGCCAGCGCCCAAAGCTTCAAGTCAAGATGCCTGTGTCATCGCAGAATTTCGGCGCATTGCCTTGACACATCACCATCCACAAGAGCGGCAAGACAAAGTGATCGCTTGGTTGCAAACCAACGGCGCCAGTTGCACGCCTGCCCAAATGTCCATTTTGATATCAAGCCGTGCGTCCCTCATGGGCACTTCGGACACGTCCACTTTGTCTTCAGTGTTTGATGCACTGATGGAAAAAAAACTGGGCAACGACCCCGCCGCACTCAGTCTTTACTACCAGCCCGTTGTGCAAGGGCCTCGCGCCAGTGCGGCGACAGGTGCTGAGAATACGACAGCGGGTCCTGGGCAAGTCGGTGGGGCAGGGGCAGCTCCAACGGCTGCTGGTGCTATGGGCACCCCTGGGGCCAATGTGACCGGTGTTGCAATGATGGGCCAAGCGCCTGGCATGGTTGCTGGCATGCCAACAGGCGCACAAAATATCAACATCAACATGGGCGGCCCCAAACCGCCTGAAGAAGACATGTCTCGCAAGATGCCTTTGCCCTCCGAGCCGATGTTTCAATTTCCACCTGAATATGGCACGCCCTTGCTCAACTACTTTGGCAAACTTCGGCGTCAATTTACTCGATCATTTTTCATGGAAACTTTGTCGCCAGGTAAATGTCCCGAAGGTCTCAATTGGCGCAACGATGGCTGCGAAGCAAGTTTTAAAACGGCATGGCGATTTGGCGAAAAAATACCACAAGGTGCAAAGACATACCCTGTTGAGCCTAAGTTGGTAGAAAAACTGAACTTTGACCCTGGTTATACGTTTGTCCGAATTGGCGCTGATATTTTGGCGTTAGAGCGCGACACTGGCAAAGTTGCAGACGCTGTGCTCAATCTGGGCAAAGCAAGCTGACACCTGGCCAGCTTTGAAACTGACTCAGGGCTTTGACTTTGGCTGCAAGGCTTGCTTGTAAATGTTGGCAGATGGCTCAACTTTGACACTGCCCGACAACTTCAATCTGGCTATCGTATTTTGAGCACGGTCCTTCGTTCTAAACGGACCGGTGACCAACGCAAACTCTGCCTCGTCCTTGCCCTCCGTAAAGACAGGCACTACACGCGCGTTGGCCAACCACTCTTTGTCTTTCATAGCGGCTCTGGCCTGCTTTAAGCTTTCAAAGGTGCCGTGTTGCAGCACATAGCTGTCCTCGGGCAATCCCTTCAACCACAAGCGCCCTTGTACAGCTCCCTCTGGTAATTCAGTGATCACTTTGTCTGCCTTGGCAGGCACGGGTGTTTCTTTAGCCGGTGAGACGGGAACTGGCGGTACAGATGCAGGCACGGGTTCAGCCACGGCGGACGGTGTTGTCGAAGACGTTGCAGTGGTTGCTGAACTTGAGGACCCAATGGCCACAGGCTCTTGCATATCGCCTTTGGCAATGGCTGGGCCGCCGGTGGCCTCTGGCGGTTGGTCGGCTGTCTGTTCTATTTTTGATTTGGCTTTACCTTTGGGCTCATAAGTATGGCTGTCAAACAAGGTGTTTAAGTCTGCTGCAAACTGTTTGACAGCCTCAGGATGGAGCATGGCAGCAACACCCACCGAGATGGCCACGAGGCCCGAAACAACCAGTACCCATGGCCACATTTTGCGCTTTGTGCTTGGCTTTTTGAGGTCAGATTTGGCTGACTTTGCAGAGGGGTTGCTAGCGGGCTTGCTAGCCTTTGCGCCACTCGTTTCTTTGCTTGCATTGACGACTCGCTTGGCGGTATCTTTAGACAAGCGGTTGAAAAACTGTATGGTAGCCTCTTCGTTGCCATTTTTTCTGGCCTGCTGAATGGTGCTGAGTTTTTGCTCAGGCGTCGGCATTTCGAGAACCCAAGAAACAAACTGTTTACCCTGATTGCAAATTGAAACTGCAGGATTGTCGTTCGATGTGAACATCAAAATGCTGGCAATGCCAGCACCCGGAAATTGATGGATCAAGCGGGTCAGCAATTCAACTTCATTCGAGCCCAAGGCGTTGGCGTCGTGAACCACCCAAACACTTTCAGGGGTTTGTTGCTTTCTGGGTTGGGTGGCCACTTCCAGAGACAAAGAACTGAGTAATTTGTTAAAACGCTCCAACATCACTTCGGAGTCGGGGGGCATGAAAACTTCGACTGGCGTCTGGGCCAAGTTTTGTTTCAATCGCCTTATAAATGCTGCACCTAAGTGGTCTAGCAACTCTCCAGAGGGGCTTACCATGACCAAGCTTTTACCTTCTTTGCAAATGGCTGTGAGGCACCTTTCCATTTGCAATCGGTCTGCAACTCTGAATAAAAATTCAGCGCCCGTGGCTTGAGTATCCTCAAATTGATTCATGGATCGCTAAACTTATTTCAGTGATTGTGCATTTTGAATGGCCGCTTGAGCACCCGAAGCAGACTCATTGGCGGCCTGATTTTGGATGATCAACCCTGATAGTTTAGCGCCATGCTCAATAGAAATAGAGCCATAAGAAACATCGCCGTTGACCACAGAATCTTTTTGAAACTCGACCCGCTCTGCGGCAAAAATATGCCCCGCTACTTTGCCAGCCACCATGATGCGGTGAGCTTTGATGTCTCCTTTGACCTCACCCGTGGGGCCAATGGCCACTGTAATTTTGCTGCCGGGTGAAGCTTCAATGTTTCCCAAAACTTTGCCGTCAATGCGAATGCTGTCCACCAAGACCAAGGTGCCTTGAATGAAGGTGGTACGCCCAATGAGGGTGTCAAATTTTTCGGATGACACTGACATCGGCTTTTTGTTGAGTTTGTTGAACATGTTGAACCACACTTGTCTAAAAATTTCAGGGCGTCTTTAAAGGCAAGACTTTAAGAGGGTTGAGGACGCGGCCATTTTGAAAAATTTCGTAATGCAAATGCGGGCCTGTAGAACGTCCCGTGTTGCCCACCTCGCCAATGAGGGTGCCCCCCTGAACTTGGGCGTTAACAGCGACGCTGCGCTTATTCAAATGGGCATAACGAGTGAGAAAGTTTTCTGCATGTTTAATTTCAATCACATTGCCAAATGTGTGATCCCAATCCGAGCGGACGACAGTGCCAGAGGCAGCGGCCACAACAGAAGAACCAAGCTCAGCCGAGAAATCAATGCCCTCGTGCATGGCCAGTGCGCCTGTGAAAGGATCATTCCTTAATCCAAAGCCACTGGTGAAACGAAAATCTGAATGAATGGGCAAAGCAATTGGCAAGGCCTCTAACCATTCCAAATGTTGATGCCAGTTTTCTTGCTGTTTGGTCAATGTATCGTTAACAGACTTCACTTGGGCAACCGTTTGTTGTATCTCGACGCCAAGCGGTTGTCTAAATAAGCTGCCAATTATTTTGTGCTGAAAAGAGGGCGCCAAGAAAGGGCCTCCTTTTGCTTCTGAGAATGTAGGCGCACGGTCTTTCAAACTGGCCGGTGTAGCCAAAACCATGAAGCGATCTTTGAGCGTTTCAAGTTTTTTAAGATCTTGGGCTGTTTGGTCCAATGAAGCCTGCAATTGGCGTAAGTTCTGCCGGTACACGGCTTCCATGCGTTGCTGTTCTGCTTCTGTGGTCACTCCACCCAAGCTTCTGGCTAAGTCAGGGTTGTATTCAACCGCAATTTTGAGCCCTATCCAATTCAAAGCAAAACCAAGCAACAACAAAGTCAAGCCGACAGACAACGCTGCAATCAGAATATTGCGCGCAGTAATCGAGATTGATTTAACCTGGCCAGTGGGGCCAGCGAGCCACATGAGTTGCATGGTGTTTGAAGGTTGGGAGGGGCAATTCTAGGGACTGAGAGGGCATGCGTCCACCTCAACTTTGCCGAATTTCTAGAGTTTGCTTACAAAAAGTAATCTAAATTGCTGTTTTGTATATAAAACACTAGAATTCAGCTTGTTGAAAATAAGTCGCCTACTTTATTTTGAACCCACCTCCATCCATTATTTGGGGTCCCGAACAGGGGGCCCTGCTTAAAAGCCTTCGCGTCAGCGCAGGCATGGATGTTGCCACGCTTGCTCGGCGCAACATCGTTTCAACAGTGCAAGTCAGGCAACTCGAAGACGGTGGTCAGAGTTCTTTTTACAGCCCTGAAATTAAATTTTCAGTGGGTAAAAAGCTCCTGAAGTATTTGGGGCACGACCTCAAAGTTGAAGGCTTGAATGAACAGCCAATCACCCTAAGTACAGAATTGACTCAAACTGAAGCGACATCGCTGGCATCCGTTCATTCAGAAAAATGGGTCTCTCCGTCAGAAGAGAATTTAGCCAGTCGTCCTGCAACCAAAACGACTTCAGCCATCTTTCTAGTTTTAATTTCAACCTCAGTTGTTTTTGTCGCTCTTTGGTTTTGGTTGGGCAAAGAACATGACTCGCCTCCAGTTGTCTCAACGGATGCAAGCACAGCTGAAAAACCGACCACCCCAGCGAACGCAGCAGATAAACCCGACAGCCTGCAAACCACACCAAGCTCAAATGAATTGGCAAAAACAGATTTTCAAACTGCATGCCGTTGGAGCAAGGACGAAGAAGAAATTCAACCTGAATCACCTCGAAAAGCAGGCGACTATGTTCATGTGGTGGCGCAACAAGCCATGACGGTTTGCATCATGGATGGGCAAAAAAGAGTGGCCACCTTGAATTTACAAGTTGGCGAAGCAAGAAGTATTTATGGACCCTCACCCTTCTGGGTGTCGAGCTCAGACCTGAGTGGGGTCAAAGTTTATTTTCAGGGACAGCAAATAAGGCCAACCAATCAAGATGGCCATCAAATCAAATTAACTGCTGCTCCCTACATCGCTCTGAACAACTGAGCGGCCTTTGTGCTCACTGTCATCGAAACGATGGCATGAACTTCAGAATTTCAAGCGCCAGGGCGTTTGCCTTTGGTGAGGTCAACGCCCAGTTGCTTTAATTTGCGATAAAGGTGGGTACGCTCTAAACCTGTTTTGTCAGCCACTCGGGTCATGGAGCCGCCTTCGTTGGCCAAGTGAAATTCAAAATAGGCCTTTTCAAAAGCATCCCGTGCATCGCGCAAGGGCAGATCAAGATCAAAGGTTTGCGAGACTTGAAGCGCGTTGTCATGGCCGTTGCCTGCACCCGCATGTGTGGAAACCGCGGCGCCTGTTGGCAACTGTGCCGCTTGGTAAGCTGCAGCGGCTTGGCGCACTTGCTCGCGCGCAAGACCTTGCTCTACGGTTTTCAAAAGCTTTTGCAGCGTGATGGGTTTTTCTAAAAACGCTTGCGCACCAATGCGAATGGCATCGACTGCAGTGTCAATGGTGGCGTGGCCACTCATCATGATAACGGGCATGTTCAAGAGGCCGCTGGTAGACCACTCTTTGAGCAATGTCACCCCATCGGTGTCGGGCATCCAAATGTCTAGCAGAACCAAGTCAGGCCGCATGCGAAGGCGTGCCTCACGTGCTTGTGCCGCATTCTCGGCCAGCTCCACGTTATGACCCTCATCGTTCAGGATTTCAGAGAGCAAGTCGCGAATACCTAGCTCGTCATCGACCACCAAAATGTTTGCCATGTTGCTCTTAGCTGCCTCTAATTTGCATCGACTGTGCTATTTAAATTGAACATTTGATTTGTCCCAGAAACGCTTGCTTGTTTCAAGTCTCAGCAAATTTCTCGACACCGAATGATAACGATACTTGGGCACCTTTGACCACCCCATCTTCAACTCGATTGGCAATGTCCAAACGGGCCCCATGTTCGTCGGCAATTTTCTTCACAACCGCAAGCCCCAAACCGGTGCCTTTTGTCTTGGTCGTTACGTAGGGCTCCAACGCTCGCTGCAAAATAGTGGGCGCAAAACCAGAACCCTCATCGAGTACCGTTAACTTCACACGCTTGCGAGCAGGGCTCCACCGAGTGAACAACATCACATGAGATTTCGGATCACTGGCATCTTGAGCGTTTTGAACCAAGTTGTGAACCACCTGCCGAAGTTGCTGGGCGTCGCCCTCAATCAGTGGCAGGTTGGGGTCCAGGTCTGTCAGCACCTTGGCACGTGAGGCCCCTTCCATAGGCTCTGGCGCATAAAGCGCCATCACATCCATGATGAGTTGGTTCAAATCGAGCGGCTTGAGCTCGGCCGAGGGCAGGCGAGCATAATCCCGAAATTCATTGACCAAGCGCTTCATGGCCGCCACTTGCTCTACGATGGTTTTGACTGATTTTGACAAAACAATTTGATCAGCATCTTCCAGCTTGCCGTCTAGTTTGCGCTCCAAGCGCTCTGCCGACAACTGAATAGGGGTTAAGGGATTCTTTATCTCATGCGCCAGCCTTCGAGCTACCTCGCCCCAAGCCTGTGAACGCTGAGCGGACACAATTTCTGAAATATCATCAAACACCAAAAGGCGCATGCCATCGGGCAAAATTGCGCCTCGCACCACCAAGGTCACGGATGTTGCCTCCAAGCCTTGGCCTGAGGCATGGATTTCAAAGGACTTTTGCCAATGATCAAGTTCATGGCGGTCTTTGTCAGCCGACAGCAATTCAAATTGCTCTAGCACACCAGAGGCAAAGCTTTGCAAATTGGGCAAACTCAAAATCGAGGCCTTGTTAAAGGCTGCCAGCGGCACTTTCAAGATGCGGGTTGCGCCGGGGTTGGCAGACTGAATAGAACCCCGGGCATTCAAGACCATCACGCCAGCCGTCAAGTTGTCCAAGATGGTTTGCAAGTTTTCACGGGCGGCATCGAGTTGGGTCAGACTGCGCTCAACGGCACTTCGTGCATCAGAAAGCTGCTGGGTCATTTCTGCAAACGAGCGGGTTAAGCCTCCCAATTCGTCTTTGCTTTGCAAGGTGTATTTGGGTGTTAAGTCGCCCGCGGCCACTTGCCTCATACCGTGTGCGAGCAATAACAAGGGTCGGGCCAACTGATTGCCCAATAACACGGCCAATAAAATGGCCGCTAACACCGCCATGATCAGGCTTAATGTGAGAGTGCCAATGTACATTTTGCGCAAGCCCTCTCGCGCCAATGCGCGCTCTTGGTACTCGCGGTTGGCAAGTTGCACATCCAAAGCGTTGGCCACCAATGTGGCGGAAAGTTCTTGCGAGATTTGCAAGACCCACGGATCCTCGCGCAAGTTGAGGCTGTTTTGCGGCACCAGTGTGAGAACTTTGATGCGCCCACTTGGCGCGCCAACAGCGTCGTCCAAGCCCTCCACGATTTCTACGCTGAGCTTGTTGCGCACTTGCTTCAACTGCGTCGCTGTGGGTCGTTCGGGGCGAATCGTAAAACGAGACTGTCCTGCAGTTGCAATCAAGCGGCCATCTAAAGACCACAGCACTGCATCGTTGGCGTCCATTTGTGTTCGAACGCGGTCCAATGTCAGCGCCGCGCTGGCTTCTTGCACATCGACCAACTGCTGCGCCGCCACGCGAGATTGTTTGGCCAGGTCGGCAGACAGCGTGTCGAGGGTAGCGCGGCCCAAGTTCAAGCCAGCCACCAAAGCGCCCTCCACCTTCACGTCAAACCAGCTCTCTATGGAGCGAGACACGAACTGATAAGACACCACATAAATCAACACACCAGGTACCACGCCGACAAGCGCAAAGATGGCAGCCAATTTGACCAACAAGCGAGAGCCGAACTGGCCCTGCCGCACCCGAATGACCAATCGGGTTAAGCCCCACATCAGCCCTAACAACAAGAGAACCACCACGGTGGTGTTAATGAGGTAAAGGCGGTCGTAATTGCGATCGTAAAGCTCTCTGTTGCTGGTGGCCTGCGTTAACAGCACCAACAAGCCCAAGCCAATGGCGAGCAAAATCGTCAGGCCAACGCCCACCAGCCACCTGACCGTTTTAGAGGCCTGGGTTCCGGTGGCAATTTGATCTTCTTGGTTCCGACTCATGAGGAAGTTTGGCGTGGTCTTTTGACGTTGAGCGGTAGACCTCAACGCCCTAAATCAGAAGATAAACGCAGGGTTTTTTGAGTGCTCATGTTCCATTCTGATTGACTGCCGACCATGATTTGGAAAGGCCTTGGCAATTGCGTTGCGTCTAAACGGAATTTGAAAGTCAAGGTGTACTTGTTGTCACTGCCAAGATCGGCCACATCGGCCAATTTCCAATTCACTGTTTTGCGAATGGCGTCTATGGCCTCAGGCAAGGTTTCAAAGGTTTGCGACAAACTGCTGGCCAATCCGACTGAGCCAATGGGGTCGCGCGAGACATTCAATCGCCACATGCGAGTGAGCGGTTGGTAAGCCAGACGGTAATGGCGTGCAATGACGCCAATTTTTTTGTCATACCAGTACCAACGGTCTCGCGTCAGTTCTACTTCTGTCACAAAATAAACTGGCATGCCTTTTTGCAAGGCATCTTCGACGGAGCTGCTCAATTCCATGCGCAAGGTGCTTTGAAGCAGCAGAGCACCTTCTGTGCGCTCTAGCCGCAGCTCCGAAATTTCAACTTGTGAGCCAGCAGCGTTTTGGGCATGGACGGGTTGGCAAATGGCACACCCCAATAAGACGCTGAGGCAAAGCGCACGAAGCCAAAAACTTGTGCGCTCATTGCCCTTCAACCTAAATTGAATGCTTTTCCAGCAGTGCGTAATAAAAACCGTCATGTTCACCAATGCCATTGTCGCGGAGACTGGCTTCAGAAGTTGCACTTGAGGGTGTTAAATGGCCCGGAGAGGGCAAGATCAGGGCATCAGTGTTGTGCTGAACAAACGTTTGGATTTGAGTTTCGCCCTCAGCCTTGAAAACCGAACAGGTGCAGTAGAGCAAGCGGCCCCCAGGCTTGACCAAGGGCCAAAGGGCCTTTAACAGTTTGGCCTGTATGGCAGCCAGTTGCGCCACATCAGACTCTCGGCGCAACCAACGCACGTCGGGATGGCGCCGGCCAATGCCTGAGGCCGTACAGGGTGCATCCAGCAAAATACCATCAAAACTTTGGCCATCCCACCAGTCGGTGATGCTGGCCGCGTCGGCAGCGAGTATTTGGGCGTGCACCTTCAAACGGTCTAGGTTTTGCTGAATTCTTTCGCAACGCACGGGGTCGACATCCAAAGCAAACACGGTCGCTTGAGGCTCGCATTCCAACAGGTGGCCAGTTTTGCCACCAGGTGCAGCGCACGCATCCAACAAGCGCAAGCTTTGATTGGCTTTTTGTAAACCCTTTAGCAAACCCTTTAGCAAAAGCGGAGCCGCCAATTGCGCCGCCGCATCTTGAACCGAGACATGGCCTTCAAAAAAACCTGGCAGTGATTGAACAGGGACCGCCTTGCTCAACTGAACACCTGCCTCACCCACCGCTCTGGCCTCAATGCCATGGGCATCTAGGGCCCGTAAGTAGACCGCCACGCTGTGGTGCTGGGTGTTGACGCGCAGTGTCATTGGCGCTGCCGATTGGGCCGCTTTCAAAATCTCTTGCCACTGTTCGGGATGGTCTGACTGCAAGCGCTTGACCCACCACACAGGATGGTTCCATTGTGCGGTGAGGTCAGCATGGGTTTGAAGCAAAAGGGCTTCACGCTCTCTTAAAAAACGCCGCAAGCACGCGTTGATGAAAGGCGCTTGAGCCCGCATGTCTTTGTGTCTTCTCGCCGCTTCTACCGCTTGGTTCACCAAAGTGTGAACAGGGTAAGGCGCCAATTCGTCTTGCCAAGACAAGGCCAATGCGGTGCACAACAAGGCATCGGCTTGTGCCGGTGGCGCTTTGCGAGCCAAACATTTTCGAAGAGCAACAGCACGCCCCCACCAACGCATGCTTTGAAAAGACAGCGCTTGAACACCGGGCCGCAAGTCTTTGGGAACGGCTTCAAGGGCCGCCGTCATAGACCGGCCGTTTTGCACAGCTTGCGCAACCTGTGAAGCAGATTGCAAAAGTTGCCAAAGGGGAGCCTGTAAATGTTGTGTCAATGGGCGCTCAGTGAAGGCTTAGTGATGGCTCAGCATTAAGCCAGCAAATCAGCAATGTCCAAGGTCTGAGCTGGCACAAATTTGACTTGCTTGGCCAACACATTGGCTGGGAATTGCGAGATGGCTTCGTTGTACTTGATGGCCGCCTGGTTGTAGGCGTCCATCAACGGCCAAGCTTGGGCTTTCAATCGGTCAAACTTGTAGGGCAGTGGGTCAACGAACCAAGTGGCTTCGCCACTCTGACCTGCACGCACTTCGGCCTTGGCCCAAGCTGCCAACGCCAACCGATTTTGATTGACCTTTTGCATCACAACAGGCGATAGGGGCTGTGTTCTTGCCAAGTCCAAGCTGTCGGAGAGCTCTTCCAAAATAGCCAACAGATTCAGATCTCGGCTGTTTTTCAACAAGGCCTCTGGCAAAGCTGCTTCTTCCATTTCACTCAGCATGTCGCGCATCGAAGCTGGTAAGTTGCCCTGCAGCCAGACCAACACACGAAGCAGTTGAGCATCCACCGCCGCAAATTGTTTGGCCACGCTTGCGCGCAACACGACCAAGCGGTTGTAAGCGCCGACGGCCCAAAAGAAAAGGACGGCCAAGATGGAACAAAAGATCAGAAGTGCCATGAACTGTTTGAAGCTGTCATTGTGAATAAAAATATCCTCAAAAACAAAACGCCTCTGGCCGCGAACACGGATCAGAGGCGTTTTTCATTCCGGATCTAACCGGAAATCAATCAGGCTTTCGATTCAGCAGCGTTGGCTGCGTCTTCGGTCAACTGTTGGGCTTCGGCCAATTCAACGGCTTCGGCTTCTGTGATGGCACGGCGTTCTGCCTCGTCCATCGCATCTTTGGCAGCGCGGGCTTTGTGATATGCCAAGCCGGTACCGGCAGGAATCAATCGACCCACAATGACGTTCTCTTTCAGACCACGCAACTCGTCGCGCTTGCCCATGATGGCAGCCTCGGTGAGCACGCGGGTGGTTTCCTGGAAGGAAGCCGCTGAGATGAACGAATCGGTCGACAAGGAAGCCT
>JAIYCG010000042.1 GCA_027488115.1 Comamonadaceae bacterium | reverse complement strand
CAATGCGGTGGGCATGGCGCTGGCCGAAAAACTCTTGGCCGCCGAGTTCAACCGCCCCAACCACAGCATCGTCGACCACCACACCTATGTGTTCATGGGCGATGGTTGCTTGATGGAAGGTATCAGCCACGAAGCTTGCGCATTGGCTGGCGCTTGGAAGCTCAACAAGCTCATCGCCATGTACGACGACAACGGCATCTCCATTGACGGCCAAGTGGCCCCTTGGTTCATTGACAACACGCCTCAGCGTTTTGCCGCTTACGGTTGGAACGTGATCGATGCCGTGGACGGCCATGACGCAGCGGCTGTGAGCAAGGCCATTGCCGATGCCAAGAACAGCGCCGACAAGCCCACCTTGATTGTTTGCAAAACATCGATTGGCAAAGGCAGTCCCAACCGTGCCAACACCTCCAAGGCTCACGGCGAACCTTTGGGCGCAGAAGAGATCAAACTGACACGCGAAGCACTGGGTTGGACCCACGAGCCTTTCGTCATTCCGAAAGATGTTTACGCCCACTGGGATGCCAAGCAAAGCGGTGCCGCTCGTGAAGCCGAGTGGAACAAAGCATTTGCCGCTTACAAAGCCGCTCACCCCACATTGGCCAAAGAATTTGTGCGCCGCATGAAGGGCGAATTGCCCAAGAGCTTTGCACAAACTGCTGTCGACGCTGTCATTGCAGCGCACACCAAAGCTGAAACCGTGGCCAGTCGCAAGGCCAGCCAATTGGCTTTGGAAGCTTTCACGGCTGCCTTGCCTGAAATGTTGGGCGGCTCTGCTGACCTCACGGGCTCCAACCTCACCAACACTTCCTCTACGCCTGCACTGCGCATGAACTTGGCGGGCGACGTAGTGAAGAACGACAAAGGCCAAATGGGCCGTCACATCAACTACGGTGTCCGCGAATTTGGCATGGCCGCCATCATGAACGGCGTGACCTTGCATGGTGGCTTCATCCCTTATGGCGGCACCTTCCTGACTTTCAGCGATTACTCACGCAACGCCATTCGCATGGCGGCGCTCATGAAGCAGCGCGTGATTCATGTGTTCACGCACGACTCTATTGGCTTGGGCGAAGACGGCCCCACACACCAATCGATTGAGCACGCTGCCAGCTTGCGCCTGATTCCTGGCCTCGATGTGTGGCGTCCAGCAGATACAGCTGAAACGACTGTGGCTTGGGCCGTGGCTTTGGAAAACAAAGACCGCCCCACAGCCTTGTTGTTGTCACGTCAAAACTTGCCTTACGCACCCAAGTCCGATTTGGGCGAGATCAGCCGCGGCGCTTATGTGTTGGCTGAGCCTTCACGCGTGGGCATTAAAAAGACCAAGGCCGTCATCATTGCCACAGGCTCTGAAGTTCAGTTGGCTTTGAAAGCGCAAGAGTTGTTGGCCGAAAAGAAAATTGGCGTGCGCGTGGTGTCCATGCCCAGCACCACCACCTTCGATCGTCAAACCAGCAGCTACAAATCTGAAGTGTTGCCAGCTGGTTTGCCACGTGTGGCGGTTGAGATGGGCAGCACCGATGGCTGGTGGAAATATGGTGTGGCAGCAGTGGTCGGTATCGACACCTACGGCGAGTCTGCCCCCGCACCTGTGCTCTTCAAACACCTTGGCTTTACGGCAGAGAACGTGGTCGAAACCGTGCAAGCCGTATTGCAGAAGAAATAAACACGGCTCTCTTTTTGCACGTCAAACAGTTACAAATTAACTTTAAAGGAAAAAGATCATGGCGATCAAAATAGGTATCAACGGTTTTGGCCGCATCGGCCGCATGGTGTTTCGCGCCGCCGCTCAAAATTTTTCTGACATCGAAGTGGTTGGCATCAACGACTTGCTAGAGCCCGATTATTTGGCTTACATGCTCAAGTACGACAGCGTGCACGGCCGCTTTAAAGGCGAAGTGTCCGTCGACGGCAACGACCTGATTGTGAACGGCCGCAAGATTCGTTTGACCCAAGAGCGCGATCCCTCTTCTCTGAAGTGGAACGAAGTCGGTGCCGACATCGTGATCGAAGCCACCGGTTTGTTCTTGGACAAAGCCTCTGCCGAAAAACACTTGGCCGCTGGCGCTAAGAAAGTGTTGATGTCTGCACCTTCCAAAGACGACACCCCCATGTTTGTGTTTGGCGTGAACGACAAGACCTACGCAGGCCAAGCCATTGTGTCCAACGCCTCTTGCACCACCAACTGCTTGGCACCTGTGGCCAAAGTATTGAACGACAAGTGGGGCATCAAGCGCGGTTTGATGACCACGGTGCACGCCGCTACAGCCACACAGAAAACAGTGGACGGCCCTAGCAACAAAGACTGGCGCGGTGGCCGCGGCATCTTGGAAAACATCATTCCTTCCAGCACTGGCGCTGCCAAAGCTGTTGGCGTGGTCATTCCCGAGTTGAACAAGAAGCTGACAGGTATGTCTTTCCGCGTGCCGACCTCTGACGTGTCTGTGGTTGACCTCACCGTTGAACTCAACAAAGATGCCACCTACGCAGAAATTTGCGCAGAAATGAAAGCCCAATCACAAGGCGCATTGAAAGGCATCTTGGGCTACACCGAAGACAAAGTGGTGGCCACTGACTTCCGCGGCGAGCCTTGTACCAGTGTGTTTGACGCCGACGCAGGTTTGGCACTGGACAGCACCTTCGTGAAAATTGTCAGCTGGTATGACAACGAATGGGGCTACTCCAACAAGTGCTTGGAAATGGTTCGCGTGATTTCTAAGTAATTTGCTAAGCCCCAAGTTCACGCTTCACGGCGTGAATGCAAAAAGCCCAACCATTTCTGGCTGGGCTTTTTTTCGTCTTGCGGATACCTCGAAGCCTTGAGACTTCGAGATGACACATCACGACAAGTGTTTGCCAATCAAACCGGCCAATTCAAACATGGTGATTTGATCTTTGCCGAACACCGGTTTGAGTTTGGCATCGGCGTTGATGGCGCGTTTGTTGGTAGGGTCTTGCAAGCCTTGCGCCTTGATGTAGTCCCACAACTTCTTCACCACTTCTGTGCGTGCCACTTTGTCGGTGCCAATGACGGCTGCCAAATCGGCACTGGGCGTGAGGTTGCCCACTGAAGCTTTGCGCGGTGTTTTGGCAGCAGCTGTTTTCTTGGCCGCCGCTTTTTTGGCAGGGGCTTTGGTGGTTTTAGCGGCAGTCTTGCCCGCAGCTTTGCCCGCGGCCGTTTTGGCGCCAGCTGCATACTTCGCAGGCGTTTTGCGCGGCGGGAACTTGCTGGTGCGCGGCTCAAACTCAAACACCACTTTGTCTTCTTCTGCATTCCATGACAAGAATGCTTTGAAGGCACGGCGCGTGCGATTGCTCACAAATTTTTCTAACAAATCTGTTTTGCCCGTGCTGAGCAACTTGGCAATCTGCTCGCGCTCCACCACTTGTTGCAACACAATTTTGCCGCTCTTGAAATTACACGTGGGCGTGGGTTGCCCTTCTGTGGGTACCGCCTTTTCGCAAACATAGTTGCTGCCATGCTCATGCACAGCGCCGCCGCATTTGGGACAAGCGCCCAATGACTCGCTGCCCGTGAAGTCAACAATTTCACCGGTCTCTTCGCTGTTCTTGTCATTGCCAAAGTCAAACTCGAGCTTCCAGTTCTTCTCTTCTTCGTTGTATTTCAATGCAATTTCAGAAGTAAATGGCCAACCCGCTTTGGAGCGGAAACCTTCCAGAGGGCCAATCTTTTTGTCGCGCAAGAATTGCTCCACTTCGGCTTGTTCAAAGGTACGGCCTGCAGGCGTTTTGCCGAATGAGAAACCGCACCCTGCAGCCGCTGTGTCATCGCTTGCAGCGTCTTTGCCCACACAGGCGTAGCGACGATAGTTCTCTTTTACAATGCCACCGCAATTGGGGCAGGGCGTGCTCAAGGTGGCGTAATCACCGGGGATGGTGTCACGGTCGTACTCTTTGGCTTTCTTGACAATGCGCTCTGTCATATCGGCAATTTGGCGCATGAAGTCTTCACGGCTGAGTTTGCCGTGCTCCATTTGCGAGAGTTTGTATTCCCAATCGCCGGTGAGCTCAGGCTTGGACAACTCTTCTACACCCAAACCGCGCAACAATGTCATCAGTTGGAAAGCCTTGGCGGTGGGAATCATTTCACGGCCATCGCGCAAAATGTATTTCTCATTGATCAAGCCCTCAATGATGGCCGCACGCGTGGCTGGCGTGCCCAAGCCCTTTTCTTGCATGGCTTCGCGCAACTCGTCGTCGTCCACCATCTTGCCGGCACCTTCCATGGCGCCCAACAAGGTGGCTTCTGAATAGCGTGCAGGCGGACGGGTTTTGAGCGGTTTGCTTTCCACTTCGCCCACGCCCACTTTTTCGCCAGGGGCGACGGCCACCAGATTTTGACCTTTGTCGCCTTCTTTGGCGTCGTCCACTTCATTGGCAGCTTCTTTGCCGTAGATGGCCAACCAGCCCGGTTTGACCAAAACTTTGCCTTCGGTTTTAAAGCTGTGGCCAGCTGCCGTGCTGATGCGGGTGGTCACCATGTACTCAGCGCTGGGGAAAAACACCGCCATAAAGCGACGTACCACCAAGTCGTACAGCTTTTGTTCGGCATCAGACAAGCCAGAAGGGGCCTGCAAGGTCGGAATGATCGCAAAGTGATCGCTGACCTTGGCATTGTCAAAAATGCGCTTAGAAGGCTTGATATAGCCGTTGTTGAGCGCTGTGAGGGCATGCGGGGCCAAATGCTTCATGCCACTGTCGGCCAACATGTTGAAGGTGTCCTTGGCCACGGGCAAGTAGTCTTCCGGCAAAGCACGTGAATCGGTACGGGGATAGGTGAGGGCTTTGTGACGCTCATACAAGGATTGCGCCAGCGACAGCGTGGTTTTAGCCGAGAAACCAAACTTGCCGTTGGCCTCACGCTGCAGTGAGGTCAAGTCAAACAACAAAGGGCTGGCCTGTGTGGTGGGCTTGGCTTCCTCAGTGACAGTGGCCTTGGCGCCTTTGACGGCCTGCACAATGGCTTGTGCTTCAGCAGCTGACCACACGCGATCTGCTTTTTTCTCAGCATCGTCGGCGTCTTTTTTCCAAGCGGTGTTGAACCACTTGCCAGGATAGGTGCCGGCAGCCGCATCAAACTGCGCATGCACTTCCCAATAGTCACGGCTGATGAACTTGCGAATTTGCTCCTCACGCTCGACCACCACAGCCAAGGTGGGCGTTTGGACACGGCCCACGGTGGTTAAGAAGAAACCCCCATCGCGTGAGTTGAAGGCCGTCATGGCACGCGTGCCATTGATGCCCACCAGCCAATCGGCTTCAGAGCGACTGCGCGCTGCATCGGCCAGGCCTTGCATTTGTTGGTTCGAGCGCAACTTGTCAAAACCATCGCGAATGGCTTGCGGCGTCATGCTTTGCAGCCACAGGCGCTGCACAGGCTTGCCCAAGGGGATGGTCTGTCCCGCCTTTTGTGTGCCTGCATACTGTTCAATCAGACGGAAGATCAACTCACCTTCGCGGCCCGCGTCACAGGCGTTCACCAAGGCGCCCACGTCTTTGCGCTTGACCTGCTTGACCACCGCATTTAACCTGGTTTTGGTCTTGTCCACCGGCTTTAAGTCGAAGTAGGGCGGAATGACGGGCAAATGGGCAAAGCTCCATTTGCCACGTTTCACGTCAAATTTTTCGGGCGCTTGAATTTCGACCAAGTGGCCCACGGCGCTGGTGACCACATAGGTTTCACTCTCAAAGTGGTCCTCGTGTTTCTCAAATTTACCTGCGATCGGCGTCAAAGCACGCACGATGTCTTGAGCCACTGAAGGCTTCTCTGCAATTACCAATGTTTTCATCTCATACAATCCGGTCTCGCGTGCGCGCATGCGCACGTGTACACACACGGGCACGCGCACACGCGCGCCCACATGTTTTCACCATAACAAATTTTTCACGCCGTGGTCAAAAAATCGAATCTGTCGACAAAATCGACTTTAAAGCCCGCCGCTAAGCCAAGCACGCCCGTCAAGGCGCCAAGTGCCTCTGGACGCCGTGTGCAAGTTCGCCGCTCTGGCGTCCACGGCAAAGGTGTATTTGCGCTTATCGACATCGCAGAGGGTGAAACCTTGTACGAGTATGTGGGTGAGGTCATCAGCTGGGACGAGGCGCAAGACCGCCACCCCCACGATCCCTCCGACCCCAATCACACCTTTTATTTCCATGTGAACGAAGACAAAGTGATTGACGCGCTGTACGGTGGCAACTCTTCGCGTTGGATCAATCACAGCTGCAACCCCAACTGCGAAGCCGACGAAGAAAACGACCGTATCTTCATCAAAGCCTTGCGCAACATCAAAGCAGGCGAAGAGCTCAATTACGACTACGGCTTGATCATTGACGAGCCCTATACGCCCAAACTGAAGGCCGAATACCCTTGCTGGTGTGGCAGTCCCAATTGCCGGAAAACATTGCTTGCGCCAAAACGCAGGCCCGCTACGCCCAAAATCCCCAGTCAAATCAAAAAGATTGAAAAGAAAATTAAAAAGCTCAAAAAAGAGCTGAAGGTGGTCAAGAGAAAAGCGGCCTGATTCAAGCTGGAATGATTGGAGATGACCTTGAGTACTGGGACTCCCATTCAACGCTGGCCTGCGGAATCCATATGGCAGTCCGTGGTGCCACAATGGCCAGGATTCAGTATCGAGATCCTGCCCGAAATTGATTCAAGTAACAGCGAGCTAATGCGCCGCGCCCGACAAGGTTCTCAAGATCCTATTTTGTTAATCGCAGAACGACAATTGGCGGGGCGGGGTCGACAAGGACGCCACTGGATTGGCGACTTGGGTCAGGCTCTCACTTTTTCCATAGGCTTACCCTACCAGCCCAGCAACTGGTCTGGCCTTTCCTTGGCAGTCGGACTGAGCTTGGCTGAGTCACTTGGCAAAGAGGTCCAACTGAAATGGCCCAATGATCTGTTGTGTGATCAAAGAAAGCTTGGCGGCATCTTGATTGAAGCTGCCAGCCAAGGCGATCATAGCTATGCCGTGATCGGCATTGGCTTGAACATCCATATGCCACCAAGCGACGACCTCAGAACGCCAGCTGCGGCCATCACAGAGTTTTGGCCAGGGGCTAGCGCAGCTTTGGCTTTAGAGCGCGTTGTGAAGCCATTGTTGGACACTTTGAAATACTTTGAAATGAACGGATTCAGCCCTTTGCAAGAACGATTCAGTTCGCGTGACGCACTTCGCGGTCTGAATGTCGCCACCAGTGAAGGTTTAACAGGTTTTTGCCGGGGCGTAGACGATCAAGGCGCATTGCAAATTGAAACCGATCAGGGTCTGGTCAGGGTCAATAGCGCAGAAGTGAGTGTTCGCCCAAAATGAAACACTTGAAACTGCGCTGGCTAATTTTGACATTGATGTTTACAAATGCCATGCTCTATGGTTGGCGTGAAGGCATCTTCGAAAGCTGGGGGTTTGCGCCAGTCAGCACACAGGAGCCCTCGCGCACTTTGCAACAGATCGAACCTGACAACGTGGTCATCACAAGGAAAAACTCATGAGCTTGAAACTTTATTTTTCACCGGGTGCTTGTTCATTTGTACCGCATTGCATGTTGCAACTGGCCGGTACTGCTTACGAGCCCATCATGGTCAAGTTGCACAAAGGTGAGCAACACGGAGACGAGTACAAGGCCATCAACCCACGGGGTCAAGTTCCCGTGCTGGTTGACGATGATCAAGTCATCACGCAAATTGTGGCCATCGTTTTGCACCTCGATCAAAAGTTTCCTGATGCTCAATTTTTACCAGCATCGCCCTTGGCTCGGGCTAAAGCCATCGAAACTTTGGCTTGGATGAACAACACGGTGCATCCCACATTCACGCACATCTTCATGCCGCACAAATTCAGCGATCAAACAGAACTTCAGGCCAACTTGAAAGAATTCAATACACAGACTTACAAAGGCTTGTTGTCTGAACTGGAAGGCTTGGTTCGCAGCATTGCACCCTCCGCTTGGTTGTCTGGCAACCGACTCGGTCCTTTGGATGCCTATGCGCTCACGCTAACCCGTTGGGGCTCTCTGGCCGGCATCGATCCAAGCAAGTATGCACTGTTGTGGGCGCACGTTCAAAGGGTGGCAGCTGACCAAGCTGTCAATGTCGTGATCGAGCGAGAACGACTTCAACTGAACTTGTTCAAAGGCTAATGGCTAGCTTGAAAAACGAATGGTGAAACAAGCGCCGGGGGGCGACTGACCCGGGCGCGCCATCTCAACCGACACCGTGGCACCATGTCGCTGTGCAATTTCTCGCACAATGGGTAGCCCCAGCCCAGAGCCATCCACATTGCTGCCTAAAGCCCGATAAAAGGGTTCAAACACACGTTCTCTTTCGGCTGCAGCAATCCCTGGGCCGTTGTCTTCCACTTGGACGGCCAATGCTTTGCTATAGGGGTCCACAAGCAAGCGCACCGTGATGACACCGATTCGCCCTGCTGTGCTGGGGGTGTAGTGAATGGCGTTGTCAACCAAGTTTCGAATCATCTCTTTGAGCAAGGTAGGGTTACCTTGAACTGTCAAAAAGCGACGGTTTTCTTCTGTGCCGACTCCGTCGTAACCCAAGTCAAGCCCCTTGTCCATGGCATGGGGCAATGAGTCGTTGAGGACCTCGCTGATCAAGGCAGCCATGTCACATGACTGCAAATCAATTGCACCAGCACCTTCCGCCCGAGCCAATGACAGCAGTTGATTCACCGTGTGTGTCGCTTGCATGCTGGCACGGCCAATTTGTTGCAGTGACTGTTTTAACTCTTCCTCGCCAGCATCTTTTCTTTGCGCCAAATCAGCTTGCATTCGCAAACCAGCAAGTGGTGTTTTTAATTGGTGTGCCGCGTCAGCTAAAAATCTTTTTTGAGTCCCAATTGACTCCTTCAATCGTCGCAGCAAGTCGTTCACCGATAACACCAGAGGCGCAACTTCAAGTGGCACTGCTTTTTCGTCTAAAGGGCTCAGGTCATCGGACTTTCTTGCTC
Organism: Comamonadaceae bacterium; assembly: GCA_027488115.1. Taxonomy (GTDB): domain Bacteria; phylum Pseudomonadota; class Gammaproteobacteria; order Burkholderiales; family Burkholderiaceae_C; genus Limnohabitans_A. Next base: position 5,756 of record JAIYCG010000042.1, on the reverse strand, counting down.
GAATGCGCTCTTCCAACTCTGACAGCGGCTTAATGCCTCGGACCAATGCCAACCAAACTAGCAAAACTGCTAGCGGCAAAATCGCAAACTGCGGCAACATCACGCCTTTGATAATTTCAGTGGCCAAGACTGATCTTTTTTCGCGAGTTTCAGCAACTTGAACAAGCACAGGTCCTGAGCCAAGGGTCGATTTTTCGGACGTTAACTGAACCCAGGTGTAAGCCACTCTCACCTCTAGGCTGCGCATTTCATCGTCACGTATTTTGACCTCATAGCTGCCTAGTTTTTCTTCGTCTTGAGGTTGCGGTAAATCTCGATCGCCTCCAAGCAACTCACCCTTGGGGCCTATGACTTGGTAGTAAACCAAGTCAGCATCATCGGCGCGCAGCAATTCGCTGGCGGGCTGCGGTAAGTTGAATTGAATGCGTTGTTGGTCAGGGCTTAACTTGACCAACTGAGCCAGCGCTTGGACGTTGTAGACCAAGGCACGGTCAAACGGTTTGTTGGCAAGCCCCTGCGCCACCAACCAAGTGAGAGCCAAACTCACTGGCCACAAAAGCAAGAGGGGCGTCAGCATCCAATCCAGAATTTCGCCAAACAGCGAGCGCTGCTCGCGACGAAAAAAAGACACTTGCCAATTTTTGCGGCTCATTTTCTAACAGTGTTCAAAGCACCGTTATCCAGGAATTTTTTCAAGGCAATAGCCAAGTCCGCGCACTGTTGCAATCCGAATAGGGCCTTTCTCTATTTTTTTTCGCAATCGATGGATGTAAACCTCAATGGCGTTATTGCTGACTTCCTCACCCCATTCACACAAGCGCTCTACCAATTGATCTTTGCTAACCAACCGCCCTGCACGCTGTAACAAGACTTCGAGCAAGCCTAATTCACGCGCTGACAACTCAACCATCTTGCCGTCAATGGTGGCCACACGTCCTGATTGGTCATAGATGAGTGGGCCATGTTTGATTTGCGAAGTTGCGCCCCCCATGCCACGACGTGTCAGTGCACGTACACGGGCCTCTAGTTCTTGCAGGCTAAAAGGTTTGGCCATGTAATCGTCAGCGCCATAGTCCAAGCCTTTGACGCGTTCTTCCACACTGTCAGCGGCTGTGAGAATGAGCACAGGCAGCGTTGATCCGCGTGAGCGTAATTTTTTTAAAACTTCTAAGCCATGCATTTTGGGCAAGCCCAAATCGAGAATCAGCAAGTCAAATTCGTTGTTGGTCATGAGGGCAGCATCGGCTTCTGAACCGCTTGCCACATGGTCAACTGCAGCCCCGCTGCTGCGCAATGTTCGCAACAAACCATCGGCCAATACCTGGTCGTCTTCAGCAATCAAAATTCGCATTAAGTCTCCTGCTGTTGCCGTTTGCCGGCTATGTTGTCCCCTTTTTGGGGTGTTGACAAATTTTAGGCGACTCTGTGCTTGCTGAGTCGACTACTTTTTTTGAAGCCCTCCTTTTGCTGAAACGCTTGCTGCGAAGTTTGAGTCACTTCACATGCAATAAGCTTCTAATCCTAGAGCGACAACCGTCGCGATCTCATTTCCCACTGAGGCCTTGAACTCTTCCTCGGCCTGCGCCACGGCTACTTGAAATGCAAACAGCCACGCCAAACCGGCCTCCGTAAATACAACTTGCCGAGCTCTGGCATCGCGCGAGTCGCTTTCTCTTTTGACCAAGCCCCAGGCCTCGCACTGGTCGACCAAATGGCCCATCGCTTGCTTGCTCATGCCCGCAGCTTGGGCCAGTTCCGTGAGCCTAGACCCTTGAAGCGACAAATGGCGCGTGATGTGAATGTGTGCTGCACTGATTTGATCTTTGGCCGCCAAGTTGGAAAGCGCCAAGGGTACTTGATCGTTTTGAGCCATGAGGCTTAGAACTCGAGCATCAAAACGCCGCATTGCGTGGCCTAAGAGTCGACCCAAATGGGTCTCTCGCCAGCGGTCGTCGAATGCGTTCGCCACCGTACCCCTAGGCTCTAAATTTTGCGCTGAACTGTCATTGACTGGCATTTGCCAATAGTAAAGCAAACTGACTAAAAAATCTATTTACGTACCGAGACAATGCAGTTACAGTACTGTTCAAGCATCCAGTCTTTGATCAACTCTCTGAATGCGCCATTTTTAACCCGTTGATTCTCAAGGAGATTTTCATGAGCGAACAAAACAGCGACAAAACCAAAGCCCTGCAAGCAGCCCTGGCCCAAATTGAAAAACAATTCGGCAAAGGCACCATCATGCGCTTGGGTGAAGGTGAAGTCATCGAAGACATCCAAGTGGTCTCTACCGGTTCTTTGGGCCTCGACATCGCTCTGGGCGTTGGCGGTTTGCCCCGTGGCCGTGTGGTTGAAATATACGGCCCAGAATCTTCTGGCAAAACCACCCTCACCTTGCAAGTGATTGCCGAAATGCAAAAAATCGGCGGTCAATGCGCCTTCGTCGATGCCGAGCACGCTTTGGACATCCAATACGCTCAAAAGTTGGGCGTTAACCTGCAAGATCTGCTCATCAGCCAGCCCGATACTGGCGAACAAGCCCTAGAAATTGTCGACAGTCTCGTCCGTTCAGGTGCGGTTGACTTGGTCGTCATCGACTCCGTGGCTGCGCTCACACCCAAAGCCGAACTCGAAGGCGATATGGGCGACTCACTCCCCGGCCTGCAAGCCCGCCTCATGAGCCAAGCCTTGCGCAAGCTCACCGCCACCATCAAGAAAACCAATTGCATGGTCATTTTCATCAACCAAATTCGCATGAAGATTGGCGTCATGTTCGGCTCCCCCGAAACCACCACCGGCGGCAACGCGCTCAAGTTTTATGCGTCTGTGCGCCTTGACATCCGCCGCACCGGCACCATCAAGCGCGGGGACGACGCCATTGGCAACGAAACCAAAGTCAAGGTGGTCAAAAACAAAGTGGCGCCACCCTTCAAAACCGCAGAGTTCGACATTTTGTTTGGCGAAGGCATCAGCCGTCATGGCGAGATCATCGACATGGGCGTCGAAGCCAAAATCATCGACAAGTCAGGCGCCTGGTATGCCTACAACGGCGAAAAAATCGGTCAAGGCCGTGACAATGCTCGTGAGTTCCTGCGCGAAAACGCAGAACTGGCCATTGAAATTGAAAACAAGGTTCGCGAATCTTTGGGGATTCCTTTGTTGGCCGAAGCGGTCAACGCAGCTTAAAGCCCATCCCTCTTACTTCTTTAAACAGTTGCGCTCCTTGATCAATGGCTCAGCCTGGGTTTAAGTTGTCCCTGAAAGGACGTGCGCTGCGGCTTTTGTCGCAGCGCGAACACTCTCGGGCTGAGCTGGTTCGCAAACTGTCCCCCCACGAGGAAGTGCCAGGCGAGCTGGCAAATGCATTGGACGAGCTCCAAGCCAAGGGTTTCATTGACGAAACCCGCGTCTTAGAGTCTGTCCTCAATCACCGCGCCCCCAAGCTCGGCAATGGCCGAATCAAACAAGAACTTCAAGCCAAAGGCTTGGCGCCAGCAGCCGTGGCACAGGCCATGCTCGATTTAAGAGACTCTGAATTTGCGCGCGCTCAAAATATTTGGCAAAAGAAATTTGGTGCGCCCGCTAAGGACGCCAACGATCGCGCCAAGCATTACCGCTTTTTACTCACTCGAGGTTTCTCTGAAGAAGTGGTGCGCAAAGTGGTCAAGCAATCCGGCGCACCTGACGAGGAGTTCGATACCTGAAAATTACAGACCCAGCATCAGCTTCAGGTTTTGGACAGCAGCGCCGCTGGCACCTTTGCCCAAGTTGTCAAGGCGAGCAACCACGACGGCCTGTCTGTGGGTCTCATTTCCGAACACCCGAATTTCGAGTTTGTTGGAGTCGTTGTTGCCAGTGGCACCCAACTTGCCGCTTTCTTCTGCGGGCAACACACTCACCCAGCCGCCTTCGTTTTGGCTGCCGGCATAGTGGGCACGCAGTGCTTCATGAACATCTGAGAGCTTTGGTTTACCTGGCAGATCATCCAAAAACAAAGGCAACTCCACCAACATGCCTTGCCGGAAATTACCGACAGCAGGCAAGAAAATAGGTCGGCGCGTGAGGCCGCTGTACTTCATGATCTCGGGCACATGCTTGTGCTGAAGACTCAAAGCGTAGGCTTCGTGCAAAGGCGCACGACCCGCTTCATAATCTTCAATCATGGCGCGACCACCTCCTGAGTAACCACTTACTGACGGCAAAGTTATTGAAGAATCAGGTGCAATGATGCCCGCTGAGACAAGTGGCGTCAAAAGAGCAATCGCACCAGAAGCATAACAACCGGGGTTGCTGACGCGTTGTGCGCTCACAACGGCCTGACGCTGGCCCGAGCGCATTTCAGGAAATCCGAACACCCAATTGTCGTTCACACGGTGCGCGGTGGAAGCATCAATGATGCGAGGTTTGTGGCCAGCCAAGGCATCGATCATGGCCACCGACTCCTTGGCGGCCTCATCGTGGAGACACAAAATGACCAAATCAACCTGCGCCATCAGATCTCTCTTGGCTTCAGGGTCTTTGCGTTTCTCAGGCGCGATGCTCACAAGCTCAACTTCTGGCATGGCCAGCAGGCGCTCACGGATCAAGAGTCCAGTGGTTCCAGCTTCGCCATCGATGAATATTTTGGCCATACAGGGCTCTCCCAAGAAATTTCATGCCGCCGTCATGTCAATGTAAGTGACTCGACTCAAGATTGATGCGTTGCAACATGATACAGTTGTCTGTTGAAGTGTCCAGTGCTTGTTAAGGGCAAATTGCCCTGACTGGCTGGTGAAAATATCCACCCTCTGAGAGAAACCTCATGAAGATTCACGAGTACCAAGGCAAGGAAATCTTGCGTCAATTTGGTGTGCCAGTGCCGCGCGGCATTCCGGCCTTTACAGTGCAAGAAGCGGTTGAAGCCGCTCAAAAATTGGGCGGCCCAGTCTGGGTGGTCAAAGCACAAATTCACGCGGGCGGCCGCGGCAAAGGCGGCGGCGTGAAGCTGGCCCGCTCCATCGACGAAGTCAAACAACTCGCCGGTGAAATTTTGGGCATGCAGTTGGTGACACACCAGACTGGCCCAGAAGGTCAAAAAGTTCGTCGCCTGCTCATTGAAGACGGTGCCGACATCCAAAAAGAATATTACATCTCCGCAGTGACCGACCGCGCCTCGCAGCGTGTGGCCATGATCGTGTCCAGCGAAGGCGGTATGGACATTGAAGGTGTGGCGCATGACACACCCGAGAAAATCATCACCGAAATCGTTGATCCCGCTTTGGGTCTGACCGAAGCGCAAGCCAAGAAACTGTCTGACGCCATTGGCGTGCCCGCTGGCTCTACAGCGCAAGCCGTCGATGTGCTGCAAAAGGTTTACAAGTGCTACATGGAAACCGACGCGTCTTTGGTCGAGATCAATCCTTTGATCTTGGAAGGCGGCGGCGGCATCCGTGCTTTGGACGCCAAGTTCAACTTTGACTCCAACGCTTTGTTCCGTCATCCCGAAATCGTGGCTTACCGCGATCTGGACGAAGAAGATCCTGCAGAAATCGAAGCTTCTAAATTCGACTTGGCCTACATCAGCTTGGACGGCAACATCGGTTGCTTGGTCAACGGTGCTGGCTTGGCCATGGCCACCATGGACACCATCAAGTTGTTTGGCGCCGAGCCCGCCAACTTCTTGGACGTGGGCGGCGGCGCCACCCCCGAGAAAGTCACAGAAGCTTTCAAGATCATGTTGAAGAACCCCAAAGTGAAAGCCATTTTGGTCAACATCT
>JAIYCG010000028.1 GCA_027488115.1 Comamonadaceae bacterium | reverse complement strand
TGGTCAACGTGACCAATGGTGCCAACGTTCACGTGCGGTTTTGTCCGCTCAAATTTCTCTTTTGCCATTTCAATTCTCCAAAGAACAAAGCCCGTGTTGTGGTTTTATGTTTGCATCCAGTTGCTTGTTCACACCGCACGGGTACAGCGTGGCACTGGATCGCAGACAGGTTTAACTAATACTTTTAATCAGTTGGGGACAGAGCAAACTGCTGCGCAATTTGATCAGTCCCGCAATTATTAAGCTTGTTGAGGACAGAGCAAACTGCCTTGCAGTTTGATCAGTCCCGCAATGTCTTTACTTTGCCCTTGAAGCCACAATAGCTTCAGCAACGTTACGGGGAGCTTCAGCGTAGTGCTTGAATTCCATCGTGTACGTGGCGCGGCCTTGTGACATCGAGCGCAATGTGGTGGAGTAGCCGAACATCTCGGACAGTGGTACTTCGGCTTTAATGGCTTTGCCACCGCCGACCATGTCGTCCATGCCTTGAACCATGCCGCGGCGTGAGGACAAGTCGCCCATCACGTTACCAGCGTAGTCTTCAGGTGTTTCAACTTCAACCGCCATCATGGGTTCCAAGATGACGGGGCTGGCTTTGCGGCAACCTTCTTTGAAACCAAAGATGGCGGCCATTTTGAAAGCCATTTCGTTGGAGTCAACGTCGTGGTAGGAACCGAAGTGCAAGGTGACCTTGACGTCAACGACTGGGTAGCCAGCCAAAACGCCTTGACCCAAAGCTTCGATCACGCCTTTTTCGACCGCAGGGATGTATTCGCGAGGAACCACACCGCCTTTGATGGCGTCAACGAATTCGAAACCTTTGCCAGCTTCTTGTGGCTCGACCTTCAAAACCACGTGACCGTATTGACCCTTACCACCGGATTGACGAACGAACTTTCCTTCGGCTTCTTCGACAGTTTTGCGGATGGTTTCGCGGTAAGCCACTTGAGGCTTGCCCACGTTGGCTTCAACACCGAATTCACGCTTCATGCGGTCGACAATAATTTCGAGGTGCAATTCACCCTGGCCGCCAATGATGGTCTGGCCAGACTCTTCGTCGGTTTGAACGCGGAACGATGGATCTTCTGCTGCCAAACGTGACAAAGCCATGCCCATTTTTTCTTGGTCGGCTTTGGTCTTTGGCTCAACCGCTTGACGGATCACGGAGTCGGGGAACACCATGCGCTCCAAAGTGATGACTGCGTTGGGGTCGCACAATGTTTCGCCCGTGGTCACGTCTTTCAAACCCACGCAAGCAGCGATGTCGCCGGCGCGAATTTCGTCGACCTCTTCACGGTTGTTGGCGTGCATTTGCACGATACGACCGATACGCTCTTTCTTGCCGCGCACAGCGTTGTAAACGGTGTCGCCCTTTTTCAGAACGCCAGAGTAAACACGCACGAATGTGAGCTGGCCCACAAAGGGGTCGGTCATCAATTTGAATGCCAAGGCTGCAAATTTTTCGTTGTCGTCGGCTTTGCGCGTGATTTCTTTTTCGTCTTCGTCAAAGCCTTTGATGGCTTTCACGTCAAGGGGAGAAGGCATCAAGTCCAAGACTGCGTCGAGCATGCGCTGAACGCCTTTGTTCTTGAAAGCGGTGCCGCACAACATGGGCTGAATTTCGCTGTTGATGGTACGCATGCGCAAACCAGCAGTGATTTCTTCTTCCGTCAAGTCGCCTTCTTCAAGGTACTTGTTCATGAACTCTTCAGATGCCTCAGCTGCCGCTTCGACCATCTTCTCACGCCACTCTTTGGCCTGTTCCACCAAGTTAGCGGGAATTTCTTCGAAGGTGAACTTCATGCCCTGAGACGCTTCGTCCCAGATGATGGCTTTCATTTTGCGCAAATCAACCACGCCTGTGAAGTTGTCTTCAGCGCCGATAGGAATCACGATGGGCACGGGGTTGGCTTTCAAGCGCAACTTCATTTGGTCAACCACTTTGAAGAAGTTGGCGCCAGTACGGTCCATCTTGTTCACGAAAGCCAAACGGGGCACTTTGTACTTGTTAGCTTGACGCCACACAGTTTCTGACTGTGGCTGCACGCCGCCTACGGCACAGTAAACCATGCAAGCACCGTCGAGCACACGCATAGAACGCTCAACTTCAATGGTGAAGTCAACGTGGCCAGGTGTGTCAATGATGTTGATACGGTGGTCTTCGTAAGAGCCATCCATGCCTTTCCAGAAGCATGTGGTAGCAGCAGAAGTGATCGTGATGCCACGCTCTTGTTCTTGCTCCATCCAGTCCATGGTGGCGGCGCCATCATGCACTTCACCAATTTTGTGGTTCACACCGGTGTAAAAAAGAATACGCTCGGTGGTAGTGGTTTTACCCGCGTCAATGTGAGCGGAAATACCGATGTTGCGATAGCGCTCGATGGGAGTATTGCGAGCCATGATCAACCTCTTGGAATTCAGTTAAAACAAAAAATGCAAATGCCCTGCAGGGTCACTACAGGGCTTTGCGGTTGGTTGGCAGCGCAACACAAGGCTGCGCGACAACCTCCGGGATTTAGAAGCGGAAGTGTGAGAAGGCCTTGTTGGCTTCAGCCATGCGGTGCACTTCATCACGCTTTTTCATCGCGCCGCCGCGGCCTTCATTGGCCTCGAGCAACTCGTTGGCCAAGCGCAAAGCCATGGATTTTTCACCACGCTTGCGGGCCGCTTCCTTGATCCAACGCATGGACAAAGCCAAGCGACGGCCTGGGCGAACTTCAACAGGCACCTGGTAATTGGCACCACCCACGCGGCGGGATTTAACTTCCACCATGGGCTTGACGTTGTTGATAGCGATAGAGAAAAGTTCGACGGGGTCTTTGCCCGTTTTCTTTTCCATGTTTTCCAAGGCACCATAAATGATGCGCTCGGCAACTGCTTTTTTGCC
>JAIYCG010000049.1 GCA_027488115.1 Comamonadaceae bacterium | reverse complement strand
CGAGTGCGAAACGTTCGTCGTTTGCAGTTAGTTTTTTTTCTGCTGTTTTACGAGGATCAGAACCTCGACATGCCCTGCCACGCGTCCGAACCCATGTCGAAACCAGTGCAGCCCCAAGCGGCTTATTTTAGGCCTGTTCGGCCAATTGCTCAAGCGATACTTTCTACCCGTCCAAATCGCAGCATGGTGCTGCCCACCGTGTAGCGCTTGCTGCGGGTGGGCATGATCAAGACTGCGTTGTCATAAGGCGTGCGCAGCGTATGGCCCGCATCTTCTGCCAAAGCGGTGCCTGCTTTTTCAATCACTTCCAAGCCGTTGTAAATGTTTAGCCATTCAAAGTCGAGCGATTTGGCGGCATACCCTTCGGTTACTTGCACCACTTTTTGCTCAACAGCTGGCAAACTGCAACGCGCATCAACCCATTCTTCTGCTGCAACGCCAGTCACTTTTAAAAACTTCAGGGTGGTTTCGCGGGCAATTTGCTCGCAAGCTTTCTCCCAATGCTGACCGGCCTCTAGCAAGATGGCCGTGTTGTGTTTGTTGGGATCTCCAAAGGCGGCACGCTCAATCATGCGCAGGCCGTTGGCATGGCCAGTGTCCACCATGAGCCATTCAGGCAAGCCAATCTTGGCTGACAAGTTGATAGATTTTTGCCCGCCTTGGGGGCGAACGCCACAGACCATAAGGGGCGCACTGGGTGCGCTCATGGAGTGCAAATCTAGCAAGTAGTCTGCGGTGTCAATGTAGGCCACCAACTCGCGCGCACGGAGCAATTCAACACTGTCGCGAGGCCCATTCAAAACCTCATCGGACCACACGCGGTTAAAGTCTTCTTCAACATACCGATTGCCATCGGGCTTGGCTGGATCCCACATGTGATAGGCGGCGACATTGGCAAAAATGAAAGACACCACGCCACAAGTGGGTTGGAAATTTTGCTTGAACAAGTAGTCAAGCGTGATGGCACCACTCAGCTCGTTGCCATGCGTTATGGCCTGCACAATGACATGCGGGCCAGGTTTGCCGGAGTCTAGTCGCGTGACATAGTCAATACCAACATTGCTGGCGCGATAGGCGCTGATATCGGGTGCAGTGAGTTCAACTTGAAATGGGGAATTCATGGGTTTATCTTTTGTTGAGAAAACGCTGCAAGCAAGGCGGTCAGCCCAAGCAAATCTTGATTGAGTTTGTTGTAGCCTGGCCCTTTGCCTCGACCAGTGTCATCGGTGTACAAGCGCTTGTTCAGTTCAATTTGCAGGCTGTGTTTGCCTTGTGCTGGATTGGAAAATGCCCGCACCAATTCAACGCCTTTAAAGGGATCGTTTATTTTCACGTCATAGCCACACTGCTGCATAAAGTCTTTGACCAAATGAGTGAACTCAGCAGAGCAGGTGGTGCCATCGCGGTCGCCTAGCACTACATCGGCCCGCGTGATGCCTGCACCGCCTTCACCCATCTTACCGCTGACTGCATTCATGGAGTGGCAATTGATGTGATAGCAAACGCCAAATTGTTGGTGATGCTCATTGATCAAGTTCTGCAATTGATTTTGGTAAGGCAGTGCGTAGCGCTGAATGCGTTGATGCACTTCGTCAATGCTCAGTTTGCGATCGTAAATGGGGCGACCGTCGTCAAGGGTGCGCCAAATGAGCGATTTGCCAATGTCGGCTTTGCCACTGGGCATGTAGGTGTGCGGCCAATCACCATCCATCATGGCCAGATCGACATCGCCCACGTGTCTGTTGGGGTCGATGTAGGTGCGGGCAAATTCAGCCAACAGCAAGTGCGCCCCATGGTCTGGCGCGTGGGCCCACAAGGCGTCGATGAACACATCTTCACCATCGCGCAGGTCTTCTAAGGGCAAAGCCGCATGAAAGTCCTTGGGGAAAACAGGGCTGGAATGGGGTGAGTCCATTACCAAGGGCACGGCGTTGATCGCTCTGTGCAGGGTGTAGGCTTGGGTTCTCTCGCTGATGATGTTTGACATTAATGACCGCCTGCTGGTTTTGCATCTTTCTTGGCATCGCCTTTGACATCCTTACCGTCCCCTTTTTTAGCCGCCGCTCCTTCTTGCACTTTAACGACCCTGCACTTTTTTTGGGCAGGTTCCTTGGAAGTTGCTGGAAGGTTTTCGCAAATCTTTTCGACTTTGTAAGCCCAAGCGCTGCTGGCCAATGCCAAGCTGCTGAACAAAGCACCCAGAACAATCAATCGAAGTGAGGTGAGAATAGGTGAAATCATGGTTGAAAATACGATGATGTATGACAGAACAAAGCCATTGTCGTTGTCTGGCATGGATGAATTATCTGAAAGAAGAATCAAATGTCAAATTTGATCCGCTGGCCCTTGTCTGCTTTGGCGGTTTGGGGTGGGGCTTGGTATCTTTACATGTTCCTTGTTGATCAAGGCATGCACGCCTCTGTGGCCATGCTGTTGGCCACGTGTGCCTCGGTCATGGCTGCCGCCATGGCTTGGCACAAGGGCATTTCACAAGCTCGCGCCGCTGCACTGGCCATGGGTTTTCCCATTTCTTTTTGGCTCATGGGCACAGCCACGCTGCCTTCCTGGGCTTGGTTGTTGCCCTTGGTCCTGGTCATCTGGATTTATCCCATGCATGCATGGCGCGATGCTCCCGTGTTTCCAACGCCACTGCATGCCCTCAAAGATGTGCCGCGCTGGGCGGTCTTGCCAGCGCAAGCTAAGATTTTGGATGCAGGTTGTGGCGCAGGTGATGGTCTGAAGGCTTTGCGACTGGCTTATGTGAATGCGCAGTGGATAGGCATTGAGTTCAGCCGGCCCTTAAGCTGGCTGGCCAAGTTCAGGTGCCCGTGGGCCGAGGTGCGTTGCGGCGATATTTGGGAAGACCATTGGGGCGCCTATGACATGGTGTATTTGTTTCAGCGGCCCGAAACCATGCCACGCGCTGTTGAAAAGGCCAAAGCCGAAATGAAACCAGGCGCTTGGTTGGTCAGCCTAGAGTTTGAGGCGACAGAACTTAAGCCTACAGCCACCACCGAAGCCAGCCCCCATCGTCCGGTTTGGTTGTATCAGGCACCCTTTGCGGGTCAATCCCAAGATAAACGCTTCACTAAATGACTATGATCTCCGGATTCTTTTCATTCGGAGATTTTCATGCTTAAACCCGGCCTCATGATGGACCGTCCATTGCTTTTGTCTGGCATTTTGGAGCACGCGGCTGCGCAGTTTGGTGGGCAAGAAGTTGTCTCGCGTGAAACTCACGGACCTTTGTTTCGCTATAGCTATGCCGAATGCGCAAAGCGTTCGCGTCAATTGGCCAATGCACTGCAGGGTTTGAATTTGAAAGAGGGCAGTGTGGTGGGCTCAATTGCTTGGAACAACCACCGACACTTAGAAGCTTATTACGCCGTGTCGGGCAGTGGCATGGTGATGCACACCTGCAACCCCCGTTTGCACCCACAGCAACTCATTTACATCATCAACCACGCCGAAGACGAGGTGGTGTTGTTTGACATCACCTTTGCGCCTCTCATCAAAGGCATTGCAGCGCATTGCCCCAAAGTGCGCGCATGGGTTTGCCTCACTGAACGTGCGCACATGCCCGAGATTGAAGGCGTGGCCAATGTGCTGTGTTACGACGAACTCATTGCGCCTGCCAGCGATGTGTTTGCGTGGCCTGATTTTGACGAGCGATCTGGTGCGGCCATTTGCTATACCTCTGGCACCACAGGCAACCCCAAAGGCGCCATTTATTCGCACCGCGCCATTGTGATCAATGCGCTGTCGGGCTGCTTGCCCAGCATTTTGAACCTGTCACCCGACGAGGCCATTCTGCCCGTGGTGCCCATGTTCCACATCAATGCATGGTGCATTCCTTATGCAGCGCCTATTGGTGGTGCCAAGTTGGTCTTGCCTGGCCCCAAGTTGGACGGCGCCAGTTTGTACGAACTCATCGAAGCTGAAAAAGTCACCATCAGTGCAGGCGTGCCCACCATTTGGATGGCGCTCATCCAGCACGTGGAGCAACACAATTTAAGCTTCAGCACCATGAAGCGCACAGCGGTGGGTGGCTCTGCCATGCCAACAGCCCTCATTGCCAAGTTCAGCGACGACTATGGTGTCGAGGTGCGCCATGGTTGGGGCATGACCGAGACCACAGCAGTGGCCACCATGAGCAGCATGACACCAGAACAACGGGCCATGCCTGCTGCCGACAGGCATGCCTTGGTGGGCAAGCAAGGCCGCTCGGTGTTTGGTGTCGACATCAAAGTGGTGGACGAAGAAGGCAACACGTTGCCACGCGATGGCACCTCCCAAGGCGAATTGATGGTGCGCGGACAGTGGATTATTTCGGGCTATTACAAAGGTGAAAGCTCACCTTTGGTCAATGGCTGGTTTCCTACGGGCGACATTGCCACCATTGATGCGCAGGGCGTCATGCAAATTCGCGATCGCACCAAAGACGTGATCAAAACCGGTGGCGAATGGATCAGCTCCATCGACTTAGAAAACGCCGCCATTGCACACCCCGCGGTGGCCATGGCGGCTGTCATTGGTGTGAAGCATCCTAAGTGGGACGAGCGTCCCTTGATGTTTGTGGTTCGCAAGCCAGGGCAGAATGTCGAGAAAGAAGAGATTTTGTCATTCTTGGAAACCAAAGTGGCCAAGTGGTGGGTACCCGATGATGTGATCTTTTTGGAATCCTTGCCTGTGGGCGGTACAGGCAAAGTTCAAAAGGGTGACTTGCGCAAAACTTATGGCGGTGTGTTTAGTTAAACCACACTAAGCCTTCAGTGGTTTGGTTTGCTTGTCCCAAGCCAACACAAATTGCCGCTGCGCTTGTGTTTCTGGGGTGTGCAGTTCCGATGCGCTTTTGTCCATGGCTTGCCATTTCTGCAAAAGCAATTCAAGGGCTGCTTCGCCAGTTAAGCCCTGCGAAACCAGCCATGTGGCTGCCACAGTCCCTGATCTACCAATTCCGGCACGGCAGTGTACAAAGACTTTGCCGCCTGTCTCAAGTGCGTTGGCAATGCTTAGCAAGATGGCTTGCATTTGTATCGCACTTGGAACGCCAAAATCAGTGATGGGATGGTTGATTCGAACTGCACCCCCTAAGGGTTGGTATTTCTTTAAGGGATCGGAAGGTGCTGTTAGATCAATGAAGTGGGTGATGCCAAATTGTGCAAACAATTGCAAGCGCTTATGCAATTCATCATCACCTTTTTGACCCGGATGCTCCCCCGCCAGCACATGCCCAGCCCATAGCCAATAAGTATTGCCATGAGGCCTCGGCAGTGCATCACCCCGCGGGTCTAAAAAAGAAAGCCCGCCGGCAGGGCCAGCGGGCTTTGAGCTTGAAGTCATTAGTGCGCCAGAATTTTGGACAAGAAGTCTTGTGTGCGTTCGTTCTTTGGATTGGCGAAAAATTCGTTGGCAGTGTTTTGCTCCACGATCTGACCTTCGTCCATGAAGATCACGCGATCGGCCACCGAGCGGGCAAAGCCCATCTCGTGGGTGACGCAAATCATGGTGATACCTTGATTGGCCAACTCCACCATCACGTCCAGCACCTCGTTGATCATTTCGGGGTCGAGGGCTGAGGTAGGCTCGTCAAACAACATGATTTTGGGGGTGAGGCACAAAGAGCGAGCAATGGCCACGCGTTGCTGCTGACCGCCTGACAACTGAAGAGGGTACTTGAGGGCTTGCTCGGCAATGCGCACACGTTTGAGCTGTTGCATGGCGCGTTCTTCGGCTTCAGCTTTGGGCATGTTGCCCACCCACATGGGTGCTAAGGTGAGGTTTTCCAGCACGGTCAGGTGGGGGAATAAATTGAACTGCTGGAACACCATGCCAACTTGACGGCGCACAGCTTCAATTGATTTGACATCGTCTGTGAGCTCTATGCCGTCAACCTTCAAAACGCCAGATTGGTGTTCTTCAAGTCGGTTGATACAGCGAATCAAAGTGCTTTTGCCAGAACCTGATGGGCCGCACACCACAATGCGCTCGCCCTTGGCCACTGACAAATCAATGTCGCGCAACACATGGAACTCGCCGAACCATTTGTTGACTTTAGAAAATTCGATGATGGGACTTGAGGTACTCACTTCACTGTCTCCGTGTTCCAGTATTCAGATGGGATTCCAGCCATTGGCTGTAGCGTGACATGGCAAAGCATGCGATGAAATAAATGCCAGCCACAAAGAGTTGGCCTTCAATGAAGAACTTGCGCCAGTCGGCATCGCCCAGTGCCAATTGCACAGCGCCCGTGAGGTCGTACAAACTCACAATGGTGACCAATGAAGTGTCTTTGAAGGCGCCAATGAAAGTGTTCACAATGGCCGGTACCACCAAGCGCAAAGCTTGTGGCAGCACAATCATGCGTTGAATTTGCCAGTAGGTGAGGCCCAAAGAATGGGCTGCCTCAACTTGGCCTTTAGGCAGGGCTTGTAAACCGCCCCGAATGACCTCGGCCAAATAAGCTGCCGTGAACAGGGTCATGCCAATGAGCACGCGCACCAACACATCAATGCTGGAGCCCTGTGGCATGAACAAGGGCAGGATAAACGAGGCCATGAAGAGCACGGAAATGAGCGGCACACCGCGCACAAACTCAACAAAAATAACGCACAAAGTTCGGATGGCTGGCAAGTTAGATTGCCGTCCCAGGGCCAATAAAATGGCCAAAGGAAATGCGACTACCAAGCTCACACTGGCCAACAGCAAGGTGAGCGGCAAGCCGCCCCAGCGTGCTGTTTCAACATAAGTCAGTCCAGCAAATCCCCCCAACATGAGTGCAAAGAAGAAGGAATAGACGACCACCCAGGCACCAATGAGGGCGGGGCGCCAAAAAGTCTTCAAGCAAGAGGCTGCCAATAAAACGACAAGCACGGTGCTGGCCACCAAGGGGCGCCATTGCTCTTCAAAGGGGTAGCGGCCAAACAGAATAAGCCGGCCCTTTTCGGCCACCACGCCCCAACAAGCGCCAAGGCCATGCGCTTCACGGCAAGCTGCATTGTCTGCATTGGGAATGGCATACCAAATGGTCCAATTGAAAATGGGCGGGATGGCCCAGACCAGCATGGCCACAAAGACCACGGTCAACAAGCTGTTGATGGGACCATCAAAAAAGCCCCGTTGAATCCAAGCCATGAGGCCGGACTCGTGCACTGGCGGCTTGCGCGCTGCAATGGGCTCGAAGTGTTGTTGGTAACCGGTGTTTGACATCATCGGTCCTTAATGCGCACACGGCGGTTGTAAATGTTCATGAGTGCTGAGGTGAGCAAACTCAAACTTAAATAAATAAGCATGACCAAGGCAATGCACTCAATGGCACGGCCAGTCTGATTCAAAGCTGTAGAACTGATGGACACCAAATCTGGATAGCCCACAGCCACTGCCAAGGAAGAGTTTTTGATCAAGTTCAAATACTGGCTGGTGAGTGGCGGAATGATCACGCGCATGGCCTGAGGCAACTGAATGAGGCGCAACTCTTGGGTGCGTTTGAGGCCAAGCGCAACGGCCGCCTCGTGTTGGCCATAAGACACCGATTGAATGCCGGCACGCACCACCTCGGCAATGTAACCCGAGGTGTACACCGTGAGACCTACCAACAAGGTGAGGTATTCAGGTGTGACGGAGCCGCCGCCCACCACATTGATCTCTGTCACTTCAGGAATGTCCATCTCGCCCGGCGCACCGCCAACCAACCAGCCCGCGATACCGCACAAAACAAACAAGCCCAAGCCAGGTAAAAGGGTGGGCTTGGTGTGTCCGGTTGCTTCAAAGTGTTGTTGAACATGGCGCGACCAAAATTGCCATGCGCCAATGCCAACGCACAGTCCAATGAGCGTGCCCCAGTGGCCAGGTGCCCAAACGGGCAAAGGGTATTGCAAACCATTTTTACTGAAGAACACGCCAGCAAGGGGCTTCAACGGTGACTCGATGGGCGGCAACAATTCGGTCATGGCAAAGTACCACATGAACAGTTGCAGCAACAAAGGAACGTTGCGAGTGATCTCAACGTAGCTGGCGCAGAGTGATTTCACCAAGGTGTTTTTGGTAAGGCGGCCAATGCCAATGAGCGTGCCTAAAACGGTGGCCAGAACCAAGCCCACCAACGCCACACGCAAGGTGTTGGTCAGACCAACCAAATAGGCGACCAAATAATTTTGGGATGAGTCAAAGTCAAAAAGACTTTCGCCAATGCCAAAACCAGCAGGCTGTAGAAAAAAGTCAAAACCACTTTGAATGCCGCGTGCGCGCATGTTGGCAAACGTGTTGGACATCAAGTAGCCCACGGCCAAGGCCAATCCCACGATGGCAAGGATTTGATAGACCAGTCCGCGGAAGGCTTGGCTGCGCCAAGACCATTGTCGTTTGGGAGGAGGTGGGGTGCTCATGAGAATAGACCGGCCCGCGCGAGGCGGGCCGGAAGTCTTTGGTTTAAAAAGTTTTCCTCATGGAGGAGAACGCAAAGCCGAGATTAACGTACGGGAGGAGCGTACATCAAGCCGCCTTTGTTCCACTGGTTGTTCAAACCACGTGGCAATTTCAAAGTGGAATTGGGGCCCACATTGCGTTCGAACATTTCACCGTAGTTGCCCACTGCCTTGATGGCGCGGTAAGCCCACTCTTTGTCCAAGCCGAGCAATTTGCCTGTGTCTTCAGAGGTACCCAAGATACGTTGAACCACGGGGTCTGTGCTGCTGGCCTTCATTTGATCTACGTTGGCTTGTGTAATGCCATATTCTTCAGCTTCGATCAAAGCGTAAGCAACCCATTTCACAATGGCAAAGAACTCGTCGTCACCACGGCGCACGGATGGGCCAAGGGGTTCTTTGGAAATCAACTCTGGCAGGATCAAGTGATCATCAGGGTTGGTGGCTTCTTTGTTGCGCACAGAGGCCAAACCAGAGGCGTCTGTGGTGTAAGCCTGGCAACGACCAGCGAAGTAAGCCTTGTTGGTGGCTTCTTGCGTGTCAAACACCACGGGCTTCATGTTGAGCTTCATGACTTTGGAGTAGTCATTCAAGTTCTTCTCAGTGGTGGTGCCAGACTGCACGCAAACTGTGGCGCCTTTGAGCTTGGTAGCGCTGGTAATTTTGGACTTTTTAGGAACCATGAAGCCTTGGCCGTCATAGTAAGTCACGCCTGTGAAATGCAAGCCCAAAGAGGCGTCGCGGTTCAAAGTCCAAGTGGTGTTGCGTGACAACACATCAATCTCGCCTGCTTGCAGCACAGCAAAACGCTGAGCAGCGTTCAGGGGCGTGTACTTGACTTTGAGGGAGTCGTTCAGAAGGGTGGCGGCCACAGCGCGGCAAACATCGACATCCAGACCTGCCCAAACACCTTGGCTGTCTGCTGCAGAGAAGCCAGGCAAGCTGGGGTTCACGCCACAGTTCAAAGTACCGCGTGCTTTGATGGCATCAATGGTTTTGCCAGCAAAAGCGGGAGTGGCCAAAGAGCCGAGCAATGCCAAAGCGGCAGTTGCCAGCAGGGGGCGTTGGATCAGTTTTCGAATGGATTTCATGGATTGGCTCCAAAATTAAGAAAAGGCTATTTTGCATGAAAAAAAGCGGATAAAACCGCGGGTAATTGCTGAGCTCTTAAATGAGAAAACCTCAATAGCCCCAAGAAAGGGCGGCTATTGAGGTGCTTGCCCCAAGGCGGTGCTAGTTGATTCGTCCAAGGGCACAATCTCACCCATCAATTGGCAAAAACCATGGCAAAACACGTTTCAGAGACCCCCGCAACCCAATGGCTGAGGCAAAAAAAAGTTTCTTTTTCAGAACATCCCTACGACTATGTCGACCATGGCGGCACTTCTGAATCCTCCAAGCAGCTGGGTGTGCCCGAGCACGAAGTGGTCAAAACACTCGTGATGCAAGACGAGCATGGCAAAGGTTTGGTGGTCTTGATGCGTGGAGACTGCAAAACTTCTACCAAGAATTTAGCGCGTCAAATTGGTTGCAAGTTGGTGGAGCCCTGCTCGCCTGAAGTGGCGCAAAAGAATTCTGGCTACATGGTGGGTGGGACTTCTCCCTTTGGTCTTCGCAAACCCATGCCTGTGTATGTGGAGTCAAGCATTTTGGAGTTGTCCAAAATTTGGATCAATGGGGGTCGTCGCGGCTTTCTGGTGGGCATTGACCCCAAGGTGTTGGTCAGTGAATTGGGCGCTGAACTGGTGCAATGTGCTTTGCCTCTTTAGTCCAGGGACTGGTGCTCGTTTACAAATCTTTCAGGGCCGCTTCTACTTGTGCTTCAAACAGATCGGGTTGCCCCATTGCTTTGGCATTGAGCAGCGCTAGTTTGACCAAAAAAAGTTCTGACTTTTCGGGGCCAGCTTCATCGATGGCTGTGGCCAGTCGGTCGTAAACCTGTTCTAAGCCAGCAATGTCTAAGGTGTAGGTTGAGTTCATTGCATGAGCGCAAGTTGGAGGCTAGAAAGCAAGCGCGAGGCGTCCAGTTGGAGCCAGCGAGCACACACATGTTGGTCGGGTCGAAATAAATAGGCGCCACCCGCAGAGACGGCGTAACGAATTTGAAACCGTTGTTGCGGGTCATACAAAGTTTTGTCTGCACCCGTAACATCCACATTCTTTTGGCTGATGACCAAGAACTTCAAAGGGCAGCCACTTTTCTTCGCTTGGCCTACGGCTTGCAACAGGTCTTTTGGAATGCTTTGATTGTGCGCAACATAAACCAAGTCAAACCCGCCCCCAAAGTGATCTAACAAAAAGTCATCTGTTTGAAGTTGCACGTTTTGAGGGGGTGCGCCAAGAGCTGGGCCACCCGTAAATTGCGGATTGTCATCAGACAAGCTGTTTAAAGCAGAGTGCTTGTACTCATGTGGCCTCGATGTGCGCCAATGGTAAAGAGGGCGAACAAATTCTTCGGTCAATGACAAAGACAAAACTGCATCGCGCAGTAACCTAAAGCCTCTGCTAGGAGGCGCCATGAAGCGTGTACTTTTGCCAGCCTCAGTGATGATTTCTCTGGCAGCACCCACACGCTCGTCGCTGTGGTTTTGCATCAGTTGTTCTGGCGCATTGCCTTTAACCACATAGGCCATATGCCATCCTAGGGATTGAGCATCTTGAAACGCTGTGTTGGCACCCCTTACGCCAAAGATGGGCAGCAAGTGGGCTGCATCTCCCGTAAAAACGATGCGATCATGAACATACTTGGGCAAGGTGAGCGTGCGCGCTGAGTACACAGAACTCCAGTCCATTTCCCAAGGCGTGCCTTCAAAGCCAATCATTTTGAGCTGTGCGTCAATGCGCGCTTGAAGCGACTCTGGACGCAAAGCTTCTTCCGGCGTTTCACCGGGCGGCAATTGATAGTCGACACGCCAAATGCCGTGGGGCTCTTTGTGCATCAGGATGGTATTGCCCCGGTTCCAGTCTGGATCAAAAAATGCCAAACGTTCAGTAGGGTAGGGCAGGTCAATGCGAATGTCGGCAATGACGAAAATGCTTTCAAACGAAGTACCTTCCAATTTCAAATTCATGGCAGAGCGAATTTCTGATCGGCCGCCATCTGCTGCTACAAGCCATTCGGTTTCAATTTGATAAGGACCAGCAGGCGTGTCGACATGGGCTGTTACGTTACCCGCTGCTTGTTCTGCTTGTTCTGCGTGAACCAGTTTGTTGCCCCACCGAAAATCAATCAAAGGATTGGCCTCGCACGCGTCATGCAAGTACTCTTCAAGGTACTGCTGCTGAATGTTGATCATGGGAAAAAATCGATCGTCTGGATCGATCGGAGTTTCCATGCGAAACACTTTTTGGCCGCGGTAAATAGAGTTGCCGCAGTGCCAGGGTAAACCGTTTTCAGTGATGCGGTGGGCGACGCCTACTTGCTGCAAAATTTCCATCGATCTGCGTGTGAACACAATGGCGCGCGAGCCTTGTGAAAATTGCAGATCAGAAGCCAAGACCACACTGGCAACACCGTGTCTCGCCAATTCCAACGCGGTGACCATGCCAGCAGGACCGGCACCCACTATGACAACTTTTTTCTTTTCTTGAGTGCCGTTTTCAGTGGGCAACCAAGGTTTGAAAACTTGGTAGTTGTAATAGATGGAAGGGCGCGGGCTTGCGCTGGGCAGGTGCATTTAAAATTTCAGTTGGCTTTGATGCCTGCAGTTTGCACCAATTTTGCAATGGTTTCAGTTTCAGACTTGATGAAAGAATTGAAGGCATTGCTGCTCATGGGCATGGCCGCAGCACCAATACTGTCTAAGCGTGTTTTGAACTCGGGAGAATTCAAAATCTTCACGACTTCTGCATTCAACTTGTCAAGAACAGGTTTGGGTGTTTTGCTAGGGGCCAACATCCCGACCCAGAAGGTGTATTCCGAGCCTGGCACACCCGCTTCCACCGTGGTGGGGGTGTTGGGCAAGTCGTCGGAGCGCTTGGGAGTACCCACAGCCAAGACCTGCAACTTGCCGTCTTTAATTAGGGGCAGTGCAGACACAATGGGTGCGAAGAACCAATCTATGCGGCCACTGATGGTTTCTGTCAAAGCCTCTGGCGTACCCTTGAACGGAATGTGCGTGGCGGTGATGCCAGCTGCAACTCGAAACTTTTCGGCATTGATGTGAGTGGCAGAACCTGTGCCTGCAGACGCATAGTTAAAACCATCGGGCTTGGCCTTCACTTTGGCAATCAAGTCCTTCACATCTTTGTAACCCTTGCTGGGCGAAACAACCATGACGTTGGGCAAGCTGGCCAGTGATGTAATGCCCACCAAATCGTTCAGAGTGTCGTAAGGCAAATTGGGATAGATGGCGGGGTTGACCACATGGCCCGAAGAGTGAACCAGCAGTGTGTAGCCGTCAGGGTTGGCCTTGGCCACTTGATTGGCCGCAATGGTGCCCCCTGCACCTGGTTTGTTTTCAATCACTACGGGTTGACCTAAGGCGGCGGTTAATTTCTCTGCCACAGCGCGGGCCACAATGTCAGTGCCGCTGCCTGCTGTGAAGGGCACCACAAACTTAATGCTTTGTTTGGGCCAGTCTTGCGCCTGAGCAGCCATGCTGAAAGCGCTCATTGCCATGCTGGCGATTGCAATTTTCAAAAAGCTTTTTCTCAAGATGCCGCCTTTTGCCTCTGCGTGTGCTTCGACTTGTGTTTGAACGTTCATGTTGTCTCCTGAAATATTATTTGCTAGCGGGTGGGTAAGGCATGGCCAGCAAAATACTGGCCACTTGGTTTGATCTGTTAACCACTTGTCGCTTCTCGCCAGGCGCGAAACAAGCCGAGTCGTGAACTTTTAAAACTGCTTCTGTGACCTCGCCATTGAGCTCTGACACCAAGGTCACCTCGCCCTCAAGCACCACATAGTGTTTTTCTACGGGTGAGCCATCTAGTCCTGTATGCCCACCGGGTTGTATTTGTGAAACACCCATCCACAGTGTTTGTGACGGGCCCGCTTCATGACCCTGCAGGCGCAAGCACTTCATGTCGTTGTGATTGGGTGCCTTGTATTCAGGCGCTTGGTTGAAACGTGTGATGTTCATGGTGGCTTTAAGGTTTAAGAACCATTCTGTTTTTGGCGCCAGACAAAACTTCCTTGTAAGCCTGCATGGCATTTGGCAAATCAATCATGTCGGCTGCTGCAACTGGAAAAGGTTTTAAAGTGCCATCTTCAAAACCCGGGCGAAGTTCGTCTAACAATTCACAGGAGCGAATGCAGTCAAGGGCCAGTGTGTCAATGCCCACAAAGTTGTGCATGCCACGGTAGAACTTGAACAAATCGAAAGCCACGGTTTGTCCCTTGGTGGCAATGATGAAAATCTGAGTCGCACCTTTGGCCATGACGGCATGGCCCACTTCCCAATACACTTTGTCAACCGTGTTGAACACCAGGTTGGCACCCTTGCCCTCAGTTAAATCCATGATGCGTGTGGCAGGCTCTGTGTGGGTGCTGTTGATCACTTCAACATCGTTGCATGCAAACCCCTCCAATTCATCTTGCCGTTGCACTGCAATGACCTTGGCACCTGCACGCGCGGCAATTTGAACGGCTGCTTGGCCCACCTTGCCGTTGGCGCCCAACACCACCACAGTTTGACCTGCTTTGATACCGCCAGCGCGGCTAAAGCCTTCACATGCGGTGACAAAGGGCACACCCACTGCACCAGCCTCTTCCATGCTGATGCCTTTTGGAACTTCTTTCACGGCACCGACTGGCATCACCAAATACCGTGCATGACTGCCATTGCGGGTGATGCCAATGTCGCCGCCCGAGCCCCACACTTTGAGGCCTTTCAAAGCATCGGGGCCAGCTACCACCATGCCTGCAAAGTCGCGCCCTGGTGTTCTGGGAAACACGGCGTGCGGCATGATGCCGAGCGTGGCTTTGACATCGCTTGGGTTCACAGCGGCGGCCATTACTTGCACCACCACTTCGTCTGCTGAAATAGTGGGCATTGATTGGTTTTGGCAATCAAGTTGCAGCGTGTCAATGCCGCTGGCTTTGGCTGCCACATGCAGCGCGTAAGAAAAAGACTCAGAACTCATGAAGATCAAACTTGGTTTGTGCTCAAGGTGAATTAAGCAGGATTTAAATGGAGCATGTCTCGCGCTTGTGTGGGGTTGGCCACTTGCCCGCCCATCTGCTTGATGATGTCGGCCGCTTTGGCCACCAACTGCGCATTGCTTTGGGCCAACACCCCTTTTTCAAGGTAAATATTGTCTTCCATGCCAACGCGCACATGGCCGCCATACAGCCAGCTTTGGGCCACGATAGGGAACTCGGTGCGGCCCAAGCCAAAAGCCGACCAAATGGCGCCAGCTGGCAATAAATTGCGTGCATACAAAAGCGTTTCTGGGGTGGCGGCAAAGCCATATTTAACGCCCAGCACAAAGGTCCACATGCCGGGGCCATCTAGGGTGCCATCGTTGATCAAGTCTCGCGCCAGATGCAAATCGCCTGAATCAAAAATTTCCAATTCAGGTTTAACGCCTGCGTCTCGGATGACCTTGGCCATGATGCGCACGTTGCGAGGCGTGTTAATGACCACATCGGCACCGCTGTTCATGGTGTTCAAGTCCAATGAGCAGATATCAGGCTTGATGATGGCAATGTGCTCCACCCGTTTTTCTGGCGGAACCAACGTGGTGCCCGGCGCATAAATCTTCGGGTCATTGGCGTCTGGCACAAATCGGCCACCAGGCCCAGTGGTGAGGTTGATGATGAGCGATTTGTTTTGCTTGCGAATGCGGTCCACCACATCGCGGTAGTGCTCAAGCTCCATAGAAGGGCGGCCCGTGGCGGGGTCACGCACGTGAATGTGAACCGCTGCGGCACCCGCTTCGGCAGAGGCCAAACACTCATTGGCTATTTGTTCTGGCGTGACAGGCAAATAGGGTGTTTGCTCAGGCTTGGTGATGTTGCCCGTGATGGCACAGGTAATGAGGGTAGGGCGATCTAACATTTACAAACTCCTTCCACCATCGACCACAAAACGGGAACCCGTGGCAAAGCGCATGGTGGTGGCGCAAGCCTCAATGGCAGAGGCGGTGTCATCGACATGGCCAATGCGTTTGAGCGGAATGGTGGCAGCAGCTTTGTCATTGAAGTCGGCGCCACGGCCAGGCACAAAGGATGAATCAACCACGCCAGGTGACACTGCAATGACACGAATTTGTGGAGCCAGTGCTTTGGCCAATGCCTTGGTTAACACATCGACGCCTGCTTTGGCTGCGGCATAGGCCAAATTGCTGCCAGCACCCGTGAAGCCAGCAATGGAAGACACATTGACAATGAGCCCGTCGTTGTTGGCTTTGAGCAAAGGTGTGAAAGCGCGGATGGTGGCAAACACACCGCGCAAATTGGTTTGCACCACTTCGTCAAACAACTCATCGGTTAAACCTTCTAAGTCGTTGGCCGCCACAGGCTTTGTAAAACCCGCACTGTTGATCAAAATGTCACAACGTCCGGCACGTTGCTTGACGGCATCTGCTGCTGCATTCAAGGCAGCCGTGTCGGTGATGGAAGCCGTCAGCGCAAAGTGCGGGCCAGAGCTTACTTTGGGCAGGGTGTCTAAAAGTGCTTGAACTTTTTCTGGCTCTGAACGGTCAATGGAGACGATGCGTGCGCCCAAGGCGGCCAGCCTCTTGGCCGTAGCCCAACCAATGGCGCCCTTGCCACCCGTGATGACGGCAACATGCCCGTCTAATTTGGAAACCGGTTCAAATGTCATAGCGTGCTTTCAATTATTTTTAGATTTTTTTAAAGTGATCAGATCAGGGAATGGGCGGCATTGGGAAATGCATTTCGCCTGCCTGCAACACAAAGTCGTAATCGAGGGAATAGCCCACTTCGCCCGCACCCGTTCGTTTTTTGAACTGACCTACCAGGCTTTCTACCACTGAGAATGTGACGTCGGTGTGCAGCCTGTGATCGTCATCGGCAAACACTTGGGTGATCAAAACTTGGTAACCAGGTTTTGAAATCATGTAGTGCACATGCGCTGGTCGATAAGGATCGCGCAGTTGGGCGCGGAGTAAATCGCCGCAAGGTCCGTCCACTGGCACAGGGTAGCCAGAGGGCCGCACCGATTTGAAATTGAACTTGCCATTGACATCTGTTTTGAAGCGGCCGCGCAAGTTCATGTCGGGCTGTTCTTCGTCTTGGTTTTCATAAAAACCCAAGGGCGATGCTTGCCACACGTCAACTTCTGCGCCTTCTATGGGCTTGCCTTGCGCATCGCGCACATGGCCCGTTACTTCAAACAATTGATCTTGCGCGCTGGACTCGGGGCCATGCGAGATGTTGCTGCCAGCTTCATAGACGGGTGCATTTTTGCGCCAAAAGGGGCCAAGCAAAGCTGATTCAGTTTGGTACTTGCCAGCACTCTCGGCGCGTTTGACATTGTTAATGAGCGTGATGAGTGTGGACGCGCCCAAAATGTCGGATGCCAAAATTGCCTCGTTCTTTTTCTCACTTGTGTTTTGCCCTAAGCCGACCACAAACTTGCAGCCTATTTCAAACTCTTCGTCGGAGGGTTCAACTTCCCGAATAAAGGCGTGCAGGTGCTTGACAAGAGACTGCATGACCTCACGCAGGCGGGGGTCTGGGGTTCTTTCAAAAACTTCCAAGACTTGATCGGTAATGTTCTCTCGGGTCACATAGGTCATCAAAAACTCCAGACGGGCGTGAGCAAAATTTTGCGTTGCCGATTATTATGAAGTCTGAGCTTGCCCGAGGACATCGTACAAATACTCATAAGACAAGCCTAACAACTCACAACTGTAGGAGACATGGATGAACTTGCAAAAACGAGCACTCGGCCGCCTCTTGGTTTGCCTCCCATTCTTGGCCCTGAGCCACGCCAGTGCCCAAGCACCTGCGGCGCCCCCAGCAACCCCTGTTCCAGGTGTCATTCAGGTCATTAGTTTTGGCGGTGGCTTTAACCTTCCCATCTGGGCAGCCAGAGATCAGGGCTTTTTCAAAAAACATGGCATTGAGGTTCAGCACACCATCACAGCCGATTCCAAGCAGGTTTTCTCTGGCCTGATGGAGGGTAAATACCATGTGGCCGTTACGGCTCTAGACAATATCTTGGCTTACCAAGAGGGCCAAGGTGAATTGAAGTTTGATCCGCCCAGTGACTTTTTTGGCTTCATGGGCTCAGACGATGGGTTCTTGAGCTTGGTTGCTGCCCCTGATGTCAAAACATTTGCCGATTTAAAAGGCAAAACCATTTCTGTTGACGCCATGAGCAACGGGTTTTCATTTGCACTGAGAGACATGTTGGCTCGCAACGGCATTAAAGAATCTGATGTGCAATGGGCACGCGCAGGTGGCACCGACAGACGTTTTGCCGCACTCATGGAAGGGCAACATGCAGCCACCATGCTGAGAGCACCGTTTGATTTACAAGCCAAGAACAGGGGCTTTAACCAATTGGCCACCACCCGCTCTACCATTGGCAATTACATGGGCATTGTGGGGGCCGCTCGCAGAAGTTGGGCTGCCAACAATGAAGCGCAGGTGGTCAGTTTTATTCGAGCCTACAGAGAAGCCATTCGGTGGTTGAAGCTGCCTGAAAATCGCCCTCAAGCGCAGGCCCTCTTGATGAAATATGTGCCCAACATGAATGCGCAAATTGCAGCCCAATCTTGCGAGTTGCTGCTTGACCCGCAATCGGGATTCTTCTCTGATGTGCAGCTGGACGATAAAGGTATCCAGGCTGTGCTCGATTTGCGCAGCAAGTTGGGTGATAACTCGCAAAAACTCACAGACCCTAGCAAATACATCGACAGGCGTTATTGGCAGAAGGCCATGCAGCCTTAAGTCCTGGAACCCTTGACAAGTTATTTGTATTTGGCTTCCAGAGCGTCGAACAATGGTTTTTGAACCAATGCTTGGCGCTCTGCAAAAGTAGCAACCAAACTAGCATCTTCTTGCAATTGGCCCTGATTTTTGAGCAGGGTGAGGGCTTGCGCCATACCGCGAACTGCACCTTGAAGTGCTGCATTGGCATAAAGTACCAAGCCAAAACCCATGTCAGCTAACTCTGATTGCGCCAAAGCGGGTGTCTTGCCGCCAATGACCACATTCACAATTTGCGGACAGCTCAATTCTTTGGCAATGCGCTGCATTTCCTCAACGCTCTCGGGCGCTTCTACAAAAGTCATGTCGGCACCATGCTCTGCATAGGCCGCGGCTCGGTCAAGTGCTTCATTGATGCCCAGTACTGCGCGCGCATCGGTGCGCGCAATGATTAAGAAGTCTGTGTGTTGTCGCGCATCGACAGCCGCCTTGATTTTGCCAATCATTTCTTCAGCTGAAACAACGGCTTTGCCTGCAAAGTGACCACACTTTTTAGGCATGAGTTGATCTTCTAGTTGAATGGCATTGGCACCCGAACGCTCTAAAGTGCGCACTGTTTGTCGCACATTGAGCGCGTTGCCAAAGCCTGTATCGGCATCCACAATGATGGGAAGATCAACAGCATCTCGGGTGGCGGCAGTGTGTTGGGCCAAATCGCTTAAGCCAATGAAGCCCAAGTCGGGAATGCCATAGAAAGTATTGGTAATGCCTGCGCCACTTAGGTAGACGGCTTCAAATCCAACCTGTTGGATGACCCTTGCTGCCAAAGCGTTGGCAGCACCCGCCACCAACAAGCCGTTTTTGGCATTGACTTTTTGCCGGAGCAAGGTGCCTGGGTGAAGGCGTACAGATGAGAAAGTCATTTAATCTTCTTTCATGCCAGAGGCGCGAATGATGTTGCCCAACTTGGCACGCTCTGCATTGACAAACTCATTGAAGTTGGCGCGTGTGCCCCCCACAGGTTCAATGCCCATGACTTTGAGTCGGTCGGTAATGGCTGGATTTTTCATGGCCGCGTCTACGGCTGAAGCCAACTTGTCCATGATCTCTGGCGGCACACCCACTGGCGCATGAATGCCTGCCCAATGGGCAATCTGAATTTCAGGGAATCCCAGCTCGGCTGTGGTTGGCAGGTCGGGGGCTGCAGACATGCGCTTGGTCCAGGTGGTGGCCAAGGCCTTGAACTTGCCCCCAGATTGAATGTGCGGCAAAGACACAATGCTGGCCTCTGACGTACCTTCTACCTGTCCACTCATGACCGCAGTAGAGCCTTCAGAGCCGCTCTTGTAGGGCACCGGAATGAGCTTGGTGCCGTAGTGCATGTTCATCATTTCGGACACAAAGTGCGGGGTGCTGCCAGTGCCCGCTGTGGCAAAGTGAGCGCCTTGACCTTGCTTTGCAAATTCAATGAACTCTTTCAAATGATTGTGTTTAGATTTGGCAGAAGTGACGATGATGGAAGGGGCCAAACCAATCATGACCACGGGCACCAGCTCGTTGTCTTTGTAGGGTGAAGACTTTTTGATCATGGTGTTGGAAATAACACCCGCCGCGCTGATCAAAAAGGTGTAACCATCGGGCGCACTTTTAATGCCTAGCATGGTGCCCAACGTGCCGCCTGCGCCTGGTCTGTTGTCAATCAGGACGGGTTGCCCTAAAACCTTAGAAGCACCCTCAGCCGCAGCTCGGGCCAGCAAGTCGTTGGCACCACCTGCCGCAAAGGGTACGATGAATTTGACAGGTTTGTTGGGCCAGTTGGCTGCCGCGTTGGTCGTTTGAGCCCAACTGTTCAAGCTGAGTCCGCACAGCAGAGTGAAAGCTAGGCTAGTAGCAGTTTTTTGTAAGAAGGCTCTGCGGATTGCTTGAATTTGATTCATGTTGTCTCCCTAAGACTTGAGTATGTTGGAATGTCAGTTATTATTTTGAATCATTCAGGGGTGCCATGTTATGACAATTTCTCGCCGACATTGGCTTCATCAAGTCGCACAATGGAATCTTGCACTTGCAGCGCCTACCTTTGCATTGTCCAGTTCGCTGGTACAAGCGCAACAGGTTTGGCCCTCTAAACCGCTCAAATTGGTGGTGCCATTTACCCCGGGCGGCACGACAGATTTTGTAACTCGCTTGGTGGCCTTCGAATTGGCCAAGTCCTTGGGCCAAGCCGTGGTGGTTGAAAACAAAGCTGGTGGCGGCACTGTCATTGGCGTGGATTCTGTTGCTAAATCTGCGGCTGATGGTGCTAGCTTTGTCACAGTGGCCAACAGCTTTGCAGCCAATCAAACTTTGGTTAAAAAATTACCTTACGACACCCTCAAAGACCTGAGGCCAGTTGCACTCATGGGAATGTCGGAGCATGTGCTGGCCACGCACCCTGCAAGTGGCATTAAAAAATTGGCCGACCTTAGATCAATGAGCGCGTCTGCTGCTGACAAAGTAAGTTATGCCTCATTTGGCAATGGCACCTCTGCACATTTGTCGGGTGCTGCAATGGCTCAGCAAATGGGCATGAACTGGGTGCATGTGCCCTACAAAGGTCAGGCGCCAGCACTCTCAGATTTATTGGGTGGGCAAGTGACCATGATGTTCGGTAATTGGCCTGAATTTAGAAGCCATATTCAGTCGGGCAAACTCATCGCCATTGGCATGGCCACTGCAAAGCGTTCTGTCTATGCGCCAGAAATCCCAACATTGGCAGAGCAAGGCGTGAACATTGAGTCCAATTCTTGGAACGGACTCCTGGCACCAGCAAACACGCCAGACAGTGTGGTTGACCGAATGAATGCTGAGGTCAATAAAGCTCTTGTGTCGCCTGCAGTGCTAGATGCATTTCAAAAGGGCGGCATTGCTTCTTTGTCTGGCACGCCAGAAAAGTTTGCTCAATTCTTAAGATCTGAAATTGAAAAATATGCACAAGTGGTGCGCAAAGCCAATATCAGTTTGGACTCTTGAATCGCTCTGAGCGAAGAATCAGCAAGCCCGACATGACCAGCAAAAAAATACCTGCCCAGCCCAGTGAGTTGGGCACTTCGTCCCACACCACATAACCAATCAGCAGAGCAAACAGCAAGCCGCTGTACCTGAACGGTGCCACCAAACTCATCTCTCCTGAACGCATGGCCACAATGAGCAAGTAATAGGCTATGGAGAGGAACAAGGAAGCGCTGAACAACAATGCAAGCGAAGTGCTGTCAACAGGGGCCCATGTTTGAGTGAGCGTAATGCTGCCTGCAGCAATGGCCACAGAAACTGCGGTAGACAAGGTAATGAGAAGCGCTGGCACATGAAGGCCAATGGCCCTGGTGAGGGTATCGCGCGTGGCATGAAACAAAGTAGCTAGCACGGCTATCCATGCGTAAACATTGAAGCCGTCAGAGTTGGGTTGAACCACCAACAACACCCCACCAAAGCCCAACAAAATGAGCAAACCGCGTTGCAAGGTGACTTTTTCTTTAAAGAAAACGATGGCGAATAAAGTGATAAACAATGGAGAGGCAAGATTGATGGCCGTTGCATTGCCTAATGGAAGGTGAAATACGGCCGTTAGATAAGTGAGTGAGGCAGCGGCATCCACTGAGCCCCTGAGCCACAAGCGCTTGTTCAGCATGAGGCGCCAGTTTTTCAAATGCCCCATGGCTTGCGCCATGATGAGCACTAAGGTGGTGGCCATGAGGCCACGAATGAAAATGAGTTGGGGGCCAGGCAGCGTGGCGCTGACTTGCTTGACCAGCGCGTCGTTGGCAATGAAAAGTGCCATGGCCAAACTCATGGCCAAAATACCACGTCGATTGTCAGCGTGCATGCAGACCTTCCTGGTGACCACGACAAGGTCATGAAAAAAGCCCCCAGTGCAGGCACGGGGGGCTCTAATTTTGGTGGCTCTTCACGGATTCGAACCGCGGACCTGTGGATTATGATTCCATCGCTCTAACCGACTGAGCTAAAGAGCCTGAGCCAAAAATTATAGCAAACGATTGGGTTCAATTGTTAGAACTTTTGAATAAAGTTTGTGACCTTGAGACTTTTAGGGCTGAGGTTGCTCCCAAGTGCCTTCAACTCTGATCTCGGTTTTCACCGAACTTGCTAGGAAACAACTTTCATGCGCTTCATGGTGCAAGCTTTGAAAAGCAGACGCAGTCATCTGCTTAGATCCTGAAAAGATAACTTTGGGTCGCAATGTTACTGATGTAAGTGCAATTTTGCTTAGCTCATTCTTTGACATATGCCCCTCAGCTGAATCTGTATAGCTATCTACTAGGTAACCAGCTTTTGAAGCCAGACCTAAAAAAAACAGCATGTGGCAACTTGACAAAGAAGCGATGAAACCCTCTTCAGGATCAACACAAGTAGGATCTGAAAAAGGAATCTTCACTACATGTGGCGAGCTAGATGCTTGCACAGTTGCTCCGCCGTCAAATGACCATTCATGAACCCTGCTGTACTGACCATCAGTGAATTTGGAGCTCTTTCGCTGCCATTGAATAACTGCTGAATGGTTTGACATCAATGAACCTCAAATTTAGGTGAGTTGCACTAATTCAATCATAACTTTTGGGTAAAGTTTGAGATCTTCAAATATTTAACGGCTACGCAAAAACCGTTGCTCAAAGTTGAATTCAGCTTGGAGACCGTGCTTGTGGGGGACTTTGGCAAAGTAGTTTAACTTACACTGAATTCAATTAGCAAGATACTTACTAAATCAAATGAATAACTTCAAGATCCGAAAACTTGAAAGAACTGACGCTCAAGAGTTTCAGCGTTTAAGACTATTCGCACTTCAAAACAATTCAACTTCATTTGGATCTAGTTTTGAAGAGGAAGTCAAAAAATCACTTGAGCAATTTGAAGTTTTCATTGACCCTACAAATGAAAGAGTATTTTGGGGAGCATTTGAAGACGATAAGCTCATTGGAATGGTTGGACTTGGACGAGAAGATGGCGTCAAAACTGAACATAAAGGATTTATACGAAGTATGTTCGTAGATCCATCAGCGAGAAAACGCGGTGTTGCTTCAGAACTAATCGGAACTGCCATCAATTATTCCGAAGCGCAAATGAAATTAGAGCAACTGACTTTGGCTGTGAATTCAACAAATATTGAAGCCATCAATTTATATAAAAAATTCAGATTTGTTGAGTATGGAATGGAACCTAATGCTTTGAAGATTGAAGGCAAGTATTTCGCAGAAGTTCTGATGTATAGACTTAACGTTCCTTGAGCTTACGCCAACACGATCACTTACAGATTCGCAGAACTTTTGAACAAAGTTCAGGGTCTAGAAGGATGTAGTCCATTTTCACCCCTACGTACAAATCGTTGAATCAGGTTTGGTTTCGGCGGGGCTACCGTGCAAATGGCTTCTAGTGGTCATACGGTGTCGTTTAACACGACAAGTGGTGGTGGCGGGGAGCTAGTCCTCATTACTGCATACCAATAATGGTGAAGCTCAAGTTTTAGATCTGTATCAGCTTGCACTGCAAAAGCAAACGCAGTTCCAGATTGGTGTAATTGCTCTTGAGTCGGGAAATTCTTTAAGACATCATACGTACTTCCGTCCTTTAGTGGTCGTCTTTGATAGGTGTTGCCGATTGTGTCAGTGCGAGAAATGGAAGTGCTAGAACCACTGACGTATTTGTTATCTAGCATGATCAAGCAACCACCTGGCTTAAGACAAGTGTGTACGGCTTCAAAAAACGCTTGCTGTTCGTTGAGTTTCAAATGAGAGTACCAATGTGCCGCAAAAACACAATCAACAAGTTCGTTGACTTGTGGCTGGAAGGCGTTAAGTAGCTGAGCGGTGCTAAGACCTTGAATGGTTTTTTGTTTGACGATCTCTAATGCCGCAGAATCAGCGTCTGTAGCTGTCCATGAGCTTGCGTGAGATGCGAGTTTTTCAGTCCACCAACCTGTGCCACATGCCAGTTCTAGCACCGTACAATTTTTAATATCAGCCTGCAGTCGTGCTAGCAGCTTTTGTAAGTCGGTTTGTCGCTCAGGCTTGGCATAGATAGCTTCATATTCTTCAAGTCGTTTGTTGTAGTAATCAAGCATAAGAGACTTAGTAAGTATCTTTAATTTAATTTCAAGGGATTAAGAATATAAAGGCGAGTTTAAAACTAGTTTAGTTTCAAATAACATCATCTGTCCGCATCAATGCTTAGATTCACAGAACTTTTGAATAAAGTTTGGGGTTTAGAAGGATGCGGGGGTGCGTTTTGAAGTTAAAGAGCAACCCAATCGTCTATTTATTTTTTTTCATTTGGTCGTATTTGCGCCAATATTGAAATGGATCTGCGTTGACTTCTAAGTCAATTTCCATCACTCTTGTTTGTATTCGCTCTTGAACTTCGGCAACAGCCATGTTGTATATGACGGGTCCGATTTCTTCAACAAAGAAGCCGAGTAATGCTCCAGCAGCAATATTGCCAATCTTCTCTTCCATGTTTTCCACGAAATAGCGTTCAATGGAAGAAATGGCTTGTTGCCTCACTTCTTTGGGGAGTTCAATAGTCATGTTGATTGTCCATGTTGAATTATCTAAGTAGTTTTTACCATCAAGATCAATGCTTAGATTCCAAGAACTTTTGAATCAAGTTTGGGGTCTTGAAGGATGCAGCCCATTTTTACCCGCTGCGTAAAAATCGTTCTGTCAGATTTGGTTTCTGCGGGTCTACCGTGCTTGTGGCTTGGCGTGGTCTCAGTTGGCAGAAAAAATTGATCAATCGTCCAGTAACAGGACGATGGCGAAACAAAAGCGCAGATCGCGCCTTTGTTCAATTCGCGACATTTACTGAGCAAATCCATCGCGCAGCTTGAGGGCAGCGGCTTCAATCTGTGTGTCTAACTCTCCGTTTAGAACAGCAGTTTTGATCAGCTCCAGTGTAGGCACCAACTCTTTCTCAGTTCCAACTTCCACTGCCACTTTACCTTTGGCTAGTTCAAGCACCTTGGTGCCATAGCGGATGGATAAAGCAATTTTTCCTGCGTCTGTGACAAACCACCAAGGTTTAACTCGCTTGGGCGTTTCTACTTGACGTCGTATGCCAGTGTCGTTTTCCACGACACTTCGGAACTTGACTGGCGCAAAGGTAGTTCCCGCAGCTTGCGCTCGGGCAAGTTCACATTGTTCCCAGATGCGTCGAACTAATTTCCCACGTCGAAGTTGGACTGCAGGCACGCTGGTTGGTTTAACTGCTGCGCTGAGTTTCAAGGTTGATAAAGTAGCCATGTGCTTTTCCTTTCAAATGTTGATAAAGCACAGGTAATTTTGTTGTCGAGTGGGTTGGTAGAGCAACCTGAGTCCGTTCAAAATGGTTGGTTGATATTGCCTTAGTGAGAATTAGAGCTATAAAGCCCAAAAATTAACTAGCAACTTAATTGGACTGAAGTTTGGCAAATGATTTCTGTATGTCAGCTAATCTCTTTTGCTGCTTTGTAACTTTTAAGCGAACAGCTGCTTTATCGGCACGTTGTTTGAGCGCATCTGCTTGCATGTCCTCTGGTGACTTTGATTTGATTGTTTGAATTTCATGTAGTCGCATAGCTTGACCTCAACAAATCACAATAGGTGGGGCACTAAACAATTGATCGCGCTCCATGTAGGTTTTGGCGACAGAGCGGATCACCAACTTTCGTATGACTTCATTTTCAGTGTCTAGCTTTTGCATTCGTCGTGCCACTTCTTGAGCAATCATAGACTGCAGTTCTGTGATGCGTTTGTTTGGACTTAATGAATTTTTGTGATCGAGCACTTCAGCCAAGAACAGCAAGCTGTTAGTTGATATGTCCAAATTCTGTGCAGTGATACTTCCGTAATAGCCTTCGCTTTTTCCAAGATACCTGCTGAATGTTCTTGCTGTTATGTCTGGCAATGCCATTGATGTCATCAAAAATAGATGTTTTGTAAAGTTCATAATTTGTCTCCTGTATAAAGTATTTATTTGCCTAGCTAAAGCTAGTCGCGATACAGATTTCTCTTCGAGCAAATCCATATCGCATTTATTTCTTTCAAACTGAAATGATCGAATTGAATTAAAAATATTGATAGTGAAATAGCATTTAGGTGTCATTCACTAGGAAGGCTATGCCACGCCCTTCGGCGCGGCGACATTCACTGAGGTATCTCACTACTACATATACACAACTTGATTTAACAAGAAAGTCGGGTTTTGCGATTCACTTTTATGTGCGTGTCCTTACGCAAGTAACAGGCGGTTTATGTAGCAACCATTGCCTGTACTTTGTGGGTTACTCTTTCGAGCGTGGCGTCCCACTCACAGTTTTAATATTCCATTCCTTTCAATTCATGTACTCCTGATAGTGCAAGTGACTATCGCATCCAAGTTATTGCAACCGGTATTCCTTTTACAGAGCGGTTAACGCATCCTGCCATCAGCAGGGTAGTGCAATTCCCCAGCGCAACAAGCTACGCCTTCTTTACCGTCTCACATCAGAACGGGTTTAGCAGCTCAATTCAATCGGCGAGCAACCTTCATCTTGTTTGTATAACTTATTTATACCCAAATTCAGTTTTAAAGCGTCTTAGCTGCAATTTTTCAGGATTTCGAAGAGCTGAGTAGCGAGAGCGCCAGAAAAACGCTTGCAGGGTATTTAAAGCTGTCGGGTAAAACGACCCACCAAAGAAAATATACATATTCTTTACCAGTGTTGATTTCATTGAAGAATTTGCACCTCCAATTCCGGTTGTCCTTTTTCGCAAAAGAAAACAAACTTGTGCATCACTTTTTATTTGTTAAGGAGAATTTCACAAATGGCACAAGCAAAAACTTTTACAGCCGAAGAATTTGATGCGCTGCTTGAATTTGTATCTAAGCGTAGCTACGCG
Organism: Comamonadaceae bacterium; assembly: GCA_027488115.1. Lineage (GTDB taxonomy): Bacteria > Pseudomonadota > Gammaproteobacteria > Burkholderiales > Burkholderiaceae_C > Limnohabitans_A. Next base: position 7,531 of record JAIYCG010000049.1, on the reverse strand, counting down.
ATGCGAAATCGAATGATGATTTTGATCAGCTTTTGGTCAGGAATGCGAGTTGGCGAAATTGCCAGTCTGCGAATTGAGGATGTTCTTGATTCATCAGGAAAAGTAAAACGCGAAATTCGATTGGATGCTGCACAAACAAAAGGACGTCACGCTAGAACTGTATTTTTCCCTGCAAAGTTGGTTGCAGAACTTCAAGTCTATGTTGATGCTCGCGCAGTGAAAGATCGCAAGCAGCCCTTCTTTATGACAGCAGGTGGTAAAGCTTTTACCGCAAACGTCATGACACAGCACTTCTTTTGGCTTTATCGTAAAGCTGGGTTTGAGACTGGAAGCCACAGCGGAAGGCGTAGCTTTATTACCAATTTGGCTGCAAAAGGAACTGGAGTACGTGTTTTAGCAAGTCTAGCGGGGCACAGAAACATTCAAGTAACCATGCGGTATATAGATGCCAGCGATGATATGAAGCGAAACGCAATTGAGTTGATCTAAGAGTCAATAATTATAAAAATTATTGCTCAATCGTCATACCGCTATTGCCTTGTCCTAGTGGATCTTTCAATCCAATCATGATCATCTGTGCATGGAAATTTACCTTCTGATGCGTGAGCAATTAAGTTCTTTGCTTTTTCCAAATACTCGCTGACGATCAGAGACATTTGTAGATGTTTTTCCCGCACATCTCCTCCAAAATCACCATGTTTAACAACGTATCGGGGATTGAGTGACATCTCTTCACCGATTTTGTAACGAGCAGCATTCTTATTTTTAGTCCAGTGTTCATAAACACTTACGTAGAGATTCAGGGATACAGACGTTAATCTACTTGGATTCAATTTTTCATCTGCAGTGCTATGCCTCCAACGATCAAATCTGTTGTACTGAGGATGGTGCAGTCGCAGCAATCTATCAAACTGAACTTTCAAAGTTGCTGGCGAAACTGTCAAAGGTATCTCAAGCAGTAGCTTGTCGGCATTACCACTCTTAGTTGAATCCTTAAGAACATCTATTCGTTTGAAGTTTCCTTTTTCTTTGAATAGCTCAAAGCCTTTTTCTACCCACCATGAATCAAAGGTGGTGCCCGCTAAGTCTCCAAACCTTTGATAAGTTAATTGCTGTTCTTCACTACGCCAAAAGCCTTTCTTGGCACCTACTTTGGTGTAGGGAGAAAGTTTGAGGCAGCGGTACCAAGTCTCGTACAAAGTTCCACGTGCAATTTCCAATGATTCAGGAATCGTATGACGTCTAAAACGTACGTCTTCAGGGAATCCTTTGAAGTAAAAGCCGAGCTTAGGTAGTTGAGTAGTTTGCATAAAAACTAAGTACTTTGGTATTCAACAAAATTATAGTTTCATCACTGCAGCAACCAATCTCTTCTCTTTCAACCCGCTGCAGATTTAAAGGAAACATTATGACAAACGTCTTATCACAAACCGCCACCCTGTCCACTACAACATTGGCATCAGATGTCGTGAAAAACGACAGCTTTAGCCTGTCTGGTGTAACTGTGGCGGTCCAAGCCACCGGCACTGTTTTGCAATCATCGAAATCAGTATCGACAATTCTCAAAGAATTGATTGCTGAAAAAGATGCTTGGTTTACGAATGCATATAAAACAAGCAACGAACAGCTCTACGCTCTGTTGGGTAAGTGCTACGGGTTCTATGAGCAGTTTAAGCAATCACGCGAAGTAGCAACCAAATTGAACAAAGAATTGGATGCTTATATTGCTGAAAAAGGCTACAAGTTCAGCTCAGGTTCGCACACACTGACAAAAATTGTCAAGTGCGTATTTGGTACCGATCGCCGCAGAGTGAGTGCATATTCAATCGTTCTTCGGACTGCATTGGCAAAGCAAATCAAAGTTTCGGAACTTGCCAATTTCATTCGCGAAAGCGGTGGCGTCGAAGAAGTTCGCTTGGCAAAGTCACCAAATGCAATGACAGCCAAGCAAAAAGCTGACGCTGGTGCTGAGTCGTTGACTATCAAAACAATTGTCAACGTCATTGCGCCAGCATTCAGCGAAAAACTCGATGCAGGAAACATTGGCAAGCCTGTAGTGTTGCTTGGCACTTGGAATGCCGATGGAAGTATCTCCGTGCATTCTTTCACGAATAGTGCTGGCGCAGTGAATGCAGCATTAGTTGTGCAATTTGCAATTGCCAAGTCAGAAGCTGAAGCCATAAAAGTCGAAACCACAGCAGCCAACGATAGTCAAATTGCAAAAGATGCTGTCACGCAAGCTGTATCTGAAGCAACGGCTTTGCCAATAGCTGCTTAAAGCATATGGGTGGGCTATCAAAACGCCCACCCAAATTAAACCGTTTTTGAAAGGATACGAAATGTTAGAAAATTTTGAAGAGCGATATAAGCCAATCGTAGTGAATGACATCGTTTTTGCTGATGATGACAGTAAGCATCTGATTATTGACTTGTTAATGGGTACACGTCCCTTTCCCATTCGCGAGGGTAAGTGTGGCATCTTGTTATATGGAGTGCCTGGCACTGGCAAAAGTGCATTGGCAAAAATATTTCCAGATGCAATGGAAATGGCTCGAACTGGCGAACCTTCACGGAGCAGGTATGTGCGTGTTCATCCTGGTAACAATGACGCAGCTTTGATGAGAAGTTTGCATGGACAAGCTATGGTGATTCCATTTGCAACTTATCACTACTTTGTCTTAGACGAAGTCGACGAGCTTACGAAAACTGCAATGTCTTCTTTGAAGTCGCTGATGAATATGCCTAATTGCGTGTTTGTTATGACAACAAACAATTTTCAAGATGTTGAAGTTGGAGTTCGCAATCGCTGTCACTGCATTCCATTTAATGCTGCACCAGCAGTTAGATGGTTACCGATTTGTCGAAAAATTTTAAACGACGAAGGCATATCGAATGTCACGGATCAAACGTTACTGAAAGTCATTGAAAGTGGTAACGGTAGTGCCCGCGATATTTTGGATGCGGTTGTTTCAATCGTATTGAAGGCAAAAAGAGCACAGCAGTATGGAGAGACGAATTTACTTAAGGAGGTTGTATGCAAATCCAGAATTTAAATAAGCACTCTGATTTACGACTAGTGAAGGTGGAAAAAATTAAGGAAAAAAGGAAATGGCTTGATAGGTTCATCGCAAGTTATTCAGGTGGAGTTACTGTTCCTTCAATTGAAATTTTTAAAGATCAAATTTGCGAGTTCTATGTTGCTACTGAATCGGGAAAAGATTGTGCTTATCTCCGAATCCTTAATCGAAATATTAGTAATCTTTCAATTGAGAGGACACCTTTTCGTACAGTGCTTGAGGCATATGTAAAACCTCCTTATCGAAAGAGAGGAATACTTCGCTTTATGCTTGAAGAAGGTGTGAGAAGACTGCAAGTGCAAGCCATTCGCATTGATGCGGATAGGTACGAAAAAAACTATAGGTACTATCAATCACTTGGTTTTACTTTTGGATATCGTGATCCAGATGGATATCCATCAACTGTCTTCCATGAAAGTGCACGAACATTGCTAAATAAGTCAGCGTTTGCTGAAGAAGCTAGCAATGAAACGGATTTTCAAAAGGTTGCTTGATTACATTCCACAAAAGCTAGTTCAATGCTAGCTTTTATAAAGAACTTAAATTTTTTAATTGGAACCAATAATGTCAAACTTAAAAATCGTTTATACCAAATTTCATGAAATCGTTGAATCATATACTTCTGAAATTAATCTCAGTAGTACAGCACAATGGCTAGCATTGATTGAAAAAGTTCGTAGTCGAATTGACGATGACGACTCAGTTTTAGATGACTTTCCTACCGAACCATCTGACAATTTAGAAGACTGGTTGTTTCTGTATTTTTTTCTAAATCCAGACGAGTACTCTCAAAAAATTGATGTTGCTGGTAAGGTTAACACCCCCTCATTTTGTGAACGAGTGTGGTCAATTCAAAATCAAGCTGGTGAAATTCTCATCGAAGATCGTTGGCCTAATTGATTGAAGAGGTGTCGTTTTAAACGACACCTCTAGTCTTGAACTCTCCAACAACATCACGCACTACTCGCCGTTGAGATTCCGTCAAAGCCAAATAACACTTGATGAATCGGTTAGTCAAGCCAACTGCTCTGCAGCCATAGTGGCTGTCAATTTGGAATAGTGCTTCTCCAACATAGTCACTGAAGTTCCCATCTGTCTTGCCAATGTGTGAATGTCAGTGCCAGCCAATAGTTCTTGTGTGGCGTAGGTATGACGCAGGCTGTACAGCGTTCTGTCTGTGCCTGCCTGTCCCTTAACCAAGTCCACGTCCTCCAACAAGCGCCTAAATATCTTGTTCATCTCAAAAGGTTTGCGTCCATCCTTGAATCTGAACAATTTGACTGGCATTCTCAGCGCCAGCAAGTCATCTAATTCCAAATTCGCTGTGTCTTCGTGTGTTGCCTTTAGTCGCTCAAGCACTAACAGGCATTCGTGCTTGGCAATCAGCCACCTTGCGCCTGTCTTGCCTGATACCCAAATGCGTAGATAGCGCACATCTTTTTCCACATACCACTCAATGTGCTTCCACTCCAAGTTCATTGACTCTGTGCCTTGTCGCATACCTGTAAGTATCAAAATATCCACCAAGTCTCGCAGCATCAGTCGCATCTCACCTGTGTAGCCTTCCACGCCCGCATACCAAGTCAGTAGGTGCTGTTGAATCCGTGCCACTTCGTCGTTGGTGAAAGCAGGGCGAGCCTGTCCTTTCTCACCACGCACATTGAGTTTTGGCACTGGCACTTTGTCGCTGATCCATCCTTGCTCCACTGCGGTTTGTGTGATGCGGGTGAATGCTGTGGCAAAAGTGAGTAGGGTAGAGACTTTGGGAGGACGTCTCAGTTGTGAATTTCTCCACACCTCAAACTCAGCGATGTGTTTGTTGGTGATGCTGGTCAAATACATCTGTCCAAAGAACGGTATCAAGTAAGTCTCTATGACAGCGATGTATGCGGTGTAGATTTTCTTACCTGTGCCTGCTGCTATGTCTCTCCGCATTTCAGCAATACAGCACTTTGCCATTTCATCAAATCGTTTTACCAGTGCGGTAAAGCCCAGTCGCTCTCTGTATCTTGCTTCGTCGTATCTGTCGCAGGCTATCTGCCTCGCATCATCAAGATTCCTGCGTCTGGTGCTAAAGCGTATCCATTTACCTGTGTAGATGCGAAACCTTGCTTGCCAATAGTTGCTGCGAGGAACTTTGAAAAGGACAACTTCGCTGTCCCGCAAGTGGACGAGCCTGCCTTCAGTAGCAGCCAAGTCTGTGATGGAATCACGCTCTAGCAACGTTTCAACACGCTTGTGCTGCTTGACTATGCTTGCAGTTTTAACAGCGTATTTAACGCTGTTTGATGCGTTTAACAGCACAGTCGTGACTTGGGCGCCGTAGTAATTTTTAAATGAAAAAATCTCAAGTGCGTCACGCTGTTTCATTCACTAACTTTATTGTCGAACTGCTGAAAGGACAACCGCAGCGACGAAGTATTTGCTGTGAAAAAACTACGAAAAAGTAAACACGAGTGCGCTTTACAAAACAAAAAAGCCCAGGCTGGTGGAGCACTGGGCTTGATATGTTGATGACACGGTATTCCTACCGTCGCACTTGTTAGTTATGATTCCATCGCTCTAACCGACTTAGCTAAAGAGCCTGAGCCAAAGATTGTAGCAAACGATTGGGTTCAATTGTTAGAACTTTTGAATAAAGTTTCGGACCTTATACATTACAAATGGATATGAACTTGTTCAAAAAAATCTCTTCTTGGGCTAAAGCACTCAAATTAGATGTGTTGGCGTTGTGGTTTGCTTTGAAACATCCAAAGATGCCTTTCTGGGCAAAAGTCGTTTGCTTTGTTGCCGTGACGTATGCCCTGAGCCCCATTGATTTGATTCCTGACTTCATTCCTGTCTTGGGCTATCTAGATGATTTGATTGTCGTGCCTGCATTGGTTTGGCTTGCTTTAAAGTTGATTCCCAATGATGTGCTGTTTCAAGCAAGAGAAAGAGCCATTGATTGGATCAGTAACAATCAATCCAAACCCAAGAGCTATGTTGGACTGTTCATCGTCGTGGCTATCTGGTTATTTTTCCTAGCATTCGTTTTAAAGCAGTTGGGCATCTGGGCATGACAACATCAAAGAACTTTTGAACAAAATTTGGGATGTTTTAATTTATTCATTAAATGGACCGAGTCGGGAAGTAAATTATGAATGTCACTGAAATATCAGTAGAGCGAGATCCAGACCAAGAGATCAGACGGGTTATACAGCAGGGGTTAATCGATTCAAATGTAGAGTTGACTGGCGATCCCCACGTTGAGTTGGTTTTTGTTGTAGCACGAGATTCCAATTCAAAAGTAATTGGTGGTTTAGTGGGTGAAGCCTATTGGGGGTGGGTCAACTTCACAACTGTTTGGGTTCATCCCGAACATAGACGGCAGGGAGTAGCCAGTCAAATGCTTAGAGAAGCAGAGAATGAAGCCGTCCGAAAGGGTTATAAACAAGCTTACCTAGATACTTTCTCATTTCAATCACCCAGTCTGTATTTAAAAGCAGGCTATGAAATTTTCGGACAATTGGAAAACTTTCCATCAGGCGGAAATAGATTTTTTATGCGCAAGACAATCGTAAAAAATTGTGAAAGTCTAGGTCTAAATTAATAAAGTTCTGTGTGAATTAGGATCTTTTCCGTCTGCTCAAAAACCGTTGTTCTAAGTTGCTTTCAGCGTTGGAGCCGTGCTTTTGGGGGTGCCAACATAAATTAAGTAATGTCAAAATAGTCGCAAGTTGAACCACTTGTGAAAATGAAATGGAATTACTAACCCCATCTGTTGAAATTAGTGAAAGTTTTTTTGAGGCTTTGGAAAAAGGCTACGTGGATAAGTCTCGCGGAACAATAACAACCGACAAAGACATAACCATGATCAAAAATGACTTCTCTGCTTTCGTGCTCACTTTTGATGATTTAGAAGCATCAGCAGATTTGATTTCTTTGCCTAATGGGGACAAAGTTGAACGCTTACCAAGCATTACAAGATGGATTTGGGATGAAGGTTTCGCAGGTTCAATCTCATTGCGATGGCTGAAAGGCACAACTGATTTGCCCTACTATTGTTTAGGGCACATAGGGTATGAAGTTGTGGAATGGAAAAGAAATAAAGGGTTGGCAACTTTCGCTTTGAAGTCAATGTGTGAAACTGCTCAAAGTATGAAAATGCCTTTTGTAGAAGTCGTCACGGACATTGAAAATAAAAAGTCACAAAGAGTGATTGAGAAATCTAATGGTCGTTTGATTGAGACATTTACAAAACCAAAGCATTTGGCTCAAACGCTTTCAAATAGGTATCGCATCTATTTGTAAAGTTTGGGGTCAAGAAGGATGTCATCCATTTTTACCCCCTGCGTGTTGAATTGCAACGCAAAGTGAGCCACTATTTGCAACCAATATTGAGCCACCGGTTTTTAAATAATTTGGCCTAGTCGGTTGTGGATAAGTTTAACTGTTCTGCGTTTTTTGCTCCT
>JAIYCG010000006.1 GCA_027488115.1 Comamonadaceae bacterium | reverse complement strand
CACGTTGATCACTCCTTGCCCATCCTTGCTCAAAAATTAAGCAGGATAGGCGATTGGGGTGGCTCAAATTTGGATGCAAATTCTCTTCAAAGTGGCTCAGTTTTGGATGCCATTCAACAGCCAAAGCAGATTTGATGGTGTTCACCCTTGATAAAACTAGTGGACACTTTTCACCAACAACACGGTATCGCGACTACGCCATTAGTCGTGACCTCATTCACTGGGAGAGCCAGGCAGGTACGACATCCAAAAGCAATACTGGTAAGCGATATCAGAACCATGCAAAAGAAGGTTCAAAGATCATGTTGTTCTCTAGAATTAATTCTGATGAAAGATCTTTCTACTTCCTAGGGGCTGCAAATTACGTGAAACATGAGTCTGAAATGCCAATGGCAATTACATGGAAATTAGACACATCACTTCCTGGAGACCTATACACGAGTTTTGCGGCAGCAGTTGCTTAAGCTTTAACTCTGTGAAGAATGAGACCACCGCCTCACTCCGCGCTGCAGTGCTGTCATCTCAATTGCTGCCGACACCTGGCCGAACAATAAGTTTTGCCAGTTAGTCTCTGGCAAAACTAGAAGTGTTTCAGCTTCTTTTTTAAACTTGTCACTCTCAAGATTCTTGAGTATTTCCCAAAAGTAAATAATATTTTCCTTTCGCCTTTTCAGCAATTCAGAAGAGGGAAGCTTATTTGACTTTTTTCCATTAGCCGAATTTGACGAAGGCAGCAAATTCCAAGCGTCATTGTTATGCCAAAGATCAAATGGAATGACGTGGTCAACCTCAAAGTTGTCCTTTAGGCTAACGCCAGTCCAAACACATTCCAAGCTTGGCAAACTTGAAAATATTCTCCGCGCTTCAGCAGTACTTCGAATATCTTCTTTGTCCAGTAGCAGCCCCACTACTGATGCCACATCAATGCCTTTACCCAAGCCAGTAGTCTTCTCCGCCCATTGAAGAATCACAGCCTGGCTAACCCAATAGCCCAAGTGACTCAACTCAATCCACAAGTCATTAGGTATGAGAATGCTCTTACTGGCCGCGTCATAGTCAAACACTCGCCCTGTAATCAACGCGCCGCCCGCATACTTCACCGGGCCGGTAACGATAGCTGAAGCAATCTCAGACATCACCATCTTCAGAAGCTTTTGTTTATCAGCAGACAAAGCACCTTTGTTACGTTCTATACGGAAGCCGCTATAACCACCAGCATTGGTATATAGACCAATCAGCATGCCAAGGCTGCGTCTAAACTTTATCCAATTGTCGGCATCTGGTGCCTCAGCACTAATCTGCGGCATGAACTCTTTAGATTCAACGAGTGGCCAGTAATACTGTAGCCACTTCTCTGCCACATACCTCACAGGCAATGCCACCTTGCCATTTGCAAGCCAGGTAACGCTGTTAGGACTTTGCGTCGCAATTTCAGCAAGCGCACGAAACAATGCAAATTTGTAGGTGGCAGTTTTCTTATCGTGATTCAGCACACCTTCAATTTGATCAATAGGCCTGGTGTTGGCTTCAGACTTCAATTGAAACAACAAAGACACCCACTCGATGCCCTGGCGTGTCATGGCATCTGAGTTGCCCCATTCATTGATGAGACTGAAACCAAGTCGCTCAAAGATTAGTCTTAGATAAGCAGATGGGTATGTTTTAAAGAGTCGACCGTTTGCATCGCGCTCGCCATCGCCGGTATCAGACCGCTGGCTGGGTACCGAGATTAACAACCGGCCATTCACCTTCAGGCAGCGCTTGATGGAAAGGGCTGCGTTAAACAGCTCTGTTGAATCGATGTGCATGAGAACTGCACAACAGAGAACGCCATCAAACTCACCGTCAAAGGGGGGGTGCAGATCGGGCAACAAACCTTGCACCACCCTGCCTCTTAGTTCTGGGTGGAGTCTCTGGGCCAGTTGAACGAACTCTTCGGTGCCGTCTACACCGTAGGGTTGGAAGCCTTGTTTGTGGAGTTGGGCTAGGTCTCGGCCTGAGCCGCAGCCGATGTCTAGGATGCGGCCGCCAGCAGGGAATGATTCGGTGAAGCGGTGGGCTAATGGACTGGGGGTAACCTCATAGCGCTGCGCTACTTCACTGGCGTGAAGGGCGTAGTAGTCTAGGGTTGGTTTGTCCATAGAGATTCGTATTTTTCAGCTGCTTAGGGAATTCGTAATTCTGGCAGAAGTAATAGAAAGCATAACTGAAAGCAGGTTGGAATTGCGCATATTTGTCTCATCACGGTATTCCAGATATGGATCAATGACTGATGGGGAGTTGAGCCAGAACAAATCTAGACCAATTGGTCATAAATCCAAAAGTGCTTTTTTTATGAAAGTCTACATAGTTTGACCCTCAGTATTCCATTGACTACATTGACTTACGTAGAACTTTAGAACCTAGGAACTGACTAATGAACACCAACAAAGAAATTGACGACACATCTGCATTCGAGATGGCTGAATACTTTGATACCGAAGAGGCCATTGCAAAATATTTGAACCAAGTCTTGACAGATGACAAACCAGGTGGCCTTGCGGAAGCCATTGGCTGCATAGCCAAAGCGAGAGGCATAACTGAAATTGCCAAGGCCAGCGGCCTTACCCGCGAAGAACTCTATAAAGCTCTCATGCCCGACTCTGAGCCAAGCCTAAACATCATAATGCGCGTTTCTAAGGCCATAGGATTGAAGCTAGGTGTTGAACCAGCTTTAAAGAATGAATCATGAAAGCAATTTCTAAACTTCATACGCAATGGCTCAAGCGTCCTAGATACAAAAAAAAAGTTACTGATACACAGGCCGAGCATGAATTAGCTCAAAAGGTTATTCGAGCCCGAATAAATTCGGGCCTCTCTCAAAAAATCATTTCAAAAAAAATGGGAATCACTCTTTCGTCACTTCTCAGAGTTGAAAGTGGTTCCTATCGAACATCAATCAATACGCTTATCAAATTTGCGATAGCAACCAATACAGTTCTCTTGATCTCATTTGAATCACTAGAAAATTTAACAGAGGAATTTGATGCTTAAAAAAATTCAAACTTCTGAAGAACATGCTCTTGCCTTGGAGGAAGTTTCTAAACTTATGGATTCAAATGTGAAACTAGGATCAGTTGATGGCAATCGGTTGGATGCTCTAATTTCACAGGTGCAAGCCTACGAATCAATTCATCTTCCAATGGACTCATCCAACAGGTTTGAAGCTATCGCATTTAGGGTTGAGCAGCAATTAGACGAAATTCACCCCGGCGAAATTCTGCTTGAAGAATTCATGAAACCCATGAACACGTCTATCAATCAATTGACTGAAGCATTGGATTTACCTTTATCGCAAATAAATGCAATCATCAATGGCAAGCTGCCAATCGCAATGGATGTAGCACTTCGGCTTGGCAAACTCTATTCAATGGATCCGAAATTTTGGCTTAGCTTGCAAACTGAATATGACACAAGAAAAGCTAAGCACGGTTTGATATAGGATCTTCAAAACGTAGACTTTCCTAATAAGCCGAGACCACAGAGAAACTGCGCTGGAGTTATTAAAAGAAGATCCAGAACTAGCAGAGACTCGTCTCAAAGTAGCCCTGGAAGAAGCTCATTTGCATGGTGGTGAACAAGCCCTTTTAAATGGCCTTCGGCACCTTGCGCGACTTTAGTTTTTTTGATTTTTTATCTTGTAATTGCCCAGCAATAGGTTCTTGAAAAATACATTTCTCGTCAAACATCTGCATCGTCTTTTTATCAATCGCACCAACCGAGAAGAGAGCAGTAGCAGACTCATGAACAGAAGCATAAAGCTCATTTTTAAATTTTAATTTAATAGTCATGACTTGAATTCCACCATGGACCATTTCCAACCTTTAAATTCTTTCAGCTTTTGCAGCTGAGATATGTCGCTCGGCTTAGGCATGACATGCCCCATTTCTAAAGTGGTCTCGATCCATATTTCAATTGCTTCATGAGCGCAAGCAATAGCCTCGTCAAAGCCAATGTCTGAGGCCGAAAAGCATCCGGGAAGATCTGGCACAACCACACCCCAAGCTTGAGTTGCGTGCCCTGGCTCTATGGCGACTGGAAATTTCATAACTTACTTGCCCTTCAATGCACACTCACAGTAACACCAAACTACATTGCTTAGCAATGATCAGGAAGTAATTCATTTGTGCAATGAACGAGCCTTTTGTTTAATCGCATGAATGTCCATCTTTTTAACGCGACCATTTTTAACGTCTTTGATACCTTGAGCAATTTCCATCTTCAAATTGATTAATTTAGCTGCTTCAATTTGCTGATAATTTTCAGATGACGTTAGCGCGTGTGGTGAAAAGTCATGAATCGCCATGTGAGTTCCAATGTTGCAAAAGTTACGCCATGTTGGCACATATTCATAACTCTGTTGAAATCTTTACTTGGGATCAGGTCAACATTAATTATCGAAACGGATTTCGAATCGACAAAGTAGTTTTATCTGGAAAGCGAACAATCAGCCCGTCTTGCATATCCTCTGAGTAGAGCACATCACATCCAGCAAGACCTGCTGCAGACACAATATTGGCATCGTAAAAAGAGAATTTGTATTTCGCCATTAACTGCAAGGCTAACGTGTGTGTGTTGACGCTGAGTTCATGAATTTCACAAACTTCCAACAGCGTATCGCACCACTTTCGAATTTGCTTGAGAGGCAATGCGCGCTTTTTGATGAGCACATTGGTAAATTCGTTTAAGACTTGAACACTGATACTGGCGTCGGCAGCAAGAAGCTTCTCAACAATATCTGCTCTGTTGCTGTCATCTGTCCAATAAATCAAGACGTTGCTGTCGATGAACGACTTCATCGCGCATTGGCCTCATCGCGATCGAACACAAAGTTTTGGGGCATTGCTGTTCGAAGCTCACGAACCCCTGCCAATATCTCAAGCTTGCTTGGCACTTTGGCAACAAGCAACTCTGAGACCTGGCCCTTTTGACGCACCGCTTGCTTAAGCTTCAATTCGTCGCCGACTTGTAAACCTAACTCTTTAACCAGTGTGGCGGGCAACCTGACTGCCAAGCTGTTACCCCATTTTGCAACTTGCATGAGCCCCTCCGACATTGATATACATAAATAAATGTATATCTTATCGAATTCTCCGCAAAAGTAAAGATGACTCAACTAGACTAGGCTTTATCAATTAGAAATTAATGATGGCGTCTGTACGATAGCCCCAGACCTTCACAGACCAAATGCACTGTCCTTCAGGCATCCCATAAAAACGCTTTGATGAGGCTTGAGACTTTCTTGGCGCAACCTAAAGCAACACATGGGGCCATTTAAAAGATTTTGGGGCGCCCTAATTGCAACGGCCTGGTTTGTTGCCTCAAATTGTTTAGCTTGTTGATTAGCGATGGCCCAGAGCATTGAGGTTTCGCTAAGCAGCTTCAACGCCAACAAAGACGAATCGGTCTGTACATCTGGGCCGATGCCTTTGCGTTGACCTGAACGGTAGACAGACAACATGCGATCAATTTTGGGACGCAATGGGGTATTTGGCGGGGGTAGCACCCATGCTTCGTTGGCCAGGTCAGCCCATTGAAGCTTTTTTTTCTTATGCAGGCGATGGCCTGAACCCGCCAAAATGGCGCTGTGTTCTTCATACAAAGGAGTGACCTCGACCAGATTGAGATCGACTCGCAGTTCTGCATGTGCCAGCATCAGGTCGATGCGCCCGTCTAGCAATTGCTCATAAAGAATCTCGAGCGGATGCATTTGAGTAATGAGCAACACATCGGGCAACATCTCTCGCGATCGGGCCATGGCCAGCGCTAACACTTCGGGAGAAAATGAGGAAAGAACACCTAGCCGCATTTCAGCACTGAGGCCTCCGGATAGCCCAAGCAGATCTTCTTCAGCCAGCTCAATCTCGGCGAACACTCGGTTGGCATGCTGAATCAGACTGAGTCCAGCCGTGGTTGGCACCATTCTTTTTGTTGTTCGCTGAAACAAGGACCTTTTCAATTGGATTTCCAACTGAGCCAAGGCCCGAGAGGCTGCAGGCTGAGACATGTGCAACAGCTCAGCACTGCGGCTCAGATTGAGTTCACGCCCCAAAGTGCTGACCAATCGCAGCTGCTTCAGCGTCAGTACTTTTTTTAAATTTAAAGTCATGCCAAATCATACCAATTTAGATATGAATGGTCAGTATTTATTCATTTGTCACAGCACTCACACCTTTGAATAATTGCACAGAGCCATCCAAAGACTTGGCCCACTCAAAAATTGGAGACATCGCACCATGCAACAAACCGCCCACTTCCTTCGGCTTCTGAGCGCCTGCCTAGCCAGCTTGCTACTGCTGTTCAGTAGTGCAACATGGGCACAGAGTTATCCCAATAAAGCCATCAGAATGGTGGTGCCTTGGCCTCCAGGCACACCAGCCGACGTCACCGGTCGCATTGTGGCCGAGAAGATGAGTAGCAGCCTTGGACAGCCCATCGTTGTTGACAACAAGCCAGGTGCCGCAGGAACCATTGGCATGGCCGATGCTCTGCGCCAACCCGCTGATGGTTACACCCTTTACTTGTTGTCATCCGCTTCATTGGTTGCGCCTTTGTTGTTTCCAACACAGCCCATTAACTTCAATCAAATTGAGCCCATTGGCCACATGGCTTGGAGCTATAACGTGTTGGTGGCCCCTATCAACAGCGCCTTGAAAGGCCCCTCCGATATTGTTCAAACATCAAAAGCAAAACCTAACAGCCTCAGCTTTGCCTCAGGTGGTAACGGCACACCTGCACACTTGGCAGGCGAACTGTTCAAGCAACAAACCGGCGCTGCAACCACCCACGTACCCTATAACCAATTTGGAATGGCCATTGGTGACCTGATTGCAGATCGCACCAACTTCATGTTCTTGACGGCCTCGGCCGCCATCCCGCAAATTAGCGGTGGCAAACTCAAAGCAATGGCCGTCACAGGCGCAAAAAGATTGCCCGCTTTGAAGGATGTACCAACCATGGCCGAGCAGGGTTTTGGAGATTTTGTACTTCGCTCCTTTGACGGCATGACGGTCAAAGCGGGTACACCCAAAGACATTGTCGAGCGCTTGAACGCCGAACTCAACAAAGCTTTAAACCTTCCCGATGTCCGAGAGCGCATGGCTGCGCTTGCCCTCGAGCCTGAACCCATGAGTGGCACACAGTTTGGACAAGTGATTGCCAATGAGACAGAGAAATGGCAACGCATTGGTCGTGCAGCACAGATCAAGGCCGATTAAGTGTCCAACGCCATCAGCGCAAGCGACATCGTCATTGTGGGTGCAGGCTCGGCAGGCTGCACCTTGGCTGCACGCCTGAGCGAAGACCCCCATCTGCAGGTCACCCTGATTGAAGCTGGCAACCCATCCCAATACTCGTGGCTAGACATTCCAATTGGGTATTTCAAAACTGTCGGTAACCCTGCTCACGATTGGCAATTTGAAACGCAACCCGAAACTGGCATGAGCGACAGGCGTCTTCCTTGGCCGCGTGGCAAAGGCTTGGGAGGCAGCAGCCTAATAAACGGAATGCTTTACCTCAGGGGGCATCGACTTGACTACGATGCTTGGGCAGAGTTGGGGAACGAAGGTTGGTCTTGGGACGATGTACTGCCCTATTTCCAACGCGCCATGAACACAGACCGCCCTCTACCTGGCGATGGACAGGGCGGTCCGTTGTGGGTATCTGAATTGCCGCACGATGAGCTGTCTGATGCCTTTGTCGCCGCTGCAGGACGTTCAGGCATTGATCCAACAGCTGACTTTAATGGCGGCGACAACTCGGGCGCCGGTTACTTTCGCATGAACACGCAACAAGGGCAGCGCATGAGCACCGAGCGTGCTTACCTGCGCCAGGCCATGAAGAGACCTAACCTCCATGTGATCAGTGGCGCGCAGGTTACGCAGGTTCTAATGCAAGGTCGACGCGCGCAAGGTGTGGCCTGGATCAAAGATGGACAGCAGCACAAACTGCACGCAAGCCAAGAGCTTGTGCTGTGCGCGGGTGCCATTCAGTCGCCGCAATTGCTACAACTGTCTGGCATTGGTCCCAGTCAATTGTTGGCTCAACACCAAATTAAGCCGTTGATAGATTTGCAGGGTGTGGGAGAAAACTTGCAAGATCATCTGCAGGTAAGGCCTTCTTTTCGTTGCGAGGGAGTTGAGACCTTGAACGATGTTGCAAACAGCAAGTGGCGCAGTGCGCGCGATTACTTGCGCTATCAGCTTACTCGAACGGGTCCTTTGGCCACTGGTGTTTATCGAGCCGGCGCTTTTCTATCGCTGAACAATGACGAGCAGCACCATTGGCCCAATGTGCAGATCCATTTCGGGCTGGTCAGTTTCGATCGACCGCATCAGCCTCCTCACCCGTTTCCGGGCATCACCCTTTCGGCTTGCATGCTTCGGCCCGAGAGCCGCGGACGCATTCAAATTGCCAGCGCCGACCCATTGGCTCGCCCCAACATCCATGCAGGCTATCTCAAAACCGAAAGTGATCAGCGCTTGGCGGTGAGCATGGTTCGCAAAATGCGCGAGATTGCAGCTCAAACGCCTCTCTCAAACTTTATTGCACAAGAGCACGAGCCAGGCCAAGCGGCTCATAGCGATGCCGAAATTCTTGACTGGGTGCGAAGACGCGCAGGCAGTATTTTTCACCCAGTTGGCACTTGCGCCATGGGCTTGTCTACAGACCCAATGTCAGTCGTTGACACTCGCTTGCGAGTGCATGGTTTGGAAGGCCTCAGGGTAGTCGACGGATCAGTGATGCCGAGAATTGTGTCAGGCAACACAAACGCCCCCATCATCATGCTTGCTGAAAAAGCAGCCGATATGATCCGTGAAGATCTGACAAACTGATTCTTGAGACTAATTGGGGTCAGATCAACATTAATTTCCAATCAAAGGAGATAAAACCTAAGGGGGCTTCCTCATACTGGGGTACCAGAAATCGTTCAGCCCCCTTAGGCTTTATCTCCTCTGATTGACCAAATTAATGTTGATCTGACCCCAATTATTTACGCAGCAACTTTGTCCTCTAGCCTCTTCGTCGTAAGCGTCTCATCAGCCCCAGGCAATCCTCGAATAGGCATCAAAATAGCATCGGGCACAGCCCCTCTTCTTCGCCTTACCAACTTGCCACCCACTGTGTAGGTCATGGGCCGAGGTGCTTCTGCCAGCCAAATGTGTTGACCCTCGAAATCGACCAATGCGTTTTGATCGCGATGCGCCTTGATCACCCGCAAGATGGTGCCGATGTTTTCTGGGTTGTGTGCGGTAACCACGATCGCTAAATCGCCAGGTTTGCAATTGAGTTTTGTCATGGGGTTCTCCGAATGAGTCACTTTGCAAATGATAGACAAATTGAGGCGCATCAGATGAGCCACACATTAGACCTAAAAGATAGATTCACTTGAAAAAAGTTAATCAAACTTGCAACAATCAAGAAGTAACTTGATCGAATTTCTCCTGTGAAACCCTAGTCCAACAATTCTAATTTGTCGATAAGATAAATTTTTTGGTAGAGACATCAAGGAAACTGCATGAATTCGAAACTGCGTCGCACAACTTTAGGTTCACTGGCACTGCTAACCCTCACCAGCCTACTCTCATTTTCTGGGCCAGCGTTTGCCCAGAACTTTCCCACAAAACCCATTAAATTAATCATTCCACACGCCGCTGGCGGCAACTCCGATGCCTTTGGGCGAATACTGGCCCAAAAGCTAAGTGATCGAATTGGTCAGCAAGTTGTCGTTGAAAACAAGGTGGGTGCCGGCGGAACCATTGCGGTTGCATTCACGGCCAAATCGGCACCAGATGGTTACACATTGGTCGTTGCAGACAACGGCACACAATCGATTGCGCCAACACTTTATGGTGCCAAGCTTCAATACGATGTGTTCAAAGACTTTAGCCCCATCACTTTGGCGGCAACGTTTCCTGCCGTTATTTTGATTCACCCTTCAGTGCAGGCCAAAACACCTAAGGAATTCGTGGCCTTGGTAAAAAGCCAACCTGGCAAATTCACATTTTCTTCAGCAGGCACGGGCAATGGCTCGCACCTGGCATTGGAGTTATTCAGATCGGCCGCTGGCGGCTTAGACATGGTGCACATTCCCTACAAAGGTGGGGCCCCAGCCATGCAGGCTTTGTTGGCCGGCGATGTTCAAATGACAAGTGTCAGCGTTAACACTTCCATGGTTCACATTCAATCTGGCAAAGCCAAAGCCATTGGATTGGCCGCTACAAAACGATCACCTGCCCTTCCAGATGTGCCCACATTCATTGAGTCTGGCATCCCCTTTGAAGCAGAAAACTGGATTGCCATCTTAGGCCCTGCTGGCATACCCGCGCCTATCGTGAACAAGCTCAATGCAGAAATTGCAGCTTCTTTGCAATCTCCCGATGTGAAGGAGCGATTGGCCAAGTTGGGCCTTGATGTTGTTGCATCTACCCCCGCAGCCTACAGTCAATTGCTGGTCACTGATGTACCCAAATGGGGCAAAGCAGTTAAAGATTCCGGCGCAGTTGCAGAGTAATAGGATTTCAAATGACACAAGAATTAAGCCTGCCCAGCCCACGCGGTACCCTCAAGCAAAAGCTACAAAAAGGCGACTTCATTGTTGCCCCCGGCATCTATGAAATGATCAGTGCCAAGGTGGCAGATCAAATGGGTTTTCATGCCTTGTACATGACGGGTTACGGCGTATCTGCATCGCACCTAGGCTTGCCCGATGCTGGCTTGGCCGGTTATACCGATATGCAGGGTCGCGCCAGAACCATTGCCAATGGCATTACAAGCCCTCTCATTGCGGATGCCGATACGGGCTTTGGTGGCCTGATCAATATCAGGCATACGGTTAGAGGCTATGAAGAGGCTGGCGTGCAAGCCATTCAACTTGAGGATCAAGAATCGCCCAAGAAATGTGGCCACACCCCCAACCGAAGGGTTGTTTCTCAAGCAGATGCTGTCAAGCGAATCGACGTTGCGGTGGCTGCTAGACGAAGTTCAGACACGCTCATCATTGCCAGAACAGATGCCCGAACAGGACTGGGTTTAAGCGAAGCCATAGAACGGGGTAAATTGTTTGCCAAGGCCGGTGCCGACATTATTTTTGTAGAGTCGCCCGAGTCAATAGATGAATTCAAGCGCATTGGCGAAGAATTGCAAGGCACCGGTGCTTGGCTCATTGCCAACATGGTGCCCACTGGCAGGTCACCCGAACTGTCTGCCAAGCAACTGAAAGAGCTCGGTTTTGCACTGGCCATTTGGCCTGGCGCCGTAATGGCTGTTGCTGCAGCAGCTACCAAAAATGCAATGCGGTATTTGGCAGATCACGGCACCACTGCAGGCAGTCCAGTACCAATGATTGACATGAAAGAGTTGCATGAATTGGTTGGGTTCCCTGACGTGTGGGAATTCGAGAAAAAGTACGTTGAAACAACATGACGGCACTTACTCTTTTTGAGAAAGTTTGGTCGCAACATGTGGTGTCAAATTTAGCGCCTGGCGTTGATCTCCTGTATGTCGATCGCCACCTCATGCATGACCTTGGCGGCGGGGATGCCATTTTTCAAATTCGGCAACGTGGGCTTAAAGTAAGACAGCCCCAATTGACTTTTGCTACCCCAGACCACGTCGTAGAAACAGTGCCGGGCAGAACTGGCGGCATGGCGCCATGGGCAGATGACACCATTGCCCTGCTAAGACAACAAACCAACGCAACAGGCATTCACTTGTTTGACGTGGGTCAAAATTCGCAGGGCATTATTCATGTGATTGGCCCTGAACAAGGCATTTCATTGCCTGGTACAACCATCGTATGCGGTGACAGCCATACCTGCACCCATGGCGCAGTAGGTGCCATTGCATTTGGCATTGGTACAACAGAAGTTCAACATGTGTTGGCCACCCAAACACTGCAGCAAAAAAAGCCCAAAACCATGCGGGTAGAGTTTGCTGGCAAAACACCTGAAGGCGTCACGGCCAAAGACATGATTTTGGCGTTGATTGGTCACATCAGTGCTTCGGGCGGTACAGGCTATGCCATTGAGTATTGCGGGTCTGCCATTGACAACTTGAGCATGGAAGCGCGATTCACTCTTTGCAACTTGTCCATTGAGTGTGGGGCCAAAGTGGGCATGATTGCCCCTGATCAAACCACCATCGACTGGCTTAAAGGACGGCCCTTCTCGCCTAAAGGAGATGAATGGCAAGCAGCAACTCAACACTGGTCTACATTGGTAAGCGACGCAGGGGCTGTGTTTGACAAGTCTGTCGTCATTGATTGTTCTAAGCTGTCACCCCACATCACTTGGGGAACCAGTCCTGATCAGGTTATTGCTGTCAATCAAACCATTCCAAAACTGAACGAAGCCTCTTCCAGTGTTCAGAAGAAAGCATGGGAAGACGCCCTGGAATACATGGGGCTTCAGCAGGGCGAGCAAATAATTGGAACGCCCATTCAGCGGGTGTTCATTGGATCCTGCACCAACTCAAGGCTGACAGATCTTAGGCTGGCCGCTGCCGTGATCAAGGGTCGCAAGGTTGCGAAGCATGTTAACGCTTGGGTTGTACCGGGTTCAATGCTAGTGAAACAGCAAGCTGAAGCTGAAGGTTTAGATCAAATTTTTAAATCCGCTGGTTTTGAATGGCGAGAACCAGGATGCGCATTGTGCGTCGGCGCCAATGGTGAACTGGTTGCACCGGGTGAGCGGTGTGTCTCAACCTCCAACCGCAACTTTACGGGCCGACAAGGCCCTGGCGCACGAACACATTTAGCCAGTCCCGAGATGGCTGCTGCTGCCGCTTTGGCAGGTGAAATTGTTGACCATCGGAATTTTTAAAATGGAAAAATTTGAAGTCATCACCGCCATTGCCGCGCCATTTGTTCATGCCAATGTGGACACCGACAGAATCATTCGGATTGAACGTTGCGCACGCGTTGCGCGCAAAGACATGGGGTTGTGGGCTTTTGAATCAGAGCGCTTGATGCCTGATGGCTCTAAAAATCCTGACTTTATCTTGAATCAAGCGCCCTTTGTGAATGCCGGTATTTTGGTTGCCTCTGAAAATTTTGGTTGCGGAAGCTCCAGAGAAATGGCCGTCTGGGCCATTGCAGGCATGGGAATCAGATGCGTGATTGCCCCTTCATTTGGCGAAATATTTTTTAGCAATTGTTTTCAAAATGGTTTGCTGCCCATTCAATTACCGCATGAAGAAATTGCGAATTTGCAGAAGCAACTTTTGTCCAATGCCAAGCAGAATGACGCCAGTCAAATTTCCCTAACAGTCGATTTAATTCATCAAAAGCTAAAGACCCCTTGGCATCAAGACTACGATTTTCAGGTTGACCCCTTAAGACGCATCAGCCTACTAGAAGGCCTAGACCCCATTGCCCTCACCCTCAAAAGCTTGCCCGCTATCGAAGCCTTTGAAGCAAAAAGCAAAAGTGTGAATTCTTGGGTTTGGAAAATTTAATTGGGGTCAGATCAACATTGTTTTGGCATTTTTCAACCTGAGCATCCGTTTTCAGAGAGCCAAGCGATAAAACCGCGCCGCATTCCCGACAAAAAAATCATGCTGCTGCTTTTCTGTAAATCCTGAAACCATGTTGGCAACAGAATTCAACAAAGTCGCAAAATCAACCCTTAGCCCTGCAACGGGAAAGTTAGATGCAAACATGCACCGCTCAATGCCAAAAATACCAATGGCGCGCAGCACTATTTCTTTGTTAGACGCATAGTCCCAAGCCTGGTCTTTCAGACCAAACTCAGACACCTTGAGGTGCACATGGTGGTGCTTGGCCAAAGCCTCCATGGCTTTGCTCCAAGCACTGATGCCCTCCGCGCTTCGGTCCCATGGAAAGCCGGTATGGTTTAAAACAATGGGCGTATTGGGAAACTGCCTTGCCACCTCTGCCGCTTCGTAAAGGTGCCAATAGGGCACCCTCAAGTCCCAGCTAAGGCCGTACTTTTCTAATCGCGCATACCCTTCTAGCCATCTCTTGTCTTGCATGCCACCAGGCAAGTTGTTAGTCAAAAGATCGGGCCGTAAGGTGGTCTTGGGCTTGGACCGAATGCCCTTGACCAAAGGAAAAGCGGCTTGCTTTGCCAGCACCTCTGCGGCGTTGTCTGTGTCAAACCACGCGTGCGCCACAATGGCTGTGGGCAAACCGGTTTGCGCGTTGATGTCTGAAAGCCACTTGGTTTCGCCTACTTGATCGTTGCGGTCCCATTCGGCCTCGCAATGCACGGTGGCCAGCACTTCAAAGTCTTGGCTGTCTTGCAAATAGTCTTTGACCAAATAATTGCGCTTGATGGCATCGTAATTGCCAAGGAAGAAGTTGGGTTCTTCGTGGCCTTTCAACCAAGGGTAGTCATTTTTTTCTAGATCCCAAAAATGATGATGCGCATCTATGAATTGCAGCTTTTTTTTCTCGGGATTTAGTTGCGGCATATCGGTGAGACCATTGAGATCAGTGAGGAAAGAAGTGTTGATCTTGAGATTGTCTAAGTTGGTACAAGGCGCTGTTGG
The DNA here is from genome assembly GCA_027488115.1 of Comamonadaceae bacterium. Taxonomy (GTDB): domain Bacteria; phylum Pseudomonadota; class Gammaproteobacteria; order Burkholderiales; family Burkholderiaceae_C; genus Limnohabitans_A. The sequence continues at coordinate 70,011 of JAIYCG010000006.1, read as the reverse complement.
AATCTATTTCAACATCACTACAACTGACAATTTTTCCTTTTGGAATAGGACGAATGACTTTTGCACCAGCGCACAAATAATAGGGCAATGGATTGTCGTGCGACATGGGCTTGGCGCCAATGAGTTGGTGACCCAAGCCTGAAATGACATGCCTTGTTCCAATCTCAAACAATTCACCCACTTCAATTTGACGCTGCGCAACGGCAATGAGGTCTACTACAGGGCGTACATCTCGGCCACCACAGGAGGTGCCCAATTTGACAGCCGAGAGAATAGACATGGCGGCCTCGGCCCCTAGCAAATGCACGGGGTTGTGAATTAAGACGTATTTGCCGTTAGGACATGTTGGAATGCCTTTGGCCGCAAAGAGCTTGCCTGTTTCTAAATCGGGCGCCTCAATGACTACAAAAACACCGCCTGCAAAGCTCAGCTCATCGGGCCTGCGCAAGCAGTTGAACATGTCGACGCGACCTTTGCCGCTGAGAATGCCGCCCTCTTCCTTAGGCCTAAAAATGCTTGGCAATTCAACGGTTCTGGCCATTGGCGCGTGCAAGCTCGCGCAATCGGGCAGCAAACCTGTATGGTTGGCTACAATGCCCATTTCGCATAGGTCTGGCACTGTGGTCAGCTCAAAAGGAACGCTGGCACGGTTTGCAAAAACGTCTTCCCAAGAATGAAGGTCAGTAGGAATAAAGTTTTGCCCGACTTCTTTTGAAACGACTGTTTGGCCCCAAGCCTTGACCTCGTTGGTAGATGGCGTCCATACAAAATCTGATTCGCTAGATTTACCTGCCGCAATGACGGGCAAGCCCAAAAGCCTGGCCCACTCGATGAGGCCAATGAGCAAACTAGGTTGATCACCATCCACAGGGGAAACCACCACCTTGTGTTGCTTGGCAAGCCTTGCCAATTCAGCACCCACCACAATCTCAGCCTCTTTGGTGGCAATGACCACATGCTTGCCAGACTTGATGCAAGCAAGTGCTGTGGCCGCAGCACTTTCTGGATCGCCGGTGGCTTCTAAGACGGCCTGCAATGGCAGTTGCGCAAGCCAGTCTGCACGGTTAAGTACGACACACTGGTTTTGAAAGATGGCGTTTTTTGCCGACTCAAGGTCGTGGGCCACAAAGATGTTTGCTTTGTTGATGCCAGACTGAACCGCCACTTGGAATGCTTTTTCGGGTTGTTGATCACAGATGGCAACAACCTTGACGCCCTTCATGCGATGAATTTGAGAAACAAAGGTGGCCCCAAATTCACCTGCACCGACGAGTCCCACGCCAGACTCGGTAGAGTTGGTCGCAGAAAATTGATGGAAGATAGACTCAATGTTCATGCTTAATTCTTGCATACAAAAATAAACTCTGTCAAACTAAACCCAGTCATGACAAAAAATAAATCCATCACGCCTACCCCGCTAGACAGCCTGTCGGCTGATACAAAAAAGAGCGCCACTTTGCGCAAAGGGGACATGCATGCCAGCACCGTACAAACTTTGCGCAACCTGATCATTGCTGGCGCCATTGGCCCAGGTGAAAAACTAAATGAACGCGAATTGTGTGAGCAACTCAGTGTTTCTAGAACACCCGTGCGGGAAGCCATCAAAACTTTGGCACAAGAAGGCCTGCTAGATATAAACCCTAATCGCTCACCCACAGTCACCCGACTGGATGCGGAAGAAACTGCAGCATTGATCGATGTGGTTGCAGCCATTGAAGCACTTGCAGGCGAATTGGCTGCGGCCCGTATTACAGAGAAAGAAACCGCCGAATTGGGCATTCTTCACTACACGATGTTGAAGCACCGCGCGCAAGATCAGTTGCCAGATTATTTCAAAGCCAACAAAGCATTTCACCGCTTAATTTTGGAATATTCGGGCAACCCCGTATTGCTCTGGGTTTGGGATTTATTGGCACTGCGAATTGATCGTGCGCGATACGCATCCAACTTGTGGCCCGAACGTTGGGACAAGGCCATGGTTGAACACGGCGCTATTCTGGAACGCATCAAACAGCACGATAGCGCGGGCGCTGCAAAGGCCATGAAGTCGCATGTTCAAAATGGTCTCTCTATTGTTGTGAAGTCAATTCGGGACCAATCAAAGCCCATTAAAAAGAAAAAGAGTGCCAGTTAAGTAAGCACTTGACGATCAAAATCTTGTATGCAAGAATTATTTAAAAAGGAGACAGAAATGACCCACTCAACCCCAAAAACTTCTTCCATCAACAGACGCAGTGTTCTGCAAGCAGGGGCTGCAGCTTCCCTTGGCTCTTTTTGGATACATTCAAAAGCAGCCGTAGAACTGAAGCTCACACACCCTGCCGACCCCTCACACCCTGTGCACATAGAAGCCGAAAAGATGGTGAAGCGCATCAGCGACCGCACCAATGGCGAAGTCAAAATTACAATTTTCCCCAACAACACACTTGGCTCACCCGTCGAGACGGCCCAACAAACCAGGCTTGGCGCCATCGATATGATTTTGATGAACCCATCCAACATTGAGTCAATTTCCAAGCCTCTTGGCGTTATCAATATTCCCTATCAGTTCGACAGCTACGAACATGCCCACAAAGCCCTCGACATCACCGGTCGCGATTGGTTGGCTCAACAATTCTCGGCAGTAGGTTTCAGCTGGATTGCCAACTTTGAGTGGGGCTTCCGCGCATTGTCCAACAGCCGCAAAGCCATTCGCACGCCAGACGACATCCGAGGCCTCAAACTGCGCGTACCGCCCGAATTGGCCATTAAATCTGCATTCGAAGCCTTGGGCGCCAACACCCAAACGATTGCCTTCCAAGAGGTTTACTTGGCGCTGGCCAACAAAACAGTTGATGGCCAAGACAACCCCATTGGCACCACTTTTGCGGCCAAGTTCTTTGAAGTACAAAGCCATATTGCACTGACAAAACACATCTACACCTCCATCATGTTGGTGGCCAATCAACGTGCTTGGCAAAACAAGCTGAATGAAGCACAGCGCAAAATTGTTTCAGAAGAAGCAACGGTTGCAGGCCAAGCAGCCAGAAAAGCTGTTCGCGAAAAAGAGGAAGAGCAAATTGCAATCATGCAGAAAGCTGGCGTGGCCATTACCCGCCCCGATGTTGCGCCCTTCCGCGACAAAATGGCTCCTGCATACGACGTATTACGCAAGAGCATAGGCGACGAAAACTGGACCAATTGGTCACGCGCAGTCACAGCGGCTAGAAGTTAACCCAAGTCTGTTCTGCCATGCTTGTTGCCTTCATCCTCTTTGCGACCTGCATCACAATTCTTTTAGGATTTCCAATTGCAGGCGCATTGGGTCTGATCGCTGCGGTCATCATGATCGCAACAAGCGGCACAGACCTGCTGTTGATTTTTATCCAAAGAACTTACGCAGCCACCACGTCGTTTCCGCTGCTGGCCATTCCATTTTTTATTTTGGCCGGCAACTTGATGAATGTGGGCGGCACCACCGAGCGCATTTTTGAAGTTGCCAAACTGCTGGTAGGCCGAGTCAGAGGCGGCTTGGCCTACGTCAATGTGATAGGCAGCATGATTTTTGCAGGCATGTCTGGCTCTGCCGTTGCGGACGCTGCAGGTTTGGGCGTCATTGAAATTCGGGCCATGATCAAAGAGGGGTACACGGCCAAGTTTTCGGCCACCATCTCTGCTGTATCGGCCACCATTGGCCCCATCATCCCACCTAGCATTCCGTTTGTGATTTACGGCAGCTTGGCCAATGTCTCGGTGGGCGCTTTGTTTTTGGCCGGCATTGTGCCTGGCATTTTGATGGGCATTGGCTTGATGGTTGCCATTGGTCTGCAAGCCAACAAATTGAATTTGCCAGTCTCTGAGGGGGTCAAATTTGGCAGCGAAGCATTGAACACTTTCGTCAAAGCCATTCCGGCTTTGGCCCTTCCACCTGCCATTTTGGTGGCTATTTTTTCAGGTGTTGTTACCCCCACTGAAGCCGCTGTTTTGGCTACCGCATATGCCTTTGTGTTGGGCCAATTTGTATATCGCGAACTGACCTGGCAAGCATTGGTTGACACAGTGTGGGATTCTGGAAGACAAACAGCCCAAGTGCTGTTCATCATTGCAATGTCCGCCCCATTTGGTTGGGTACTGATTCAGCAGCAAGTGCCCAATCAAATTCTGCAGGCCCTCATGAAGCTGTCTGCAGATCCCATCATGATTTTGCTCATCATCAATTTGGTCCTTCTGTTTTTAGGCATGTTTCTAGAAACGATTGCCATCATGATCATCACGTACCCCATCCTTGCACCTGTGATTGTGGCCATTGGCATTGACCCTATCCATTTTGGCGTGATCATGGTCGTCAACATGATGATTGGCTTGGTCACGCCGCCGGTAGGACTTTGCTTGTTTGTGGTGTCGGGCATTGCAAAGGTGCCCATTGCCGACATTGTGAGTGAACTGGCGCCCTACTTACTGGCCATGGTGGTGGTCTTGGGTCTTGTGACGTATGTGCCTAGCTTCTCAATGTGGTTGCCGCAATTATTCGGTTTTGGCCTGATCAAATGACATTCCTCATTCAACTTGATAAATCAATCGCCCATTTGTTGAAATGGACCGTCATTGCGTGTTTCTTTGGACTGTTTTTTCTATTGGGTTTTGGAATCGTTCAAAGAAGTTTTCCAAGCATCAGTGTCTCGGGCTACGACGAGCTCATTGACCTGCTGTTTGTATGGCTGACATTTGCCGGAACAGCTGCGCTTTGGCGGGAAGGATCGCTTTACAGAGTGGGTGCGTTTGACAAAATCTGGCGCCCTGGATTGAAGCGCTTGATTTCAATCGGCATTCACTTATCGATGCTTTTTTTGCTTTTGATCTTGGTGTATTACGGCGCAGATTTTGGTCTTAATTCTGGCGAAACCACGCCTTATCTTCAGGTCAACAAAATTTACTGGTATGTCGCCATACCCTCCACTGCTTTGTTAATGAGCGTTTACAGCGTCGTTGCAATTTTGAGAATTTGTAAAAACCCAGATTTCGTTGAGCATCAAGAAATCAGCACCTTAGGATAGGCAGCCCAGCGTATGAAAAGACTTGCCAACAAAGTAGCCATTGTGACGGGGGGGGCAGGCGGAATAGGCGCGGCCACTGCCAAACTTTTTTGCGAACATGGCGCCAAGGTGGCACTGGTCGACTTGCCCGATTCACCTTTGGATGCAGTTTCCAAATCTGTTCAAGATGCCATTCCTGGTGCTGAGGTCATTTGCATCCCTGTCAATCTTGCCATTGAAGCTTCAGCTGCAGAAGTTGTTTCTCGTGTTTTTTCACATTGGGGCCAACTAGACATCTTGGTGAACAACGCTGGCATGCGCTCTTATGAGCCACTGGCAGACTCAACGGCTGAAGTTTGGAATCAAATCATTGCTGTGAATTTGCTCAGTTATGTGTACATGGCCAGAGAGGCATTGCCTCTTTTGCGCCAAAGTTCAACGGGCAACATTGTGAATGTGTCTTCAACGCATGCTGTTCACCCTAGGGTGGGCATGGGGCAATACGATGTGACCAAGGCGGGCATTGTTTCATTGACCAAAACCTTGGCCTATGAGGAAGCGCAGCACCAAGTTCGTGTGAATGCAATTTGCCCTGGCGCCACTCTCACACCCTTTCACATCAAGCGTGCTGCAGAGGCCAGAAAATCTGGCATTGAAATTGACCACCAACGCTATGAGCAAAATTTGCTCAAACGCTGGGCCGACCCTGCCGAAATTGCATACCCCATACTTTGGTTAGCGTCGTCTGAGGCTTCATTCATCACTGGCAGTTGCCTGATGGCTGATGCTGGCACTGTCGGTTAAATGTAATAGCCGTATGACAACAGAGAAAATGCTTGCTCGAAAAGACAAGCACATTGGGTGGCTCACGTTTAACAACCCTGCGCGGCACAACGCGGTATCGCTTGAGATGTGGGAAGGCTTGGCCTACATTGCACACGAATTTACAACAGACCCAGACATTCGTGTTGTCGTGGTTCAAGGTGCTGGGGGCAAGGCCTTTGTATCGGGCGCCGATATTTCTGAATTTGAAAATCAACGCAACTCTGCTGAAGCCGAGACGCATTACAACGCGGTCTCTGCCAAGGGCATGCAGGCGCTTAAAAATATCAACAAGCCCACCATTGCCATGATTCAAGGCTATTGCATCGGCGGTGGCGTAGGCGTGGCTTTGAATTGCGACATTCGCATTGCCAGTGACAATTCAAAGTTTGCTGTGCCCGCAGCCAGGTTGGGTTTGGGGTATGAGTATGAGGGTGTGCGCAAGTTGGTCGATGTGGTGGGGCCTTCATTTGCGCAAGAAATATTTTTCACAGCCAGACAGTTTTCTGCTTCAGAAGCCATGAGCATGGGGCTGATCAATCGCATGGTTGCGGCTGATGCACTAGAACAATATGTGCAGCAATATGCAGAAACGATTGCTTCAAATGCACCGATGACTGTTGCTTCCATCAAAACCCTGGTGGGCGAGATTGTCAAAGACGAGGCCAAGCGCAATATGGATTTGTGCGAGAAGGTGGTGGCCGCGTGCTTCAACAGCGAAGACTTTAAGGAAGGCAGAACCGCCTTCATGGCAAAACGCAAGCCTGTTTTTAAAGGCAAATAGGCAGACACATGACCCTCCCCTTGTCTGGCATTCGTGTTCTTGATTTAACCAACGTGCTGGCGGGGCCTTACTGCAGCATGGTCTTGGGTGACATGGGTGCAGAGGTGATCAAAATTGAAAACGCCAACAAGGGCGATTCTTCTAGAAGTTTTGAGCCTCAGGTGAATGGCGAGTCTTATTGCTTTGCGGTGCTGAACCGGAACAAACAAAGTGTTGCGCTCAATTTAAAAGACCCTGGAGGTTTGAAGATCGCCTTGGACTTGGCTTCTAAAGCAGACATTATCTTGGAGAACTTTCGGCCGGGCGTTGTGAAGCGCATGGGCTTGGGATACGAGACAGTTAAGGCTGTCAACCCAAGCGTCATTTATGCTTCTTTGTCTGGCTTTGGTCAGACGGGGCCTTATGGCAAAAAGGGCGGCTTTGACATCATTGCGCAAGGCATGTCGGGCATCATGCTGATGACTGGTGAACCCGGTGGACGCCCTGTCAAAGTGGGCATTGCCATGAACGACATTGCAAGTGGCGTGACGGCACTTTCTGGTATTTTGGGGGCCTTGATTGGTAAATTACGTTTTGGCACAGGTCAGTACCTTGAAACCTCTTTGTTAGAAGCCGGCCTTGCCTGGACAGCTTGGGAGTTTGGCGCGTTTTTTGGATCGGGTGAAATACCCACGTCTACGGGCACAAGGCACCGCCGCGCGGCGCCCTACCAGGCTTATCGAAGTGCAGATGGTTATGTCACTGTGGGCGCAGGGTCTCAAAAACTATGGCTGGTGTTTTGCGAAAAAGTGGTTGAGAAGCCCGATTGGCCGTCTAATCCTCTCTACATCACGCAAGCTTTGCGCGTTAAAAATGCGGATGCATTAGAACGAGACATTGAGGCCATTTTGATGCAAGAGTCAACTGCACATTGGGTTGGCAAAATGGATGCGGCAGGCATTCCAGGTGGCCCTGTTTTTGGCTATGAGCAAATCATGAACGACCCGCACATTCATGCGCGAAAAATGGTTCACGACATAGACCACCCCATCATTGGCCCCATGAAAACCATAGGCTTGCCCATTAAATCTAGCGGTGCACTGAGTACCATTCGAATGCCCGCGCCTTGGCTTGGTCAGCACTCCAAGCAGGTACTTGTTGAGTTGGGTTATTCAACCGAAGAAATTCAAGCACTGTTTGAACAGGGTGCAGTTTTTGACCAATATCCCGAGAAGGACAGACCTAAATAATTGGGGTCAGATCAACATTAATTTGGTCAATCAAAGGGGAGAAAGCCTAAGGGGGGCTGAACGATTTCTGGTACGCCAGTATGAGGAAGCCCCCCTTAGGCTTTCTCCCCTTTGATTGGAAATTAATGTTGATCTGACCTCAATTATTCTGCAAGCACTTGTACATTGTCGTTTGTGTGTATAGTGTGTATCTTGCTTGAATGAAAAGCAAAGAGTTCATCGCACTGTTATTGCGCAATGGCTGGCAACTGCGCGGCATCAAAGGATCACACCATGTTTATGTACATCCGCTTCGCGCAGGTCACATCAGTGTTCCTCTTAGCAGCAAAGATTTAGGTACCGGATTGCTGGCTAAACTGCTAAAGCAGTCTGGATTAAAGGATCAGTAAATTATGAAATTCCCAATTGCCATAGAGCCTGCAACCGCAACTCAAACTTGGGGCGTTGTCGTGCCTGACCTGCCTGGTTGCTTTTCCGCTTCAGATCAAGGCATTGACGAAGCCATCGAAAACACCAAAGAGGCCATCGAGTTGTGGATTGAAACCGCTTTGGACATGGATCAAGTTATCCCCAAACCAAGCCCTATTTCTCACCTGCAAAAGCACAAAGAGTTCAAAGGCTGGATCTGGGCAATGGTCGAGGTCGATCCGGCATTGATGTCTGACGAAGTAGAGCGAGTTAACATTACCCTGCCCAAAAGGGTATTGGCGCGCTTGGATTCAAAAGCCAAAAAATATGGCGAAACCAGGTCTGGTCTCATTGCGCATCTGGCTTTAACTGTTGAGTAAATTAATGTTGATCTGACCCCAATTAAATGACTTGCAGCTTGAGTCCGGTTAGGGGTAGGTCGTAACGGCTTTCCCAATGCTGGCCTTTTACCAAGGGCCACGCGTCAGTCCAAGTGCCTGTGGTGATGACATCGCCGGCTTGAACATCGGGGGCACCAGGGCAGTTTCTGAGGGCTGTCAAAAAGTGATGCAAAGCCATTAGCGGGCTGTCTAGAACATTGGATGCAGCGCCCTTCTCTATACTTTTACCTGCTTGCAAAAGTTCGAGGGACATACCCGACAACAAAGTATGCAATTCATTGCCATTTTGGGCAACGTCCGACAACTTCACTTGCTGACCCACCACCAATTTGGCGTGCAAGCCACTGTCAGTCACTGTATCGGCCACTTTGAATTTCCAGTTGTCTGCATGCGACTGAACCACCTCAAATCCACTGGCCATCCAATCAATAGACTCATACAGGCTTTGTAGCGTTAAGTTGGCAGGCGGCGTACAACGCATGCCAAAAACCAATTCAGGCTCCAACCGAGGTTGGCACACATTAGAGATATCGACATGACATTCACTTGCTTCGTTGGCAAAACTAAGCGTCGTGTTCCATACCGTTCCCCAAATGGGCTCGAAAACTTGATAGCGCTCCCAAATGCTGCGATTGGTAAAACCAATCTTGAAGCCCTTGGGTACTTCGCCTCTTGCCTGTCTCAGTGTTCGAACTTTCAGGGCTGTTTGGTAGGCACTCGCAACTTCTTCAGGCATACTTGCGAGCTCAGCTGCCGGCCAAAGCGTGCCGTGATCAAGGTGATGCAGCAATGTCTCAGGGGTCATTTCAGCGCTCCGTATTTGATGCATAAGTGTAGATTTAATTGGGGTCATATCACAATTGTTTTTACTAGACTCGATCGCACACATCAGCGATGCACAGGCCAATGCCGTCGTCGTATCGGGCTCACATGGCGGTCGATCTGCTGCTGAATTTGTCATCGCGCTCAGCCAAAAACCAAGTTGCGTTTTCTTTAACGATGCAGGTGGCGGTAAGGACGACGCAGGCAAAGTCGCTTTGAAAATGTTGCAGGCTCAGACCATACCTTGCGCTTGCTACTCACACATGTCAGCCAAAATTGGCGATGCCGAGGATGGCTATGAAAACGGCGTTGTCAGCGGCGCTAACGCACTCGCCCATGCACTGGGCATTGAACTCAATATGCCGGTCAAATTGGCTGCCAAGCTGCCAAAACAATTGTGATCTGACCCCAATTAATGTAAATGTCCCAACTGAAACCCTAATTCTCAACAAGTTCTTTTTGGCTATCATGGAATTTTTCGACAGCATTACTTCGGAAGTAGCAACATGAAGATTATTTTTACCCTGCTTGTGTCAGTGTTCTTAGGCCTCAGTGCTCAGGCTCAGGACTTTCCCATCAAACCCATTCGAATTGTTGTGCCATACAGCCCTGGTGGCGGCACAGACACTGTGGCGCGGCTGATGGCGGCTCACATCTCCAATGCATTTGGACAGCAAGTGATTGTTGAAAACAAAGCCGGCGCGTCGGCCAACATCGGCACCGAATTTGTCGCCAAAGCACCCGCCGACGGCTACACCATCTTGGTCACTGCGCCCAATTTCACCACCAGTGAAGCTCTGTTTGACAAGCTGGGATGGCGCTTCGAGGATTTCATTCCGCTTATTCATTTGGTGCGCTACGGCAATTATTTGGTCGCAGCACCGGGTACGCCCTTCTCCACGCTTGAGCAGATGATTGCCCGCGCTAAATCAGCCCCAGGCGCTTTGTCATTTGGTTCTGCGGGTACAGGCTCCAACTCTCACTTGGCCATGGAATTGTTGGCTCAGCGCACCAACATCAATGTGCCGCACATTCCCTACAAAGGCTCTGGCCCCTTAAAAGCAGATCTGTTGGGAGGCCATGTGCCACTGGGCGTTGACGGCCTAGGCGGCTTAAACGAATTGATTCGATCTGGCAAACTCAAGCCTATTGCCGTTTTGTCTCCCAAGCGTTCTTCGTTGGCACCAGAAATTCCAAGCCTTGGCGAATTTGGCATTCAAGATGTGGATGGCAATGGATGGTACGGTGCACTCCTGCCAGCAGGTACACCTGCCGCAGTGGTGAACAAACTGCATGCTGCTTTTGCTGCAGCCTTGAATGCGCCTGAAACCAAAGAACGCATGACCACCATTGGGGTTGAGCCCGTTGGCGGTTCTAAGGAAGACTTCAAAAACTACTTGGCGGGTGAGCGTAAGAAATGGGCGCAAGTGATCAGTACCGCCAAAATTAAAGCAGACTGATCTTTGAGACTTGTCTTAAGTTGCAGAACAGCGCTCTAAATAGCGCTGTTTCCATGACATACCTTCAAGCCAACTGAGCAATGAATGCTGAGCGTCTGGCATAGGATGGACAGCATTGGCGCAACACCAAGCAAGCGCCAAGTTGCATGAAATAACGGGCTTGCGAAGTATTTGAGGCGCTGCCAACAAGCAACGCAAAGTAGGTAAACCCGTGCCCAGCAACACTACAACATCGGCTTCTGTGGCACTCAATTTCTGCAGAGATTGAATGACATCCTCTGAGCCCAGCGAATAAACGGGATGACCAGACACATGCGTGCTTGAACCCGCTGTTGGCTGCACAACTTGCGCCACTTCCAAAACATCAAAACCATCGGATGTCCAATAAGCCTTGCTGTGTAAAAGCAAAGAATGCGGATAAGGCGATACCAATGCAATGCGCTTAGCGTTCAAAATTTTCAAAGTCTGGCGCACTGCCCAACCAGCAGACATGACTGGAAACCCAAGACTTGAAGACAAGTGCTGCAGCAACGCAGCCTCTTTGTCCAATCCCATGAAATAAGAGGCACCCGTCACCGCAAGCCCAATAACCCCCAGAGGCGCATCACCAAACTGGGCAATGTGGGTGTCTAGATTCGCAAAATATTCTTTCAGACGGTCTTCAAGTTCGGGCTGATGACTGACCAAGCGTCCATTGACCAAGCCCATGCCCGCTGGCAATAACAATTGAAACTCCGCCTCTACCGTGGTGTTGGCTTGCGGGGTCAACAAACCCACCAGCCCCTTCGGCGAATATTCAAGCGACATTGAATAGGTCCTCAATCAGTCAGAATTTGGTACAAGCATTGCACATTAGATTTCTAGTAGCCTTATATTATGCGAATGCGATCTTCATTTGAGCTAACCTACTGAGCTTATGCGCAAAGTCTTGGCTACCGCCTCACCCTACCCCGATTTATTCAATCGCTTTGAATTGGCTGGAAAGCCTCTGAAAAATCGAATTGTGCACGCTGCCATTTTGACAGCGCTGGCCGACAAAGGGCGCGTCACAGACAAGCTGGTTCACTACTATGCCAATCGCGCCAAGGGTGGCGCGGCCATGGTTGTGACTGAGCCCATAGGTGCCTTGCCACGACATCAATCTTCTGCGCGCGTTTGTGCTTGGAACGACAGCGAGCTGTCTGGCTTGGCACGCTTGGCTGAAAGCGTTGAAGTCCACAACTGCCGCATCCTTGCGCAAATTCAAGACCCCGGCCGCGCCAGACACGTGGGCGGCAGGCTAACAGATGCCATTGGTGCATCGCCCGTGGCAGATGATTTAAGTTGGTCCATGCCACGCGAACTTAGCACCTCTGGCATTGAAGAAGTTATTGAATCTTTTGCAAAAGCTGCTGCCAGACTTTTCAGATGCGGCTACAGCGGTATTGAAATTTCTGCCGGACATGGCCACTTATGGCACCAATTTTTATCGCCTTGGTCTAACTTAAGAGAAGACCTGTATGGCGGCGACCTGGTCAACCGAGTTCGTGTCTTGGATGAGTTGGTGGATGCCATTCGCTCAGCCACAAACGCTCAGTTCATCATCGGCATGAAGTTGCCTGGCAACGATGGCGTAAAAAGCGGTATCGACATTGAAGAATCTTGTCGAATCGCGGCTCACTTTGCGCAGGTCGGCAACATTCACTATTTGTGCCCGACCCAAGGATCGCATGGCCCTTCGTTAGAAACGCATATGCCCAATGATCAGTATCCAAGAGTTCCATACAAGGCAATATTTGAAAGACTCAGGGCTGCAGTTCCCAACCTGCCCCTGATGGCTGTTGCACGAATTACGGATCCTTCTGAAGCTGACCAACTTGTGAACAGTGGCCAGGTCGATTTGGTGGCACTGGGGCGGGCGCTGATTACAGATCCTGCATGGCCCATGAAAGCTGCCAGTGGCAAAGCACGCGACATTCGTTATTGTGTGGCGGCCAACAACTGCTGGAACACCATCGTTCATCAAAAACCAATTGCCTGTGACAACAATCCGCGCGTGGCGCAGCCCGATGAATTGGAATGGCAACCACCCGTTGCCTTGAAGCATAAATCCATCGTGATTGTGGGCACTGGCATCGCCGGACTTGAAGCGGCTTGGATTGCAGCTTCCAGAGGGCATCGCGTTGTGGTGATGGGCAAGTCTGACGAAGTAGGTGGAAACACAAGACGCCATGCGGGTTTGCCCTACAGCGAGTCGCTTAGCAGTATTTACGATTGGCAATTCAATGCTTGCCAACAAGCCGGTGTGCAGTTTAAGTTGGGCGCAGAGGCAACTTTAGAGTCGATTGTTGCGCACAAGCCTGATGAAATTATCTTGGCCACGGGCGCGCAAATGAGTGTGCCTAGATGTTTGCCTCAGACAGTCATGAGCGAAGGCTTGTTCTCGGACATCCGCCATTCGCTGATCAGCATTCAAGCCATCAAATCGATGCAGACCGGAAGCGCTGTACTTTTTGACATGGACCAAACCGAAGGCACCTATGCAGCTGCTTTCTTACTGGCAGAAAAATTCAGCAAAGTTTTTTTGATCACCCCCCGAGATGGCGTGGCTCAAGAAACACCATTGGTCACACGTCAGAAAATACAGCGCACCTTGTTTGAGAAAAACATCGAAGTGAGGTATTTGAGTGAACCGTGGTTTTCACCCACCTTCAGTGACGATGCTGGCATAGGTTCCATCAGCGTCTTTGGTGGTAGCCCATCCCTCATTGAGGATGCGGTGTTCTTTTCTTGGTCGAGCCCAAGACAGCCTAACAGTCAATTAGAAACTAAGCTTTTAGCAGCAGGAATCTTGGTACACAAAATAGGCGACTGCAGAGTGGCAGGCCCAGTCATGCAAGCAACCTCAGACGGTAACACCATTGCTCTCAAAATATAGTTTCTTAGCACTGCTTTTCATCAGCTGCGAGCTGTATGCTGGAACAATTCAAGGCATAGTGGTAGGCGTCGCCGACGGCGACACCATCACAGTTCTAGACGCCACCAACACCCAACACAAAATACGCCTACTAGGCATTGACGCCCCTGAAAAGGCTCAGGCTTTTGGACAAAGATCCAAACAGTCCTTAAGCCAACTGGTGCAGAGCAAACAAGTCATCGTTGAGTTTCAGAAAAAAGACAAATACGGCCGAAGCGTTGGCAAAGTGGTGCTCAATGGCACAGACGTTTGCCTGGAGCAAATCAAGCTGGGAATGGCATGGCACTACAAGCACTATGAGTCAGAACAGCCCAAGGAAGACCGAGAAACCTACGCCCAAGCTGAACTTGTGGCACGTTCAAAAGTTATAGGCATCTGGAGAGACAAAAATACCATACCGCCTTGGGAATTTAGGACGCAAAATCAGTAACTGAAGATTCCATGGTGTGAGCCAAATTCACTTGACCCCATGCCATCAGATTTACCCTAATGAGGCAAATTGGCTTTCTCTGTAATATGAAGTTTGGTCAAACAATTTCGGATCACGACACCATGAAACTTGTATTTCGATCATATGTTGCCTCCCCGCGCAGAGCGTTTAGTTTGGCTCTATTGTGCGGACTGATCAATTTAGGCTTGCCTCAAATTTCTAACGCGCAAGAAGCCAAACCCTTGGCCAATAAAAAATTCCGCTTGGTTGTTCCTTTTTCTCCTGGCGGTGGTGTTGATGGCTTGGCCCGAGCCGTGGCCGAAAACTTAACCCGCAATGCCGGTGCTGCAGTCATTGTTGAAAACAAGCCAGGTGCTGGCGGCAACATTGCGGCGGTTCAAGTTGCAAAATCGCCTGTCAGCGCCACTGGAGAGTTGCAGCTTTTGGTCACCAGCGTGAACCACTATGCCAACCCCGTCATGGTTCGCAACTCTGGCTATGATGCCTACAAAGATTTTGTGCCGGTGGCCTACTTGTGCACATTCCCTTACGCCTTCATTGTGCCGGGAGAAAGCAAATACAACACCTTGCCCGAATACCTTGCTGCAGCGCGCACCTCGCCCAACACACTTTCTTGGGCCTTTGGCGGCAATGGCAGCTTAGGCCATTTCTTAGGCGTAGCCATGGAGCAATCGGCCAAAACCAAAGGCGTGCCAGTAGCTTACAAGGGCGGGCCCGATTTGCTGGCTGCACTTGCCAGCAAACAAGTCGACATGGCCATCATGTCGGTGCAAAGCTCTACGCCATTGGTCAAGCAGGGCCGCTTAAAGTCATTGGCAGTGGCCGGCCACGTGCGCAATAAAGTCACACCCGATGTGCCAGGCGTCAACGAAGTATTGCCAACCTACCCCAACATTGTGGGCTTTGTGGCACTGTACGCACCAGCCAATACGCCGCCTGCATTGCTGGCGCAACTTCATGCAGAAATGAACAAAGTTTTGGTGTCTGATGAGTACAAGAAACGACTTGACTCGGATGGTTCAACCGCTTCAATTTTTCCGAACCTTGAAGCACTCAAAGTTTTCTTTGAAAAAGATGGTCAGCAATGGGAAGCTTTAACGCGCAGCACTGGCTTGAAAGTTGAATAAGTTCAACCTAGATTTTTTCTATTCATTCGTCCATCATGACTCAAATTACAAACCATCTTTGCACATTTTTAGATGAAGCCCGCCATGTTCAACTGGACGACAAGACCATTGAAAAAGCCAAGCACCACATTGTGGACACCATTGCGGCCATGATTTCTGGCACGGCATTGGATGTAGGCAAAAGAGCGTTCAAAGCATTGCCCTCTTTTGAAGGCTCGCCCGAGGCCACTGTGTTTGGACAAAGCAAGCGCTACCCGGCCTACTGGGCTGCCATGTTCAACGCCATGTTGGCCCACGCTGACGAAACTGACGACTCACACGAGACATCGATTACCCACCCAGGCTGCGGCATTGTGCCAACCGCCATGGCCATGGCGCAAAGAGAAAAGAAAGGCGGCATGGATTTCATCCGTGCTGTCTGCGCGGGCTACGACGTTGGGCCAAGGCTCACTGAAGCGCTTGGCGCCATGGCCTTGAACAACGCTGGAACCTCTTCACATGCCATGGGCGCCATCTTTGGTTCGGGAGCTTGCGCCAGTGTGCTGGCCAATTTTGACAGCGCACAAGTACGCCGCCTCATTTCATACCTTGCTCACGAGTCTTCAGGATTAGGATGTTGGATGGCAGAGCACGACCATGTCCAAAAGGCCTATGTGTTTGGCGCCATGGGCGCCAAGAACGCCATTACTTCTACCTTGTTGGTGCAGTCTGGATGGACGGGTCTTGAAGAAGCTTTAGAAGGACCCCGCACTTTGTTTCAAGCACGTGCACAACCTGCAAAAGGACGAAGCATGGAGCCGCCATTGGTTTTAGGCCGCGAAATTTTGGGATCTAACATTAAAAAATGGTGTGTTGGGTCGCCAGCGCAGGCGCCCTTGGATTGTGTGCAAGCATTGCTGCCAACTTTGCCTGCCATGGATCAAATTAAATCCATCAGTGTTGAAATTAGATCTGATGAAGCCTTCATTGTCGACAACCGCGACATGCCCAATATTTGCTTACAGCACTTGGTAGCGCTTTATCTGGTTGATCGAAAACTGACTTTTGATTCAGTGCACGACTACAGCCGAATGGACGATCCCAGAGTGCGCGACATTCGCAACAAAATTCAATTGATAGCCAGCGAGTCACTGATGAAGTCTGGCGGAAGACAAGCCATTGTGAAAATCACAACACACAATGACCAAACTTTGCACAAGCATGTGCAACATGTGCGCGGCACTTGGGGCGACCCTATGCCAAGGTCTGAAATTCACGAAAAAGCCAAAGATTTGTTGGAGCCAGTCATAGGCGCAGCCCCTGCTGAGCGATTGTTGGCGGCGCTTTGGAATCTTGAAAACTTAGATGCAAATGCTTTGGATCAGCTGTTTGAATCAGCACAACCCGCCTAAGGGCGTAGCTTAGATTACAAGGACCCTCATGAACGCCACATTGCCACTGAGCGGAAGAACCGCATTAATTACCGGCGGGACTCGCAACATTGGAAGAGGTGTAGCACTTCATCTGGCCAAACTGGGTGCAAACGTTTGCATCAACAGTCGGCAAAAAGATGCTGACTCAGAAAAAACACTTGCTCTGATTGCCGAGTTGAATGGAAAAGCTTTTCACTTTCCTGCCAACATTGCCGATGAAGACAATGTGACGGAAATGGTCAAACAAACTGTTGCGCAATTTGGTGGCGTTGATATTTTTGTTCACTGCGCCGGTATACGAAGAGTCAACTCTCTTTTAGAAACTTCTTTGAAGGAATGGCGCGAGGTGATGGGCACCAATTTAGATGCTGCTTTTCTTTGCAGCAAAGCAGTGGTGCCGCACATGAAACCCAAGATGGGTCGCTTGGTTTATGTGTCGGGTGTTTCAGCATTCAGGGGCTCTAGCCACAGAGCACACGTGGTAGCTTCCAAGGCCGGTTTGGTTGGCTTAGCCCGTTCTTTGGCCATTGAATTGGGTGAGCAACAAATTACGGTGAACTGCATTGCGCCTGGCCCCATTGACACAGTCAGAGCCCCCGAAACAGGCAACATTCCACACCACCCCTACGGCATGGAAACCATGCTGGGCCACAAAGGCGAAGCCCACGACATTGCAGCCATGGTTGGCTTTTTGGCATCAGATGAAGGCAAGTTCATTACCGGCCAAGTCATGCACGTCAATGGCGGCATGCACTTTGGGTCTTGAGAATAATTGGGGTCAGATCAACATTAATTTTGTCAATCAGAGTGGCTAAAGGCAAAGGGGGGCTGAACGATTTCTGGTACTCCAGTATGAGGAAGCCCCCCTTTGCCTTTAGCCACTCTGATTGGAAATTAATGTTGATCTGACCCCAATTATTTGCCACCAAATGTTCACTAATCAAAGGAATAAATATGAAATTTTCTAGCCTTCTTGCATCACTCGCAATAAGTTCAATGTTCCTGGGTGCATCAACCGCCAATTCACAGACATTTCCTAGCAAGCCAATTAGGGTAATTGTTCCATTTGCCGTTGGCACTGCGCTTGATATCGTTGCGCGCTCTATTGCAGATGGCATGTCAGAGGATCTGGGTGTTGCTGTGGTAGTCGATAACCGACTAGGGGCTTCAGGCGTTGTAGGCACTGACGCAGTCGCTAAGGCGCCTGCTGATGGTCACACCATTCTTTTCACATCACCAGCACATTACCTCAACACCAGCCTGTACAAAAAACTGCCCTACGATGCAGACAAGGATTTCAGAGCCGTCACAAAAATTAGCAATGCACAGCTGGTTTTGCTGGTACCTAAAAACTCACCTATCAACAATGTCAAAGAACTGATAGCCGAAGCCAAAGCCAAACCAGGCGTTCTAACTTACTCTTCAGCTGGCAGTGGCAGTACGACGCAGCTTTGTTCGGCATTGTTTAACGCCATGGCAGGAACGGACATCACCCACATCCCCTACAAAAGTGGTGCTCAAGCATTGACTGACCTCATTGGCGGTCAAGTCTCCACAACCTTTGTTGCAGTTGCATCAGCCATGTCACAAGTGAAGGCGGGGTCGGTGAAGGCATTAGGCGTTTCAGGTTTGAATCGATCGCGAAGCATGCCGGATGTTCCAACAATCTCTGAGGCAGGCGTGCCTAACTACGAATTGGTATCTTGGAGCGGTGCTTTAGTTCGTGCTGGTACGCCCGACGCAATTGTTGCGCGACTAAATGCCTCTATGGTCAAAATTGCCAGCAAGCCAGAGTTTCAAACGCGACTGCAAGGCTTGGGTGTTGAGCCCGATCTCATGCCAACCGATGTCTTTGCAGCGCGCATTGTGAAAGAAATTCCGTATTGGGCAAAGGTTGCTCAAAGTGCTGGCGTCACACCTGAATAAGCCATGAGGATTATTGATTTTTTCAGACGCGGTTTGGAGCATGGCCCTGATGTGCCTGCGTTCATTGATGAACATGGAGGCCTTACCTACCGCCAAGTCAATGAGCTAAGTGAAGGTGTTGCTTCTGGCTTGTATTCGGCGGGCTGTTGTGGCCGTAGCGTAGCTGTTTACAGTCCGAATGACCCCGTCGCATTTGGCGTCATGATCGGAATTTTTCGCGCAGGCTCACAATGGGTTCCTACCAACATGCGAAACGCAGTGGCTGTGAACGCAGCCTTGCTGCGCACCACCGAATGCAAACTGCTTTTCTTTCACTCCTCTCTTGCCAAGCAAGCAGCCCAACTGATGCAAGAGGTACCAACATTGGATCATGCAGTTTGCATTGATGATTATTCAGACAATATTGATGCGTTAAATTTGCAAGAGTTCATGACCCGTTCAGGCCTACCCTGCCCTGAGCCACTTGATGATCCAGAGCGCATTGAAACCGTATTCCCTACTGGCGGTACAACTGGACTCTCTAAAGCAGCGATGTGGACTCAAAGGGTTTGGGAATCGTCAATCAAGGCCTTTTGGACTTGTTTGCCTTCAACAGAGCCTACTGTGCACCTTGTTGCCGCGCCTATGACGCATGCAGCTGGTGTGGTGGCATTGATGATGATGGCAAATTCAACTAAAAATGTGATTTTGCCTTCGGCCGATGCAACTTCTATTCTTCAAGCCATCGAGAAACACAAGATCACCCACCTCTACTTGCCACCTACTGTTGTTTACAACCTGCTGGCACATCCTAAAGTTAGAGAGTACAACTATTCATCCTTACGGTGCATGGTCATCGCAGCCTCCCCCATTGCACCTGCTAAATTGAAAGAAGCCATGGAGGTATTTGGACCCGTCATTTGCCAATCATTTGGTCAAGCAGAAGCGCCCATGTTCATTACATTTTTATCAACACAAGATCTGCTGACATCGCCACCAGAAAACTGGCCTGGCCTTTGGGCCAGTTGTGGTCGTGCTACTTTGGGTCAGCGTGCAGAGATCATGGCAGACGATGGGCGCATTTTGCCTAACGGCGAACGTGGAGAAATCGTAGTCAGAGGTGACCTTGTTTTCCCTGGCTACTTTCAAAACCCAGCTGCAACCGCAGAAGTATCAGAGCACGGCTGGCACCATACGGGAGACATTGGCTACAAAGACAATGCTGGGTTCATCTATATTGTTGATCGCAAAAAAGACATGATCGTCACTGGTGGATTCAACGTCTTCAGTGCAGAGGTTGAGCAAGTGATCTCTGGTCACCCAGATGTTGAAGACTGCGCCGTGGTGGCCGTGCCCGATTCCAAATGGGGTGAGGCAGTTAAGGCTGTGGTTCAACTTAAGCCAGGACGTCTCTTAGATCAAGCGGAACTGATTGCGCTTGTTAGAAGCACGCTTGGATCAGTTCATGCACCTAAAACTGTTGATTTCGTAGACCAACTACCGCGAAGTTCAAATGGCAAAGTTTTGAAACGCGATGTTCGTCAAGCCTACTGGATTGGGACTGATCGGCAAGTTGGCTAATTGGGTTTGAATATTTACAAATGGAGCCACACGATGCCTGATTCTGTATACGTTATAGGTGCCCATTGCACGCCATTTCAACGCTGGCCAGAAAAGGGCTTCAAGGAACTCACGCGAGATGCCTACCTTGGTGCAGTTCAAGATGCTCAACTGGCAGATCCTCAGGCCATTGAAGCGGCCTGGTTTGGCAACTGTGTGATGCACTACTGGGGGCAGCCCATGGTGCGAGGCAACGTGAGCTTCATTCCCTTGGTGCGAGAAGGATTGTTTAGAGATCGAGCGCCCGTCATGAACGTTGAAGGTGCATGCGCTACAGGCACCTTGGCTTTGGCTGGAGCTTATCGAGAAATCCAAGCTGGCGAAGCAGACATCACCGTGGCCGTTGGAGTTGAAAAACTTTTTGACCCTCAAAACCCGGCAGGCATGCTGCCTGAATTTGGCAAAGGCGCCGACCAATTGGATCCCCACGAATGGTTAGATCACTACAAGGCTTTGGGAGAACGTTTGGGGCAACCGTTTTCGCCAGAGCCCAATCGCTCCATTGCCATGGATACCTACGCCATGCAGGCAAGGTTGCACATGTCTCTTCACGGCACAACACGTGAGCAAATAGCGGCAGCTTGCGCCAAAAGTCATACAAATGGATCGCTTAATCCGCTTGCTCAGTATCGTTTTCCAATGACAGTTCAACAAGTGCTAGATGACCGCATGGTGGCCGACCCACTGACGCGTTCAATGTGCGCACCTTTGGGTGATGGCGCTGCTGCTGCTATTTTGTGTTCTGAACGATACCTGCAAGGATTGCCCGCTCGCGTTCGCGAGCGCGCCATTCGCATCAGGGCTATTTCATTTTCTGGTGGTAAGTACCGCGCAGACAGCGAGCCGGGTCTGTCGCGAGCTGCCGCAGACAAAGCCTACCGCACTGCGGGTTTAGGTCCGCAAGACATCGACTTGGCCGAGGTTCATGACGCCACATCCTTTTGCGAGATTTATCAAAGCGAGATGTTACGCTTTTGTGAAATTGGCCAAGGTGGTGCTTTTGCAGCATCTGGTGCAAGTGACCTGGATGGAAAAGTTGCAATCAATGCATCTGGTGGCCTTGTGTCTAAGGGCCACCCAATTGGTGCCACAGGCTTGTCGATGTGCAGTGAAATTGTTTCGCAACTTCGGGGAGAAGCAGGCCCTCGACAAGTCAAGAATGCGCGCATTGGAATGCAGCAAAACGGCGGCGGCATTGTGGGCTTAGAAGAGTTTTTGTGTGGCATCGCAATATACGAAGGACGTACATGACTTCCCCACATCTAGAACAACTCGTTGAAAAATATTTCGCTGCTGTTGACAACAAAGACTTGTCAACAACCCTTTCGTTTTTCACACCCGACGCAACATTCACCATCGCAACGTATCAAAGCACTTTCAAAGGCCGTGACACCGAAATTTCAGAAATGTTTCAGCGTTTGTTTTCTAGATACGATACGATTTTGCATGCCAATTTTGATCATTTTCCATCTCCCCCAAACATGATCAGCTCTAGGTTTGAAGTTCAAAATTCAAAAATAGGCTCGCCTACGATCTACAAAAATAATTGCAACTTTTTTAAGCTCCAAGGCAATTACTTTCATGAAGTTTATGTTTACATGAGTGGTGACAACGCCTTGGCTTAATTCACGAAATCACATCTATGACCATCTCCACCGCTCAAACCAGTCAATCCTTGATTGAAAATATGTCTTATATTGTGATCGCCGTAAACACCGACGGCATCATTACTTTATGGAACAAAGCCGCCGAATTGGCTTTGGGCTTTGAAGCCAGTGAGGCAATGGGCCAACATGCCAACATGGTCATCCCCGTGAAGATGCAACAAGCCCATAGCAACTGCTTTTCAAAGTCGCTGGGAGTTGTCAAAGAATTTGCCATTAGCAAGGATGGTGTTTTGCCCTTTATGCACAAGTCTGGCACGTCCATTAAATTGAAAGGCCACTTGGCCATACTCAGAGGCCCAGATGGATTGCCTCAAGGCTCTGCAGTGATTGGCTCTGTTGCCGAAAATTAATTGGGGTCAGATCAACATTAATTTCTAATCAGAGTGGCTAAAGGCAAAGGGGGGCTGAACGATTTCTGGTACTCCAGTATGAGGAAGCCCCCCTTTGCCTTTAGCCACTCTGATTGACAAAATTAATGTTGATCTGACCCCAATTATTTGACCCCCATTTATACTTGCCCGCATGAATTTACGATCAATCACTTTGGTGATCTTAGCGCCGCTGGGTGTCTCTGCGCAAGATGCCGCTATCGGCACCCCTACTGAGCCCACTGGGAGTCCTCAACCCAGCGTTATTCAGCGCGTAGAAATTGTGGCCAGACAAGGCTCAACTGAATTGCGACGTGCGGCCAGTTTTGCAAAACAAATCTATGGCCGTGAAGAACTAGACCGCTATGGCGATACCAATGCACTCGATGTCATGCGCCGCCTGCCAGGCGTCAATGTAGACACTGGTGGCCCACGCATGCGCGGACTTGGCGCTGGCTATACCCAAATTTTGATCAACGGTGACCCAGCGCCCCCGGGCTTTAACTTAGACCAACTGAGCCCCTCGCAAATCGAGCGCATTGAAGTCATCAAGGCCTCTACTGCCGAACAAAGTGCACAAGCCGTGGCGGGCTCCATCAACGTCATTTTGAAAGAAGCATCACGCCGTTCATTCAGCACATTGCGCTTAGGCTTGGCCACTGGCAAAGACAGGCCCTTGGCCAACGTGAATTATTCGATCAATGAATCACAAGGGCCTTTCAGCCTCTCCTTGCCTGTTTCTTTGTTCGAATGGAACCGCCAATCTACTAACCTGATCGATCGAAAAATGGCAGGCACCGATGGCAAGCCTGCTGTGTCTGAGCAAATGGGCACCAACACCTCTTGGGGTTGGGGCTACAACCTAGCGCCCCGATTGAATTACAAAGTGAGTGACGAGCAAACCATTTCACTTGCCACTTTTTTCCAAAAGGGCTTTTGGAACTACCGTACCGAATTCGCCAATCGCACGGTGCTGGGCAACCCAGTATTTGATGACGATGTCATTCAAAATGGCTACTGGGAAAATCGCCGTGCCAACCTCACTTGGATTAACCGGTTCAGCGAAGACCAGCGCATTGAAATCAAACTAGGCCTCCAACAGTCGCGCTCGGCATTTGATTTGCGAAACATCCGATCAGGCGCAACACAACTTCAAACTGCAGGCCTGAACCAAGACGACGCTGTCACGCAGGCTGGCAAATACAGCCAACTGCTTGGCTCTTCTCACACCTTCACTGCAGGCTGGGACCTGGAGCAAAGAGACCGACAAGAAAAACGCACCACCACCAACGGCGCTGGCTTTGCCCTGCTGCCCAACTTTGAGGGCCAGGCTTTTGAAGCTCAAATGTACCGTCAGGCCTACTACATTCAAGACGAGTGGGAGATTTCTCCCCAATGGCAACTCAACTTGGGACTGCGCAGCGAACGCATTGCATCTGAAAGCAGCAATGCCAGCTTGCCTATTGCCAATGTGAGCAGCGTGCTGTCACCCCTTGCGCACCTCACTTACAAGTTCGACCCCAAAAGCAGAGACATGGTGCGTGCCAGCCTGACACGCAGCTACAAAGCACCAGGCTTGAACGCCTTGTTGGCGCGCCCCGTAGTGAACAACGCCTACACCAACACCAACCTGACCAACACCTATTTGTCACCAGATCGCATTGGCAATCCTGCACTGAGTCCCGAACTGGCCACGGGCCTCGACATTGCCTACGAAAATTATTTAAGCAATGATGGTGTGTTCAGCATTGGCATTTTTCACCGCAACCTGACCAATGTGGTTCGAAACTTAACTGAGTTGCGCAATGTAAGCTGGGCGACTGCCCCGCGTTGGATTACTCAGCCCCAAAACTTTTCCGATGCCGTTACCAGTGGTCTTGAGTTTGAATTGCGCGGCCGCGCATCAGACCTCATGCCTCAGTTATTAGGCAACGCCAAAGCGCTGAACCTTCGAAGCTCGTTCAGCATTTACCGCTCAAGCATTGCTGCGCTGCCTGGCCCAAACAACCGGTTAGATGGCCAGCAACCCTGGACCGCCAATTTTGGCTTCGATCAACGCATCAGTGGATTGCCCCTCAGTGTGGGCGGCAACCTGAGCATCACGCCAGGCTATGACACGCAACAAACGGCTGAACAATTGTTGAAACGCTCAAACGCCCGAAGCATTGATTTGTTTGCCATGATGCCCCTGAGCCCCACCATGTCCATAAGGGCCGCAGCCAGCGCAGGCGTGCAGCAATTTGGCCCGCCCAATGGCATCACGCAAACATTACTTTCAAATGGCGACTACATCCGCAACGAGCGCTATGCCAAGCCCCAACTGAACATCACGCTTGACATGCGGCTTTGAAGTTTGCAAGGACTTCGAATTCATGTGCAAAAAAAGAGCCCTTGCAATGATGCAAGGGCCCTGAATTTAAGAAATATTCTTAATTAAACGATAGCCATGTACCTCGCAGGCCTTGCTGTTCAACGCCAGCGACAGCCCAGTTACAAACACCTGTTGGGAAAATTTTATTCAGCTTCGCACTTTGCTCAGCAGTGAAAGTTGCCTTGTAATCTGATGTAGCAATAGGCTTCAAAGTACATT
Organism: Comamonadaceae bacterium; assembly: GCA_027488115.1. Lineage (GTDB taxonomy): Bacteria > Pseudomonadota > Gammaproteobacteria > Burkholderiales > Burkholderiaceae_C > Limnohabitans_A. The sequence continues at coordinate 44,977 of JAIYCG010000006.1, read as the reverse complement.
TGACAATGTCAGAAGCTATTGCGGCACCTGCTTCATACCTCGGCGCACCAGGCACTGGGTAGATTGCAGCGCACTTACCAGACTCCATTTGCTGAGTTTCAGCAATGAAGCTTGGTTGAGCATCACGCGTATTGCAGCCTTCTACCAAAGAACTGGGTTTATTTCGAACCACTTTTTCAAATGCCGATCCGGTCCCTGTATCAGACTGAATAGCGGTAATCCACTTGTCCATATCAGTCAATGATTTCATGAGCAAGGGGCTGGCGCTAGAGTAATAGCCAAATCTGAAGTCTTCGACAACCATGACTTGATTTGCAGCACTGCCATTGGCTTTGGCTAAGCGCTCGCGCATCGAAAAGGAATGGTATCTTTGGTGAATATCGCCCACAGGGTTGTCATCAGAGTAGCCCCTGTAGTCAATGATTGGAATGTCTTTAAGCCCACCACCGCCACTTGTCAGGCGACCAGTTTGATAAGCCTGTTTGGTTGCCATCAAGTCAGCCGAGTTTCTGGCTGCTTGAAAACGAGCATCAACATCATATCCACCCACTTTTTCATTGATCGTTAAAAATTCATCCACTGAAATTTGACCTCGATTCAATGCTCTTAGGCCATATTGAATGCCAACATTGTCCAGGGGCCTGCGCGGGAATCCAGTTGTAGGATCTTTGCCCAAAACGTTCACAATTTGGTCGTATACACTGCAACGCACACCGGTTGGATTTGTCTGAGCGTTATAGCGAAGAGCGACTGGCAACTCTGCTGGGCAAAACTCATCAGGGGCAATTCGCAAAGCACCTCTGTAAACAGTACTTGTGTAAATCGTTTCTTTAAGGAGTGCTCCAGCTACCGCTTTTTGCTTCTCATCGCTCACTGTGCCGGGTGCAGTATTTTGGAAATAATTTCCCAACAAACGCATGTCAGTGATTGAATTTACAGTTGCAAATCCAACTTCTGGAAAACTGCAACCTGGCAAAATGCCATCTAAGAGTCCAGGGTAGTTATCGGCAATTTGGTGTTGCTGATAAGAGCCACCGGAGCAACCCCACCCAATCGTGAATTTAGGCTTGCCGTAAGCTTCAATAAACCGCTCTTTGACCATGGCCATCGACTCTGCGGCCAGCAAATCACCGCACTGATTACCAAAGACATTGAGTGAAGATGACGCCATGGCATAGCCTAAGGCCAAGATAGGCACGTCTAAAACGCCACCTGTTGTATTTCCTTGTCGATACCATCCACCAGTACAACCACCGCCAAATGTATAAACTAGTTTCTTATTCCAAATTGGAGATGCAAGGAACGGATTTGGGGCATCGGATGAAGCCGGGTTGTGCAACATTGCCGTTTGGTAAATTGACCTGTTGACAGTACCTGTTTCGATGCGCACGATGAATGGCGAAGACTTGCCATCAGCGCCAGTGACAGTAGTTGCATCTTTAGGAACATCTTTCACATTGGCCAAAGCAACAAAAGCTGCTGGTTTAGCAGTGTTCAGATAAACATAATCAACTCGAGTGTCGACAGAGCAATTTGCATCTTTCTCAGCCCCCAAAAATGGGCCGCCTGGATAAATACGGAAAGTTGCAGTTTGACATGCAAAAGGTTTTTGCTGCGGTCCTGAGAAAATAGGACCCGTAATTGGAAAGTTAATTAAATTGACAGTTGAGGGTGCTCCGCCTGAGTCAGCAACAAGTGTATTTGCGCCAACCTTCATGCCAGATACTGTGCCAACCCAAACATCATCACTTACTTTTTTAAATGCAGATGAGACATCTGTCCCGTTCAGTGCTGCTCGAACTTGCGCTCCTGAGTTCTTAACCTTCACACTTACCAAAGCATCTCCCCCAGAAACAAATTCCGGCTTAGAAGACAGGATTTCCACATCTGGCGCAGCGATAAGGTCCGGTCCACATGCACTTAGCATCAAAGTGGCTGAGACAGCAAACGCCGAACATATCGATAACTTAATCCATCGATTCTTTCGATTCATAAAATCTCCTTTGTTGATATGTGAAGGTCACGATTTCAATATACGCCCCGACATCATCTTTCGGCAACCTAGGGTAAACCGCAGTTTGGGCAGTCATTTATTGCATTGCACAGACATAAGTGAATCTCTATCATTGATTGGCACATTTCTAGCCCAAAAGAAAGCCCACAAAATGAAATTCTCCTCCGCCCTTCTCGCCAGCCTTGCCATCTTGGCATTCCCTTTCGGCGCAACAGCCCAAGGCTACCCTTCCAAATCAATTACCTTGGTGGTGCCCTTCGCCGCTGGCGGCCCGACGGACATTGTGGCGCGCACATTGGCTGCCAACATGAGTAAAACTTTGGGACAAACCGTGGTGGTTGAAAACAAAGTGGGCGCAGGCGGCACATTGGCCGGTGGCTATGTGGCCAAAGCTGCACCCGATGGCTACACGTTCTTGATCCATCACAACGGCATGTCTACGGCCCCTGCGCTGTATAGAAAAATGGCCTTCAACCCTATGACTGACTTTGAATATGTGAGCCAGGCGGTGGACGTGCCCATGACCCTCATTGGCCGAAAAGACTTGCCTGCCAAGAACATGCAAGAGTTAAGCGCTTACGTGAAAGCCAATGCCAAAAAGATCAACTTGGCCAATGCTGGCTTGGGCGCTGTTTCGCATTTGTGCGGCATGTTGTTTCAGCAGGCCATGGGCGTTGACCTGACTACCGTGCCTTTCTCTGGTACAGCTCCCGCACTGAATGCTTTACTGGGAGGTCAAGTCGATATTTTGTGTGATCAAACCACACAAACGACGCAGCACATCAAGGCAGGCACAGTCAATTTGTATGGCGTGACCACCAAGCAACGCATTCGTGCTTTGCCAGATGCACCCACATTGACCGAAGGTGGTCTGAAAGATTTTGAAGTGATTGTGTGGCACGGCATTTATGCGCCCAAAGGCACACCCGCCGCCAACATTGAGAAGTTTGGTTCTGCCGTTAGAACCGCTTTGAAAGACCCTGCCTTTGTCACTCGCATGGCCGACTTGGGTGCAGAAATTGTGCCTGATTCCAAGCAAACACCCGAAGGCCTGCGTACTTGGCTTCAGTCTGAAATTAACAAATGGGGCCCAGTCATTAAATCGGCTGGCGTCTACGCTGACTGAGCTTAGGCCAGTTCAGAAATTTCAATCAAATTCAGGTCGGGGTCACGCAAGTAAACCGACCTGATTTTTTGTGTGGCGCCCGTGCGCATGACTGGGCCTTCAATGATGGGCCATGCCTCGGCGTTTAACTTGGCTATAACTTGCTCGAGCGGTACAGCGGCAATGAAGCAAAGGTCTAAGGAGCCAGGCACAGGCAAGTGTGCCTTGGGCTCAAACTCTTTGCCCTTCAAATGCAAGTTGATCTTTTGATTGCCATACTTAAAGGCTTTGCGAGTAACGGGTGGCGTACCACCTACAAAGCTTTCCAAACTCATACCCATGATTCGGGTGTAGAAATCAACGCAAGCGGTCTCGTGAGCGGTTGTCAGAACCAGGTGGTCAAGATGGTCAATCATTTGAAGTTTTTACAAGGATTTAAATCGGTTGATGTTATATTTTGAACTCAAATTTAACTCTCAGTTATCAAGGTAAACCCAAGCATGTTAGGAGCTTTATGCTAAATCTGTCGGTCACATTTTTAACAGCTTGCTTAGGCTTGTCTATCTTCAGTGCTGCATCGCAAGAGTCTTATCCATCGCGTGCAGTCAGTGTCATTGTGCCCTTTCAAGCAGGTCACGGCGTTGATCTCATGGCCAGGGCATTGGCTTCCGAGTTTTCAAAAATCACAGGCCAAGCCTTTCCCATTGTGAACCGCGAAGGTGCAGCAGCCACCATTGGTTTTACAGCTTTGGCTGCAGCCAAGCCCGATGGTTACACCTTGGCCATCTCGCCCAACACCCCCTTAACCATTGCGCCGCACCTGATTAAGAGCGTCACCTACAACATGGATAACTTTGTCCCTGTTTGCCAGAGCTTTGAAAACGTGATGGCATTGTTTGTAGGTGGATCATCTCCCTACAAAACATACCAAGAATTTGTAGCAGCAGGCAAAGCACAACCTGGCAAATTCAGCTGGGGCACCAGTGGTGTGGGGTCAGTTCCTCACCTTTCAGCATCTGCCTGGCTGGCTACTGCAGGGCTTGATGCAGTCCATGTGCCGTTCAGAGGCGAACCTCAAATCTTGCCGCAATTGATCAGCAATGAACTCACTTTTTCTGCAGCTTCCATTTCTGGCATGGCAGGCAAAGGTGTGCGCCCATTGGCCATCTTTGCAGACCAACGCCACTTTGCATACCCCGATGTGCCCACCATGGCTGAGCTGGGTCACTCAACAGGTGTGCCAGGCTTAAACGGCATGTTTGCACCCCGCGGCACGCCTGAGTCTGTATTGGCCAGTTTGGAAAAAACCTGTGCAGAAGTCACATCGTCCGAAAGCTTTCGAACTGCTGCCTTGCGTTTGAATCAGCGCGTGTCTTTTCTGGGTCGTCGCGACTTCGACAGGCGACTGCGCACTGACTTTGATGACAAAGCAAAGCTCATTAAGCAACTCAACATCAAAGCTGAGTAACAAGGACTGTGATGCTTAATCTGCCAACCCCTGAGCTCAAATTTTTTGCAGACTTATCTGTGTTGGTAGCCAAGCCACACGAAGTGGGCATGACCCACCACGGCGTGCGACGCTTGATTCCCATCACGGGCGGTCAAGTGCAAGGCAATGGCTGGACAGCCAGGGTGCTTTCAGGGGGCGCTGATTTTCAACTCATCGTGAATGAGCGCATGGCCGAACTCGATGCACGCTACACCATTGAGACCGATGGGGGTGATCTTATTTTTGTGCAAAACCGGGCAGTGCGCACAGCCGCACCTGAAGTCATGGCCAAACTCATTCGAGGCGAACCTGTGGCTCCCGAGTCGGTTTACTTTCGCTGCAGCCCCAGCTTTGAAACAGCCTCAGCCTCATTGGCTTGGATCACTGAACGCCTGTTCATAGGCACTGGTGCACGCCACCCCGACAAGGTGGTGATGCGATTTTTTGAAGTGGACTGAGACTGAATTGACGCTTAAAGCACCCAGATTTTTAGGGACATTGATGGGGTAGTTCTAAGTTGATAGACTAACTTTTAGACTTTCGACCACCTTTAAATCATGGCAAAAGATTTCTCTTTGATGGAAGACAGCAACCGCTCTTCCAACCCCAGTATTCATGAAGTTTCTGACCCTTCTCGTCGCCAAGTGCTGCGCGGTGGCTTAGGCGCATTGGCCAGTGGCTTTTTGGCGCCTCTCAGCGCTGTGGGTGGCGCTGCTGCACTCACAGGCTGCGCTTCACTGGGAATGGGCACGGGCCCCAAAATTGGCTTCAAAAGCGTGGCCATTTCAACCGCCGACAGCATCATGGTTCCTGAAGGCTACATCGCTCACGTCATTGCACCTTGGGGCGACCCCGTGGGCATTCTGGGCCAAAACAACCCCTTCAAGGACGACGCTAGCAACTCAGCTGCCGAACAAGAAACACAACTGGGTATGCACCACGACGGCATTCACTTTTACGCGCTTGATGGTTCTAAGCGTGGCCTGCTGGCCATGAACCATGAATACGTCGATCACGGCTTGTTGTTCAAAGATGGCATGGCCAATTGGAGTGCCGAGAAAGTGCGTAAGTCACAAGCAGCCCACGGCGTGTCTGTGGTTGAAGTGCAAGACAAAGGCGGCAAGTGGGAGGTGGTCAACCCCTCCAAATATGCCCGCCGCATTACAACCAACACACGCACTGAATTGAGCGGCCCTGCTGCGGGCCATGCACTCATGAAAACCTCTGCCGATCCCGCAGGCAAAGTGGTATTGGGTACTCTGAACAACTGCGCGAGTGGCATCACGCCTTGGGGCACATACCTCACCTCTGAAGAAAATTTCATTTTTTACTTCAGTGGCGGCGATAAACTGAGCGAACACGAGCGCCGTTGGGGCTTGCGAAAAGGTGGCATCGGCTACCGCTGGCACGAGCACGATGCACGCTTTGATGCAGTTAAAAACCCCAACGAACCCAACCGCTTTGGCTGGATTGTTGAAATTGATCCTCAAAATCCAAACGCCACGCCCATGAAGCGTACGGCCATGGGTCGCGGTGCTCACGAAGGTGCTACCGTAGCAGTCACCAAAGACAATCGCGCCGTGGTTTACATGGGCGAAGACGCACGTTTTGAATACATCTACAAGTTTGTCAGCCGTGACGCCATCAAACCTGGTGGCGCTGCCGCCAATGCTTCACTGCTCGACCACGGTACTTTGTATGTGGCTAAGTTCAATGCCGATGGCAAAGGCCAATGGATTGCCCTCACGCACGGTCAAGGTCCCTTGACATCAGCCAATGGTTTTGCCGATCAGGCCGAAGTGCTCATCAAATCACGCCAAGCCAGTGACCTGTTGGGCGCTACCAAAATGGATCGTCCTGAATGGATTGGCGTTGACAAACAAAATTGGGTTTATGCCACCCTGACCAACAACAGCAACCGCGGCGGCGACAAGCAACCTGGCGTCGATGCGGCCAACCCACGGGCCAACAACACACAAGGCAACATCATTCGTTGGAAAGAAGACCTTGATTTTCACGCCACCACGTTTGCATGGAACCACTTCATCATGGCAGGCGATCCTTCACTGGCCCGCGCAGAAGCCAAAGGCAGTATCAAGGGCGACATGTTCTCTTGTCCCGACGGCATATGGGTGGATGGCCGAGGTCTGATGTGGATTCAAACCGACATGTCCACCGCCGCCATGGGCAAAGGCGATCTCAAAAACTTTGGCAACAACGTGATGTTGGCAGCCGACGTGCAAACAGGCGACGTTCGCCGCTTTTTAGTGGGACCTGCTGGCTGCGAAGTGACAGGCGTGACAGAAACCCCTGACGGTAGAACCATGTTCGTCAACATTCAGCACCCTGGTGAAACGCCAAGCGAGCAAAACAACCCCGACAATCCGCGCGCCATTTCTAACTGGCCAGATCAGAAGCCCACAGGGCGCCCACGCTCAGCAACCGTCGTCATCCGCAAACAAGACGGCGGCATTATCGGTACTTAATAGACTTGCGTGCTGTCAATTGCATGCACGCTGAACGGCGCGAACAATCCGTTCATGCGCCCCACAACGGCACAAATTTTTGTCCAAGGCTTCGCAAATTTGTGCCCGAGTAGGTTTTGGTGTGTGTTGCAACAAAGCACTTGCGCTGACCAAGATGCCACTTAAGCAATAGCCACACTGACCGGCGTTTTCTTCCAAAAATGCTTGCTGTAATGCGTGGGGCACACCCTCTTTGCTCAAACCCTCAAGGGTGGTGACGGCATGCCCCTTCACTGCCCAAAGAGGCAGATTGCACGATGTTTGAGGGCGCCCATTGACAAGCACCATGCAAGCACCACACTCGCCTTCTCCACAGCCCAGCTTGGGGCCTGACAAGCCTAATTCATTGCGCAAATAACTGAGCAAAGTCGTTTTGTCGGGCGCTGAAATTTCGACGTTCTGATCGTTGATGGAAATCATGGTCTGAATAGGTAGGGTTCAGTCAGGTGCGTTCAACGCCTGAAGAATATGATCTTGTGACAAGGGCAATTGGCGTACACGAACACCCAGTGCATCAAACAAAGCATTGCCCAAGGCAGCTGCTACGGGTCCTTGTACCGATTCGCCCGCACCCAGAGAGGGCTGCTCGGGTTGGTCTAGCACATGAATGTTCAGCTCAGGTATTTCACTGAAACGCAAAATAGAATAGTCGGCCCAGCTTTGGCTTGTGATGCGAGTTCGGTCAAATTGAACCGCCTCTTTTAAAGCCCAGCTCATGCCTTGCAGTGCACCGCCTTCGGTTTGGTTCATCACACCATCCAGGTCTACCACTCGGCCCACATCAACCGCCACATCAAGCTGCAGCACACGCAGTGTCTCACCAGCTTGAACGCGTGCCAACACTGCACACCATGCAGAGGTGTTTTTGTAGCGAGCCCAAGCCACGCCGTGTCCTACACCTTCTGCTTTTGGAAGGTGCCACCATGTGCTGCGATCGACCACCGCATTGAGAACGGCAAGGCTTCTGGCGTCTTGCATGTGCCGTTTGCGAAACTCCAAGGGGTCTTGGCCACTGGCATGGGCCAGCTCGTCCATGAAAGACTCGATGGCAAACACATTGGCAAAGGCCCCCAGTGCGCGCATGGCCGAGGTTCGAATGGGCATGACCGTCAGCCGGTGGTTGACCACATGGGTGTTGTCAAATTCATAGCCTGGAATGGCATTGCGGTCGGCGCCACCTCCCGCGGCAAGAGGTGGGTTGATGGCCAGAGGCATGGGCTGCCCCTGCGCGCGCTGCGAAGCACCCAGCAAAGTAGGCACCAAGGAACGCCCTGGCCGAGAGCTGTACCCATTGGCCCACAGTTCATGGTGCCAATGGCTAATTTGACCCTGCTCATTCATGCGGGCCCTGAGCGACACCAGATGGGCACTGCCCAGTGGCGCCTGCGAAAGCTCATCTGCACGTGACCACACAACACGCACAGGATGGCCAGGTTTGTTGATGGCTAACAAAGCCGCATCGAACGCGACATCGTCGGCACCGTTGTGCCCATAACAACCAGCACCCTCGACATGGCGCATGACGATGGCTTGCTTGTCCAGACCTAAGGCCTTGGTGAGGTCGTCACGCAAATTTTGGATGCCTTGACTGTGGGTCCAGACCTGCAGGGTTTGGCCGTCCCATTGGGCCAGTGCACAGCAAAGACCAATGGAGGCATGAGCTATGTAGGGTTTGAAGTATTCGCGCGACAGGCTGACCCCATCATCAGCTTCGAGCCGTTGCCCTTTTTGAAGGGTGCTTGTTGTTTCATGTGGCGCGGAGCGCAAAAATTCGGCCAGGTTGTGCATGTCTGGTAAAGATGCTGTCTCGTGCCAAGCAACCTGCTGTTGCAATTGACTGAGTGCAGCCTCTGCCTCGCGCTCGGTTCTTGCAAGAACGCCGATGAACCGGCCATCGACCACTAGTTGGATGGACGAACCTGAAGCAAAGTCAAAAAAATCAGTTGGCACAGGGAGATCTGGGTTGGCCCATTGAGCCGTGGTCGATGGGGTACGCAGAACTCGACCGTGTTGCATGCCTGGCAAACGAAGGTCATGAATGAACCGAGGCTGCCCCATGATCTTTTCCAAAAGATCTACACGACGAACTTTGCCGTGGCCGTGCCGTTTGAGATCGACAACGGGTTTGGGCGTGGCCAAGCCTTCATACTCCCGATGCAGGCTGATGTTTTGAAGCCAATCCCAATAGGTGCCCAACTCGCGTCCTTGACCGTCAGTCAATCGGCCTCGCTCAATGCTTAAATTTTCGGTTGGCACGCCGTGCTGTTTGGCTGCTTGTTGAAGGACCAGAAAACGTACTTCAGCGCATGCATGGCGAATGGCAGATCCTGAATCTTGAACCGAGATGCTGCTGCTGGTCATACCTTCATCAGGCCCTTCTAGCGTACTGGCACTGATGATCTGCACCTGGTCTAAATTGAGATCAAGTTCGTCGGCAGCAATGATGGTCAAAGCCGTGAGAATGCCCTGCCCCAGCTCAACTTTTCCAGTGAACAATCTCAAGCGACCTGGCTGTGAAAAATCAAGCCATTGCGAAAGCAAACGATTGGTATGCAAATTTCCGGGTAACACCGGCCGACCGTCATTGCGGTCAAATGTAAATCCGCGTGGCGCCGATGCGGTCATTGAACGCGTCCAATGCGCTGAACAGTGACGGAAGTGCGGGCCAGGTGCTCTACCAAGGAATTGACCTTGGCCAAGCATTTGAAAAAACTCTTCCACATGACACGTCTCCTTTTTCTAACCCATCCAAAAAACTTCAGCACACAACTTGACCCATTGTTGAGTGAAACTCTTCAAAAGTCCATACATGGCAAGTCGACGGCTTACCCTATTCTGCCAAACACTTAAAAAATGAAGGTTCATTGAATATTCATGCAACGAAGGAATAATCTCACGCTTGCAACGAACAGCTGTCCTAGCACACAGCCTTCACGCCAAGTCAGATGAATCAACAAAGGAATTGATCGTGCAGTTATTCCGTATTTTGTTAACCCTAACCCTAACAAACTGCTTGTTTTTAGCCCACTCGTCCACCCTTTCAGCATCCAATACTGAAAGCCCAAAAACCTCTTCCTCTGAATACCAGCCCGTGCAAGGTCAAGAAGGGAAGGATGTGATCTGGGTTCCCACACCCGAAGGCTTGATCGAAAAAATGTTGTCAGTAGCCAAGGTTAGCAGTCAAGACAGGGTGTTCGATTTAGGCGCGGGAGACGGCATCATTGCCATCACCGCCGCGCGCAAATTTGGAGCTCAAGCAGTGGGCATTGAATACAACCCCAAGATGGCTGAGTTTGCCCGAGGCAAAGTGGCAGAAGCCGGCATGAGCAGCAAAGTGAAGATCATCACAGGCGATATTTTCGAAGAAGATTTCAGCTCTGCAACCGTGGTCACGCTTTACCTCATGCCTCACCTGAACATGAAGCTACGCCCCATCTTGCTCAATATGAAGCCCGGAACACGTGTGGTCTCCAACACCTTTAGCATGGGTGATTGGCAACCCGATGAGACCCTGTCACATGATCACTGGAAGGCATTTTACTGGGTGGTCCCCGCACAAATTGAGGGCGCTTGGGTCATGACCGGCCTAGAAGGCGGGCCGATCCGCATGAACTTGAATCAATCCTTTCAAAACATTGGTGGCACACTCACTCGAGGTGGCCAAACTTTCTCCATCTTGGGAGCCAAATTAAACGGCTCTGAGCTTAAATTTCAATTCATCACGCCAGACCGCAAAGTGCACACTTTCTCGGGTCGCTTGGATGGGCGGCGCCTAAACGGCACTGTTGTTTCTGATTTCATGAATACATTTGTCGAAATCAATCGACCTTGAAACCAGACAGCGCCTCAACCGATCAGATGCTTGGGCTGTTGCAAAGCCTTGTTTCTGTAAGTATTCATCAGTATTGGCCAGTGCGATATGCTCTGCCAATAGTCATAAGATGTCCCTTCTGGATTGCTTTGCTATTTCAAAAAGGAAATACTCATGCTTGTACGCCTCTTGTATGTGAGCCAACCAGTAGGTCCCATCACAACGACAATCACCACCTTGATTTTGGAAAAATCCGATTTGCACAACAAAAAGGAAAATATCACAGGCGTTTTATGTCAAGGCTCAGGCTTATGGCTGCAGGTCTTGGAAGGCGAGCGATCTAAAGTCAATTTACTTTACTCGCGCATCATGGCCGACAAAAACCACCACCATGTTGAACTGCTGTCGATGGAAGAAATTACCCACAGACGTTTTGGTCAATGGTCTATGGCCCTTGTCTATTTGTCTAAAGACGATCCTTTGGTTCAAATGGCGCATCCAGAATTTGACCCCTATACCGCTTCAGCCAAGGATGCCTATTCCATCTTGGATGAGCTGATCAAAACTGGAAGTCCGATTCTTCACAATAACGTCATCAATAGCCGGTAAAACTCTACTGTTCACAGTGGAGAAACAATGTCTATTACCAACAGAAGAAATTTTGTCATCGGATTGGCTGCAGCAAGTGCCAGCGCGTCATCAACTGTCAACGCACAAAGCGCCAATCTCGCGTCATCTTCTTTCAATTTGCCAATTTCACCAATTGACAACATTGCAACCCAAGCAAATTATTGGGCTGCAGTTAGAAATCTTTATGCGATTTCAAATCAACACATTAATTTAGAAAATGGCTATTGGGGGATCATGGCCGAACCTGTTCGCATGGAATACGTCGCCAAGACTGAAATGGTGAACAGAGAGAATTCAATTTACGCTCGCACACAATTCGGAAAAGATGCTGAATCTGCAAGGTCACAACTTGCTCAAGCCGTAGGTGCAGATACATCCGAAATTGCATTCACACGTGGCGCCACTGAAGCTCTACAACTCTTAATTGCAGGTTATAACAAGTTAAAAACTGGCGATACCGTTATCTACTCTGACCTCGACTATGACTCCATGCAATATGGCATGAAATGGTTGGCCGATCGACGTGGCGTCAATGTGGTTAAGTTCAACATTCCAGAACCTGCAACCAAGGCAAATGTCTTGGCGGCTTACCAACAAATTCTGATCGACAACCCCAAAGCCGGACTTCTGCTTTTAACGCATGTTAGCCACAGAACAGGCCTTGTCATGCCAGTTCAAGAAATTGCGGCAATGGCCAAGTCTCGAGGTGTTGCGGTCATATTGGATGCAGCTCATTCTTGGGGCCAAATCGATTTCAAAGTGAATGAATTGGGCGTTGATTTTGTGGGCTTCAATTTGCACAAATGGATTGGCGCACCATTGGGTCTTGGATTTATGTACATTGCGAAATCCAAATTGACAGAAATCGATCGTGCAATGGGTGATGAAGACTACCCTGCCACAGACATACGGTCTCGCGTTCACACTGGCACAACAAATTTTGCCACTATATTGTCTTTGCCAACAGCTCTGAAGCTTCACAATGACATTGGTGCCAAAGCCAAAGAACTAAGAGTCAAACATTTGCGCAATTACTGGGTCAGTCGTGCCCGAGAATTGAAAGGGCTTGAAATATTGACACCAGACGAGCCCGGCATGTATGCAGGTATTACGTCATTCCGAATGGCAGGGAAAGTAACTGCCGAACAGAACAATGCTTTGGTGGCAGAGTTGCGAGACAAATACGGCATCTTTTCTGTACGCCGTACTGGTGTTGCCAAAGGTCAGTGCATTCGCATTTCACCTGCCGTTTACACCTCAGAATCCGAAATGGACCAATTCTTTGGGGCATTAAAAAATATAACTGCCAGAAGCTGATATCAAATTTAAATCAAACACCATCTGAGAAATCTAGTTTAATTATTCACTTGTAAAAAAGGCCATTGCATTGAATTGCAATGGCCTTCTGTAAATGGCGATGTTTTAAATTGAATTTATTTGGCTTTTAAAAACGCCTCAACTTCTAGCAAGATCATTTCATTGTCGTCTGCCTTATTGGGCAATCTGCTGCTTGAAAATGGAAGATTGTTGTCATTGCCCACGATGATGTGTTTGGCATCTACAACATCAACATTTTCGATGGTGAAAAATGGGAAGGTCAACACGCCATTTTCCAATGGCTTACGGGCCAGTTTATTCGGATCGGCAATGTTCATCAAATCAATGTAGCCAATCTTGCGCGCAACCCCACCCACATTGGCTTCAGACAACTCAATTTTATATACCCGTTTAAATTTTGGAAGATCGTGGAAGCAATCTGTGCGTTTTTGGTTCTCTGGGCATGCACTCGCTTTGATGCCTTCGCCATTGTCACGCTCTATGACCAAGCCGGTGGTTTGATCAATCATGTTGAAATCACCAATCGCATGGTGGTTTGCCTCAAGCATGTATTTCCAATGACGGCCGGTCCATTTTTCAGAGGCCACATCAAACTCCAAAACACGAAGATATTGTTTTCCATCGATATTTTCAAAGCTCTTGGTCGAGTCGTTCCAAACAGGACCTTCTAACATTGGATACAACTTGCGACCATCTTTTGAAGAGGCCATGCCTTCAAAACCCTTAGAGCGACGAACCTCAAATTTAGTGCTGTCAACTGGTGAACCAGGCATTGTGACGGAAGGATGGTCTGGAGATCGAACGACTTTGCCGTCAACAACTGTTTCATAAACGGCAAGCACTTTGCCCTTCATATCTGTCTTGATTAAGAATGGGCCAAACTCGTCGCCAATCCAAATATGTTGTCCAATGATTTGAAAACTTTCAGTGTCAAAATCTGAACCCGTTAAATAACGTGAATTGGTGCCCTCGTGAACGATCCGAAATGGCACCTTCTTGTCTGGGTCATGCAAGAACACTGTTGCCAGTTGTTTGAACTGTCCGGTTTTAAAGTCAATGTTGTAATGATTCAAATACAGCATGAAATCTGGTGAATTGGCTTTGGATCCAGCACCGTTATCGGTCAATACCCAGAAAGTGCCATCAGGCATTCTTTGAACGCCTGAATGACCTTGCAAGGGTTGGCCATCAAAGGGCAGAAACACGCCAGTAGGACGGCCAGCAGACAAACCTTCCACAGAGCCTAATTTTTCAACCCTCTGGCCAGTCGTGAATTTTCCACTGTGTCGCAAATCTGCTGGGGCATCAGCAGGTGCAGGAATAAGGGAAAGTGCTGGCAAAACAGCATGTCCAGCCAAAGTGGCTGGGTAAACCGCTTGTGCTTGTGCACTGACATAGCCTGCACAGACAGCAAGGGTCATTGCACTTGCAAAACTCTTGATAGAAATTGGCACGTTAATCCTTTCGAAAATCCGTTAAATATACACACCATGTGTAACTGTTATTCTTGATTTTTTTGATGTCAATTCCGTGTATGAAACATCACATTTCACGCTCTGTCATGTCATTGGCGCTCGCCTCATTCTTAGGGGCTTGCGGCGGTTCAGGTCCCGGTACAGAACCGGTGGCCGAATCATCCCCGCAAACGCCAACAGTTGCACCCGGTCCAGTAACCCTCAGCCCACCTGTTTTGTCTTTCACCGATACCGGCTTGAGCGTGACAGATGGCATCACTCGCATCGGCATGTGGCGAGTTGATGCGCCAAGTTTGGACTGGGAATTTTCTTTGGACCAAGGCGCCACCTGGACGCGGGGTAATGGCTCTAATTTTGAAGTCACAGGCGATGGTGCCAAGATGATTTGGGTGCGTACACGCGATCATCTTGGCAACACTTCAGACATTGTCAAAGTGAATTGCGTTTTGGACACCATGCCGCCAGCTGCAGTGACGATCACCCCTCAAGTAGAGGGGGTGACCAACACCTTAAAGCTCTCAGGCATTGAAATGGGAGCGCGTTGGGAATATGCCCTTGACCCAAAAGGCCCTTGGTTGACTGGCAACGGCATAGGCTTGGGAACATTGGGCAACGGATTGGCAAGTGTTTGGCTGCGTCAGGTTGATGTGGCTGGTAACCCCTCCGAATCGCAAATCTTTGATTTAAAAAATCAAAACATGTTGGCCCACGAGGCCTCTGGCAATCCTTTGCAGCCTAGCGTTTTAACGCAAGGCTTTCAAACATATTTAATCCACGGTGTGGTGGTACGAGGTGACGCTGACTATGTGAGATGGGAGATACCCAAAGGCCAACAGTTGGTATCAGTCAAGTTGGTGCAGTATGTCTCAGAAGATGCAATTTCTTTTTATGCATTGCAAGCAAACCGCGTGTTCGATGCGGGTGTAGATACTTCCCGCATGCTGGTCTATGGTCACATGGGCCCGAGCGATTTGGGTCGCAATGTTTTGGCCAATGTAGCCAAGCCGCAACTTGGCGAAGGCTTCATGACCTTGTGGTTTCAGCAGACAGGTACGCAGAACACTCAATATGCAATAGAAGTGGTACTTGCTCCAACGAATTGAGATTCTCGCCAATTTGCAAACCGAACTTGGCTGACACTTTGACTGTCTTCACGCTACTGTCACAAGCCTCTGGCAAATTTGACTCGTCCGCTTAGGTTGGACATCAAAAGCTCATCACAATTTGTTGGAGAAAACATGAAAATCAAGCTT
The DNA here is from genome assembly GCA_027488115.1 of Comamonadaceae bacterium. GTDB lineage: Bacteria > Pseudomonadota > Gammaproteobacteria > Burkholderiales > Burkholderiaceae_C > Limnohabitans_A. The sequence continues at coordinate 29,337 of JAIYCG010000006.1, read as the reverse complement.
TTATTGGCGGCAGCTTCTGTCGTCCTGCTGCAGGCATGCGGTGGCGACAGCTCCCCCCTGTTTAAAACACTGTTAGGTGATGCCCCCTTGGTGATCGGTCACCGCGGTGCATCAGGCACATTTCCAGAACACACTCTAGAGTCCTACAAGGCAGCCATCGACCAGGGTGCTGACTATGTAGAGCCAGACTTGGTTCTGACCAAAGACGGCGTGATGATTGCCCGTCATGAACCTATGCTGGGCGGGACAACCGATGTAGCTACCAAATTCCCAAGCAGAAAGTCCACCAAAAATGTGGATGGCGAAGAAATTACGGATTACTTTGCAAGCGACTTTACATTGGCCGAAATTAAGACTTTGCGAGCTATTCAGCCAAATGGCAAGCGCTCGAAAATTTACGACGGCTTGTTTTCTATTCCAACTTTAGATGAAGTCATTGCATTGACCAAAGCTGAAGGCAACAAGCTTGGACGCACCATTGGTATTTATCCAGAGATCAAACATTCAACACATCACGCCACAGTGGCCAACTTTGGCAAAAATGTGTTTGAAGATAAATTGGTCGCAACACTTCATGCAGCCTATGGCAATGTGGCCACAGCGCCTGTTTTCATTCAGTCGTTTGAAGTTGCCAATCTGCAATACCTCAACACCAAAACCAACATCAAGTTGGTCCAACTGATTGACGCCTACGATGTGCTTGACGATGGCAGCATTCAGGTTGACACAGCGACTTACAACCCATGGCGTCAGCCTTATGACTTTGTGGTCAGTAAAGATACGCGCACCTTCAAAGACTTGGTGACTGCCAGCGGCTTAGATTTCATCAAAACTTACGCCGATGGCGTGGGCCCATGGAAGCCCTACTTGGTCAAAACTGTGAATGACAAAATTGATCGCAATGGCGATGGCAAGATCAACTCTTACGACCGCCGTGTAGACGGATCAACTGGCGTGATTGAATTGGCTCACCAAAAGGGTTTGTTTGTGCATACATGGACTTTCCGCGGAGACGATGGCGGCTATGACCTTGGCTTTAGCGATGTCAAAGCCGAAATCGAGTACTACATGAGACTTGGAATTGATGGTATTTTCACAGACTTTCCGGCGGCTGGTGTATCGGCTTTGAAAGCTGTGCGCGGAAACTGAGACTTCATTTTGTCGTCTTGATTTTGGCGTCTCTATTTTGACGCCAATAAATTTTCAGCTCATTTCGCAACTTCGTGTTGCGAAATGAGCTAAAGTACCGGCCTGAATCTTCACAAAAGATCAGCGGATTCAAGCAGTACCTTCTCTGCTTCCGTTCATTTCTACTCACCCAAAAAATGCATGATTCAAAAATTGTTTTGATCTTTGGAAGTGCACCAGATGTCACTGCCATTCAGCATTGGGATCTTTCATTTTTTTCAAGCCGTATTGCCATCAACAATGCTTGGCAAGTGACTCCCGACTGGAATTACCTGATCTTCCCTGAAGATTTCCCTGTTGATCGCCGCCCACAATTGCCAGTTGAAAGCCATCAACAGTTAATCACTGCAAATGAGTTTGTACTTCACCAGAATAATTATGGTGGCTTTATTTATGCAGGCGGAACAATGGCATTCACTGCAGGGTATTGGGCCCTCGGTGCACTCAAGCCAGACGTCATTGCTTATGTAGGCTGTGACATGGTTTACGCTGCAGACAATGGAAAATCCAGTCACTTCTATGGAAGCGGAACTGCTGATCCCTTGCGAAACGACATGACGCTTCAGTCTTTGGAGGCAAAATCAAACAGGTTAATGGCATTTGCAAGCAAACAAAATTGCGCTGTTTTGAACATGTCCGCTTTGCCAGAATCTAGGTTGACATTTCCTCGGCTAAGACATTCAGACTTGCAGCATTCTTTGAGCCATGAAAAACTTTTAGCCACGCAAAATCAGTTGTTTGATTTACAAAAGGTGAGCATGGCATTGGCTGCAGAAAAGAGCTTGGGCTATCTCGTTCCCTCTGGCCGCTATTGGGAAACAATCAAAAGCTTTGACCCCGTCAAGCTTCGCCTGATTGATGACATTTGGATTGATACTTTCAAACAAATTGAGTTCTCTTAATACAACTGATCTCTTCAAATAGAAGCTTTCAACCAATCAACTGAAGAGTTGACGTTTGGTTCAATTCAGGTTTGCCAAATTGCATTGGCAAGACCCATCTCTCAGGAGACTGCTTCTGTAGCTCTAGCATGATCGACTCGTACAAACGAGTCGATCTTTGATTCAATCAAATTTCATTGATTTCATTCAACTCAAAAGCTTCCATTACTGCAATTTCGGAATACTGCACTGCGTTCAATTGGTGGCGATAGGCCTTGAAAGAATGAAGTTCTGATGCAGTTTGGTCACCCGCATCATAGGCATCAGCAGCAAGCTCATGCTCTTTGGCAGCTTCAGAAAAATGGTGTGCAGCCATGCGATGGTTTTCACTAGGACTGTCAAACTCATCCGCAAAATCACCTTCTACGTCGACTTCATGTACATGGTTTTCAGAGGTCATTCAGATTCTCCTTAAGTTGAGGGATGACAGCTTCAAAAGTTGTCATCAATCAATTTAGCCATTCAGCGTGTCTGTTTAATGAAGAGAATATGACGTGTCAACACTTACCATGAATTATTGGCAGCTCACTTGCAACATCAGTTTTTCAAAATGAAATAGGTCAGGCGTTTGTTGACCTGGGACCTTGGCCAAGTCGTCATAACGTCTGAGGCGAACAGCCTCTGCGTAAAAAGGCAAATCTTGAAATGCACTAACTTGCATTTCATCAAAAACGCCGCCCTGCAACTCAAGGCTGTGCTTGGATGCTGGTGAAAGGTCTGCCCAATAGCCTGCATCGACGGCACACAAATAGCGTTTGGCATCGACGTGCAACTTGATGGGCTCCAAAACGGCATCGGGAAATAGACTTCTTAAAAATGGCAAAGCCACAAATTGATGCAAGTCATCTTTGGTAGGCAAAGTATCAGCTGGCACCAAACTGGGACGATCGGGGCTCAACATATGACCCAGATCGTGGAGCAAGGCGGCTACAACAGTTTCAGGGGTCTCATTTGATTTCTCTGCGAGGTGAGCACACTGCAATGCATGATCGAGTTGGCTTACCGCCTCTTGCCCGTACCACGTGGTGGCACGACTGCTTAAGAGCTGAACAATTTCAGGAATAGACAAAGACATCGTAAAACTCCCTTGTGTCACTACCGAGCACGAACGCCAATGATGGCGAAACGCAACTTAGAGCACAGAAAATCAATGACAGCCACGGTGAGCAAAATCAACAAAATGACAAATGACATTTGTTGAAATTCCATGGTTCTAATTTGCTCAGACAAAATCAATCCAATTCCGCCCGCACCCACAATGCCAATGATAGACGCACTGCGCGTATTAGATTCAAAGGCATACAGAACTTGGCTGAGCAACACTGGCATTAACTGAGGCAAGATGCCAAAGCGAACCGAGGCGAGCTTGGAGCCGCCTGTTGAAAGCACGCCCTCGACTGGCTTGTGATCTGCCGTCTCTATGGCCTCAGAAAACAATTTGCTGAAAATACCAAGGTCGGCCATGAACAAGGCCAAGACACCCGCAAAGGGACCCAGTCCGACCACGTTAATCCAGATCAAAGCCCAAATCAAAATATCGACACCGCGCAATGTATCGAAACTGCGTCTCGCCATAAATTGGATCAACCGGTTGAACGTGGTGTTGCGGGCAGCCAGAAAACCCAGCGGAAAGGCGCCCAATGCGGCCAACAATGTACCGAGCAAAGCTATGGCCAAGGTTTCAACCATGGCATAAAGGTACACTTTGGTGAGGGCCCATGTTTCAGGATCGGGAGGCAGCATGAGAACGACCATCTTGCCCAATTCACCCAGCCCACCCCACAAGCGCAAAAAGGTCATTTCCAATTTGTAAATGCCAAATACAAACACGGCCAACCCCACCAAACCAATGAAAATGGCCATCAGATTGTCTTGGTAGAAAGGTTTGAAATGACTCGCGTAGCGGCGGCGAAGCAACTCTCTCTCACCAGAAAGAGTGAGGTCTATTTTGTTGGCAGTCACATCGTTCATGGCTTGCCTTCCAGTCCAATCAATTTGTGACGAATGCGTTCAGTCACCGCATCAATGATCATGACGGTTGCAATGATCATGACCAACAAGGCACTCACGTCTGCGTAATAAAACTTTCTGATCACTTCAAGCAAGGTTTGTCCAATGCCACCTGCGCCCACGAAGCCCAAAACGGATGCACCTCTGACATTGATTTCAAAACGCAACAATGAATAGCTTGCAAAATTAGAGGCCACTTGTGGCAACACTGCAAAACGAATTTTGTGCAACCAATTACCGCCAGTAGCGACAACCCCGTCCACTGGCTTCATGTCGATGTTCTCGACCACTTCTGCAAACAGTTTGCCCAGAGCCCCAGCGGTGTGAATGGCCAATGCCAAGATACCGGGCAACGGGCCTAAACTAAAGGCAACCACAAAGATCAGTGCAAAAACCATTTCAGGCACTGTTCGGCAAAATTCCATGAACCGTCGAGTGAAAAACACCAGGCCCTTGCTCTGAGTCAAATTTTGAGAGGCCAAAAAACACAAGACAAACGCTGAGATGGCACCCAACAAGGTGCCCACATAGGCCATTAAAAGGGTTTCACCCATTAGAGCCAACCACTTCTTCCAGCCCCAAAACCATTCAGCGGGATCTGAAATAACGGGACGACCGTTTTCTAAATGCAAGATTCTGTCGATGTAGCTGACAAAGCCACCAATGTGCTGGTACAACTTGGAGAAAGATATTTCTGCAACATGGCCAGATAAAGCCACCAACACAGCCAACAACAAAAGGCCTAGCCAAAGCCGGCGGCGTTTAGACGCCACCGCTTGGGCATAGGCCATCTCCATTGATTTGGAATGGAGAGTGTTCACAACAGATTAACGCTTGCGCAAGCTATCGACGAACTTGTTCAATTCGACAACAGGCAAATAGGCTTCGTGTGTCACAGTTTGGAAAGGCTCGTTCTTGCCGTCGGACAGCTTGTCAAACGCAGCTTTGTCTTTCTGAGCAGCATTCAAGAAGGCTTGCTCAATGCGCTTTTTCAGATCAGCAGGCAAGCTGTCCAAGTAGGCAACAGGGCTGTTCACAATTTGGTCAGACTTGTAAATGATTCGGAAGTCTTCTTTCTTAACCATGCCTTTGTCAGACATGCGAATGAGTTCTGAGTCTGTTTCGTTGTTCCACCAGTTGGCAGCCACATCGACAGTGCCTTGGTTCAAAGCCATCACAGCATTCACGTGGCTACCGGTGTAAACCACTTTGCTGAAATGCTCTTCAGGGTTGATTTTCATGGCGTTCATGGCAAAGCGCGGCACGTTGTTACCCGAAGTTGAGTTGGGATCGACCAAGCCCAAGTTTTTGCCTTTCAAATCAGCAATGGTTTTGTAAGGCGAGTTGGCCTTGACATAAAACACAGCGTGGTAACCCTTCACACCGCCCTTGGCCACTTCAATGGCAAAGGGGGTTGTTTTCACGCCAATCATGCGAGCGCGGGCGTAAGAAGCAGGACCGTAGTAAGCGATGTGAATTTGCTCGGCACGCTGGCCTTCAATGACCGCTGCATAGTCACCCACAACGCGCAACTTCACAGGCACGCCAATTTCGCGCGTCAAGTAAGCACCAAAATCTGCAAAACGCTCGGTCACTTGGGCTGCGTTTTCGCTAGGAATGGTGGCAAAAACCAATTCAGGGTATTTGGCTTTCCAGTCTTGCGCTTGGGCAGAAATGGCCAAAACGCTGGAGGCTGCCAATGCGAGCACTGCACGACGATTGATCGACATAAAAAATCCTTTGAAAAAGTTGAGAAATGACTGTGAAAAAACTAAGCGCGGTTAATGGGGCGATTCAATGGAACCACCTTGGGAGAATTCAAATCTGCTTGCATGTTCAGAACAGGATCTTGGGCCTCTATGCCATAGAGACTTTGAGACAAGCTCTCTGTATATTGATCGGGTATGTCATCAAAGACCACACGGCCTTCAGACATGCCGATCAATCTGTTGCAGTAATTTCGCGCAATATCGAGATCGTGTAAGTTGCAAATGACGGTAATCCCCAAGTCGTCATTGATACGCTTCAAAGCATCCATGACCATTTGTGTGTTTTTCGGGTCAAGCGAAGCAATAGGCTCGTCTGCCAAGATAATTTGAGGTTTCTGAAGCAATGCACGACAGATGGCAACGCGCTGTTGCTGTCCACCTGAAAGCTGGTCGCAGCGCTGTGCGGCAAAATCAGCCATCCCAAAGCGATCCAATGTTTCCAAAGCATCCAGCTTGTCAGCGTCGCTCCACATGGATAACAAAGCACGCCAAGTAGGCGCAGTGGTTAAGCGACCCATCAAAACATTGGTCAGGACATCCAAGCGCCCTACCAAGTTGAATTGTTGAAACACCATGGCACAATTTCGGCGCCACTCATTCAAAGCAGCCCCCTTGAGGTCGGTGACAACGGTACCGTCGTACTCTATAGAGCCATGGGTAGGCTCGTTCAGTCGATTGATCATTCGAAGCAATGTTGACTTACCAGCCCCCGAACGTCCAATCACACCCACAAAACTTCCAGACTTCACTTCAAGTGACACACGGTCAACTGCCGTCTGCTCACCAAACTGCTTGCTTAAATTGCGAATTGTCAATAACTGCATAGGTTCAATCTGGAAGTCGACGAATCAGGCCAACGGAACTGCAGAGATTAAGTTGAATATGTTTCAATTCTGTGACGCACTTAAATAACCCGAATTCCGCTACGCCATACAGCACGGACAATCGGTTGACGGCGGCCATCGGGCAAATTGATCATTCGAACTTGCACCAAGTCGGAACGCAATCCCACCTCAAGACTGCCCCTGTCATGCAGCCCAATCGATTTGGCTGGATTGCGACTGACCAAGGTCACCGCCTGAGGCAAACTTAAATCGGTCGTTTCAGTCAACCGAACCGTGGCTGACAACAAACTGCCAGGTACGTAGTCGGACGACAAAATGTCGACCAAGCCCAACTTGGCCAACTCAATGGCAGAGACATTGCCCGAATGCGACCCCCCGCGAACCACATTAGGCCCACCCATGATGGTCAACATGTTGCGCGCTTTGGCCGCTTGAGCCGCCACAATGGTGGTGGGAAACTCACACACGGTAGCGCCTTCGGCAAATGCCTCCTCCACATGCGCCACGGTGGTGTCGTCATGGCTGGCCAAAGCAATTTGCTTGTCTCGACAGTATTGGGTGAGGTAGGCCCGATGAGGTTTGGCATAACGAGCTTGCGCATCTTGGGCCATGGCCACACTCTCTTCAAATTTCTGTTGGGTCCAGCCTTTTTTGCCAGAAAAATAAATCCAAGCATGTTCAATGTTTTCCCATTGCCGCTGGCCCGGCGTGTGGTCCATGACAGAAATCATTTTGACCAAGTCATGGCCGTCAAAAGGCTTGAACAATTCAAGGGTGTTGGGCGCTGGCAACTCACAACGCACATGCAAAAAATGGTCAGCACGAAGAACATCTCGCGCTACAAAGTCTGAAATGCATTCCAAGACGGTATCCCATTCACTGCCACGAACGCTGTCAGGATCAGCCTCGCCCACGCCCAAAGCATCTAACACGGTTGTAATGCCAGCCGCAGCCACTTCTGCATCGTGCGCCAACAGAGCAGGTGCATCATCCCATCGAACTTTGGGCCTGGGCATCATGTGCCGCTCAAAGTTGTCGGTGTGAACCTCAATCAAACCAGGAATGAGGTAGTCACCCTGCAAATCGATGGCCTGATTCACCGAGCTTGTTCCATGATCAATGCTCTGAATCAAACCACTCTGACTGGTCAGGCTGCCCTTCACCACTTCATTTTGAAGCACTAACTGCGCGTTGGTGAATACTACAGAGTTTGAAGTAGGCAAGTTCATTAGCTTGTTTCCAATGGCAACATGGACACTGTTCGACTGACAACTTCTTGTGCAACCGAGTCATCGTGAAAAATTCCGATAATGGCAATGCCCTTGCTGCGAGCTTGAACAATCATTTCAATCACAGTTTGCGTATTGACTGGGTCCAATGAAGCAGTGGGTTCATCGAGCAACAGCAAGGGTCTTGGTTTGATAAAACTTCGGGCAAGGTTGATGCGCTGTTGCTCGCCACCAGAAAATGTAGCCGGTGGCAGTTGCCATAAAGATTCAGGAATACGCAATCGGCTTAACCAATGCGCAGCCTCTTCACGAGCCTGCTCGCGACTGACAAGGTCTAAGCCGTTTTCAAGCAAGGGCTCGGCCACAATGTCGATGGCAGCCACCCGAGGAATGACCCTTAAGAATTGGCTCACATAAGCCATCGAATGACTGCGCAAATGCAAAACAGATCTTGCACTGGCTTGTGTCATGTCAATCAATTGACCTTCTGTGTTGCGCACCAAAATTTCACCCGAACTGGCGCGGTAGTTGCCGTAGGCCAGTTTGAGAATGGTGCTTTTGCCCATGCCTGAGGGGCCACTTAATCGCACACACTCACCTTGACTTAAAGTTAAATTGAAGTTGTGCAACACGGTCAAAGCAGTGCTGTTCTGCAAGTGCAATAAAAATTGCTTGCTCAGATTTTTCATCTGCAGCATCGGCATCGCGTCTGTGCTTTGGAGGGTCATGGTTGCAATACCGAGGAAACCAACAACTGAGTGTAGGGATGCTGAGGATCGTCTAGCACTTGGTCGGTCAAACCTGTTTCAACAGCTTGACCGTTTTGCATCACCATCATGCGCTGTGCCAACAGCCTGGCCACTGCCAAGTCGTGCGTCACAATGATCGCGGCCAAGTTCATTTGGCGTGTCAGGGTGCGCATCATGTCAAGCAGTTTGGCCTGCACCGAAACGTCCAAACCCGAAGTGGGCTCGTCCATGAAAACAAGTCGAGGCTGCGTGATCAAATTGCGCGCAATTTGAAGGCGTTGGCGCATACCGCCCGAGAAAGTATGGGGCCGATCGTCGATGCGGCTTGGGCTAATTTCAACACGCTCCAGCCAATCGATGGCTTGCTCGCGCAATTGACCATAATTGCGTTGCCCCAAGGCCATCAGGCGCTCGCTGACATTGGCGCCTGCAGACACATTCATGCGCAAACCATCTGCAGCATTTTGGTGAACAAAGCCCCAATCGGTTCGCGCCAACATGCGTCTTTGCGCTTCCGACATGCCATAGATTTCTTGCAAGCCGTGGTCGCGCAGGTCAAATGACACATGGCCGTCGCTGGGTGTGTGTCGGGCTGCAACGGCATTGAGCAAGGTGGTTTTGCCAGAACCCGATTCACCCACAATGGCCAGCACCTCGCCAGGCCACAGGTCAAAAGAAATATCGCGCACCACGGTTCGCGAACCATAGGCACAACTCAAGTTCTGGACCCGCATCAAGGGCGGCTTGGCATCAAAGTCCATCATGGCGAAACCTGCCTCTTGCTGCAGTAGTCACTGTCTGAGCAAACAAACATCTTTTTGCCTTGGTCGTCCATGATCACTTCATCTAGGAAGCTTTCTTTAGACCCACACAGTTCACACGCAGATTGCCAGCGCTGAACTTCAAAAGGATGGTCATCAAAGCCCAAGCTTTCTACTGTGGTGTAAGGCGGCACTGCATAAATGCGTTTCTCGCGACCTGCGCCAAACAGCTGCAAGGCTGGATTCAAATGCATTTTGGGATTGTCAAACTTGGGAATGGGTGAAGGCGACATGATGTATCGGCCATTGACCAACACGGGGTAGTCATAGGTGCTAGAGATGTGGCCGTAATGCGCCAAATCTTCAAACAGATTCACGTGCATCAGGCCGTACTCTTGCAATGCGTGAAGTTTTCGAGTCTCTTCTTCGCGCGGCTCCAAACGTTGCATGGGTTCGGGCACTGGCACTTGGTACACAATGACCTGGCCTTCGCGCAGCGGTGTTTCTGGTATGCGGTGACGCGTTTGAATGATGCTGGCTGCAGTGGTGTCGGTGGTCACCTCAACGCCGGTGGTTCTCTGGAAAAAGCGCCTGATGTTGACGGCATTGACCGTGTCGTCAGAGCCTTGGTCAATGACCTTGAGCACATCAGACTCACCAATGATAGAAGCCGTGACCTGAATGCCACCCGTACCCCATCCGTAGGGCAATGGCATTTCACGCGAACCAAAAGGGACTTGGTATCCTGGAACGGCAACGGCCTTTAAAATGGCGCGCCGAATCATGCGCTTGGTTCGTTCGTCCAAGTAGGCGAAGTTAATGTGAGGGTCACGCAATGGTACAGATTCGACCATGTCATTCTGCGTCATGATCGTCCTTTGGCATGGCGTGCGATTGGCGCATTTTTCTGACCAATTCCAATTCAGATTGAAAGTCAACGTAATGCGGCAATTTCAAATGCTGCACAAAACCTGAGCTTTCCAGACTGTCACTGTGCGACAAGACAAATTCTTGCATTTGAGCCGGCGCTGTGACGGCCTCGCCCAACTCGTCTGCTCTTAGCGCCCTGTCCACCAAGGCCATGGCCATGGCTTTTCGTTCGCTGTGACCAAAGGCCAAACCATAACCCCGCGTGCACTGCGGCGGCTGCGTTTGACTGCCCTGAAATTGGTTGATCATTTGGCATTCAGTGACGGGCACATCACCCACTGAAATTTCAAATCCAAGCTCTTCTGGCACGATGCACACGTCGACCGTACCAAAACGAATTTCGCCCACAAAGGGGTGTGATTCTGAATAGCCACGCTGTGTGGAATAGGCCATGGCCAATAAAAAACCTTCGTCGGCACGCGCCAAGTTTTGAAGTCTGGCAGATCGGTTTGCAGGAAATCGCAATGGCTGTCGTGTGAGATCAAAAGGGTCTGGATCGCCCTCTTCTGGCAATTGGCCTTCTAGCAAGCTTTCGTGGTTGAGCAAATCAACCACCCTGGGTGTGGCTTCGTTGTTGACTTGTCCTTTGCGAGCCACTGGTGCGGGCTTGCCTGTTGCAAGCAAACTGAAATCTAGCAAGCGCTGGGTGTAGTCATAAGTAGGGCCCAACACTTGGCCACCTGGCAAGTCTTTGAAGGCGGCTGAAATGCGACGTGAAATTTGCATGCCCGCAGTATCAAGGGGTTGGGTGTAGCCCAACCTAGGCAAAGTTGCACGGTAGGCGCGCAATAAAAAGATGGCTTCAACCAAATCGCCTGCGCTCTGTTTGATGGCCAAGGCCGCCAAGTCTGGATCGTAAACAGAGCCTTCTGTCATGACACGGTCTACACTCAAACGAAGCTGCTGGCGAATTTGCGCCACACTGAGTTCGGGCACATCAGGGTCGCCTCGGCGCTGCTGCGCTAGCAACTCATAACTGTTGAGAATGGCGGCTTCGCCGCCTTTGACTGCAACGTACATGGGGTCAGTCCTTCACTTGGGTTGATCGGGGCAAGCCAATCAAGCTGTCGTTGTGGGTGAAGAAAAAGTCAAGGCCGCAGGGTGCATGAATTTGGCTGTTGCGGCGCTCGGATAAAAAGTTGTCCGAAAGACCCACCAATTTCAAATGGCCTGTGCCATTGACACCCGGACCACTCAGTGTCCAAGCGCCTGCAACAGGCGCCGTGTCAAAGTCCAGCACTTGCACCACACAGGTGGCCGAAAGCTCTGGGTACTGGGCATTGCCTTGCGCTAAATTTTCAAAAGCGGGTAGCTCATTGGCATGAGCTATCCACACAAAATCGGCTTCAATGGCGTTGGTGACCACAGTACAACCTGTGTGAAATCTGAGCCAAGCAGCAGCGTGACTGTTGGCAAAACCATCAGACAGCCACACTTTGCAGTCTTGATCCAACAAAGCCAGCAACAAAGCTGCCGCCGCTGCATGCGCATTTTCAGGGGCTTGCATGGCGGGATTTGACAAATTCAAGTCGAGGGTCTGAGGCTGACCCGGCAATGACAAAGCCACCAAAGATTGGCGAAAAACGGCTTGGCTGCACAGAGTGGGGTTGGAAAAACCTCGCCCAATGTCTTTAAGAGATGGCTGCATCATTCGCCTTCCCCTTCACCGTCAAAGCCTTGACCAGCTTCTCGTGCCACAGTGAAAAACTCTACTTTAGTGGCTTGCGCCTGCGAATTGTTGTTTTGCCTTTGACCAGACAACAGTTGACTGATGGGCCGCAAAAGCAATTGATCCCAATGGTCGTGCAAATCGGGTTCTTGCAAGAGCGCGTCAGCCACCGCGGCAAGCTGGGCATGCCGATGTGAGCCGCCCATGACATAAGCCACACCCACCTGCCGGCAGAGCGTCAACTGGGCATCTGGTTTTAGAACACAACGTGTCAGGCTAACTTCGCCCAAGTTAAAGCGCTGCCCTGTACCCCCTGCCCGTCCCTGAACCATCATGAGGCCTGTTTCTGTGGGGCGTAGCCACTCTAAGTTTCCAAGGCACTGGCTGGCCAGGTGTTTTTCTAGCAACTCCTCTGGCGCCCTGGCCAGCAAGGCCATCCATGTTTGCCTGGCAACTAAGGCGGGCGACAAATCCCTGTTGGGACTGGTGTAATCGTTGTGCAACATTGTTTCGGTAGCGTGTTAGGGTGAGCTTACAAAAGTAAAATTACAATTGTGTGACGCAAGTTATATTTTTGTGACTGAAATATTTCAACCAATGTCCATCCCATTTCGACACGCAGCCTATTTCGCTCCAGCTTTCAATTCGCAGGCATGGGATCTTGGATCTCAATGGTTAGGGCGATGCGCGCGCGATTTAACTCTTCTGGAACAACCTAAATTTGAGAAGATCAGCTCAGAATTGTTTGAGAATTTGACACGCACGCCCAGACTTTATGGATGGCATGCCACCTTAAAAGCACCCTTTGAATTAAACTTAAACCTAAGTCCTGCAGAACTGCGAGCTGCATTCAAGCAGCTGGCGCACAACACGGTGGCCTCATTTCATCTTCCTTTGAAATTGGTTGAATTGGGAGATTTTCTAGCCTTGGTGCCGTCTCAACCCTCTCCAGATTTGCAAAAGTTTGCAGAGCGATGTGTGCGTGAACTGCATTCTTTCGCCTTACCGCTTTCTGAATCTGAGCTTCAAAGAAGAACTCGGGCAGACTTGACTGACAGGCAAAAAGAACTTCTTGGCGAATGGGCCTACCCATTTGTCATGGAACAGTTTCAGTTTCACTTGACGCTTTCGGGGTCATTGCAACATATTGAACAACAGGTTAAAGAAGATTTAAAAACTGCCGCTCAAACTTGGTTCGCCCCTTTGTTAGAAGATGGACTTTTGATTGATTCCGTCACTTGGTTTACGCAGGACCAAAAAAATGGAAACTTCCGTTGGGTTGAGCGTTTTGAGTTTGGAAAATAAAATTGAGTTTGATTTACGTCATTGGCCCATCGGGCGCAGGCAAAGACAGCTTACTGAATGGCCTGCGCCAAGAAATAGCTGTCTCAGCAAAATCACCACCTTTGTATTTCGCACAGCGCACCATCACAAGAAATAAGGATCAGAGTAACGAAGACCATGAAGCCGTAGATGCTGATACCTTTGATTTACTGAAAAAAAGCAATGCATTTGCATTAAGCTGGTCTGCCAATGGATTGAGTTATGGCGTTCGACATCAAGAACTGGCTCCCATGTCAGACGGTACATGGGTGTTGGTGAACGGCTCCCGCGCTTATTTGGAAGAAGCTAAGCTGCAATTTCCCATGCTTACCGTGTTGCACATTACCGCATCCATTGAGGTGTTGCGTGCTAGGCTTTTCTCTAGAGGAAGAGAAACTGAACAAGTCATTGAAGATCGTCTAAATCGTTCGCTAAATTTTGTACTTGAACCACAAGACTTGTGCATTTCAAATGACGGCAGTTTGGCAGAGAGCCTGACTTTGCTTAAAAATTTATTGCAAAACCGGACTGGAATTTCACTCTTTTAAGGAAAAAAATGCACGAGATTCGTCACTACGATGACACAAGCGACCGGTTGCAAGTTGTTGAACTGTGGCAACATATTTTTGGCTATGAGACTGCGCACAACGAACCGAACTTGTCTATCTCAAAAAAAATCGCGGTCAACGATGGCTTGTTTTTTGTCGCTGTTGAAAACACACAAATTATTGGAACAGTTATGGCTGGTTACGATGGACACCGTGGATGGTTGTATTCGGTTTCAGTCCATCCCAATAAGCGCCACCATGGCATTGGTAGTTCGCTTGTCCAACATGCGGAATCTGCCCTATCGAATTTAGGCTGTATGAAAGTTAAACTTCAAATACTTGATACCAATGAATCGACTGTCGCTTTTTACAGGTCTCTTGGATATTCCACTGAACCCACGTTAAGTATGGGCAAATTGCTGTAGGCGCTATTTTTTGAGCTGCCAAAGATCACCCGCACCCAAGTGCTTTGGCGCCTCCAAGCTTGATCGAGCTTGTGAATCGGCCTTCAATGTGGCTCGCCACCAATCAGTGGTAATGGAGGCTACAAGCGAATGATGTTCTGGCTGCAGTTCCCTTGTGATCGATTCGCGGGGTACTATTTCGGCAGCACTGCCAACCTGACCCGCAAACGTCATGTGATCTGCATCCATGAGAACAAGATGCGCCTTGTCTCCCGATGGCAGTGCTGCAAAAACAGCCTTTCGCTTTTCAGGTGTGGCACCAACGCCCACTACGTCGCTGTCACGCGTACCAGTGATTGAAAGCAATGGACGACTCAATCTTTCAAATGCGCGTTGAGCACTGCCCACGACTGGCACAGTTGGTGAGAATGCAATGAACGAGGCAAGTCGTGGCTCTTTCATTCCCTCAAAACCCGGATAACGTTGGCCTGCCATACCCATCGTTGTATGCGCACCAAATGAGTGGCCAGCAAGGCCCACCTGAGCAGGCCTGGCCAAATGCCATAGATCTTGTTTGGCTGAATGACGCTTTTCGATCTCATTGAGTACAAAACTCACATCCAGCAAGCGTGCCATCAATTGCTCTGGCGACGCAAGACTTCTTAAAGCGCGTTGGTCGGTAAATGTTCTAGTGACGCTGCGTACCGCGTTGAAATCACTTCCCGTGTGTTGCACGTGAACGACCACAAATCCAGCATCAACCCAGGCTTCTCCCCAAACAGATCCACCTTCGCGAGTACCGCCAAGTCCATGTGAAAAGATCACAACTGGCCAAGGCCCTGCAAATCGATTCTCGTCAGGCCATCTCAAGCGCACAGGCAAGTTTCGCTGACGTTCTGGATCAACCCAGTTTTGATCCACCACTGATTTGCGCACTGCAGGAGCCTGCCCCATCGCTTGAAGACTCAAACTGAAAGGAGTTACAGACAAAAATTGGACTAGAAAGTGGCGTCGTGTCTTCATCGTGATCATCCTAATTTACTCAATGACAGAAGAGTCATCAATTTACACCAACCTGATCAACGTCACGAAATATTCATCCGAGCGTCCTGAAAAATTCACAACTGAGAGAGATGATCCCTGCACTTTACAGGAGCAGTAAGCGCATGATCTTTTCTAAAAAAATAGCAATCCTCGCAGTTCTAACAGCTGCTGTATCAATCTCCAATGCACAGCAAACAAGCTTACCTTCAGTTCGAGTTGCAGTTCAACAAATTGCTAATTCTGGAACTCTGACTCCTTTGAGAGAACAATCAAACGTTGGATCAAGAATTTTTCCAATGATCTACGCAGGTTTGATTGAACTAGACAGACAAGGAGATTTATCCTTAAAGCCAGGTTTAGCGACCTCATGGAAAAGAATTGATGATTACACAGTGGAGTTAAAACTCAGACAAGGTGTTAAGTTTCACAACGGTGATGAGATGACCTCTGAAGATGTCGCCTTCACTTTTGGGCCTGAGTACATGTTTGGTAACACGAAGCCCATTCGTGTCGGTCAAGTTGCATCCACTATCGGAACAAGCACTAACCCTACAACAGCTGCTGCAGCAAAAATATCAACCGTTACCCTCCCCCCCGAAGTCCCGGCAGTGGCTAGACGCATGTGGCCCTCCCTGGAACAAGTAAAAGTAATCGACAAATATACAGTTCGATTTATCAATTTGGCACCAGATATGACGATTGAAGGTCGTATTGCTCGCTCTTCTGAAATTATTTCTAAAAAAGCATTTCTAGCTTCAAAAGATTGGGCAACTTGGGCTCGAAATCCTGTCGCAGCTGGCCCCTTTAAGATTAAAGAATTTAAACCAGACAACTACTTAATCTTGGTTCCACATGAGGCATATTTTGGTGGGAAATCAACTGTTAAAGAAGTTCGCTATCAGGTAGTCCCTGAAGTTTCTGGACGGGTCAATGGCCTGCTCAGTGGCGAGTATGAGTTTGTCACTGACGTGCCACCCGATCAAATTAAAACGATTGAATCAAATCCTAAGTTTGAAGTCGTCGGCGGTCCTGTCTTGAATCACCGCATCATTGTCTTTGACAAGAATCATCCGCAATTGGTGAATCCAAAGATTCGATTAGCAATGTCACATGCCATTGATCGTGATGCGATTGTGAAATCTTTGTGGGCCGACAGAACATCTGTTCCAGCAGGCTTGCAATGGGAATATTACGGACCCATGTTTCAAAAGGCTTGGACCGTGCCCAAATACGATCCGAGCTTGGCGATCAAACTGGTCAAGGAATCTGGCTATAAAGGTGAACCCATTCCCTTCCGCGTGCTGAACAACTATTACACCAATCAAGTCCAAACCGCGCAAGTCTTAACTGAAATGTGGCGTGCTGTAGGCTTGAATGTTGAGATGCAAATGAAAGAAAATTGGGGACAAATTTTTGAAACAACGAGCCCACGTGCTGTGCGCGACTGGTCAAATTCTGCTCCTTTTAACGATCCCATCAGCTCAATCGTGAACCAACACGGTCCTAATGGACAGCAACAACAAATGGGTGAATGGCGCAACAGCGAATTCAATACCCTGTCCACTTTGCTTGAAACTTCGACCAATGCTGGCAATCGACAGCGTGCATTTGCCAGAATGTTAGAGATTGCAGAACGGGAAGATCCTGCCTACACAGTACTGCACCGAAATGTGGTGTTCTACGGCAAGCGAAAAGATATTCAATGGAAATGGTCGCCAACTTTCACGATGGATTTTCGTGCTTCGAATCTACGCATGCCTAGCTCCAAGCAATGACATTGGATGCAAATAATTCAACTCATTTTGAGTTGGCTTCTCCCCTCATTAGCATTCAAAATTTAAGGCTCAGTTTTCCGTCCAAGCAATCACCAGATAGCCGCTTGAGAGTCCTACATGGTATTGACCTAGATGTTTTTCCTGACGAATGCTTGGGGTTGGTGGGTGAATCAGGCTGCGGAAAAAGTGTCACTTGGCTTGCAGTGCTTGGTTTGCTTGGTCAACACGTTCTTGTTGAAGGTGAATTTTGGTTTAAGCAACAATCGCTGCATGGACTCAATGATGCGGAGTTGTCGAAAATTCGCGGCAGACGGATCGCCATGATTTTTCAAGATCCAGCCTCAGCGCTGAATCCAGTTTACAAAGTGGGTCAGCAATTAGAAGAAGCATTAATGCTTCACAGATCTTTAAACCGCCAGCAAGCAACAGCCGAAAGCATCAGGCTCATGGATCGGGTTCACATTCCAAACGCGAAGCAACGAGCCATGTCGTACCCCCATGAAATGTCTGGCGGAATGAACCAACGAATCATGATTGCAATGGCGCTTGCAGGCGAACCAGAGTTGTTGATAGCCGATGAGCCAACAACCGCTCTTGACGTCACTATCCAAGCTCAAATACTAGATCTTCTTAGCGAAGTCCGGCGCGAAACGAAAATGGCGATGGTCCTCATTTCACACGATCTTAGTGTCATCGCCCAACAATGTGATCGTGTGATGGTCATGTATGCGGGTCGAACAATTGAAGTTGCAGATGCAGGTGACATTTTTAGGGTGGGTCAACACCCTTACACGCGCGGCTTGATTGACTCAATCCCCGAATTTGATACACCTGTTGGGCGGTTA
This sequence comes from Comamonadaceae bacterium, assembly GCA_027488115.1. Classification (GTDB taxonomy): domain Bacteria; phylum Pseudomonadota; class Gammaproteobacteria; order Burkholderiales; family Burkholderiaceae_C; genus Limnohabitans_A. The sequence goes on along the minus strand of JAIYCG010000006.1, from coordinate 11,307 downwards.
AAAGCAATTGCTGGTCAAGTACCCGAGCCTGGGAGTCTGACAACGGGTTGCAGTTTTGAGCCGCGGTGCCAACGCTCACAAACCAATTGTCGATCGGCCATACCTCCAATGATGCCCTCTGGAAACTCTAATCAAGTGGCGTGTTTCCACCCCATCAGATGAGCACCTCATTGACCAATCTGCTGCAAGTTAACCAGCTGACCAAACACTTTGAAGTGCCAGTCACTGGCGGATGGATCAACCGCAGCGCAAGCTTGCGGGCAGTTGATGGTATTTCGTTTAACTTGAATGAAGGTCGAACTTTGGGCTTGGTGGGTGAGTCTGGGTGTGGCAAAACGACGGCAGCGCGTTTGGTGTTAGGTTTATTGAAGCCAACGACGGGAAGCATCGTATTTGAGGGTCGAGAAATATCAGCAACACGAAATGCGGAATGGCGATCGACTCGCAAGCGCATGCAAATGGTCTATCAAAATCCGTTAGGCGCGTTGGACAGAAGGTTGAAAGTCATTGATCAAGTCACAGAGCCACTCAAGATTCATCAAATTGAAGAAACACACACGCAAATTGAAAAAGCTCAAAATTTATTAGGGGAACTTGGTTTATCGAGTACCCATTGGCACAGATACCCGCATGAACTTTCTGGCGGACAAAGACAACGCGTTGTTTTAGCAAGGGCCATGATATTGAGTCCCAAATTACTGGTTTGTGATGAACCCGTTTCGGCACTCGATGTTTCTATTCAAGCTCAAGTTATCAATTTGTTGCAAGATGTTCAAGACAAATATGGGATTGCAAGTTTGTTTATCAGCCACGACCTCAAGGTTGTCAGGCAAGTGAGCCACAACGTTGCTGTGATGTACTTGGGCAAAATTGTGGAGCAAGCGCCTCCAGAGGTCTTATTTAAATCGCCGCAACACCCCTATTCTCAAGCTCTTATCTCTGCGATCCCTTCTGTGATTCATCGAAAAAATCATGGGCGGGTTTTGCTGCAAGGAGATCCACCTAATCCATTATTTTTGAAACCGGGGTGTTCATTTGCGCCTAGATGTCACAAAGCAATGCCCGTTTGTTTCGAAAGTCAACCTCAATTGACTCAAATCAATGATCAACATTTGGCTGCCTGTCATCTGATCACCATGGATGCGGCATGTTGAATTATTTTGTCACTCGGCTAGGAAGGGCTGGCTTCACGCTTTTCTTGATACTGACGTTCTCGTTCTTTATTCTGAGAATGACTGGTGACCCTGCCATTTTGATCATGTCGCCTGATGCGCCACCCGAGGCGCTTGATGCGTTTCGAAAAAGTTGGGGTCTTGATGCCCCCCTTTGGGATCAGTACCTTGGCTTTTTAGGAAATCTATTACAAGGCAACTTTGGCTATTCGATGAGAGATAAAAGTCCTGCAATGGAATTGGTTATTTCCAGAATTCCTGCAACTTTGACATTGGCCATACCTGCATTTTTCTTAAAACTGATCATCGGAATTCCTGCAGGGGTGATGGCTGCCCTTTACCGAAACAGCTGGATAGATCGTGCACTGATCAGCCTTTCAATTGCTGGCCACACTGTGCCAAGTTTTGTTTTGGGGTTGGTACTTGTTTTGATATTTTCAGTGTCATTGGGCTGGCTTCCAAGCGGCGGTGACAGTAGCTTCAAACACATCATATTGCCAGTCGTCACATTGAGTTTTGGGGGGGCAGCCGTCTTGGCAAGGTTTACACGCTCAGCCATGCTAGAAGTGATGGGGCAACCCTACATTCGAACAGCGAGTGCAAAAGGACTGAAATGGCGCTTGGTTGTCAAACACCATGCAATGCCGAACGCTGCCATTCCCACTTTGACAGTCATAGGTTTTATGGTGGGAAGTCTTATTGCAGGTGCTGTGGTAGTTGAAAGCGTTTTTTCATGGCCTGGCGTGGGTAGATTGTTGGTGACATCTGTCGCCAACAGAGATCTGGCTGTCGTTCAGTGTTTACTCTTGCTAGTTGGAACAACCATGGTCTGCTCTAATTTATTGGTAGATGCTTTGTACGGATGGGTAGATCCCCGCGTGCGCAAATCTTAGTCCTAAGCTGAAAAATGATGACATCTAAATTTTGGCGCACTGAATTTAAAGCTTTGCCACTTTTGGTATTGATTTGTTTGACATGGCTCACCTTCATGGTTGTCGTCGCATTCTCTGCAGATTTCATCGCGCCATACGCTTACACCAAATTAAATTTATCAGATCGATTGCTCCCTCCTGTATTTTTTGGTGGCAATGTGGACCATTTACTTGGAACAGATGAATTAGGAAGAGATGTCTTATCAAGACTTCTCTATTCAATTCGGATCAGTTTGTTGGTGGCTTTCAGTAGCACCTTGATCTCTGCAGCAATAGGAATAGGTTTGGGATTTTTGGCGGCCCATTTTAGGGGCTGGGTAGAACAGTTGGTCTTGGTTTTAGTTGACTTTCAAGCCTCTATGCCCTTCATGATCATTGCCCTTGCAGTGTTGGCATTTTTTGGCAACACCCTACTGCTTTTCATCGTATTGATGGGATTCTACGGATGGGAGCGTGCTGCACGCATTGCACGAGGCCTGACTATCTCAGCCAACGAACAAGGTTATGCCGCAGCTGTTTATGACTTGGGCGCATCGCCTTGGCGGGTTTACTTCAAACATATTTTGCCCAACATTGCCAGCACCCTTATCGTCAGTATCACCCTGACATTTCCGGAAGTGATTTTGCTTGAATCGGGTCTGTCCTTTTTAGGATTAGGCGTTCAACCTCCCATGACAAGCTTAGGCAACATGGTGGGGTATGGCCGTGAATATTTGCAAACTGCCCCATGGATTTTGCTTGCTCCTAGCTTCTTCATCGTTGTTACCACATTCTCGGTCAGCATGGTTGGAGATTGGCTAAGAGACCGATTAGATCCCACGCTAATTTAAATAACCTCACTTCTTTTGAATTGGAAAATAAAATGCAACAGAAAAAAAACGTTCTCTTGATCGTGGTCGACCAATGGCGAGGTGATACCTTGGCCATGCTCGGTCACCCTTTAATTAAAACGCCCAACATTGAAGCATTGGCCAAACAAGGGGTAACCTTTGCCAATCACTTTACACAAGCGGTTCCGTGTGGCCCGGGTCGCGCAAGTTTATTGACAGGCTTGTACATGATGAACCACCGTGCAGTTCAAAACACCATTCCACTTGATGCGCGACACACCAACTTGGCAATTGAAGTTCGCAAGGCTGGATACGAGCCAGCACTGGTTGGCTACACCACCACCACGCCCGACCCGCGAGATACTGCAGCCCAAGACCCTCGCTTCAAGGTTCTCGGCAGTGACATGGAAGGTTGGAAGCCTGTGGGTTCGTGGGGCCTGAAAATGGAAGCTTACTTTGGATGGCTTGAGTCACAAGGCGTGCAGTTGCCTGAAAATCCTTGGGACATTTGGCTTCCTGACAATTTAGAAGCAGAAGAAGTTGGGGCAACCAACAAGCCTAGCCGAATTCCGGCTCATTTGTCTGACACTACATGGTTTACAGATCGAGCAATGGACTATTTACGCAGTGTTCAAAACAAACCTTGGTTTTTGCATCTCGGCTATTACCGCCCTCACCCGCCTTTTGCTGCGCCTGCTCCTTACAACGACATGTATTCTGCAGCCGAGTGTCCCAAACCAATTCGTGCCCAAACGCCAGCACAAGAATCTGCACAACATCCCTTGCTCAAGTTCTATATAGACAACATCACCAGAAAAAGTTTTTTTCAAAATGGTCAAGGACTTGGCAGTAGCATGACAGAGGCCGAAGTTCAACAAATGCGTGCGACCTACTACGGACTGATGACTGAAATTGATGATCAGCTCGGTCGTGTATTTTCGCTTCTCAAAGAGACAGGTCAATGGGATAACACATTGATTGTTTTCACAAGCGATCATGGCGAGCAGTTGGGTGATCATCACCTGCTAGGAAAAATTGGCTATTTTGACCAAAGCTTTCATATTCCAATGATTGTGCGTGACCCAGCAGCTTCTGCAGATATCTCGCGAGGTAGTGTTGTCAAACAATTTACTGAAACCATCGACACGATGCCAACCATTTTGGACTGGCTCGGACAGCCCGTTCCCAGGGCATGTGATGGTGAGTCTTTGACTCATTTCTTGCACGAAGGCAAAGCACACCCCAAGTGGCGCACAGAAGTGCACTATGAATACGATTACCGAAATATTTTCTACTCAAAACCTGAAGACGTTTTAGGAACGCACATGGATGAGAGTTCTTTGGCTGTGGTGCAGGATGAAAACTACAAATACGTTCATTTTCCGGCACTACCGCCCTTATTTTTCGACTTGAAAAATGATCCCCATCAGATGAACAACGTGGCGATGCAACCCGAATACGCTGCAACGATGCTGGTTTACGCGCAAAAAATGCTCAACTGGCGTTTAAAGCATGCAGACAAAACACTGACAGGCTATGCAGCCAGTCCAGAAGGACTTACAGAACGGTTGTAACAACATCTCAACTTCGTATTTGAATGGGCAGCTCATGATGAACTTGATCGAGTCACAACTCAGTGGCAACCTCATGTTTGTCATTGAATGCAATGAGGAAAGTCTTCTGCAATGAATCAAGAGTTTTATATCCAAGGCCAAGTAGCACTGATTACTGGGGGCAATGTCGGAATTGGACGCATCACAGCCATAGAACTGGCTAAAAAAGGTTTTAAAGTCGTTATAGCAGGACGTTCACTTGAAAGAACTCAAGCTGTTTTAGACCACATTAAATCGCTAGGTGTTGATGAGCAGGCCATATTCCTGCCTTTGGATTTGGCCAGCCTTGCATCAGTTAGGGAGTGCGCGCAACTTTTTCTTCAACTCAATTTGCCCTTGCATCTTCTCGTCAACAACGCAGGGGTAGCGGGTCTCAGAGGATTAACCAAAGATGGATTTGAGATGACTTTTGGAGTGAATCACTTGGGTCACTTTTTGCTGACCCAATTGCTGTTAGAAAAAATGCAATCTTCAGGTCTTTCTCGTATCGTCACTGTATCAAGCCGTGCCCACAAGCGAACAGCAGGTATCGATTGGGATGCATTGTGTCAGCCTACCCGTTCGTGGACTGGCATTCACGAATACGCAGTATCAAAATTAGCCAACTTACTGTTTAGCGCAGAACTGGCTAAGCGTGTTAAGGGAACATCGATTTCTACTTACTCTTTACATCCTGGCGTGGTTGACACCGAAATCTGGCGAGCCTTGCCCAACTGGGCACGTCCATTGTTGCGGCTAAGGGGTTTTCTGACTCCAGAAGAAGGTGCTCTCACAACACTGCACTGTGCAATGCATGCACCTCACCAAGAGTCAGGCTTGTACTATGCAGACTCTAAACCGATGCAGCCGGCAGCGTTGGGCCAAAATTCTGAATTGGCTGCTGAGCTTTGGAGACGCAGTGAAGCTTGGGTCAAGCAAACAAATGAATCAAATCCTAGATCTAAGGGCAATTAGCAATTGAAATTACACGGAACTCCCATAGACTTCGGCATATTTTGAATTTTTAGCCGAGGTCATCATGTGCAGATGGGTTGCTTATGCGGGTCCTGAGATTTACCTTGAAGACTTGATTTTTCACCAAGAGCATTCCATCGTGAGCCAAAGCTTGGCCGCAACCCAGTCTGCCTGGGTTACCAATGGCGATGGTTTCGGCGTTGCTTGGTACAACAACCGCACCGCACCAGGTCTTTTCAAAGACATCTTGCCAGCCTGGAACGACAGTAACCTGCGCTCCCTTGCAGCCCATATACAAACCAGATTATTTTTTGCCCATGTTCGCGCGACCACTGGCACAGCGGTCAACAGAAGCAACTGCCATCCATTTACGTGGCAAAACTGGGCCTTCATGCACAACGGCAAAGTTGGCAATTGGCATGACTGCCGAAAAGATGTCGAAGACCTCATCGACCACTTGCACTATCCACACAGAGAGGGCACTACCGACAGCGAAGCCCTGTTTTTAGTGGCATTGAGCAAGGGTTTGATTCATGACCCCATTGCGGCCATTCAAGAAACTTTACGTGATGTCGCAAAAATCATGGATCGGCACCACGCGGATGAACCTATGCGAATTTCATGCGCCCTGACCAACGGCAAGGACATCTGGGCCTTTAGATACTCAAGCGACGATCAGTCCCCCAGCATGTACTTTGGCGCACCCCATACGCGTGCCAAAGAACAAGGCATACACCCTATCACCACCATTGCATCAGAGCCATCTGATTCAGATGCTGCTCATTGGTTCAAAGTCGAAGAACGTCATGGTGTGCATTGGACTGAGCGTGGGTTAGAGCATTTCAAAATCAAAGTCTAGTCTTGTTGGCAGTGCTTAAGCTTGATGAGCTAGGATTGGAATCCTGAAAATTACCTAAGATATTGATAGTCTTCAAGATTTAGTTTGGTGGTGGGCGATGCAAGTTTCGAACTTGCGACCCCTGCAGTGTGAAGACTCCTTTAGACCACTACTTTCCTCAATGAATTCAATGAGTTAGCTGCTTTCTGGTAACTCAAAGTAGTATAGAAGTAGTATGGTTGTGAAATTAAAATACAGCACCTGAAAATCATCAAGGTCAGTCAATTAAGTGCTAAAAGTAACCGAGATATTGCAACTATTGGGCTGAATAGCAAGTCATCAGCGCATTGAATTCATAAAAAAAGCTTTGTGGATGTAGCTTTGCAGAATTACATTGCGGCTTGAAGTTCGTTTCTTTTTCGTTGTAAAGCATTCGGACGATCAGCAAACCTTGAGAATTTCTAAAGGTATCCCATTGAACGTTGGCTGCAAGTGGCGCTATCAACTCACCTCTCCAAGCACTGCTTGCGTACGAATAGTTTTGACTTAATGGCAAGGGCTGAGTCAAAGCGGGGATTTTTAGAATACTCGCAAATGGAACGATTATTTCTGCATGCGTAAATCTCAAACTTGCACCTGCCCGCAAGGTACTTTGATTCGTTTTTTGAATTTGCTCAAAAAAATCTTTCAATAAACCCTCTGCTATTGCATGGTTAACAGGTTCGTCTTCAGCAATACCTGGGCCCTTAACGTAAAAATCTTCAGCGTCATTGGCCTCCGCCAAAACTTTGGCATCTGAGGAGGTGAAATAAGCATCAAAATCAAACCCTAGTTCATGCTGGAGACTGGGTGCAATTTCATAGACTGAAGACAATGCTAAAAGAGCGTCAATGGGTGTGCGAATTTGAGTGCGGCCATCACCCTCCAATTGCGCTTGGTAAAAACCATCTTTTGTTTTGAAACTGAATTTACCAGTGTTGGAGACACTCAATTTTCCATTTTGCAGAGACTCTAAAAATGCTGGCTTAAACAAGCGCGATAAAACGGACTTTGCGGCAGATCGCATATCGTCCGAGTTTTGAATTGAGTCTACTTTAGAAGATACGCGAACACTTTTGCTATAGGCTTGATACGCTAGACTGCTTTTAAATGTCTTGGCATTTTGATCAGACACTTTATTTGCAGCATCTTGGCGTTCATTCAAGCGATGAAAGTAAAGTAAAAATCGATCGACAGTTGGGGAATCAATGAGTGGCTTAAGTTTGGGCTTTTGATTCACCAAGGAGTTAACAAAAGATTGGGCACTGTCTTTGGCTCTGTTAACCCCCGAGTGCTGAACTCTGATTGGTGGCACGCTAGACGTCATGGCTGCATCTTCTATTTGAGCAAACAGACCAGGCATACGCTGCACCATTCTTTGTGCCAAGGCCTCGTGCTCTTGCACTCCCTTTAAAGACAAGTTGCCATATCCCGGCGGGCTGCTAAGGACGCCATATCCCAACAATGCATTGACTTCAATCAACTTTTCAAGTTGCGGACCCAGCTGCTCCCCCAAAGGGGTTAGAGCATTTTGTTGCTGTGCCAATCTCCAGAGATTCAGCAAAGCCACATCAGCTTTCATGCCAGACAGTCCGCGAGAGCCATGCCGCGCGACCAACTGTGTATGAATAGGCACAAACCCATTGGGCACCGGCTCGTAGTTAGCTTGTTGTTGCTGAGGTTGATACGTGGTTTTGGTGGTGTAGTGACCAGCAGACCACGCGAAATGGCTTGCTAAACAAGCGCCTGACACAAAGAAGAAAGAGGGCAAAGCCCTCTTCCACTGATCAATTGAAATGAACATTTAGAACTGAGTCATGGTGAGAGATATGCGGAATGTACGGCCATATTGCTCATTTTGGAAGTTGTACTTCTGATTACCAAGGTATACGTAGTACTTTTCTTTGTTCAAGTTCAAGCCTTCAAACGAAAGCAGCGTTGTTTTGTTGATCTGATACTTAACAGACAAATCAATCTGCTTCTGGCCATCTACCCATGCGTCTAGATTTGCATCAACCACGTCACTGCCAGTTTGCAACAGGTAACGTGATTTAGAGTTGGATGCCACGCGCGCACTCCAAGGACCGGCTTCATAACCTAATACCAAATTGACAACCCTGTCTGATTGACCTGGCAGTGCTACTTCACGAGAGAGCATTTTATTGCTTGGCTTGTCAAAGCGTGACAATACCGTTGTTGAGTCAGTGATGGTGGTGTTTGCGCCCACAATCAATCCACTCAAGGCACCTGGCAACTGACGAAGTGCTTGCGTGTAAGCCAATTCATAACCCTTGACTTTGGCTTTCTCACCATTCACTGCTAAGACAGCAGAGGTGAAGCCCGCCCATTGGCCCGTGCCCGCCATGTTGGTGGTGTAAGTGAAATCCTTGATGTCTTTGGTGAAGTAATAGAAAGAAACCACGCCGTCTTTGCCAAGCATGCGTTCAACGCCTGCATCAAAATTGGCGGAGGTCAGCGGCTTCAAATCGGGGTTGCCAATGGTAGCCTCTGTGGGCGAGCTGTAAGAAACACCTGGTGCCAATTGACTAAAGTTGGCTCTGACCACAGAGTTTGTCAAAGCAGCGCGCAGACTTGTTTCTTTGTCCAAGTTGTTGCGAATTTGCAAATTGGGAAGGGTGTTGCCAAAACTACGATTTGTAGTTTTGGGCGTTACCACATTGTTTAAAAACTGATTGCCGCGTGCTTCAAAGTTGGTGTTTTCTTGACGCACACCTGCCAAAATGTTCCAGTTACCCACGTCTGTAGAAGTCTGTGCGTAGTAAGCATCAATATTTTCATTCATGCGCCAGTCGCTGACAGCAGAGGTGGAAGCAATCAATGCGCCGGTCTTGTTCAAGCCAGCAACACGTGCACGAACCAAAGCGGGATCAATTGACAGACCAATTTGTTGCGGAAAATCAACCAAATTGCTGCCATTGAAAGCATTCAGTGTGGTTGGACCTGCACCCCAATAGTTAGGGCTGGTCACGCTTGAGCTGTTAAAAGTCCACTGGTCCGTGTCGTTGGTTTTTTCACGACGGCTTGACTTGAATCCAAACTTCAAAGTGCTGTCGACTTCTCCAAAGTTAAGCTTTCGGCTCAAATCAAATTTGCCATGGTTTTCGTTGTCTTTACTCAACCTAGATTGAAATGTGATGGCGTTGAGTGTGAACTTGGTGGGGTCATAAAGAGAGCTGCCTGCAGGCGCTGTGATTACAGGCAGCATTGTGTCCTTGAAGGTCAAGCCCGTCACGTTTTGTCTGAATGCCACGCTATTCAAAGCGTCGGGTTGATCTTCGTTGGCAGAACTAAATCCAAGGCGACCTTCTAGTTTCCAATTGTCCCATGCATGCGTTCCACCAATGACTTGAGATACGATGTCACGTGTGTATTTTCGCTGTCTTAAATTACGCTCTGCACGGGCGTTGAAAGGTGTATCTTCAGCTGCAGAACCGCCTGTGATGTTACTGATACCGAGGCGATCACGACGCTCAGAATCGCTGAATGCACTCCAAAAAGTCTTTGAATACAAGGTTTGATCTTTGTTGGCACGGTAATCTAAGTTCAATGACAAAGCATTGCGCTCGCGAACAGGCAAATAATCACGCAGTTCAACCGAAGTCAGTTTGCCAGCAGACCAACCACCACCTGTTTCGACATCGTCTGAAGCAAATTTACGCGTTTCGGAACTAAAGCCCATGGCAACACCCAGTTTGCCATCCATAAAGCGATCGGCCCAAAGCGCGCTGCCAAATGGGTTGCTTTGCTTGGAGAGTTGGTCGTATCCCGCTCCGCCGTTAACAGAAAGTAGCTTTTTAGGAATATCGAATGCAGAAAGTGTTTTGACCTCGATGGTGCCGCCCAAGGAGTTGGCATCCATGTCGGGCGTGAGAGTTTTGGTGACTTCCAATGAATGAATCATGCCTGCAGGCAATACATCTAAAGACACGCCGCGTCGACCATTTTCTGGTGCTGGAACCAAGGCACCATTGATGGTGACTGTGTTGAGGTCTGGGCCTAGGCCGCGAACAACCACATAACGACCCTCGCCCTGATCACGCTGTACGGAGATGCCTGGCATGCGAGCCAAGGCTTCTGCAGCGTTAATGTCTGGCAATCTGCCAATGTCATCGGCACTGATCACACTGATAATTTTGTTGGATGCGTCTTGCGCAATGAGAGATTTGCTTAGGCTGGATGCTTGCCCTGTAATTACAACCGTTTCAACACTGCCAGAAGGCGCTGCTGCTTGCTGGGCAATTGCTTGGCATGTCATCAAAGTACCGACAGCAAGCAAGGAGAGTTTGTAAGGAACGGCGTTTGAGGTTTTCATTTTCAAATTTGTAAGAATCGTCGAAGAATTACATTCTTGTTTTGAAATATGACGAAGATATTAATTTCGAAGGTTCAATTGCGGTCACTGCTTGAGGCTAGGAAATGGCTCTAAAACTCATGAGGACACATGCCCCCGATAGGACAGATCAGAATCCAAGTCATAGCTTTGTCATTTACTTTAGTTAGCCTAAAAAAAGGTATTTAGTTGTCACACTTAGGAGAATCCAATGGATCGTCGTCGCCTCATCCAGACTACAGCCGCAATGACTGCTGCCGCTGTTTTACCCGCACCTTTTAGCGCCTTCGCTCAGGCAGCTCGAGCACTCTGCTACAACTGTCCAACTGAATGGGCAGATTGGGGAGGCATGCTGAAACTGGTTAACCAAAAACTCAATATTTCAGTTCCTCCCGATAACAAAAATTCTGGCCAATCGATGGCCGCATTGATTGCAGAAAAGAACAATCCTGTGGCCGACATTACCTACCTTGGTGGTCAATTTGGACCACAAGCGCGTGAAGCTGGTGTGCTCACCCCTTACAAACCTCAGCGGTGGAATGAGATTCCAGATGGTTTTAAAGACAAAGATGGTTTCT
>JAIYCG010000034.1 GCA_027488115.1 Comamonadaceae bacterium | reverse complement strand
TTATAGCTAATTTGATCGGCAGCAATGATGCGCTGAATGGGCGTCAGTGCCACGCCTTTTTCTGTTGCTGGGCGGTCACTTTTGGCAGCCAGGTTGTCTGCACGCTCGCGCACCACTTGTTGGAATTGATTTGGTTTTGCGATGGCATCGACCAAGCGCCAGTCGACAGCTTTTTGACCGCGCACACCTTCCACGCTGGTGCAGAAAATATCGGCCAAGTCGTGGCGCACGTGGCGCTTGTCTGTGACACGTGTCAGGCCACCGGTGCCAGGCAACACGCCCAGCAAAGGCACTTCAGGCAATGACACTGAAGAAGAACGGTCGTCCACCAACACGATGTCGTCGCAAGCCAATGCCAACTCGTAGCCACCGCCAGCGCAGGCGCCGTTCAATGCAGCGACAAATTTCAAACCAGAGTATTTGCTGGAGTCTTCAATGCCGTTGCGTGTTTCGTTGGTGAACTTACAGAAGTTAACTTTCCAGCCATGGGTAGAAACACCCAACATGAAAATGTTGGCGCCAGAGCAGAACACGCGGTCTTTCAAACTGGTCACAACGACGGAGCGAACTTCTGGGTGCTCAAAACGAATGCGCTGCAAAGCATCGTGCAATTCAATGTCCACACCCAAGTCGTATGAGTTGAGCTTGAGTTTGTAGCCAGGGCGAATGCCGGCGTTTTCGTCGATGTTGATCGACAAGGTGGCCACAGCACCGTCAAAGGCCAAGCTGATGTGCTTGTAGTTTTCGGGTGTAGTTTGGTAATTGACGATGGGTGCTGTTGTCATGTGAGTCTCCAAAATAAGTTGTTGAGTCGCTTGACATGCAGTTTATTGCATGCATTCAAAACACTCAACATGCAATTTAATGCAAATTATAAGTATTTACCCTAATATTTGGAAATATTTTGCAAACTTCATTCAACCCACTGAATGACTTTGCGTACTTCAGTTTTCAAGTGCTTGAAACTTTCATCGGCATCCTGGGCGCTGGTGTCGATGCTGATGTCGGCTTTGGAATAAAAGGCTGAACGGCCTTCCAAAATGCGCTTTAAATCCTCCATCGCCTCAGGGCTTGCCGCCATGGGACGCAAGTCACCTTGAGCAGCGACCCGCGCCATGTGATCGTTGGCGCTGGCTTGTAACCAAACCGTGGTGCAATGCGACAACAACAAATTGAAATTGGCTGAATCAGAAACCAAACCACCTGGCGTGGCAATGACCACTTCTGGGTAGATTTGAATGGCTTCTTCTAAAGCACGACGTTCGTACCGGCGGTATGCATTGGCACCGTAAAGGTTGTGAATTTCGCTGATTTGGCAGCCTGCAAATTTTTCAATCTCTCGACTCAGTTCAATGAACGCAAAACCCAAGTCGTCGGCCAAACGCTGTCCCAGTGTGGTTTTGCCAGCACCTCGAAGGCCAATGAGTGCAATGCGCGTACGGCGCGCAGAAGCGTCACCACCCTCGCCAAACATTTCTGTGAGCTGAAGACGCGCACGGCGTAAATCGGACTCTGTGCGCTTGCCCAACAACTCACGAATGAGCAACCACTCGGGCGAGCTGGTACTGATGTCGCCCAACAACTCTGCCAGAGAACACTGCAATGCATGGGACACCTGAAGCAACACCAACACCGACACATTGCCAGTGCCATATTCCAAATTGGCCAAGTGTCGCTCTGACACATCGGCGGCCAAAGCCACCGCTTTGCGTGTCATGCCTTTGCGTGAACGCAAATTGCGAACGCGCTCACCCAGCGACATCAAAAATGGGCTGCGCAAAGGCTCAAGCGAATCGCCTACTTCAACAAATGCAGTCGATGCTTCAGTCACCGAAGTCTCCAAAAACTTTTAAAAATTGTTTAAATTTCTTCAACGATAAGGGAAAACCCTTAAATTTGACCGCAGACAAAACATGCACTTTACTGCATACTCATCCGCAAGCAAGATAGTGCATTTATACCGCTTGTTGAAAGAATCCCAAAGCTTTTTAATGCACCTTGGATAAAAAATTTTGATCCAGATCACGGAGACAACCATGACCCTGCCTTCTGCACCTCCCTCGCAATTCAACTTTGCGCAGTTTTTGATTGCAGCCAACAACAGTCGCAAGGACAAAACAGCCTTGATCGATGATGTTGGCTCATTGACCTACGGCCAGATGGCGGATCAAATTCGCGCATGCGCGGCAGGTCTTCGAAAATTGGGTTTGAAGCGGGAAGAGCGCGTTCTGCTGTTAATGCAAGACAGCAGCGATTGGATCGTGTCATTTTTAGGGGCCCTCTATGCGGGCGTTGTCCCTGTGGCAGTCAATACGCTGTTAACGGCTGAAGACTATGCCTTCATGATCAACAACAGCCGAGCACAAGCGGCCATGGTGTCATCCACTTTGTTGGGCACCTTGAATGCTGCCATTTCCCAAGGCACCAAGAGCATCAAGCACGTGGTGGTGACGCGCCACGAAGGCGACTTGCCAGCACCCCATTTGCACTTCAAAGACTTGCTGGCTTCTGCCTCGGGTCCGAGTTTGCCCGCTGAAACGCACGCAGACGAGCCTGCTTTCTGGTTGTTCTCTTCTGGCTCTACCGGTCACCCTAAGGGCACGGTTCACACCCAAGGCAATTTGTATTGGACGGCGCAGTTGTATGGCAAAGGTGTGTTGGCTTTGACCTCCAACGACGTGGTGTTTTCTGCCGCCAAATTGTTCTTTGCGTATGGTTTGGGCAACGCCCTCACCTTCCCTTTAAGCGTTGGCGCCAGCGTGGTGTTGATGGCAGAACGTCCCACACCACAGGCCACCTTCAAGCGTTTGGTGGGCCACAAACCCACCGTATTTTACGGCGCACCCACAGGCTACGGCGGTATGTTGGCAAGTCCTGACTTGCCCCCCAAAGATCAAGTGGCATTGCGCTTGTGCTCCTCTGCCGGTGAAGCTTTGCCCGCAGACATTGGTGAGCGCTGGACCGCACGCTATGGTTGCCAAATCATTGACGGCATTGGGTCCACCGAAATGTTGCACGTGTTTTTGTCCAACACACCTGGCGATGTTCGCTATGGCACCACTGGCAAACCTGTGCCTGGCTACGAGGTGCAATTGCGGGGGGAAGAGGGTCAAATCCTGACGGGCCACGACGAGATTGGTGACTTGTACATCAAAGGCCCGAGCGCAGCCTTGATGTATTGGAACAACCGCGAAAAATCTCGCGACACCTTTCAAGGTGAGTGGACCAAGAGCGGCGACAAATACTCAAGAGATAAGGATGGCTACTACACCTACGCAGGTCGCAACGACGACATGCTCAAAGTCAGCGGCATCTATGTGTCACCCTTTGAAGTTGAATCAACGTTGGTGCAACACCCAGCCATTTTGGAAGCCGCCGTCATTGGCAAAATTGACGATGACGGCTTGACCAAAACCAAAGCCTTCATCGTGTTGAAGGCGGGCCAAACTTTGACCGAGGAAGAAGTGAAAGTGTTTGTGAAAGAGCGTCTGGCTGCCTACAAATACCCGCGCTACATTCAGTTTGTGAACGAGCTGCCTAAAACTGCCACTGGCAAAATTCAACGTTTCCGTTTGCGCGATTTGGAAAACAAAAAGGCTTGAAGATTTCAAGCCTTGGTGAAGTGGCCCTCCTTGCGTGAGCCATTTTTGATCGCATGTTTCAGGTGTTTTTAGACACCGTGATGGTAGGGAACTTAGCAGAAAAGTCTTTGGCCTTTGCCGCAATTTTGATGGCCACTTGTCGCGCTACAGATTTGTAGATGCCCGCCACTTCACCGTCAGGATCGGCCACCACCGTGGGTTTGCCATTGTCGGCTTGCAAACGAATTTGCATGTTCAAGGGCAAGGCTCCTAAGTAATCCATCTGATAGTTCTCGGCCATTTTCTTGCCACCATCGGCGCCAAAGATGTGCTCTACATGGCCACAATGTGTACAGACGTGAACCGCCATGTTTTCCACAATCCCCAAAATAGGCACACCCACTTTTTCAAACATCTTGATGCCCTTTTTGGCATCCAGCAAAGCGATGTCTTGCGGCGTGGTCACAATCACAGCGCCCGTCATGGGCACGCGTTGGCTGAGTGTGAGTTGAATGTCACCTGTGCCGGGTGGCATGTCGATGATCAAGTAATCCAAATCCTTCCAATTGGTTTGACGCAACAATTGCTCCAATGCCTGCGTGGCCATGGGGCCGCGCCAAATCATGGCCTCGTCTTGGTTCACCAAGAAGCCAATCGACATCACTTGCACGCCATAGTTTTCCATGGGCTCCATGGTTTTGCCGTCTTCACTTTCGGGACGCCCCTCAATGCCCATCATCATGGGCTGGCTGGGACCGTAAATGTCGGCATCAAGTAAGCCCACACTGGCGCCTTCAGCGGCCAGCGCCAGCGCCAAGTTCACAGCGGTGGTGCTCTTGCCGACGCCGCCTTTGCCTGAGGCAACGGCCACGATATTTTTCACTTGAGGCAACAAAGCCACGCCGCGCTGGGCTGCGTGCGCCACAATTTTCATGGTGACGTTGGCTGAGACATTGGTCACGCCTGGCACCTGCTTGGCTGCGGCAATGAGGGCGTTGCGCAAAGCCGGAATTTGGCTCTTGGCGGGGTAACCCAACTCAACATCAAAGGCCACATTGCCACCGTCCACCACCAGGTTTTTCAGGGCTTTGGTGGAGACAAAATCTTTGCCCGTGTTGGGGTCGATGACGGATTCGAGGGCTTTTTGGAGTTGTTCTGGGGTCGACATGTGAAACTTTCTGCGAATGGCAGGAAGTTTACCGATATCGGGGGGCCGAAGCCCATACAATAAAGGATTCCCCTACAAGTTGACCCCTCATGTCTGCCTCGTCCGTTTCGAACCTCACTGCAGCCCTGCGACAAATTTTTGTCACGACCGCTTTGCCCTATGCCAATGGCAATTTCCACATCGGTCACATCATGGAGTACATCCAGGCCGACATCTGGGTTCGCGCGCAACGCATGCAAGGCCATGAGGTGCATTTTGTGTGTGCCGACGACGCACACGGTGCCCCCATCATGATTGCCGCCGAAAAAGCAGGCGTCACACCCCAGCAGTTTGTGGCCAACATTGCGGCAGGTCGCAAGCCTTACCTCGATGGCTTTCACATTGCCTTTGACAATTGGCACTCCACCGACGGCCCTGAAAACCACGAACTGGCTCAACAAATCTACCGCGACTTGAAGGCAGCAGGTCTCATTGCAACCAAAACCATCGAGCAATTTTTTGACCCAGAAAAGTCCATGTTTCTGCCCGACCGTTTCATCAAGGGCGAGTGTCCCAAGTGCGGCACCAAAGACCAATACGGTGACAGTTGTGAATCGTGCGGCGCTGTTTATTCGCCCACCGAAGTCAAGAACCCTTACTCGGCTTTGTCGGGTGCCACACCGGTGCTCAAACAATCCGAGCATTACTTCTTCAAATTGTCTGACCCACGCTGTGTTGAGTTTCTAGAAAAATGGACCCATGACACTGGCCGCCTGCAGCCTGAAGTACTGAACAAAATCAAGGAGTGGTTTGCCAAAGACGAAGAAGGCCAAGGCGGCTTGGGTGATTGGGACATCAGCCGAGATGCGCCTTATTTCGGCATTGAAATTCCCGATGCACCCGGTAAATATTTCTACGTGTGGCTCGATGCGCCCATTGGTTATTTGGCCTCGCTTAAAAACTACCTTGGCAAAATTGGTGTGGACTACAACGCCTACATCAACAACCCCAACGTCGAGCAATACCACTTCATTGGCAAAGACATCACGTATTTCCACACGCTGTTCTGGCCCGCCATGCTGCACTTCAGTGGCCGCAAAACGCCCAACGCGGTGTATGTTCACGGCTTTTTAACCGTCAGCGGCGAGAAGATGAGCAAGAGCCGTGGCACCGGCCTCGACCCGCTCAAGTACTTGAAACTGGGCATGAACCCCGAATGGCTGCGTTACTACATTGCCGCCAAACTCAACGGCCGCAACGAAGACGTCGACTTCAACCCTGAAGACTTCATGGCCCGTGTCAACTCCGACTTGGTGGGCAAGTACATCAACATTGCATCGCGCGCAGCAGGGTTCATTGCCAAGCGCTTGGGCGGCAAGTTGGGTCACGTATCGGCTGACGGACAAGCACTCATCAGGCAATTGCACGAAGGCGTGGCACCCATCGCCAAACTCTATGATGAACGAGACTATGCCAAAGGACTGCGTGAAGTCATGCAGTTGGCCGACCGCGTGAACGAGTATGTGGACCAAAACAAACCCTGGGAATTGGCCAAGCAAGAAGGCATGGACGCTCGCCTGCACGACGTTTGCACCACTTGCATTGAAACCTTCCGTTTGCTCAGTCTCATGCTCAAGCCCGTGTTGCCCTCATTGGCGGCCAACGTCGAAAAGTTCTTGAACATCGAAGCCATGAAATTCACCCACGTGCCAGTTTTTTTGGGCGCAGGTCACGCCATCAATGATTACAAGCACTTGATGCAGCGTGTCGATGTGGCCATGCTGGACGCTTTGTTTGAAGCACCTGAACCCGTGGTCGAAGCCGCGCCATTGCCAGGCGGTGAAGCCATTGCGCCCACCATCTCGATTGAAGACTTTGCCAAGATCGATTTGCGCATTGCGCAAATTGTGAAGTGCGAAGCTGTGGAAGGCTCGACCAAACTTTTGCGCCTCACCTTGGATGTGGGCGAAGGCCAACACCGCAATGTGTTCAGCGGCATTGCCAGTGTCTACAAACCCGAAGATTTGGTGGGCAAACTCACCGTCATGGTGGCCAACTTGGCCCCGCGCAAGATGAAGTTCGGGGTTTCTGAAGGCATGGTTCTGGCTGCCAGCCATGCAGACGAAAAAGCTGAACCTGGCATTTATGTACTCAACCCATGGCCGGGTGCCAAACCCGGGATGCGAATCCACTGACCTGGTTCACGCCATCAATTAGGCACTGAGCACTTCGCAGCGCTACACTGAGGCATGGCTTTTTTCTTCCGCCCCAAACTCATTGACGCCTTAAAGGGCTACACGCGAGAACAACTGGGTACGGATATTGGGGCAGGCCTCACCGTGGGTGTGGTGGCATTGCCTCTGGCCATGGCCTTTGCCATTGCCTCGGGGCTGAAGCCCGAAGCAGGTTTGTTCACCGCCATCATTGCAGGCTTCATCATTTCGGCCTTAGGCGGCAGCCGCGTTCAAATTGGCGGGCCCGCTGGTGCCTTCATCGTCATTGTGTATGGCATCTTAGAGCGCTACGGTTTGGCCAATTTGATCATTGCCACTGCGGCATCGGGCGTCCTTTTGTTTCTCATGGGCTTGCTCAAATTAGGCACTCTGATTCGTTTTATCCCAGTGGCTGTGGTCATTGGATTCACAAATGGCATAGCGGTGCTCATCATGCTGTCGCAAGCCAAAGACTTTCTAGGACTCGAGGTCACGGCAATGCCAGCTGATTTTTTTGGCATTTTGCGCACCCTGCATTCAGCGCTGCCTACATTTCATGCACCTGCTTTTGCCTTGGGGTGTGGCTCATTGGCTTTGATTGTTGTTTGGCAGCGTGTCTTTTCAGTCAAGAAAAGCCAGCCCCCTGCCCAAGGGCTAGCAAGATTTTTTCAAGCAACGCCCGGATCCATTGTGGCCCTGGCCGCATCGACATGGATTGCACTGGCCATGCAACTGCCAGTCGAAACCATTGGCAGCAAATTTGGCGGCATACCTTCCGAATTGCCAAGTTTTGTATGGCCTGTGTTCAGTCTGGCCAATCTGCAACACTTGAGCATGCCCATCATCACTTTAACTTTGCTAGGCGCCATTGAATCCTTGATGTGCGCGCGCATTGCCGATGGCCTCATTGGTGACCGGCACAACCCCAATCAAGAACTCATGGCACAAGGTGTGGCCAATTTTGTCACGCCTTTTTTTGGCGGCATGCCTGCGACAGGCACCATTGCGCGCACGGTCACCAATGTCAAAAGTGGCGGCCGGTCGCCCATTGCCGGCATGGTCCATGCCATCACTTTGTTGTTGGTCGTTTGGGTGGCCGCGCCCTTGGCCAACCATGTGCCCTTGGCAGCCTTGGCGGCCATTTTGATGTTTGTAGCTTGGAACATGGGTGAATGGCACGCCTTCACCGATTTAAAACAATTTCGCACCCCTTACCGAATTACTTTGATGGCTGTGTTTCTGCTCACCGTCATGGTCGACCTCACGGTAGCCATTGAATGTGGATTGGTCGCGGCTTGCATCACCTTCATCTACAGAATTTCAAACCTCAGCCGCGTTGAACCACTGAACGCCAGCGACTCACCGCTTCTCATGAACCAGCAAGGACAAGTCAGTGCTTATCGTTTTTATGGTGCTTTGTTCTTTGGCGCCGTCAAAATGGTAGAAGACATCGAAGACAATCTGCCTCAAAAAGCAGTGGTTTTGGACCTCAAAAACCTGATTTACATTGACTCTTCTGGAGCAGACGCTCTGGTGACCTTGGCAAAAGTTTGTCAAAAAAAGCACGTCCAACTGATTGTGAGCGGACTTAACCACCAGCCTTTGGACATTGCAAGCCGAACCGGTTTGTTGACATGGGTCGGCCAACAGAACTACCCAGATTGGTCTTCTGCCCTTCAAGCAGCCCTTTTGTCAGAAAATCACTGAGCTTGCACAGGTAAAATATCTTAAGTTTTTTAGAAAGCGCTTTTTTCATGTCGCTCCTGCATTTTTTCCGTCGTCCAGACTATCGCTCTGACACCACACAGTTCATTGAACAGCTCAAAGCGGATCGCCCTCACCTAGACGCTGCCCAACAAGAAGCGCGTGCCTTGTTGTGGAATGCGTCTGTCGACCGCCATGTGTTGAAGGAGTTCAACGCTGGCCGCGTTGAACAAAAACCTTACGTGTACCAAACCAAAGGCTGAGACTTTTGGAAAAAACCGCTGCTCCGACAGAGCTTCTGCCCGCCGTTGAAAACACGGCTGGGTTGCCCGTGGTCATCGACCACGTGGCCGTGGCGCGTTTGTATGGCGAGCCTTTGTTTTCCATGCCCAACGACCTCTACATTCCACCGGATGCTTTAGAGGTTTTTTTAGAGGCTTTTGAAGGGCCGCTCGATTTGTTGCTGTACCTCATTCGCAAGCAAAACTTCAACATCCTCGATATTCCCATGGCCGCGGTCACGCGCCAATACCTCAGTTATGTCGATGAAATTCGCGAGCACAACCTCGAGTTGGCTGCCGAGTATTTGCTCATGGCCGCCATGCTGATTGAAATCAAATCTCGCATGTTGTTGCCGCCTAAGAAGGTGGCAGAAGGTCAAGAGCCTGAAGACCCCCGAGCCGAATTGGTTCGTCGCTTGCTTGAATACGAGCAAATGAAAATGGCTTCCATGCAATTGGGCAACTTGCCGCAATATGGCCGCGACTTTTTAAAGGCACAGGTCTACATTGAACAAAGCTTGCAACCGCGCTTTCCCGATGTGCACTTGGTTGAACTGCAAGAAGCTTGGCATGATATTTTGAAGCGTGCCAAACTGGTTCAGCATCACAAAATAACCCGCGAGGAACTCAGTGTGCGCGAGCACATGAGCATTGTGCTAAAGCACCTTCAAGGTCGCAAGTTTGTAGAATTTGAAAACTTGTTTGATCCCAGCAAAGGCACGCCCGTGTTGGTGGTCACCTTCATTGCGCTTCTAGAGTTGGCCAAAGAAACGCTCATTGAAATTACGCAAGCAGAGGCTTTTGCACCCATCTACGTGCGACTGGCTTTCACACCGGTCTAAGTCAATGATCAGGTTGTTTCGCCTTTGGCATTGCGCCCCATCAGTGCTGCCACGGCTTCAGAAGGCTTCAAGTGGCCATCCAACAAAGCCACAACACCCTGCGAAATGGGCATGTCAACACCCAAGGCTTGTGCCCGTTTAACCACGGTGCGAGCGCTGTAGACCCCCTCGGCCACATGGCCCAAAGATTGAACGGCCTGCTGCAAGTCCATGCCCTGAGCCAGCAGTTGGCCCACCTTGCGATTGCGACTGAGATCGCCGGTAGACGTGAGCACCAAATCGCCTAGACCAGACAAACCCATGAAGGTTTCAGTTTTGGCGCCCAAGGCCACACCCAAGCGTGTCATTTCTGACAAACCGCGGGTAATCAATGCAGCGCGTGCATTCAAACCTAAATTCAGACCATCACACAATCCGGTTGCAATGGCCAATACATTTTTCACCGCGCCGCCGACTTCCACGCCAACGATGTCTTCGTTGGCGTAAACGCGCAAGCTGGGGCTGTGAAATGCAGAGACCAATATCTGCCTCACACTGGCGTGTGCACTGGCTGCGACCAATGCGGTGGGCTGAGCCAGCGCCACTTCCATCGCAAAACTAGGGCCGCTCAGGGCGCCTGAAATTAAATGCGGCGCAACCGCTTGACACACCTCATGCGGCATGGCACCCGAATCAATGCCTTCAGAGCCCGCTTCAAAGCCTTTACAAAGCCAGGCTACTGGCACTTGAACATCTTTCAAATTCAGCAAGATGTTGCGCAAAGCTGCCATGGGAGTTCCAACGACAACCAAGTCGTGCTTGGCGGCCCATGCCAGAAGATCTGGAACAGAAGAGCTGGTGCAACTCAGTTCGTCAGGAAAAACAATGCCCGGCAGGTAACGCTGGTTAGTGCGATGTGATTGCATCAGTTTGGCTGCATTGGGATCACGCGTCCACAATTGAACTTGGTGTCCCGCTGCATGACGGCTTGCGCTGATGGCCAGCGCTGTACCCCAAGCACCTGCCCCGATGATCGCAATCTTCAGGCTCAAGCGTGGGGCCTCAAAGCCGCTTACTGAACTTGAGGCGCGGCAGCTTGCTGCGCTGCTTCTGCCTGCTGCTGCTCGTACATCGCTTGGAAATTGATTTCAGCCAAGTGCACGGGAGGGAAGCCAGCACGTGTGACCAAGTCGGCCACGTTGCCACGCAAATAAGGGTAAACAATTTGAGGGCAAGCAATGCCCATGATGGGGCCCATTTGGTCTTCTGGCAAATTGCGAATTTCAAAAATACCGGCTTGCTTGCATTCAACCAAAAACACCGTTTTGTCTTCAATTTTGGTATGCACTGTTGCAGTGACGCAAATTTCGTAAACACCGTCAGCCGCCTGATTGGCTTCGACACCCAACTGAATATCGACAGCGGGTTGTTGTTGCTCAAGCAAAATGGCGGGTGAATTGGGCTGCTCCAAAGACGCTTCTTTCATGTAAACGCGCTGGATTTGGAACACGGGGGTGCTATCTTCTGACATAAAAACTCTTGTTTGATTTGGTTTTCTCTAGGCCGCTTTGAAAAAGCCCCTGCCGTGAGACTAGGCAGATTATCGCCTATACAGATTGGGGCTTTGGAGGGAGATGGTCAGTTTTCAGGCCGATTGCAACAGCGGCGCCAAGTCACCCTTGGCATCCAACGCCATGAGGTCGTCGCAACCACCAACATGGGTTTCACCGATGAAAATTTGGGGCACCGTTCTACGCCCTGTGATGCTCATCATGTGTTCACGGACCTCGGGTTGGGTGTCAACTCGAATTTCTTCAATGTCAGTCACACCTTTGGCCTTCAAAATTTGCTTGGCACGAACACAATAAGGGCAGACTGCGGTGGTGTACATCTTCACGTGGGGCATGACAAATCCAATCAAAAATTCAAAATATGGCAGGGTTTTTCAAACTGATTCAGGCTTTTTCAACGGGCAGGCTGGCTTCACGCCAAGCCTTCAGCCCGCCAGACAAGGCCTGTGCACGCTCGTAGCCCAGTTTCTTAGCCTGCGCCGCTGCACGACTTGCACGGCTGCCTACTTGACAGACCAAAATCACTGGCAAGTTCTTGTTTTTAACCACCAAAGGCAACTGAGCGTCCAGCTCAGCCAAGGGGATATTTTTTGAACCTAAAGCATGTCCCTGGGCAAATTCAGCGGGCTCGCACACATCGATCAAAATTGCCTTTTCACGGTTGATGAGCAGTACAGCCTCGGTTGGCTCAACCCCACCTGCAGCACCTTTGGTAATGGCTGGCCAAAACAAAGCCAAAGCAGAAGACGCTGCGACAGCGACCAACATCCAGTTTTCAATCAAAAAATTCACAAATAGCCCTTAAAAAGTTCATTTGCAGCCTATTTCAAGACCGCATGCCAGATTCGAATTCTAAAATGCTGACTGTAAACCTGTTTTTCTTTCTTGATTTAACCTTTCACCATGTACAAATTCGTTCTCATTCGCCACGGCGAGTCCACTTGGAATTTAGAAAATCGCTTCACAGGCTGGACCGATGTCGATCTCACCCCCACTGGCATTGAACAAGCCCAAGCGGCTGGTCGCCTGCTAAAAGCAGAGGGCTATGAATTTGATCTGGCTTACACAAGTGTCCTCAAGCGAGCCATCCACACTTTGTGGCACACGCTTGACGCCATGGAGCGCCAGTGGCTGCCGGTGCACAACAGCTGGCGCCTGAATGAACGCCACTATGGCGCCCTTCAAGGCCTGAACAAAGCCGAAACCGCTCAAAAATTTGGCGATGAACAAGTTTTGGTCTGGCGCCGAAGCTATGACACCCCTCCTCCTGCCCTCGAAGCAACAGATCCTCGGTGTGAACGCGATGACTTGCGCTACGCCAAACTCAAGGCACAAGACATTCCGTTGACCGAGTGTTTGAAAGACACCGTGGCCCGCGTGATTCCCTTTTGGACAGATTCCATGGCGCCAGCCATCAAGGCTGGCAAACAAATTGTGGTGGCAGCGCACGGCAACTCCATCCGTGCCTTGATCAAATACTTGGACAACATTTCCGATGAAGACATTGTGAACTTGAACATCCCCAACGGCATTCCCTTGGTTTACGAACTGGATGCCAATTTGAAGCCCATCCAACATTACTACTTGGGCGACGCTGAAGCTGCCGCAAAGGCTGCTGCTGCTGTGGCCAGCCAAGGCAAAGCTTAATTTACCTGCCGGACACAGGCTGAGATGCACAAACTTGGCTGACAAGGTGTATATTGGCTTTAAAGGAGACCCTTTGGGTCAATGCACATGGGACAGAAATTGAAAATTGTTGGTTGGCTTAGCATCGGTGCTTTAGCAGGCGCCCTGACGACTGTTTCGCTTCAAACCACCGCAAGAGGCGCATTTGCACCCCTGCCACTTGAAGAACTTCAGCAACTGGCAGCTGTTTTTGGCATGGTCAAAAGTGACTATGTCGAAACCGTCGATGAAAAAAAACTCATCACCGAAGCCATCTCTGGCATGGTCTCAAGCCTAGACCCTCACTCGCAGTACTTTGATAAAAAAAGCTTTAAAGAGTTCAGCGAAGGCACCTCGGGTCGCTTTGTCGGTGTGGGCATTGAGATCACCCAAGAAGAGGGTGTGGTTAAAGTGGTATCGCCCATTGAAGGCTCTCCTGCCGATCGGGCTGGCCTCAAAACCAATGACCTGATCACCAAAATTGACGACGCCTTTGTCAAAGGTTTGTCCATGAACGATGCGGTCAAGCGCATGCGTGGCGAGCCCAACACGAAGGTGGTTCTCACGGTTTTTCGCAAAGACGAAGCTCGAACCTTCACGGTCACCATTGTTCGTGAAGAAATTAAAACCCAATCGGTCAAAGCCAAGTTAATCGAACCTGGTTTTGGCTGGATTCGTGTGTCTCAATTTCAAGAGAGAACCGTTGAAGACTTCTCCAAGAAGCTCGAAGACATGGTCAAACAAGACCCCAAACTCAAAGGCTTGGTGCTTGATTTGCGCAACGACCCCGGTGGCTTGCTCGATTCAGCAGTTGCTTTGTCTGCGGCCTTTCTGCCAGAAAACGTCACCGTGGTCTCCACCAACGGTCAACTGGAAGAAAGTAAATTTATTTACAAGGCAGCTCCACAATTTTGGCGCCGCAATTCTGACAACGACCCCATTCAAAGGCTGACCCAAAACACCCAAGGCCTCTTGAAAAAAATCCCAATGGTGGTGTTGGTCAATGAAGGTTCTGCATCTGCCAGCGAAATTGTGGCCGGTGCATTGCAGGACCACAAGCGCGCCACCATCATGGGCAGCCAAACCTTTGGCAAAGGTTCGGTTCAAACGGTTCGCCAGCTCGGACCCGACACCGCTTTGAAGCTCACCACGGCCCGCTACTACACACCCAATGGCAAGTCGATTCAGGCCAAAGGCATCTTGCCAGACGTCATGCTCGACGAAACTGAAAACGGCAATGTATTTGCAGCGCTTCGCACACGCGAAGCCGATTTAGAAAAACATTTGGGCAACGGTCAAGAAGCTGAAAAGAAAAATGAAGAGCGTCAAAAAGCCAGAGAAGAGGCTCTTAAAAAACTAGAAGCTGAAGCCAAAAAACCAGTGTCAGAAAGACGCCCGCCTGAATTCGGCTCTGACAAAGACTTTCAATTGAACCAAGCCCTCAACCAATTAAAGGGTTTGCCAGTCAAAGTGAGTGCCACGTTGGCTGAGCGCAAAGAAGAGAAAAAAGACAAGTAATCGCCCATGAGGGACGACCAGCTCCTGCGATATTCACGTCACATTCTTCTGAACGAATGGGGCGTCGAAGGCCAAGAGCGAGTCTCTCAATCTCATGCGCTCATCGTCGGCGCTGGCGGATTGGGCTGCCCTGCGGCTCTCTACTTGGCCAGTGCAGGTGTTGGGCACATTAGCTTGATCGACCATGATCATGTCGATGTCACCAACCTTCAAAGGCAAATAGCCCATTCTCAAGCGCGTGTGGGTCAAGCCAAAGTAGCGTCGCTTCAAGCCGCCATAGAAGGCATCAACCCAGACGTGCGAGTGAGTTGCTATTCGCAAAAAGCAGATGTAGCCTTGCTGGCCAGTTGCCTGCCCACCGTCAATGTCGTTTTAGATTGCACCGATAACTTTGAAACACGTCAACTGATCAACCAAGCATGTGTCCAACATGCCAAGCCTTTGGTATCAGGCTCTGCCTTGCGCTTTGATGCCCAAGTGGCGGTTTATGACATTCGCCAAGCAGATGCCCCCTGCTATGCCTGCGTGTTTCCTCCCACTCAAAGCTTTGAAGAAACTCGCTGCGCCACCATGGGCGTTTTAGCACCCCTGGTTGGCGTCATTGGCAGCTTGCAGGCCACCGAAGCACTGAAATTGTTAAGCGGCATAGGCAGCAGCCTTCAAGGCAAGCTCATGCTGTTCAATGCACAGCACATGGAATGGCAGACATTGAGCACTGCTAGAAATTTGCAGTGCACGGTATGCAGTCCGTTTCGCCATCAGGCATTGAGCTGAACTCAGTTGACAGCTCACTGAACACTGTATTGCCATGAAACCTCTCAAAGCTTGGTTGCCATTTTTAAATTGGCCGCGCTTAAGCCCCGAACTCTTTCGTCAAGAATGGTCAGCCGGGTTTTCAGTGGCATTGCTCATGGTGCCGCAGTCAGTTGCTTACGCTGCGTTGGCTGGCATGCCACTGGTCACAGGTCTTTATGCGGCGCTATTGCCTGCCTTAGTGGGTGTGATGTGGGGAGGCTCCACTCGTCTCTCTATTGGTCCCTCTGCGCTCACTTGCGTCCTCATCAGCGCTTCCCTCACAGGCATGGCCGCACCTGCCAGCGCACACTGGGTCACTTTGGCCATTTGGCTGGCCCTGTTGTCGGGTTCATTGCAATTGATGATGGGCGTGCTGCGTTATGGCTGGCTTTTGAACCTCATCAGCTCACCCGTCATGATGGGTTTTACACAAGCAGCAGGTCTATTGATCATGGCGTCACAGTTGCCCGCTCTCACCGGTTGGCAAAATGGCGGGTTTGTCGAATGGGCTGATTTGGGATTTGGTGCTGCCAGCTTGGCCGCCTTGTTCTTGGCCAAAAAGTGGGCGCCAAAATCACCAAGCATCATGTGGGTCGTTGCTGTCAGCGCTGCCATCAGTTACGCCACGGGCTTCGAAGCCCAAGGTGGTGCCATCATTGGCGCCTTACCCGCCTCTTTGCCTAATTTAGGCTTGCCGCTTTTGTTGACTTGGGAGGAACTTGTACTGCTGGCTGGACCCGCCTTGCTGATTGCTTTGGTTAGTTTTTTGGAAGCTGCCTCTTGTGCCAAAACTGAAAATCAAAAAGAAGGCACTGTGTGGCAAGAGAATCAAGACTTGATAGGTCAAGGTCTGGCCAAAATTGCGTCTGGATTAAGTGGCAGTTTTGCCACCAGCACATCATTTTCTAGATCAGCCATCAGTTTGGCCTCGGGGGCCAAAACAGGTTGGGCGGCGGTGGCCACGACCTCCTTTGTATGGCTGGCCGTTTTTGCTTCACCGGCACTTTTTCATGTGCCCCGTGCAGTTTTGGCGGCCATTGTGATCTTGGCTGTTTCCAGCCTCATTCAACCCACGGCCTTTGTCAAACTTTGGCGCATTGCACGCTTTGAAGCGACGACTGCGGGCTTGACTTTCGGCATCACATTGCTCAGCGCTCCTAGAATTTACTGGGGCGTCTTGGCAGGCGTGCTGGTGGGATTAAGTCACTTTTTGCATACCCGACTTCACCCACGGATCATTGAAGTGGGTTTGCATGAAGATGGCAGTTTGCGCGATCGTCAATTGTGGCATTTGCCTCCACTTGCCCCCAATGTGTTTGCCATTCGAATGGATGCCGAGTTGGACTTTGCAGCAGCCAGCAGTTTTGAAAAGTACATCACCGAGAAACTTCGCGATCAAACTCACATTCAAGATCTGTGTTTGTTTGCACAACCCATTAATCGCATTGATGCGACTGGGCTAGAAACGCTTCAGCAAATTCGCCATTATTTAAATGGAAAGGGCATTCAGCTCCACATCAGCGGCATCAAGCTGCCGGTTGAAACTGCATTGAAACTGGCAGGAGAATTGGGACACGAAAGTTCAGTGAAGTTGTACCGGACCGACATAGAAGCCATTCAAGCTTTGCGGTCACTTCAGGCCCTGCCAGACGACATAGCGGGCATGGCCATTTAGAGCATGCAAGGCGCGCTTTCAGGGCCCTAGTCCACAGCCCTTCATGACCCTCACCCTCCTTCAAGCAGTCACAATCCACCCCTCTAAGGGGTCAAACTCAGGCAACCCATAAAGACCACTGCCCGTACCCAATTCATGCTGCTGATTGGCCCACGCCGCCTGCACCAAACAGAGTACGGCATCTAAGGAATCGCCAGAGCCATCTAGCAACAAACTGTCATGCTGCGCTGCGCTGAGTTTCAAGCGCAAGCCCAAACGCGTTTGACCTAAATCAAGGGCATGCAGGATGTCCTTGCGTGCCAACCATCTGTCTTGGGTTTGCTTGGATTTGTCATCACTCTTGTAACTGCGTTGCTTCACAATTTCTCTGGCCAGCAAACCTGGGTAGGCTTCGAGTGCAACTCGGTCAGGATGACCGTTACACATAGCAGGCAAAGTCCATTGGGCCGCACGCAGCAAAGGAACGCCCGCATGCATCATCCAAGCGACAGGAGGGTTCACCCATTTCATGGAAGAGCTAGAGCCCGCTGGCAGGTCAGTCGCTCTGTGTGCAAACTTAGAACCAGTGGGTCTGCTGTCACAAAATGCTTTGAAAAAATGCCTCAATTCTTCGCGTGAATAAGAAGCATAGAGGCTCATGACATCTGACCATGAAGAGGGCCATTTCATGTGCTCGATCCACTCACGTGGCAGGCCAAAAGGCAAATCAAAACCACCTACACACTTTGCCCCAAATGGGGTGGGTGCATTTAAAAATGTTTGAAATGCATCCAGAGTTTCAAATTTTTCCAAGCGGTCTAGTTTGACAACACCACGCTGCATGGCGCCGAATGCCACCACAATGGGCTTGCGCTTATTCGGACTGCTGGAAAAATCGCAGCCGATCAAACAAAGTTCAAGCACGCCCAATGATAGAAGCTGTGGCCATGAGTTCTTCGAGCAAAGCCAATGACACAGCACCCGAAACGCTGTAAGGGTCTAGCACAGCACGCTCGGAGTACTTCAACAAGATGCTGGTATTGACTCGTGACACATCGACCTGCCCCATTGTCCAGCCACTGAAGCGTCGTTGAGAGATTTCTTCATAGTGCAAAAGCACCACTTGCTGATGGCGTGAATCTTTTTGGATGTGTCCATACAGTTCGCTGACAGCTTCTCGACCACCTTCAATGGCCTGCAAAAAGATATCGCCGCTGTAAACCAAAATTCCAGTGATGCCTGTACTGGGATTGAATTGTCTGGATTGCGACAAAATAGATTCAATGACGATGGGCTGAGGATCTACCGCACGACTGGCATAAAGTAAACGAACCAACATGATCAGGCCTTTCTAGGAATCAACGACAAGAACTCGCGGCGCAAAGTAGGATCCTTTAAAAAAACACCGCGCATGACAGAGTTAATCATTTTGCTGTCCATGTCTTTGACGCCACGCCAGCCCATGCAAAAGTGACTGGCCTCCATCACAATGGCCAATCCATCAGGTTGTGTTTTGCGCTGGATCAAATCTGCCAACTGCACCACGGCTTCTTCTTGAATTTGGGGGCGACCCATGATCCATTCGGCCAGTCGAGCATATTTGGAAAGGCCAATGACATTGGTGTGCTCGTTGGGCAAGACACCTATCCAGATTTGACCGATGACGGGGCAAAGGTGGTGGCTGCAAGCGCTGCGCACTGTAATGGGACCCACAATCATGAGCTCATTCAGGTGCTCTGCATTGGGAAATTCTGTGACTTCTGGGCTTTCGGTGTAGCGCCCTTTGAAGACTTCCTTCAAATACATTTTGGCGACGCGTCTTGCCGTGTCTTGGGTATTGTGATCGTTTTGAGTATCGATCACCATGCTGTCCAACACGGTTTGCATTTTTTCAGCCACCTCGTCGAGCAGGCGGTCCAACTCTCCAGGCTGAATAAAATCGGCAATGTTGTCGTTTGCGTTAAAGCGTTTACGGGCTGCCAGGACGCGCTCGCGAATTTTCACCGAGACGGGCGTGCCGACATCCTCAGAGGGCAGGTTAGCAGGAGCGGTCATAAGCATCTGAATAAGAAAAAACGATAGCAGATCCTACCAGTGATTGAAGCCACTTTCCAACGTATGGTCATGTGCCAAAACAGCACAGCTTTAATTCAATACCGATTGCCAGTTAGCCAAATTGCAAAACGCATCAGGGCAAAGGCAACCCAGTCCATGGCTCTTTGAAATGGTGACCGCTCCAGAAGCGTTTGAGGCATGATTCGCTGGCTCTCAAAGTTAATTGCCTTTTCCAGACCTTCTTTCAAGGATTTAGCAAATTCAGCATCGGCCACAACCACATTGGCCTCTCTGGCCAGTAGCAAACTGAAGGGGTCTAAATTAGAAGAACCTACGGTGGCCCAGGGGCGGTCGTGGTTGGCATCGATCACCGCCACCTTGGCGTGCAGAAAGCTTTCGGCATATTCGTAAATCTCAACGCCCGCCTGCATGAGTTGACGATAAACAGGACGTGCCGCATGGTATTGCATAAAGTATTCATAGCGTCCCTGCAATAACAATCTCACGCGAACACCTCGGCAAGCTGCGTGAATCAGTGCTTGCCGCAATTTTCGGCCTGGCAAAAAATAGGCATTCGCAATCAGGATTTCATGGCGTGCCAAACCAATGGCACGTCGATAAGCTTTTTCAATTTGTCCTCGATGTCGCAAATTGTCACGCAACAGAAAGCCTGCGCGGGCCACTCTGGTTTCATCTTGTGCAAAATGAACATCGTGTCGCCAAGGCAGGTGCAAACTTGCTGCTCTGAAGGCACTGAAGGCTTCTGAGAAATTTTGCTGCCTTGCATTTCGAACAGCTTTCATTCGCCACCACAATTGCTGGGTGGCCTCTTGAACTTGTTGCACCAATGCACCCTTAGCGCACACTGCGTAATCCAAGCGAGGTGATTTCAAGGCACCGTATTGAGGGTCGTGCATGTCATCCAAGATATTGATGCCGCCACAAAAAGCCAATCGGCCATCAATGACGCACAGTTTGCGGTGTAACCTTCGCCAGCGGTTGGGAATCAGCAGACCTAAAGTACCCAAGGGTGAATAGACACGCCAGTCGACCCCCGCCTTGTCAAATCTAACTCGCCAGTCTTCACTGAGTTTTGGTGTGCCCACGCCATCGACAACCACCCACACACGCACGCCTCGGCTACCCGCCCGTTCAAGTGCTGCTGCCACTCGTGCGCCATCACCATGAAAATCAAAAATATAAGTTTCTAGTTGGACGTGAGCGCGGGCTGCATCCAACGCACGAATCAACTCAGGAAAAAATTCTCCCCCTCCTTTGAGTAGCTTAATTTGGTGACCATCTCGAAGCACAGAATGATTTCTCATAATTCAAAATGAGCAACCAAAGGCAAATGATCAGACATACGCCGCCAAATTTTTCCGGAGGGCACCGTTTGATTGACCGGAATTAATCCCTTGGCATAAACGTGGTCCAGCTGAACAATGGGCAATCTGGAAGGGTATGTGTAGTATTTGGAACTCTCGCATTCTTTCAAATCATGCTCTCGCATGATGTTGGTAATGCGGTTTCCCCAGTCGTTGAAATCCCCTGCCACCAGCAATGCGGAATGGGCGGGAACTTCGCGTTCAATGTACTCATGCAATTGCTTTATTTGACGTATTCTGCTGGCTGGAATAAGCCCAAGGTGGACCACAATCACATGCACATTGAACGGCGAATGATTGGCCATTTTGGATGCGGCTGCAGAATCAGAAAGCAGCTCCCCCACCTGAATTTCCACGTGCAACAAACCACGTTGTTCAAATCGATGGTCAGAAATATCAAAATGCCGATGCGACATCACAGGCCAACGAGACAGCAAGGCATTGCCGTGTTCACCATGCCTTGTAAAAGCATTGGTTTTGTAGATGGCTTCATAGCCTTGAGGTGCTAAAAATTCTGCTTGCGGCAATTCAGGCCAATGTCGGAAGTATTTTTCTTCGCGGCGATGAACTTTTCGAACCTCTTGCAAACACACAATGTCTGCGTCCAACTGCTCGATGGCCAAACCTAAGTTGTGAATTTCTAAGCGACGAGCGGGCCCGAATCCTTGAACACCTTTGTGAATGTTGTAAGTGGCTACTTTTAAAAAAGCAGACTTTTCAGCTTTCATCTCAAGCCTTGAAGCCAATGAGGCAGCATCAGTATGGCCTCAGCGTTAGAAGGAGAGAAACAAGTGTCAGCAGCTTCTTTCCAGGACATCCATTTGTAATCAGTGTGTTCTGAGGGGCTTAATTGAATGGGTGATTTTCGAGGTAATTTCAATCCAAAAACACGCTCTTTGTTATGACTCACATGCGGCGCATAACGATGGCGCCATGCTGGATAGATTTCATAAGTATTCTCCAGGGCCCAATCGGTCAATTCATGCTCTTCATGCGTCGCAAGCAAGCCCGTCTCTTCCATGACCTCGCGGCATGCGGTCTGATGCCAAGATTCCTCTTCAAAGTCTTTGCTGCCCGTAACCGACTGCCACGTGCCTGCATCGGCTCTGCGAATGAGCAAAACTTCAGCTTCGATTGTGAAAATCACAACCAAAACCGATTCTGGAATTTTGTAAACAGGTGCGTGCATCAGCTGATCATTCTGCATGAACTTGACCGCTCTCTTGCAATTGTTCCGTAAATAGCCCAGAACCCCCTATGATCAACCTATGCAAAGTATTCCAACGATTGATCCTCTTAGCCATCATCCAGCTTCAACTGTCATGGCATCTAACTCCATTTTGTGGCTAGAAAACGGCCACACTTGCGAGGAAGAATGGCGCAGCGAGCGAGGAGCTGCAGCGCCTAAACGGGTTGTTTTGGCTGACGACACTCTCAATGCTGACAGCGCCTACCGCCTAGCTTGTGCAGGAACTGGGATGCTTTGGCGAGGTGATTTCCAAAATGCGCGGCTGCTGCTGCAAGCATTGGCCAGGCGATGCGATGCCCCCAAAAAAATTCGACGTGTCTCCAAGACACATCCAGAGGTCCGTCAAAGTGCAGAAGAAAATTTTCACCTGCACCGCCAGGCGCAATCGCAACGCGCTCGCACATTGAGCATGATCCTGATACAAATCAACCCTGATCGTCAGATAAGTCTTCGACGAGCGCCCGATTGGCGAAGCGCCATGAACGAAGCTTGGGGACCCGCAAGCACAAGGGGTTGCGTCGCCTCGCTTCGCGAATTGTTAGGTTTGGTGGGCGCCTACGAGTGGCACCAAAAGGGCATGGAAATTTCAGCCCTAGGAAACGCCCCCAACAATCGCATCCATCCCAGCTATGGTGTGTTCTCACCCGTGCGGGGTGAATACATTCAACTGGTGGCTGATGCCCCATTGCCAAGTACTGAGTTGGCTTTTGACATCGGTGTAGGCACAGGGGTTTTGTCGGCCGTGTTGGCAAAGCGAGGCGTCAAACGCGTCATTGGCACCGACCTAGATGATCGCGCCTTGACCTGTGCCAAAGAGAATATTCAGCGTCTTGGACTCAAGGGCACCGTCGAGTTGACCAAGACTGATCTTTTTCCTGAAGGCAAGGCGCCCTTGATTGTCTGCAATCCGCCCTGGCTGCCGGCCCGCGCCAGCGCCCCAATTGAGCGCGCCATCTACGATGAAAACAGTGGCATGTTGAAAGGTTTCATAGCAGGCTTGGCCGCACACCTCACGCCCAAGGGAGAAGGCTGGCTGATCTTGTCAGACTTGGCTGAGCATTTAGGCCTGCGCACGCGCGCAGAACTCAATGAATGGATTGCAGCGGGTGGCTTGAAAGTCATTGGCAAACTGGACACCAAGGCCGAACACAAAAAAGTTCAAGACGTATCCGACCCCTTGCATTCAGCCAGGGCTGCCGAAATCACTTCGCTATGGCGACTGGGCCATGCCTAAATAAAGGCTTGGTCTCCATTCCGATCTGCAGCCAAAGACCCCTCAAAAAAGCCGCTGAAAATTCAGCGGCTTTTTGTTGGCTTAAGCCTTGACGGCTTCTGGGTTACGCACCCGAATGTGCAACTCGCGCAATTGCTTTTCATCCACAGGGCTTGGTGCCTGCGTGAGCAAGCATTGAGCACGTTGTGTCTTGGGGAAGGCAATCACATCGCGGATAGACTCTGCGCCCGTCATCAAGGTAATGATGCGGTCTAGGCCAAAGGCCAATCCACCGTGCGGTGGGGCACCGTATTGCAAGGCATCGAGCAAGAAGCCAAACTTGAGTTGGGCTTCTTCGGGTGTGATTTTCAATGCGTCAAACACTTTTTGCTGCACATCGGCGCGGTGGATACGCACAGAACCGCCGCCAATTTCCCAGCCATTGAGAACCATGTCATAGCCTTTGGCAATGCACTTCTCGGGCGCCGTGACCATCCAGTCTTCGTGGCCATCTTTGGGCGCTGTGAAAGGGTGGTGAACGGCGGTGTAACGCTGAGACTCGTCGTCGTACTCGAACATGGGGAAGTCGACCACCCACATGGGGGCCCAACGGTCTTCGAACAAGCCCGATTTCTTGGCATATTCACTGTGACCAATTTTGAGGCGCAAGGCACCCATGCCATCGTTCACCACTTTGGCTTTGTCGGCACCGAAGAACAAGATGTCGCCATCTTGGGCATTGGTGCGTTTCAAAATTTCAGCAATCGCGGCATCGTGCAAGTTCTTGACGATAGGGCTTTGCAAACCGTCGCGGCCTTTGGCCACTTCGTTCACTTTGATCCAGGCCAAACCTTTGGCACCATAGATTTTGACGAACTCGGTATAACCATCGATCTCGCCACGGCTGATTTCGGACCCGCCCGGCACGCGCAAAGCAACTACCCGGCCACCTGGGGTGGTGGCAGGTGTGCTGAACACTTTGAAGTCCACATCGCCCATGATGTCGGTCAGTTCAGTGAACTCCAACTTCACACGCAAGTCGGGCTTGTCAGAGCCGAAGCGGTGCATGGCCTCTGAATAAGCCATGACAGGGAATGAACCGAGGTCGATGTTCAAGACTTTCTTGAACACGCTACTGATCATGCCTTGGAACATGTCACGGATTTCTTGCTCGCCCAAGAAGGACGTTTCAATATCAATTTGCGTAAATTCGGGCTGACGATCGGCGCGCAAATCTTCGTCGCGGAAGCACTTTGTAATTTGGTAATAGCGGTCATAGCCTGCCACCATGAGCAACTGCTTGAACAGCTGAGGCGACTGTGGCAACGCAAAAAAGTGGCCATCGTGCACACGGCTGGGCACCAAGTAATCGCGCGCACCTTCTGGTGTGCTCTTGGTCAGCATGGGCGTTTCGATGTCAATGAAACCGTTCTCGTCTAAAAACTTGCGTACTTCCATGGCCACTTTGTAGCGCAGCATCAGGTTGTTTTGCATGTACGGTCGACGCAAATCGAGCACGCGGTGAGTGAGGCGAGTGGTTTCTGACAAGTTGTCGTCATCGAGCAAGAACGGCGGTGTGACGGAAGGATTGAGCACCGTCAGTTCGTGACACAAAATTTCGATCTTGCCGCTTTTCAGGTTGTCGTTGGTGGTGCCATCTGGGCGAGCACGCACCAAACCTTTGATCTGAATGCAAAACTCGTTGCGCAGCCCTTCGGCTGTTTTGAACATGTCAGCGCGGTCAGGGTCGCACACCACTTGCACATAGCCTTCGCGATCACGAACGTCAACGAAAATGACGCCACCATGGTCACGACGGCGATTGACCCAACCGCACAAGGTGACGGTTTGGCCCAACAGGGCTTCGGTAACAAGACCGCAGTAGTGTGATCGCATAGACATGGCGCAAGTTCTTTCAAATGAAATGAGTCAATTGGCTTTCAGCCAATTCAAACGGATGGGGCTGTTTCTGTTTTGACAGGCAAGGCATCGGGGCCGCCCGGTACCACCACACCCATCGAGATGATGTACTTGAGGGCATCGTCTACCGTCATGTCCAACTCAACCACATTGGCTTTGGGCATGATGAGAAAAAAACCAGAAGTGGGATTGGGCGTGGTGGGCACATAAACACTCACGCAGTCGCTTGGCAAATGGCGGGCAACTTGACCACCGGGCGAGCCGGTTAAAAATGCAATGGTCCATGAACCTTGGTGAGGGTACTGAACCAACAGGGCTTTTGAAAAAGCATTGCCACTGCCCGAAAACAAAGTGTCTGCCACTTGCTTCACGCTGGAATAGATGCTGTTGACCACAGGAATTCGGGTAATGACTTTGGCCCATTGGCGAAGCCACCACTGACCAAAAATGTTGGTCACAAAAAGACCCGTGAAGTAGATGACCACGGCCACCAAAATCACACCCAGTCCGGGCATATGGCGCAAGGATTCAGCCAAACCATGCATGCCCGGAATGATTGCATCGAGAGCACCTAAAACGGCCAAGAAAATGCCGTCCATGGTGCCAACCAACCAAGTGAGCAACCAAACGGTGACGCCCATGGGTAACCAAACCAGCAGGCCCGTTAACAAGTAATGGCGAATTTTCAAATTCATTCTGATTACCTCAGTGGCAAGCGCATGAAGCGGCACACGCAGTAGACGCGGAGGATGCACTTGACTCGACAGCAGGCTTTGCACCGCCAGTGTCTGATGGCGTGGAAGGCGCCGCTTCAGAAGAAGCCCCGCCTTCAGTTCCCGCCAATGCAGGTGCAGCTGTACCAGAGGATCCACCTTTGAAGTCAGTGGCGTACCAACCAGAGCCCTTGAGCTGGAAACCAGCGGCTGTCAGTTGTTTGTTGAAAGTGGGTCCGCCACAGGAAGGACATTTTGTCAGGGGGTCGTCTGACATTTTTTGCAAAACATCCTTGGCATGGCCACAGGAATCACACTTGTAGGCGTAGATGGGCATGTTGAAGGTTCTCGCTTGGCAATCACAAAACCTTCAATTATAGGTGGGTCCCTTGCAGAACATGGTGGGCGCCGTGCTTGTTTTTAAGCGCTTGGGGGCCAAGGGAGCCAAGGAGCATGCCTGTCAAGCTGGCCAAAACACCTGCCAATTGGGCTGGGAACTCCTCGCCCGCGGGTGTCATGAGAAAGAAAAGCCAAGACAAAAGCCCCAGTACGATTGAAAAAATAGCACCTTGAGTGGTGGCTTTTGACCAATAAAGCCCAAAAAGCAATGGGACAAAGGCACCCACCAAGGTGACTTGGTAGGCCCCAGAAACCATCTCGTAAATAGAGCTGCCCTGCATTTGGATGGCATAGAGCAATACCAAGCCACTGAACACCAGCACTGTGACTCGCATGGCCAACAAAGACTGCTTATCGCCCTGGTGTGGGAAAAACTGTCGCCAAATGTTTTCAGTGAACGTGACGCTGGGCGCTAGCAACGTGGCAGAGGCACACGATTTGATGGCAGACAACAAAGCACCAAAAAACAGCACCTGCATGACAAAAGGCATTTGGGTCATGACCAAAGTGGGCAAAACCTTTTGAGGGTCTTCTTGAATCAGTTGAGCGGCCTGTTCGGGCATGATGATGAGAGCGCTGACAACCAAGAACATGGGCACAAAAGCAAACAAGATGTAGCAAATTCCGCCAATGATGGGGCCCTTGGTGGCGGCATTCAAACTGTTGGCAGACATGACCCGCTGAAAAACGTCTTGTTGCGGAATAGAACCAAACATAATAGTGATGGCGGCGGCCACAAAAAACAAAATGTCTTTCATATTGGGCTCTGGTAAGAACTTGAACAGGTCTTGACTGACCGCCAAGGCAATCACTTTGTCGGCACCACCGGCTTGGTCACCGGCATACACCGCCAGCGTCGCCAAGCCTACAACCAAAATAATCATTTGAATGAAGTCAGTGATGGCCACAGACCACATGCCACCAAACAAAGTGTAGGCCAGCACCGAAACCACACCAATGGTCATACCCAATGGCATGCTGATGACGCCACCTGACAACAAATTAAAGACCAAGCCCAGCGCTGTGACTTGTGCAGACACCCAGCCCAAATAACTCACCATGATGATGAGGGAGCAAATGATTTCAACCGAACGTCCATAACGTTCACGGTAGTAGTCGCTGATGGTGAGCAAATTCATGCGGTACAACTTGCCCGCAAAAAACAATCCCACCAAAATCAAACAACTGCCCGCACCAAAAGGATCTTCCACCACACCATTCAATCCACTGTTGACAAACTTGGCAGGAATACCCAGGACAGTTTCTGAGCCAAACCACGTGGCAAAAGTGGTGGTCACAATCATGGCCAAGGGCAAATGCCTCCCGGCAATGGCAAAGTCGGCTGAACTTTTAACGCGTTTTGCGGCGACCAAACCAATGGCAATGGTGACAAGCAAATAGGCGATGACCAATGTCAATAACACAATGATGCTCCTTAGATTTGATGGAATCTTTCAAATGCTTGTAGCACGATCAGGGTCGATACAAAGCCAATGACCACATACACGATGGCTTGCAACAATCGGTTTGTTTTTTGTTGCTCAGCCAGCAATGCATTCAGTTGGTTTCGATCCTGAGAGTTGGTGCTTGCATGCTTTAAGTAGTCATGCACCAAGCGCGGTAACTGCGGCAATATTTTGGCGTATTGAGGGGCTTGCTCGCGCAATTGTTGGAAAAATCTTTTAGGGCCAACTTGGTCAATCATCCACTGCTCTAGAAAGGGCTTGGCGGTGTT
This sequence comes from Comamonadaceae bacterium, assembly GCA_027488115.1. Taxonomy (GTDB): domain Bacteria; phylum Pseudomonadota; class Gammaproteobacteria; order Burkholderiales; family Burkholderiaceae_C; genus Limnohabitans_A. The sequence goes on along the minus strand of JAIYCG010000034.1, from coordinate 22,857 downwards.
CCACAAATCGAGTTCCGGGTCTAACTGACGACCCAAGCCTTCAATGTTGAGCAATGTTTTTTGCAGCAAAACCAACTGAGGTTGAACCTCCACATTGAAGCGACGAGATGTTTGAAACAAACGCAAAAGCACCATGCCCAAAGAAATTTCTTTGAGCGGACGGTCAAAGTAAGGCTCACACACCGAACGGATGGCCGACTCCAACTCATCCACACGGGTATGGCTAGGTACCCAACCCGACTCAATGTGCAATTCGGCCACGCGCTTGTAATCGCGTCTGAAAAAAGCACTGAAGTTTTGCGCCAAATACTCTTTGTCGTATTCGGTCAGGGTGCCGACAATGCCGAAATCTAGGGAGATGTAGCGCCCCAATGTTTCGGGCTCCACACTGACCTGAATATTGCCGGGGTGCATGTCGGCATGGAAAAATCCATCGCGAAACACTTGGGTGAAAAAAAGCGTCACACCATCTTTGGCCAATTGAGGAATGTCCACGCCCGCAGCGCGCAAGGCATCAACTTGGCTGATGGGCAAGCCCTTCATGCGTTCCATCACAATGACTTCGGGGTGGCAGTAATCCCAATACATTTCGGGTATCAAAACCAAATTCAAACTCTGCATGTTACGGCGTAGCTGCGCGCCATTGGCGGCCTCCCGAACCAAATCCAATTCATCGTGCAAATGTTTGTCAAACTCAGCAACCACTTCGCGGGGCTTAAGACGCTTACCGTCTGCGCTGAGTTTTTCTAGCCACCCCGCCATCATTCGCATCAGGCTTAAATCTTTTTCAATGGCTGGCAACATGTTGGGGCGCAAAACTTTGACAGCCACCTCTTGAACAACACCATCCTTGTTTTTCCACAATGCAAAGTGGACCTGCGCAATAGAAGCACTGGCCACAGGCACATGGTCAAAAGATTCGAAAATTTCAGACACAGACCGTCCAAACGCACGCTCAATGGTGGCCACGGCAATGGCAGAACTAAAGGGAGGGACTCTGTCTTGAAGTTTGGCCAGTTCAACCGCAATGTCATCAGGCAATAAATCTCTGCGCGTGGACATGACTTGTCCAAACTTCACAAAAATAGGCCCGAGTTGTTCAAGGGCCAGGCGGAGTCGCTCACCGCGGGAGAGTTTGTAAACGCGGCCTAATGTCAGCAAACGTGACAAAATTTTTAACAGCGGTTGGTTGAAATTTGACAGCACTAACTCGTGCAGTCCAAACCACCAGACAGTCCATACGATGAAAGTACTCCGAAAAATTCGGTTCATGGTGTGGCCTTTTGAAGATCACCACCTGGTGCAGGCTTGCGAGCAAATTGCCGCATGGCCACAAAGACTTGACGGCCCATTGAAACCAAGGTGTTGGCTGCGGCATCACCCAGCCATTGCGACAAGTCTTCTTCAATGTCCCAGCGCACATGGTCTATGAGCCAATTGACTTCGGCAGCCAACTGAACATCACCTTCAATGTGAACGCCTGGCTTTTCGCCTTTCAAAACAGCAGAAGCCATGGCCAATGGCGATGCATCTGTCAGACTTAATTTGAGGTCAAATTTTTGTTCTTTCACGCGCTCCAGCAAACCTGCTGGCGTCGGTGAAAGTTGAATGACTTTGTCTTGCCATTGAAGTTGAATGCATCGACCTTTTTGACGCTTGAGCCTGCTTTGCGCTTCAGGTTCGCGGCAGATGACATGGTTCAAAAACAAAACCAAACGATTGAAGGTCTCATCCATGACCCAAGCTGGGGGTTGAGTGTGAGTGACGAATTGCTCGAGCGCTTCGCCCACAAAAGAAAAAGGGGACTGTGTTGCCATAGTCCCCAATTATTCCCGAAAGACTGACGAGTACCAGCCCCTCATTCAGAATGTCTTTAAATTATTGCAGGGCTTGAACACCTGCGACCAACCAGCCACTGTTGCCATTTCTGGGTTTGGTCATGTTCCAAACTTCACGGAATGGACTTGGCGCAGACTCGGGGTCTTCACGAATGACACCGTTGAACTCAACGCTGGCCATGTAAACCTCCGGCAACTCTTCAATGCCCAGTAGTTGAGCGTCCAACTTAACCACTTCGGTTTTGTTGGGTTGACCAGGGAAATTGGCTTCACGCTCTGCCAATTGGCTTTTGATTTCAGACAACATGCCATCGGTCATCATGGCCTTGAGCGAGCCCATGTCGGCACGGTCCCAAGCATCCTGCAAAGTGATGAAATTACGTTTGGCAGCTTCAATGAAGTTGACACTGTCAAAGCCCTCGGGAACGCCCCAGCTTTGTGAACCTTGAAGTGCAGAAACTTCTGAACCAACTTCTGCACCAGTTTGTGTGCCACCAATCGCTGAACCGATCATGGAACCACCCGTTGAAGGGGGGCTTTGAGGATTTGAAGCAGGTGTTGGATCAAAGCGGGTTTCTTGGGCTTCCCAAGGACGCGCTGAGGCATCGTTACCCACTTTTTCAGGGTTGTATTGACGCATGGTTGCGGGTGCCTCGGCTGTTTGGCCAGCACCTTGGTAAGCAAGTCCACCTTGCTGCGATGAGCCGCCTTTGCGTGAGCGCAAAAAATAACCGATCACACCAACTGCCACCATGGCAAGCAAGGCAAACATGAGCATGTTGCCAAAGGCTTCACCCATGCCAAGGCTGTGCGCCAACCAAGCCAATCCTAGGCCAGCGGCCAAGCCGCCCAGCATAGCGCCCCATGGGCGTTTGGCAGGCGCAGCGGGAGCCGCTGCGGGCGCTGCAGGTTTGGCAGGTGCTGCAGCCTGACTAGGCGCCGCAGGTGCCGCAGGTTTAGCCGCTTCACGTTGAGTGACATTGTTGGACTGCTGTCCCACCGATTTGCCGCCGCCCATGCGACGAGCAGCTTCAGCATTCAAGGAGCTGAAAGCGAGAACCAAGGTCAAGATTAAGCCGAAAAAATTGTTCACTTGAAACTCCGAAAAAATCAGAAAAAACCAATCAACATTTAATGCCGAGATGCAAGGCTACCACCCCTGCACTCAAATTGTGAAATTCAGCATGTCCAAAACCGGCATTTTTCATAAGGGCTTTCAGTTCTTCCTGCCCAGGATGCATGCGAATCGATTCGGCCAAGTATCTGTAACTTGCGTCATCTCCGGCCACCCATTTGCCCAGCTTGGGCAAGATGTTGAAGGAGTACCAGTCGTAGGCTTTTTCAAGTGGTTTGGCTACTTTAGAAAACTCCAAAACCAAAAGTTTGCCACCGGGCTTTAGAACTCGGCACATTTCCTTCAAAGCCAAATCTTTGTGGGTCATGTTGCGAAGCCCAAAAGCCACGCTGACCACATTGAAATGATCATTTGGAAAAGGCAGTTTTTCAGCATCGCAAACCAGGGTGGGCAAAATCACACCCTCGTTCACCAATCGGTCCCGGCCTGTTCGCAACATGGCCTCGTTGATGTCAGTGTGAACCACTCGACCTGTCGCTCCAACCTTTTTTGAAAACGCCAAAGACAAATCGCCCGTGCCACCCGCAATATCAAGCACCTGATCGCCTTCCTTGAGGTTGGCCACCTGCACTGTGTAGGCTTTCCACACTCGGTGCAAACCCGCCGACATGAGGTCATTCATGATGTCGTATTTCGACGCCACAGAATCAAAAACACCCCTCACGTGTTTGGCTTTTTCTTGTTCGTCAACGGTTTTGAAACCGAAATGGGTTGAACTCATTTTTAACTCCAATCAGTGCGAATGGCCGCATGTTGCACCTGCCGCGCCAGGCATGGGGTCGTCACGTTGCACACCAGCAGCGTTTAGCCGTTCGTTGTATTGGGTCCAGAGGCCGTCTTGGTCAGAGCCCAAATGGTACAAATAGTCCCAAGAAAAAATACCACTGTTGTGGCCATCTGAAAAAGTGGGTTGTACGGCGTAATTGCCAACCTGAGCCAGCTCAAGAATGTCCACTTCACGCTTGCCCGTTTGCAAAACCTCTTGCCCGGGTCCGTGACCTTGAACTTCTGCTGAAGGCGAGTAAACGCGCATCAGCTCAAAAGGAATTCGAAAAGTTTGGCCATCCGAAAAACTCACCTCTAAAACACGACTTTGTCCGTGCAGGGTGAGAGCTTGTGGCATCGGGGCGCCTGCTGTCAGTCCGGCCATAAGGCTTCTTTCTTGATGCTGTGGGTTAAACCAAAACGCGTTCAATGCCGCCTGCGTTGGCAGCGGCCACATACTCCGGCATCCATTGTTCGCCCAAAATGTGCTTGGCCATTTCCACGACGATGTAATCGGCCTCCAGCAAGCCGTTTTGCAAATCTTCGCCATAGCGTGACAGTCCCTGCAAGCAGCTTGGGCAACTGGTCAAGACTTTGATGTTTTCTTTTTCGCCCACCATGCCAGTGCTGCGCATTTGAGTTTCACTCTTCAGAAGTTCTTCTTCTTTGCGAAAGCGCACTTGCGTTGCAATGTCAGGACGTGTGACGCCCAGCGTACCAGACTCGCCGCAGCAGCGATCAGACTTCAAAACCTGCGGGCCCAACAAAGACTTAACGGTCTTCATAGGATCTTGCAACTTCATGGGGCTGTGGCAAGGGTCGTGGTAAAGGTAGGCACCGTTGTTGTTGAGCGTCATGCCTTTTTCAAGCAAATACTCGTGGATGTCCACAATGCGGCAGCCAGGGAAGATTTTGTCAAACTCATAGCCTTGCAACTGGTCATAGCAGGTACCACAACTGACCACCACGGTTTTGATGTCAAGGTAGTTCAGGGTGTTGGCCACGCGGTGGAACAAAACACGGTTGTCGGTGATGATCTTCTCGGCCTTGTCAAACTGACCGCTGCCCTTTTGCGGATAGCCGCAGCAGAGGTACCCTGGTGGCAGAACTGTTTGCACACCGGTATGCCACAGCATGGCCTGCGTGGCCAAACCCACTTGGCTGAACAAGCGTTCAGAGCCGCAACCCGGAAAGTAAAACACCGCTTCTGTTTCGGGTGTGGTGGCCTTCGGGTTGCGAATGATGGGGACGTAATCTTGATCTTCAATGTCTAGCAAAGCCCGCGCGGTTTTCTTGGGCAAGCCACCCGGCATCTTTTTATTGATGAAGTGAATCACTTGCTCTTTGATGGGCGCCGCGCCAATGCTGGCAGGCGGCGCTTTGGTTTGCTTGCGGGCAAAAGTCTTGAGCAAATCGTGCGCGAAACGCTGCACCTTCATGCCCACGCCCACCATGCCAGCACGCGCCAGTTTGATGGTGTCAGGGTTGGTTGCATTCAACATGAACATGGCTGCAGCATTGCCAGGACGGAATGTTTTTTGACCCATCTTGCGCAATAAATTGCGCATGTTCATGGACACTTCGCCGAAGTCAATTTTGACAGGGCAAGGTGAGAGGCACTTGTGACACACCGTGCAGTGATCAGCCACATCTTCAAATTCTTGCCAATGCTTGATGGACACACCGCGGCGAGTTTGCTCTTCGTACAAGAAGGCTTCTACCAACAATGAGGTTGCCAAAATTTTATTGCGGGGGCTGTACAGCAAATTGGCACGTGGCACATGCGTGGCGCACACGGGTTTGCATTTGCCACAGCGCAAACAATCTTTGACGCTGTCGGCAATGGCGCCAATGTCGGACTGTTGCATGATGAGCGACTCGTGGCCCATCAAGCCAAAACTGGGCGTGTAGGCATTGGTCAAGTCGGCTTGAATGTCCATGCCTTCTGGGCCCTTCACACGGCGCATCAACTTGCCTTTGTTGAAACGGCCTTCTGGGTCAATGCGCTGCTTGTAATCTGCAAATGGCTTCAGCTCAGCATCGCTTAAAAACTCAAGCTTGGTAATGCCGATGCCGTGTTCTCCCGAAATGACGCCATCGAGGCTGCGCGCTAAAACCATGATGCGTGCCACTGCTTCGTGCGCGGTTTGCAACATGTCGTAGTCGTCTGAATTGACCGGAATGTTGGTGTGCACATTGCCGTCACCGGCGTGCATGTGCAACGCGACCCACACCCGGCCTTTGAGCACACGCTTGTGAATGGCCACGCATTCGTCAAAGATAGGCTGAAAGGCTGCGCCCGAGAAAATCGTTTGGAAGTTAGCTTTGATTTGCGTTTTCCAACTGGCACGCAAGGTGTGATCTTGCAACTGAGGAAACAAAGTCTCCACGTTTTGCAACCAGCCTTGCCACACATCGCGCACATCACGAACCACGGCCAAAGCTTGAGATACGCGCTCCTCGAGCAATTCGGCAGAAGCAATTTCGCTGGTGTCTTCGTCTTTGCCCAAAGGCAAATTGCCTTTGCTTAAAAAGAGTTCCAACTCATTGCACAACTTGATTTTGTTGCGCATGGACAACTCAATGTTGATGCGCTCAATGCCGTCGGTGTACTCTGCCATGCGAGGCAATGGAATGACCACGTCTTCATTGACCTTGAAGGCATTGGTGTGGCGACTGATGGCCGCTGTTTTCTTGCGATCTTGCCAAAACTTTTTGCGCGCTTCAGGGCTGATGGCAATGAAGCCTTCACCACTGCGCGAGTTGGCAATGCGCACCACTTCTGAGGTGACTTTGGCCACGTCGTCGGCGTTGTCGCCTGCAATGTCGGCCAGCAAAAGCATTTTGGGGAAACCGCCGCGTTTTGACTTGGTGGTGTAGCCCACTGCACGCAAATAACGATCGTCTAAATGCTCTAAACCTGCTAATAAAACGCCAGAGCGTTTTTGCTCAGCAAACATGAAGTCTTTGATTTCGACAATGCTGGGCACAGCATCCTTGGCGTTGCCAAAGAACTCCATGCACACGGTGCGAGTGTGGTCGGGCATGCGGTGCAAGACCCAGCGTGCGCTGGTGATCAGGCCGTCGCAACCTTCTTTTTGAATGCCTGGCAAACCTGCCAAGAATTTATCGGTGACGTCCTTGCCCAGGCCTTCCTTGCGAAAGACGGAACCTGGAATGTCCAAACGTTCTTCTCGAACCAAGGTGGTGCCATTGGCTTCGAAATATTTCAATTCAAAACTGGCCACAGCCACATCGTGAATCTTGCCCAGGTTGTGGTTCAGGCGTGTGACTTCCAACCACTGCGCATCGGGGGTGACCATGCGCCAGCTGGCCAAGTTGTCTAGGGCCGTGCCCCACAAAACAGCTTTTTTGCCGCCCGCGTTCATGGCAATGTTGCCGCCAATGCAACTGGCTTCTGCTGAAGTAGGATCAACCGCAAACACCCATCCCGCATGCTCTGCCGCGTCGGTGACGCGCTGCGTGACCACACCGACCTCGGTCCACAAAGTGGGGACTTCTTTGTCGAGTCCGGGCAACTGAAGCATCTCGATGCCCGACATGGCTTCAAGTTTTTCCGTGTTGATCACGGCACTGTTCCAAGTGAGGGGCACAGCACCACCGGTGTAGCCCGTGCCGCCGCCACGCGGAATGATGGTCAATCCCAATGTGAAGCAAGCTTTGACCAAATTGGCCATCTCGGCTTCAGTGTCTGGCGTCAGAACCACGAAGGGGTATTCAACGCGCCAGTCTGTGGCGTCTGTGACATGGCTGACGCGAGACAGCGCGTCAAATTTGATGTTGTCTTTGGCAGTGTGCTTGCCAAGTCCCTTTTGCGTTTTTTTGCGCAACTGGGCCATGGCTGAAAAAGTCTCATCAAACACCTTCACGGCATTGCCAGCCAATACCAACAACTCGCCCACCAAGTCATCACGCAATGCATCGGCTTCGGGGGTGCGGCGTTTTTGAACTTCGCCTAAGCGATGTTGCAAGGCCTCGACCAACAACTTTCGGCGGCCAGGGTTGTCTAGCAAGTCATCTTGCAAATAGGGGTTGCGCTGAACCACCCACACATCGCCCAAGACTTCGTACAGCATGCGTGCAGAACGGCCTGTGCGGCGTTCGTCGCGAAGTTGATTAAGCAGGTCCCAAGCGCGCGCGCCTAGCAAACGAATCACAATTTCTCGGTCGGAGAAGCTTGTGTAGTTGTAGGGTATTTCGCGCAGGCGGGGTGACGAATCGTCGGCCTGCAAGAGGTGTTGGAGGGTGGTAGGAGCGTTCATGAGATTTATGCCACATTTTACTTCAGGGGTTCAATCACGCGCCGCAAGTGGGGGCAGTGCCCTTGGGATTTGAGCTTTGTCATGGAAAGCTCGGGTTGTCACTAAAACTTCATGACACTGTAATAGGATTCAAAAACCATGAACTTATGCTCATGCTTGAACCAACCTCCAAAGGAGTACTTATGAACTACAAAAAAACACTCGCCACTGTCGCTGTGGCCGCATTTGCAAGCTTCAGCGCGCAAGCCCAAACTGAAATCCAATGGTGGCACTCGATGTCGGGCGCTCTTGGCGAATGGGTGGGTGACATTGCCAAAGATTTCAACGGCAAACAAAAAGACTACAAGATCGTGCCCATTTTCAAAGGCAACTACGACGAGTCCATGACAGCTGCAGTTGCAGCATTTCGGGCTGGCAACGCGCCCCACATCTTGCAAGTGTTCGAAGTTGGCACGGCCACCATGATGGCCTCCAAAGGCGTGGTTGTCCCCGTCGAGCAAATCATGAAAGACGCTGGTTACAAGTTTGATCCTAAATCTTACGTACCTGCGGTTTCAGGTTACTACACAGCGCCCAACGGCCAGATGATGTCTTTCCCCTTTAACAGCTCAACAACTGTCATGTGGGTCAACCTTGATGCACTGAGAGCGGCTGGCATTTCGACCGACAAATTGCCACAAACATGGCCTGAAGTCACTTTGGCAGCGGCCAAGCTCAAAGCCAGTGGACACAAGTGCCCTGTGACCACCGCCTGGCAAGGCTGGACTCAACTTGAGTCCTTCTCCACTTGGCACAACACCGAGTTGGCAACCAAAGGTAACGGCATGCGCGGTATGGATGCCCGTTTGGTGGTGAATTCACCCCTTCATGTTCGCCACATCGAGAACTTGGGCAATATGGCCCAACAAGGCTTGTTTGTTTACAAAGGTCGGGCGGGCAGTGCTGGCGCCAACTTTGAATCTGGCGAATGCGCTATCAGCTTTAACTCTTCCGCTGCTTATGCTGGCGTGAGCAAAAATGCCAAGTTCAAGTTTGCAGTTGGCACTTTGCCCTACTACCCTGACGTTGCAGGCGCACCGCAAAACACCATCATTGGTGGTGCCAGCTTGTGGACCATGGCAGGTAAAAAAGCAGAAGAATACAAAGGCGTAGCAGCCTTCTTCAACTACCTCTCTGATCCCGTCGTTCAATCGGTCAACCACAAGCGCACCGGCTATTTGCCCGTCACCATGGCTGCCTTCAAAATGACAGAAGATTCAGGTTTTTACAAACAAAACCCTGGCACCGATGTCTCCGTGAATCAAATGATTCGCAAAACCACAGACAAGTCACGCGGCATTCGTCTTGGCAATTATGTTCAAATTCGCACCATCGAGGACGAAGAACTTGAACAAGTGTGGGCTGGTAAGAAGTCAGCCAAAGATGCCTTGGACAGCATTGTGAAGCGCGGCAATGAGTTGCTGGAAAAGTTCGAAAAGGCCAACAAGTCATAATTTGACCTGTTGCTTTGTGGCCTGAATTTCAGGCCTTACTAGATAAGGAACCCGGCGAGAGCATGCTCTCGTTGGGTTTATTGATTTTGAACGGCGATAAAAAAGTTATCTTTAAATCAAGTTGGTTGCCTTGGGTGCTCATTGCACCCCAGGCATTCATCATTTTGGTTTTTTTCTTCTGGCCTGCTGCACAAGCATTGATTCAGTCATTTCAGCAGTCAGATGTTTTTGGCACCAATGTCGAGTGGAATGGTCTTGAGAATTTTGCGTCTCTGTGGCGCGATGACACTTACTTGGCTTCTTTCAAAACCACTGCCATATTTTCTATTCTTGTAGCAGGCCTGGGCATCTCTCTGTCATTGTTCTTGGCCTTTTTTGCAGACCGCATCACACGCGGCGCTTGGGTCTACCGCACGCTCTTGATATTGCCCTACGCTGTAGCGCCCGTAGTGGCAGGTGTGTTGTGGCTGTTTTTGTTTTCGCCATCCGTTGGTTTGGCCTCGTATATGCTGGAAAAATTGGGGGTTCAATGGAATGCCCTTCTCAACAGCAACCATGCCATGGCATTGATTGTGATTGCTTCCGTTTGGAAGCAAATTTCGTACAACTTTCTGTTCTTTTTAGCGGGCTTTCAAAGTATTCCTAAGTCCCTCATCGAGGCTGCGGCCATTGATGGCGCAAGCGTTTGGAAACGATTCTGGACCATTCAACTGCCACTCCTCACACCCACGACATTCTTCTTGTTGGTCGTCAATACGGTGTACGCATTCTTTGAGACCTTCGGTATTGTGGATGCCACCACCAAGGGCGGCCCAGGCAAAGACACTGCCATCTTGGTTTACAAAGTTTATTTTGATGGCTTCAAAGCCATGGATTTAGGTGGCTCTGCGGCTCAATCGGTGATCTTGATGTTCATCGTCATCAGTCTCACTGTCATTCAGTTCAAATATGTAGAACGCAAGGTCAATTATTGATATGGTTGAACGCAATCCTTGGTTGACCTCCTTCACTCATTTGATGCTTTGCATCGGTGTGATCGTTGTTGTTTTTCCAATTTATCTTGCAGTTGTAGGGGCCACTCACTCCTCCCAAGAGATGGCTCAGTCTCCCATACCCGTTTGGTTTGGCAGTGAAGGACTGACCAACTTCAAAACCATTCTCATGGGTGAAGGACCCGGCGTTACAACGCAACTGCCAGTTTCCCGAATGATGTGGGTCAGTTTAGTCACTGCACTTTGCATTGCCTTTGGCAAAATTACCATTTCATTGCTCAGTGCGTTTGCCATCGTTTATTTTCAGTTCCCGTTTCGCAAAACGGTCTTTTGGGGCATCTTCGTCACTTTGATGTTGCCTGTAGAAGTGCGCATCGTTCCCACCTACAAAGTGATTGCAGACTTTGGCATGGTGAACAGTTTTGCAGGCCTGACCATCCCCCTGATTGCTTCAGCCACTGCCACTTTTTTATTCCGCCAGTTTTTCTTGACAGTGCCAGATGAGCTGACAGAAGCCGCCAAAATGGACGGCGCAAAGCCCATGCGATTCTTTTGGGATGTACTGTTGCCTTTGTCAAAAACCAGCATGGCTGCCTTGTTTGTCATTCAATTTATTTACGGCTGGAACCAATACCTTTGGCCACTTTTAATGAGCACCGAGGAGCGCATGTACCCCATCGTGATGGGGATTAGAAGCATGACCGCTGGCGCTGACTCCCAAATCCAATGGAATTTGGTCATGTCGACCGCCATTTTGGCGTTGCTACCACCCGCGCTGGTGGTGGTGCTGATGCAAAAATGGTTCATCAAGGGCTTGGTAGATACCGAGAAATAAAATATGGCATCCATTACCCTCACGCACATTCAAAAGACCTATGGCCTTGGCGCCAAAGGCAACACAGTGATTCATGATTTCAGTGCAGAAATCATGGATGGTGAATTCGTGGTCATTGTGGGGCCCTCTGGTTGCGGAAAATCGACCCTGCTGCGCATGGTCGCGGGCCTGGAGGAAATTACCCAGGGCGAAATTTCAATTGGCAACCGCGTTGTCAACCAAGTCGAGCCCTCTGAGCGAGACATCGCCATGGTGTTTCAAAATTACGCCCTGTACCCTCACATGAGCGTTTTCGACAACATGGCTTACGGACTGAGGATTGCCAACAAGCCCCTCGATGAAATTAAGGCGCGTGTTGCAAAGGCTGCAGACATTTTAGAGCTTAGCCACTTGTTGCAACGCAAGCCCCGCGAGCTGTCAGGCGGCCAACGCCAGCGAGTCGCCATGGGTCGTGCCATTGTGCGCCAACCCCAAGTCTTTTTGTTTGATGAGCCCTTGTCCAACTTGGACGCCAAGCTTCGTGCACAAACCCGTTTAGAAATTCAAAAATTGCACCGCGAACTCGGTATCACCTCCTTGTTCGTGACGCACGACCAAGTGGAAGCCATGACATTGGCGCAGCGCATGATTGTCATGAACGGTGGTGTGATGGAGCAATTTGGCACGCCTGAAGAAGTCTATAACCGACCCGCCAGTACTTTTGTTGCCAGCTTTATCGGCTCTCCCCCCATGAACTTGCTCAAGCACGCACCCGGCCTTGCTGAAGGGCAAATTTTGGGTATTCGACCAGAACACCTCGAAATTGCCGAGCACGGGTGGGCCATGAAAGTAGATACTGTCGAGCTGCTGGGCGCAGAGCGCTTGGTGCACGCCCAATTGGGCAATGAAGCCCTCACTTTGAGGCTTGATGCAAGTTTGGAAGCCCCCAAAATTGGCGAGCTTTTCCATGCCATGCCCAAAGCGGGCTGCATTCATCATTTCAATGCTCAAACAGGAAAACGCTTGTGACCCTGAATACGGCTCCCTTGCTCAAGACTTGGCCCTATCCAAAATGGATTGCGCACCGAGGGGCTGGCACATTGGCCCCCGAAAACACGCTGGCAGCTTTTCGCAAAGGCGCTGAATACGGCTACCGGATGTTTGAATGCGACGCCAAACTCAGTGCTGACGATGTGGTTTTTTTGATGCATGACGCCACCCTCCATCGAACCACCAACGGCCAAGGCATTGGCGGCGAACTCAGCTGGCAACAGCTGTCGCAGTTAGATGCAGGCAGTTGGCACTCAAGGCACTTCAGTGGTGAGCCCCTGCCCACTTTGACCAATTTGGCGCAATACTGCATTCGCAATCGTTATTTTCTGAACATCGAAATTAAACCAACGCCTGGCGTTGAATTTAAAACAGGTGAAATCGTGGCCCAACAAGCCGCCCTACTTTGGCAGCATGAAGAAGTACCACCCCTGCTCACTTCTTTTCAAGTTGATTCTTTAAAAGGCGCTCAACAAGCCGCGCCCCATTTGCCCAGAGGCTTGTTGCTGCACCAGCTGCCTGAAGCTTGGCTAGACATTGCCAAAGCCTTGGGATGCAGCGCCGTCGTTTGCCAATATGCCCTGTGGACAACCGAAATGGTGGCATCGGTTCACAGCGCAGGCATGCGCTGCCTCAGCTACACCGTGAACGACGAATGGGCCACCCAGCATCTCATGGCATTGGGTACCGATGGCATCATCACTGACCGTGTTGACGCATTCAGCCCCGCACTTTAAAACGCATTTGCAAAGCCCACTCTAGGGTGGCGCAAACCAATACAAGCGCGCCATAGCTTGCCATTTTGCCGTCGTTTCCCGTCATGACGAGGCCAACCACCAGCACGGCCAAGCCGCAAACAGCGTTCATCAGCCAACGCCAAAACCACTTGATTTGAGCTTGCCGCCGGAACTGGAACGAGCCCCAGAGCGTGATACCCAAGGAAAGAACCAGGGCCGGCAAGCCAAAATTTGCCAAATGCCAAAATAAGTCATCCGAAGTCATTCATTTCCTTTCCTGCTGGTACAGGTTTTATAATCCGAAACATGGCAGTTTGGGCAATGGGGTTAAACCACACAACAGCTCCGCTCGATTTGCGCGGGCGGTTTGCGTTTGCCGTGGACCAATTGAAGCCTACTTTGCACCAACTCAGAGGCAACTTGGCCTCACAAACAGCCCGCGAACCCGAGGCCGCTATTCTCTCAACTTGCAATCGCACAGAAATTTACTGTGCTGCAGATCAGCTTGTGGTTGAAGGGACATTGAATTGGTTGGCACAAGCCGGCGGAGTCTCTGCCCAAGTACTCCGTGGGCATACCTACCTGCTTGAAGAAGGCCACGTGGCCAGGCACGCATTCAGAGTGGCCAGTGGTCTTGACTCCATGGTCTTGGGCGAAGCTCAAATTTTGGGGCAATTGAAAGATGCTGTCAGAGCCGCGGACGAGGCAGGGGCCTTGGGCAGCACCTTGAACCAATTGTTTCAACGCAGTTTTGCGGTCGCCAAGGAAGTTCGGTCCACGACCGAGATTGGCGCGCATTCCATCAGCATGTCTGCCGCTGCCGTTCGCTTAGCGGGCCAACTGTTTGAAGACCTCAGCAAAATCAAAGTGTTGTTTGTGGGCGCAGGAGAAATGATTGAGTTGGTGGTGACTCACTTTGCGGCCAAAAACCCGCGCAGTATGGCCATTGCCAACCGCAGCATGGACCGCGGTGAGAAACTCGCTGATCAATATGGTGCCGAGGTCATGCGATTGTCTGAGCTGCCCGATCGCTTGCACGAGTTTGATGCCGTGATCAGTTGCACCGCCAGCACCTTGCCTTTGATTGGTCTGGGCGCTGTAGAACGTGCCCTGAAGAAGCGGCGCAATCGTCCCATGTTCATGGTCGACTTGGCCGTGCCTCGCGACATTGAGCCTGAAGTTAAATCCTTGCAAGACGTTTACCTCTACACCATTGACGACTTGGCCAGCGTGATCCAAACCGGTCAGGCCCATCGTCAAGCAGCCGTGGCTGAAGCAGAAGTCATCATCGATGCTGGTGTCCAAAGTTTCTTGCACTGGATGCACCAGCGGGGCAGTGTGCCCCTTATTCAACAACTCAATGCGCAAGCCGATGAATGGCGAGAGGCAGAAATGGCCCGTGCCCGAAAACTGCTGGCCAAGGGTGAGGATCCAGAAAAAGTACTGGAAGTACTTTCACGTGGCTTGACCCAAAAGATGCTGCATGGCGCAATGGCAGAACTTCGAGAAGCAGACCCCGCGCACGTGGCTCAAGCCACTCAAGCCGTGCAACGCCTTTTCTTGCGCAAAGAGCGCTAGCAAACTTCGCCAAAGCCTGCGCCGCATTGAGACTGTCTCAATGCTCCCTTCAATTTCTCGCAAAGATTCATGAAACCCTTTTTACGTCATCAGCTTGAGCGTTATGCACAGCGTCTGGAAGAACTGGACTTTTTGCTATCGCGCGAAGACATCATGGCCGACATGAATCAGTTCTTGAAATTGTCTCGTGAGCATGCTGAGGTCAGTGCCTTGGCCAAGCGCTATGCGCGCTATGTTGAGCGAAGCAGCGATCTAGTTGCCGCCCATGCCATGCTTGAAACAAGCTCCGATGACCCCGACATGATCGCCATGGCCCATGAAGAAATTCAGAATGCCTCGCAAGAGATGAGCGAACTGGAAGTTGAGCTGCAACGCATGTTGCTTCCCAAAGATCCTGACGATGCTCGCCCCGCTTTCTTAGAAATCAGAGCGGGCACGGGTGGCGACGAATCGGCACTTTTTGCAGGCGACCTCCTTCGCATGTACACCAAGTTTTGTGAACGAAAGGGCTGGCGTGCAGAAATCATGTCGGAGTCTGCCAGTGAGTTGGGTGGCTTCAAAGAGGTGGTCATTCGCATTGAGGGCGACAACGTGTTTGGCACCATGCGCTTTGAATCGGGGGGCCACCGCGTCCAACGCGTGCCGACCACTGAAACACAAGGCCGAATTCACACCAGCGCTTGCACAGTAGCCGTTCTCGCAGAACCCGATGAAGCCCAAGCGGTCACCATCAACCCTGCCGACTTGCGCATTGACACTTACCGCGCCAGTGGCGCGGGTGGTCAGCACATTAACAAAACAGATTCTGCGGTGCGCATCACACACATTCCTACGGGCATTGTGGCTGAGTGCCAAGACGATCGCAGTCAACACCGAAACAAAGCCAAAGCCATGCAGGTTTTGTCGGCCCGCATTCA
Organism: Comamonadaceae bacterium; assembly: GCA_027488115.1. GTDB lineage: Bacteria > Pseudomonadota > Gammaproteobacteria > Burkholderiales > Burkholderiaceae_C > Limnohabitans_A. Next base: position 7,255 of record JAIYCG010000034.1, on the reverse strand, counting down.
AGAAAAAGATCGCAGCGAGCGGGCGGCCAAAGATGCGGCTTTGCGCAAAGGTTTGATTGGCAGCGGTGACCGCTCAGATCGCATACGAACCTACAACTTTCCGCAGGGCCGGCTTACAGACCACCGCATCAACCTCACCTTGTACAAGCTGAGTTTCATCATGGAGGGTGACTTGGAAGAAGTCACCCAAGCACTTCAAAATGCCAGACAAGCCGAGCAGTTGGCTGATTTGGAATCAAGCTTGCCGTCATGAACGTGGCGCAATGTTTGTTGCATGGCCAGGTCTTAGGACTGCCCCGATTGGAAGCGCAGATTCTTTTCTTGCATGCCGTGGGCAAATCACTGCACGACCGGGCATGGTTGTTGGCGCATGACACCGATGAGGTTCCGCCAGAGCAGTTTGAAGCCTTTGAAGCATTGGCACAGCGTCGAATGCACCATGAACCCGTGGCCTATATCGTGGGACAAAAAGAGTTTTATGGCCTCACTCTGACCATCGACAAACGGGTGCTTGACCCGAGAGCAGACACCGAAGTATTGGTTGAATGGGCCCTGGCGTGTGCGCAAGGGCTCGAGCGACCCAGCTACCTCGATTTGGGCACAGGCAGTGGAGCAATTGCTTTGGCACTGAAATCACAAAGTCCCCATGCTGAGGTGTTGGCGGTAGACGCAAGCCCAGAAGCTTTGAGCCTTGCAGCCCTCAATGCCCAAAAACTGGCCTTGAATGTCAGTTTCCTTCAAAGCAACTGGTTCACTGAAGTTCAAGGCCCCTTCAATGTGGTGGTCAGCAACCCACCCTACATTGAAGACCAAGACCCCCACTTGGCGCAACTGACCCATGAACCCCTTCAAGCCTTGACAAGCGGGGGCGATGGCCTCCAAGACATCCGCAACATCGTTGAAAATGCGCCAAACTACTTGGAGGCAGGCGGCTGGTTGCTCATCGAGCACGGCTGGCAGCAGGCCGCGGCGGTCAGGGGACTTCTTGAAATGGCAGGATTCAAACAGGTACAGTCCAAACAAGACTTGGCAGGCATTGAACGTTGCTCCGGCGGCCAAAAATAAACCCGTGCCTGCAAATGCCACGACAACATGAAATAATCACCCCATTGAATTTAACGAGGATTTCCCATGAGCGATACACAAGCCCGCATTGATGATTTGGTGAAGCAAAACGAAGTACTGCTGTTCATGAAGGGCAACGCCAGTTTTCCCATGTGCGGCTTCTCTGGCCGTGCTATTCAAATTTTAAAAGCTTGTGGCGTCGACCCCAAGGCTGTCAAGACGGTCAATGTGCTGGACGATGCTGAAATTAGGCAAGGCATCAAGGAATACAGCAACTGGCCGACCATTCCACAGTTGTATGTCAAGGGCGAATTTGTGGGCGGCTCTGACATCATGATGGAAATGTACGAATCGGGCGAACTGATTCAAGTCTTGGGCACCACACCCAAAGAATAATCACACTGAATGGGGAGGCCTAAGCTGCCTTGTCAAGCTTGGCCTTCAACCAAGGTGGCTTATCACTTGGTTTCAGTCTATCGACTGAAACCATTTTTTTTGCGCCGCCATCACGGCTTGAGGATATGCAGCCTGCCCTCGACTGCCGTTGTAACGTCCTAGCGCTAAATACAAGTCGCCATTTTCACGGTCTATCATGTGCCGCAATATGACGCACCCAAAGCGCAGTTGGGTTTGCGTGTGAAACAGCACACTCTCATTGCCATCGCCAATGCTGCGTGTCCAAAAAGGCATCACCTGCATGTAACCTCGTGCACCAGCGCTTGAAATAGCGTATTTCCTAAACGCGCTTTCAACCTCAATCAGGCCCAGCACCAAAGACAAAGACAAGCCTGCGCGCCTGGCCTCGTACCACAGGGTATGCAGAAACTCTTGTCGATCGTCAGGATGTTTCATCCATTGCATCAGGCGAAGTGAAGCTGTGGCCATCCATCCGTTGAACTGGTGTTTCTCGTGCGCCGTATGGAGCACGGGCACAGGGGGGCCGCTTTGCATCACGGCCTGGCTCAGGGCCGTGCGAACAGAATCTGACAGCGCGTCTTCAGCTTGATTGCCGGCCCAGGCCATAGAGAGGGGCATTTGGATGACGACCCAACCCACACAACCTGATTGTCGCCAAAATTTGCGTCGCTGCAAATCCACGCTTGAATCTCTCAGGGGGTCTTCCGTGCGTCTTTTTTAAAAGCTTATTTGGCCAATTGGGCCAATACAAAAGCGGCTATGTCAGCTGCCGCAACAGGTGTGGCTGCCGCATCGCGGCGATGTTGGTATTCCACTTTGCCTTCTTTCAAACCGCGGTCACCCAGTGTGACACGGTGCGGCACACCGATGAGTTCCCAATCGGCAAACATGGCACCAGGACGCTCACCCCGATCGTCAAGCAATACATCGACGCCAGACGCCATGAGGTCTTCATAAAGTTTTTCTGAAGCAGCTTTGACATCGGGGCTTCGGTCGGCACCAATGGGGCATATGACCACGGTAAAAGGCGCAATGGCATCGGGCCAAATAATGCCCTTGGCATCGTGGTTTTGTTCAATGGCGGCAGCAGGTAAGCGCGTCACGCCAATGCCGTAGCAACCCATTTCTAGGAATTGTGGTTTGCCGTTCTCGTCCAAGAACGTGGCATTCATGGCTTGACTGTACTTGGTGCCCAAATAGAACACGTGTCCCACTTCAATGCCTCGCTCAATGGCCAACGCGCCCTTGCCATCGGGCGACATGTCGCCTGCTACCACATTGCGCAAATCGGCCACCATCATGGGCTCGGGCAAATCACGGCCCCAGTTCACACCGGTGATGTGATGGTCAGCTTGGTTGGCACCGCAAATCCAATCGGCCATGACGGCCACTTCGCGGTCGGCCACCACATTCAAGGGCTTCTGCAAATTCAAGGGGCCAAGGTAACCAGGCTTACAGCCAAAGTGTTCGTCAATTTCAGTCAAGGTAGCAAAACGGAAGCCCACATTCAAGCCTGGCAACTTGCCCACTTTGACTTCGTTCATGTCGTGATCACCACGCAACAACAGCAACCAAACTTTGGACGCCTTGATGTTGCCTTGTTCGTCGGTTTCGTCGGTGGCCAAGACCAAAGATTTCACTGTGGTGGCCAAAGGAACGTTCAATAATGCCGCGACATCTTCGCAAGTGCTCTTGCCCGGTGTGGGTGTGAGCGTTTGGGGTTTGGAGGCGGCAGGACGCGCCTGCGCAGGCGCCAAAGCCTCTGCCTTTTCCATGTTGGCGGCGTAATCGCTTTCGGGGCAATAGACGATGGCGTCTTCTCCGGTAGCCGCAATCACTTGGAATTCTTCGCTCAAATCGCCGCCAATGGCACCACTGTCGGCAGCCACGGCGCGGTAACTCAAACCAAAGCGATCAAAAATTTTGCGATAAGCATCGGCCATGATCTTGTAGCTTTGCTTGGCAGACACTTGATCGCGGTCAAAGCTGTAGGCGTCCTTCATGATGAACTCGCGGCCACGCATCAAGCCAAAACGCGGACGGCGCTCATCACGGAATTTGGTTTGAATTTGGTAGAAGTTTTTGGGCAGTTGCTTGTAGCTGCGCAATTCTTGGCGCGCCACATCCGTGATCACTTCTTCGCTGGTGGGTTGCACCACAAAGTCTCGGCCATGGCGGTCCTTGATGCGCAAGAGCTCTGGGCCCATCTTTTCAAAACGACCGGTCTCTTGCCAAAGCTCTGCGGGTTGCACTACCGGCATGGTCATTTCAATGGCCCCAGCCCGGTTCATTTCTTCTCGCACGATGGCTTCTACTTTGCGAATCACGCGCAAGCCCATGGGCATGTAGTTGTAGATGCCGGCGCCCAAGCGCTTGATCATGCCGGCGCGCATCATGAGTTGATGGCTCACCACCTCGGCGTCTGCGGGCGCTTCTTTGAGAGTGGAAATTAAAAATTGACTGGCTTTCATGGGCTAATTCCAAGCGTACTCAGGGTGAGTCCTAATGTTGCACGGAACTGTCCGTGCATAATGGACACAGTTTAAAAATTTGGGGTTTGATTATGCTTGACCGCGAAGGCTTTAGGCCTAACGTCGGCATCATTCTGCTCAACCAGAAAAATCAGGTGTTTTGGGGCAAACGCATCCGAACCCACAGTTGGCAGTTTCCGCAGGGTGGCATTGACCGAGGCGAAAGCCCCGAGCAAGCCATGTTCCGCGAACTGCACGAAGAAGTGGGTCTCCTACCGGAGCATGTGCGCATTGTGGCCCGTACCCGAGATTGGTTGCGCTATGAAGTGCCTGATCGTTTCATCAGAAGAGACGCCAGGGGCCACTACAAGGGCCAAAAACAAATTTGGTATTTACTCCAAATGGTAGAGCCTGACTGGAATATCAACTTGCGTGCCACCAGCCACCCTGAGTTTGACGCTTGGCGCTGGAACGACTTTTGGGTGCCGCTCGATGTGGTGGTCGAATTCAAACGGGGCGTCTATGAAATGGCGCTCACTGAGTTGTCGCGTTTCTTGCCCCGTTATGACAACCGAGGCAGAACTTACCGCAGTGCGCCTAGACCACGTCAAAACGACCAAGAAAGTGCCCCCCCTCAGGGTCAGGACATGTCGATGACGCTTCAATTTGGTTTGATGCAAACTCAAATTCACATGGAGTTACCACCAGGCGGCAGCTTTGATCCCGATCCGCAAAACAGTTTGGACAAGCCCAAAGCTGAGGGGCAATGAAAAAGATCGCTTACCGCGTCAAGATCAAGTTGTCACGGTGAACAAACTCAGACTCAGCCATGTAGCCCAGCAAGCTCTCAAACTCGGAAGAGGGCTTGCGGCAAATAAGTCTGGCCTCGGCACTGGCGTAATTGGCCAAACCGCGCGCAATTTCCATCCCGCTGACATCCCGAATGGCGATCACATCACCTCTGGAAAAGTCACCCTCAACTTGCGTCATGCCAATGGCCAACAAACTCTTGCCTTCGGCCAACAATTTGGAAGCTGCGCCTAAGTCGACTGTGACCGCCCCGCGCAATTGCAAATGATCGGCCATCCACTGTTTGCGGGCTTGCTGCTTTTGCGTTTGAGCCACCAACAAAGTGCCAATGGGCTCGCCTTTGCACAATCGAATCAGGGCATCAGGTTCTCGGCCCCAAGCAATGACCGTAGAAGCGCCAGATCCTGCAGCACGTTTGGCGGCCAAAATCTTGGTGATCATGCCGCCGCTGCCAATGCTGGAACCTACGCCACCGGCCATCGCCTCTAAAGCTGGATCGCCTGCGCGGGCCTCGTGCACAAATTCGGCTGCTGGGTTTTTTCGGGGGTCGGCGGTGTACAAACCCTTTTGGTCTGTCAAGATGACCAAGGCATCGGCTTCGACCAAATTGGCCACCAGGGCACCCAAGGTGTCGTTGTCGCCAAACTTGATTTCGTCATTCACCACCGTGTCGTTTTCATTGATCACGGGCAGCACTTTGTGTTGCAGCAAGGTGAGCAAAGTGGAACGTGCGTTTAAATACCGTTCGCGATCGGCCAAGTCGGCATGCGTGAGCAGCACTTGAGCACTGCCCAAGCCGTTCTCGCGCAATTTGGTTTCGTACATTTGTGCCAAGCCCATTTGACCCACAGCAGCTGCAGCTTGCAAGGCATGAATTTCTTGAGGACGTGTCGCCCAACCCAATCGCTTCATGCCCTCGGCAATGGCACCACTTGAGACCATGATGACCTCGCGGCCGTCTTTGGCCATGAGGGCCATCTGACGACACCACTCACCGATTGCGTTTTCGTCAAGTCCGCGGCCTTCATTGGTCACCAAGCTGGAACCAACCTTCACCACGATGCGGCGCGCATCGCGCAAAACAGTAGACTTCAACGGCTGACTCATGGTCTTCGATGTCACAACAGGTTTGGTCAATCTGAGGCAAATTCAATCATTGTGGTGGTTCTTCTACAAAGCGAGGATCTATGTAGACTGGCTCTTGCTCTTTGATTTGCTGTGCTTTGATGTGCTGGAAAATGGTCTTGATCAAAGTCTCGCAGCCTTCACGCGTGAGGGCTGAAATTTCAAACACGGGTCCTTTGTGTTTGAAGCGCTTGATGAAATCTTTGACGCGGGCTTCGCGCTCTTCAGCGGGCACCATGTCGAGCTTGTTCAGCACCAACCAACGCGGTTTGTCATACAAAGCTTTGTCGTATTTTTTAAGTTCGCCCACAATGGCTTTGGCCTGCGCCACAGGATCGACCGCTTCGTCAAAAGGGGCAAAATCGATGATGTGCAAAAGCAATCGTGTGCGCTGCAAATGGCGCAAGAACAAGTGACCTAGGCCAGCCCCATCGGAGGCGCCTTCAATAAGACCCGGCACATCGGCCACCACGAAGCTTTGCTCAGGGCCAACTCGCACCACTCCCAAATTGGGGTGCAAAGTGGTGAAGGGATAGTCTGCAATCTTGGGACGTGCATTAGAAATGGCGGCAATCAGGGTGGACTTGCCCGCATTGGGCATGCCCAACAAACCCACATCGGCCAAAACCTTCAACTCAAGCTTGAGTTCTTTTTTCTCACCAGGCCAGCCGGGCGTTTTTTGGCGCGGCGCTCGGTTGATGGCGCTTTTAAAGCGCATGTTGCCAAAACCACCATCGCCACCTTTGGCAATCATGATGACCTCGCCCGGTTGGAGCAACTCATACAAAACTTCGCCGGTTTCAGCGTCGGTGATGATGGTGCCCACAGGCATTTTGAGGGTGACATCGTCACCCATGGCGCCAAACATGTCGGAGCCCATGCCGTGTTGGCCGCGTTTGGCTTCGTGCCGGCGAGAGTAACGGAAATCCACCAAAGTATTGAGATTGGGGTCGGCCACGGCGAACACGTGACCGCCTCGGCCACCGTCGCCGCCATTGGGACCGCCAAACTCTTTGTACTTTTCATGCCGGAACGAGACGCAGCCGTTCCCGCCATCGCCCGCGGCGATGTCAATGTAGGCCTCATCAACAAATTTCATGGTCGGTCCAGTAGGGATTCCAGTTTAACTTTTTAACGCAAAGCTCTGGAACAAAAAAGCCCCGACTGGGCGGGGCTCTTTGCGCAATGGCTGACGCTGTTTAAGCAGCAGTCACATTCACCATTTGCTTGTTCAGAGCACCTTTCGTGCCGAACGACACGTGGCCGTCAACCAGAGCGAACAAGGTGTGGTCTTTGCCGATGCCGACATTGGTGCCAGCGTGGAACTTGGTGCCACGTTGACGAACAATGATGGAGCCAGCGCTGAT
>JAIYCG010000013.1 GCA_027488115.1 Comamonadaceae bacterium | reverse complement strand
GGTGAATGGAACAATGGCACCGGCCGTCGCAAATCTAGCGTCGCCCGCGTGTTTCTGAAAAAAGGCTCTGGCAAGATCACGGTCAATGGCAAGGACATCCAAGCCTACTTCGGCCGCGAGACTTCGATCATGATCGCTAAGCAACCTCTGTTTTTGACAAACCATGTCGAGTCTTTCGACATCCAAATCAATGTGCACGGTGGCGGTGAATCTGGTCAAGCTGGTGCAGCGCGTCACGGCATCACACGTGCCCTGATTGACTATGACGCTTCTTTGAAGCCCGTGCTCAGCCAAGCTGGTTTTGTCACTCGTGACGCCCGCGAAGTTGAACGTAAAAAGGTAGGCTTGCACTCTGCTCGTCGCCGTAAGCAGTTCTCTAAGCGTTAATCGCATACAGCCTGCTCAAGAAAACCGTTCTGCTTGCAGAGCGGTTTTTTTTCGTCTTAACCAAAAACTCAGTCTAGAAAGAGGTGGTGGTGGTGTTCGGACGCGCGAAGTTCTGAGTAAAGCGAAGATGAGCAAGTCTGAATACCGCCGCCGCCTCTTTCTAGACGGACCGAAGGAAGCCCCTTCTAACAGGGCAGTTATTAGAAGTTAATTGTTGACCAATCCACTATACTACTCACCTAGTTCCCGGAGAAAACCCATGAGCGCCTTAGCCGAAACAATCCCCACAGAAATGCCCGAAGCCATTGTCTTCACCGACAGTGCAGCCGCCAAAGTGGCCGACCTCATTGCCGAAGAAGGCAATCCAGATTTGAAACTGCGTGTCTTTGTACAAGGCGGCGGTTGCTCTGGCTTCCAATACGGCTTTACCTTTGACGAAATCGTCAACGAAGACGACACCACCATGACCAAACATGGCGTGTCATTGCTCATCGATGCCATGAGCTACCAGTACCTCGTGGGCGCCGAAATTGATTACAAAGAAGACCTGCAAGGCGCGCAGTTTGTGATCAAGAACCCCAATGCCACCAGCACTTGCGGCTGCGGTTCATCTTTTTCAACCTGATCCACCCAGATTGAAGCTGGGCTATCTGGGATAGATGGCCCCCAACACACGGGCGCCTCGAGCGCCCGTCACGCTTTCTAGGCTTCCTGTTTCTCGCTTCATCGCTTTGGCAGCCAGCCACGCGAAGGCTGCTGCTTCAACTTGCAAGGGCTGCAAACCGTGCGCTTCTGTAGAAGCCACTTCCACGCCTGACGCATGCGCTTGTAAGCGCGACATGAGATGGCCATTGAGTGCGCCACCCCCACACACCCAGAGCTGCTTGGCATCGGGTGCCTCACGTTTTAAATCTTGGGCGATGGCCACGGCGGTCAATTCGCAAAGCGTGGCTTGCACATCTGCCGTTGCAAATTCAGCGCGTAAATTTTGTTGCAGGTGTCGTTGCAACCATGCTGGGTTGAACAAATCGCGGCCAGTGCTTTTGGGTGGCATTGAATGCAAGTAAGGCTCAGCCAACATGCTTTGCAAAAGCGCTGGAATGACTTGGCCTTGTGCGGCCCATTCGCCATGGGCATCGTAGTCTTTGCCCTGATGCAAATGCACCCAGTAGTCCATGAGGGCGTTGCCTGGGCCGCAATCAAATCCAATGATGCTTGCTAATGCATTGCTTTGATTTGAAGCTTCTCGCAAGATGCTGATGTTGGAGATGCCGCCAATGTTGACCACGGCCACCGTGTGTGTGCTGGCGCCAAAAATTTCTGCATGGAAGGCGGGAACCAAAGGCGCACCTTGTCCACCAGCCGCCAGGTCGCGTGTTCGAAATTCGGCCACCACGTCAATGACTGTGAGCTCGGCCAGAAGCGCTGGGTTGTTAAGTTGCAAGGTATAGCCCACTGCGCCTTGGCCGGTGCTGGGGTCTGCATCAAATTCAAGCGGTCGGTGACGAACTGTTTGGCCGTGTGCGCCAATGGCATGAATGTCATTGGCTTGCATTCCGCTTTCTTTCAACAAGGCGTGAACCACCTTGGCATAGTCTCTTGCTATGCGATTGCCAGCCAATGCAGCGCGATGCAACTCGTTGTTGCCAGGTGTATTCAGACTGAGAAGTTCTGTTCGAAATTCGGCGTCAAATGGCTGGAAGGCATGCATCAAGACTTTGAGGTGGGGCGTGTTTGACAACAAAGAAAGAGACACGTCATGTTCAACCGAATTCTCGAAAGGGGCGCTATCTCGCCATTCGAGCAAAACACCATCAACACCGTCCAGCGAAGTGCCAGACATCAGGCCAATGTAGTATTGCGAGTGATTGGAAGTCACTTTTTAGATCGATGCTGCAATCGATGGGGAGGTTGGCACAAAAAGGGCCGAGGAGGAGGTCAACCTGGCCCCTGTCGACGCTGAAATTTATTGAACGTTGCCTTGGCGCATTTGCGCCGCGGCCATCAATTGCGTTCTTGCATATTGAGCACGTTGGTCAAACTGAGGGCGAAGCGCTGCAGAAATGGGCTCGGATGAGCCTTGCTGAGCCAGTGTGAGAGGGTCAACGTGGCGACCATTGATGCGAAACTCAAAATGCAAATGTGGTCCGGTGGCCCACCCTGTGGAGCCTACCGCACCTAAATTGTCACCCTGTTTAACCGCTTGGCCTTTGCGAACACCAATTTTGCTGAGATGCGCATAAACAGTGCTTTGACGGGCATTGTGTTGCACAACCACCATGTTGCCGAAGCCGCCAGAAAAACCGCTTTCTACAACCACACCATCGGCCACGGAAATAACGGGAGTGCCTGTTGGCGCAGCGTAGTCAACGCCCATGTGTGCGCGCTGTGTGTGAAAAATGGGATGCTCGCGCATGCCAAAGCCGCTGGTGCGGCGTGAATAGGGCATGGGGGAGGCCAAGAATGCGCGGCGCAGGCTGTCACCACTCATGGTGTAGTAAGCGCCTTTTTGGCCTGGCTCTTGGAACCAAACTGCGTCGTAGGTTTTCTTGTCGTTGGTAATTTCTGCACTGAGCAAGCGGCCTGCACGCAGGGGTTCGCCTTCAGCTTCAAGTGTTTCGTAGACCACTGAAAAAACAGCACCTTTGCGCAAAGCGCGGTGGAAGTCAATTTGGCCAGAGAACACATCGGCCAGTTGGCGCGTGACGTTGTCGGGTAAACGTGCTTCGTCTGAGGCTGCATAAAGTGAGGATGCCACTGTGCCACCGGTCATGCGAACGCTGGCTGTGAGGGGCGCAGAATCGGTGCGAACGCTGAACTTGTTGTTGTCATTGCGCGTGATGACCATGCGCTGGTATTGGGTGTCGTTGTCGTTTTTGAGCCAACGGGTGGTGAGCGTCAGCAATTGCTGTTGCTCGTTAGCTTCGACTGAAACGTTGCGACCAGAACGATTCAGCAAGGCTTGGCGAACTTCTGGTGTTTGGCGAATGTAGGCTGCAGCTGCAGAGTCAAGCAATCCGAGTCGACGCAACAAACTTTCGGCGGTGTCAGAGCCCCGCGTGATGTCGTTGCGGTAAAGCTTGAGGGTTTTTTGTTCTAGCTCAGCTATTTGCTGTTCAAGATGAGGTGTTTCTAAGTTTTCTACCAAAATGCGAACGGGCAAATTGGAGGCATCAGGCCCCAGATTGGCCACCGCAAATGCACCGCCACCGCCGCCCAGCAACACCAGCGCCAAGGCGGCTGTGACGTGTTTGGGATGGCGAGCGACAACAGCCCGCAGCGTGTGGCTGTGGGCAATGGCCAATGCCCACAACTCCAGGCAGTAGGGTTTGGCGATTGTCAGAAAGCGGTTGATGAAATTCATTCGATCCGTAAAAACTCGGCAATGCTTTTGCGTTGCATTCAACAATAGCAAGGTCAGCCCTTAAAATAGAGCAAACAATTCCCGCCATTCTACCGCCAAAGCCAATTGGCGAATACTGGAAAACCCTAATGAATGCACCTATTCCCAAGCAATATCCCGTGACAGATGCTGTCAACGAGGCCTTGGCAGTTACTTTAAGAGGTTGTGAAGAGCTCATTCCGCAAGAAGATTGGATCAAGAAACTGGCCAAATCAGAAGCCACTGGCGTGCCTTTGCGCATCAAATTAGGCTTGGACCCCACAGCGCCTGATATTCATGTGGGTCACACCGTGGTGCTGAACAAGATGCGCCAATTGCAAAACTTGGGGCACCAGGTGATCTTTTTGATTGGCGATTTCACCAGTCTCATTGGCGATCCTTCTGGCCGCAACTCTACCCGTCCGCCTTTAACGCCTGAACAAATCAAGGCCAACGCCGAGACGTATTACCGCCAGGCCAGTTTGGTTTTAGACCCAAGCAAAACCGAAATTCGCTACAACAGCGAGTGGAGTTTGCCGCTGGGAGCCATGGGCATGATTCAGTTGGCGGCCAAATACACCGTGGCGCGCATGATGGAGCGCAACGATTTTCACGATCGCTTTAAAGCGGGAACGCCCATTAGCGTGCACGAGTTTTTGTACCCCCTCATGCAGGGCTATGACTCGGTGGCTTTGAAGTCTGATTTGGAATTGGGCGGGACCGATCAAAAGTTCAACTTGCTGATGGGTCGCCATTTACAAGCCGAGTATGGTCAAGAGCCGCAATGTATTTTGACCATGCCTTTGCTGGAAGGCCTGGATGGCGTGGACAAAATGTCCAAGTCGAAAAACAACTACATCGGCATCAGTGAAGAGCCCAACACCATGTTTGCCAAGGTGCTGTCTATCTCTGACGTGCTGATGTGGCGTTGGTACACCTTGTTGTCGTTCAAATCGATGGCCGACATTGAGGCTTTGAAGAAACAAGTGGCTCAGGGCTTGAACCCCAAAGAAGCCAAGGTGGCTTTGGCCAAAGAGATTACGTCGCGCTTCCATGGTGCGGCCGCGGCCGAGGCGGCTGAACAAGATTTCATCAACCGCAGCAAGGGCGGCGTGCCCGATGAAATTCCAGAAGTGAGCTTAAGCGGTGCGCCTTTGGGCATTGGCAACTTGCTGAAGATGGCGGGCTTGGCGCCTTCCGGCTCTGAAGCCAATCGTCTGATTGATGGCGGCGGTGTGCGCGTGGACTCCTCTGTTGTGAGTGATAAGGGATTGAAGTTAGAGGCAGGCAGCTATGTGGTTCAGGTGGGCAAGCGCAAATTTGCGCGTGTCCATTTGAGTGCTTGATGATTTTTAAACTACCCGCTTGGTCTCCTCGCACATTGATGTGGGCCTCTGTGGTGGTGGCCATCATTACCATCACGCTCAAAACCTTGGCCTGGTGGATCACCGATTCGGTGGGCTTGCTGTCCGATGCCATGGAGTCAGTGGTCAATTTGGCCAGCGCTATTTTTGGCTTGGTGATGGTCACGGTGGCAGCGCAGCCGGCGGATGAAGAACATCCTTACGGTCATCACAAGGCGGAATATTTTTCTTCGGGCTTTGAAGGTATTTTGATCATCGTGGCGGCCATGGGCATTATTTGGGCGGCCAGTCATCGTATTTTTGATCCACAACCTATTGAGCAAGTGGGCTTGGGTTTGGCATTGTCGGTGGGCAGTTCGGCTTTGAATGGTTTGTTGGCATGGGTCATGATGGGTGCCGCCAAAAGGCACCGGTCTATTGCTTTGGAGGCCGATGCCAAGCATCTGGTGACCGATGTCTGGACTTCGATTGGTGTGGTCATTGGCATTGGTTTGGTCAGCGTGACAGGTTGGTTGTGGCTTGATGCTGTCGTGGCCATCGGTGTGGCGCTGAATATTTTGAAAGAGGGATTTCATCTGATTTGGCGATCTTCACAGGGCCTGATGGACCAAGCTGTTGAGCCTGAAGTGATTGCGCAAATCAATGAAACATTGGCTGGTTTTGCGCACCACCGCGATGACATCTCCATCATTCGCTTTGACCATGTGACCACGCGCAAAGCGGGTCAACGCCGCTTTGTCGATTTGCACATGCACATGCCGGCCTCTTGGACCTTAGGCCGAGCGGCTGCGCTTCGAACCAGCGTGGAGCAAGCCTTGATGAGCTCGGTGCCAGGCTTGCGGGCCTCTATTCAGCTGTTGCCTTCGGATGTTGAGGCGCACTTTGATTCTGAAAGCGATTTGCTGTGATCGGTGTGGTGCAACGCGTCTCTGAGGCGCGTGTAGAGGTGGATGGCAAAGTCATTGGGCAAATTCAAAAGGGTTTGTTGTTGCTGTTGTGTGCGGAGCAAGGAGATACCACTTCGAATGCCGACAAGATGCTGAGTAAGCTTTTGAAGCTGCGTATATTCAGTGATGAAGCGGGCAAGATGAATCGCTCACTTCAAGATTTAGATGGCAATGGCTTGCAAGGTGGCTTGTTGGTGGTCAGTCAATTTACGTTGGCCGCCGATGTGAGCGGTGGTAATCGCCCCAGCTTTACGCGCGCTGCCTCACCTGCAGATGGTCAGCGCCTCTACGACTACTTCGTCACCCAAGCCAAGCAAGTTCATCCCATTGTGCAAACCGGTCAGTTTGCTGCTGACATGAAAGTTCACCTGATCAACGACGGCCCTGTGACCATTCCCTTGCAAATGTAATTGGGTTCATTCTTTCCTCTCCGGAGAGAGTAAAACAATTGGGGTCAGATCAACATTAATTCCCAATCAAAGGGGGGTCAAGGGTAAGGGGGCTGAACGATTTCTGGTACTCCAGTATGAGGAAGCCCCCTTACCCTTGACCCCCCTTTGATTGACAAAATTAATGTTGATCTGACCCCAATTGTTTCGCCCCAATCGTTCCTCACCCACAGATAATCAAGCTATGAATGAAAACAAAAATGATTTTGCGAAGCTGAGTTTGTCGGCTTCGATGTTGGGCAATTTAGAGCAGTTGGGCTATTTGCAAATGACGGCCATTCAGGCGGCCAGTTTGCCTGTGACCTTGGCGGGCAAAGACTTGATTGCGCAGGCCAGCACAGGCAGTGGCAAGACGGCTGCTTTTGGTATTCCGCTTGTGGAAAAAATTCTGCCCGCAGACTTTGCGGTGCAAGCCATGATTTTGTGTCCTACGCGTGAATTGGCCGATCAGGTGAGCCAAGAAATTCGCCGCTTGGCACGCGCTGTGGGCAATGTGAAAGTGGTCACCTTGTGTGGTGGCGTCGCGCTCCGAGGACAAGTGCTGAGCTTGGAACACGGTGCACACGTGGTGGTAGGCACGCCTGGCCGCATCATGGACCATTTGGAGCGCGGCTCTTTGAAACTCAAGGGACTCAAAACATTGGTGCTGGACGAAGCCGATCGCATGCTCGACATGGGCTTCTTTGACGACATTGCCACTGTGGCCAGACAGTGTCCTCAGAATCGTCAAACGCTTTTGTTCTCGGCCACCTATCCTGAAGGCATTGCCAAGTTGGCCACGCAGTTCATGAAGGACCCGCAAACTGTGAAAGTGGAAACACAACACAGCGGCAACAAGATCAAACAGATTTTTGTGCAGGTGAAAGAGTCTGAGCGTTTGCATGCGGTGTCAATGGTGCTGAATCATTTCAGACCCACATCTACGCTGGCCTTTTGCAATACCAAAGTACAGTGCCGCGATTTGGTGGCTGTGCTTCAAGCGCAAGGCTTCAGTGCCTTGGCTTTGTATGGCGAACTTGAACAACGTGAACGCGACCAAGTGCTGATTCAATTTGCCAATCGCAGTTGCTCTGTGTTGGTGGCAACCGATGTGGCGGCGCGCGGTTTGGATGTGGCGCAACTTGAAGCCGTGATCAACGTAGACGTTACGCCAGATGCTGAGGTGCACATTCACCGCATTGGCCGCACAGGCCGCGCTGACGCTGAAGGCTTGGCCGTGAGTTTGGCCAGCATGGATGAGATGGGCTATGTGGGCAAGATTGAAGTGCTGCAAGGCCGTGAATCTAGCTGGCAAGAGTTGAGTACTTTCACGCCTGCCGCTAAAGACATGCTGGTACCCACCATGGCTACCTTGCAAATTGTGGGCGGTCGCAAAGAAAAAATTCGCGCGGGTGATGTGTTGGGTGCACTTACGGGCGATGCTGGTTACACGCGAGAGCAAGTGGGTAAGATCAATGTGAACGAATACTCCACTTATGTGGCGGTTGCGCGAGACATTGCGCGTGAGGCCGTGGCTAAGTTGTCGCGCGGTAAAGTAAAAGGCAAGTCGGTGAAAGTGCGTTTGCTGGAAGATGCTTCTGGTGTGGACAGCGAATAAGCGTTGATTCAAACCAAATAAAACAAACTGACGCCTTCAATTAATACGGGTTCTTAAACCCTAGCCTGTGCATGATCTTAATTTCATGCGCCTCCATGGCTTCTGCATCGGCCTCACTGGTTTCGTGATCCCAGCCTTGTGCATGCAGCGTGCCATGCACCAGCAAATGCGCATAGTGCGCTTGCAAAGTTTTACCTTGCTCACGCGCCTCTTGCGCCACCACTGGCGCGCACAACACCAAGTCGGCCATCACCACAGGTGATTGCATGTAATCAAATGTCAGCACATTGGTGGCGTCATTTTTATTGCGAAACTCACGATTCAAACGCTGACCTTCTTCGGCATCCACAATGCGCACCGTGATTTCGCCATCAGCAGCCAAGCTGTGTCGAATCCAGCGTGCCACTTTGTGACGAGGCAAGGCGGCGCGATGGCGCGCAGCATGAGGGATGTCGCCAAATTGCATGGACAAATTGAGTGTGGGAAGTGCCATGTGCAGAAACGTTCTTTTTAAATTTTCATTCGCTCAATGCCTACATTGGATTGCATCAAGCATCTTGTATCAGGCATCAATCGATCGACTGCGCACCGTGGTTCTTTGCGCATCATAAGCATCCACAATGCGGGCTACCAATGGATGTCTGACCACATCGGCACTAGAAAAGCGCGTCATGGCAATGCCTTTCACGCGCCTCAGTACCCGCTCTGCATCAATCAAGCCACTGAGCTGCCCTTTGGGCAAATCAATCTGACTCACATCGCCCGTGACCACCGCTTTGGCACCAAAGCCAATGCGCGTGAGGAACATTTTCATTTGCTCGGGTGTGGTGTTTTGAGCCTCGTCCAAAATCACAAAGGCGTTGTTCAAAGTGCGACCCCGCATGAACGCCAAGGGCGCTACTTCAATGGCGTTTCGCTCAAAGGCTTTTTGCACTTTGTCGTGGCCCATGAGGTCATAGAGTGCGTCGTACAAGGGGCGTAAATACGGATCGACCTTTTGCGACAAATCGCCAGGCAAGAAACCCAAACGCTCGCCAGCTTCTACGGCGGGCCGAGTTAAAACAATGCGCTGCACGCTGGCCCGCTCCAATGCATCCACTGCGCAGGCTACCGCCAAATAGGTTTTACCTGTTCCAGCAGGCCCTATGCCGAAGGTAATGTCGTGCGTGGCCATGTTGTCGATGTAGAGTGCCTGCACGGGGGTGCGGGCCTTCAGGTCGGCACGGCGTGTGATCAGGGCAGTTGCATCTGGGTTTTTGGCCACTTCGGGGTCACCCGCCATCATGAGCTGCAGGGCGTCTTCTTTGAGGGGCCGATCGGCCATTTCATAAAGTGCCTGCAGCAACTCCAGAGCTTGGTTCGCGCGTGCCTTAGGGCCGTCAATCTTGAATTGCTCGTGACGATGGGCAATTTTGACCTGCAGCCCCGCTTCAATGGTGCGCAAATGGGCGTCCATGGGCCCGCAAAGATGGGTCATGCGGGTATTGTTGTGCGGCGTGAAGTTGTGTCTGACAATCAAGCTGATAATCCTAAAGAAAATAGACATGAGCCCAAATGAGGCATTGTCCGTACCCATAATGATAGGCACTTATCTGATGAAGAAGAACGGCACGCCATGATTGGTCAATTAACAGGCACTTTGATCGACAAAAACCCACCCGAAGTGATGGTGGATTGCCATGGCGTGGGCTATGAGGTCAGCGTGCCCATGAGCACTTTTTACAACCTGCCTGCCTTGGGCGAGAAGGTGAAGTTGCTTACCCATTTTGTTGTCCGAGAAGATGCCCAACTCTTGTACGGCTTTGCCACGGTCGAAGAGCGAGCCGCTTTTAGGCAGCTCATCAAAATATCTGGTGTGGGGCCTCGAACCGCTTTGAGCGTGTTGTCGGGCATGGGTGTGGCCGATTTGGCACAGGCCATCACGCAACAAGAAGCGGGCCGCTTGGTCAAGGTGCCTGGCATTGGCAAGAAAACCGCAGAGCGTTTGCTGTTGGAGTTGAAGGGCAAGTTGGGTGCTGACCTAGGACTCCCTGCAGGCACTTCTCACGATCACGCCAATGATATTCTTCAAGCCTTGGTGGCTCTGGGCTACTCCGACAAAGAGGCCGCGCTGGCGCTTAAATCTTTGCCGCCCGACATTGGTGTGAGCGAGGGCATCAAAATGGCCCTCAAAGCCTTGGCCAAATAAAATCAGACCATGAGCATTCAAACCGACGACTTTGGAACCCCACCTCCCGCACGCATGGTGGATGCAAAACCTGAAACACCTCAGGAAGAAGCCATCGAGCGCGCGTTGCGTCCCAAGTTGCTAGATGACTATGTGGGCCAGGCCAAGGTTCGGGAACAGTTAGAAATTTTCATAGGCGCCGCCAAAATGCGCGGTGAACCTTTAGACCATGTGCTGCTGTTTGGCCCGCCTGGTTTGGGCAAGACCACCTTGAGTCACATCATTGCGGCCGAGTTGGGTGTGAATTTGCGTCAAACCAGCGGACCCGTTTTAGAAAAACCCAAAGACCTGGCCGCTTTGCTTACCAATTTGGAAAAGAACGATGTCTTGTTCATCGACGAAATTCACCGCTTGTCGCCCGTGGTCGAAGAAATTTTGTACCCTGCTTTAGAAGACTATCAAATTGACATCATGATTGGCGAAGGCCCTGCAGCCCGCAGCATCAAACTCGATTTGCAACCCTTCACTTTGGTGGGTGCCACCACCCGCGCGGGCATGCTCACCAACCCACTGCGCGACCGGTTTGGCATTGTGTCGCGCTTAGAGTTTTACACGCCCGAAGAATTGGCACGCATTGTGAAGCGCAGTGCCAGTTTGTTGAAAGCGCCAATGGATACGGCGGGTGGCGAGGAAATTGCCAAACGCTCACGCGGCACTCCGCGCATTGCCAATCGCTTGCTCAGACGTGTACGCGACTATGCCGATGTGAAAGGCGTGGGCCACATTACGCACGACATTGCCAAACGCGCGTTGGCCATGCTGGATGTTGATCCAGAAGGTTTCGATTTGATGGACCGCAAGTTGTTAGAAGCCGTGATTCATCGCTTCGATGGTGGGCCAGTGGGTCTGGACAACATTGCCGCCAGCATTGGTGAAGAGCGCGACACCATTGAAGATGTGATTGAGCCCTATTTGATTCAACAAGGTTTCTTGCAACGCACGCCGCGCGGCAGAATTGCCACCTTGGCGGCCTACCGGCACTTGGGCGTGACGCCGCCCAAAAGTTTTTCGCAAGATTGAGTGATCCGATGGGTACAACGCTAAGTCGCAAGCTCAGTATTCGTCGCGCGAGACATCGTCTAGGTGCGATGTGTCTGCCCAACCCACCAATGAAACGCCTTGAGGCGTCCACAACAAGCGGTTGATGGCGGTGTTGGTCAAGGCCCAAGTTCTGGGCGCCAACAAGTCTTGCCCTGTGGCAATGCGGTACAAAATGTCCATCACGCCGCCATGCGCAAAAACCGCAATGTGTTCTCCGGGGTGCTTGGCTGCCAAGGTGTTCAGGGTACTTCGAATACGCTGATCCAAAACGATCAAAGACTCACCGCCTTCTGGTGGCTGCCAATGCGGATCGCGCTTGCGCCAACGCATGGCATCTTCAGGCAAGTCAGCTTCTATTTCTTTGAAAGTTTTGCCCTCGAATGCGCCAAAGCCTCGCTCACGCAATCCCTGATGGGTGACCGGCGTCAGGCCTAAGCGTTTGCCCACAGCGGACGCTGTTTGGTGTGCGCGTTGCAGGTCGCTGGTATAGATGGCGTGCAAGGGGTCTTGGTCGGCCAATGCATCTGCCAAACGCTCAGCCTGCAATTGGCCATGCTGATTGAGGGGAATGTCGATGTGACCTTGGATGCGGGTGTCGACATTCCAAGCGGTCTCGCCATGTCGAATGGCCATGATGCGCGTTGCGTTCATTTATCGCGCAATGGTGGTGTCAACACGCCTGTTAGGCTGGCTTGGATTCGGAAAGCCCTGCAAGGCTGCCGCGATCATGGCACGCAAAATATTTGGGTGGTCTGACCAAGGCCCTTCATGTGAAGCCTTTGTTTGGTAAACCACATTGCTGGTTTTCAGGTCGCGAATGATGATGCTTACTTCTTGTGCATAGCCAGAGGGTGGTGGAAATCCTGCACGCATGCCAGTGTTCATGCCAACACCCCAACCTAGACCAAAGCCGACGCCATGGGGCCTGTAACCTGTTCCAATGCTCATGTTAAAGCGGTTGACCCAAGGGCTGCGCACAGGTCGACCCCATGGGTCGGCAATGAATTCGGCAGCGCGCACACCGATCCATATGCTGTACTGGGCTTCAATGTCGTTGCGCGTCCAACCCAGAGGCTTCAGGGCCGCCTCAAGTTCAACTTCTGCCCAGCCTGCTTGGAGGCTGTTGGCATCTGCTGGAAGCCGATCGTGCCTGAAAAAAGCTGTTGCGGGCGTTGCGGATTGTGATGCGGTACCAGCAGGCCACTGGGTGCTGGTTTGCACTTGGCTCTCAATGATGCGCATGCTGTTGCATCCGCTTAAGAGCAGGCTGGAGATGGCGAGTAAAAACAGCCAAGTCCATTGGATGTGACGTGGTGCTTGCGAAGTCATCTGTGCAGTCATTTGCTTTGACATATGCGTTGTCATGTGCCTTGTCATGTGCCTTGTCATGTGCCTTGTCATTGGTGAATTCATTTGACGGTTCATATCGCCTCCTTGTGAATCACTTGCCTAAGCAAAAATTGAAAAAATTTAGAGTTGAACCACTTGCACACCTTGCAAGCTGGCCATCACATTGGGCGCTTCAAAGCTGTCTTCGTCAAATGCTTTGTCGCCTTCTGCATCGGGCTTGCCAGTGATTTGCAGATTTTTAAAATCGTGCAAGTTGGTGTCCATCAAGTGGGAAGGCACCACATTTTGCAAAGCAGAAAACATGTTTTCAATGCGGCCAGGAAATTTCTTTTGCCAATCCCGAATCATGTTGCCAATTTGAACGCGCTGCAGGTTCTGTTGGCTACCGCACAAAGTGCACGGAATGATGGGGAACTGACGGTGCTCTGCCCAACGCGACAAGTCGGCTTCTGCCACGTGGGCCAAGGGCCGAATGACCATGAACTCTCCGTTATCGCTCAAGAGCTTGGGCGGCATGCCTTTGAGTTTGCCACCAAAAAACATGTTGAGAAAAAAGGTTTGAAGCATGTCATCACGGTGGTGACCCAAGGCCAATTTGTTGCACTTCAATTGGCCCGCCACTTTGTACAAAATACCGCGGCGCAAGCGGCTGCACAAACTGCACATGGTTTTGCCTTCGGGAATTTTGTCCTTGACGATGGAATAGGTGTCTTGCGTTTCAATGTGAAACGGGATGCCCATGTTTTTTAAATAATTGGGCAAGACTTCTGCAGGAAAGCCGGGCTGCTTTTGGTCCAAGTTGACCGCGATCAGTTCGAAATCAACTGGCGCACGTTGCTTCATTTTGAGCAAAATATCAAGCATGCCGTAGCTGTCTTTGCCGCCCGACATGCAGACCATGATGCGGTCGCCTTCTTCAATCATGTTGAATTCGCTGATGGCCTGGCCCACCTGACGGCACAAGCGTTTTTCGAGCTTGTGTGTTTCACGCTCAATTTTGAGGGCCTTGGCTTTTTGCGAAGCCTCATCTTCAACTTCATCGGCGGCTGTTTCTAGCCAAGCATTGTGTGTGGGTGCATTCATGATTTCACCATTGTCCTGTTTCCATGCGAATGGCAACTTCGCAATCGTCAAAAATTTCTAACTTGGCAATCTTCACGCGAACACCTTTGACACCATGCAGTTGCATGAGGCGGTGTGAGAGTTTGCCGATGAGGCTTTCGAGCAAATTGACGTGCTCTGCGGTGCATTCATCGATG
Organism: Comamonadaceae bacterium; assembly: GCA_027488115.1. Taxonomy (GTDB): domain Bacteria; phylum Pseudomonadota; class Gammaproteobacteria; order Burkholderiales; family Burkholderiaceae_C; genus Limnohabitans_A. The sequence continues at coordinate 26,246 of JAIYCG010000013.1, read as the reverse complement.
ATGATTTTGCGCACCTTGCGATAGTCCAGCACGTTGCTGATGTCGTCGTCGCGCGGCAACAACGGCTGTGGTCCCAAGTTCAGTTCAGCATCCACTTGAATTGGCTGAGGCGCTGTTTTCTCGTGCTCCAAGATGCCCAAGTTGGCATCAAAGCGCAAGCCCGTGAGGGTGAGCGTTTGCATGCCTGTAGAGGCCGCAGAGGGGGTAGGCAAGGTGGTCATGGGGCTCGCTCACATCAAAGAAAAATCGCGCTCGAATTTCATCAAGTGCTGTCCGCCATCGACCAACAGGGTGGTGCCAGTGATAGCGCGATTGTGCAGAGCAAACACCACAGTGCTTACGACATCTTCCACGGAAGAGGAGCGTCCCAAAGGACTCAACTTGTGAAGTTGCTGAAACTTGTCGTTGTCCAGCATGTGGCTGGTGAGGGTCAAACCCGGGGCCACACCCACCACGCGAACCAAGGGCGCAAGCGCTTGGGCCAACAAGGTGTTAGCCGCTTCGAGTGCGGCTTTGGACAAGGTGTAGCTTAAAAAGTCTGGGTTTGGATTCCACAGTTTTTGATCTAGCAGGTTGATGACGGCCGCTTCAGCAGCTTGTGCGCCGCGAGACTGGCAGTGTTGGTGCAGTGCCTGCGCCAACACGATGGCCGCACCGGTGTTGCTGGCCCAATGCTGAGCCATGTTGGCGTAGCTGAAACTTTGAACGTCGTCGTGTTCAAACAGCGCCGCGCTATTGACAACCGCATCGACCCGACCCAATTGCTTGACCACTTGGGGAAGCAGTTGTCGTGCGGCATCTTCGTTGGCCAAATCGGCGTTGAAAATCAAATCTTGTAGGCGCGGCTGTACCTTGGCTTGCACATTGCTGGCATCAGCGGCATCCGTCTTCAAGTTCTGGTGTTCCTGCCATTGCGAAAAGGCTTGCATGCAATCGGCTGCTGTTTGAAGCGCCTCGGCTTCCGAGCTGCGGTAGTGCACCGCAACGCGCCAACCTGCTCGCGCCAGACCCAGTGCAATTTCTCGGCCCAAGCGCTTGCCAGCGCCTGTGACCAGGGCTGTTCGAGGGGCGGAACTAGATACAGAACGAGAGACAGAAGAAAAAGGCGCCGACATTCGGGGACAATCAAGGGCAATGACAGAACCGCATAGTTTAACGACCGCCATGCTGGCGCGGGTGCACAAGGCCATTTTGGCGGCCCAAGGCTGGCTGCCGTTTGACCAATTCATGGCCTTGGCCCTTTACGAGCCAGGTTTGGGCTATTACGCCAATCACCAGCCCAAGTTTGGCACCATGCCCCAGTCGGGCAGCGATTTTGTGACCGCGCCAGAGCTGTCAAGCTTGTTTGGCGCAAGCTTGGCCCAGCAAGTGGTCGAGGCTTTGAAGGCCACAGGCACCGACGAAGTCTGGGAGTTTGGCGCTGGCAGTGGTGCCTTGGCGCACCAGTTGTTGAGTGAGTTCAAGCGCTTGGGTTGCTACATCAAGCGTTACAACATCATGGATTTGTCGAGCACCTTGAAAGAACGGCAGCAGGCGCGGCTGTCAGCGTTTGGCGAACAGGTCCAATGGCTGAGTGAGTGGCCCCAAAGCATTCAAGGTGTGGTGCTTGGCAATGAAGTGCTCGATGCCATGCCCGTCAAGCTTTTGCACCGCCTAAAAGGGGTCTGGCACGAACGGGGTGTGGTGGCTGCGACGCATTCAGACCCTGCTGATGGCTTGGCCTGGGAAGATCGGCCTACGGATCTCAGGCCCCCCATTGAGCCCATTGGCACCCACAATTACCTGACAGAAATTCAGCCCCAAGGCGAGGCCTTTGTGGCCAGCTTGGCCGAGCGAATGCTGGCCAGTGAGAAGGGCGGCGCAGCATTTTTCTTGGACTATGGCTTTCCAGAGTCCGAGTTTTTTCACCCTGAACGACATATGGGCACCCTGATGTGCCACCTGGCGCACCAGGCAGATGGCAATCCCTTAGAGGCTGTTGGTTTGAAAGACATCACCGCCCACGTGAATTTCACGGGCATTGCCTTGGCGGGACAAGATGCCGGCCTGCAGGTTTTGGGTTACACCAGCCAAGGGCGATTTCTATTGAACCTGGGTTTGGCCGAAAGAATGGCGCAATCGGGCTTGGCGCAGAGGGCGCAGGCCATGAAGCTGATCAATGAGCACGAGATGGGCGAGTTGTTCAAGGTGCTGGGTTTTGCCACCCATGATCATTGGCAAGCCCAAGGTTTTGCTGCGGGCGACCGCAGCCACAAACTGTGAAAAGAGACTCAGCACATGCTTAGATGGGTGATCGTGACTTTTTTGGCGCTGCTGCTCATCAGCTGGGTGCGCCCCTGGCTAGAAAAAATGGGCTTGGGCAAGCTGCCGGGTGACTTTCATTTCAAATTGTTCGGTCGAGAGTGGTTCATTCCGCTCACCAGCACCTTGTTGCTGAGCTTTGTCTTGACCCTGATTGCCAAGTTCTTATAAAAAGTAAGACAAGTTTTAAAACATTTGTGTTACAGTTCGTGCTTGTGACCAAACGCCCAAGCCAAATGATGGGTGGTTACAACAAGCGCAGTTCTTGGCAACAGCACAGCGCACCCCCAAATTCGGGTGGGTTTGATTTCACGCTTCCCCCTTTTGAGTGCTCAGAACCAAGTCATTTGAATTCAAATGCAAGCGCCCCTGTGCGCAGGCAAGAATCTAATGTGTTGCTCTGCACACACCAATTTTTTAGCTTATTAGATGATTCATACGATTACTTTTGAAAATACCCCCGTCACCGTGGGAAAATATCGCATTGCCGCTTGCCCGCGCGCTTTGCCTTGTGGCCGTTTTGCGGCGCAGGTCTCAGTGGCAAGTGGGCGTGGCAGTGCCAGTACCGACAGGGTGATGTGTTTTACCAACGACTTCGCCACCCGCGATGCTGCAGCCAGTTTTGCAATGGCACAGGGTTTAGATTGGGTGCGTTCAACCACGCAGGCCCACTAAGCCACCCAAAGAACCTGAAAGGAAAAAATGGCGAAAGAAGATTTGATCGAACAGATGGGTGTTGTGAACGAGGTTTTACCTGACACACGTTTTCGTGTCACCTTGGACAACGGGCACCAGTTGATCGCTTACTCAGCGGGCAAGATGCGCAAGAACCACATTCGCATTTTGGCAGGCGACCGCGTCACCCTTGAGTTGTCACCTTACGACCTCACCAAAGGCCGTATCAGCTTCCGCCACTTGGCTGGCCGTCCACCGGCTGCCCCACGCACGCCTCGCACACCTTCACGTTAATTGAAGAGGTGCAAATCAAGGCGCAACTTAAGGCGCACTGAGGGTGAACAAAGAAGAGCGGTGAGCCTAAGCCTTTAAATGGGCAATAGCAGCCACTCTGGCTTCATGTATTTTTTCGCCAACAGCAGGGCCCGTGAGGCCCTGTTTTTGCGCCTGGTCGGCAATGGTCGATGTCGTGACAGACAATGCCGCCTTGAGCACTTCTTGTAATCTAGCGCTTGGCCCATAAGCCTCATTTTCAAAACCCTTGCGGCCCCTGGCATCGCATTCACAGGCCAACAAAATGTCAGTCATGCGTTCAGGTTTTCGAATGGCATCGCACCTTTCCAGCAAACGCATGAGGGCGGCGGCATTCAAGTCTTGGCTACGGTGAATGTTGCCATGTTCACGCGCCACCACATCGGACAATTCTTTGCACTCAACGGGAATGCGCAGTCGCTCACACACTTGTAGGAGTAATTTGGCGCTGCGCAGTTCGTGGGCAATGTGACGCGGCCACTCTTCTTTGGGTGTGGTGCCTTTGCCCAGGTCGTGCATGAGGCATGCTACGCGCACGGGCAATGACGCATGGAGTTGTGCACTCATGTCGAGCACCATCATGAGATGCACCCCCGTGTCTATTTCTGGATGGTATTCGGGTCGTTGCGGCACACCCCACAAGCGATTTACTTCTGGCAATAATACTTTCAAGGCACCGCATTCTTTGAGTACTTCAAACATGCGCGAAGGCTTGGGCGTCATGAGGCCTTTGGCCAATTCTTGCCACACACGCTCGGGCACCAAATGTTCAACTTCGCCTGCCATCACCATGTCTTGCATCAGTTGCATGGTTTCTGGAGCCACTTGAAAACTGGGAAAGCGGGCCGCAAAGCGAGCCACGCGCAAGATGCGAACAGGGTCTTCGCGAAAGGCCAGCGTCACATGGCGAAGGACTTTGTTGTTCAGATCTTGCAGGCCATGAAAGGGGTCAATGGCATGTTGCATGAAGAGCGCTTGCGCCACTGAATGTGACGCGTCAAAGAACGCCGTGGCATGCTTTTGTGGCAAGGCCATGGCGTTGATGGTCAGGTCGCGTCTGGCTAAATCTTCTTCCAAAGAAACTTCGGGAGAGGCATGCACCACAAAGCCTTTGTAGCCTGGCGCGGTTTTGCGTTCAGTGCGGGCCAGCGCATATTCTTCGCGCGATGCGGGATGCAAAAAAACAGGGAAGTCTTTGCCCACGGTGGTGTAGCCCAACTCAGTCATTTCTTTGGGCGTGCCCCCAACTACCACCCAGTCTTTGTCTTTGACCGGTTGGTCTAACAGGGCGTCGCGAATGGCACCCCCAACGCTGAAGATTTGCAAACTGGGCATTCAGGGTTTGGTGCGGAAGGGCTCTTCAAAATCAATGAAGTCTTTTTCGGCCAATGCGCCATCGATCCAGGCTTTCACGCCGGGCATGCCGCACAAACGATCGATGTAGGCCTGCGTGTCTGAACTCACTGGCAATGCATAGGTTTTGATGCGCATGACCACGGGTGAAAAATAGGCATCTGGAATACTGAATTCGCCAAACAACATGGGGCCTTTGTGTTCTTGAAGCAGCGACGAGAACAAATGGTCAATGCGATTTAAATCGTTGCGCACAGCTTCTTTGTCGCGCAGGGCCAGCGCGCCAATTTCTGGCAAATAAGCGTCAATGTTCATGGGGCATGCACTTCGAATGCCCATGAAGCCGCTGTGCATTTCGGCGCAAATGCTGCGGGCTCTTGCGCGGTCGGACACATTGCGGGGCCAGAGCTGCTTGTCGGCAAATTTCTCGGCAGCATATTCTGCAATGGACAAGGTGTCCCAAACGGCCAAATCGCCATCGACCAGCACGGGCACTTTACCCACAGGATTGATGTCTTTCAAGGTTTGCTTGAACTTAGACTGAGCGTCGAACCCATCAAAGCGCACCATGACTTCTTCAAATTCAATGCCCGCTTGCTTGAGCATGACCCATGGGCGCATGGACCATGAGGAGTAGTTTTTGTTGGCGATGTAGAGTTTCATGGGTTTAACGTCCTGCTTTGGCTCGGTAATCGTTGAGTGAGGTGCTAGGTCCTTGGGTTCCTAAGTAGGTGGGTGCAATGCTGCTGGCTGCAGAAGCCTGAATGCCCAGATCTTTCAGGCCCAGCGCATGGCCTGACGCCACATTGTCAACTTTCATAGAGGCGAGGTTGTCGCGGCTCATTAAGGGCTGTCCTGGCGCCAATTCCATTAGAAAGGCCTGCAGCCATGCCAGTGCATGGGGAATGCCAAAAACCAAACGCCCTTTGCCTTGGCGAATACCCGCCCACTGCCCCGATTTTTGAACCAATTGTTGCAGTGTGAAAACTTCGGGGCCGCAAAGCTCGTAGGTCTTTCCGGCGGTGTCCCGGCTTAAAACACACTGGGACACTGCACGGGCCACGTCTTCCACCCACACGGCTTGAAAACGTGTTGGGGCCCCAGCCAAGGGCACGATGGGGGTGATGCTTTGAAGTTGAGCGAATAAGTTTAAAAACTTGTCTTCTTTGCCAAAGATCACACTGGGCTGCAGCAAGGTAAGTGCTAGACCCGCTTGCTTCAGTGCCTCTTCACCGCGCGCTTTGCTGCGCTGGTACTCTGAAGGCCCCGTGAGGCTGGCACCCAAAGCGCTGATGTGAATCAGGCGAAGCACACCACTGGCCTGGCAAGCTTTGGCGATGATGTTTGGCAATTGCACATGGGCTTTTTCAAACGCAGCAGGTGTGCCGTGCAAGATGGCAATCAGGTTAATGACCACATCGTGCTGCTGCATGCACTGCGTTAAAAATTCTAGGTTGCCAACATCGCCTTCAACGACATGAACGCGCGGTAAATTTTTGACAGCATTGGCTTGGCCAGTGCGGCGCGTGATGACGGTCATGCTGCAACCCAAGCGTGTGAGCTTCTCGCAAACATGGCGGCCTACAAAGCCGGTACCACCCAACAAAAGGACGCGAGCTGGTGAGTGGTTCATTTCAAACCTTCAACAGCTTGGAACATGGCCTCGCGAGCTTGAGAAATGATTTGCTCGCGCCACACATCGGTATCGGTGTAGAAGGCCGAGAAGATTTGGTTTTTGATGCTTTGCTTGAGTTCATCAGGCGCTTCAGGGTGAATGTGCAACCAATGGTCGGCTCTGAGCGCCATGAGCATGTCGTTCATGGGCAGCGTGCCGTACTCTAGGGCAATGCCGGTGTATTCGGCGTGCGGGCATTCGTCTTGCACTGACATCCACATGAGGCCTGTGAGAAATGCAGAAGTAGAGCTGCCATCGTAAATGGAGGTGATGCCTGGGCCCCACCATTGGCGCGCGCGTGCAATGGCTGCCGCATCGTTGGCGCCGGCATAAATGCGCTCGCCCACACCGCTTGGGCCAAGGCCTGTGTGCAGGTCAATCCAGGCCAATTTTTGGGCGGAGGCTGCTTGTTTTTGAAGGACTTTTCGAATGGTTTGGTTGCTCCATGTAGGCGCTTGCCCGCCAAAGAACAGGCCTTCAGGATGGTGGTGCTGACCTTGCGACACGGCCGCTTGTAATTTGGGCATGCCGTGTTGCGCAATGAATTGCAGGGTGGCTTGCTGGTTGGCTTCGTTGGGTGGCCATTGGTCGGGCAACAACAAGTGCTGAACCTCTTTGTAGGCCGTGTTGTCGGGCAAAGGTTTGCTGAAGTCGTGGAAGTTTCGGTTGAGGTCGACGTTTTCTTGGGTGACACGACGCACATGCGAAAAGCCATGCGGATTTAAAGCGTGCACATACACCACGGCAACGCCGCTTTCTGAAACGGCTTTGTGCCAGTCCGCATTGCGAAGTGCATCAATTTGAACACCACTGCCGCAATAGCCCTCAACCCCATGGCAAGCACTGCTGATGAGTAAAACTTGTTGGGCGGTCGATGGGCCTTCGCGCACCACATCCATGGCCAGTTCCTCGCCGTCGCGTCCTTTGTCTGGGTGAATGTGCGATTCAACCTGCAGGCCAGCACTTTGAGCGGCACTTAAAAACTTTTGACGTGCTTCGGCATAACTTTTAGAAAATGCATCGTGAATGTTTGTCATGAGAGGTCCAAATGAAAGAAGCCCCGAAGGGCTTCAATAGAGAGAAGTCAAAACTCGACTGAAGCAGAAGCTTACTTTGTTTGGGTGGGGTTGGCCAGCCATTGTGTGGCCAATTCAACCCAATACGTACCGCCCAAAGGAATGAGGTCGTCGTTGAAGTCGTAGCTGGGGTTGTGCAACATGCAGGGACCTGCGCCGTGGCCCATTTCGCGGTGTGAGCCGTCGCCGTTGGCAATGAAGACATAAGCGCCTGGCTTGGCTTGCAGCATGAAAGAGAAATCTTCGGCGCCCATGGTGGGCTCTTGCACCATCACATTGTCTTTGCCCACAATGCCTTCCATCACTTGGCGTGCAAAGTTGGCTTCGGTGGCGCTGTTGATGGTGGGGGGATAGTTGCGGTTGAAGTGAAACTCGGGCTTGGCATCGAAAGCGGCGCACAGGTTTTCTGTGATTTGCTTCATGCGGTTTTCAATGAGGTCGAGCACTTCGAGGGTGAAGGTACGCACAGTGCCTTGAATGACGCAGAAATCGGGCACGACGTTGGTGGCTTCACCCGCGTGAACCATGGTGACAGAGATGACGCCTGCATCGACGGGCTTTTTGTTGCGCGAGATGATGGTTTGGAAAGCTTGCACCAATTGGCAGGCTACTGGAACGGGGTCGATGCCATTGTGGGGCAGGGCGGCATGGCTGCCTTTGCCGTGAATGGTAATCTTGAACTCGTTGCTAGACGCCATGACGGGGCCAGGGCTAACAGCGAAAGTACCCACTTGGGCACCCGGCCAGTTGTGCATGCCAAAAACGGCTTGCATGGGGAACTTTTCGAACATGCCGTCTTTGATCATTTCACGGGCACCGCCGCCGCCCTCTTCGGCGGGTTGGAAGATCAAGTAGACCGTGCCGTCAAAGTCGCGGTGCTTCGAGAAATGTTTGGCAGCCGCCAACAACATGGCAGTGTGACCGTCGTGGCCGCAAGCGTGCATCTTGCCTTGGTGTTTGCTGGCGTGGGCAAAGGTGTTGAACTCTTGCATCGGCAAGGCGTCAATGTCGGCTCTGAGGCCAACGCCGCGGCCGCATGCACCACCATCACGGCCGTGCACGATACCGACAACCCCTGTGGTGCCCATGCCGCGGTGGATAGGGATGCCCCAGTCGGTCAATTGTTTGGCCACCACATCGGCGGTTCGTACTTCTTTGAAGCACAACTCGGGATGCGCATGGATGTCTTTGCGAATGGCCGCTATGCTGGCCGCGTCTGTGAGGATGGAGTCGATGATTTTCATGGCTACAGTCTAGCGAGACTCGTGCCAGTGCGCTACAAGCCTTTTGCACTTCGGGGACATTTTTATTTAGGGTTATCCCCAAAATCGCCCGCTTTAGAATGAATGCATGACAAATTCAGTGCTTGAAAATAATGCCGTGGTGCTTGGTTTGTGTCCCCACGACTGCCCAGACACCTGCGCCTTGATCACCACCGTAGAAAACGGGCGCGCCGTGAAGGTGCAGGGCAACCCTGATCACAAGCACACACAAGGGGTGCTTTGCACCAAAGTGTCGCGTTACACAGAGCGAACATACAGCCCAGATCGTTTGCTGTTTCCCTTGAAGCGCTCCGGCCCTAAAGGGTCAGGACAGTTTGTTCAAGTGACATGGGAAGAGGCCATTGCGGACATTTCCGCCAAGCTCAAAACCATTGCGGCCAGCAACCCTGAAGCCATCTTGCCCTACAGCTACGGCGGCACCATGGGTTGGGTGCAAAGTGAATCGATGGCCTCGCGCTTTTTTCACAAAATAGGCGCTTCCTTGCTCGACCGAACCATCTGCGCTTCAGCGGGGGGCGAGGGCTTGGTGTACACCTTGGGCGGCAAGTTCGGCATGCAAACCGAATTCTTTTCTGAATCTAAATTGATCGTCATTTGGGGCAGCAACTCCATCACCAGCAACATCCATTTTTGGCGCCGAGCGCAAGAGGCCAAACGCCATGGCGCCAAGCTCATTTGCATTGACCCCCGCATGAGCGAAACGGCCGAAAAATGCCATGTGCATTTGGCCATACAACCCGGTACAGATGCTGCACTGGCCTTGGCGGTGATGCGTGAGTTGGTGGTGAATGATTGGCTCGATCAGGACTACATTGAAAAATACACTTTGGGATGGGATGCATTGCGCGAACGTGCCATGACTTGGACCTTGTCCCGTGCCGCAGAAGTTTGCGGCATTGATGAATCCTTGATACGAGAATTGGCCAAAGATTGGGGCACCACACAGAAGGCCGCCATCCGATTGAACTACGGCATGCAAAGGGTGAAGGGCGGCGCCAATGCGGTCAGGGCTGTGGCTTGTTTGCCAGCACTCACAGGCGCTTGGCGCGACCGCGCTGGTGGCCTGCTGCTCAGCAGTTCGAGCAATTTCAAAGTGAACAAAGTCGATTTGCACAGGCCCGATTTATTGGGCTCGCGTCGTCCTAGAACCTTGAACATGTCTACCCTTGGCAATGACTTGAATCATGCGGGCAGTGCCGAGTGGGGCCCGCAAGTCAAAGCCTTGTTGGTTTACAACAGCAACCCTGTGGCCATTGCGCCGCAGTCGGGCAAAGTGGTGCAAGGCTTTGCGCGCGAAGATTTGTTCACCGTGGTGATGGAACATTTTCAAACCGACACGGCCGACTACGCCGACTATGTGTTGCCCGCCACCACGCAACTTGAGCACTGGGATGTGCAGGGCAGTTATGGTCACACAGATGTGTTGCTTAATCGGCCTGCCATCGAGCCGGTTGGTCAGGCTAAATCGAACAGCGAAATTTTTCGCTTGTTGGCCAAAGCCATGGGCTTCGATGAGCCTTGTTTCAGTGAAGACGATGTGAGTTTGTGCCGAACTGCTGTGGGTACTGGTGTCGATTTTGACGCGCTATTGTCCAATGGCTTTGTGTCCTTGAAAGTACCCGATGCACCTTTTGCCGAGGGCGGTTTTGCAACACCTTCAGGCCGTTGCGAATTTGTGAGCGATCGCTTGGCCGCACAAGGCCTAGACCCCTTGCCCAATCACATTCCCAATTACGAAGTGCCCGTAGCAGGCAGTGCCTACCCCTTGGCCATGATTTCACCGCCTGCTCGCAATTTCTTGAACTCTTCTTTTGTCAATGTCGACAGTTTGCGCGACATTGAAAAAGAGCCTTTGGTAGAGATCAACTCGTTCGATGCTGCTGCTCGCGGCATTGCCACGGGGGACACTGTGAAAGTGTTCAATGACCGCGGTGAATACCATTGCAAAGCCGACGTCTCATTGCGTGCGCGTGCGGGGGTTGTCAATGGGCTGGGAATTTGGTGGCGCAAGATGGGATTGAACGGCACCAATGTGAACGAAGTGACCAGCCAGCTGCTGACCGATTTAGGCCGTGCGCCTGTGTTTTACGATTGCCAGGTTGAAGTGGCATTGCTGAAGAAAGCTTGAAGGTATGTCAGAAATTTTGATTCAACGCTCACATGCATTGGGCCTGGAAAAAGCCCGTGCCGTAGCAGCAAAGTGGCAACAAGAAGCAGAAGCCGATTGGGGCATGGACTGCACTTATGTGGCCAATCAATCCAACGATCAAGGCGAAGTTCAAGACCGCTTGAACTTTGAACGTGCTGGCGCTTCAGGCTATTTGGAAGTGTCTGCTTCACAACTCACCATGAAATTAGAACTGGGATTTTTGATGGCGTCTTTTAAAGACAAAATTGAAGAAAAGATTACCAGCAACTTAGACAAATTGCTCGGCTGAAACAATTGGGGTCAGATCAACATTAATTTCCAATCAAAGGGGGTAAAGCCTAAGGGGGCTTCCTCATACTGGGGTACCAGAAATCGTTCAGCCCCCTTAGGCATTACCCCCTTTGATTGACCAAATTAATGTTGATCTGACCCCAATTGTTTGAAGCCCCCTCACCCTATCCTCCAAACTTGCTCCGTCACGGCAAGTCAGTGTTTTCAGCGGGAGCTTGAGAGTTACGAGGGCCGACGGTGCCCAATCGTGCCTTGAGAGATTGAGGTTGACCGGTAATGATGGCGGCGTAATTGGTAGTGTTCGACAAAACCTTCTTCACATAGTCGCGCGTTTCGTTGAAGGGGATGTTTTCAGCCCAGATGGCGGCTTCCAGCACGGGGCCTTTGCGCCATGCGCGCGATCTGCTTGGGCCTGCGTTGTAGGCCGCTGCGGCTAAGGGCATGGAGCCATCGAAGTCTTCTAACACCAACTTTAAATAACCGGTACCAATGGCCACATTGACCTCTTGATCAGTGATTTGATGGGGTTGGAAATTCGTCATGCCAATTTTCTTGGCAGTCCATTTGGCTGTGGCCGGCATGACTTGCATCAAGCCAGCGGCACCCACCACCGATTTGGCGTCCATGATGAAACGGCTTTCTTGGCGAATCAGGCCATACACATAAGCAGGGTCAAGTTGGATTTCTTTGGCTTTGCGAAAAACCGTTTCTTTCAGAGGCATTGGAAAGCGCTGATCAAAATCAATTTGAGTTTTGGTGCGATCGCTGGTGTTGATACAACGATCCCACACTTGTTTGCTGCAGGCCAGGTCAGCTGCTGCCAACAACTCGCGTTCACCCATGCCGCCTGGTGTGTGCAAGTTGGTGGTGTAGTTCCATTCGCGATTGCCTTCAGATCGAAGGCCTAAACTCAGTGCGCTCAAGGCGCGTTGAAGCCCCACATTTTGGGCTGCCACCGACTTTTCTTGCGGTGACAGAGACTCTGGCTTGGCTGGCGCTGTAATCGCTAGGCCAAGCTCTTCCATGGCGAGCTGTTCGTAGAAGCCCTTGACACTGGCAATGCTTTGCAGAGCGGCCAAGGCTTCTAAGCGCATGGCCTCTGTGGCCGAGGGATTGGCTGCCAATTGGCCTCGTGCTTTCCAGTAAATCCAAGTGGGGTCTTGCTTAGCGCTGTCCATGGCGTCGATGGCAGAGACCACAGCTTTCCAGTCGCCGCTTCTTAGCGCTGTACGCGTTTTCCAAATGAGCAAATCGTCATTCAAATCTTGATTGCGGCTCACTTTGTTGAAATAGCTGTGGGCGTTGTCTTGCAGCTTTTGAGCGGCCTGTTTCCCGATCACGGCCCACACCCAGTTGTGCTCTTCTTTGGTGAGCATCAGGCCCCATTTTTTTTCAATGAGTTGTGCTGCTTTGTCGGGGTCGGTGTTGGCAATGCGAATGAGCGCTAACACCGACAATTCTTTGCGTTTTTTGGTGATGGCCAATATGCGTTTGTCTAAATATATTTGCGGGTCCGCGTGAATTAAGACAGCTTGTTTGCCCAACTCAACCGATTCAATGTTGAGTGCCAACTGAGCTGCGCGAGGCCGGTTGTTGTCCATGGCCAGGCGCGCTTTGCGCCACAAGTCAAGTGAATCAATTTTTTTGAGATCGTGAAGTTTTTCAGCAGCGTAGGTGCAGCCGTCTTCGGTGTCTCTGAAGGCATACCAGAGGCGTTTTAGCTCTGCAGTTGTTTCAGGTTTTTGAATGAAAGCGTCTGTTGACAACGCGTAGCATCGAACTTCCCGGTCATCGTTCATGCGAAAGCGGGGATATTCCTTTGCAAATTCGCTCCATTCCCTTTGCCTGCCCAATTGCAGCAACCAGTCGTTGCGCAAGCGGTCTTCGGCATAGGTGCCAGCGTATTGCGATAAGAATTGCTGAATTTCAGAGCTGCTGGCTTGGTCTAACCTGACCCGAAGTTCCCAATAGGCGGCCCAAGACTCTAAAGCGTGGCCTTTGGCCCTGGGCAGCAGGCGCGTAAGCTGGGCCTTGTCGTTCTTTTTAAAGGCCTGATTCATCTCCAAAATGACCTCATCGGCCTTGTTTGGGACATTTGTTTGGCCCAAGACAGGGTTCATGAAGGACAAAATGAGGACGAAGGCCCCAAGCGATGTCAAAATCTGTGTCAATTGCATAGGTCGATTATGGACAAATCAGAAGCCAAAAAACAAATTCGCCAAGACTTGTTGAACGCGCGCCTCAATATGATGGACCGTTTAGAGCGCAGCGACGCCCTGCAAAGGGTCATGCGCATTTGGTTGTTTGGTCGTCCCGAGTTGGTGATTGGGGCTTATTGGCCCATCAAGGGTGAGTTTGACCCACTGCCAGCCCTGCACCGCTGGAAAGAGGATGGCGAGTTAACGGGAGAGTCTCAGTTGCGCCGCATTGGCCTGCCTGTGGTCGACAAAGTACACAAAACACTGACCTTTCATGCCTGGTACCCGGGTTGCCCCATGGAGGAAGATGCTTTTGGCATTCCCAAGCCCAAAGACACTGAAATCATTGTGCCCACTTTGTTGTTTGTGCCTTGTGTGGGTTACAGCGCAGGGGGCTATCGTTTGGGTTATGGCGGTGGTTTTTATGATCGCACTTTGGCCTCTATTGAACCTAAACCCTATACGGTGGGTTTAGGTTTTACCCAAGGCTATGTAGATGATTTTGAGCCCGAGTTGCACGACGTACCGCTGGATGCCATCCTCAATGACAATGGGGTGGTTTGGCCTGTTGGCTGATTTGCTGAGTCCATTGTTGTTGAAGTTGTCGCGCAGAAAAATAAATCAGGTAACTCCTCATAATGGCTAGACCTAAATCCGCCACCCACGACATCAAGCGCGATGGTATTTTGGACATCGCAGCGCAGTGTTTTGCCGATCGCAGTTACCCTGCTGCCAGCATGAATGAAATTGCCACGGCATGTGGCACCTCGAAGGCGCGTCTCTACCATTATTACGACAGCAAAGAAGCCATTCTGTTTGACTTGATGGATCGCTATACACAGCGTTTGTTGTCGCTCATTGCTTTGACGGAAGCGACGGCACAACGTCGCAACTTGGACGATCGCGCTGCTTTGCATGAGCTCATTCGCGCGTTTTTGCAGGAGTATGAGACTTCGGCCACTCGGCATGTGGCGCTGCTCAATGACACGCAGTTTTTAAGCGATGTGCCAGACGAGCATTTGGGGTCGCCTGCTATTTCTCCCCGCGAACTTATTTTGAACCGCCAACGCGATGTGGTGGCCGCCGTCACCCGAGCTTTGCGCCGTGCCTATCCGGGCCGCTTGAATACCTCCAACCAAACGGCAATCACCATGATGCTGTTCGGTATGATCAACTGGACCTTCACCTGGCTTCGCCCCGGTGGCCCCATCTCTTATGTGGCCTTCGCGGAAGAAGTCATTGCCCTTCTTGAGAAGGGTTTGAATTAATTTAATTGGGGTCAGATCAACATTAATTTCCAATCAAAGGGGGTAATGCCTAAGGGGGCTGAACGATTTCTGGTACCCCAGTATGAGGAAGCCCCCTTAGGCATTACCCCCTTTGATTGACCAAATTAATGTTGATCTGACCCCAATTAAATGACCCCAATTAAATTAATTTATCACCGGAGAATGAAATGAACCAAGCTACAAAAGCATTTGCATCACAAGCCGACCTGGCAGACAAGGTCATTAAGTTTGAGCAACTCAGCAAGCACTGCTGGGCTTACACCGCCGAGGGTGACCCTAATTCTGGTGTGATCATTGGCGACAAGTTCATCATGGTGAGCGATGCCACGGCCACGCCTGGCATGGCGCGCGATTTGATCAAGCAAATTCGCACCATCAGTGACAAGCCCATCAAGTATGTGTTGCTCACGCACTACCATGCTGTGCGCGTGTTGGGTGCAAGTGCTTATGCGGCCGAAGGCGCCACAGAGGTGATTGCCAGCCAAGGCACTTACGAATTGATTGTAGAGCGCGGCGAGCAAGACATGAAGAGCGAGATGGAGCGCTTTCCGCGTTTGTTCCGCGGTGCAGAAGAAGTGCCTGGCCTCACGTGGCCCACCATGGTCATTGGCGGTGGCGATGCCACCAAAGGCGAAGTGCCTGGCAAGTTGGTGATCGATTTAGGGGGCGTAAAGGTTCAAATTTGGAGCCCTGGATATGGCCACACCCGCGGTGACACCATTGCTTGGGTGGAGGAAGAGAAAGTACTTTTCTCAGGCGATTTGGTCGAATATGAGGCTGGCGTGTACACAGGTGATGCACAACTGCAAGAGTGGCCTGCCACCTTAGAGGCCTTGCGCGCCTTGAAGGCCGAAGCCATTGTGCCGGGCCGAGGTGAAGCCATGAAGGGCCAAGACAATGTGAACAAAGCCTTGGACTACACCAAGCGCTGGGTTGAAACTTTGTTCAATGCCGGCAAAGAAGCGGTAGCTGGCAAGATGGACTTAAAAGCCGCCATGGCCCACACCCGCAAAAGCATGGACCCTGTTTTTGGTCACGTGTTCATCTATGAACACTGCTTGCCCTTCGATGTCACCCGAGCTTATGACGAAGCCTCGGGTATCAAGAATCCCCGTATTTGGACCGCAGAGCGTGACATGGAAATGTGGAAAGCGCTTCAGGACTGAAAATCTAATTGAGGTCAAACAAATGGGGTCAACAAATGGGGTCAGATCAACATTAATTTCCAATCAAAGGGGGTAAAGCCTAAGGGGGCTGAACGATTTCTGGTACCCCAGTATGAGGAAGCCCCCTTAGGCTTTACCCCCTTTGATTGACCAAATTAATGTTGATCTGACCCCATTTGTTGACCCCATTTGTATTCCCAATTAAATCTTCATGAGTTCGCGCACATCGGTTTCATAGTCTTTGAGTTTGCGTTGCGCTTTCAAGCGTTGGGCGGGGGTCATGATGTTGTGAAGTTGCGCTAAATTTTGGCAGGCTTGTTGCTCTAACAAAAGTTGCTTGGACAGATCGATTGCGTCGTTGGGGCGCACTGATTGCAACATCAATGCTTGCAACGCTTTTTCTACTTGCGGCAAGGGCATGCCAGGTTTGTTAATTTCTGAAGACATCGCCTGCAGCGCACTTAACTGTTCTTGTTGACGCTTCAGGCGCAATTGATAGCCCCATTCTGGCGTCCAAGCCGACTGCAAAAATTGCTGTTTGAGCAACTGCCTCTGCTCCGAATTCAAATCGCCATAAAAAGAATTGAAGCGCTCTGCAGCAAGGTCAACGCGCTTTTTCAAGCGAGTATCTACTGTGCCTTGAAGCCAATTTTTTTTCCAGTCCTCATTCCGCGTTGCCCACTCTTTTTCTAAGTGCTTGAGTTGCTTGGCCGTCAACTGCGACACCACGGGCGCAGCCAAGCGAGCGCTTTCCTGAATCAGAGCCTCAATGCGAACTTGCGCACCTTCCCAAACTTTGCAGGCTTGTTCGGGGGTGATGTTTTGCGGGGCCAGTGTTTGGGCCTGAACAAGCAACTCTGCCATGGCAGGCAGCTCTTCTTTGCGGTGCCAAGATTGAAGCTTTTGCAGGGCTACTTTGGCTTGTGGGCCTTGCGAGTCGGTGAAATCAATGTAGCTGTCTAAATACCAAGATGCAATTTCTGGCAGCTTGTTGTAGCCTAATCGAACAGCACTGCATCCTGTGAAAATGGCGCTCATCGACACGGCTACCAAAGAAGCCGTGATAATTCGGTACCCAAAGGATAATTTCGACATGCCGGACACCTCTGTTAATCACTCCACATTTTCGCTTGAACGGCCGCTGGACGTGGTTGTCATGGCCGCGGGTAAGGGTACTCGAATGAAGAGCCGCTTGCCCAAGGTTTTGCAGCGCTTGGCCGGCAAACCATTGTTGGGTCATGTGCTGGACACCGCTGCGCAACTCAAAGCACGGTCTGCCATTGTGATCACGGGTCACGGCGCTGAAGAAGTTGAAGCTGCTGTTTCAAAAGCCACAAGTGCTTTGGCCCTCAAATTTGTCAGGCAAGAACCGCAGTTGGGCACTGGCCATGCTGTGCAACAAACGGTGCCGGTATTGGCCGATGATGGCTTGGTGGTGGTGTTGTCGGGCGATGTGCCCCTGACCCAAGCCGATACGCTTCAGGCCCTCATGAACTGCGTTCGTGACGCAGCATCGTCTGCCGATTGTTTGGCCTTGCTTACCCTTGAAATGCACAACCCCACTGGCTACGGCCGCATTGTGCGCAACGCACAAGGCGGCCATGTGCTGGCCATCGTGGAGCAAAAAGACGCCAGCCCTGAACAGCTGCAAATTCAAGAGGTTTACAGCGGCATCATGGCTGTGCCTGCCAAACAACTCAAAACGTGGCTGGCCAAACTGGACAACCATAATGCCCAAGGAGAGTACTACCTCACCGATGTGGTCAAGTGGGCTGTGGCAGATGGTGTGAAAGTGGTGGCGCATCGAATTCAAGACGAGATGCAAGTGACGGGCGTGAACAGCCCGCAACAATTGGCGCAATTGGAGCGTGCGTATCAGTTGAAAAATGCCAACGAATTGATGCTGCAAGGCGTGCGACTGGCCGACCCTGCGCGCTTGGATGTGCGCGGCGAATTGCACTGCGAAGCCGATGTGGAAATCGATGTGAACTGCGTGTTTGAAGGCCAAGTCCATTTAGGTGAAGGCGTGCGCATTGGCCCCAACTGCGTGATTGCCAACGCGCGCATTGCTGCCGGTGCTGTCATTCATGCCTTTACGCACATTGATGGCGAGAAGTTGGGCGTGACGGTGGGCGAGGGTGCTCTCATTGGCCCCTTTGCACGCTTGAGGCCCGGTGCCCAATTGGCCGCCGAAGTGCACATCGGCAATTTTGTGGAAGTGAAAAATTCTACCTTGGCCAAAGGCGCTAAAGCCAATCACTTGGCCTACTTGGGCGATGCCACAGTGGGTGAGCGCGTGAACTATGGTGCTGGAAGTATCACCGCCAATTACGACGGCGCCAACAAGCATCGCACCGTGATTGAAGCCGATGTGCACATTGGCAGCAATTGCGTGCTCATTGCGCCCGTTACCATAGGTGCTGGCGGCACTGTGGGGGGTGGTTCTACCATTTCAAAAAGTACCGAACCGGGTGCTTTGAGTGTGGCGCGTGGCAGGCAGACCAGCATTGCCAATTGGCATCGGCCACAAAAAACACCCAAACCGAAATAAGCGATCAGACGGTGGCGGTTGGCAGTGGAATTTCCGTGCCAAACTTGGCACGCTTCAAACTGAAAAAAGCTTTCACGTTTCGCACGTTGGCGTTTTGCGTGAGTAATCTCTGCGTGAGCGCCAAGTAAGCGGGCATGTCTGTGGTCTGAACCACCAGCATAAAGTCTGGCCCTGGCGAGACGCGCCAACATTGTTGCACGGCTTGCTCTTGTACAGCGCGTGTTTCAAAAGCTTGTAGCCATTCTTCGCCTTGCTTGTCGAGACTGACTTCAATGATGGCCGTCATGCTGTGACCCACGTAACGTCCCAATTTGTCAGCCGACAAAATGGCCACCTGCTTTTCAATCCAACCCCCATGTTGCAAGCGTTTGGTTCTGCGCAAGCAGGTGGGGGCAGAGATATGGAGCTTTTCGGCCAAAGCCACGTTGTTTAGGCTGGCATCGACTTGCAAGAGAGACAGTAACTGAAGGTCGGTAGCGTCCAATGAATCGGCTGAGAGTTCAGATAGACTTTTCATATTGGTTATTTTTATTTCAAATTAACAATTAAAATGAAATAATAAATCATTATCTATATTTTATGAAATTAAATTTCAATTAAATCAAATAAATTTGACTGTAATTTCATGATGAGAGGCATAAGATCCCCTTACATTCAAATTCAAGGATTGACTCATGTGCGGCATTGTTGGTGCAGTTTCCGATAGAAACATCGTTCCCATTTTGGTTCAAGGATTGCAGCGCCTCGAATACCGAGGTTATGACTCCTGCGGTGTGGCCATCCATGAGGCCAGCCTCAATCGCGGACAAGGCGGACTCCAACGCGCGCGCAGCACGTCACGCGTGTCTGAACTCATGAGTCAAATTGAGACCGACCACTTGGTCAGCGGCACTGGCATTGCCCACACTCGATGGGCAACCCACGGCGCGCCGGCTGTACACAACGCACATCCCCATTTCAGCTCAGGCCCTGGCAGTCTCGAGAGCTTGAAAGACAAACCCGGCCGAGTGGCCCTGGTGCACAACGGCATCATTGAAAACCACGATGAATTGCGTTCACAGTTACAAGCCAAGGGTTATGTGTTCACCAGTCAAACCGACACCGAAGTGATTTCCCATTGGGTTGACAGCGTGTACGACGGCGATTTGTTTGAAGCCGTCAAGCGTACCGTGTTGGAATTGAAAGGTGCTTATGCCATCGCGGTGTTTCACAAAGATGAGCCACAACGCTTGGTGGGCGCGCGTGCTGGTTCGCCCCTTATTTTGGGCGTGGGCACATCGCATCAAGAAAATTTCTTGGGCAGTGACGCCATGGCTTTGGCCGGTGTGACCGATCAAATTGTGTACTTGGAAGAAGGCGATTTGGTCGACATTCAATTGGGAAAATATTGGATTGAAGATCGCAACCACCAGCGTGTGACACGCCCAGTTAAAACGGTTCATGCGCACAGCGGTGCAGCAGAGTTGGGCCCTTACAGGCACTACATGCAGAAAGAAATTTTTGAACAACCTCGCGCCATTGCAGACACCTTGGAAGGTGTCGCGCACATCGTGCCCGAGTTGTTTGATGGTTTGAGTGGCGGTGCCAATTCGGCCAGTGCCTTCAAGGTTTTCAAAGAGATTGACAACGTCTTGATCTTGGCCTGCGGGACCAGTTACTACAGCGGATGCGTGGCCAAATATTGGATGGAGTCTGTTGCAAAAATTCCTTGCCAAGTCGAAATTGCCAGCGAGTATCGCTACAGAGATTCAGTGCCCAACCCCAAAACGCTGGTGGTCACCATCACGCAATCGGGTGAAACGGCCGACACTTTGGCCGCTTTGCGACACGCGCAAAGTTTGGGCATGCAACACACGCTCACCATTTGCAACGTGGCCACTTCGGCCATGGTGCGTGAATGCAAATTGGCTTATGTGACGCGGGCTGGGGTTGAAATTGGTGTGGCCTCTACCAAGGCTTTCACCACCCAGTTGGCAGGCTTGTTCTTGCTCACTTTGGCCCTGGCACAAAGCAAAGGTCGGTTGACTGAGCAAGATGAGGCCATGCATCTCAAAGACATGCGCCACTTGCCAGCTGCTTTGCAAGCCGTGTTGGCGTTAGAGCCGCAAATTATCAGTTGGTCGCAAGAGTTTGCGTCCAAAGAAAATGCATTGTTCTTGGGCCGTGGCACGCATTACCCCATTGCACTCGAAGGTGCTTTGAAGCTGAAAGAAATTACCTACATTCACGCCGAGGCGTATGCCGCTGGTGAACTGAAGCATGGTCCGTTGGCTTTGGTGACAAGTGAGATGCCGGTTGTCACTGTGGCGCCTAACGATACCTTGCTTGAAAAACTCAAAAGCAACATGCAGGAGGTTCGCGCAAGGGGGGGTGTGCTGTATGTCTTGGCCGATGGTGATACCCAGATTGAGAGCAGTGAAGGCGTGAATGTGATTCGCATGCCGGAGCACTATGGCGTGTTGTCGCCCATTCTTCACGTGGTGCCTTTGCAGCTGTTGGCGTATCACACGGCGTGTGCGCGAGGAACGGATGTTGATAAGCCTCGTAACCTTGCTAAGAGTGTGACGGTAGAGTGATCTTTCTCCCGCCAGGCGTTGTTGAGATTTGTAGAATAATTGGGGTCAGTTCAACATTAATTTTTGTCAATCATTGAGGGCTGAAGCCAAGGGGGGCTTCCTCATACTGGGGTACCAGAAATCGTTCAGCCCCCCTTGGCTTCAGCCCTCAATGATTGGAAATTAATGTTGAACTGACCCCAATTATTCTACAAACATCAATGCAAGCAACAACATTAGGACTCATCGGCCTCGGCGTCATGGGAGAAAACCTAGCCCTTAACTTAGAGCGCAACGGCTTCAGCGTGACGGGCTTCGATTTAGATTCACACAAACGCGAGGCATTTGCCCAACGCACAGAAGGCCTCAACGCTTGCGCAGTCAATTCATTGGCAGAGCTAGTCGCTAACTTGCAACTCCCCCGCCGTGTTTGGCTCATGGTGCCAGCTGGTGCACCCGTCGATGCAGTACTCAACGAACTGCGCACCTTGCTGTCGCCAGGTGACGTCGTGATAGACGGTGGCAACACCCTGTACCGTGACACTCAGCGCAGAATTGAATCGCTCGAAGGCACAGGTATCTTGTACGTGGGTTCTGGCGTGAGTGGCGGAGAAGAAGGCGCACTCAATGGCCCTGCATTGATGCCAGGTGGAAGCTCAGAAGCATGGCCCTTGGTGCGCCCCTTTTTGCAAGCCATCGCTGCCAAAGCCAAAGATGGACAAGCCTGCTGCGAATGGATGGGCCCTGGCGGCGCCGGGCACTTTGTGAAGATGGTCCACAACGGCATTGAATATGCCGACATGCAAATCATTTGCGAGGCCTATGCGCTCATGAAAAATCTGGGCATGACGGCGGTGCAAATGAGTACCCTGTTTCGAGAATGGGCTCAAGGTGAGTTGAGCAGCTATTTGATCGACATCACCGCAGACATCTTGATGCACAAGGACCCCGAGACGGACCATGCCTTGGTTGAAATGATTTTGGACACTGCCGAACAAAAAGGCACAGGCAAATGGACCAGCCAAGTGGCCTTGGATTTAGGCGTGAGCGCACCCACCATTGCCGATGCTGTGTTTGCCCGCACCCTGAGTGCCTTAAAGCCGGAACGCGTGATCGCTTCCAAATTGCTCAAAGGTCCTCAGCCACAAGTTGCTTCAAACTTAGATGTCGTTTCGCCCCAACTTAAAAACGCTTTGATGGCTGCCAAAATTTGTGCCTATGCACAAGGATTTGCATTGCTCAAAGCAGGCGACCAAGAATACGATTGGCAATTGCCGATGGACAAAGTGGCTTCGGTTTGGCGAGCGGGTTGTATCATTCGAGCGCACTTGCTGGAAGATATTCGCCGTGCGTTTGCCAAGCAACACGACCTGACCAATTTGCTGGTGGATGATCACTTTGTACGCGTGATGGCCGAGTGCCAACAAGACCTCAGAGAAGTGGTTGCCATGGCCGCCATGAAGGGTGTGCCTGTGCCTGCATTCATGAGCGCTTTGAGTTATTACGATGCTTACAGAACTGAGCGCTTGCCTGCCAACTTGTTACAAGCACAGCGCGATTATTTTGGTGCTCACACCTACCAACGTTTGGACAAGCCGGGTAAGTTTCACACGCCATGGAACAAGAGCCAGCAATCATGAGCTTTAACGTTGAACTGATAGCCGCCATGGCCATGTTTGCCTTTGTGACTTCAGTCACACCCGGGCCCAACAACATGATGCTGTTGGCCTCAGGTGTGAATTTTGGGATCCAACGCACTTTGCCTCATTGGTTGGGTGTGTCATTGGGGCACTTTGTCATGTTGCTGTTGGTGGGTGCCGGTCTTGAGAGCTTGTTAAAAGCGTATCCCTTTGTGTACCAAGTGATGAAGGTGGTGGGCTTCCTTTATTTGCTTTATTTGGCTTGGGGCGTAGCGCGCAGTGGCGCGCCAGAGCGCAATGGCGAGGAAGCCGTGCAGCCCATCACATTTTTGGGTGCTGCGGCTTTTCAGTGGGTTAATCCAAAAGCCTGGATCATGGCCATTGGTTATTTCAGCAACTACATGCCCACCGATGCAACACTGCCCTTTGTGGTGCTCACTTGCATGATGTTCAGCGCCATCAATTTTCCCAGTGTGGGCTTGTGGGTGTGGTTGGGTGCCAAGCTAGAGCATTATTTGCAACAAAATTCGATCCGCAAAATATTCAATGGCATCATGGCTGTGCTCTTGATTGCTTCCATGGTGCCGGTCTTGATGATTTAAGCAGCCTCAAAAAGATTTTTTGTAGCCAATGGCCATGCCATTCTGCCCAGAATGGATGGGCCTGCCCACCATGGACAGCGCCAAAGCCTCAGCAACCTTAATGCCGTCGACACCCGCCGACAAAATGCCACCGGCATAACTGGCACCTTCTCCGGCAGGGTAAAGCCCTTGGGTGTTCAAACTTTGAAAATGATCACCGCGTGTCATTTTGAGGGGTGAAGAAGTGCGCGTTTCAACGCCAGTGAGCACCGCATCTTTCATGTCATACCCCTTGATCTTGCGACCAAAGACGGGCAAGGCTTCGCGCATGGCTTCAATGGCGTAACTTGGCAACACGTGTGCCAAGTCACCAAGGCTCACACCTGGTTTGTAAGAGGGCACGACCTCCCCAAATTCTTTCGAAGCTCGCACCGCTAAAAAGTCACCCACCAATTGCCCAGGCGCTGTGTAATTTTCGCCACCCGCCACATAGGCTTTAGATTCCAGTTGTCGTTGCAACACAATGCCCGACAAGGGGTGATAGGCCTTGGGTGTTTGTGCAGCCATGGCTTGAGCTTGGGTGGCCCATTTCAAACCATCGGCTTCGCCAAATGCAGCTTGCCAAGAAGCAACATCTGTCGGGTAGTCAGAAGGGTCAATGGCCACCACCATGCCAGCATTGGCATTGCGTTCATTGCGTGAGTATTGGCTCATGCCATTGGTGACCACGCGGCCTGCTTCACTGGTGGCCGCTACCACGGTGCCGCCGGGGCACATGCAAAAGCTGTAAACAGCGCGGCCATTTTGTGCGTGGTGCACTAGCTTGTAATCGGCGGCACCGAGCAAAGGATGACCGGCATGACGACCCCATCGCGCAGCATCGATCACGCTTTGTGGGTGTTCAATGCGAACGCCAACCGAAAAGGCTTTGGCCTCCATGTAGACGCCGCGCTCGTACAGCAAGGTGAACGTGTCGCGTGCGCTATGACCCAATGCAAGGACCACATGCTGTGTGGCCAAATGTGTTTGGGTACCCGTGTTGCGATCTTCCATGTGCAGGCCTGTGATTTGTCGGCCTGCAGAAGTGGTTTCAATGTCGAAGTCGACCACGCGTTGTTCAAAGCGAACTTCTCCGCCTAGGGCAATGATTTGTTCGCGCAGGTTCTCTACCACCTTGACCAACTTGAAGGTGCCAATGTGGGGGTGTGCCGCAAACAAAATGTCAGAAGGTGCACCAGCTTGCACAAACTCGTTCATGACCTTGCGGCCTAAATGGCGTGGGTCTTTGATTTGACTGTAAAGCTTTCCGTCTGAGAAGGTGCCTGCGCCGCCTTCACCAAATTGCACATTGCTTTCGGTGTTTAAGTTTTTTTTACGCCACAAACTCCAAGTATCTTTGGTGCGTTGTCGAACGGGGCTGCCGCGTTCAATGACGATAGGCTTGAAGCCCATTTGCGCCAACACCAGCGCTGCAAAAATACCGCAAGGCCCAAAGCCCACCACCACGGGGCGTTGTCCTTCTTGCACGCCAAAGTTGGCAGGCGCATGACAGGGCGCTTGCCAGGTCATGTTGGGCGTAGCTTGAATGTGGGGGTGCTTTTGAAACTTGGCCAGCAGGCGGTCTTCGGATGCAACATCTTTCAACGTGATGTCAACAATGAACACCGCCAACAAGTCGGCTTTGCGTGCATCAAAGCTGCGCTTGAAAACATGCAATTGATCGATGTCTTCGTGTTCTATGCCCAAGGCATGCGAGGCCAGCTGGCGCAATGCAGCTTCGGGGTGCGGCGGCGGTATGCGATCTTCGTCGGTTTCGGACGGTGCATCCGATGCGCGTCGAACCTCAACCGGCAAAGCGGTCAAAGGCAGTTTGAGTTCTGAAATTCGAATCATGGCTGTCGGTGGTTGGGCTTGTGGTTATCAAGCAGACCGACAGATTATCGCGTGTTTAGTTGGGCAAGAAACCTTCAATCGACAGGTAACGCTCGCCGGTGTCGTAATTAAATCCAAGCACCGTGGCGCCCGCTGGCAGCTCTTTCAATTTCTGCGCAATGGCAGCCAACGTGGCGCCAGAAGAGATGCCCACCAACAAACCTTCTTCGCGCGCAGAGCGGCGTGCGTATTCGCGCGCGTCCTCGGCATCAACTTGAATCACGCCGTCCAGTAAGCGGGTGTCCAGATTTTTAGGAATGAAGCCAGCACCAATGCCTTGGATGGGGTGGGGTGCAGGCGCACCACCCGAAATGACCGGTGACGCCTTAGGCTCTACTGCAAACACTTTGAGATTTGGGAATTTGGCTTTCAAGACTTTGGCGGCGCCAGTCAAATGGCCGCCTGTGCCCACACCGGTAATGATGGTGTCAATGCCATCAGGAAAGTCAGCCAAAATTTCTTGGGCCGTGGTGCGAACGTGCACATCGATGTTGGCTGGATTTTCAAACTGCTGGGGCATCCAGGCACCAGGTGTGCTGGCCACCAATTCCTCGGCGCGTGCAATAGCGCCTTTCATGCCTTTTTCTCGGGGTGTGAGGTCAAAGGTGGCGCCATAGGCCAACATCAAACGGCGGCGTTCAATCGACATGCTGTCGGGCATGACCAAGACCAATTTGTAAGCCTTGACTGCGGCTACCATGGCCAAGCCAATGCCCGTGTTGCCTGAGGTTGGCTCAATGATGGTGCCGCCGGGTTGGAGTGCGCCCGTTTTTTCGGCGTCTTCCACCATGGCCAAGGCGATGCGGTCTTTGATGGAGCCGCCAGGGTTGCTGCGCTCAGATTTGATCCACACGTTGGCATCGGCACCAAACAATTTGTTGATGCGAATATGGGGCGTGTTGCCAATGGTCTGCAAGACGTTTTGAGCTTTCATGGACTTTGTCCTTGTATTGGAGTGAATGTCAATTGAATGAGATGAAGTTGATTTTGACCTACTTGTTCTGTCAATTCCTGCATAGGGTTATGCAGCAAGGCGATAATGCGCTTGTGAAGCTCGCCAGACCGTCGCTGGTGCAAGCAGAAATGACATGACGCAAGTCATGGGCCGAAAGGCCGCACTGGAGGAACGTCCGGACTGCACAGGACAGCGTAGGAGGTAACACCTCTCCACCGAAAGGCCGCAAGGCACCAAGGTGAGGATTAGAGCAACAGAGACGAG
>JAIYCG010000030.1 GCA_027488115.1 Comamonadaceae bacterium | reverse complement strand
TGGGGCTTGAGAGGCTGGGACGATGGGGATCGTTTTGCTCATGGTGTCAGACTTCGTCGTACACAACTTCGAGGGTGGGCTTGCTGGTGTCGGTCTTGCCGCACATGTCAAATTGGGTGGCTGGCTCCAGCACCACATCCCGCCCCACGGCCGAAGCGGCAAACAAGCCCAGCAACTGGTCTTGTGTCATGGGGTTGGGGCGAATGGGCACGGATGTGGCCACATTGGCAGCCAACTCGGCAAACATTGGGCCCCAGACAGAGTCGGGGCGGCCAATGATTTCGTAGCTGGCGCTCTTTCTGCGAATGTCTTCATTGGCAGGAATGGTGGACAACACAGGGATGCCCACTTTGGTGGCAAAGTTGGCAGCCTCACCGGTGCCGTCGTCGCGGTTAATGACCATGCCGGCCACGCCCACATTGCCGCCCAATTTTCGGAAGTATTCAACCGCAGAGCACACGTTGTTGGCCACATACAGGGACTGCAAATCGTTGCTGGCCACCACAATCACTTTTTGGCACATGTCGCGGGCAATGGGCAAACCGAAGCCGCCGCACACCACATCGCCTAGGAAGTCGAGCAGCACATAGTCAAAGCCCCACTCATGGAAGCCGAGCTTTTCGAGCAATTCAAAGCCGTGAATGATGCCGCGACCACCGCAGCCGCGCCCCACTTCAGGGCCGCCCAATTCCATGGCATAAACACCATCGCGCTTGAAGCAAACGTCGCCGATGGCAACCGCTTCACCGGCTAGTTTTTTCTTGGAAGACGTTTCAATGATGGTGGGGCAGGCGCGGCCACCAAACAACAAACTGGTGGTGTCGCTTTTGGGGTCGCAACCGATGAGCAAAACCTTTTTGCCTTGCTGCGCCATCATGTAACTGAGGTTGGCCAGCGTGAAGCTTTTGCCAATGCCGCCTTTGCCATAAATGGCAATGATCTGAGTTTCTTTGGTGACCTCTGAGGTGGACACAGGGGAGGGTTCAACGGCCGCTTCAGTGCGCAAAATATCGCGCATGAAATTCACGGGGGCTACAGAAGGAATTGAACTCGAGCTCATACGACTTGTCTCCAATCAAGAACCATCTTTAAACAATCGGCATCGCCAAAAGCGGTGCGGTATGCGGTGTCGGCTTGTGTTGCATCTTGGTGATGCGTGATCAAGCCATCAAGGGACAAACGGCCATCGCCAGCCAAGGCAATGACTGCGGCCAGGTCGGGGGGTGACCACTGCGCTGCTACCCGAATGCGTGCTTCACGCATGAAGGCCGGTGGGAAAACAAAGGAAAGCGGTGTGTCGTAAAAACCAGCCAGCACCACTTCGCCACCTGGCGCCAAGCGGCCAATGAGATCATCCAGAAGTGAGCTGACGCCACTGACATCACAAATGCATTTGTAGTTTTTGCGGGTGTCTGTGCTCGGGTCAATGACCTCGTAGCCCACAGCACCCGTGCGGCGAGCGGGGTTGTTTTCCCAAACCACGGGATGAGCACCGGCCAACACAGCGAGTCGGGCAATCATGCGACCCAAAACACCGTGACCCACAATCAAATCGGGTTGCTGGGTGCCAGGCCCACTGTGAGCGTGATAAGCAGTGGCGGCCAATGCAAACAGAACACCTTGTTCGGCCAAGCTTTCTTGGATGGGCAAAGCGCGAGCAGAAGGCACCACCAATTTGGAGGCAGAGCCACCAAACAAATTTTTGGCCTCTTGAAAACATTGTGAGCCTGGGATGTAAACCCGTGTGCCCACTTTCAATGTGGCTTGATCACCCGCATCGACCACACGGCCAACGGTTTCATAGCCTGGCACCAAAGGGTAGCCCATGCCGGGGAAGGCAGGCATGGTGCCGTCCCACAGCAACCGCTCTGTACCCGTGCTGATGCCACTGAACTCGACCTCGACTTTGACGTCTGTCGAGCCCATTTCAGGCAGCGTCAAGGCCGCCAAGGCCAATGACTTGGGTTGCTGAAAAACAATAGCGGTGGAATGCATGACTGTATATTTACTCTTACACTGACTTGTGTCAACAATTATTTACAAATAAATTCACTTACAAGGGTAAACCCTGAGATTTTCGGCCCACCAAAATCTGTGTTTGCAAGGGCATGGGATTGGGGACAAGTTCTAAATTTGAAAAGCCTGCTTCTTTCATCATGGCCATCAGCTCTCTCGCTGTGCGCAACCTGCCAGCGCCCATGGCCAGCAAATAAAAATGGAAATAAGCGTCGCCTTGGGGGGCTTCGTCGGCTTCTTGCGCCATGGGCTCGGCCAACAGCAAAGTGCCGCCTACAGGCAGCGCTTCATAGATGGCGCGCAAAGCTGTTTTCACATCGGCGTCAGGGTGGTCATGTGCCACACGAATGAGCGTCACCAAGTCGGCACCACGTGGCAGGTCGTCTTCTAAAAAGCTGCCAGGTTTGGCGTGGGCTCGGTCTGCAATGCCCAAGCGCTCAAAGTTAGCTCTGGCCAGTGCGGCCACTTCTGGCAAATCAAACAAGTGCAATTGCAAATGCTTGGCATGTTGTGCCAAGCGCCCTAAAAAGGTGCCTTGGCCACCGCCCACGTCGAGCACGCAGCGGTGCTCAGCAAAAGAATAACTGGCAAATATTTCGTCGACGACAAAGGGCTGCGACGCTGACATGAGGTTGGAATACCGTGCAAACTTTTCAGCTTGGGCTGCATTCGAGGCTTCGCGTTGCGCGTTTTGCTCTTCAATGGTGTAAGGCCAATATTGCGACATGGCGCCTGGTTGCTCTGTGCCTTTGAGCATGGCCACAGGATCTTGCATGTCTTGGTACAAAACGGCGTGGTGTTCAATCATGGCGCGGATGCCAACATGGCCCGCCACCGGTGCGCCCAATGCGCCTAAGCCATAGCGGCCTTCGCTGCGCAAATCTAGCAAGCGCAAGGCCAGCGCCGATTGCAGCAGGCGCTGTAAGCCAGCGACAGGCAGGTTGGTCAATTGGGCCAATTCTTCGAGGGAACGTGGGCGCTCGGCAACGGTTTCTAAAATACGCAAACGAACACACGCCAGCAAGACTTGTGAATAAACAAAGCCAGCCATCAGGTCAAACACTTGGCGTGCGCGGCGCTGTGTGATCCAACGGGTGAGCGGATTTGAAACACTCCAGCGGTACAAAGAGGTGCTGGTCATCAAGCGGTCCCACACCGCGTGCATTGAATCTAGCCAAGGTGTTTTGCGGCCCTCGCGCTGTGAGGGGGAAGCCAAGTCCAGCGTTTTCATGTGGGCGTTCCGTGTGTGGAAGAAATTAACGTGAGTGACATGCGCAGGGGCAGAGGCGTCTTAATTCGAAATGCTTTTGTTGCCCTGTTCCAGCTTGCTCTCTGTCGTGCTGTTGTCCCGGTAAGCATTGCAAGCTTCGCGCGGTACCAAACGCTCAGACTCGTGCATGACCAAGGCGCGCATGGACTGGGCATTCGGCCCTTCTGGAATAGATTCAGAAGCGGTTCGAATGAGCGACTCAAAATGGTCAATGGCACCCGACAGTCCCAAATTGGCAATGGCATTGGGCCTGTCGTGCTGAGCGTCCTGGCCAACGGGTTTGCCCAACAGATCGGCTTGACCCATCACATCGCGGATATCGTCTGCAATTTGGTACGCCTCGCCCAAACAGTCTCCCAGCGCCTGCCACTGCTTGGGGTCAGCGCCTGCACTCAAAGCGCCAGCACTGGTGGCTGCCACAAACAGGGCGCCTGTTTTGGCGCGCTGGTATTGCATGAGGGAAACACGCGACTCTGATTCCCAGGCTTGACCCGCCACAATGCCTGAAGGCATGCCCACACAAGAGGCAATGATTTGCATCAATGCGGGCAATCGAAGCGGTGATTGGCTGGCTGCAGCTGCCAGTGTTTGGAAGGCCAACACAATCAAGGCGTCGCCTGTTAACACGGCCAGAGGTTCGCCATAAGCGAAATGCACAGAGGCTCGGCCGCGGCGCGTTTTGGCATCGTCAAAACAAGGCAGGTCATCGTGAACCAATGAGGCGCAGTGCATGAGTTCAATGGCCACGGCAACACCTTCGCTTAAGCGGGGATCGTCCATGCCACAAGCCTGAGCGACGGCCAAGGCCAATTGGGGCCGAATACGAGCACCACCTGGAAACACAGCATGACGAACTGCGCCGGCCAATTTAGGGGGGCAATTGGGATCTTCTGCAGCCTCCAAGGCCATGGCCAAACATTTCTCAATTTTCGTGATTGCCTTCATGCTGCTGTCTCCAATGGATGGTGAAATCATTCGCAAGTGACAATTCTGCTTGTCAGTTAAATGTGTCAATCAATATAGACACAAGGGATGGGTCTGTCAACCGTAGTTGCCTAGGTTTTGTGAATTAAATTCAAACCACGCTGGCAGAAGCTTGGCCCATGGGCCAGATCACATTGGCTACCCACTGTGCTTGTTCTTCATGCGCGAGGTGGCCCAAGTTGGGCAGTGAAATGATGTCTTGAGGACGCAGGTGCGTCAGTGTTTCGGCCACGCGATAGGCCGCAGACGGCGGCACGATCCAGTCTTGCGAGCCAACAATCAGTGACAGCGGGTCTTGCAGCGTGCGAAATCGCTCCCAGAAGGTGTGCAAATCCCAATGCGCCATCATGTAAAGCGCGGCTTGAGCATGGGACGGGTTGCTGATGAGGGTTTTGTAGAGACTTGTCCCCTCGGCATCGAGCTTTGAGCCTGTCCCCTCCAACAGCTTGTGCAACACAGAGGGCCGTGCCGCTTGCCATGCAAACAACTCTGGCACCCATGGCGCCTTGGTCAACACCTTGGCCATGGGTGAAAAAAATTGCCCCGCCACACCATCCAAGGGCAGCAAAGCCCCGTTCA
Source organism: Comamonadaceae bacterium (assembly GCA_027488115.1). GTDB lineage: Bacteria > Pseudomonadota > Gammaproteobacteria > Burkholderiales > Burkholderiaceae_C > Limnohabitans_A. The sequence continues at coordinate 51,045 of JAIYCG010000030.1, read as the reverse complement.
AAGAGACCAAGCGATTCGGCCGAACATGCCCGTTAAGAGACAGCATGCATGCCACGGCAGCCCCGGCGGAGTGACCCACAACCATGTCGGGCTTGATCTGCATTTGCGTCAACAAAGCCGCAACGCCTGCTGCCATGCCAGGAATCGAAAACAAAGTACCCACTTCGGTCGCCCTGGGCATGGATGTAAAGCCATGCCCCGGAAAATCGATCGCGATCACGCTGTAGTTGTCGCTGAGCAGGGGGATGAGCTTGCGCCATGAATGGGTTGAAGCGCCTGTGCCATGCAACAGCAAGATGCTCGATGCTTTCGGATGAGGGTGCTTGGCCCACTGCACATGCCAGCGCAGCTGAGGTGTTTCTATGAAGCTCGAAAGCTCACGCAAAGGCCAGTGAAGACCATCGGTGTCCCAATTTAAAGCTTTGCTTTGTGTCACATTCGACTTCGATTCATGAACGGCCTGCCACTTCGCGAACCGCTTGGTTTAAGGCGTTGGCGCCGGCATAAGGCAAAGCCAGGTAGTGAGCGCCCATGGCATTCGCTAGATGTTTGGCGGCGTCTTGAGCTTGCGGTGATGTGTCCACCAGCAAAGTGCTGAAGCCTCTTAAGCGCATTTCTGTGGCGGCCGCCAGAGCGTCCGTGGCCGCTTGAGCGCGACCTGGGCGCCCATCTCTTGCAATATTGCCTTTGCCATCGGTGAGCAACACCACGATGGGTGTCTCGCCTTTTTTTCTCAGCTGATCGGCCAACAGCATCGATGCATCAATGGCATGCGCCAAGGGCGTTCCACCGCCACCCGGCAAACCGGCCAAGCTTTTTTTAGCGCGCGCCAAGGATCGCGTGGGCGGCAAGATCAGCTCTGCGGTTTGACCTCTGAATGCAAGGACTGCCACGCTGTCGCGTCGCACATAGCAGTCGGCCAACAACAACTCCACAGCACCCTTGGCCTCGGCCAAACGGTTGAGTGCCGATGAGCCAGAAGCATCCACCACAAACACAGTGGTGGTCTGACCCGATTGACGAAAGCGTGTGACATGAAAGTCTTCTTTTCGCACCACAATGCGTGGTTTTTGGCCATCTGTTGGGGCGATCTGACGCTGCCGCAGTCTTTGCCAAGGCGCAGCTGCTCTGAGTGTTTCAAGCACATTGATGCGCTGCCCAGCACGTGGCTCGCCTTTGCGCGCACCAACGGGTCGGCCGCGCAAAGCATTTTTTTGCAGCGCGCCAGCGCTGCCGGAGGTCGGTGTTTTGGCGCGCTGGAGTTTGCCTATTTTCAAACTGGCCAAGAGACCAGCAGGGATAGCGGCTTGTGCGGCCTCCAGCACCAAGTCTGCCAAATTTTCAGGCAGGCTTGGCGCTTCGTCCTTCGTGTCAGATGGCTCGTCGTCCGCATTGGAATCGTTTTGTTGCTGTGCCTCTTGTGGCTCTGATGTGGATTGTTCGGGCTGCTGTTCCGTGTCTTCAGGTGAGTCTGGCGTTTCATTCTCTGGTTCTGGTGCAGGCGGCAGTCTGCTTGCCCTGGGCGCAAGGACCAAACGCGCAGCGACACCCGTATGCTCTTCTTCGACGGTATCGCTGCCTGCGAGCGCCGCCGCGGCCCGCGCCACGCGCACCGCAAACACACTGGCTCTCAGAGAGTCAATGCCCAAGGCCAAAGCCGCAGCACAAAGCGCTTGCACCGCTTCATCGTCCATGGTGACTCGAGGCAGACGCTGGCGGGCACTCAACACCTCTTGTGCTGTCCATTCTGGACCTTCTTCGCCTGCATCTTGCGCACCCATGAGCAAGCGAAAGGCCAATCGATCCGCCAAGCCAGCCGGCATTTGTTCATCGTCGCTGGCGCCTTCGTCCAGGGCTACCAAACCTAATTTGGCTTTGGCAGAGGTGTCCAAGCCGTCACGTTGCAAAGCCACCACACCCGTGTCGAGCACATGGCCAAAGCGAGCGGCTGAGGACAAGCTCATGCGCTCGGCCATGGCCAATACCAACACGCCGCCATCGGCTTGCGACAGCAAACCTTGGAGGGCAATTGGCTTGCCCGCTTGCAGTGTGGCACCGAGGTCAAGGCCACCCAACAAGGCGGTGTCATTGATGTTCAGTGGCACCCGCCGAAGCGGTGTTTGCGCTGGCAGCAGGTTTTTTAAAAGGGCCAGCCACTGGTCGCGGTTGTCGCAGGCAGGCGCGCGAACAGCCACACCACCGAGACCCACAGGGTCGACGGCAAAAAGTGCGGCAATGGTGGCTGCGTCGCCTTGCATAAATTGTGTTCGAAGACCTTGCCTGTCTAGCTGTTGAATGCGTCGGGCTTCGGGGCCGTCAGCTCTGCCAGAGCTCTTTCAACGCGTGTCGAGGAGCCTGAATCATCAAGGGGGTTTCGGCGGAGGCGATGGCGAAGCGCAGAGGGCGCCACGCGAATCAGGTGGGCACGTTCTACTTTGCGTGCACCTTGTAATGCGGCCTCAGCCCGAGCTGCACGAACCAGTGTGAGGTCCCCGCGCAAACCATCGGTGCCCAAACTCATACACAGCTGGGCCGCAAACTCTCTGGCTTCATCGGGTATGGCCACATCGGGCAAACGTTTTTTGGCCGCCACAATGCTCCGCCTCACACGGTCGTCTTCTTTTTTCCAATGCTCGGTAAATGCTTGCGGACTTTGCTCGAAGGCATCGCGGCGCTTGACGACTTCCACGCGCTGCGCCAGCAAGTCTGGGGTTTTAACCTCCACGGACAAGCCAAAGCGATCCAACAATTGAGGTCTTAATTCACCCTCCTCAGGATTGCCGCTGCCAATCAGAACAAAGCGCGCTGGGTGGCGAACACTCAAGCCTTCCCGCTCCACCACATTTTCGCCCGAGGCGGCGACGTCGATCAGCAGGTCGACCAAATGGTCTTCCAGCAAATTGACCTCATCGATGTACAGGTAGCCTCGGTTGGCTCGCGCCAGCAGGCCAGGCTCGAAAGCTTTAATGCCTTGAGACAAGGCACGCTCCAAATCCAAAGCGCCCACCACCCGGTCTTCCGTGGCCCCCAGCGGCAGGTCAACAACGGGCACTGAGACCCAATGGCTGGCTTTTTTTGAACTTTCAGTTTTGCTTCCCGCTGTTGCATGGGCCACACAGTTTGGGCATTTGGCGTTGTCCGGGTCGCAACCATAGGGGCAAGCTATGACAGCTCGCATTTTGGGCAACAAGGCCGCCAAGGCCCTGACGGCAGTTGATTTGCCAGTACCGCGGTCACCCAATACCAAAACGCCCCCGATGCTGGGGTCGATGGCCGTCAGCATGATGGCCATCTTCATGTCGTCTTGGCCAACAATGGCAGAGAAGGGAAAGGTCAATGACATCAGATTCACAATTCAGGTTAAAACGGGCCGAATGACAAAGTGTCAACTTAAAAAATTATACAAAGTGTCAATTTAACTTGACGTTTTGTCAAATCCAGTTAAATTATCCATCCAAGAACAGATATTGAGGCAAAAGATGAAGGCCCTGCTCGATTGGATTCAATCCCCAGCACAGCTAAGAAAACTGTCGCGTGACAACTTGGCCCCCTTGGCCGCAGAGTTGCGCGAGCGTTTAATTCAGTCCGTTTCGCAAACGGGTGGGCATTTCAGCTCCAACTTGGGTACCGTGGAACTCACGGTGGCGCTGCACTACGTTTTCAACACCCCCGAAGACCGATTGGTCTGGGACGTGGGCCATCAAACCTACCCTCACAAAATGTTGACTGGCCGAAACGAGCAGATGGCCAGCATGCGCCAAATTGGCGGATTGAGTGGCTTTCCGCGACGAGAAGAAAGTATTTACGACGCCTTTGGCACTGCGCACTCGTCCACCAGCATCTCGGCTGCCTTTGGCATGGCCATGGCCGCCAAACAAATGGGCAGTCGCCGCAAAGCAGTGGCCATCATTGGTGATGGCGCGCTCACAGCTGGCATGGCCTACGAAGCCTTGAACAATGCCGGCGCAAGCGATTGCAACTTGCTGGTCATCTTGAACGACAACGACATGTCGATCAGCCCGCCAGTTGGCGCTTTGAACCATTATTTGCATGAATTGATGAGTGGCCGCTTTTATGCGGATGCCAAAAAAATTGGCAAACAAGTGCTGAAAAATGCGCCACCTTTGTATGCCTTGGCGCAAATGATTGAGCAGCAAACACAGAGCTTCATCCAACCTCAAACCATGTTTGAAAATTTGGGCTTTGAGTACACCGGTCCCGTGGATGGCCACGACTTGGATGCAATGGTCGATACCTTGAAGGGCTTGTACAACAAACCAGGCCCGCAGTTTTTGCATGTGGTCACGCGCAAAGGCAAGGGCTATGCAAGAGCTGAAGCCGATCCTGTGGCCTACCACGGCCCCAGCAAATTTGACCCTGTTGTCGGCATTGTGAGTGCGTCACCCCCTGTACCGCCAAAACCAACGTTCACCCAAATTTTTGGCCAATGGCTCTGTGACATGGCCGCTGTGGATGAGCGCTTGGTGGGCATCACGCCCGCCATGCGCGAAGGCTCGGGCATGGTGGGCTTCAGTCAACAATACCCCCATCGCTATCATGATGTGGGCATTGCAGAACAACACGCGGTGACCTTTGCCGCGGGCATGGCCTGCGAAGGCTTGAAGCCGGTCGTGGCCATTTACTCAACCTTTTTGCAACGCGCCTACGATCAACTGATTCACGATGTGGCCTTGCAAAACTTGCCAGTGGTGTTTGCGCTCGATCGGGCGGGTTTGGTGGGTGCAGATGGCCCCACACATGCTGGCATGTACGACATTGCTTTCACCCGATGCATCCCCAACATGAGCATTGCTTGCCCCGCCGACGAGGCAGAGTGTCGGCAGTTGCTCAGCACCGCCTATGCTCAGGACCATGCAGTCACAGTTCGTTACCCCAGAGGTGCTGGTATAGGATCGAAAGTGGGGACTGACTTACAGACCTTGCCTTTTGCCAAGGCTGAAATCAGGCGCCAAGGCCATGGCGTGGCCTTGCTTGCATTTGGTCCGCTGTTGTACGAAGCACTCAAAGTGGCGGAGGGTATGAATGCCACGGTGGTCAACATGCGTTGGGCCAAGCCCTTGGACGTTGAAACATTGAAGCAAATTGCGCTCTCACACGATCGCTTGGTGACCTTGGAAGATGCCACTCGCAAGGGCGGTGCAGGCTCTGCAGTCATGGAGGCCTTGCAAGACATGGGCATTGCCATGCCGGTGTTGGTGGTCGGCTTTGAAGACGAATTCACGGAGCATGGCGACCCGCAAAAGTTGATGCAGCAATACGGCTTGACTGCGCCAGGCATTCAAAAACGCATTGAAGAATGCTGGCCCGATTTGAAGTCAGCACCCGTTTTGAGGGCGGTGGGCTAAATGGCTGTTTGGACCTTAGGGCTGAATCACAAAACGGCGCCCATTGATTTGCGAGAACGCTTTGCGTTTGCCTCTGAGCGTTTGGATCAGTCGTTGAAAGGTTTGCGCCAAAGTTTTAGCACACACAAGGAAGTGGCTATTTTGTCCACTTGCAATCGAACAGAAATTTACTGTGCAGGTGATGAGGTTCAAATACCTCAAACACTGAGTTGGTTGGCAGATGCAGGCAAAACACAAGTCGATATTTTGGCCAGACACACCTATCGATTTGAAGGCGATGCATCGGCGCGACATGCGTTTCGAGTTGCCAGTGGCTTAGACTCGATGGTCTTGGGCGAGTCGCAAATTTTGGGACAACTCAAAGAAGCCGTGCGCACGGCCAGCGACTCGGGTGCCTTGGGCACCACGCTCAACCAATTGTTTCAGCGCTCCTTTGCAGTGGCCAAGGAAGTCAGAAGCACCACAGAAATTGGCGCGCACTCCATCAGCATGGCTGCTGCTGCCGTTCGCTTGGCAAGCCGAATTTTTGAGAACATCAAAGAAACCAATATTTTGTTTGTGGGTGCCGGCGAAATGATTGAGTTGTGCGTGGCCCACTTTGCAGCCAAGTCGCCGAAGACCATCACGATAGCCAACCGATCGGCTGAAAGAGCCGACCTGCTGGCGCAAGTTCACGGAGGCAGAAGCATCTCCTTGGCAGATTTACCCAAGCGCTTGCACGAGTTTGACATCGTCATCAGTTGCACTGCCAGCACCTTGCCTTTGATTGGCCTAGGTGCCGTTAAAAGTGCTTTGCGCACCAGAAAAAACAAACCCATCTTCATGGTCGATTTAGCGGTGCCGCGTGACATCGAGCCTGAGGTCAAAGACCTTCGCGATGTGTACCTGTACACCGTGGACGATCTGACCGAAGTGATCAACAGCGGCCAAGTGCACAGGCAAGCTGCTGTGGTCGACGCTGAAGTGATCATTGACGATGGCGTGCAAAAATTCATGACCTGGCTGGCTCAGCGCAGGGATGTGCCCTTGATTCAAGAGTTGAATTACCAAGCTGATGCTTGGCGACAGGCCGAAGTGGTGCGCGCGCGCAAATTGCTCGACAAAGGCCAGAGCATTGAAAGCGTTTTAGAGTCGCTTTCGGTGGGCATGATGAAGAAAATGCTGAACGGCCCTCTGCGTGAGTTGAATCACACAGAAGAGCCGCTCAGAGTCAAGGCCCGCGAGGCTGTCAAACAAATGTTTTTGAAGCCTTGAAGCGGCGCTTGGAGAAATTCAGCGCGGTCGTTCAAAACGCTCACTCTGAGAAGGCATTAGCCCTTCTTGGCGTAAGCAGAGCACCAGCCATTGCCGGCCACTTGCTTGCCAGCAAACAAGGGGCAACCGCCAGCCGCGTCGGTGGCTTTGCCTTGGTACAAAGCGCAGTTGCTGCATTTTTGTGCGGCAGCGTGCTTAGGGAATTTCTTCGCATCAACTTTGGTGGTGTCTGCGGCATAACCCAGCGCAGTCGCTTGTGGGTCTTTTTCGTTCACCATGGCTTGAGCCATGGCTTGTTGTGCTGCCAAGGCTGTACCGCCCAAAGCCACTTGCATCATGAAAACGCGACGATTGGTTTGTTTCATAAAATTTCCAATGAGGTTGCTAAAAATCTGAACGGACGAATATTAACGTTAAAAATGAAAGTTTGTTGGGCCCTCTCGGCCCAACAGCAATAGATTTATTTGTGAAGGGTTTTCCAATTGCGACGTTGAGCAGGCAGCTGAAGGCGGCTGAACGATTTCTGGTACCCCAGTATGAGGAAGCCGCCTTCAGCTGCCTGCTCAACCCCTCCGGAATCAGAGACAATCAAGGCTCAAGCTGAACCATATGACCGCATCACCCACCCCCACCAACACATCGCCCCCTGAGCCCGCAGCGGCATTGAATGCGTCCCTCATGACGGCCCTAGAGAAGCGCTCAAGCATTTCCCTGGCAGCCATTTACGGTTTGCGGATGTTGGGCCTGTTCTTGGTGTTACCCGTATTTGCCATCGAGGCTGCGCATTACCCAGGGGGTGACGACCCCAGCCTTGTGGGGCTGGCCATGGGCATTTATGGCCTCACACAGGGCGCTTTACAATTGGTATTTGGCGCCGCCTCCGACAAAATTGGCCGCAAAAAAGTGATTGTGTTTGGCTTGCTCATTTTGGCCTTGGGCAGCTTCTGGGCTGCAACGGCTGACAGCCTGTTTGGCGTACTCATCGGGCGGGCCTTGCAGGGTGCCGGTGCCGTGTCTGCGGTGGTCACCGCATTGTTGGCAGATCAAACGCGCGATCTGGTCAGAACCAAGGCCATGGCCTTGATTGGCGCCAGCATTGGCCTGATGTTCGCTTTGTCCCTGGTTTTGGCGCCAGCCCTCAACTCAGTAGCAGGTTTGTCCGGCTTGTTTGGACTGACAGGTCTTCTGGCGTTTGGCGGTATTGCTGTGGTCATGTGGGGTGTGCCGCCTGAGCCTGCCCACCGGGCCGTGGTGCCCAAAGGGAGTTTGAAGGAAGTCCTGACCCACATCCCCTCCCTGCGCAACAATTTGGGCGTCTTTGTCCTGCATGCCGTACTTTTGGCCATGTGGGTGGCCGTCCCACAAATGATGGTCGATGCCGGCTTGCCCAAAGAGCACCATTGGTGGATCTATCTGCCGGCTGTGCTGTTTGGCTTCATGGTCATGGGCAAAACCCTTTTTCCGCTAGAGCGAAAAGGCTACCTGCGGGCGGTGTTCTTAAGCTCGGCTTTGGTCATTGCGCTGGTCATGTTCAGCTTGGGCTTGGTGGCTGGCGGTACGCCCAACTTGTGGTGCATTGCCGCTATTTTGTGTGTCTTCTTTTCCGCCTCCAACATTTTGGAAGCCTGTCAGCCTAGCATCGCCTCTCGCGGTGCCCCGCCGCATGCACGCGGCATGGCCATGGGTTTTTACAATACCTTGCAATCGCTGGGTTTTTTTGTGGGGGGTGCAGCAGGAGGTGCCCTTATGAAATCAGGGGGTGCGCAGGTTTTATTTGCTGTCTGTGGCCTGGCCACGCTGGTCTGGCTTTTGGTTGCATGGTTCATGGAACCCATTGAGGCACCGGCCCGCTAACAAGCATAATTGCAACTGTTCATCGCAAGAGATTTCAAGGAAACAAACATGGCATCCGTCAACAAAGTCATTCTCATCGGCAACTGTGGCCGTGACCCCGAAATTCGCTACCTGCCTTCGGGCCAAGCCGTGGCCAACATCAGCATTGCCACCACCAGCCGTCGCAAAGACCGCACGTCTGGCGAAACTGTTGAAGATACTCAGTGGCACCGTGTCACCTTCTATGACCGATTGGCTGAAATCGCGGGTGAATATGTCAAAAAAGGCCGCCCTATCTACATTGAAGGCCGCTTGAAATATGGCAAATACACCGACCAAGCTGGCGTTGAGAAAAACACCGTCGACATCATTGCCACCGAAATGCAATTGCTCGGCGGCCGAGAAGGCATGGGCGGCCCAAGTGGTGGTGATGAAGAGGGCGGCGCACCGGCCCGCCGTCCTGCAGCAGCGCCTCGTCCTGCTGCCAGTGCACCTGCTGGCAAACCCGCCGCCAAGCCTGCCAGTGGTTTTGACGACATGGACGACGACATTCCGTTTTAAGCCTTGACTAGGATTTTGCGCAAGAGAGTCAAATGATTTGATCAACGTGTTGCCAAGCTAGACCTCACCATGGAACTTCGTCAGTTGCGTGCGTTTGTGAAGGTGGTCGAGGTGGGCAGTATCAGCCGTGCCGCGCTCGACTTGAATGTGGTTCAGTCTGCTCTGAGTCAACAAATGACCAAGCTGGAAAGTGAACTGTCTACTCGGCTTCTGCAACGCTCGCCACAGGGCGTGACGCCCACCGAAGCAGGCGTGGCTTTTTTTCGAGAGGCACAACTCACGCTAAGGCATGCTGAACAAGCCATCCGCGCGGCCCAAGAATCGCGCTTGTCGGGTACCGTCAGTGTGGGCATGGCACCTACTACCGCCGGGGTTTTGGGTATGCCTTTGATGCACGCTTTGAGAGAGCGCTACCCTGATGTTCGCCTGCACATGGTGGAAAGCCTATCCGGGCACTTAACAAGCATGTTGAATGCACGTCAGTTGGACTTGGCTGTTTTATTCGACTCACATTTGTTGCCAAGTCCAGATTTGAAAACAGCGCGGCGCTGGAGCGTCATGTCGCTGTTAGAGGAAGATTTGTTCTTCATCAGCGCTAAAAAGAACACCCGCGCTAAGATGCCCAGCACGCTCAAATTGAGCCAGTTGAAGAATGAAGCGCTCATTTTGCCAACGGGCCCGCATGGCTTGAGAAGCACACTCGATACCGCCTTTGCAAGGAACAAGTTGGTGCCCAACGTCGTTTTAGAAATCGATTCCTTGGCCATGCTGATGGATGCCGTGAACGCAGGCTTGGGCGCCACCTTGCAACCTTGGGCGGCCGTTGCCAGATTTCCAGATGCCGCTGACAGGTTTCACATGGCCCGCATATCGGAAACCAATGTCCAGCGCGTCAATGTGCTTTGCAGCTTGTCTGAAGACGAGCTTTCACCGGTGGCTTTGGCTGCGCGCGTGGTCTTGAAAGAGTGCGCTCAGCAATTGGTGTCTCGGGGAATTTGGACTGGCGCACGGGTCAAACCTTCTAATTAACAGCTTGACTCAGGGGTATCACTATTTTTGATACCCCAATTCTTTCCCCAGCATTCAATCGCCCTGTCTTCCAGTTAAAGTGCTGTTCATTCGCACGATACTTCAAGGAGACTGACATCATGGACTTGCAACTCACACACAAAACAGCACTGGTCACAGGCGCAAGTGTTGGCATTGGCCGCGGCATTGCCAAGGCTTTGGCCGCAGAAGGCGTCAAATTGGCCATCTCTGCACGCCGTGCCGACAAGTTGCAAGAAGTGGCTGATGAAATTGTGGCGGCTGGCGGACACCGCCCAGTCATCATCGAGTCAGACCTTTATCCAGAAGACGCTGCTGCCAAACTCACAGCGGCCGCCATTCAAGGCTTGGGCCATGTTGACATCTTGGTCAACAACGCAGGCGGCTCACGCAGCTTCAAAGATTTGCATGTGAGCGAAGAAGCTTGGCAAGAAGCCATCACCTTGAATTTCCATCGCCCACGCCAAGTTGCCGATGCTTTGGTGGACCAAATGATTGCGCGCAAGTGGGGCCGCATCATCAACATCACCGGCAAGAGCGAACCCGATCACGTCAATGGGGCTTTCTGTGCCAAGGCCGGCATTCACAGTTGGGCTAAAGGTTTGTCACGCATGGTGGGGCCACACGGCATTACCGTGAACTGTATTCCGCCTGGCCGTATTCATTCCGAACAAATTTTCCGCAACTACACCCCTGAATACCGTCAGTGGCAGTGCGAAAACGAAATTCCCATGGGCCGGTATGGCGAGCCCGAAGACATGGCCAATTTGGTCACCTTCTTGTCATCGCCTTTAGCCAGCTACATCACAGGCGCTGTGATTCCAGTCGACGGCGGTTTGCGTCGCTATCAGTTCTAATTTTCGGGTGCCTCGAATGAGTTTGGATGTATTGATCATTGGTGGCGGCAACGCGGCCTTGAGTGCGGCACTCATGGCCCGTGAAGCGGGCGCCAGTGTCATGGTGCTTGAGTCAGCACCTCGCGAATGGCGTGGTGGCAATTCCATGCACACCCGCAACTTGCGCTGCATGCACGATGCGCCGCAAGATGTGTTGATTGAGGCATATCCTGAAGAGGAGTTTTGGCAAGACCTGTTGAAAGTCACAGGTGGCCTCACCGATGAGCACATGGCGCGTTTGGCCATCCGCCATTCACACCACTGCCGGCCTTGGATGGTCAAACACGGTGTGCGCTTCCAGCCTTCTTTGTCAGGCGCATTGCACACCGCACGAACCAATGCGTTCTTCATGGGCGGCGGCAAAGCACTGATCAATGCCTATTACCGCAGCGCAGAAAAATTGGGCATTCAAATTCATTACAACGCCGAAGTGAATGAACTCGAAATTGAAAATGGCGTTTTCAAAGCGGCCATTGTGAAACACAAATCGCCTGCTGGCGAGTTGCTGCGAACAGATCGCGTGACCGCCAAAACATGCGTGATGGCCGCCGGCGGTTTTGAATCCAACTTGGGTTGGCTGCGAGAGGCATGGGGCCAAAATGCGCTAGGAGAATTTCCCGCAGACAACTTTTTAATTCGCGGGACCAAATTCAATCAAGGGACCTTGCTCAAGCACTTGCTGGACATGGGCGCTGATCAAATTGGCGATCCTACACAAGCCCACATGGTGGCCATTGACGCGCGCGCACCTTTGTACGACGGCGGTATTTGTACGCGCATCGACTGTGTGTCTTTGGGCGTGGTGGTCAACAAAAACGCTGAGCGGTTTTACGACGAAGGCGAAGATTTTTGGCCCAAGCGTTACGCCATTTGGGGGCGCTTGGTGGCTCAGCAGCCCGGTCAAATTGGCTATTCCATTACCGACGCCAAGGCCGTGGGGCGTTTTATGCCACCCGTATTTGAAGGAACCGTCGCTCAATCGCTGCCTGAGTTGGCACAGAAATTGAGCTTGAATGTAGACACCTTCATGGCCACCCTGAACGCTTACAACCAAGCCTGTGTGCCAGGGAATTTTGACCACACTGTCTTGGACGATTGCCATACCGAGGGCGTGACGCCAGCCAAAACGCATTGGGCGCTGCCACTCGATACGGCCCCCTTCTATGCATACCCAGTCAAGCCTGGCATCACATTCACCTACTTGGGATTGAAAACCGATGACACCACTGCGGTCAGGTTCAACCATCAGCCAAGCCCTAATTTGTTTGTGTCTGGCGAGATGATGGCCGGCAATGTTTTAGGCAAAGGCTACACCGCAGGTGTGGGCATGACCATCGGCACGGCGTTTGGTCGTATTTCTGGTCAACAAGCAGCGCGAGCTGCTTTGGGCATTCCTGAGTCGGTGCCACGTTTGGCAACACAAGTGATGCAGGGCACAGCCGACCAAGACACGCGCGCAGCCGCTTGAATAGAACACCATGCAAACACTTCAACAATTGACTCAAGAAGCGCAAGCTTTGGCGCGCGGTGAAATCGCTTTAACAGGCCCTGAGCAAGAAGTTGCGCGGCAACTTCAAATTTGCAATGGCTGCCGCTATTGCGAAGGCTTCTGCGCGGTGTTTCCTGCCATGACGCGTCGTTTGGAATTTGGCAAGGCAGACATTCATTACTTGGCCAATTTGTGCCACAACTGCGGTGCGTGTTTGCACGCCTGCCAATATGCGCCGCCGCATGAATTTGCCATCAATGTGCCTAAGTCGATGGCCACTGTGCGCGGTCAAACTTACGCAGATTACGCTTGGCCCAAAGCGTTGGGCGGACTTTACAAAAACAACGGACTGACCCTTTCGATGGCCTTGGCAGCAAGCTTAAGCTTATTTTTGATGTTGGCGCTGCAAAGCAATGGCACGCTGTGGGGCGGCCCTGTGCAAAATGGTTTTTACGCCATCTTTCCTCACAACCTCATGGTGAGCATGTTTGCGCCTATTTTCTTGTGGTCTGTTTTGGCCCTGGCATTGGGCGTGATGAAGTTCTGGCGCGAAGTGACGCCCGCCACCAGTGGTGCGCCATTGAGCTCACCCGCCGCCGCTGAAGCGGCCCACGATGCCTTGCGTTTGAAGTACTTGGGTGGTGGCCATGGCGATGGTTGCAACAACGAAGACGACGCTTTCACGCTGGCGCGCAAACGCATGCACCATCTCACGTTTTATGGCTTCATGTTGTGCTTTGCAGCCACCAGTGTAGCAACGGTGTACCACTATGCTTTGGGTTGGCCTGCACCCTATGACTTCACCAGCTTGCCCAAACTATTGGGCACAGTGGGCGGCATCGCATTGGCCATTGGCACCTTGGGCTTGTGGCGCTTGAACTTGGCGCGAGACCCGCAGCATGGCGATGTTCAACAACGTCCCATGGACCGCGGATTCATTGCCTTGTTGTTCTTCATCAGTGTGACAGGGCTGGCCTTGATGCTGTCCAAAAACACGGCAGCCATGCCGGTGTTGTTGGCGGTGCATTTGGGCATGGTCATGGCTTTGTTCTTAACTTTGCCTTATGGCAAATTTGCACATGGCATTTTCAGAACTGCTGCGCTGCTCAGATTTGCTGTTGAAAAGAGGCAGCCGAGCAAGTTGACCTTGGGCTCTGACTAAGTTCAAGTCAAGGTCACAGCCGAGTTGATCACGCCACCGCCCAAGCACACTTCGCCGTCGTACAAAACAGCACTTTGCCCGGGCGTCACAGCCCACTGGCTGTCACCAAACGCCAAAGCGAATTCGGCCGCATGGCTCGATGTCAGCAAGCACGCGGCATCGGCTTGTCGATAGCGTGTTTTGGCAGCGTAAGGTCCCGCTGCCGGCGCGCTTCCCGAGCACCAGCTGGCATCGGCAGCCTCAAGTTGTGGCGACAACAACCAGGGGTGATCATGGCCTTGCACCACCCACAAAATGTTGTGAGCCATGTCCTTGCGGGCAACAAACCAAGGCGTGTGTTCACCGCCGCCACGCTGTGTGCCCTTGGCTTTGATGCCGCCAATGCCAAGCCCTTGCCGCTGCCCTAAGGTGTAAAAACTCAAGCCAACATGCTTGCCAATGGTTCTGCCGGTAGCGTCCTTGATGGGGCCGGGTTCTTTGGAAATGTAGCGGTTCAAAAATTCTCTGAAGGGACGCTCACCAATGAAGCAAATGCCAGTGGAATCTTTTTTCTTGGCATTGGGCAAGCCAATTTCTTCTGCAATTTGACGAACCTGCGTTTTGAGCAGTTCACCCACGGGAAACAGAGTTTTAGAAAGTTGCGATTGGTTCAAGCGGTGCAGGAAATAACTTTGGTCCTTGCTGTTGTCCAGGCCCTTCAGCAATTCATGCAAGCCACTGACTTCGTTCAAACGAACGCGGGCGTAATGGCCCGTGGCAATCTTTTCTGCACCGACTTGCATGGCGTGGTCTAAAAAAGATTTGAACTTGATTTCGGCGTTGCACAAAATGTCCGGGTTAGGGGTGCGGCCCGCCTGGTACTCACGCAAAAATTCTGCAAACACGCGATCTTTGTAATCGGCTGCAAAGTTGATGTGTTCAATTTCAATGCCCAGTACATCGGCTACGGCGGCTGCATCGACAAAGTCGATGTTGGAAGAACAAAACTCACTGTCGTCGTCGTCTTCCCAGTTCTTCATGAAAATGCCGACCACCTCGTGGCCTTGCTTTTTCAATAAGTGAGCAGTGACTGCGGAGTCGACGCCCCCAGACAAACCCACGACAATTCGGTGATGCTTCATGTCGCCAATTATCCCTTGATCTAAAAATCTATACTCGTGCACATCATGTCATCCAATTTGAACCTATCCAATCTGAACAAGACGAGGGCAGCAGTCGGCATTTTTTTGCAAGATGTTGGCAAAGGTGTACTGACCCTCGCGCACAGTGGTTTGGCGATGGTAGGCCTGGTGGTCGTCTTAAGCATGGGTGTCGCTTTGTTTCGACCAGATATCTTGGCCCAAACGGAGTCGACGGTTTACGAATGGCTTCGTTCGCGGCAACTTAGCCTTTGGTGGGAGCCTCAAAACACCGCAGACAGGGCCATTGCCACCGATTTGAAAGACATGCCTCGAAAGCAAGCCGCCGTTGCGGCTTGGTTGGCCACCAAATACAGGGTTGCGCCAGAGCCCGTTGCCGCTTTGGTGGCTGAAGCCTATGTCCTTTCAGAGACGACCAAACTCAAGCCTCACATGATTTTGGCCGTGATGGCCATTGAATCGAGCTTTCACCCTTACATCCAAAGCCAAGCGGGTGCGCAGGGTTTGATGCAGGTCATGACCGATATCCATGTCAAGAAATACGACAAATACGGCGGCAAATTGGCAGCGTTTGACCCCTTAACCAATTTGCGTGTGGGGACTCAGGTGCTTCAAGAATACATTCGCTTGAAAGGCGGCGTCGTTGAGGATGGCCTGCTTTTTTACCTGGGCGGGGATGCCCTCCAAAGTGACACGGGCTATGTGGCGAAGGTCCTTGCAGAGCAAGCTCGCCTCGATCTAGTGGCGGCTGGTCAAAAAGTCAGCACACAACCCTGAAAGTTGTGAAAGACATGGTGAAAAAAGTGGCCAGCCGTTACAGCTTGTCCATCGTCTCTGAGCTTTAAAAACGCGTACCTATTTGAGCCAACCACGCCTGCGGAAATACCACATGGGCACCACCGCACTGGCCACCATGAGGCACAAGGCATAAGGATAGCCCCAAGTTTGTGACAGCTCAGGCATGTACTGGAAGTTCATGCCGTACAAACTGGCAATGAGCGTCGGTGGCAACAAGGCCACGCTGGCCACCGAGAAAATTTTGATGATCTTGTTCTGGTTGATGTTGATGAAACCCACGGTAGCGTCCATCAAGAAGTTGATCTTTTCAAACAAGAATTCAGTGTGCGAGTCGAGCGAGTCGATGTCACGCAAAATTTGGCGCGCTTCTTCAAACTGTTCGGCGTTCAGCATTTTGCTGCGCATCACAAAACTCACCGCGCGTCGGGTGTCCATCACGTTGCGGCGAATGCGGCCATTCAAGTCTTCCTGGCGCGCGATGGCGCCCAGCACTTCGCCGGCCATGGCGTCAGTCACGTCACCAGACAGCACCAACTTACCGGCAATTTCCAGTTTGTCGTAAATGTTCTCTAGGGTGTCGGCTGAATACTCTGCATCGGCGTCGAACAATTTCAGCAGCACCGCTTTGGCATCCTCTAAGAGGCCAGGCGCGCGGCGCGCGCGCAAACGCAGCAAGCGGAACACAGGGACATCTTCATCGTGAATGGAGAACAACACGCCGCGGCTGCGCAAATCTGCATTGTGTTGATTCAAGATGAACGCACAGCGCACGGTGCGGGGCTCGTCTTCGTCGGCAATTAAAAAGTCAGAGCGAATGTGCAATTCGCCATTGTCTTCTTCGTAAAAGCGAGCAGATTCTTCAATGTCCTCGTCCATCGCATCTTCTGGAATGGACAAGCCGTAATATTGTTTGATCCAGCGTTTCTCTTCGACGGTGGGTGACTCAAGGTCCACCCAAATGGGATGGAACTTGGACAACTCTTCCAAAGATTCAATTTCTTCTTGGACGAGTCGGCCGTTGGCAAGCGTGAAAATGTTGAGCATGGCAGGTCTCCTTCAGCCCCAATCAAGGGGGCCAAGTGTTCGATAAGGCGGCAAGTGAATGTGCAGCTTTCGAACAATTGGCAGGTGCTGCCGTCAAGGCGTGCAGCGAAAAGACCAGTTCATTCGAAAGCTACCGACTAGGGTGGCTTTCCACGGAGCAAACTCCAAAATAATGATGGGGTGGATTATGGCACTTATCTAAATGCATGTTCGAATGATAGAGTCAGAGGTTCAGGAAAAAAACCCATGACCACACATTTGACGCCAAAGCGCGAACGCTGGCTTTTGCTGACACTGGCCAGCATCCAATTCACCAGTGTCCTAGACTTTATGATCATGATGCCCTTAGGGCCTCAATTGACACAACTCTTCGACATTTCTGCGGGGCAATTTGGCTTTTTGGTTTCCGCCTACACATTTGCAGCGGGCTTGTCTGGTCTTTTGGCCGCTACCTACATTGACCGTTTTGGCCGCAAACGAATGATGCTGACCCTGTATCCTTTGTTTGGTGTCGCAGCAGTGGCCTGCAGCATCGCTCCCACTTTTGCTTGGCTTTTGCTTGCGCGGGTGGCATCAGGATTTTTTGGAGGGGTCTTGATGGCCTTGTCGCAAACCATCGTCGCCGAGGTCATTCCGTTTGAGCGCCGAGGTCGTGCCATGGGCGTGGTCATGACCTCCTTTTCTGTGGCCACGGTGGCGGGTGTGCCGTTGGCCCTTTTCTTGGCATCGCATTTCAATTGGCATGCCCCATTTTTGGCCATTGCGCTGTTGGTGATGGTGTGTGCGCTGGGTGCCGCAAAAACATTGCCCAGCCTCAAGGGTCACCTTGAATCGCACCCAAGTGGCGACTCCGCGCCGAGTTTGTTGGCCAACCTGCGCTTGGTCTTGGTGGACCCTAATCATTTGAAGGCTTACGCCATGTCTTCCAGCATGGTGTTTTCGGGTTTTGCCGTCATTCCCTACATCACACTTTATTTGCAAGGCAATGCTGGTTTTAAACCCGAGCAAATTCCCTATGTGTATTTGTGCGGTGGCGTCTGCACCTTGGTATCGGCTCGCTTCATTGGGCATTGGTCAGATCGAGCCGGCAAAGCCTATGCCTTTCGAAGGCTGGCCCTGCTGATGCCTTTGCCCTTGTTGGCAATGACCTTGGCCGCAGACTTGCCCATGGCCGGTGTGCTGTTGGTCTCTTCTATTTTGTTTGTTGTCATGAGTGGCCGCATGATCCCCGGCATGGCCTTGATTGGCGCCGCCGCCGATCCGCGCAGGCGGGGCAGCTTCATGACCCTGAATTCAGCGGTGCAATCACTTGCCATGGGCATGGCTGCCTTGGTGGGTGGCCAAATTTTGGGCAGGGATGGCAACGGGAACTTAACCCATTATTGGATGGCGGCCTTGCTGGGCGGGGGTGCCAGCCTGTTGAGCTATGTGTTGGCAAACAAGCTGAGGCTGCATGGTGCCGGGCAAGCTTAAATTATTTGCCCAAGCTTCAAGATAGGAATTTATCAGCTTTTTTGACATAAAACTGCAAGACTTGATCAATTTGAAGGGATTAAGAAGCCTAGCTTGCATTTCGCGATTGGGGGGCGCATAGTGACTCTAGCCCACCCCCATTTTGGGCGGGTGGTTGTTTATCGCAGAGAGCAACAGGAGGCTTTTTTATGAATTTGACGATCAGTGGTCACCACCTTGAAGTGACGCCCGCCCTTAGAAGCTACGTCACTGGCAAACTAGACCGAATCACTAGGCATTTTGACCAAGTAGTGGATGTGAAAGTGTTGCTCACTGTTGAAAAACAAAAAGAGAAAGAGAAACGACAGCGCGCAGAATGCAATATTCATGTCAAAGGCAACGACTTATTTGCAGAAAGCTCGCACCAGGACCTCTATGCCGCTGTCGATGATTTGGTCGATAAGTTAGATCGGCAAGTGGTCAAACATAAAAATCGAATCATGGACCATCACCATACAGCCCCTAAGCGCATGATGTGAACGCTCCAATTTTGAAAAAATGACACTGCCGCACCCTTGGGTGCGGTTTTTTTTGCAAGATGACCTTTCACAAGGTGCATAATCCGCCCTCGATATGAACAGACTTGCAGCCATTCTCCCGATTGAACAAGTACTGGTTGGCTTAGACGCCACCAGCAAGAAGCGTGCATTTGAAGAAGCGGGTTTGCTGTTTGAAAATTTGCATGGTCTGTCCAGGGCCTTGGTGACAGACAGTTTGTTTGCAAGGGAACGCCTGGGCTCGACGGGCTTAGGCCATGCCGTGGCCATTCCCCACGGTCGCATCAAGGGCTTGAAGTCTCCGATGGCGGCAGTTTTCCAATTGGCAAATGCCATTGGCTTTGATGCGCCCGATGAGCAAGCCGTGAAGTTGCTTATTTTTTTGTTGGTGCCCGAAGCGGCTACCCAAAAGCACTTGGAAATTCTGTCTGAAATTGCTGAACTGTTGAGCAATACAAGTTCTCGGGACAACATGCTCAGCAGCACCAGTGCGTCAAGTTTGCACAAGCTCATACACAATTGGTCACCTGCCAACTGAGGCTGATGCTCTTGAGTCCATCCACGAAACGAGGTTGACATGAAGCCCACCGCTGTCAGTGCAGATGCGCTGTTTGAAGACCACCGAGGCAAACTGAAGTGGCAGTGGATTGCGGGCTTAGGTGCCTCAGAGCGCCGATTTGATGAGGTGGCTGTTCGTGCCGCCCGTTCTGGTGCCGATTTGGTGGGTTACTTGAACTACATCCACCCCTACCGAGTTCAAATCTTGGGTGAGCGAGAAGTGTCCTATTTGATGCGGGGCAGCGAAGAGGATTGTGTGCGGCGTGTTTCGCGCATCGTCACCTTGGAGCCCCCTGTGTTGGTCTTGGCCGATGGTCAAACCGCGCCGGAGGCCCTGCTTCGAGTTTGTGAGGGCGCTCAAATTCCCATGTTCTCGACGCCCGAGTCTTCCGCTTTTGTGATCGATGTGCTCAGGGCTTACCTCTCCAAACACTTTGCCGACCGCACCACCATGCACGGCGTGTTCATGGACATTTTAGGCTTAGGTGTCTTAATCACCGGCGAGTCTGGCCTTGGCAAGAGTGAGTTGGGCTTGGAGTTGATTTCTCGTGGCAATGGCTTGGTCGCCGACGATGCGGTGGACTTGTTTCGCATTAATCAAACCACCATTGAGGCTCGTTGCCCCGATTTGTTGCAAAACTTGTTGGAGGTGCGCGGCATTGGCTTGTTGGACATACGCGCCATTTTCGGAGAAACAGCGGTGCGCCGCAAAATGCGTTTGAAACTCATTGTGCACTTGGTGCGTCGCGAAAATTTTGAGCGCGATTACGAGCGCATTCCCACTGAGCCGCTGACGCAAGATGTGCTGGGCATTGCCGTGCGCAAAGTGGTCATCCAAGTGGTGGCGGGGCGCAACATTGCGGTGCTGGTGGAGGCGGCTGTGCGCAACACCATTTTGCAAATGCGCGGCATCGACACCTACCAAGACTTTATGGAGCGGCAGCGCGCTGCCATGGGTTGACTGAGGTTGACTGAGGTTGACTGAGACTGAACTTAAGCCCGATTGCGATGGGGGCAGGGGTTTTGGGTACAGTGGGCGTAAAGACTGAGCGCATGATCGGCAATCACAAAGCCCTTGGCCAAGGCTACATCGTGCTGCCGCCTTTCAATTTCTGCGTCATAGAACTCTTCAACTTTGCCACAATCTAGGCATACCATGTGGTCATGGTGTTGGCCCTCGTTCAATTCATAAACTGCTTTGCCACTTTCAAAATGGTTTCGGCTTAAGAGCCCGGCTTGCTCAAACTGGGTTAAGACCCGGTAAACAGTGGCCAAACCAATGTCGGCGTTGTCATTGACCAAATGCTTGAAAACATCTTCGGCGGTCATGTGCCGGATAACCCCTTTTTGAAAGATCTCCAAAATCTTTTGTCGGGGGACAGTGGCTTTAAGTCCAGTGCTTTTGAGTTCGTCCATGGCTGTTCAGTTGCAATTGAAAGAGAAGGGATTTGGCCAAATGAGCTTCGCCACTGCCAAATGCTACCGCTACAATGATCCCATCATATGGCCTGCCAAGCATCCATGAAAAAACAAATTTGTATTTCTCCTAGCAACATCTTGTCTTTGGCCGTGGGCCTGCCCATGTTGTTGTTGCTTTTAAGTGCTTGTCAATTGCCTAGCCAATTGCCTCGCCTTAGCGTTGCCACTGACGCCGTTTTGTACGTCCCTGAAGTGGTCCAAGGCAACTTTGTCTCTAGAGAGCAGAAGGAATTTCTCAAACCCGGCATGTCAAAGCAGCAGGTTCGGGAAGTTCTTGGCACGCCCTTGGTTTCAAGTGTGTTTCATGAACAACGTTGGGACTACGTTTTCACCATTCGCCGACAGGGTGTACCAGGGCAAAGCTTTAGTCTCAGTGTTTGGTTCAAAGGCGATGAGCTTGAACGAGTCACTGGCGATGAGTTGCCCAGTGAGGAAGAGTTCGTGACCAAATTGGTGGCCAAAAAATCCAGTTTGACGGTGCCTGTCTTGGAGGCCAAAGAAGAAGATCTGCGCAAATACCCAGCGCCTGTTCGGAAAACCGAGCCTGTCCCTGCAGTGGTCTTGCCACTGCCCAGTTCTTACCCCCCGCTTGAACCAGCCCAGCGCTGATGAATCACATGACTCAAGTTGCTTCTGCTATTTCTGATCTGCCAAAACATGCTGTTGCTGTGGCTGGCGCCTCTGGCCGAATGGGCCAGATGCTCATTGAGGCCATTGCCAACGCCCCTGATTGCCGCCTCACGGGTGCACTTGATTTGGCCAGCAGTGCTGCGGTTGGGACAGATGCTGGCGCTGCCATGGGCAAAGCCAGTGGCGTTTTGGTGACAGGCGATTTCAAAACAGGCCTGCAAAATTCCCAATACCTCATTGACTTCACACGTCCTGAAGGCACCTTGGCGCACTTGAAAATGTGCCAAGCTTTGGGCGTCAAGGCGGTCATCGGTACCACCGGTTTTTCGGATGCTGAGAAAAATGAAATCAAAGCCATCGCCAAAGACGTAGCCATTGTCATGGCTCCCAACATGAGCGTGGGGGTCAATGTCACCCTCAAATTGCTTGAAATGGCGGCCAAAGCGTTGGCCGCGGGTTACGACATTGAAATCATTGAGGCCCACCATCGCCACAAGGTCGATGCGCCATCGGGTACGGCTCTCAAAATGGGCGAGGTCATTGCAGAAGCCTTAGGCCGGGACTTGAAAGAATGCGCCGTTTACGCCCGGGAAGGTGTGACGGGCGAACGCGACCCCTCCAGCATTGGTTTTGCCACCATCCGCGGCGGCGACATTGTGGGCGACCACACGGTTTTGTTTGCTGGTACCGGTGAACGTATCGAAGTGACACACAAGTCGTCTAGCCGCGCAACCTACGCGCTAGGCAGTTTGCGCGCGGTCAGGTTTTTAGCTGACCAAAAAACGGGGCTCTTCGACATGTTCGACGTGTTGTCCTTGAGATAAATCGGCAAGTCATGAATTTAATGAGCTTTTGGACGGAGGGCGACGGGGTCATTCGCTTTGTAGCAATCGCTTTGCTGGCCATGTCTGTCAGCACATGGGTCGTCATTTTTTGGAAATTCAATTTGTTGCGCAGAGTCAAATTGGACGTTCCTCAAAGTACAGCGGCCTTTTGGCAAGCTGCTCAATTTGATGAAGCCCATGCCCGCGTTGGGCAATTTGACCGCGACCAAACGGTCACCCCCCTGTTGGATGCCACCCTTCTGCCCTTGGGGGGCACTTTGGCTGCTGCGGGTGAGCGTGAGCATCAACTCACCCGTGTCTTGCGAAATAGTTTGCAAACTTCTGTCAACCGGTTGCATTGGGGTCAATTGCTCTTGGCCACAGTGGGTGCCATTTCTCCTTTTGTGGGTTTGCTTGGCACCGTGTGGGGTATTTTCAATGCCTTGAGCGGTATGGCGGAAGTTGGGCAAATTACCTTAGACCGCGTGGCGGGCCCTGTGGGAGAAGCCTTGGTCATGACTGCTGCGGGTCTGGCAGTGGCCATTCCTGCTGTCTTGGCCTACAACGTGTTTGGTCGCACCGTGGCGCAAATTGAGATTGAGTTGGAAGGTTTTGCACAAGACCTGATGAACTTGCTCACTGGCCGGCAAAAATAAAAATCAAGCAAGCAAACGATGGCATTTGGTCGATTTCCTCGCGCTGTTCAGGCCAAGCCCTTCAGTGACATCAACGTCACGCCTTTGGTCGATGTCATGTTGGTGTTGCTGGTTATTTTTATTCTCACTGCGCCCCTGCTCACCAGCGCCATCCGTTTGGATTTGCCCCAGTCCAAGGCTGCTCAAGGCGGCGAAGCGCCCGAAGCACTCAGTCTGAGCTTGAAGGCATCTGGGGAGCTCTTCATCAATGACAAACCCACTACGCTGGTCGATTTGCCCGCAGAACTTCAGCGACAGGCGACGCAGAAACCCAACTTGGAAGTCCAACTTCGGGTGGACCAGGCAGTGCCTTATGGCCAAGTTCTGGACATCATGGGCCTTGCTCAGCAAGCGGGCTTAAGCCGAATTGGCTTTGTGACAGCTCCCGGAGCGGACGCTCAAAAGGCAGCCACACCCTGATCTTTTGCAGCGCAGGCGCTGTTTGTGCGTCAATCAGAGTGCCTGGCTGTCTTCAGAGGGATTTCACCCCGCCAAACACCTACAATTTGCACCATCATGCAAGACAAGTACAACCACCTCGAAGTTGAGCCCGCGGCGCAAAGCCAGTGGAATGCTCGCGATGCCTACCGCGTCACCGAAGACGCCAGCAAAAAGAAGTTTTACGCCTGCTCCATGCTGCCCTACCCCAGCGGCAAGCTGCACATGGGCCACGTGCGCAACTACACCATCAACGACATGCTCACGCGCTACTTGCGCATGAACGGCTACAACGTGCTCATGCCCATGGGGTGGGACGCGTTTGGCTTGCCTGCAGAAAACGCCGCTTTGAAAAACGGTGTGCCGCCCGCCAAGTGGACCTACGAAAACATCGCTTACATGAAGAAGCAGATGCAGGCCATGGGCTTGGCCATCGACTGGAGCCGCGAAGTGGCCACGTGTGACGCCAGCTACTACAAGTGGAACCAGTGGTTGTTCTTGAAGATGCTCGAGAAGGGCGTGGCGTATCGCAAAACACAGGTCGTCAATTGGGACCCGATTGACCAAACCGTGTTGGCCAACGAGCAAGTGATCGACGGCAAAGGCTGGCGCACTGGCGCCGTGGTCGAGAAGCGCGAGATCCCTGGCTACTACTTGAAGATCACCGATTACGCCGAAGAGTTGCTCGACTTTGTGACGGGCGATAAGTTGCCCGGTTGGCCCGAACGCGTGAAGCTGATGCAAGAAAACTGGATTGGCAAATCCACCGGTGTGCGCTTTGCGTTCCCGCATGACATCCGTGGTGCAGACGGTCAGCTCATTCAAGACGGCAAGATGTTTGTGTTCACCACACGTCCCGACACCATCATGGGTGTCACGTTCTGTGCGGTGGCACCTGAGCATCCTTTGGCCGCCCATGCAGCGCTCACACAACCTGCTTTGGCCACGTTCATTGAAACCTGCCAAAAGGGCGGTACCACCGAAGCCGAGTTGGCGGTCAAAGAAAAAGAAGGCATGCCCACAGGCTTAACCGTCACGCACCCGCTCACAGGCAAACCCGTTGAAGTGTGGGTGGGCAACTACGTGCTCATGAGCTATGGCGATGGCGCCGTGATGGGTGTACCTGCGCACGACGAACGCGACTTTGCGTTTGCGCTCAAATACCAATTGCCCATTCAGCAAGTGGTGGCCTCCAAAGGCGTGACCTTCAGTCAGACAGAATGGCACGATGGCTTTGGCGACAAAGCCAACGGCGTGTTGGTCAACTCTGGCCAATACGACGGCCTGAATTTCAAAGACGCTTTAGAGGCCGTGGCCGCCGACTTGGCCGCCAAAGGTTTGGGCGAGAAGAAAACCACTTGGCGTCTGCGCGACTGGGGTATTAGCCGTCAGCGTTACTGGGGTACACCGATCCCGATCATCCATTGCGATGAACACGGCGCGGTGCCCGTGCCCGAAAAAGATTTGCCTGTGGTCTTGCCGCAAGATTGCATCCCCGATGGTTCTGGCAATCCACTGAACAAACACGAAGGTTTCCACGCTGGCGTGGTGTGTCCTGTGTGCGGCAAACCTGCGCGCCGCGAAACCGACACCATGGACACCTTTGTCGATTCGTCTTGGTACTTCATGCGCTATTGCGACCCCAAGAACACCGACAAGATGGTGGCCGAGGGTGCCGACTACTGGATGCCCATGGACCAGTACATTGGCGGCATTGAGCACGCCATTTTGCACTTGCTGTATGCGCGCTTCTGGACCAAAGTGATGCGCGATTTGGGCTTGGTGAAAGTGGACGAACCCTTCACCAAGTTGCTGACGCAAGGCATGGTCTTGAACCACATCTACTCACGTCGCACCGACAAAGGTGGCAAAGATTATTTCTGGCCGCACGACGTAGAGCATGTGTTGGCCGACGACGGCAAGGTGATCGGTGCGCGTTTGAAAAATGCCGTGGGCGATTTGCCTGTGGGCACCGCCATCGATTACGAAGGCGTGGGCACCATGTCCAAGTCGAAGAACAACGGCGTCGATCCGCAAGACCTGATTGAAAAATACGGCGCCGATACCGCGCGCTTGTACACCATGTTCACCGCACCCCCCGAAGCCACCCTGGAGTGGAACGATGCGGCGGTGGAAGGCAGCTACCGCTTTGTGCGCCGTGTTTGGAACTATGCGGTCAAAGTGGAAAGCGCTTTGAAAGTCGGCCTCACCGTCGACCGCTCACAGCCCATCACCTTCAGCGCCGAAGCCAAAAAGCTGCGCCTCGAAATTCACTCGGTGCTGCGCCAGGCCAATTACGACTACGAGCGCATGCAATACAACACCGTGGTGTCGGCGCTCATGAAGATGCTCAACACGCTGGAAGATTCGCCCCTCTCGACCTCGACTGATGTGAACGACAACGCCGCCTTGGCCGAGTGCTATTCCATCTTGCTGCGCGTGATGTACCCCGCTTGCCCGCACTTGGCTTTCCAATTGTGGAACGAATTGGGCTACGGCACTTGCTGCGGTGACTTGCTCGATGTGGCTTGGCCAGGTGTAGATGAAACGGCTTTGCAGCGCGATGAGATTGAACTCATGTTGCAGATCAACGGCAAGCTGCGTGGCTCGCTCACGGTGCCAGCCAATGCTGACAAAGCCTTCATTGAACAAGCGGCAGCGGCGCATGAGCAAGTGACCAAGCAAGGCGCTGGCGCGGTACCTAAGAAGATCATTGTGGTGCCTGGCCGTTTGGTCAATGTGGTTCTGTGAAACTCGCCGCATCTCTCTCAAAGCAAAAGCCAAGCGCCGATAAGCACTCACCATGACCAACGCATCACAATTGCTAACCCGTCGCCAATCGCTGAAAACCTTGGGATTTCATTTGGCAGGCGGCGCGTTGCTGGGTACTTTCACAACCCTGGGTTTGTCAGGCTGTGGTTTTCAGTTGCGTCAAAGTGCCGACTTGCCTTTCAAATCTTTGTTTTTAATCTTGCCTCGCCAGTCGGCTATGGGCACAGACCTGAGACGCAACTTGGCCAGCAATGTCGACTTGAAAGTCTTCACCGAAGCCAAAGACATGGCGACCAGCGAAGTGGTTTTGGACGTGATGTCCGAGATTCGCGAACGCGTGGTGGTGGGCTTGAATGCATCGGGCCAAGTGCGAGAATTGCAATTGCGCTTGAAAGTGAAATTTCGCTTGCGCACACCGCAGGGGAAAAACTTGATTTCAGAAGTTGAGTTGCAGCAACAACGTGACTTGAGCTTTTTGGAGACTGCGGCCTTGTCCAAAGAAATTGAAGAAAACATGATGTACCGAGAAATGCAACTCGACATCGTGCAACAAATTTTGCGCCGTTTGGCTGCGGTCAAATCGCTTTAAAGTCAACGCAAAGGCCACCCTCTCAATGCAATTGGCCCTGCCTCAGCTTCAAGCGCATCTGCAAAAAGGTTTGCGAACCCTCTACACGCTGCACGGCGATGAAGCCTT
Organism: Comamonadaceae bacterium; assembly: GCA_027488115.1. Taxonomy (GTDB): domain Bacteria; phylum Pseudomonadota; class Gammaproteobacteria; order Burkholderiales; family Burkholderiaceae_C; genus Limnohabitans_A. The sequence continues at coordinate 24,354 of JAIYCG010000030.1, read as the reverse complement.
GTTGGTGCAAGAAGCGGCAGATGCCATTCGCGCAGTAGCTCGCCAACAAGGCTATACCGAACGCAGCGTGCACGTGGTGTCTGGCGCTCATTTTGATTGGAGTGAGGTGCTGGCTGCAGGGGGCTCCATGAGCCTTTTTGCAGAGCGCCAAATTTTAGAAATTCGCGTGCCAACAGGAAAACCTGGCAAAGAGGGCAGCCCCATGATTCAGCAACTGGCGCAGAACGCAGAAGGCAACGACAGCACCTTGACGCTGTTCCTTTTGCCCCGCTTAGACAATGCGACCAAAAAAGGCGCATGGTTTGCTGCGCTAGAACAATTTGGGGTCACTTTGCAAATTGATTCTTTAGACAGAGCGCAATTGCCTCAGTGGATCGCGCAGCGTTTGAAGTTGCAAAATCAAAGCGTTGTATCTGGGCAAGAAGGTCAAAACTGTTTGCAATTTTTTGCAGACCGCGTAGAAGGCAATTTGCTGGCAGCCCATCAAGAAATTCAAAAGCTGGGTTTGTTGTACCCTGCAGGTGAGCTGTCGCAAGCGCAAGTCGAAAGCGCTGTCTTGAATGTGGCGCGCTACGATGTGTTCAAGTTGTCGGAAGCGGTGCTTGCCGGGCAAGTGGCGCGCGTTCAGCGCATGCTAGATGGATTGCAAGCTGAAGGCGAGGCTGCTGTTTTGGTGCACTACACCCTTGCAGAAGACATTCGCGCTTTGAAGCGGGTAAAGGATGCCATCGCTCAGGGCCGCCCACTGCCGATGGCTTTGCGCGAGCAGCGAATTTGGGGTGCGCGTGAAAAACTTTTTGAACGTGTGTTGCCCAAGTTGTCTGCTGCCCGTTTGGCGCAGTTGCTGCAAAACGCCCACCAAGTCGACGGCATCGTCAAAGGTTTGAAGGTGTCCGATTGGCCGACCGACCCATGGCAAGCTTTGCAGCGATTGGCCTTGCGGGTTTCTGCTGCCTGTGCCCTCAAATCATGAGCCAAATTTAACCCAAACCCCATCCAAGCTTAACCCAAGCTGATCCCAACTTGGGTTGTGAGGGCAACTCACAGATTCCGCTGGCGCCGCTTGAAAGGACCTCGTAAAACAGCCGCGAGGGCCTACACTTGACGCATGAACAATCCGGAGACTTTCACCATGTCATTTGCTTTGCCTTTGGTCATTCAAAAAACGCGCCGTTGGACCCTGCTCGCCTTGGCCTTGTTCAGTGCTCAAGGGGCACTGACGATGAACGCGCATGCGCAAGGCGCTGAGAGCAACTTTCCAACGCAGAGCATCAAAATTTTGGTTGGCTTTGCGCCGGGTGGGAGCTCCGATACGGTGGCGCGCATCATGGTCCCCAAGCTCACAGAGTTGTTCAAACAAACCGTGGTCATTGACAACAAGCCAGGGGCCGGTGGCAACATTGCCACAGACTTGCTGACCAAGGCCAACCCAGATGGACACACCATCATGCTCGGCACTGTCGGATCTTTGTCGGTCAACCAGCACTTGAACAAACTGAACTACGACCCCGTGACCGATACTGCGGCCTTGTCTTTGTGCGTGGTGTTCAGCAATGTGCTGGTGGTGAATGCAGCCAGCGACGTCAAAACATTTGAAGACTATTTGAAACAAGCTCGGCAAGACAATTCCAAATTGTCTTTTGGCTCATCAGGTATTGGCGGTGGTGGCCATTTGGCGGGTGAGATGCTCAAAATAGCCGCCAACCTGAACAACCAACACGTGGCCTATCGTGGTGGCGCGCCTGCCATGAACGATTTGTTGGGTGGCGTATTGCCCTCTATTTTTTCTAGCCCTACCGACGCTGTTCAGCACATTCAGACAGGCAAACTGCGTCCCTTGGTCACTACCGGCTCCAAACGTTTGGAAGCCTTGCCCAATGTGCCCACCATTGCTGAGTCTGGTTTTCCAGGCTTTGAAGCGACCAACTGGTATGCATTTGCAGCGCCCGCCAAAACTTCGCCCGAAGTCATCAAGCGTTTGAACGCAGCCTTGGTGGCCACTTTGAAAGATCCTGGCGTGGTGGCGCAGTTGCGCAAGTTGGGGCTCGAACCCACGCCCACATCGCCTGCAGAGGCTGCGCGCTACATCAAGTCCGAAAGTGACAAGTGGGGCAGCGTGGTTCGCAAAGCCAATATCAAGGGCAGCTGATTGCTCAAACACCAACAAGGGACTTCCATGGGCTCAACCCTCGCAGAAAAATTATTGGCACGCCATGCAGCCCTGCCGCAAGTGCGCGCAGGCGACTTGGTCGTGGCGGGTGTCACCTTTGCCATGGTGCACGACGCACGCGCGCCCAACACCATTCGCATGGTCGAGAAAATGGGTGCCAAATCTTTGCCTTTTGCTCACAAAACGGCATGGGTCTTGGATCATTTTTCACCACCGCCCACCGTCGAAGCCGCACAAGGACACACGGCCATGCGCAAATTTGCCGATGAGCACGGCAGTGTTTTGTATGACATTGGCGATGGCATTTGCCACCAAGTCTTGCCAGAAGGCGGCCACCTCACCTGTGGCGATTTGATTGTCGGCACCGACACCCACTCGGTCACTTACGGCGCATTCAACGCATTTGGCACTGGCATTGAAGGCACCGATGTGAGCGCTGTCATGGCCACCGGTAAAGTTTGGCTGCGTGTTCCAGAATCTGTGCGTGTGGTGCTGAAGGGCCGTTTGCAACCCGGTGTCTGGGCCAAGGATGTCACCTTGCACATGCTGGGCAAGTTTGGCGCAGAGGGCTTGAACTACCGCGCCATTGAATATGTGGGCTCAGCGGTCGAGGCCATGGAAATTGACGATCGCATGACCTTGTGCAACCACGCCGCAGAATTGGGCGCAAAAGCAGCGCTGCTGGAAGCCGATGAAAAAACAATCGCTTGGTTAAAAGCACACGGTGCCCAAACACCGGCTCCTTTGCGTGCGGATGCCGATGCACATTACGCAGACCGTTTCGAAATTGATGCGTCGCAACTGGCGCCTCAAGTGGCGCGCAAGCACGCCGTAGACGACATTGTGTCGGCCCACGAAGTGGTGGGTCAGAAAATCAACTTTGCACTGATCGGCACCTGCACCAATGGCCGCTTGGATGACATTCGCCAAGCCGCAGCGGTGCTCAAGGGCAAGCGTGTGGCCAAAGGTGTGCGCATGATCATCACGCCGGCCTCTCGTCAAATTTATTTGGCGGCAGCTCGCGAAGGGTTGATTGAAGCCCTCACCGAAGCCGGCGCGTCTGTGGAGGCTGCAGGCTGCGGCACCTGTGTGGGCATTACCAACCACCTCATTCCAGGCGATCGAGAAGTTGTGATTTCAAGTGCCAACCGCAATTTCCAGGGTCGCTTGGGCAATCACGATTCAGACATTTGGCTGGGCTCTGCGGCCACCGTGGCGGCTTCCGCATTAACGGGTTTCATCACCGACCCGCGCACCGTGGCCGGTGGTCAATGGGAGGCCTCTCATGCTTGATCAAGCCATTCAAGGTCGCGTCTACTTGTTGGGCGATGACGTCAATACCGACTTAAACTGCTCTGGTAAATACTTGCCCGGCAAGGACGAAGCGTTCATTGCTTCGCAAGCCTTTGACGCTGTGTCGCCTGGTTTTGCCGCAAGATTTGCTGCAGGCAGCGTCATCGTGGCTGGCAAGCACTTCGGCATTAATTCCTCCCGCGAACAGGCCGTGCACATCTTGCGGCGCATGGGTGTGGCCGCCATTGTGGCCCCATCCTTTGGCCGACAGTTTTTTCGCAATGCCATCAACAATGGTTTGCCAGTGGTGGAGTGCGATGTGTCTGACATTCATGAAGGTGACAGCATTGAAGTGGACATGGCAGGCCAAAAAGTGTCGGTGCCCTTGCGCCAGTTAACACGCCCCTTGGGGGCTGTGCCAGAAGCCATTCGCGCTATTTTGCGGGAAGGCGGCCTCATTCCGTTTCTCAAAAAATACCCCGATTGGAAAATCACAGCATGAGTGCCATGCCTACACCAACGCAACTTCGAACTCAACTTCGTGCTCGCTTGAAAGCCGCTCAACAAGGCGGCACAGCACTGATTGCCCCTGGCGTATTCGATGGCTATGGCGCTCGGATGGTGCAACAACAGGGCTTCGAGGCTGTGTACATGACAGGCAATGGCGTTTCTGCTTCTTTGTTGGGCACACCCGATGTTGGACTCATTGACTTGTCGCTCATGTCGGGCCACGCCAGGCGTGTGGCTTCGTGTGTCAACCTGCCGCTCATTTGCGATGCCGATACGGGTTATGGCAATGTGGTGGGCGTGAAGCGAACCATTGAAGAGTTTGAAGCGGCAGGCGTGGCCGCCATACACATGGAAGACCAAATTTCACCCAAGCGCTGCGCCCAACTGCCTGGCGATCGCAGTGTGTTGCCCTTTCGAGAGGCCGTGGCCAAAATAGAAGCGGCCGTGGCCGCGCGCAAAGACGATCAGTTCATGATCATTGCCCGAACCGACAGTGTGGGTGCTGAGGGTTTGGCAGCAGGCATCCTGCGTGCACAAGCCTTTGAAAAAGCGGGCGCGGATGCCGTTTTTGTGGAGCTAAAAGCCCACAGCGGTTTGCTAGATGACCTGAAACACATTGCCCAATCGCTCACCATTCCGTGTACGGTCAACATCGATGCTGGAGGGCCTTTGCTCGGCTTGCCTGCTTCTGAGCTGCACCAACACGGCGTGGCCTTGGCCATTTACCCAGCCCTTTTGCGCAATGCCGTGGGTTTTGCCATGCGCGAAGCCTTGCAGCATTTGCAAACCGATGGCCACACGCTGGCGGTCAAGCCTAGGCAACTCAGCGCCAAAGAGTACAACGACTGTTTGGGGCTGCCCGAAGTTGAGAAATGGGAAGCCAAGTTTCCAGTTTGAGCTTAAGAGTGCGAAAATAGCGCCATGAACGCAACTTCGCAAACAACTTTGCAGACCCCCATGCAAATTTTGGGGCAGCAGGCCAAAGTGGCCTCTGCGACCATGGCCAAGGCATCAACGGCTGTCAAAAACAGTGCTTTGAAACGCTTGGCTGTTTTGCTGCGCGAGAACACACAAGCGCTGCAAATTGACAACGACAAAGACCTGGTCCGGGCTCAAGCAGCAGGCTTGGCCGCTCCCATGGTCGATCGCTTGCGCCTCACTCCCAAAGTTCTGGCCACTTGCGCCGAAGGCTGCGAACAATTGGCGGCCATGCCCGATGTCATTGGTGAAATCTTGGGCATGAAACAACAAGCCAGTGGCATTCGCGTGGGCCAAATGCGTGTCCCTTTGGGCGTGTTTGGCATGATTTTCGAAAGCCGACCCAATGTCACCATTGAAGCGGCCAGCTTGTCTATCAAAAGTGGCAATGCCTGCATTTTGCGAGGTGGTTCTGAGGCCATCGATTCCAACAAAGCTTTGGCCCTTTTGGTGCAGCAAGCCCTTCAAGAGTCGGGCTTGCCAGCCGATGCGGTGCAGTTGGTGCAAACCACCGATCGCGAGGCGGTGGGCCAACTCATCGCCATGCCAGAGTATGTCGATGTGATCATTCCTCGTGGCGGCAAGGGCCTCATTGAGCGCATCACCCGAGAGGCCAAAGTGCCCGTCATCAAACACTTGGATGGCAACTGCCACACTTACATTGACGATCCCTGTGATGTCGCCATGGCGGTGAAGGTGGCAGACAACGCGAAAACCCAAAAATACAGCCCGTGCAATGCCAGCGAGGGTTTGTTGGTGGCGCAGGGTGTGGCTGCAGAATTCCTGCCCCTCATTGGCAATGTCTATGCCAAAAAAGGTGTTGAAATGCGATGCTGTCCCAAGGCCAAAGTTATTTTGTCCCAGGTCACAGGTGCCAAGTTGCTAGACGCAACAGAGCAAGATTGGTTTGAAGAATATCTGGCACCCATCATCAGCATCAAAGTGGTGGAGGGCTTGGACCAAGCCATTGCGCACATCAACCACTACTCAAGCCATCATACCGATGCCATTCTCACACGCAACCACATGCATGCACAGCGCTTCTTGCGCGAGGTCGACTCGGCCAGTGTCATGGTCAACACCAGCACCCGATTTGCGGACGGCTTTGAATTTGGTTTAGGTGCAGAAATAGGCATCTCGACCGACAAGTTCCATGCCCGTGGACCCGTCGGAATTGAAGGACTCACTTCGCTCAAGTACGTGGTACTGGGCGATGGCGAAGTTAGAAATTAACAGTTTAAAGGCCCTTATGGTTCCGCACTTAGTCACCGCCTTGAATGGCCCCATCAACGAACTTGAGCAACGGGTTCTTGACTCCATGCCTGCCATTGAACGCTGGTTCAGGTTGGAGTGGATGGAGCACACGCCGCCCATCTACACCTCGGTCGATATTCGCAATGCAGGTTTCAAGTTGGCACCCGTCGATACCAATTTGTTTCCTGGGGGATGGAACAATTTATCGACAGAAATGTTGCCCTTGGCCGTGCAAGCCGCCCAAGCGGCCATTGAGAAAATTTGTCCCGAAGCCAAAAACCTGCTCATCATTCCTGAGAACCACACGCGCAATACCTTTTATTTGAGCAATGTGGTTCAGTTGCAGCGTATCTTTCACATGGCGGGCCTCAATGTGCGCATTGGCTCCATCAACCCCGATATCAAAGAAGCCACCGTCATTGATTTGCCGGGTGGCGAGCAAGTCACACTCGAGCCCGTCATTCGTTCCAAGCACCGCTTGGGCTTGAAAGATTTCGATCCTTGCACCATTTTGCTCAACAATGATTTATCGGCTGGTGCGCCTGGCATTTTGGAAGAGCTGCATGAGCAGCATTTGTTGCCGCCCTTGCATGCCGGTTGGAGCGTGCGCCGCAAAACTTTGCATTTTCAAAGCTATGAAGAAGTGGCCAAACGCTTTGGCAAGTTGTTGGGCATTGACCCTTGGCTCATCAATCCCATGTTCAATCAATGCGGTGACGTCAATTTTGCAGAAGGGGTTGGCATTGAAGCACTGCGCAGCAATGTCGATGCGCTTCTGACTAAAATCAAGCGCAAGTACAAAGAGTACGGCATCAATGAGAAGCCGTTTGTGGTGGTCAAGGCAGACAATGGCACTTACGGTATGGGCATCATGACGGTGCGCGATGTGTCCGACCTGGATGTGCTCAACCGCAAAACGCGCAACAAAATGAGCGTGATCAAAGATGGCCAAGTGGTCAGCGACGTGATCATCCAAGAGGGCGTGCTGACCAATGAACTCATGAACGATGCGGTGGCCGAACCGGTGGTCTACATGATGGATCGCTACGTGGTGGGGGGCTTTTACCGAGTCCATGCAGAACGCGGTGTCGACGAAAACTTAAATGCACCAGGTGCCAGTTTTGTGCCTTTGGCATTTGCCGAAACACCTCACCTTCCACAACCGGGTATGAAGCCGGGGGCCAGTGTGCCAAATCGCTTCTACATGTACGGCGTGATTGGCCGTTTGGCCATGTTGGCGGCCAGTTACGAGCTCGAGTCAACCGACCCCGAAGCCGAAGTTTACGACTAAAGTATTCGTAAAATTATCTGAGTTGTTGCGGTGCAACATTTTCAGACAGCGCTGTCTTTTACACACCAGCCTTCATGGCAAAGATTTGAAAAGAGGCGCAGAATCGCGGTCACTCTGAACAAAAGCCCAGACTCCATGCTGGGCTGAATTTTGTGTCTTCCAGCAAATCCTCTTTAACGGCCCTGACTTTAGGCGCCATCGGTGTGGTCTACGGCGACATCGGTACCAGTGTGTTGTATGCCTTGAAAGAGGTTTTTGGATCTGGTCATGTCGAATTCACCCCGCAAAACGTTTACGGCATTTTGTCCATTTTCTTTTGGACACTGACCACCATCGTTTCAATCAAATATGTGACCCTCGTTCTCAGGGCCGACAACCACGGTGAGGGCGGCTTGGTTGCCATGTTGGCACTTGCCTCGCAGTCCGTCAAAGAGAAACCTCGTTTGCGAAAAGTGTTGCTGTTGGTGGGTATCTTTGGCACTTGTTTGTTTTATGGAGATGGTGTGATCACGCCAGCCATCTCGGTGCTTTCCGCTGTGGAGGGCTTGGAGATTGTTTCACCAAACTTCAAAAAGGCCGTCATTCCACTCACCTTGTTGATTTTGTTTGCCTTGTTTGCGGTTCAAAAACGCGGTACAGCCGGCATTGGCAAATTCTTTGGCCCTATCACGCTGGTTTGGTTTGCAGTCATTGCCGTTTTGGGTCTGTATCACATCGGAACCAACCCAGAAATTTTGTGGGCCATCAGCCCGCACTATGCAGTCATGTTCATGTGGGACAACCCTGGCACCACGTTCATCATTTTGGGTGCTGTGGTTTTGTGTGTCACAGGCGGTGAAGCGCTTTACGCTGACATGGGTCACTTCGGCAAGAAGCCCATTCGACTGGCTTGGTTCACCACGGTCATGCCCGCCCTGACTTTGAACTATTTTGGTCAAGGTGCTTTGCTGCTGTCCAACCCCGAAGCTGTTAAAAATCCTTTCTACATGATGGCCCCCGATTGGGCGCTGATTCCCTTGGTGTGCTTGGCCACCATGGCCACGGTCATCGCGTCTCAAGCCTTGATCACAGGTGCCTTCAGTGTCACCAAACAAGTCATTCAATTGGGTTATTTGCCTCGCTTGCAAGTGCTCCACACCAGTGTGAAAGATTTAGGTCAAATCTACATGCCCCTGGTGAACTGGGGCTTGTTCATTTTGATTGTGCTGGCCGTGGCATTGTTCAAGTCATCTAGCAACTTGGCGGCGGCCTACGGCATTGCGGTGTGTACCGACATGTTGATCACAACCGTCTTGACTTTCTTCGTCATTCGCTACCACTGGAAAATGCCGCTTGCGCTTTGTATTGGCGCGACAGGATTCTTCTTTGTCGTCGACTTTGCTTTTTGGGCATCCAACATGATGAAATTGTTGGAAGGTGGTTGGTTCCCCTTGGTCATTGGTGGCGGCATTTTCTTGCTCATGATCACTTGGAGCGATGGGCGCCGCTTGTTGAACGAATCTAGGAAGTCCGATTCATTTGGCTTGGTTGACTTCTTAGACGCTATTTTTGTCGCTCCGCCTGCTCGTGTAGAAGGCACGGCTGTATTTTTGACTGCCGAAATTGGCAGCGTGCCCAACGCCCTTTTGCACAACCTCAAACACAACAAAGTCTTGCACCGACAAAACTTATTTGTCACGGTTCAAAATCACGAAGTACCCTGGATCGGTTTAAACAAGCGAATAGAAATTGAGTCTTTGCACCACGACTGCTGGCAAGTGATCGTCAACTATGGCTTTAAAAATGATCCCGATTTGCCAAAAGCTCTAGAGCAACTCAAAGGCCATGGCGCTGAACTCGACCCCATGACGACCAGCTATTTCTTGTCGCGTGACATTGTCATTCCAACCATCGGCGGGGGCATGGCCACTTGGCGTGAGAAGCTGTTTGCACAGATGCACTTGAATGCAAGTGCCGCAGCTGAATTTTTGAAACTGCCGAACAACTCGGTGGTTGAACTGGGCTCGAAGATCGAAATCTGAAGGCGCAAGCCTTCCAGTTTTTAGCCGCTCTAACAAGTCCTCAATCTGCGGCAGATCAGTTGTCGCTCATTGACTCGCCCATTTGAAGAGGGCGAGTGCTGGTCCAATCGGCAGGAAACTGAATGCTGTTTGCTGGAAACAGCATCACCACGGTAGAGCCTAACATAAACCTTCCCATTTCTTCGCCCTTCTGCAGGCGCACATCTTGTGTGTCATAGCGCCATTCCCTGATGGTGCCAGGCCGAGGCGGATTCACCTGACCATGCCACACCGTGGCCATGCTGCCCACAATGGTGGCACCCACCAGCACCAAGACCATCGGGCCTTTCTCGGTTTCAAACTCGCACACCACGCGTTCGTTTCGCGCAAACAAGCCAGGCACGCCGCGCGCGGTGGTGGGATTCACTGAAAACAAGTCGCCCGGGACATGGATCATGCGAAGCAACTTGCCCGAAATTGGCATGTGAATGCGGTGGTAATCGCGCGGGCTTAAGTAAAGCGTAGCAAATTGGCCATTTTGAAAGGGGGCGGCCAAATCCGCATCGCCGCCCACCAACGCACGGGTGCTGTATTGATGCCCCTTGGCTTGAAAAATTTGGTCGCGTTCAATGGCGCCACATTGGCTGATGGCGCCGTCGACTGGGCACACCCATGTGCTGTTTGACAAGGGTCGCGCACCGTCCTTCAAAGGACGAGTGAAAAACTCATTGAAGCTTTTGTAGTGGGCGGGGTCGGCATGGGCCGCCTCGCTCATGTTGACCTTGTAGCGTTTGACAAAACGCTGGATGACCCAAGTGGTGACTGCGCCCCACTCGGCACTGGCCACGCGACCCGCCAAGCGGGTCATGGCCAGCTTGGGCATCAGGTATTGCGGTATCACCGCCAATTGATCGAACACACGGGCTCCCTAGATTCGGATTGGGGCCTATTGTAGAAGCGTCTGCAAGGCTTCCAGAAAGTTGAAAACTTTTTACAGCGCCAATGAATTTTCAGCACGCCAGCCATAAAGCCACTCAAGCGCATCGTAGAAGCGCTCGGGCGTGCGGCCTTCCCAAAGTTGATTTCGCACCAAGCGCTCAACACCTTTGGCGTGATAGAGGCGCCCCATCTCTCGGGCCGACAGCACCACGCGCGCGGTACGTGGGATGCGGCTTTTCTCATACAACTGGAAAGTTTTGACGACATCACCTTGGCAATGCTTCATGGCTTCGCCTAAAGTCACAGCGTCCTCAATCGCCATGCAAGCACCTTGCGCCATGTACTGCAACATGCCATGTGCGGCATCGCCTAGCATGGTCACGCGGCCATCGCCCCATTTTTCCAGCGGATTGCGATCGGCGGTGGCCCAGCGGCGCCAAGTTTTGGGAAGGTGCAGCATTTGTCTCGCGCGAGGGCAAATGCCCTCAAAGTAACTCAGCACCTCTTCCTTGCTGCCATCGGTCACGCCCCATTCCTCTTCGTCTCGACTGTGAAAGGTCACGACCAAGTTGTATTGCTGACCATCGCGCAGCGGATAGTGCACCAAGTGGCAGTCGGGGCCGGCCCAAACTACGGGCGCATTGATTTGCAAATCTAGGGGCATTTCTGCTACGGGCACCACCGCGCGGTACACCACGTGGCCTGAAATGCGGGGTGGATCGTTGAACAGTTTTTCGCGAATCACAGAGCGCACACCATCGGCAGCCACCAAGGCATCTGCTTTGAAGATGCGACCGTTTTGGTCGACAGCTGTCACACCTTCATCGTCTTGTGACACGCTGACCACTTTGGTGGAGGTTTCCACCTGGATCAGATGGGAACCTTGTGTCGCTTCCAACATCGAGGTGTGGATGTCTGCGCGGTGAATCACAGCATAAGGATTTTGGAAGCGATCGCGGAAAGCCTGCCCTACTGGAAAGCTGCCAACCTCAGAGCCGTCGACCGCATCCATCATGATGAGCCGCTCGGTAAACACAGCCCGCTTGCGTGCGTTTTCGCCCACACCTAAAGCGTCAAGTGCTGCAAACGCATTTGGGCCCAGTTGAACGCCAGCGCCAATTTCACCCAATTGAGCCGCTTGTTCTAAAACAGTGACATGAACACCTTGCTGGCTGAGGGCAACAGCCGCAGCCAATCCGCCTATTCCACCGCCCACAACGATGAACTTTTTGCCAGGGGTGCTCATGCAGAAAACTCCTGATAAAAGCCCAATGCACGCTGAGTGGGCGCATCATCCACATGGAAAAGGTAAGCGTTGCTATGGCTGGCGCGGTGCTTGATTTGCGCGTGTGTGGGAATCGCCACCGTATCGCCTTCCGACCATTTCAAGCTGACGCCATCAATTTCCGATTCGCCGCGGCCTTCAATCACATGCATGACGGAACTGGCCGAGCGACGACGTGGGCTGAAATCAAGACCATCTCTTAAAAGTTGCGCAGAGAAACCCAAAGTGGGCAAGCAAGGCGCGCCTGTTTCTGGATTGACATAAGCCAGTTGAACCGCATCGTCTTTGGCTGTGCCTTGGTCGAGTGCTAACAAAGCTTTGCGCACATCCACCCATGGATAGCGAATTTGGGGGTAGGGCGCACGCACCGATTGGCTTAAGGAGCTGAAGGGCACAAGACCAGCACGTTGGTATTTGGTTTGAGAGGCGTCCAAGTCTGGGCTGGCATTTTGCGATGGGCCTTCAATGGCGTAAGAAGCTTCCATGGCATAGACCATGGGCAAATCAAGTGCGTCCATCCAGACCACAGGGCCTTGGCCCTCGTGGCCGTGTTCGTGCCAAAGTCCGGCTGGGGTCAAGATCAAGTCACCTTTGTGCATGGGGCATTTCTCGCCTTGAACGGTGGTAAAGCCGCCTTCGCCTTCCACCACAAAGCGCACTGCGCTGGGGGTGTGGCGATGGTTAGGGGCTACTTCACCAGGCAAGATCAATTGCATGCCCACATAAATGTTGGGCGTGGCAACCAATTTCTCGATGCCATGGCCTGGATTGCACAATACCAAAACGCGTCGTTCCGCTTTTTCAATGGGTGTCAGTTCGCCGGCCCGCATGAGTTGGGGGCGCACGTCTTTGTAGTGCCAAACAAAGGGCTGAGTCGCGCGCGATGGTTTGCCACGTGGCAACAGGCCCCTCAACTGAGGCCACAAAGGGGCAATGGACAGCGCCGTCATGTCGGCGATGTAGTCAGCCGGCAAGTCTTCTAATCGGCCTAAGGAATCGGTCTGGTGGGAGGGGTTCAAGGTCAGTCTCCTAGAAGTTTTTCTTCGATTTAATAAGTATACATATTAATTTAAAGTTTGCAATTGAAACATGCATTGCGTCATCAATTCACGTGTTTCTGCGAGGCACAATCAAGGGATGAATTATTTATTGAATGTCGAAAACTTGGTCAAAAGTTTTGGCAACAACACCGTGGTCGACGATCTGTCGTTTCACATCTCTCCAGGAGAATGTTTGGGGGTCATTGGCCCCAACGGTGCTGGCAAAACGACCACCCTTCGGATGTGCCTGGGCTTGACAGCGCCAGACGCAGGCAGCATCACTTTTTTTGAAAATCTGTCGATGCCCGAAGATGCGTTGGCCATCAAGTCACGTTTAGGGGTTGTGGCCCAAATGGACACGCTAGACCCTGACTTTACCGCCGAGGAAAACTTGCTGGTGTATGGCCGTTACTTTGGCATGAAAGAACGCGACATCAAAGCCAGAATAGCCAGCCTCTTGGAGTTTGGTGCGCTCACCAGCAAAGCCAAAGCCAAGCCGGGTGAGTTGTCAGGTGGTATGAAACGGCGCTTGAGTTTGGCGCGTGCACTGATCAATCAACCGCAAATGTTGATGCTAGACGAGCCCACCACGGGCCTTGATCCACAGGCGCGCCACCTGATGTGGGAGCGTTTGCAAATGCTCATGCAAGAGGGCAAATCTATTTTGCTCACCACCCACTTCATGGACGAAGCGGAACGTTTGTGCGATCGCTTGTTGGTCATTGACCATGGCAAAAAAATCGCGGAGGGCAAGCCGCGCGATTTGATTGCGGCGCACTTAGAGCCCGATGTGGTGGAGCTGTATGGTCAAGGTGCATTGGCCTTGGCTGCAAACGATTCACCCTTGCGTCAACACGCAGCACGCGTTGAAGTCAGTGGCGAAACCGTCTTTTGTTATACCGCCCATGCGCAACCTCTGCTCATCGCATTACAGGCCTGGCCTCAGGTTCGCAGCTTGCATCGACCAGCTAACTTAGAGGACTTGTTCTTGAAACTCACCGGTCGTCAAATGAGGGAGAACGCATGATGCGCAAACAACATGTGATCCCATCGGTATGGGCGCCGCCGCAGCTCTCCATGCGCTGGTGGCCCGTTTTCTTGCGCAATCTGTTGGTCTGGCGCAAGCTGGCCATTCCCAGTTTGGTGGGCGGTATTGCTGAGCCACTCATGTGGCTTGTGGCATTTGGCTATGGCTTAGGGGCCTTGGTTGGCGAGGTGAACACGGGAGGTCAGCAAGTGCCTTATATTCTGTTCTTGGCCAGCGGCAGCATTTGCATGAGCGCCATGAACGCCGCATCTTTCGAAGCTTTGTATTCTGCCTTTTCGCGCATGCACATGCAAAAAACCTGGGACGGCATCATGAATGCGCCGGTTCGTTTGGACGATGTGGTCATGGCCGAAATGTTGTGGGCGTCTTACAAAGCGCTTTTCACGGTGACGGCCATTTTGGGTGTGATGCTGGTATTGGGAATTAGCCACAGTTGGAAACTGTTGTTGGCTTGGCCCGTGTTGTGGATGGTGGGTGTGACCTTCAGCTGCGTTGCCTTGATCTTCAATGCCATGGCCAAAGGCTATGACTTTTTCACCTATTACTTCACTTTGTTTCTAACGCCCATGATGTTTTTATCGGGCATTTATTTTCCGCGCACGCAGTTGCCAGATTGGCTGCAAACTATCACAGACTATTTGCCTTTGACCGCGGCCATTGAATTGGTCAGGCCTTTGTTTTTGGACCAATGGCCAAGCAATGTGCTGGGAAATTTGGCTTTGCTCATCGGCGTATCGGTCCTCGCCTTTTGGGTGGCCTTGGCCTTGACGCGAAAGCGTTTCAGGGTATGACCTGACATCACCAAAAAATATTTTCATCTTTCACTCTTCATTTTTCAAATCATGATCATTCAAAAAGTAGGCATTATTGGAGCAGGCACCATGGGTAACGGCATTGCACAAGCTTGTGCAGTGGTGGGCATTCCGGTGGTGATGGTGGACATTTCGGAAGCCGCGGTGGCCAAGGGCATTGCCACGGTTTCGGGCAGCTTGGACCGCTTGCTCAAAAAAGAAAAAATCACAGAGGCCGACAAAGCGTCGGCGCTTTCTAAAATTCAAGGCAGTACACGCTACGAAGACTTGCAAGACGCAGATTTGGTCATTGAAGCCGCCACAGAAAACCAAGATCTTAAAGTCAAAATCTTGAAACAACTCGATGCATTGTTGGCACCCGATGTCATCATTGCCTCCAACACCTCTTCTATTTCCATCACGCAACTGGCAGCGGTCACCACCCGCGCCGACCGCTTCATTGGCATGCACTTTTTCAACCCCGTGCCCATGATGGCGCTGGTGGAAATCATTCGCGGTTTGCAAACCAGCGACGCAACGCACGATGCGGTTCACGCTTTGGCCACTGCTTTGGGTAAAACGCCCATCACTGTCAAGAACGCACCTGGCTTTGTGGTCAATCGCATCTTGGTGCCCATGATCAATGAAGCGCTGTTTGTGTTGTCAGAAGGCTTGGCCACACCCGACGACATCGACGCCGGCATGAAGCTCGGTTGCAATCAACCCATCGGTCCCTTGGCCTTGGCCGACATGATTGGCTTAGATGTGTGCTTGGCCGTGATGGAGGTGTACCTCAAAGAATTTGGCGACAGCAAATACCGTCCTTGCCCCTTGCTCAAGGAGTTGGTGGCGGCTGGCCGCTTAGGCCGTAAAACCGGTCACGGCGTTTACCAATATTGATCTTGCGCAAGTGCGCTCGGCGCACTTGTTTTTAAGATGAGTGCGCTAACAGCACTTGTCTATCACCTGAGTGCAACACCATGACGACTCTGACCCCCATTCATCCAGAAGGCAGCATCGATTTGGACGTGCAAGACGGCGTCTTGTTGATCGGCATCAACCGACCCAACAAGCGCAACGGTTTCACGCCCAAGATGTACCGCGAGTTGGGCGAGGCCTACACCCGCTTGGACGACGATCTCGCTTTGCGTGTGGGCGTGTTGCATGCCATGGGCGAGCACTTCACGGCTGGTTTGGACTTGCCCACCATTGCGCCGCTCATGCAGCGCGGTGAAAAAGCCGTCCCACTGGGCCTGGTCGATCCGCTTAACTTGGGCATGGATGGTTATCGCCGCCGCACCAAGCCCATGGTGGTGGCAGTGCAGGGCATCACCTACACCTTGGGCATTGAATTGATGTTGGCGGCCGACATTGTGGTGGCTGCAGACAATTGCCGTTTCTCGCAATTGGAAGTCAAGCGCGGCATCATGGCCACGGGCGGCGCCACCCTGCGCATGGCCGAACGCGCGGGCATGGGCAATGCGCTGTTGCATTTGCTCACGGGTGATGAGTTCAACAGTGCAGAGGCCTTGCGTTTGAATTTTGTTCAGCGCGTGGTGCCAGCGGGTGAACAGCTCCAAGAGGCTTTGACCATAGCACGCGCCATTGCCGCGCAAGCGCCTTTGGCCGTGGTGGCCACACGCCAAAGTGTGTTGAAGGCGGTGGAGCAGGGCCCCTTGGTGGCCATGCACGAATTTATCCCCGTGCAAAAAACCTTGTCCAACAGCGAAGACGCAAAGGAAGGTGTGCAGTCCTTCATTGAAAAACGCAGCGCCCGCTTCAGTGGCAAATAGCAAGGTAAAAAATGACCGATGAAATCCCACAAGGGCCCGCCGAGTGGGACGCTTTGCATCCTTATGCTTCGCTCACGCCCGATCAAGTGTTGGATGCACTGGCCGACATTGGTTTGATGGGGGATGGTCGCCTCACGGCCCTCAGTTCCTACGAAAACCGTGTTTACCAAATCCAACTTGAAACAGAGCGCACCCCCACGCAAACCGATGGCACGCCAGTGCCTGACAGTGTGGTGGCCAAGTTTTATCGGCCCAGTCGATGGACCGATGCGCAGATTCAAGAAGAGCATGACTTTGCCGCTGAGTTGGTGGCTGCTGAAGTGCCCGTGGTGCCGCCGCTCAATTTGTTGGGTCACACCTTGCATCACAAATCATTTGAAAGAGCGTTGGCAAAGGGCGCTTCTCAGGGTCCTGCGTTTCAAGGCTTCTCTTTTTCGGTGAGTGAGCGCCGAGGAGGCCGCCCCCCCGAGTTGGACGACGCCGAAGTGTTGGAGTGGATTGGCCGCTTTTTAGCGCGCATCCATACCGTGGGTGCCGCTAAGCCCTTTCACAACCGGCCCACACTCAGCATCGACACCTTCATGCAAGAACCCAAAGAATGGCTGTTCAAAAACAAAGCCATTCCGATGGAAGTCGAACGTGCGTGGCAAGACGCTTGGCAGCAAGCCATGGATGTGATGCATGCCGAGGGCTTGGGTGCTGCACATGGCAGCGACTGGCCGCACTTTCAGATGCTGCGCCTGCATGGTGATTGTCACCCTGGCAATATTTTGTGGACGCCTGCAGACTTACCCGGAGGTGGACCACACTTCGTCGACTTAGACGATGCTCGCATGGGGCCTGCGGTGCAAGATTTGTGGATGCTGTTGTCGGGCGATCGGAAGCAGCGCTCGGGACAATTGAGCATGTTGTTGGAGGGCTATGAGCAAGTGCGCGATTTTGATCGGCGTGAATTGGCCTTGATCGAGCCGCTGCGCACTTTGCGCTTGGTGCACTACAGCGCTTGGTTAGCACGCCGGTGGGACGACCCCATTTTCCCCATCAACTTTCCTTGGTTTGGCACGCCCGATTATTGGCGCGGCCAAGTCCAAATGTTAGA
This sequence comes from Comamonadaceae bacterium, assembly GCA_027488115.1. GTDB lineage: Bacteria > Pseudomonadota > Gammaproteobacteria > Burkholderiales > Burkholderiaceae_C > Limnohabitans_A. Next base: position 6,863 of record JAIYCG010000030.1, on the reverse strand, counting down.
AGAGCAAATTGAGCAAATGCAAGAACCGCTGCTGGTGGTTTGATGGGAGATTTTGCTGCAATTAAATGAGACCCATCACATCACGTAAATGTGTAGCTGTTTCAGTGAGTTGTCTTTTTTCAAACAGATTCAGCATATCCGCAGGCGTCATGCTTGGACGATCCCAACGTATTCGCATTTTCTTGATTGCTGTTAAAGCTTTCGGTGGGTTCAGCATGATTTGATTGAGCACAAACTGGTCGGGCGTTTGTATTTCAATATCAAATGGGTCCAATACTTGTGCTGGAAAGTCTTTGGTGTTTAAGCTCACAATTGCATCTGCATTTCCACGAATCGCAGCTGCTAAAACATGGCGATCATTATCATCAGGCAATTGGATGCATGAAATAAAGAGCTCGTAATCTACGATCAAGCAGTCTGGAACGGCCTCGCGCATCTGTTCAATTAACTTCGGTATCTTTTTCTCTGCATCGGGATACTGCGCTACAAGTTCAGTTGTCCATTCCCGTTCTATTTCTTGAGTCCATCTTGCGGTATACAAGTCTGCATGTGCAAGACTCAGTAAAACATCTCTTTGCAATCGAGAAAATAAAACGCACGCATCCAATACAGCCGTATAGCGACCATTGATCGCCACCTATAACGTCTCGCCAATATCGTCTGAATACTGACGGAGTCTCTGTAGGGCATTTTCAGACCGTATCTTTTGTGCTTCCTGGTAGCGAATGAGTTCTTCAAATTCGATCCGACGATGGCTGTTGACCAAACGACACTTCAACCGTTGGGCATTAATTTCTTTGATCACAAATGGTCTAGACACATTCAGAAAAGCTGCGGCCTCTTGCGTCGTCAATTCACACTTTTGTGGCACCAAAAGCATGGGCTCACGCTTTGCCATTTGTCGCAATACGTCAGCAAAGAATCTCAAAGCGCGAGGTGGTATTTGCAACTCGGGTATCTGAGTTGCGCCATCGTCGGTCGTGATGCTAACTTTGATGCACTCAGCTTTTGAGTGGTCTAACGCCGCGACCAAGCATGCCCGAGCTGCCTCGGCCATTTCTGCTTCAGCTTCATTGGCTGGATCTAGAACATGTTGATTCATCAATAACCTCTGGTCGTTGCCAAAATTAAGAGAGCCTTTCTTGCGGCTTAAATCGAATTATCAGCATTAATCGAAATAAACGCAACAGGCGAAATAATTCGAGGCTTTAGTAATGACAAAGCCGCCCAAGGGCGGCTTGTCGCTTTTAAACACTTGGCCAAACCAAGCAGTCAAAAGTAGAGTCGTGCTGAAACTATAAAGCAGGCATCAAAAAATTAGTTTGACTTTGAACCTGCAATTGCCTGCAACTGTCTGCAATTTCAACTTAAACCAACAACGCGTTCACGCGGCGTACATAAGCGGCTGGGTCTTCAGGCATGCCGCCTTCAGCCAACAGGGCTTGGTCAAACAAAATGTTGGCCAAGTCATGGAAGTGCACAGAGCCTTCCAGCTTCTTCACCAAAGCGTGTTCAGGATTGACCTCCAACACAGGCTTGGATTCAGGGGCTTGCTGACCGGCTTGTTTCAGCATGCGGGCCAATTGCATGCTCATGCCGTTGTCGGTCACCACCAAACAAGCAGGGGAGTCCACCAAGCGGCTGGTCACGCGCACGTCTTCAGCTTTGTCTTTCAAAGACTCTTTCAGTTTGGCCAACAAAGGCTTGAAAGTTTCGGCAGCTTCTTCAGCCGCTTTCTTTTCTTCTTCGTCTTGCAAGCTGCCCAAGTCAAAGGCGCCTTTGGCCACGCTCTGCATGGGCGTGCCATCAAACTCGTGCATGAAGTTCAAGGCCCACTCGTCCACGCGGTCGGTCATGAGCAACACTTCAATGCCCTTCTTCTTGAACACTTCGAGTTGTGGACTGTGTTTGGCAGCAGCCAGTGTGTCGGCGGTGATGTAGTAGATGGCTTCTTGGCCTTCTTTCATGCGGCCTTTGTAATCAGCCAAAGACACACTCACTTCATCGGAAGACGTGGATGCAAAGCGGAGCAATTTGGCCAAGCGCTCGCGGTTGCCAAAGTCTTCGCCCAAGCCTTCTTTCAGCACAGCACCAAACTCTTTGTAGAAACGGGTGTATTGGCCTTGTTTGGCTTTGTCTTCTTCGCTCACCACATCGGTCACACCATCTTCCGATGCCGCAGGCGCTTCATTGTGTTTGGCCAAGTCTTCGAGCATAGACAACACGCGCTTGGTACAACCTTCGCGAATGGCTTTGACGTCGCGACTTTCTTGCAGCAACTCACGGCTGACGTTCAAAGGCAAATCGGCAGAGTCCACCACGCCTTTCACAAAACGCAAGTAACTGGGCATCAAAGCTTCCGCATCGTCCATGATGAAGACGCGCTTCACATACAACTTGATGCCCGCTTTTTTGTCACGGTTCCACAAGTCTTGAGGGGCTTGTGAAGGGATGTACAAAAGCTGGGTGTACTCGGTGTTGCCTTCCACGCGGTTGTGCGTCCAAGTGAGTGGCTCGGCAAAGTCTTTGCTGATCTGCTTGTAGAAATCTTTGTACTGTTCATCCGTCACGTCTTTCTTGGGACGTGTCCACAAGGCGGTGGCTTTGTTGATGGCTTCCCATTCGCCGGTCTTGACCATGCCGCCAGGCTTGCGGCCTTCACTTTCGTCTTTGCCAATCAGTTCGCCATCTTTCCACTCTTCTTTTTCCATCAAGATGGGCAAGCTGATGTGGTCAGAATATTTGCCAACGATTTCTTTCAGCTTCCATGTGTTGGCGTATTGCAAGGCGTCTTCACGCAAATGCAAAATGATGCTGGTGCCGCGTGTGGCGCGCTCAATGGCTTCGACTTCAAAGTCGCCGGTACCACCGCTGATCCAGCGTACGCCTTCTGAGGCTGGCGCACCAGCGCGGCGTGTTTCGACCGTGATCTTGTCGGCCACGATAAAGCCTGAGTAAAAGCCCACACCAAACTGGCCGATGAGTTGCGCATCGGCTTTTTGATCGCCTGACAATTTGCTCACAAAGTCTTTGGTGCCACTCTTGGCGATGGTGCCCAAATTGTCGATGGCTTCTTGGGCCGTCATGCCAATGCCGTTGTCGGCAATGGTCAGCGTTTTGGCCTCGGTGTCAAATGACAAGCGCACTTCCAAATTGGGTTGGCTTTCGTACAGGGCGTCATTGTTCAAAGCTTCGAAGCGCAATTTGTCGCAAGCGTCTGAGGCGTTGGACACCAATTCACGCACAAAAATTTCGGGGTTTGAGTAAAGCGAGTGGGTCACCAAATGAAGCAGTTGGGCCACTTCGGCTTGGAAAGCATGGGTCTTTTTAGTCATCTTCTGAAGAGCGGTTAAAGGGGTTTCAAAGGGGTTTGCCGCACAGACGGCAAGGGCCAAAACAGCCGCAACTCCTGAATTGGGGATGGGTTTGAAAATTTCAAGGGGCGGTTGTGGGCAGAGGAAGCTTTAAAAAGACTCTTTGGGTCCCAAATAACGCCACTGTCCTACTGGCAAGGCACCCAAGCTGATGCGCCCCATGCGAATGCGCTTGAGTCCGACCACCTTCAGACCCACTTGCTCACACATGCGCCGAATCTGGCGCTTCTTGCCTTCCTTCAGCACAAAGCGAAGTTGCTCTGGGTTTTGCCATTCCACTTGGGCTGGTTTCAAGGCTTTGCCGTCTAAGCTGAGGCCATGCCTCAAGCGTTGCATTTGTGCCGCAGGAAAATGCGCTTGCACGTTGACCGCCACATCGCCTTGAGGCCCCGCACAAGTCACGCGTACCAAATATTCTTTCTCCATGCCAGAGTCTTCGCCAATGAGTTGGCGCGCCACTCGGCCATCTTGCGTCATGACCAGCAGACCCACGGAGTCAATGTCCAAGCGGCCTGCAGGTGCAAGGCCTTTGAATTGCGCAGGGCTAAATCGAATGGAAGAGTTGTCTCCCGACCATTGATTGCGGGCTTGAAACAAAACCATGGCAGGCTCGTGCCCGTCTTCCGCTTGACCACTGACATAGCCCATGGGCTTGTGCATCAGCACGGTCACTTGTTGCTCTTGTTGAGCTTGCGCGGCACGCTCTACCGTGATGCGATCGGTGGACCCCACTTGCATGCCCATCTCGGCCATTTGACCATTGACCATGACCCACCCCTGCTCAATCCAGGCATCAGCTTCGCGGCGCGAACACATGCCCAATTCGGCCATGCGTTTGTTCAAGCGAACGGTGGTTGCGCCTGCAGCGCTGGGATGTGCAGAAGACACGGCATGGGCAGGCCGAGGGGCGCGAGCAAAAGTGGACTTGGCGGGTGGTTGGTTCATAAAACTTTGTCTTTAGGCAAATTGTCCTTGTTTCTGCGGTCAATCATGCGCGTTCGAAGGCCATGCAAGTCCAATATTCGCAAACCGCCATATTCGACGCGTATCAATCCTTGCTCTTGCAGATGAATCAAAGCTTCATTGACCCTTTGTCTGGAAAGACCGACCAAGTAAGCCAGCTCTTGTTGCGTGATGCGCAATAAGTCGCCCACGCCAGAAAACAACACCGGATTGAACAGGGCCGCCAAGTTTCGAGCCACGCGCAAATCGGGGTTGTTCAAGCGGTCAAACTCTCGCGCTGCAATGAACTGCCCTAATCGCTCGTTCAACTGGTTCATCACAAAGCGATTAAATCCCAAAGAATTGTCAATGAGCCACTCAAAGGTGTCTAAGGGCAAGCCCGCCACCACGCTGGCCCTCAAGGCTTGTATGTTGTAGCGATAAGCTTCCCGCTTCAAAGCCGTTCCTTCACCAAACCAGCCGCCAGGGGGGACGCCTGTGAAGGTCATGGTTTGACCATCTTCGTTGTCGGTGCTCATTTTGAGCAGGCCAGACACGGTGCCAAACCAGAAGGTGACAGGCCGACCCACGCGGCACACAAAGTCACCTTTTTCAGCATCACCGACTCGCAAAGCATTGACGGCCCGATCTCGCTCCTTGGGCAAGAGCAAGGCCAGCCAAGGAATATTGCTCAATTCATCCTCGGTCGGCGGCCGCCTTCTTTGATACAGATCAGATTTCATGTCAACTTGCTGTAAGCCATTGAAAACCCTAGGGAAAATCCTAGGGTTGCGACTCTCTAATTGTCGTTGAAATGACAACTAGACGTCAAATCGAAGTCTAGCATTCAAGCCGAGTAATGAACAGACCTCATCTTTTTCAGATGGGGCGGCTAAACATCAGGGACCCGTATGCAGACGACCTTTCCTCAATTGCTTTTGAAGCATGCCGCAGAGCGACCCAGGGCGCCGGCCATGCGTGAGAAGGAATATGGCATTTGGCAAACCATCAGTTGGCAAGCCATGGCCCAGATGGTTGAGCACATGGCTTGTGGTTTGCACCAAGCAGGCTTGAAGCGTGGTGAGCACATGGTCGTGGTGGGTTCCAACCGTCCCCGTTTGTATGCCACCATGTTGGCCGCGCAATCCTTGGGCGCCATTCCCGTTCCTCTTTATCAAGATGCTGCGGCGGCAGAGTGCGTTTTCCCCATGACCAACGCCGATGTGCGCTTGTGTGTGGTGGAAGACCAAGAGCAAGTCGATAAGATGTTGGAAGTGCGTGAGTCCTATCCGGCACTTGAGCGCATTTATTTTGACAACCCCCGCGGCTTGCGCAAGTACGAGGAGCCCGGCTTGGGTTCCATGGACGAGTTGCTGGCGGCCGGTGAAGCTTTTGCAAAGCAGCACCCGGACTTTTACAAAGCGCAAGTAGCGTTGGGCAGCCAAGAGGATGTGGCCGCCATGTTCTTTACCTCTGGCACCACAGGCAACCCGAAAGGTGTAGTGCACACGCATGGCACCCTGATCGACAGGGCGCAAGCAGGTGCAGAGTTTGACCGCCTCACATCCAATGAAGATGTGTTGGCCTATTTGCCGCCTGCATGGATCGGTCAAAACATTTTCAGCTACGCACAGTGGTTGGTGGCCGGTTATGTGGTCAATTGCCCTGAGTCCATGGCCACCGTCACCATCGACTTGAAAGAGATTGGCCCCACCTATTATTTTGCACCTCCAAGGGTGTTTGAAGGCATGCTCACCAGCGTCAGCATTCGCATGGAAGACGCCAGCGCACTGAAGCGCAGCTTGTTCAAGTACTTCATGGCCTTGGCCAAGAAGGTGGGCCCCAAACGCATGGATGGCGACGCAATTGGTTTGTTCAACAGCCTGTTGTATGCCTTGGGCAACTTCTTGGTGTATGCCCCTTTGCGCAACAACCTCGGCTTTAGCCGAGTGCGCGTGGCCTATACCGCAGGCGAGGCCATTGGCCCCGACTTGTTCACCTTCTTCCGATCCATCGGCGTCAATTTGAAACAGCTGTATGGCTCTACTGAGACGGCGGTGTTTGTGTGTTTGCAGCCCGACAACCAAGCCCGCGCCGATACCGTGGGTGTGCCTTGCCGCGGAGTCGAAATTAAAGTGGCCGACAACGGCGAGATCTTGGTCAAGTCGCCTGGCTTGCTCAAAGGCTATTACAAAAACCCAGAAGCCACCGCCGAAGTTTTGACAGCCGATGGCTGGTATCACACCAGCGACGCAGGCTTCTTAGACAGCCACGGCCACCTCAAAATCATTGACCGCGTGAAAGACGTGGGCCGCATCAAAGGCGGCAACAACGATGGCGCCATGTTTGCGCCCAAGTACGTTGAAAACAAACTCAAGTTCTTCCCGCACATCAAAGAAGTGGTGGCCTATGGCGACCAGCGCGAAAAAGTATGCGTCATGATCAACATCGACTTTGATGCCGTGGGCAACTGGGCCGAGCGCCGCAACTTGCCTTATGCCGGTTACACCGACTTGGCACAAAAACCAGAGGTCTATCAGTTGATCA
>JAIYCG010000009.1 GCA_027488115.1 Comamonadaceae bacterium | reverse complement strand
GTAACCGGTGCAACGGCACAGGTTGCCTTCGAGCAATTCGCGAATTTCGAGTTCGCTGGCGTTGGGGTGGCGGTTGGCAATGTCGACCGCGCTCATGACCATGCCAGGTGTGCAGAAGCCGCACTGCAAGCCGTGGCATTCTTTGAATGCGGCTTGCATAGGGTGCATGGTGCCATCGGCTTGGGCCATGCCCTCGATGGTGGTCACTTCTGCGCCTTGGGCTTGTGCCATGAGCATGTTGCAAGACTTGACTGCACGGCCGTTGACATGGACGGTACATGCACCACATTGGGCTGTATCGCAGCCCACGTGGGTGCCGGTGAGTTTGAGGTGCTCGCGCAGTGCGTTGACGAGCAAAGTGTTGGGGGCTGCGTCAACGGAAACTGATTTGCCGTTGACCTTCATTTGAACCTGCATGCGGGACTCCTCTGGTTGAATTCACCCTCCAGTAGATCACGCCCCAGTACCCTTGTTTTTAAGGACTTTCCCTTATGCCCCAAGGTAAGTTTGATGGAGGTCAGTTTTTGATGTCATAAATGCTTCAAAAACACAGAAAGTGTTATTTGTCTGCCCCCATGACCCAATCGGGCAAAACGGTCACGATTTGGGGGAAAACTGTAATTAAAACGATGCAGACCACCAAGCACAAGAAGAATGGCACTGCAGCCTTGGCAATGGTGTTGCTGTCTTTGCCTGTCATGTTTTGCAATACAAACAAATTAAAGCCCACAGGCGGCGTCACCTCTGCAATTTCAACCAACAGGACGATGAAAATGCCAAACCAAATTAAATCAAAGCCAGCTTTTTGAATCATAGGTAAAACCACGGCGCTGGTGAGCACAATCATGCTGATGCCATCCAAGGCTGTTCCCAAAATGAGGTAAACCACAGTCAAAACGGCGATGAGTGCCATGGGTGACAGTTGCATGCTGTTAACCCAATCGGCCAGTTCACGGGGGATGCCCGTGAAGGCCATGGTTTTGGTTAAGAAAGCAGCGCCTGCCAAAATGAACATGATCATGCAACTTGTGCGAGTGGTGCCCATCAAACCTTCCCGAAAATTTTCCCAGGTGAGGCTTCGAGACCAAAGCGCCAAAGCCAGGGAGCCCGCCACGCCATAAGCTGCGCATTCTGTGGCCGTGGCATAGCCCGCAATCAGCACCCAGCACACAAAAACAATCAGAGCTCCGCAAGGAATTAAATTGCCAGATTGCTTTATTTTTTCAAGAAAGGTGGATGGCGGGTCGGCAGCTGGCACTTTGTCTGGATTGCGCAAACTCCACCAAATGATGTAGCCACTGAACAAAGCCATGAGCAAAAAGCCAGGTAGAAAACCCGCCAAGAAAATGCGAATGATGGACGCGTCTGCGGCGACGGCATACACCACCATGGTGATGGAGGGCGGAATCAAGATGCCCAAGGTGCCCGCAGTAGCCAAAGAACCCAGTGCAATCTTTTCGTCATAGCCCCGTTTCATTAATTCTGGCAAGGCGACTTTGCTGATGGTGGCGCAGGTGGCAGCCGATGACCCAGACACCGAACCAAAAATGCCACAGCCCAAAACTGTGGTGTGCATCAAGCGCCCCGGAATGCGGTTGAGCCAAGGCCGAAGGCCTTCAAACATTTCTTCGCTGAGTTTGGTGCGGAACAAAATTTCGCCCATCCAAACAAACAAAGGCAATGCTGCCAGTTCCCAAGAAGCATTGCTTTCCCAGAACGCAGAAAACAAGTTCTTACCGGGTTGTGTCGTGGTAAAAAACGCTTGCCCGACCCAACCACAAATGGCCAGGGTCATGGCAATCCAAACGCCGCCGCTTAACAAGAGCAGCATGATAAAAAGCAGCAAGCCGCCAATGGCCAAAGTAGTCACAGTATCAGATGTCCGAAGAAAAATCGCCCTTGGCGTGGCGTTCTTCCACGGCGCGAACAAAAGTGGGGGTCTGGCCGCGCAGTACCAGGATCAATTCATCGACGACGGCAACCCACAACAACACGGAACCGAATGCAAAGCTCAATTGAGGTATCCACAAGGGCATTGGCAACATGCCTTGCGCCATGTCATTGAATTCCCAGCTCTCGTAGGTAAACAAGCAGGCTGACCATGCCAAGTAAGCAGTGGCCACGCTACCGATGAGCAAAGAAACCAATTCAAGGCTTTGGCGATTTCTAGGCGCCACGGACTCGAGCAGTAAGGTGACACGTACAAAATCGCCGTGCTTGAATGCATGCGCCATGGTGAAGAAAGCAGCAGCAGCGCAGAACCACGACACCACATCGTTGACGGCGCCGGTGCGAACGCCCAGCTCGCGCAAAATACTTTGTCCGATCATTGCAGTGCAGATGCCCACAATGAACAGGGCACCGAGGTACCCTGACCAAAGATACAGTCGATCCAAAAAAAGCCGCATGAATTACTTCTTAGCAGCGGGCTTGGCCGCAGCAGCAGAAGCTTTGTTGAATGCGGTAATCATGGCTTCACCATCTGGACCGGCTTTCTTTTGCCAATCGGTCAACATGATGGCGCCCACTTGTTTCAAGTCGGCTATCAATTTGGGTGAAGGTGTCATGATCTTCATGCCTTTTTCGGCCAAGGCTTTTTTGTACCAGTCATTTTTTTCTTCGCTGATTTTCCAGCCGCGTGTTTCAGCATCTGCAGCGGCTTTTAAAACGGCGGCTTGTGTGCTGGCATCCAAGGCATCAAAGGCTTTTTTGTTCACAATGACGGCATTTTTAGGGAGCCAAGCTTGGGTGTCGTACCAGTACTTGATGCTTTCGTAAGTTTTGCTGTCGTAGCCCGTAGAGCCTGAGCTCATATAGCTTTCAACCACGCCTGTGGCCAAGGCTTGGGACAACTCGGCAGCTTGAATGGTGACAGGTTGTGCGCCAATAAGTTCTGCAATCTTGCCAGTAGCAGGGCTGTAGGCACGCCACTTCAAGCCGCGCATGTCGGCCACTGAAGCGATTTCTTTTTTCACATAAATGCCTTGAGGTGGCCAAGCCACTGCAAACAAAAGCTTCATGCCTTGAGTGCCAAGCAATTTGTCGAGGTAAGGTTTTTGGACATCGGCCAAGCGCTTGGAGTCTGCATAGCTGGTGGCCAAGAAGGGAATGCCATCGGCGCCGTAAAGCGGATTTTCGTTTTCGAAGTTGGCCAACAGCACTTCACCAATGGGTGCTTGCCCGCCTTGAACGGCGCGTTTGATTTCGTTGGCCTTGAACAATGAGGCATTGGCGTGTACTGTGATTTTGAGTTTGCCATTGGTGGCTTTGTCAATGTCGGCAGCAAATTGCGTCAAATTTTCGGTGTGAAAGTTGGAGGCAGCATAGGCAGCGGGCAAGTCCCACTTGGTTTGGGCCATGACGGAACCGAGCGCGGTCATGCTGAACAGACAAATGAGTGCTTTGCGAATCATGCTTTCTCCTAGAAAATCAAAAATGAAAGATCTACAAGCATAAACCCAAAAACCATGTCTTCCACTCATGCATTACCCCATCAAGGTTTGGGTTTGATCAAACTGGACACACTTTTCCCAAGGTTGCCAGGCGATTTGGGTTTGGCCAGCAGCTGGGGGCCACGGGTCAAAGAGTTTGTGGTTCGAGGTGCTTTGCCTGATGTGATCGTCAAGCAGCAACAGTCGTATGCCGACAGCGCCTGTGCGCCAGCCTTTGCCGAGGCTGTGAAATCCTTGGTTCAAAGTGGTGTTGTGGCCATCACCACCAGTTGTGGTTTTTTGGTTTTATGGCAACGCGAACTTCAAGCCCTGTCGCCATTGCCACTGGTGACATCCAGCTTGTGTTTGCTGCCAGCACTTTTAGAGCAAGAAGAGCAGGTGGGCGTCTTGAGCATTGATGTCAAAAGCTTGTCGTCCCATCACTGGCTTGGTGCAGGCTTATCGGCACATCATCTGGATCGTTTGGTGTTGGGAGGATTGCCTGCGGACAGCCATTTTTGTCAAAGTATTTTGGGCAATCTCAATCAAATGGATGCAGGCCAAGCTCAAACCGAGGTGGTGGCTGCAGCACGCGCCATCCATCAATCGGCGCCCCATCTGCAGACGCTGGTTTTGGAATGCACCAATTTGCCACCTTATCAAACGGCCATCGAAGAAGCTACGGGCTTGAAAGTCATTAGCTTGCGTGATTCTGCAGTCTTGATGGCAGCAGCGACCGCATGAAAAAAGCCCTTGCTTTTGGGCCAAGGGCTTTGAATGACCAAGCAAGGTTCGTCGCCCTTCTTTAAGCCAACTTGGCTCGCCTGAACTGATTCACCATCATGGGGATCACCAGCACAACGCCCACCAATGTGGCGGTTAAGCTGGGCGCGATCATCAGCAAGGCTGCGAACAAGCAAGAGAGTTGCTCCCAGCGTTTCATTTCCACCATGAAGAATTTGCTGAGTGCCGCAGCCATTAGCGTGATGCCCATCACACAGCCCGTGAAGGTGATGATGAAACTTTCCCATGTGAAGCCTTTGGCCACCAAGAGCAAAGAAGGTGAGAACACAAACACAAAGGGCACCAAGGCCTTAGCCAAGCCCAATCTGAAAGCGGTGTTGCCGGTTTTGAAGGGATCGCTGCCTGCCATGCCTGCTGCCGCATAGGCTGCCAAGGCGACTGGCGGTGTAATGTCGGCCAGAACGCCGTAATAGAACACAAAGAAGTGTGCCACCAAGGGCTCTACACCCAAGCCTACCAAAGTTGGCGCCGCCACCGTGACCATGATGATGTAGGTGGCTGTGGTGGGTACCCCGCAGCCCATCAAGATGCAAACCAAGCCTGTCATGATGAGGGCCGCCAACAAGGTGAGGGTGTTCAATGAAGCCCAATCGGCAGGAATCCAGCCACTCATGAATGCAGAAATGGTTTGCGCAGCTTGCGTGATGATGTAGCTGATTTTGAAACCTACGCCGGTGAGGGTGACCACTCCAATCACGATGCCCACTGTGGCGGCAGCAGCACCCACAGCCAAGGCGTACTTGGCGCCCGTTTCAAGGGCTTCTACCAACACATGCGCTTCGATGCGGCCGCGCACGCCTGCCCAAAGGTAAGCCGCACTGCCCACCGCCAAAGCGACTGCAAACAAGACCAATTTGATGGTGCTGTTGTCGTTGCCAAAATCTGAGAAGGCGATGGTCATCAAAAGGCCGTGCATGACAATCAACATGCCCCAGTTTTTCACTTGATTGCCGCTGATTTTGGTGGTCATGCCCACAATGGCGCAAGAGCTGATGCCAACGAAGGCTGCCAAGTAAGGTGTGCGGCCTGAGACCAAAATACTGATTAACAAACCCAGCGGAATCAGGGTGGGCCAACGCATTTTCAGAGACTCACGCAAACGCGGCATTTCATCTTCAGTGAGGCCTCGAAGACCATAGCGTTTGGCCTCAAAGTGAACCTGCATGAACACACCAAAGAAGTGCATGAAGGCAGGCACCACCGAGGCCGCAATGATGGTTTGATATGGCACGTTCAAGAATTCAATCATCAAGAACGCGGCCGCACCCAAAACTGGCGGCGTAATTTGCCCCCCCGTAGAGGAGGCTGCCTCGACTGCTGCTGCAAAGTGTTTTTTGTACCCTACCCGAATCATGGCCGGAATGGTGAGTGAGCCCACTGTGACGGCATTGGCCACAGAAGAGCCACTCAGCATGCCAAACAAGGCTGATCCAAACACGCTGACTTTGGCTGGGCCCCCTGCATAGCGCCCCGCAACACTAGAGGCTACGTCTAAAAACAGTTGACCTAAACCAATGCGCGTGGCCATGACGCCAAACAACACAAAGTGGAAAACATAGGTGGCCACCACACCCACCGCCACGCCATAAATGCCTTGGCTGGTGAGGTACTGGTGGTTGATCATCATGGACCAATTGGCACCAGCATGCTTGAGCAAACCTGGAAAGTAAGGGCCGAGCAAAGCGTAAACCGTGAAACCAATCGCGATGAGTGGCAAGGGCCAGCCCATGGAGCGCCTTGTGGCTTCGAGCAGGGTGATGAACAAAATGCTGCCCATGATGACGTCCATGTTGCTGGGGTTGCCCACGCGAAACATCAGGTCATCAAAGACGTAGGGAATGTAGAGAACGCTTAAAGCACACGCGCCGGCAAGGAGCCAGTCAACCAGCGGCACGCCACCTGGATTTAAAAATGAACTTCTGACGCTGCGTTCTGCGGAAGATGCACTGAATGCGAAGACCAAAAAAATCATGCCCAGTACAAAGGCCAAGTGCACGCCCCTGTGCGTAATTTCTTGAAGCAAACCGAAACCTGCCGTGTAGTAATGAAAGGCAGACAGGGCAATTAAAAGCCATTTGACGATTTGGGTGGCCGGCGGCAGGGTCGGCCGAAAGCGCATCTCGGGATCAAATTTTTCTTCGAGCTCTTGTAGCTTTTGATCGTCGGGTAGCAAGGTGGCAGCGGTCATGTGAATACTCTGGAAACTTCAAGTCAAAACGGGCGAGCTAACCTCAAGTTAACTCGCCCGTAGGTCATTAACGGACCGTTAAATTATTTCAACACACCAGCTTCGCGGTAGTACTTTTCAGCACCTGGGTGGAACGGAATGCCAGCACCTTGAACTGCGTTTTTCAAGGTAATGAGCTTGCCTTTGGCATGACCAGCGGCCAATGCTTTTTGGGTGGACTCGCTGTAGAGTGCCTTGGTGATTTGGTAGATGGTTTCTGTATCGGCTTTGGCACTGGTGACCCACTGGGCACCCACAGACAAAGTGTTCACTGCATCGACGTCTTTGTAAGTGGCGGCAGGGACGCTGTCATTGGCAAAGAAGCTGCTGGTATTGCGCAGGGCCTGTGCTTGAGGGCCATCGATGGGCAGAAGAGCAATGCCACCGCCGCTAGAGGCCAGTTCGGCAATGGCGCCGGCAGGTGCGCCACCCACGAAGAAGAAAGCATCCAATGCGCCATCTTTCATTTTGTCGGCTGCTTGGTTGGGCTTGATGTATTCGGGTTTGATTTCAGATTCTTTGATGTTGTAAGCAGCCAAAATGAGGCGTGCATTGACCAAAGTGCCTGAGCCTGGCTCGTCCAAAGCAACGCGCTTGCCTTTGAGTTCAGAAATACTTTTGATGCCAGATGATTTTTTGACGACCACGTGAATGGTTTCGGGGTAGAGGTTGGCGATGAGGCGCAAATCGGGAATGTTGGGCTTGCCTTCGTAGATGCCGGTGCCTTTTTGGGCCCATGTGGCCACATCAGACTGTGAAAAACCAGATTCCATGGCGCCACTGGCCACGCCATTGACGTTGGCCACAGAACCGTTGGTAGCTTGGGCCGTGGCAATCAATTTGCCAGGAACAGATACTGCATTGGCAATCATGCCGCCCACTGGGTAATAAGTGCCTGCGGTGCCACCGGTGCCAATGCGAAAGAATGCTTGCGCTTGGGCGCTGGTGCTGACCGTGAGGGCCATGGGCAATGCCACAGCCATACCGATGGCCAAACGACGTGCAACTCGATTCAGGTTCATAAATACTCCAGTTAAATTCGGTTGAAGGAAGGTCTCAGTAGGCCTTATTTACAACATTTAGGAAATAGGACTAACACTGACCAATTTGACAGTGTAAAGCCCAAGATAGGTTAGAACAAGCGATCCAATTAAATGAACACTGGCAGTGCACAGCGCTAGCAACAAGCGGCCCTGTTGGAGCATGCCAACGACTTCGACTGAGAACGTAGAAAAGGTGGTGAGTGCACCTAAAAAACCCGTGATGCACAAAAGTCGCCATTCGGGATCGAGTTGCGGCATGTTTTGAAACATGCCCACGCACAAGCCAATCAAATAGCCGCCAATGAGATTGGCAGCCAAGGTGCCCCAAGGGAAGATACCCTCTGCTGCAGTGGTGGGGTTTAGCCATAAGCCCAATTGCCAGCGTGCCAATGCACCTAGGCAAGCTCCAACGCAAATGGCGATGACTGAAATCATCGGAAGGTCCTTTGCTTAGAAGGGCGGGCCTTGTTCATTGCTCGCAGCCTCTGAAAACACATTTTCACCGCCCAATGCGTCAATCACGTCTTTGATCAAGGGCCCCAGCATGCCAGTGCTCAGCACCACATCGGCATCAAACTTGTCTTCACCCTCTGCATTGACGGCATCAGCTTCAGTGCCATCTAAAAAAGTCACTTTTTTGAGTTGCAAACTTTCGGTGAGAACAAAGCTGGCTTTGCCTTCCCAGCTGAGCGCCAGTTGGGTGGGCAGTTTGCCCTCTCGCACATGTTTGCGCACTTCCTCGGTGCTCAGAATGTGCCGCGTGTATTTCACCATGGGTTGGTCTTCTGAGCCCGACTTCAAGACACATTCTTTTTCAACGCTTAAAGAGCGCGGCAGTTCGTCGGGATCTGTGGCCAAAAGCCAAGCCGCCATGCCAGTTTGGGGCGAGGTGGCGGTTTGCAGCAAATTCAAGTCTAGCCCTGGCAAGGCACGCACCAGCTGCGTGATCACCTCATCGGCCTTGCCTGTGCTGCCCGCGTCAATGGCCAGCAATCGGTCTTTGGGGTGGATCCAAACCATGACGGCCCCTTGTTTGGCAAAGGCTTGGGGCAGCAAGCTGTGCAGGATGTCTTCGCGCATTTCACGCGTTTCTTTTTTGCCAGGTTTGCGGCCCGTCTTGGCTTCAATGTCTTGGGCGAGCAGTTCGGCTTTGCGTTTGACAACCGAGGAAGGAACGGTTTTGGTTTCAATCTGCAGCTTGGCAATCCATTGACCGCCGATGGATTCAATCAGAGGACCATTGGCAACCCCCCTAGGCTCAGTCCAGCCTACTGATTTGTCTTGACCAGGGGTGCATTCGATGAATCGGTTGGCAGACAGTGCTGCTTCAATTTCTGGTACGGTGCCGTTCCAGTTGGGCCCAATTCGGTAGGCCATCACATTTTTAAACACGTATATCCTTGAGGGGTTGTTTGACCTCAGGTCAAATATGGATCAATCATAGTAGAAACCATCTTTCTATTTGCTTTAGTCGATACAAAATGCAATCGCTTTCCACATCAAATTCACACACATCAAGCGCCGATCAAAAAACTTGGCAATTTTGGATTGACCGTGGCGGTACGTTCACCGATGTGGTGGGCAAACGGCCTGATGGGCAATTGGTCACCTACAAACTCCTGTCGGAAAATCCTGACCAATACAAAGATGCGGCTGTGGCAGGGATACGTCAGTTGCTAGGTCTGAAGTCCCATGAAGCGGTGACACCTGCTTTGGTGAGTTGCGTCAAGATGGGGACGACCGTTGCCACCAACGCGCTGCTTGAGCGCAAGGGTGAAAAAACCTTGTTGGTCACGACGCAAGGATTTAGAGATGCCTTGCGCATTGCGTATCAAAATCGTCCTCGGTTGTTTGACCGAAACATCGTGTTGCCCGAACTGCTGTACAGCGAAGTGATTGAAGCGCAAGAACGCTTGTCAGCGCAAGGTGAGGTGATTGAAACTTTGAACGCGGTGAGCTTGCGCGTTCAATTGAAAGCGCAATTTGACGCAGGCATTCGGAGTGTTGCCATCGTTTTCATGCACGCCTACCGTTATCAGCAGCACGAAAAATTGGCTGCTGAATTGGCGCGTCAAATTGGCTTCACGCAAATCAGCACATCCCACCAAACCAGCCCGCTCATGAAATTTGTGAGCAGAGGTGATACCACCGTGGTGGATGCGTATTTGTCACCTATCTTGCGTCGCTATGTTGACCAAGTGGCCCAAGAAATGCCGGGTGTCAAATTGATGTTCATGCAGTCTTCCGGCGGCCTGACCGATGCGCATGCCTTTGCGGGCAAAGACGCCATTTTGAGTGGCCCAGCAGGTGGTATTGTGGGCATGGCCCGCACAGCAGAAGGCGCAGGGCACGACAAAGTCATTGGCTTTGACATGGGCGGTACCTCCACCGATGTGTCGCACTATGCAGGACAGTTTGAGCGCGAGTTTGAAACGCAAGTGGCGGGCATTCGCATGCGCGCCCCCATGATGAGCATTCACACTGTGGCAGCGGGCGGCGGCTCCTTGTTGCAGTTTGACGGTGCCAGAATGCGTGTGGGCCCACAAAGCGCGGGTGCCAATCCTGGCCCTGCCAGTTACAGACGGGGTGGTCCTTTGGCGGTGACGGATGCCAATTTGTTGGTGGGCAAAGTTCAGCCTGATTTTTTCCCAGCTGTTTTTGGGCCGGAGGGCAATCAGCAACTGGACGCTGCGGCCGTCATTCAAAAGTTTGCTGAGTTGTCAGCGCAAATGAAACGCTCGCCCGAATCTGTGGCCGACGGTTTTTTGCGAATTGCTGTTCAACAAATGGCCAATGCCATTAAGAAAATTTCTGTCGCCCGTGGCTATGACGTGACGCGCTACACCTTGCAATGTTTCGGCGGTGCAGGTGGCCAACATGCCTGTTTGGTAGCCGATGCCCTAGGCATGAAGCAAGTGTATGTGCATCCATTGGCGGGCGTCTTGTCGGCCTATGGCATGGGCTTGGCCGATCAAAGTTTGATTCGTGAGCAGGCTGTCGAGTTGCGATTAACGCCGGAGGCCATGCCTTCTCTGTTGGCGCCACTCCAAAGCCTTGGTGAGGTTGCTCGCGCCGCATTAACCCAGCAAGCTTTGGATGAAGACATAGAGTTGCTCGAACGTGTGCACATTCGTTATGAGGGCAGTGATTCTGCGCTGATGGTTCGAATGGGAACGCTTGCAGAAATTACAGCAGGCTTTGAAGCAGCCTATCGTCAGCGCTTTGCCTTTTTGATGACTGGCAAAGCTTTGATGGTGGAGGCAGTTTCTGTGGAGGCTGTGATCAAGGGGGATGCGCTCCTTGAGTTGCCACAAACCATCCATGCCCTTCGTGAAGTACCCAAGCGGGCCACTGTGCGCATGTTCACAGCTGGATCGGACGGCGAGTCTCGTTGGTGGGATGCGGGTTTGTTTGTCCGCGAAGATTTGCGCATTGGCGATCAGATCGCGGGCCCAGCCATCATTGCTGAACAAAATGCCACCACCGTGCTAGAGCCAGGTTGGCAAGCGCAAGTTACATCGCTTGATCATTTGTTGCTTAACCGAATTGAAGCAAGGCAAAGCAAGCATGCTGCTGGCACCACAGTCGATCCCGTTTTGCTAGAGGTTTTCAATAACTTGTTCATGAACATTGCAGAGCAAATGGGCTTGCAACTGCAGAACACCGCTTACTCCGTCAACATCAAAGAGCGCTTGGATTTTTCTTGCGCATTGTTCAGCGCCGAGGGGCACCTGATTGCCAATGCGCCGCACATGCCTGTGCATTTGGGCAGCATGGGCGAGAGCATTAAAACGGTCATTCGAGAAAACAAAGATCACATGCGACGCGGTGATGTGTTTGTGTTGAATGACCCTTACCATGGTGGCACTCATTTGCCCGATGTCACCGTGATCACGCCTGTCTACTTAGACGGTGCTGATCAACCAGAGTTTTATGTGGGCTCACGTGGCCATCATGCAGACATTGGCGGTACCACGCCGGGCTCTATGCCACCTTTCTCTACCACCATTCAAGAGGAAGGCGTGCAGATCAACAATGTGAAGTTGGTGGCAGAAGGCGTTTTGCAAGAGCAGACTCTGTTGAATTTGTTGGCAAGTGGCGAATACCCCAGTCGCAATCCGCAACAAAACATGGCCGACTTGCGTGCCCAACTGGCTGCCAATGAAAAAGGCGTTCAAGAACTCCGAAAAATGGTGGATGAATTTAGTTTGGATGTGGTGCAGGCTTACATGCGTCATGTCCAAGACAACGCAGAAGAGTCTGTACGCCGTGTGATCACCCGCTTAAAGGATGGTGAATTTACATTGCCCTTGGACAATGGCGCGCAAATTAAGGTAGCAGTTCGAGTCAATGCGCAGCATCGAAGTGCTGAAATTGATTTCACAGGCACCAGTGACCAGCAGACCAACAACTTCAATGCACCCACAGCGGTTTGCATGGCTGCAGTTTTGTACGTCTTTAGAAGCTTGGTCAATGACGATATTCCTTTGAATGCGGGCTGCTTGAAACCTTTGAAAGTGATCATTCCAGAGGGTTGTATGCTGAACCCCCATTTTCCGGCTTCTGTGGTGGCGGGCAATGTAGAAACATCAAGCTGCATCACCAACGCGCTGTTTGGCGCATTGGGTGTGATGGCAGGCAGCCAGCCCACCATGAACAACTTCACTTTTGGCAATGCCAAATACCAGTACTACGAAACCATTTCGGGTGGCAGTGGTGCGGGTGTGATGGTCGACGAGCAAGGCCGCATCACGTCGGGCTTTAACGGAACCTCGGTAGTTCAGACCCACATGACCAACTCTCGTCTCACTGACCCCGAAATTTTAGAGTTTCGATTTCCTGTGCGCCTTGAAAGTTATGCCATGCGCGACGCATCGGGCGGTCAAGGGCAATGGTCAGGTGGCATGGGCGGTGTCCGGCGCATTCGATTCTTGGAGGCCATGACCGCCAGCATTTTGTCCAACGGCCGAGTTCACCCAGCTTTCGGTATGGCGGGTGGCAAGCAAGGTGCGCCGGGCATCAACCAAGTGAGACGTGCCGATGGTCGTGTCGAAATTTTGCAACACATTGGCCAAGTTGAAATGGCGCCTGGCGATGTGTTTGAAATTCATACTCCTGGCGGTGGTGGTTATGGCACCCCAGAAGCATGAACTCTTTAGCGCTGATGGCCGGCGATCGGCTTAAGATTTGCCTGACTTCGATTTTTCGGATGGGGCAAGCTTGGCGGGTTCACTGACAGAACCGCCCTGGTAGCCCGAGCCATTGACAGTCAGCCCTTGTGCCGAAAACTTGGCCGAGCTTTTCTCGCCCATGCCACTGACACGGTGCATGAGATCGGGCCAGTCTTTGAAGCTGCCTTTGTTGCGCTCTTTGAGTATTTTTCCAGATAGAGAAGGCCCAATGCCTTTGATGCCATCAAGTTCGGCTGCGCTGGCTTTGTTGACATCGACAGCTGCAAAACTGGACAAGGAAAACAGCAAGGCTGTGAGGGCTAAGATTTTTTTCAACATGTTTAATTCCTAAAGTTCGCATCACCCCAACGGCGATGCAATCCCTATTCAACTGCTGAATGATTCTTCAAAGTGAAGTTTGCAACTCAAGGACAGGCTATGCAATGCACTGAAAGCGCGCGCTAAAACGCTGTTTGCTGATCAGTGGCTTAGAGTTCTTCAACTCTGCGGGGTGGATAGCTGTCCCAAGCTTGGCAGCCCGGGCAGTGCCAAAAATGCTCTTTGGCTTCAAAGCCGCAAGCCGCACAACGATAGCGCGAAAGCGGCCTTGAAGCTTGCTCAAGTGCTTTTTGGACAGGGCCGCGAGTGTCTTCGCCGCCTAAATCGGCACCCGCCAACCAGCGTGATGCAGCCAAAAGTGAGGGCTGTTTTTGAAGATGTTCAATGTAGCGTTGCCGCGTTTGCGCGTCACTCTCGGCACTGGCCTTTTCAAGGCTCACAATGGCATCCATGACATCAATGCATGGGCTTTGTGCGTAATGTGTTTTCAATAAGTGCAAGGTTTGTGGCAGACGCTGCGCAGCTTGAGCCGCCCTGACCAAGCTAGGTGCCGCCAAAGGCGCAGCAACCGAGCCTGATTCAAACAATTGACTTAAGGTGTCGCATGCCATCACAGCTTGGTTCATGTTCAGTTGAAGCTGCCCTAGCAAAAGGCGAGGCCGAGGTGCATCCGGCGCTTCTTTAATGGCATTGAGCAGTAATTTGGTGGCGCCATCGCTATCGCCTTGCGCATTCAACTCGCGCGCTTGCTCGCAGAGGTAATGGGCTTTGCGAACGGAAAAGCTGACTTCGCCAGAGCTCTCTAATTGTTCGGCTACTTGTTTTGCCTGCGGCCATTCGCGAGAGCGTTCGTAAATGGCCAGGCGTGCCAATCTGGCCTGACCTTCAAACGCCGTGCCTTCCAATTTCCGCAGGGCATCTTCTGCGCGATCTAGCAAACCCGCTTTGACAAAATCTTTGGCCAAAGCATTTTGAGCACGCTGCCTGTCTGCAGTACTCAAATCGCCGCGAGACAACAAATGTTCGTGAACCCGAACAGCGCGCTCATATTCACCGCGTCGGCGAAACAAATTACCCAAAGCAAAGTGCAATTCAGAGGTGTCTGGGTCGTTTTGAACCGCTTCAATAAAGGCATCAATGGCCTTGTCTTGTTGCTCATTTAATAAGAAGTTGAGGCCTTTGAAATAGGCCCGGGGTGCTTGCCGATTGTCGATGCGCAGTTGGCGTAAATCAAGCCTAGAGGCCAACCAGCCCAAACCAAAAGCGGCGGGCAAGCCTACCAAAATCCAAATGAGATCAAGTTCCATGAGCGGCCTCCTGAGGTTCTGGGTTGCCAGGGGAGGCTGTATTGGCTTGCACAGATTTGGCCGCTTTTTTTTGTCGCCACCAGCGCGGCACCATGCCTAAAACGCCCACCACCAAGCCAAGCGCAAAGGCAGTTAGAACAATGAGTACCATGGGCGAGCGCCATTGGGTGCCAAAGAAAAAGTACACCTTGGCCTCGTGCTGATTGTTCAGCGCGAAAGCAAACAAAGTGAAAAAGACAGCTGCATTCAGTGTCCACTGAAGCAGCTTGAGAAATTGTTTCATGAAAGGCCTCAGACAGCCATCACATTCTAAGGCGATGACAAGCAGAGAAACAAAAAAGGCCCTTGAGGGGGCCAAATTATTGAGGGCTGTTCGGGCTGAAGCTCAGTCAGACTTGCCATGGAGGACGTCTAAGGAGCCTTGATCTACGGCTTCACGCAAGGCTTTTCCAGGCTTGAAGTGGGGAACTCGTTTTTCCGGAATTTGCACACTTTCGCCAGATCGTGGGTTCCGACCTACGCGAGGAGGGCGCCGGTTGATGGTGAAACTGCCAAATCCGCGGATTTCAATGCGATGGCCTTTGACCAGCGCTTCGCTCATGGCATCTAGCACCGTTTTGACGGCGAATTCGGCGTCACGGTGTGTGAGTTGCTCAAAGCGGGCAGCCAATGCTTCAACGAGGTCGGAGCGGGTCATTTCAATAAAGATGTGTAGGCTTCACACAAAGAAAAAGCCCCTGGCTCGGCCCCAAAGGACCAAGCTAGAGGCTTTCGTCTTCAGCAGATCATTCAGCTGAGTCGTTGTTGTCCAACTTGGCACGCAACAAAGCGCCCAAGCTGGTGGTGCCAGCGTTTTCGCGTGAAGACTGCTGGCTCAAGTTGGCCATGGCTTCATTTTGATCGGCAGCATCTTTTGCCTTGATAGACAACTGGATGTTGCGTGTCTTGCGATCGACGTTGACGACCACGGCTGTGACTTCGTCGCCTTCTTTCAACAAGCTGCGAGCATCTTCCACGCGATCGCGTGAAATTTC
>JAIYCG010000037.1 GCA_027488115.1 Comamonadaceae bacterium | reverse complement strand
TTGCCATGATGGTGCTCCTGTAGGGGTTTAGGCTTGACCGCGTTCGCGCAGGTCTGCGAGAACGGCATCAATGCCATTTTTGTCGATCAGGCGCAAAGCGGCGCTGGAAACGCGCAGGCGCACCCAACGGTTTTCGCTCTCCACCCAGAAACGGCGATATTGCAGGTTCGGCAGGAACCGGCGCTTGGTTTTGTTGTTGGCGTGGGAAACATTGTTTCCGACCATTGGGCCTTTGCCCGTTACGTCGCAGACGCGTGCCATGTGGACACTCCGATACTTTTAAACAGCCGGTGCCTGATGAGTTTCACGATGGCCATCAGAAGATGGCTTGTCAAACTTAAGGCGCTCCAGCCTCACCTCGCCAGAAGGGTGGCGGTAACCCCTTTTGTTGAGATGCCCAGAGGACAAACCCAGCAAAGCCTTGGATTATAGCCAGCTTTTTGAGGGCCGGCCAAGTCCAAAATGACAAAAAAATGGGTTTAGGCGCTTTCTTGCTCTAAAAAGCGCTGAGCATCCAGTGCAGCCATACAGCCAGTGCCAGCGCTGGTAATGGCTTGGCGATAAACGTGATCTTGCACATCGCCTGCCGCAAACACACCAGGCACGCTGGTCATGGTGGAAAAGCCCTTCAGGCCGCTTTGGGTCACGATGTAGCCGTTTTCCAAGTTCAGATGGCCTTGAAATATGTCCGTATTGGGCGAATGACCAATGGCGATGAAGCAGCCTTTGAGTTCTAAATCTTGCAAAGAACCATCTTTGGTGGACTTCAAACGCACGCCTGTAACGCCCGTGTTGTCGCCCAAAACTTCTTCCAAAGTTTGGAAAGTTTGCAAAACAATCTTGCCTGCCGCGACCTTGTCCATCAATTTGTCGACCAAGATGGGCTCGGCTTTGAACTTGTCTCGGCGGTGAATGAGGTACACCTTGCTGGCAATGTTGGACAGGTATAGGGCTTCTTCAACCGCTGTATTGCCGCCGCCCACCACGCAACAAACTTGCTCTTTGTAGAAAAAACCGTCGCAAGTTGCGCAACCTGATACGCCTCGGCCCATGAAAGCCGTTTCAGATTCAATGCCGAGGTATTTGGCAGAGGCTCCCGTGGCAATGATCAAGGAGTCGCAGGTGTAAACACCGCTATCACCCGTCAAAGTGAAAGGGCGCTTGCTGAAATCGACCTTGTTGATGTGGTCAAACACAATTTGAGTATTGAAGCGCTCGGCGTGCTCCAAAAAGCGTTGCATGAGGTCGGGGCCTTGCACACCGTGAACATCGGCAGGCCAGTTGTCCACTTCGGTGGTGGTCATGAGTTGGCCGCCTTGGGCAATGCCAGTAATGAGCAAAGGCTTGAGGTTGGCGCGTGCTGCATACACGGCTGCCGTGTAGCCGGCAGGGCCTGAACCCAAAATTAAAACTTGGGCGTGTTGGGTGGAAACGGTATTGGACATGGTGGGCAATCTTGCTGAATTCGGGAAAACACTAAAACCCCATTGTAAGAAGCTTATGAATCGCTTGTTTGGGGAGGTCTATCGGGTAAGCTTCGGGGTTAGACCATGACCTACTCACTTCGCACCCTTACAAACCCTACAGGCACCCCTGAATCAGATTCAAAGGGAGAGATCAACGAGGGCGTTGGCTTGATGCGCTTTACGCAAGAAACGATTCTGTTTGTAGGTGCTGCGGCACTGTTGCTTTTGGTCTTGTCCATGTTCAGTTTTAGCCCCAAAGACCCGTCTTGGTCTGGTTCAGGTTTGGGTGGGCCTGTTCGCAACTGGATGGGCTTGGTCGGTGCTTGGGTGGCTGATGGCATGTATTTTTGCTTTGGTTATTCGGCTTGGTGGTTGGTGGCCCTCTTGGGGCGCTTTTGGCTTATGGCTTGGGCCAAATGGTTGCGAACAGATGAAACTGCTCGCAGCAACCAGGCCAAAGACTCAGAAGCCAAATGGAAAAACCGTTTGGTTTTTTGGATCGGCCTTTTTGTGCTGATGTCCTCTAGCAGTGCATTGGAATGGGCAAGGCTCACAAGGTGGGATGCTCTTTTGCCTGGCACCAGTGGGGGTGCGCTAGGTTATGCCGTCGGTCATTTGTCCTTGAAATGGCTGGGCTTCAATGGTTCGAGTTTGATTGAAATTGTGTGCGTTGCAATGGGCATGGGCTGGGCCTTTGGCTTTTCTTGGGGTCAAGTTTGTGAGTCATTGGGTGGCAAGATCGACGGCTTGATGCAGTCACGCCAAGTCAAGCGCGAAATGGAAGAAGACTTGGCAATGGGCCAGCAAGCATTGCGTGAGCGTGAGCAACTTCAATCCAAATTACCGGCTGAACCGCAGCTGCACCCATTTGAAAATGAATTTGAAGAGAAGCCCTTGTTTGCTGCAGCAGGTGTGGCCGCACCTGTATTTGCTGTACCCGTTGCGCCCATGGTCATTGAAGCACCAGTCACTGCTGTGCCGCGAAGTGAGCGTGTGGTCAAAGAGCGCCAGAAGCCCTTGTTCAATGAATTGCCTGACAGCAAATTGCCACAAGTCGATTTGCTAGACAGTTTAACCTTGCGCCAAGAAGGCGTGGCCCCTGAAACGCTGGAGATGACCAGCCGCATGATTGAAAAACGCCTTAAAGATTTTGGCGTCGAAGTGCGAGTGGTGGCCGCTGCGCCAGGCCCTGTCATCACGCGCTACGAAATCGAGCCTGCCACTGGCGTGAAGGGCTCGCAAGTGGTCAACTTGGCCAAGGATTTGGCACGTTCTCTCAGCCTCATTTCCATTCGGGTGGTTGAAACCATCCCGGGCAAAAACTACATGGCTCTAGAGCTGCCCAACGCCAAACGCCAATCCATCAAGCTGAGCGAAATTTTGGGCTCTCAGGTTTACAACGAAGCCAAGTCCATGCTCACCATGGGCTTGGGCAAAGACATTGTGGGCAACCCAGTGGTAGCGGACTTGGCCAAGATGCCCCATGTGTTGGTTGCTGGCACCACGGGCTCTGGCAAGTCAGTGGGTATCAATGCCATGATTTTGTCCTTGCTCTACAAAGCCGAAGCACGCGATGTTCGCTTGCTCATGATCGATCCCAAGATGTTGGAAATGTCTGTGTACGAAGGCATTCCTCATTTGTTGGCACCCGTGGTAACCGATATGCGGCAAGCCGCGCACGGTCTCAACTGGTGTGTGGGCGAGATGGAGCGACGCTACAAACTGATGAGCAAAATGGGTGTTCGCAATTTGGCTGGCTACAACACCAAAATTGACGATGCCACTGAGCGTGAAGAGTTCATTTTAAATCCGTTCAGCCTCACACCCGACGACCCAGAACCTCTGAAACGATTGCCCCACATTGTGGTGGTGATTGACGAGTTGGCCGACCTCATGATGGTGGTGGGCAAGAAGATTGAAGAGCTGATTGCACGCTTGGCGCAAAAGGCGCGTGCAGCTGGCATCCACTTGATCT
Organism: Comamonadaceae bacterium; assembly: GCA_027488115.1. Lineage (GTDB taxonomy): Bacteria > Pseudomonadota > Gammaproteobacteria > Burkholderiales > Burkholderiaceae_C > Limnohabitans_A. The sequence continues at coordinate 107,685 of JAIYCG010000037.1, read as the reverse complement.
TGGCGACACAACGCCCCAGTGTCGATGTCATCACAGGGTTGATCAAAGCCAACATTCCAACGCGCATTGCGTTCCAAGTCTCTAGCAAAATTGACAGCCGAACCATCCTTGATCAAATGGGGGCCGAAGCATTGCTAGGCATGGGCGATATGCTTTATATGCCTTCAGGCACTGGCTTCCCTATTCGCGTTCACGGTGCTTTTGTCAGTGACGAAGAAGTTCACCGAGTGGTGAGCTATTTGAAAACGCAAGGCGAGCCTGACTACATTGAGGGTGTGCTGGAAGGTGGCACCACAGACGGTGAAGACACCGGCTATGGCGACACTGGCGATGCTGAAAAAGATCCGATGTACGACCAGGCCGTTGAAGTGGTGTTGAAAAATCGCAAGGCCAGTATTTCTTTGGTCCAACGACATTTGAAAATTGGTTACAACCGTGCAGCTCGTTTGGTTGAAGAGATGGAAAAAGCCGGTTTGGTCAGTTCGATGAGCACCAGTGGGCAACGCGAAATTTTGGTGCCTGCGCGCACCGAATAAGCGTTCGCCAAACTTCGCTGTTGCCAAAATGAAAGTCAAGTTTCAAATTCTCTGGGCATTGTTTGCTTGGTTTGGGTTGGCGTCTTGGGTGCTGGCACAAGTGCCTCCTGATGGCCTAGAGTCATTGCGGCAGTTCCTTCAATTGAGCAACAGTGGTCGTGCGCAATTTACGCAGGTGGTGAGTTCTCCTGCCAGGGCCGATCAAGCGCCTCGCCGAAAAACTTCTACTGGCACGTTTGAATTTCAGAAGCCACAACAATTTCGATTTGCCTATCAAAAACCATTTTTACAAACCATGGTGTCAGATGGTCAATCACTCTGGCTGTATGACGCAGATTTGAACCAAGTCACAGTTCGCAAACAAAGTTCCTTGTTAGGCCAAACCCCAGCGGCTTTGATTGCTTCATCGGGGGACTTGAAGGCTCTCCAGGCTGAGTTTAATTTAAAAGCAGAGCCTGAATCTGAAGGCTTGCAGTGGGTGAAAGCGACGCCCAAGCAAGCAGACGGGGCTGTTCAGTTCATTCGGGTAGGGCTCAAGCCTGCCTCTGCCGCAAATTTGAATGTGCCCACATTGTCGGCGTTAGAAATTGTCGATGCTCTGGGTCAAACATCGCGCTTGAATTTCACGAATTACGAAGTCAATGTGAAATTGCCTGCAGAAACTTTTCAATTCAAAACGCCTGCTGGCGCGCAGGTGATTCGGCCATGAATGCCAGTGTTCATTTGAAGCAACCTCTGGCCGAGCGTTTGCGTCCCCACAATTTGAGTGAAGTCATTGGGCAGCAGCACCTCATTGGTGAAGGCTTGGCGCTTCGCTTGGCATTTGAATCGGGACAGCCTCACAGTTGTATTTTGTGGGGTCCGCCGGGTGTGGGCAAAACGACCATTGCAAGGCTCATGGCCGATGCTTTTGAAGCCCAATTTATCAGCATCAGTGCTGTGCTTGGGGGGGTCAAAGACATTCGCGAAGCAGTAGAAAAAGCCGAAGCGGCATTGAATGGCTTGCAGCCAAAAAGAACCATTGTGTTTGTCGATGAGGTCCATCGATTCAACAAGAGCCAGCAAGATGCTTTCTTACCGCATGTTGAAAGTGGCTTGTTCACTTTCATTGGCGCAACCACCGAGAACCCATCCTTCGAGGTTAACTCTGCTTTGTTGTCTAGAGCAGCGGTTTATGTCCTGCAATCTCTGAACGAAGAAGATCTCAAGAAAATTGTCCAACGCGCGCATGGCATCGGTGCAATTCCCCTGCTAGAGGCCGAGGCTGAGAAAAGGCTCATTGCCTACGCAGATGGCGATGCCAGACGCTTACTGAATACCCTTGAGACGCTTTCAGTTTCGGCCCAAAGAGAGAAGCTGGCCGAAATTTCAGACGAGTGGCTGTTAAAAGTATTGGGCGAACGCATGCGCCGATACGACAAAGGCGGTGAGCAGTTCTATGACACCATCAGTGCGCTGCACAAATCAGTCAGAGGCTCAGACCCAGACGCTGCTTTGTACTGGTTCACTCGAATGTTAGATGGCGGCGCAGACCCGCGCTACATGGCCAGGCGGCTGATTCGCATGGCTGCAGAAGACATCGGTTTGGCCGACCCTCGGGCTCTGCGCTTGGCCTTGGATGCTGCAGAAGTGTATGAACGCTTGGGCAGCCCAGAGGGTGAATTGGCGTTGGCCGAATGCGTGATTTATTTGGCGGTAGCAGCCAAATCCAATGCCGTTTACAAAGCCTTCAATGAAGCCAAGGCGTGGGTTAAGAAGGACGGCACCCGACCCGTGCCCATGCACTTGCGCAATGCCCCAACGCAACTCATGAAAACATTGGACTATGGCAAGGGCTATCGCTATGCCCACCTTGAAGAGGGTGGCTTTGCTGCAGGTGAGAATTACCTGCCTGAGGGCATGCCTGCGCCAGGTTTTTACAGGCCCGTCAATCGTGGGTTAGAGTTAAAGATTTCAGAAAAAATGGCGAGCTTGAATGAGTTGAATCAAGCCAAAGCGACAAAAAAATAGGAGTTAAGCATGGATGTCTTTCTACAGCAGGTAATCAATGGCTTGGTTCAAGGCAGCATGTATGCCTTGATCGCCTTGGGTTACACCATGGTTTACGGCATCATCAATTTGATCAACTTTGCCCATGGCGAAGTGCTCATGGTGGCAGCCCTCACCAGCTGGTCGGTCATTGCCCTCATGCAAGAGGCCACGCCCGGCATGCCCGGCTGGTTGATTCTCCTTGTATCTTTGGTCATTGCCAGTGTGGTGGCAGCGTCACTTAATTTTGCCATTGAAAAAATCGCATACCGCCCCTTGCGCAACAGTCCCAAATTGGCACCCCTCATTACCGCCATTGGTGTCAGCATCTTGCTTCAAACTTTGGCCATGATCATCTGGAAGCCTAACTACAAACCGTTTCCAACCTTGTTATCGACCACACCCATCAACGTGGGCGGAGCCGTTATTTCAACAACCCAAATTATGATTTTGGGTGTGACGGCCATTTCCTTGGCTGTTTTGATGTGGGTGGTGAACGCCACCAAGTTAGGGCGGGCCATGCGCGCTACTTCAGAGAACCCACGTGTTGCCGCCTTGATGGGTGTCAAGCCCGATATGGTCATTTCTGCGACCTTCATCATTGGTGCCGTGTTGGCGGCCATTGCGGGTGTGATGTTCGCATCCAACTACGGCACAGTGCACCACAGTATGGGATTTTTGCCCGGCTTGAAGGCTTTTACCGCTGCGGTGTTTGGCGGTATTGGTAATTTAGGCGGCGCCGTCGTTGGCGGTATTTTGTTGGGCCTCATTGAGTCCATTGGCTCTGGCTACATTGGCGCGCTCACAGGTGGCGTGCTGGGCAGTCATTACGCCGATATTTTTGCTTTCATTGTGCTCATCATTGTGCTCACTTTGCGGCCCTCAGGCTTGATGGGTGAACGTGTAGCCGATCGCGCTTGATAGAAAGTTGAGAATCACAATGAACCATTTAAAGAATTACAAAATGTTGGCCATTGGTGTGGCGCTGCTGATCTTGCCGCTCGTGCTGCAACAGTTTGGCAATGCGTGGGTGCGCATTGCCGACATGGCCTTGATCTATGTTTTGTTAGCAGTGGGTCTGAACATCGTGGTGGGCTATGCGGGTTTGCTCGATTTAGGCTATGTGGCTTTCTTCGCGGTGGGCGCCTACATGTATGGCTTGCTGGCGTCACCGCATTTGTTTGAAACATTTCCTGCCATTGCGGCCATGTTTCCTGGCGGCTTGCACATGCCTTTGTGGGTTATTGTGCCCTTGGCAGCTGCTTTGGCAGGCTTGTTTGGCATGTTGCTGGGCGCGCCCACTTTGAAGTTGCGCGGCGATTATTTGGCCATTGTGACTTTGGGCTTTGGTGAAATCATTCGCGTGTTTTTAAACAACTTAGACCAACCCGTTAACATCACAAACGGTCCCAAAGGGCTCAACCAAATCGATGCCATTCATTTTTTCGACATCAATTTAGGCAAAAAACTCGAAATTTTTGGCATTGAGTTTGCATCTGTCAGCCTCTACTACTACCTGTTCTTGGCCTTGGTGCTGGTCACCATTTTAATTTCGTACCGCTTGGAAGTCTCGCGCATTGGCCGCGCTTGGATGGCCATTCGCGAAGATGAAATTGCAGCCAAGGCCATGGGCCTGAACACCCGCAATTTAAAGCTCATGGCCTTTGGCATGGGTGCCACATTTGGTGGCATTGCCGGCGCCATGTTTGCGGGTTTTCAAGGTTTTATTTCGCCAGAGTCGTTTAGCCTCATGGAGTCGGTCATGATTGTGGCCATGGTGGTCTTGGGTGGCTTGGGGCACTTGCCTGGTGTTGTGTTGGGCGCTGTTTTGTTGTCTGCTTTGCCAGAAATTTTGCGCTACGTGGCAGGGCCACTGCAATCTATGACCGATGGTCGCATTGACGCCGCCATCCTGCGCCAGTTGCTCATTGCCTTGGCCATGATCGTCATCATGTTGATGCGCCCCCGCGGCTTGTGGCCATCAAATGAACATGGCAAAGCCTTGCCAACGAAGGAGGGCAGGTAACATGCATACAGACTCTTCAATGTCGCAGACAGTTTTAAAAGTAGCTGGTATTTCCAAGCGCTTTGGTGGTTTGCAAGCCTTGTCAGATGTGGGCATGACCATTGAGCGCGGGCAAGTTTATGGCCTCATTGGCCCCAACGGCGCTGGCAAAACAACTTTTTTCAATGTCATCACTGGCCTGTACACCCCCGACAGTGGCAGTTTTGAATTGGCCGGCAAGCCCTATCAGCCCACAGCCGTGCACGAAGTGGCCAAAGCAGGCATTGCGCGAACCTTCCAAAACATCCGCTTGTTTGCCGAAATGACCGCCCTAGAAAACGTCATGGTGGGTCGCCACGTGCGAACTTCATCAGGTTTGTTGGGGGCTATTTTTAGAACGTCCAAATTCAAGCAAGAGGAAGAAGAAATTGCCCAACGTGCCCAAGAGTTGTTGGACTATGTAGGCATTGGTCAGTATGCCGACTACCGCGCTCGCACCTTGTCTTATGGCGATCAGCGCCGTTTAGAAATTGCCCGTGCGCTTGCCACCGACCCTCAGCTCATTGCCCTAGATGAACCCGCTGCTGGCATGAATGCCACAGAAAAAGTTCAATTGCGCCAACTCATTGATCAGATTCGCAAAGACAACCGAACCATTTTGCTGATCGAGCACGATGTGAAGTTGGTCATGGGCTTGTGCGACCGCGTCACGGTGCTCGACTACGGCAAACAAATTGCCGAGGGTACTCCTGCAGACGTTCAGAAAAATGAAAAAGTGATTGAAGCCTATTTAGGCACCGGAGGACATTGACATGACGGCCACATTGTTGAGAGTCAAAGGCCTTCAAGTGGCCTACGGCGGCATTCAGGCTGTCAAGGGCATTGATTTTGAAGTGCACGAGGGCGAGTTGGTGTCGCTCATTGGTTCGAATGGCGCGGGCAAAACGACCACCATGAAAGCCATCACAGGAACCTTGCCGATCCACGCGGGTGACATTGAGTATTTGGGCAAAAGCATTGTGGGCCAAGGCCCTTGGGATTTGGTCAAGCAGGGCTTGGCCATGGTGCCCGAAGGGCGCGGTGTGTTCACGCGCATGACCATCATTGAAAACTTGCTCATGGGTGCTTACATTCGCAACGACACCGCCGCCATCAAAGACGACATGGAAAAAGTGTTTCACACTTTCCCAAGATTGCTGGAGCGAAAAGACCAACTGGCGGGCACCATGTCGGGTGGCGAGCAACAAATGTTGGCCATGGGCCGCGCGCTCATGAGCCGTCCTAAAGTGCTGTTGTTGGATGAGCCTTCTATGGGCTTGTCGCCCATCATGGTGGACAAAATTTTTGAAGTAGTGCGGGATGTTTTTGCGCAGGGCGTGACGGTCTTGTTGGTCGAGCAAAACGCCAGCCGAGCATTGTCATTGGCCAACCGGGGTTATGTCATGGAGTCTGGCTTGATCTCAATGACAGGGCTGGGGCACGACTTGCTGAACGATCCTAAAGTGAGAGCAGCCTATTTGGGCGAATAAAAAAAGTGTCAGTCGACTTTGGCGCCACTTGCCTTCACCACAGACTCGTACTTCGACATTTCACGTTTCATGAACGCAGCAAATTGTTCGGGCGTGCTGTTCACGGGTTCGATCAGCATCATGCCAAAGCGAGTTTTGGTTTCGGGCGCAGCAAGTGCAGCTGAAAAAGCTTGATGCAAACGCGCCACCATGGCGGGTGGTGTGTTGGCGGGTGCCACCAAGCCCCACCAAGTGTCTACTTCAAAGCCTTTGAGTGTTTCAGCCATGGCAGGAATGTCGGGTAGGGCGCTGCTTCGCTGCGCAGTGGTCACCGCCAAAGCTTTGAGCTTGCCAGCCTTGATGTTGGGGGCTGCGGTGGCCAAATTGTCAAAGTTGAAATCGACTTGGCCAGAAAGCAATGCCAATTGGGCTGGGTTGCCGCCGTTGTAAGGAATGTGCACAGCAAAAATACCAGCATCACGTTTGAAAATTTCTGCAGCCAAATGACCTGCACTGCCATTGCCACCTGAGCCTACATTGAGCTTGCCTGGATTGGCTTTGGCGTAGGCAATCAAGTCACTGACAGTGTTGATTTTCAAACGCTGCGCAGTGTCAGCATTCATGACCAACACATTGGGGACACGAACCATTTGGGTGATGGCTGCGAAGTCTGTGGCCGCATTAAATGGCATTTTGCTGAAAAGCCAAGGGTTGATGGCGTGCGTCGCAACTGCTGAAATACCAATGGTGTAACCGTCGGCAGGCGCCTTGGCCACAATGTCAACACCCAAGTTGCCACCTGCGCCCGGCTTGTTGTCGATCATGACAACGCCTAGGGTGTCTTTCACGCGTTCTGCCAAAGCTCGTGCAGTGACATCAATAGGGCCGCCAGGCGCATAGGGCACCACCAGGCGAATGGGTTTCTCTAAGGGCTGCGCGGAGGTGCTTGGTGCGCTGATGATGGCGAACAAACCCAAGGCTGCGCCTAGCCAAGCGCGTCTTTCCAACAATTGAGGGGTGCGCATCAGTTGGACTCCTTGGCCTTATCGGCTTCCGTGGTAAACGAATCGGCAAAATAGGCCTCTTCGGGCAAGCCCGCTTTGCCCACATAATCTGCGCGAGCCGAGTCCACCACAATGGGCGCTCCGCAGGCGTAAACTTGAAAGCTGCTGAGATCAGGATGGTCTTGCAATACAGCTTGGTGTACAAAGCCAGTGCGTCCTGTCCATGCATCTTCAGGCAGCGCGTCCGATACCACGGGTACGTATTTCAAATGTGGCATCGCCTTCACCTGCGCTTCCACCCAATCGCTCATGTACAAATCGGCTGGGCGGCGACCACCCCAATACAAAGTTGCAGGCCGTTCAATGCCTTTGTGTTGCATGTGTTCAATCAAGGCTTTGATGGGCGCGAAACCGGTGCCCGAAGCCAACAAGATCATGGGCGCTTGCGAGTCTTCGCGCAAATAGAAACTGCCATAAGGGCCTTCAATTCGCAAGATGTCTTTTTCCTTCAGGGTGCTGAACACCACATCGGTAAATTTACCGCCTGGCATGTGGCGAATGTGCAATTCCACTTTGGGTGCAGCAGGGTCCAGCGTGTGCGGCGCATTGGCCATGCTGTAGCTGCGGCGCGCGCCATCGCGCAATAAAAACTCAACATATTGGCCAGCATGAAACTGCATCACATCGGTAGCAGGCAGTTGCATGATGATGGACATCACATCGTGTGATTTATTTTCTAAACTCACCACCCGCACTGGCATTTTTTTGATGGGAAAACTCCCTGCTTCTGTCACTTGGCGCGACTCCAGCACCAAATCACTTTGGGCTTTTGAGCAGCAAGTCAAAATAAGGCCTGCGGCTTCTTCCTCAGCGCTGAGCGCTTTGGTTTGATGTTCGCCATGAATCACAGTGCCAGAAATTTTTTTGCATTTGCACGAACCGCAAGCACCGTCTTTGCAGCCGTAGGGCAGGCCAATGCCTTGCCGTATGCCTGCGGCCAGCAAAGTTTCGCTGCTATCAGCACTGAAATGACGGCCACTCGGCTCTACGGTAATTTGGAAGCTCATGTTTTCGTTATCCTAGAGGGGTCTTAAATTCTCAAACCCTGATTTTGCCCTCAAACCAAACCCCTTTAGGCGCTTTGCCTTCGCGCTTTCGAAAAGAACGCGTTTTGATCATCGGATGCGGCGATGTAGGAAAACGTGCATCCAAACTGCTGGTGGGTCGAACTCGGGTCATGGCATTGACCTCTAGCCCCGCAAAAGCTGCAGGTTTGAGGGCCAAAGGCATCAAACCTATCGTTGGAAACCTCGACGATCACCAGTCCTTACAGCGTTTATCTGGTTGGGCAACTCGCGTTTTGCATTTGGCGCCCCCCCCCTCTGACCAAGTGGGGGCTTGGTCCAAAGATTCGCGCACTTTGAATTTGGTCAGGGCGCTCAAAAAAAGGGCTTTGCCCAGAGCGCTGGTGTATGGCTCTACCAGCGGTGTTTATGGGGACTGTCAGGGTGAATGGGTGCTTGAGTCTAGACCGGTTAAGCCGCACACACCCAGAGCCATACGGCGCGTTGATGCAGAGAACAGCATTCGTTTCTTAGGGAAAACTGGCGTACGTTCTAGCATTTTGCGCATTCCAGGTATCTACGCGCCCGATCGGCCCAACGGAACCCCGCGTGAAAGACTGTTGAAGGGCACGCCCGTCCTTTTGCAAAAAGATGATGTGTACACCAACCACATTCATTCCGACGATTTGGCAAGGGCTTGCGTCGCTGCCCTCTGGCGTGGCAAAGCGCAGCGTGTGGTTCATGTTTGCGATGACAGCCAAATGAAGATGGGTGACTACTTCGATTTGGCAGCAGACCTGATGGGTCTGAAACGCCCGCCGCGTGTCCCAAGAAGCCAAGCACAAGAAACCCTGCCTCTCATGCTTTTGAGTTTCATGAGTGAGTCAAGGCGCTTGAAAAATGATCGCCTTAAAAATGAATTGCGAGTTCATTTGTTGTACCCCACCATTGCGCAAGGTTTAAAACCAACAGCAATACCAACGACTCAAGGTGAACCGAAAACGATTGTTTAAAAACTGAGCAACTTCGAGATTTGAATTTGAGTGCCGAATACCAAACTTAAGAAGCTTTTTTCGCTCGAAAATCTAGGATGGCTTTCAACAAATAAGCGCCTAGAAGAGCACCATTCAAGTCACCCAAAAACATCCAAAAGGCCTCGGTCAGTTCAAACTCTTGAGATTTGCCTATGAGCAACCAAGTGACATGATGGGTGAATGAATTGGTCACGCAATAAACAAGAGTCAGCGTACTTAAGTCCTGAAGCGACTTGAGTGAAACATTCCTTTTCCAATAAATCCTAAAAACCAGCAATGCAATCAAAGGCGCCGCACTAGAGCAGACAATGTTGAGCAAAGCCAAACTAAGGGCGTCGTTGAACTGATACAAGAGAAACAGATTGCCCAAAATGGTGGCAATCGTTCCAAAGAGGGGGCCTAGAACCAATAAATTAAACAGGCGTAAAAACGCCGGCATGTATATCAGAGAGATATGGTCGTTAATGGTGGCAAAGTCAAACAGCCATCCACTCAAGATGTGTGTTGCTGGATACAACACAGCTAATGCAAGTATCAAAAGGATGTGCATTTCGCAAATCAGTTTACTCGATTTATTGCAAATCGATGGTGCCCGAGGCCGGAATCGAACCGGCACGCCTTGCGGCGGGGGATTTTGAGTCCCCTGCGTCTACCAATTTCACCACCCGGGCGGATTGCGAAGATCGAGATTATGACATATTTCTTTCGGATATTGATTTTGAAATTGTCATTTTTCGACCTACAACTTGAATACCAAAAAACCTTGAAAATAGGTCGATCAATCAATGCCTAGGAAATTCGATGACTACACGCAAGGGTGCTTTTCTTTTTTCTTTCCTTTGTCTTTTTGTCAGCGCCACCGCGTTTGCCCAAACATGGCCACAGCGTCCAATCAAGGTCATCGCTCCCTATCCGCCTGGCGGGCCGAGTGACATCGTCATTCGCTTGGTTTCAGACAAAGTTCAGGCCATCTTGAAACAGCCCGTCATCATTGAAAACATACCGGGTGCGGGCGGCAATATCGGCAGTGCTGCCGCTGCGCGCGCGCCGGCAGATGGTTATACCTGGCTCATCACCACAGACACCGTGATGACTGTCAATCCGCATGTTTATAAAACCATGGGCTTCAAGTTGGACGACTTAAAACCAGTCTCTATGTTGACCTCATTCAGTCAAACATTGGTCTGCAATCCTGCTCTGGGTGTGAAAAATTTGAACGAGCTCATCGCAAAGTCTAAAACCCAATCAATGAGCTATGCATCGGGTGGTGCAGGGGTGCCTGGCCACTTGTCCATGGAGTTGTTGCTGAATATGACGGGCATGCAAATGGTGCACATTCCCTACAAAGGGCCTGCACCCGCAGCGCAAGATGTTCTGGCCAATCAAGTCCCTTGCGGCTTGCTGGCGGGTCCTACTGTGTTGCCGCATGTGCGTTCCGGCAAACTCATTGCATTGGCCGTGTCAGGGCAGTCTAGGTCACCGACTTTGCCAGACACGCCCACTATTTCAGAGGCTGGCGTGAAAGGCTATGACGCAGATTTCAGTTTGGTCATGTGGGCTCCCAAACAAGTGCCAGATGAGGTGGTTCAAAAATTCAGACAAGCCCTTTTGGATGGATTGAGGCTGCCTGAGTCTGTAGAGAGACTGAAAGCGACGGATCAAGTGGTGATTGGCAGCACGTCAGACGATACGGCAGCGCGCATTGCAAAGGACTTTGCCAAGTGGGGCGCTGTGACCAAGAAAATTGGTTTGAGTTTGGAGTGAAAGTGATCACATCGACATAAGCACGATCACCCAATGAGTTCCTTGGAACTAACCCTGCTTTACTTGCTGGCCGCAGTGCTGGGGGTAGTGGGTTGTCGATTCCTCAAGTTGCCGCCCATGTTGGGTTACTTGGTGGTGGGCGTTGTGATTGGCCCCAATGCTTTGGCATTCGCTCAAAACTCAGAGGGAATCCGCCACTTGGCTGAATTTGGCGTTGTCTTTTTGATGTTTGTCATTGGGCTCGAATTCAATTTACCTAAGCTCAGGACCATGCAGCGGTATGTGTTTGGTTTGGGTTTGTGGCAAGTGGTCCTAACGGTTGTCCTTGTGACAACTTTTTCAGTGTTTCTCAACGTCATGGCACCCACGCTCTGGGGCATGAGTTGGCAAACCGCTTTAACCTTGGCTGGCGCTTTGTCCATGAGCAGCACGGCCATCGTGATCAAGTTAATGTCGGATCGCTTAGAGCTAGATTCAGAGCACGGCAAGCGGGTCGTGGGCGTGTTGCTGTTTCAGGACTTGGCGGTGGTTCCTTTCTTGGTCATGATCCCCGCACTTGATGCGCCCCCTGAACAGTTGATGACGGCAATGGGCTTGGCCCTTGTCAAAGCCGCCATCCTGATCGCATTGTTGTTGACGGGCGGACAGCGACTCATGCGTTGGTGGTTGTTGTTGGTCGCGCGCCGGCAAACCGAAGAATTATTTGTCTTGAATGTGTTGTTGGTCACGCTAGGCCTTGCATGGCTCACTGAGCTTGCGGGTTTGAGTTTGGCCCTGGGAGCATTCGTGGCGGGTATGTTGATTTCTGAGACTGAATTCAAACATCGGGTTGAATTGGACATCAAACCATTTCACGATATTTTGTTAGGCCTTTTCTTCATCACGATTGGCATGATGCTCGACTGGCGAATCATTTGGGATCGCTGGCAGTTTGTTCTGTTTTTGGTCACTGTGCCTGTTCTGTTGAAGTTTGTCTTGATCTCAGCCCTCACCAGGCTGGGAGGTGCAAGCGAAGGCGTTTCACTTCGCACGGGCCTTTACTTAGCTCAAGCAGGTGAGTTTGGTTTTGTTTTGTTAACCCTTGGCAACCAACACCAGTTGATTCCTGCAGATTGGCTCAACCCAGTCCTTGCAAGCATGGTGTTGTCCATGATGTTCACGCCATTCATTGTCATGCGTGCCAACCATTGGGTCATGAAGTGGTCATCCAGCGACTGGTTGCAACAGTCACTTGAAATGACGCAGATGGCTCAAATGAGCATGAACATCAAAAAACACATCATCATTTGTGGCTATGGGCGTTGCGGTCAAAACTTGGCCAAGCTTTTGAAAACACAGAATATCCCCTACATCGCATTGGATTTAGATCCAGACCGTGTCAATCGCGCATTGGCCCAAGGTGATCAAGTTGCCTATGGTGATGCTGCTAAATTGCAGTCCCTGATGTCTGTCGGATTGGACAGAGCCAGTGCCGTGGTGGTGACGTATTTAGACAGTGCTTCTGCCTTCAGGGTTTTGGCTTCAGCCAAAGAGCATGCGCCACATGTTCCTGTGGTGGTCAGAACCAAAGATGATCAAGAATTGGCCAAGTTTCAGGCTGCAGGTGCATCAGAGGTGGTACCTGAAACCATTGAAGGCTCATTGATGTTGGCGACACATGCATTGGCCTTGGTGGGAGTCCCTATGAAGCGTGTGATTCGCATGGTTCAAGCGCAGCGCAATCAACGCTATGAGTTACTGCGTGATGATGACCATGGCGAAGATATTGATGAAAAATAATTTTCTTCAGGCTTTGAATCTTTTTAGGGATTGCAAGCGTCACAATTCTTTGCAGGAGCCACCTCATTCAATGGATGCAGCTCTGTAAAGTCGCATTTAAGGCAGCTCCATTTTTCTGCTCGTGGAATTCGAGTGGGCGTTGCACAAATTTCACAAGGTGCTCCCCTGACCATCTCAGTGAGGCCGTAGCCCGGTAGCTTGCATTGCGGACAATAGGACATCAGCAAAGCTGAAAGTTTTTCGGCAGTATGTTGAATGGTCCGCATTCTGCTGGGGTTCAGGTGCGCTCTCATGTCCGTTTCGAGCCAAACGGAAGGCGAAATTTTGAGTGCAGCCATGACGCGATCTTGAAATTCAGTCTTGTTGACGATGCCCTTGGCGAAATAGCTGTCTTGAGGTGTGCCAAGAATGAGGCCATGATTTGGAAAGTCAGACTTTGCAGCAAAGGACATGGCGCTTTCCAGAGAGTTCACCTTTTCAGAGCCGTAATTGGTTTCAGCAGTGCCGAAAATGGCATAAATGGCGTGCTCATTCATGCGATCCCAAAGTGCCAGGACCTCTAAGTTCCAAGGCATTAAAAAAACCTGAGGGTGAGGGCCAAATGAGCCCTCGCTGCCAAGACCATACCTGCACTTTGAAAGCTCTGCACCGAGTTGAGCCTTCTTTAAAGCGGCTTGAACTTGTGTCAGGGTTCGGGGCGTTTCACCGGTGAAGGTCCCTAAAGAGTCGGTGTCAAAGCTTTTCTCAAGTCGAAGAACAAACCCTTGTTTGTTCAAGATGGGGGCGACAACGGTTTCTTTTTGATGGCAAGTTAAAAAAGCAATTTCATTGATCATTAAATGGGCGATTGGATGGCCATTTTGGCGAGGTAACTGTAAAACGGAATTCCCAAAATAATATTCAATGGAAATGTAAGGCCAAGCGAAAGACCCAAGTACAAAGAGGGGGATGCTTCTGGAATTGCCAACTTGAGCGCGGCCGGCACCGCAATGTAGGATGCGCTTGCTGCTAGAACCATCAGCAAGATGCTGTCACCCAAAGATAAATTCAAAGCATATGCTAAGCCCAGCGCCAGCAAGCAGTGAATGAGGGGACCTAACACGGCATAGGCAATGAGCAAGAAGGACTTATTCTTCAGATAATGAAAATTTTTCGAAGCGGTTAAGCCCATGTCTAAAAGAAAAAAGGCCAGCATGCCTTTGAACAAGTCAACAGAAAAGGGGGCCATCATGGTCTTGCCTTGCTCGCCAGACAAAATCCCAACAAACATGGCGCCTAATAAGAGCAACTGAGCGCCATCCGTCAGTGACTCATGAAGAGTTTTTTGAAGCGTGTGGCTGTGAGCGGTGCCACTCAAGTTTCTTCTAATGCCATTCACCCAAAATACCGCTAATAAAATTGCGGGTGACTCCATGACTGCCATAGCCGCTGACATGTGTCCTGAGTAGGCAATTTTGTTGCCATCTAGAAACTGCACGGCCGTCATGAATGTGACGGCACTGACCGAGCCATAGGTTGCCGCAATGGCTGCCGCGTCAAACGGGCCAGTGATCCGTTTGAGAAACTGGTACCCCATACTTGGAATCAAAATGGCCAAGAAAATAGCGGCGCCCAGTCCCTTTGCCACATCGATGTTCAGACCTGATTGCGAAAGTGCAAAGCCGCCTTTCAAGCCCAGCGCCATGAGCAAATAAAGGGACAAAAACTTTGAAATTGGGGGCGGAATTTCTAAGTTTGATTTGAGAAGGCCGGCACCAATTCCAAAAATGAAAAAGAGGATGGCAGGGTCGAAAAAATTGTTTAGCAAGCTAACCTCAAGGCGTCCTATGGAATGACATACCGGATGTTTGTATAAATTGTTTCTGAGAAAGCTCGCGCATCAAAAAACTTTCTTAACATAAGGCATTTTAGGTTTATTAAAAAGCAGATAATTGCGCTCATACAGTCTCAATAAACCTGACAATGAGCGCTCATTTCAATTACAAGCATCTCTATTATTTTTGGGTCGTCGCCAAAGAGGGAGGCATCACCAGAGCTGCAGAAAAATTGGACATGGCAGTTCAGACGGTGAGTGCCCAAGTCAGGGAGTTGGAAAAATCTTTGGGCTGCGCACTTTTAAAGCCAGCTGGAAGAGGCTTGATTTTGACGGAGGCGGGCGTGGTGGCCATGAAACAAGCCGACCAAATTTTTCAATTGGGGGAGGCTTTGCCTTCCCGCGTGAGAGATGCTGTCAGTTCTCCCATGGTGCGCTTGACTGTGGGTATTTGTGACAGCCTTCCAAAGATGGTGGCGCATCGACTTTTAATGCCTGTCATGGCAGTCAAAAATTTAAAACTGACTTGCTATGAAGGGCAGTTAGACGACTTATTGGGTGACTTGGCATTGCACCGCCTCGATTTGGTTCTGTCAGATCGCCCGGCACCAGTCAATCCAAATATCAAACTTTACAGCCATGCTTTGGGTGCGACCGATATAGCTTGGTACGGAACTTCGCAATGGATGAAAGCCACTCAGAAAAACTTTCCGCAAAGCTTGGAGTCTGTGCCAATGCTCTTGCCAACGGCTCATACAGCAGTGAGAGATCGCCTAGACCACTGGTTTGAGCAACGCGCCATCAAGCCTCACATTGTGGGTGAATTTGAAGACAGCGCCCTTTTGAAAACATTTGGTGCAAAGGGCATGGGTATTTTTCCTGCAGCCGAATGGGTGCATGAGGATTTGATCACTCATTACGCGGTGCAGCAATTAGGCGCTTGCGAGGGCGTGAAGGAGCACTTCTTTGCCGTTGGAACCGAGCGAAAAGTCCACCATCCCCTGGTTCAACAACTGCTTCTGCAGAAGTTGTGAAATCAGGGCGTTGGACCAGAAGACGCTGTCAATCAATGGGCGTCCGGTTTTGCAGTTCGAATACTCAACAACATGGTGATCACTAAGATACCGATGACCACGCCCAAGGAGAAAAGCACGGGTATTTTGTAAACATCTATCAAACACATTTTGGTGCCAATGAAGATCAAAATGATGGCGAGTCCATAATTCAAGAGATGAAACTTGCTGGCAACCGATGCCAACAAAAAGTACATAGCACGCAAGCCCAAGATGGCAAACACATTGCTGGTGAGAACGATGAACGGGTCGTTGGTGATTGCAAAAATAGCAGGAATGGAGTCAACTGCAAAAATGACATCCGTGAGAGCAATCAAGCAAATCACCATGAACAGAGGCGTTGCAACTTTTTTGCCGTTTTCCAAAGTCCAAAAACTCTCACCATCGTAATCTTTGCTGACTGGAATCAGTTTGCGAAGAAGTTTCAAGGCTGGGTTGTCATCCAGATTGGGTTCTTTGCCCGCAGCCCACCACATCTTGAGGCCAGTCAGGACAAGGAAAGCGCCGAATACATAAAGAATCCAATGGAATTCAGCCAACAACCAGCCGCCTACCAAAATCATGACAGTCCGCAAGACAATGGCGCCAATGATGCCAATCATGAGAACCCTCTTTTGAAAATGTGAGGGCACAGCAAAGTAGGTGAAGATCAGTAAGAAGACAAAAATATTGTCAACGGCGAGTGACTTTTCGATCAAGTAGCCCGTTAAGAATTCAAGCGACTTGGTGTTGGCCAATTCGGTTGAGCCAGAAGTGTCCTTGACCGCCCACCAGAACAGGCCGTTGAATAAAAAGCTCAGTGCAATCCAAACCAGTGACCAATTCAAAGCCTCCTTCACGCCAATGTCTTGAGAGCCTTGCTTGCGAAGGACGACAAAGTCAATAAAGAGTGAAACGACGACGATGAGGCCAAATGTGGCCCAGAGCCACAACGGTGCAATGGTTTGCATATTTACCTTGTCAATGAATGGAAATGCCTTGCGGCCAATTGGATGGGATTAAGTTTAATGGTTAATATTCAGTTTTATTCTGAATTTATTTGAAAATTATTTCGTAAAAATGTGACTGATTGACCTTCAGGATCGGTCAAACAATCGGTGTTCTCTCAGTCGTATTTTCGGGGCACAGTAAACTTGCCATGTTGGTCTGGCTTTCAGACTAAGCTTTGTCTGTAAAAAAATGAACTACATCACGCTTGAAGATGCTATTGGCAATACACCCTTAATCAGGTTGCAACGAATTGCAGGCGATAAGGCCGGCCCCAGAGGCAATGTCATTTTGGGTAAGTTAGAAGGTAACAATCCCGCAGGTTCAGTCAAAGACAGACCGGCACTGTCAATGATTAAACGGGCCGAAGAGCGTGGCGAAATCAAGCCTGGTGATACCCTCATCGAGGCCACATCCGGCAACACTGGCATTGCCCTGGCCATGGGCGCAGCCATCAAGGGCTACCGAATGATTTTGATCATGCCTGAGGACTTGTCGATAGAGCGTGCTCAAACGATGAAAGCGTTTGGCGCAGAACTCATTCTGACGCCCAAAAGCGGCGGCATGGAATATGCACGTGATCTTGCCGACAACATGGCATTGCAAGGCAAAGGTCGCATCCTTGATCAGTTCTCAAACCCTGACAACCCACGCATACATTACGAGACCACAGGGCCAGAAATTTGGGCTCAAACACAGGGTCGCGTGACCCATTTTGTGAGCGCCATGGGCACCACAGGCACCATCACAGGTGTGTCGCAATTTTTAAAAGAAAAGAACCCTGCTGTTCAAATTGTGGGTGCACAGCCCAGCGAAGGGTCTCGCATTCCTGGCATTCGAAAATGGCCAGAAGAATACTTGCCCAAAATTTACAACCCTGCGAATGTAGACGAACTGATCTATGTCAGCCAGGACGATGCAGAGGACACATGTCGTCAAATGGCCCGTGAAGAAGGTTTGTTTGCAGGTATTTCAGCCGCAGGTGCTTGTTGGGTTGCTCAACAAATTGCAGCGCGAGAAGTCAATGCCACCATCGTCTTCATAGTCTGCGATCGTGGTGATCGCTATCTTTCTACAGGAGTTTTCCCAGCATGACCGAATTTCGCTTTTGTCCCAGCTGTGGATCCCCCTTGGCTTGGTTGCCGCAGATGGAAGATGGCGGTGAAAAACTCCGCCTGCGCTGCACCCAATGCGACTTCACGCATTGGAACAATCCAACCCCCGTCTTGGCTGGCATTGTGCAAGTCGGCAACCAGATCTTGTTGGCACGCAACGCGGCATGGACAGGTCGAAAATTTGCTTTGATCACAGGTTTCATGGAAGCGGGCGAATCACCAGAAGAAGGCATCACCCGAGAAATTGCAGAGGAAACCAACTTGCAGGTTAATGCATTGAAGCTGATTGGCGTGTACGAGTTTCTGCGCATGAACCAAGTGATCATTGCTTACCACGCTGAGGCCTCTGGCACGGTGAAGTTGTCACCTGAATTGGCTGAATACAAAATGTTCAATTTTGATGAGCTGGTTTGCTGGCCTGCAGGCACGGGCTACGCGCTTGGCGATTGGTTGCGCACGATAGGCATCGAACCCAAATTCATGACCTGGGAAGAACGTGATGCACAAGGTCGAACAGCAGATTAAGACAGCCTGTATTGATATTTGGAGATAACATGAGCCTCGAATTTGACAGTGAGCTAGACACGTGTGGACTCAATTGCCCTTTGCCCATTTTGAAGGCCAAGAAGTCCTTGGCCAACATGAATCCTGGACAAGTCTTGAAAGTCATGTCCACCGATCCTGGCGCACTTCGCGATTTTGAAGCCTTCGCCAGACAAACCGGCAATGAACTACTGGCCCAAGAAACAGAGGGTGAGAGATTCTTGATTTGGATGAAACGTCGATAAAAAAAGCTTCACAAGGTGAAGCTTTTTTGAGTGGCAAGGCGCTGTGTTTAAAGCTGCAGAGTTTGAAGGTATTTTCTAAACGACTCACCCACTTGCGGATGCTCTAAAGCCAGTTCTACAGTGGCTTCTAAAAAGCCTTCTTTGCTGCCGCAGTCGTAGCGTTTGCCTTCGTATTGGAATGCGTAAACGGCTTCGCGTGATTTCAATCGCGCAATGGCATCTGTCAATTGAATTTCGCCGCCTACACCCGTAGGTTGGTTTCTGATTTCATCAAAAATACCGGGCGTGAGGATGTAGCGACCAGCCACACCCATTGTGGAAGGTGCTAGTTCAGGAGAAGGTTTTTCAACAATTTGTTCCACCCGAATCAATTGTTTGCCTGCTGATTCGCCTGCCACAATACCGTATCGTTTCACCTGCTCTAGCGGCACTTCTTGTACAGCCAAGATGGAGCGACCTTGCTGTTCGTAAGCCTTGACCATTTGGGCCATAACGGAAGGACCGCCCTTGAGGCCGACCATAAGGTCATCGGCCAGCAGAACCGCGAAAGTCTCACGACCTACCATGGCTTCGGCACACAGCACGGCATGTCCCAGTCCAAGAGATCGAGGTTGCCTGACATAAGCGCAAACCATGTCATCTGGCTGAACTGACCGAACTAATTTGAGTAACTCTTCTTTGTGAGCGCTTTCGAGTTCTGTTTCTAGTTCGTAGGCGGTGTCAAAATGGTCTTCAATGGCACGTTTGCTGCGGCCTGTCACAAAGATCATGTGACGAATGCCTGCAGAATAAGCCTCCTCAACGGCATACTGAATGAGTGGCTTGTCTACGACAGGTAGCATCTCTTTAGGTGCAGCTTTGGTGGCTGGCAAGAAGCGGGTTCCTAGTCCGGCCACAGGGAACACTGCTTTTCTAATGCTGGGTTGTGCGCTCATTTGAAGTTTCTTTAAGTTCCGCTCAATTTTTTTTAAATTACCACAATTAAGTGACGCCTGTATTTCAAGTTTTTGAGGGTGTTGCTTCAAGTTGCAAAAGTTGAGTTTTCATTTTGCTCAAGGTCGCTTCAAAATCTGCCACACGCTTGCGCTCTTGCTCAATCACGGCTGGCGGCGCCTTGGCGACAAAGGCTTCATTGTTGAGCTTGCCCTTGGCTTTGCCAATCTCTCCCTCAAGGCGGGCCACCTCTTTGCTGAGGCGAACTTTTTCAGCGGCCACATCCACTTCCATGAACAAGCAAAGGCGTGCTTCGCCCACCATGGCCACAGGCGCTGCTGCAGACGCCTTGGTCCACTCGGCTTCGTTGTCAAATATTTTGACCTCGTTCAACTTGGCTAGAGCTTGCAACACAGGGCCTGCTGCCTTCATCAATTCAGCATCACCCAAAACATACAAAGGCAATTTGGTGGCAGGCGAGACGCTCATCTCACCGCGCAAATTGCGGCAAGCATCGACCAAAGTTTTGAGCTTGGCCACATGAGCTTCGGCGGGTTCGTCAATTCGCTCGGGCTGTGACACAGGGTAGGCCGCAATGCTGACGGACGGCCCGGCACGACCCGCCACAGGCGCTACTTTTTGCCACAACTCTTCAGAGATGAAGGGAGTGATGGGGTGAACCAAACGCAGAATGGTTTCTAGGGTGCGAATCAAGGTGCGGCGTGTGGCGCGCTGCTGTGATGCATCGCCCGTGTTGATTTGAACCTTGGCGATTTCCAAATACCAATCGCAGAACTCGTTCCACACGAAATCGTAAATCACATTGGCCACGTTGTCTAACCGGTACTCGGCAAAGCCTTTGGCCACGTCAGCTTCCACGCGTTGAATCTTGGAGGAGATCCAGCGATCGGCTTGGCTGAAGCTCATGTAGCCATGTGCGGGGCCGCCCACTGCACATTCAGCTTTGGTGTGTTCTTTGAGACCGCAATCTTGGCCTTCGCAGTTCATCAGAACAAAGCGTGTGGCGTTCCACAGCTTGTTGCAGAAGTTGCGATAGCCTTCGCAGCGCTTGCTGTCAAAGTTGATGCTGCGGCCTAAGGATGCCAAAGCAGCAAAAGTAAATCGCAAAGCGTCTGCGCCATAGGCGGGAATGCCCTCGGGAAACTCTTTTTGTGTGTTCTTGCGCACTTGGGGAGCTGTTTCGGGTTTGCGCAATCCTTGAGCGCGTTTTTCCAGCAAGGGCTCTAAGGAAATACCATCAATCAAATCAACAGGGTCCAGCACATTGCCTTCAGACTTGCTCATCTTCTTGCCTTGGGCATCGCGCACCAAGCCGTGGATATAAACATGTTTGAACGGCACACGACCCGTAAAGTGCGTGGTCATCATGATCATCCGGGCAACCCAGAAGAAGATGATGTCGTAGCCAGTTACCAGTACAGAGGAGGGCAAGTACAAGTCGTAGTCTTGGGTTTTGTGGGTGCCGGATGTTGCGACAGCTTCTGGCCAACCCATGGTGGAGAAGGGCACCAATGCTGACGAGTACCAAGTGTCTAAAACGTCTTCATCACGCTTGAGCTTCTTGTCTGCCCCAGCTTGTGCTTGCGCTTCAGCTTCCGACTTGGCCACATACACTTTGCCTTCTTCGTCGTACCATGCGGGAATTTGATGGCCCCACCACAGTTGACGAGAAATGCACCAGTCTTGAATGTTGTTCATCCACTGGTCATAAGTATTGACCCAGTTTTCAGGTACAAAACTCACTTGGCCGGAGTGCACCGCATCAATCGCTTTCTGCGCAATGCTTTTGCCAGTGGAGTCTTGTGGGCTGACTTTGTTGACGGCTACAAACCATTGGTCTGTGAGCATGGGCTCCACCACTTGGCCGGTGCGTGCGCAAATGGGCAGCATCAGTTTGTGGGGCTTGATTTCAATTAACAGACCTTGCGCTTCCAAGTCTTTGATGACTGCTTTGCGGGCCACGAAGCGATCCATGCCTTGATAAGCCTCGGGCCCATTCTCATTCACGGCGGCAGTGAGGGTGAAAATGGTGATGAGTGGCAAGTTGTGCCGCATGGAGCATGCGTAGTCATTGGCATCGTGCGCGCCTGTGATCTTGACGCAACCCGAGCCAAATTCACGGTCGACAAAGTCGTCGGCAATGATGGGGATTTGGCGATCGCACAAAGGCAGGTCAACTTTTTTGCCCACCAAATGCTTGTAGCGTTCGTCTTCAGGGTGAACGGCCAAAGCGCCGTCGGCCATCATGGTTTCAGGGCGGGTGGTGGCAATGGTCATGCCCTTTTGCAGTTCGCCATCAATCAGTTGCGGGCCATCTGCAAACGGGTACAAGATGTAGTGCATCTTGCCATCGGCTTCGGTGTTTTCCACTTCCAAATCGGACACGGCGCTTTGCAACACAGGGTCCCAGCTGACCAAGCGCTTGCCACGGTAAATGAGGCCTTGCTCGTACAACTTCACAAAGGTATCTGTCACCACTTTGGACAGCTTGTCGTCCATGGTGAAGTACTCGCGCGTCCAGTCTACGCTGTCGCCCATGCGGCGCATTTGCTGCGTGATGGTGTTGCCCGATTGCTCTTTCCACTCCCACACTTTGGATACAAAGTTTTTGCGCGCTTCGGCGGGGGTGGGGCCCATGTCGTGGCGGCTGATGCCTTGGCCTTGCAACTGGCGCTCCACCACAATTTGCGTGGCAATGCCCGCGTGGTCGGTGCCTGGAATCCAAGCGGTGTTGAAGCCCATCATGCGGTGATAGCGGGTGAGGCTGTCCATGATGGTTTGGTTGAAGGCATGCCCCATGTGCAGGGTGCCTGTGACATTGGGGGGCGGCAATTGGATGGCGAAATTGGAAGCGTCAGCTTTTGGAATTTGGCTGCCGCGATGGCCGGCAATGCCGTAACCGCGCTTTTCCCATTCGGGGCCCCAGTAGGCTTCTAAAGCGGCAGGCTCGAAAGACTTAGAAAGGCTTTCAAGGCCAGGTTGCTGAAGGGCGGGGGTGGACTCGTTGCTCATGGGCTGGGTTTTTAGAAATTGCCAAGGGGCAATGTCAAGAATGGACTAAAGTCATGATTTTACTTGGAGTTCTTGCAAGCAAATGTGGTGACAAAAGGCACACATTCAAATAACATGGCAGAATGAAATCATTCAGGTGGAGTATTGAAAAAAACGAACTTTTGAAGTTTGAACGTGGAATTTCTTTTGAAGCAGTGGTTGTGGCACTGGAAACAGGCGGTTTGATGGACCTGTTGGAGCATCCCAATCCCAACAAATATCCCAACCAAAGAATATTGCTGGTGGTCATCATGAACTATGTTTATTTGGTGCCTTTCATTGAAGAAGACGATCATTATTTCCTGAAGACCATGATGCCAAGTCGAAAAGCCACTCGAGACTATTTTCAGAAAGGCCCAAAATGAGCGAAGTTGATGCCTATGAATTAGAAATTTTGAAAGCCTTTGAATCAGGTCAATTGAAATCAATTGCTTCAAAAAGTGAATTGGCCAAATTTAAAACTGCTGCAAGGGCAAGCGCCATCAAAGACAAGCGTGTCAATATTCGTTTGTCTTCCGTTGATCTTACAGACATACAGGTGAAGGCCATGGAGGAGGGTGTACCTTATCAAACCTTGATCACCAGTGTCTTGCACAAATATGTGAACGGAAAATTGGTGGAGCGGACGACCAAAGGGACTAAATCTGACCCTTCAAAGTAAGCTTGAAAACCTTAGAGATATTCAGCGCTATTTAAGCTTTTGGGCTGATTCAATGCAATCTCTTAGAACCAAAGCATCTCCGACCTGATTGGCCAGCAGCAGAATTAAGCGCATGTTGAGCTGCTCTGACTGTTCTGCATTCAGCCCCTCGTGCGCATTCAGCAATTGCTCATAAAAGCCATCGGCGTCTTGCAGGTTCAGTTCTGTTTTCATGTGGGTGAGTCCGAATTGAATCAAAGGCACAAAGAGGTGGCTACGGCGGCAATCAAATGACCGTTCACACCTTGGCCGGTGTCTGCCAAATAACCATCGGGTCGGATCACGGCCCAGCCGCTGTGAGGCACTGCGCTGCAGGCACTTTTCAAATGACCTTGCTTGTCCCAAATGTGTTCTCGAGCCTGGGCGCTGTCACCTCTGGCCAGGACTTGAACACACCGAACGGGCAGGCCTGAGGTGCTTAAGTCTTGAAGTCGTTTAAGCGATGCCTTGGACTGCTCGCCAAATACCAAGATGAGCAAGCGGCCATCGGCCCATTGAAGCAGATCGTTGAGTGCGCCCGTTTTTCCTTGACGCCATTGAATCTTGACGTTTTGAACCGAGGTGCCGCCGTGGTAGCCGCAGGCCCTTGAGCCGCGGTAAGTATTGGCGACCGCCATGCGCCCAGTGTTGATCAATGAGCGAGCGAAAGGAAGCTGCTTCGCCAAGCTGATGGTGGCTTTTCGAAAGGCGCGTTCAATGCCGTCGGCAGGTCTCAAAAATCGGGCAGTCCGCCGAGTGACTTTGACGTTTTCTTGGGCCGCTTCAAGGCGTTCATCGTTGTAACTTTCCAGCAGAGCTTCATGAGCATGGCCACGCAATACAGCCGCTAATTTCCAAGCCAAATTGTCGGCATCGGCCACACCCGTGTTGCCACCGCGCGCGCCAAAGGGGTTCACAATTTTGGCGGTATCGCCCATGAAAAATACCCGACCCATGCGCAAGTTGGTGAGGCATTGGCTTTTGTAGGCATAAGGACCCACCCACACAATGTCGACCTTGACGTTCTTGCCAAATTGGCGCTCTAAACGTTCACGCACCACATCTTCACGGCTGATGTAAGCAGCGTCTGCGTTAGGCGCCATTTGATAATCAATGCGCCAAACCCCGTCGGCCATAAGGTGTTGCCAGACGGCACGGTTTTCATTAAAGGGCGCCTCAATCCAAGTGTGACGCTCGGTAGGGGGATGGGTGTCAAAGCGCACATCGGCAATGCACCAACGGTCATCGCCTTTTTTGCTTTCCATGCCCACACCCGTCCATGCGTGAAAGGGCGTGTGCGATCCGCTAGCATCAATCACATGGTCTGCTTGAAGTTGGTAAGTGCCTTCTGGCGTTTCAACGCTGAGCGTTGCAAAGTCTTTGTTTTGCTTGAATGCTGTAACGCGCGATTGCCAACGCAAATCAACACAGCCTAGTTCTTGAATTCTTTCTACCAAATAGCCTTCGATGTAGAACTGTTGGATGTTGATGAAAGCAGGTTGCTCTGAAAGGTTGAAATTGCTTTGTTGTTTGAGGTCAAAGTTGTAAACCTCGTCATGGCCTGCGAAGGTACGGCCCACACTCCACTGAATTCCTTTGTTGGCGATTCGATCAAAAATCCCAAGCTTTTGGAAAATTTCTAAAGACTTTTGGGTGTAGCAAATACCGCGGGAAGAGGCGCCCTTGACCCCGACGGTGTTGTCCTCGTCCAAGAGCACGGCCTTGACACCCAAGTTAGCCAATGCACAAGCCAAAGTCAGGCCTGACATGCCGCCACCCACAATGACCACCGCATGGCGCAAAGTTTTGTTTTGCACCAATTCTGGTGGTGTCACAAAAGCGTATTCAGGCAAGGCGTAGCCAGTGCCTTGAGTGAACTCATAACCATTGGTAAATTGAACGTCTTGAAAGCTTGGTGTGTTCATGGCTTTAACGCATTCCAATTTTGACATTGCCAAAAACCGATTGTGCCTCTCGGGGCAAGCAGCGCCAGTACTGCTCACTGGCTTGAACCACGCCGCCTAATTCGGCAGCCGCTTGCCATGCCCATCGGGGGTTGAACAAGAAGGCCCTTGCGAAGGCGATGAGGTTGGCATCACCCCTTTGCAAAATAGCCTCGGCTTGTTGTGCTTTTGTAATCAAGCCCACAGCAATGGTAGGTAGGCCTGATATGTCTTTCACAGATTTAGCAAACGGCACTTGGTATTCTGGACCCAAGGCAATCTTCTGTTGCGCGGCAACACCCCCAGAAGAAATATGAACAAAATTAGCGCCTGCAGTTTTGAGGCGAACCGATAAATCTGCTGTTTCTTCTGGGTTCCAGCCGTCTTCCACCCAGTCGGTGGCCGAAAGGCGGATGCCTAAAACGCCGTTGAACTTTGCCCTGACAGCGTCAAAAATTTCACGAACATAGCGTGTGCGGTTTTCAAAGTTTCCGCCGTAGGCATCGATTCTCTTGTTGGAAATGGGCGATAAAAATTGATGCAGCAAATAACCGTGAGCTGCATGCAATTCAAGCATTTCAATGCCCATGGCTTGCGCGCGCTCGGCTGTTTTGACAAAGGCTGTTTTGATGCGCTCAAGACCCGCTGCATCCAATTCAGTGGGCGGTAATTCGGTTGCTGAGTGAGGAAGGGCGCTAGGTGCGACGGGTTGCCAGCCTTGATGTGCTGAATCAAGCAATTGCCCCCCATGCCAAGGCGCCGCACTGGAAGCTTTGCGACCTGCGTGGCTAATTTGAATGGCAACCGGCACATGGGGTGCAAGTTTTCTGGCCCTGGCTAATTTGTCTTGCAAAGCCTCGGCTGTGGCGTCGTTCCATAGACCCAAACAGCCCGGGGTGATGCGGCCGTCTTCTGTCACGGCGGTGGCTTCTAAAATAACCAGGCCAGCGCCACTGTTGAGCAAAGAGGTCCAATGGGCCAGGTGCCAGTCTGTGGCTTTGCCTTCTTCGGCTGAATACTGGCACATCGGTGCAATGACGATGCGATTGGCCAAATGAAGGGGGCCACTGGGTGCGGTTAGCTGATACTCGGAAAAAAGAAGGCTCATGATGATGGACTTGAAGTTTGCCTGGCCAATGCAGATGTGTTGAAAATTCCGACAACGAAAGGCTAATGCCATCCTCTGCAAAGGACTGTCACCTGCAAGATAATGAAGGCACTAAAGGATATTGTGAATGTTGCTTCTATTGTCACCTGCTAAATCGTTGGATTACGACACCCCGGCTGATGGGGTGCCCCACACCTTGCCCCAATTTATCTCGCAATCTGCAGAATTGATAGATGTATTGAAACATAAAACGCCAGCGCAAATCGCTGAACTCATGGATCTGAGCGACAACTTGGCGGCCCTGAATGTGGCCAGATATGAAGCTTGGCGGCCAAAATTTACCGCTAAAAATTCAAAACAAGCCCTGCTGGCTTTCAATGGCGACGTCTATGACGGGCTAGAAGCCAAAACACTGAAACCCAAGGAGCTTGAGTGGGCGCAGGACCATGTCTGTATTTTGAGTGGTCTGTATGGGGTGTTGCGCCCGTTAGATTGGATGCAACCCTATCGCTTAGAAATGGGGACAACGCTTGCCAACCCGCAAGGTCAAAATTTGTACCAATTTTGGGGTGCGAGCATTGCGCAGCACCTTAATGCTCAATTGGCAAAAGACAAAACACCCGTGGTGGTCAATTTGGCCTCTCAAGAGTATTTCAAGGCGGTTGATCAAAAGGTTTTAAATGCACGCGTCATCGATTGTGTTTTTGAAGATTACAAAGGCGGGAAATACAAAATCATCAGCTTCTTTGCCAAGCGTGCTCGTGGCTTGTTAGCCCGCTATGCCATTCAACATCACCTCAAAAAACCTGAAAAGTTGAAAGAATTTGATTTGGAGGGGTACTCATTCGCAGAATCTGTTTCAGATGCTGATCGATGGGTGTTTCGACGCCGTCAGAAGGGCGTGTTATGAACCAACCCGAACAATCGCAACTCGGGAAAAACAGCGCTTACATCGATCAATACGATGCTTCATTGTTGTTTCCTATTCCCCGATCAGTTAAGCGCGAAGAGTTGGGCATTCAGGGTTCGCCTATTTTCTTTGGTGCCGATTTGTGGACAGCTTTTGAGCTGTCTTGGCTCAATTTAAAAGGCAAGCCCTTGGTTGCCATCGCTCACATCATGGTGCCCGCTGAAAGCACGCACATCATCGAAAGCAAATCATTCAAACTTTATTTAAACAGCTTCAATGCCACGCGATTTGTTGATGTGCAAGCGGTGCGCGATGCGATGCGTGAAGATTTGGACCAAGCCTTATGGCACGGTGGAACAGTCATGGCGCGTTGCGGTGTGAAAATTATTTTGCCCGATGATTTCGACAAAGAGCCTGTTCATGAATTGGATGGCCTCAATCTTGACCGCATGGACATTGAGTGCACACATTACCAACCTGCTCCCCAACTTTTGAGTGCGCAGCATGAAGAAGCGCCTGTGACGGAAACCTTTGTCAGCCATTTGCTAAAGAGCAATTGTTTGGTAACAGGACAACCCGATTGGGGCAGTGTGCAAATTACCTATTCAGGCTCTCAAATAGACCAGGCGGGCTTGCTTCAATACATTGTGAGTTTTAGAAATCACAATGAGTTTCATGAACAGTGCGTGGAGCGCATCTTCATGGACATTTGGACGCGCTGCAAACCTCTCAAGTTGTCTGTCTATGCCCGCTATACAAGGCGCGGTGGTTTGGACATCAATCCATGGCGAACCAGTCATCCTCAGTCGCCACCGCCCAACATTCGCACAGCCAGGCAGTAAGTAAGTAAGCCTTTGAGTGGCCCATCGAACTTTGAATCAGGCCAAAGTTTTAAATCCTTTAAGGGGCGCGAGCGGTGGAAACTTGGCAGGCCTTTTTTCTTTGGCCGCCACAATGGCTTCCCGTATGTGCGGGTTGCTCCAAATGGCGCCTTGCAACCAACCCATTTGGCGAAGACTGTCCTCCACGCTGTGATCTCGCGCGTAGTTCAGAGCTTGCTTGGTGCCCCAAATGGCCACGGGTGGTTTGTGGGTCATTTCTTTGGCGCAAGCGAGGGCACCCTCCACCATGGCTTCTTGGGTCTCAAAGACTTGGGTCACCAAACCGTGATTCAATGCATTCGCAGCACTCAATCTACGGCCTGTATAGGCCAATTCTTTAACCAAGCCCATGGGGAGCAATTTGGGCAGCCTTTGCAGTGTGCCCACATCGGCCACCATGCCAATGTTGATCTCTTGAATGCAGAAAAAAGCGTCGTGTGTGGCATAGCGGATGCAGCAAGCCGTCACCATGTCAACCGCGCCGCCAATGCAGCCGCCGTGAATGGCCGCAATGACAGGTATGCGCATGCTTTCTAGAAGCGTGAACGTTGATTGCATATCGGTCAGTGAGTCGTAAATGGCTGCGCGTCCCTCGGGGCTGTCTGCGTCCATGGAGATGGCACTGGAAAAAGTGTCGAGCGACATGCCGGCCGAAAAGTGTTTGCCAGAGCTAGAGATCACCAGTGCACGAGCCTCACCCGCATCGTTCAAATGGTGCAGCACCAAGTCTAGCTCGCGCCAAAAAGTGGGGTGCATGGTGTTGAGCGTTTCAGGCTTGTTGAGCACCAAATGCGCCACATGGTCATTCGTCGTCAAAGAAAAGCAGTTGAGTTTGTCCATCGGGGCTGGCCTCGTTGAGTGCAGGGTTGGAGGTTTGTTGCGAACTGTAGCTTGGGCTTGAGTCGGGCACTGTCCCGTGTTTGACCAAAGAGCCGACCCTCACACCCAACAACCGGAGTTTTCGCGATAAATCGACACGCTTTAAACAAAGCCCTGCAAATTGACGGATTACTTTAGCATCTTGGGTGTAAAAAGTCAGGGTTTGATCACGCGTCACGCTTTTAAAGTTGTCATAGCGCAGCTTGATGCCAATGGTTTTCCCGTCATAACCTTTGCGCTGTAAATCGGCGGCCAATTGTTGGCAGAGCCTTGTGAATACCTTGCCCAACGCCTCTTTGTCACGCACGGCATGCAAGTCGGTTTCGAAGGTGGTTTCTCGGCTGATGCTGACGGGCTCGCTCTCGGTGCTGATGGGACGGTCGTCACGTCCCCATGCTGCCTCGTGCAACCACGCACCATACACTTTGCCAAAGTGTGATTGCAGCCAGTGGCGTTCACAGGCTGCCAACTGGCCGATGGTTTGAATGCCATGCTGTTTAAGCTTTTCATCGGCCTTCGGACCTACACCGTTGATCTTGCGGCAACTTAAGGGCCAGATCAATGTTTGTAAATCTTCTTCATGAACAATCGAAATGCCATTGGGTTTGTTGAACTCGCTGGCCATTTTGGCAATCAATTTGTTGGGCGCAACGCCAACGGAGCAGGTAAGACCGGTGGCTTCCTGTATGCATTTTTGAATCAAGCGTGCCAGTACTCTACCGCCCTCGCGTTGACCGCCTGGGACTTCTGTGAAATCAATGTAGACCTCGTCGACACCACGATCTTCCATAAGGGGAGCAATGTCGGTGATGATGCCTTTGAAGACTTTGGAGTAGTGTCGATATTGATCAAAGTCGACGGGCAACAAAATGGCTTGCGGGCAAAGTTTGGCAGCTTTCATGAGGCCCATCGCAGAGCCGATGCCAAATTGACGTGCCGCATAAGTGGCTGTGGTGATCACGCCGCGGCCGGTATAGCCATCAATGCGGGGGAAAAAATCCAGAGGGATTTCTGACAAATTGTCGGCAGTCCACGCATAGTCAGGGTGGGCCGCGCGAAGTCGGCTCAGAAGGTCATCCTCTTTGCGTCTACCGCCGCCAATGACGACCGGTAAGCCCCGGAGTTGAGGGTAGCGCAGCAACTCTACAGACGCATAAAAAGCATCCATGTCGAGGTGGGCAATTCGCCGTTTAAGCGGCGATGCAGATGCTTTGATGACGGTCACAAACTCAAAGCAAGAGGGCGACTTTACTGTGGGAAAGTGCCGGGCAACAGGATGCTCTTGTCGACCGTGTCCATCTGTGTGCGGCCACAAAATGCCATGGTCAAATCCAATTCCTTGTGGATGATTTCCAGCGCTTTCTCAACACCCGGTTGACCCATGGCACCTAGACCGTACAAAAAGGCACGGCCAATGTAAGTGCCTTGCGCACCCAAAGCGCGAGCTTTCAAAACATCTTGGCCACTGCGAATACCGCCATCCATGTGCACTTCAATTTGTTTGCCTACGGCATCCACAATGGCGGGCAGTGCTTCAATGCTGCTTTGGGCGCCGTCGAGTTGACGGCCGCCGTGGTTGCTCACAATCATGGCATCGGCACCACTTTCAACAGCCAGTCGAGCATCTTCAACGTCTTGAATGCCTTTCAAAATGATTTTGCCGCCCCAGCGTTTCTTGATCCATTCCACATCGCCCCAGTTGAGGCGGGGATCAAACTGTTGGGCAGTCCATGCTGACAAAGAACTCATGTTCTCAACGCCACTGACGTGACCCACAATGTTGCCAAACTCACGGCGATGTGTGCCCAACATGCCCAAAGCCCAGCGCGGCTTGGTGGCGATGTTGATGATGTTGGGAAGGGTCAGTTTGGGCGGTGCAGACAAGCCATTTTTCAAATCTTTGTGGCGTTGACCCAAAATTTGCAAATCCAAAGTAATCACCAAAGCAGAGCAATTGGCCGCGCGAGCGCGCTCAATCAAGCGTTCAATGAAATCGCGGTCGCGCATGACATACAACTGAAACCAGAAAGGATGTCCATCTGTTCCCTTGGAAACATCTTCTATGGAACAAATGCTCATGGTTGAAAGCGTGAATGGAATGCCAAATTTTTTGGCAGCCCGAGCCGCTAAAATTTCGCCATCGGCGTGCTGCATGCCTGTGAGGCCTGTGGGCGCAATGGCCACTGGCATGGCAACCTGTTGGCCAATCATGGTGCTGGCGGTGCTGCGACCTTCCATGTTGACCGCGACGCGTTGGCGCAATTTGATTTTTTGAAAATCACTTTCATTGGCGCGGTAGGTGCTTTCTGTCCAAGAGCCGCTGTCTGCGTAGTCGTAGAACATGCGGGGTACGCGCTTTTTTGCCAACAAACGCAACTCTTCAATGGTGGTGATCACTGACATCTTTGATTTCCAATTCTGCTTGCTCTGCTTGATTAGCTTTGCATTGACATTGATTAACTGCAGCTGACGCTGCCACAACCTGACATGGTGACATTTTTAATGATCGAGGGGTCGGCCAGTGTTTCTGTTTCGCTGTCAAAGTTCACAGATTTCAAATGCAAAGCCAAGCCAGCGTCCATAGAACCTGCATGTTGGGGGAACCATTCCGCCAAGGCTTCGGCCATTCGAGAAATAATTTCTGTGTCGCCTTGCACATAGTGGGTTTCAACAGCGCGCATGGTTTCCAAAATGGTGGCGTGTTGACCTGCATGGCAATTGTCTTCACTGAATCCTGTGGCCAACATCCAGCGATCCTCTTGGGCGAAATGTGCCACAGTGTGGTTTAAAAATTCGCGGTACAAATTCAACTGCTCTGCTTTGGGTGTCAGCAAGAGGGCGTTGAGCATGGTCACAAACTCTTCATGCGTGTGATCCATGCGGTCGTCGCCTGTGTGCAATTCAGAAGACCAGTTGAGGCCGTCTGCAAAGCTTGATACAGCGGCCAATTCAGATGGGGAGTTTTCCATGATCAGTCCTATTGAGATATTCAATCTTAGAAATTCAATCGCGCATGGTGACGCGCAATTTGAAGCAGAACTTGACTCGGCGCTGTGCCACCTAAGGTGTTGCGTGCATTCAGAGAGCCCTTCAAACTGAGGCATTCGAACACATCGGCTTGTATGCTCGGGTTGAACTGTTGCAATGCTGTTAAGGGCAGTTCGCTCAAGTCTAAGTTCTGTGTTTGGGCTGTTTTGACAGCGTGCGCTACCACTTCATGTGCGTCACGGAAAGGCAGACCCTTTTTGACCAAGTAGTCGGCCAAATCTGTGGCAGTGGCATAGCCCTTTTTGGTCGCCGCCTCCATGGCTTCGGCATTCACCGTGATGCCGCCTTCTTTTTGACCTGTTTCTGAATTGAGCTGCCCACCGATCATTTCGCTGAAGATGCGCAAGGTGTCTTTCAATGTGTCTACCGTGTCAAAAAGAGGTTCTTTGTCTTCCTGGTTGTCTTTGTTGTAAGCCAGGGGCTGGCCTTTCATGAGGGTGATGAGCCCCATGAGATGACCTACCACTCGGCCAGTTTTGCCCCTCGCCAATTCAGGCACATCTGGGTTTTTTTTCTGCGGCATGATAGAGCTGCCAGTGGTGAAGCGATCGGCAATTTTCACAAAACCAAAGTTCTGGCTCATCCACAAAATGAGCTCTTCACTCAGACGGCTGATGTGCACCATGCACAATGAGGCCGCTGCCGTGAATTCAATGGCAAAGTCACGATCACTCACGCCATCAAGGCTGTTTTGGCAAATGCAAGCATGTCCTTGCTCATCGACCATGCCAAGGCTCTTGGCAACTCGTTCGCGGTCAAGTGGGTAAGTGGTGCCTGCCAAAGCAGCAGATCCCAAAGGAAGCCGGTTGGTACGTCGGCGAACATCGGCCATGCGCTCAGTATCACGCGCGAACATCTCAACGTAAGCCAACAAATGATGCGCAAAGCTAACGGGTTGTGCAACTTGTAAATGGGTAAAACCAGGCAAGATCACTTCGACATGGCGCTCAGCCACTTCGATCAAAGATTTTTGAAGGTCGTTTAACAGGCCCGTGATGAGATCAATTTCGCTGACCAGCCACAAACGCACATCGGTGGCTACTTGATCATTGCGGCTTCTGCCAGTGTGGAGCCTCTTGCCGGCATCACCCACGATTTGTGTCAGTCGTGCTTCTATGTTGAGATGGACGTCTTCTAAGTCCAGTTGCCAAACAAACTGTCCTTGGTTGATTTCTTGGGTGATTTGAGCCATCCCGCGCTCAATATCGGCCAGATCGTTAGAACTGATGATCTTTTGGAATGCCAACATTTCCGCATGAGCCAGGCTGCCCCGAATGTCCGAATGCCACATTCGCTTGTCAAAGAAGACGCTGGACGTGTAACGCTTGACCAAGTCGCTCATGGGCTCGGAAAACAAGGCCGACCAGGCCTGGGACTTTTGATCGAATTGGTTTTTAGTCATGACCTGATTTTATCGGTTTGCGGGGCTTGCGATGGCAGTCAACAACTTAACAGGTCTTTTGTCGTGCTAGCATTTGAATAAATTGAATAATTATGCTTACTTACTGTTTTTAACCTCTATGTCGTCCAATTTACACCGCCCCATCACCATCGCTACGCGTGAAAGTCGCTTGGCACTCTGGCAAGCCGAACATGTTCAGGCTATTCTTCAGTCTAGGGGGCACACCGTACAGCTGCTTGGAATGACTACGATGGGTGATCAAATTTTGGATCGCAGCTTAAGCAAAGTGGGTGGTAAAGGCCTCTTTGTGAAGGAATTGGAAGTTGCTTTGTCAGAGGGACGGGCAGACATTGCGGTGCACTCTCTCAAAGATGTGCCAATGGACATGCCGGAGGGCTTTGAATTGGCTTGTGTGATGGAAAGGGAAGATCCAAGAGACGCATGGGTTTCAGCCCAATATCCCACGCTCATGGATTTGCCTCAAGGTGCGGTCGTTGGAACTTCTAGCCTGCGCCGAACAGTTTTGCTCCGAGCACTCCGACCTGATTTGAAAATTGAGCCATTGCGCGGCAATTTAGACACCCGCCTGCGCAAACTGGACGAGGGTCAGTATGCCGGCATTATCCTGGCCGCAGCAGGCTTGAAACGATTGAATTTGTCCGATCGAATTCGCCATATTTTTGACACAGAACAAATGCTCCCGGCAGCAGGTCAGGGGGCCTTGGGCATTGAAATTTGCACAGGCCGAGCCGATTTAATCGATGCCTTGAAGCCCTTGGTGCATGCAACTTCTTGGCTGGCGGTAGCGGCAGAGCGCGCTGTCAGTCGGGCAATGGGCGGTAGCTGCTCTATGCCCTTGGCGGCGCACGCCACATTGTCTGGCTCAACTTTGAGTCTGCGTGCTGCTTGGGGTGACCCAGAGGGATCGATCACGCTGGTCAAGGCTCAAACTGTTGCTGAAGTGGCCAGTCTTGAGCAGGCTGAAAGTTTGGGAACCCAAGTGGCAACAGAGCTTAGGCGCGGTGGTGCCCACTGATGTGTCTAGTCATCTTGCCATGACGCAAGTTGTGGTCACACGACCTGAGCAAGACGCAAGTGCTTGGGTACAAGCTTTGAATGAAGCAGGTCTTCAAACCATTCGATTTCCGTTGCTAGAACTGACAGAGTTTCTGACTACGTCATCTGCAATGGAAGCTTTGGCGCATTTAAGGCGCAGTCAAGCTGTCATGTTTGTCAGCGCCAATGCCGTTCGATTCTTGGCCCAGTCCCTTCGACATCAACCTGATTGGGTTGATCACTTTCAGTCAGCGCGTGCTTGGTGCACGGGGCCAGGCACTGCGGCTGCTTTGACACAATGCGGCATCTCAATGAGTCAAATTGATCAACCTGCAACACATGCAAAGCAACTCGACTCAGAAGCATTGTGGGAAGTTGTGGCTTCTCAAGCGGTCCGCGGTATGCGAGTGCTGTTTGTTCGTGGTGCAGACGAATCCGGGGCCACTGCAGGGCGTGATTGGTTGGCCATGGAACTTGAAAAAGCGCACGTCCAGGTTGCCGCCATTGCGGCCTATCAACGCACCCCCACCCGGCTGAGTGAAGTTCAAAAAGACCAGGTCAATCAATTCATTGCCGATGGTGCCATCTGGTTGTTCAGCAGCTCTGCAGCTCTGCAAGCGCTCATGTCTCAATGCCCGCTGGCCAATTGGTCTGAGGCCAAAGCCACAGTCACTCACCCCAGAATGGCCGAATTAGCCCAAAAAATGGGTTGGGGTGCTGTCTCGATTGCCCCGCCTGGCATCGGTTCATTGCTGGCATCTATAAAATCGATGGCATGAGCACCGAAAACCCTAACGAGCCCATCGTCCAGACTGCTGCTGCTTCGCCGCAGGCTTCAGCGCTGCAGAAACGACCTTTGATTTTTTGGCTGCCTGTTTTGTTGGCCGTGTTAGCGGTACTTTTTAGCGGATTACTTTGGGAAAAACTTTCTCGAATTCAAGGCCAACTTGCAAGGCAAAGCGCCGATGCGGGTCAGCAATCTCTAGAGGCCAAAGCTTGGGCCAAACAAGCGCAAGACAGTGTGAAAGACAGTGCTGCTCGCTTGGCACTCATGGAGTCTAGGTTGAGCGAGGCGGCACTACAGCGAGCTCAATTGGAGGAGCTCATTCAAACCTTGTCTCGCTCACGAGATGAAAACCTGGTGCTAGACATTGAATCTTCCTTGCGTTTGGCACAGCAGCAGGCTCAATTAACCAGCAGTTTGGAGCCTCTACTGGGCGTCCTGAAAACAGCCCAAGCCCGCCTTCAAAGAGCCTCCAATCCGCGCTTGATTGGCGTTCAAAGAGCGATTGATCGAGACCTTGAGTTGGTTAAATCAGTTCAAATTACAGATTTACCTGGCATGTTGTTGGTGCTGGATGAAATTGTGGCTTTAGCCGATGAGTTGCCTTTGGCCAATGATTTGAACCGATCTTCTGTGACTTCGGCCCATTCTGTAGACCCCTCTCTGACACCCGTCCAAAATACGGTGTGGTGGAAAATGGTGCTCGACCGCTTCATGCTTGAAGCGCGAGGTTTGTTAAGGGTCAGTCGCATTGACAGTCCTGAAGCGGCACTGCTGGCCCCTGAACAGGGGTTTTTCCTGCGTGAAAATTTAAAGCTCAAGTTGCTGAATGCCAGACTGGGCTTGTTGGCCAGACAAAATGATGCGGCTCGCGCTGACATGCAAGCCGTTAGCGTGGTCTTAAAAAAATATTTCGATCCCGGAGCGCGTAAAACACAACATGCCATGCAATTGTTGGAAAAGGCGCAAGCTTTGAGCAAAGGCAATGCCATCCCAAGGCTAGATGCCTCATTGGCTGCATTGGCCACTGCGTCATCCGGAAAGTAAAAGATCGAATGCGCGCAGCACTTTGGCTCATGAGTTTGTTTGCGGTGGCTGTGGCCACTGCTTTGATTGCTTCCAACAATGTGGGTACGGTGTCCATTTTCTGGGCACCCTACCGCGTCGATCTCTCCCTGAACTTGGTTTTGTTTGCGGTCATCATGGTTTTGCTAACCCTGCATTGGGCCCAGCGCGCACTCACAGCTTTGTTTGAACTGCCTAAGCAAGCCAAGCGCTGGCGTTTGCAGCAAAAAGAGCGAGCAGCGCATGCCGCCTTGTTGGACGCCATGGCGCAGTTTATGGAGGGGCGTTTCTTGAGAGCGCGCAAATCAGCCGAGCTGGTTCTTGTCAGAGAAAAGTCCTTGTCTGAGGGCGGTGAGATCCTTGAGCATGCTGGCGCATTGCGTTGTGTCGCTCACATATTGGCTGCTGAGTCTGCTCATGCACTGCATGACAAGACCAACCGCCAGTCTCATTTGGAACAAGCCCTGCAGGAGCCTGCAGGAGGCCGTGCGCAGTTGCGTCAATCTCTCACAGAAGGGAGCATGTTGCGTGCTGCGCGCTGGGCTTTGGACGACAGAGACGCTTCCGAGAGTTTGCTATGGTTGGATCGATTGCCGCAAGGCGTGTC
Source organism: Comamonadaceae bacterium (assembly GCA_027488115.1). Lineage (GTDB taxonomy): Bacteria > Pseudomonadota > Gammaproteobacteria > Burkholderiales > Burkholderiaceae_C > Limnohabitans_A. The sequence continues at coordinate 70,820 of JAIYCG010000037.1, read as the reverse complement.
GCGACGAACACTGGCCATGCGATTGCGTTTGAAAGCAGCACGCCTAGCTGGTGAGTCTTCTCAAGCTTTGGACACCGCATTGTTGCTCATTAAGCACCGTGCGTTCACTTCTGAAGCTGCTGAAAGCATGATTCGCAGTTTGGTCTTTGAGTTGATTGCAAAAACACATGAATTGGGACAAATGCAAAGGCTTTGGGCTCGTTTGGGAGAGGCTCAGCGGCAGTCCCCTGACCTCGCCGTTCAAGCTGCTGTGCATTGGCTAAGCCTAAAGGGAGATCCTGTGGTCATGCGGACTTGGCTCAAGCCTATTTGGGACAGATGGCAAGCATCACCTCAGAGTTTGTCTAGGGCACAGCAACAGAAGTTAACTCAAGCTTTAGAGAGAAGTTTCTCCGGTCAAGAGACCAGCGAGGAACGCGATTGGTTGGCACTGGTTGAAGCGTCTCAAAAGAATAACCCGCGTGATCCTTTGTTGCTGTTTTTGGCAGGACGCCTGTGTCAAAAAAGGCAATTGTGGGGTAAAGCCCAGCTGCTTTTGACACAAGCTGCACCTGCGTTAGAAGATCCTGTCACTCGCAGACAGGCATGGCGCTCCTTGGCAGAGCTTGCTGAACAAAGAGAAGATTTGCCGGCCGCTGTAGCGGCCTTGAAGAAGGCCGCAATGGAATAAAAAAGGGACCTTGAAGGTCCCTTTTGGGGTGAGGCTAGAACTTCAAGTTCTAGGCAACCCCGAAGCGAATTGGCTGCGCTTAGAAAGGCAGTTTCATGTCGCTTAAATCTTTGCGCGTTTCAACCAAAACCAAGGGGCCTTCATCCAAAGCAACTGCGGGTGGTCGAACACGCGGGACGTGAACTGGTTTGGGCTCGGCGGCAATCGCAGCTTGTACGTGCGCGATTTTTTCAGGATCAGAATTGACCCACTGCAGGCCTGAGCCTTCAGCAACTTGCATCAGGCTGGCCATGGGCAATTCGTAAGCTTGAACCTTGGGCAAACCGACAGCAGGGGCCGCTGTTTGAGTAGGCGTTGATGCAACATGGGTCTCAGCAACTGAAACCGCAACAGGTGTTGTTTGAGCCGTCGAGTCCATGGCTGCCGAAGTGCTTTGCGCTCGGTCAAAGTAGGATCTGGCTGCAGGTGCTTCTTCTTGAGCTTGATTCTCCTGGCTACCAGTTTCAGGTGGCAAGTTCTCGGAGGTGTTGCCTTCGTTGCTGTTGTTGCGCTCTCGTCGGTCGCGGCCATAACGGTCACGCGAACGGCGCTCTCTGCGTTCTGGCGTTCCATTGGCAGAGTCTTGACGTTCTTCACCTTGAGTTGATGTCCCAGAAGCGCCTTGTGCTTGGCTCACTGAGTTTTCATTCAATTCAGATTGAGGCGTTCCGTGGGTCTCAGTATTTTCAGTACTGCTGCCTGTTCGAGCACTGTCGTTACTGCGACGCTCACCGCGCTCACCTCGTTCCCTGCGGCCTTCGCCACGCTCGCGTCTGCCTTCGCCGCGCGGAGCTCTTTCTGTGCGGGCTTCGTTGCGAGAGTCGGTTTGATTAGCTTCTGCAACTTCGGCGCTCACATTTTGGCTGTCGAGGGCGTTATTGCTATTGGCATTTTCACGTTTGTCGCCACGCTCAGCACGCTCACCCCGCTGACCGTTGCGATCGTTTCGCTCAGCACCACGGCGATTTCCGCCATTGCCGCTATTTTCGCGTGGAGCGCGTGTATCGGTGTTGTCATTGCGCTCGGTTGTGCCTTCAGCGCGTTCACCGCGATCATTGCGCTCGCCACGACGGCCGCCACGGCCACCGCGTCCGCCACGGCGCTCGCCGTTGCGCTCGCCGCGTTCATTGCGTTCGCCATCTTTTGCTGTGCGTTCGCCACGCTTGCCTACATTTTGAGTGGGGACCTCTTTGGCTTCAGTTGCACCGCCAAATAAGCGCTTCAACCAAGCAAAGAAACCGCCCGTGCTTTCAGGTTTTGCTGGCGCTTGGCGGGTTTGAGTGGGGGCCGGCTTTGCCGATTCAGCTTTAGGCAGGGAGGCTGGCGCAGGTGCATCAGGCAGAACGCCTTTAATGACCGGTGTTTGACGGTTGGTAGGCTCTTGCGAGCGACGCGTGACGGTGGTTGGATCTTCCATTTCTTCCGCCATCGTGTAGCTGGCTTCGATGTTGTCCAAACGGGGATCGTCGTGCTTCAAACGCTCCAACTTGTAGTGGGGTGTTTCCAATGATTTATTGGGTACCAACAAGACATTGATGCGTTGCTTCAATTCAATCTTGGCAATTTCGGGGCGCTTCTCGTTCAACAAGAAAGAAGCCACTTCCACAGGCACTTGGGCGTGCACTGCGGCCGTGTTGTCCTTCATGGACTCTTCTTGAATGATGCGCAAAATTTGCAAAGCCGAGCTCTCTGTGTCGCGAACGTGGCCAGAGCCGCCGCAACGTGGGCAAGGAATGGAAGAGCCTTCAGCAAGCGCTGGCTTCAAGCGTTGACGGCTCATCTCTAGGAGGCCGAATTTGCTGATAGAGCCGAACTGAACGCGCGCACGGTCTTGGCGCAAGGCATCGCGCAATCGGTTTTCTACGTCACGGCGGTTGCGTGACTCTTCCATGTCAATGAAGTCAATGACGATCAGACCACCCAAATCGCGCAAGCGCATTTGGCGAGCCACTTCGTCGGCGGCTTCAAGGTTGGTGCGTGTGGCGGTCTCTTCAATGTCACCGCCTTTGATGGCGCGTGCAGAGTTCACGTCGACCGACACCAAAGCTTCAGTGTGGTCAATGACGATGGCGCCGCCTGATGGCAATTGCACAGTGCGTGCATAGGCCGATTCAATTTGGTGTTCAATTTGGAAGCGGCTGAACAGGGGTGCATCGTCGCGGTAGCGTTTCACGCGGGGCGCGAACTCAGGCATCACGTGGCTCATGAACTGTTGAGCTTGTTCGTAGATGTCGTCGGTGTCGATCAGGATGTCGCCGATGTCGCTGTTGAAGTAATCACGGATGGCGCGAATGACCAAGCTGGATTCTTGATAAATCAGGAAGGCACCTTTGGCCCCTTGTGTGGCACCGTCAATGGCAGACCATAACTTGAGCAAATAGTTCAAGTCCCATTGCAGTTCTGGAGCGCTGCGGCCAATGCCAGCCGTGCGGGCAATGATGGACATGCCTTTGGGATACTCCAATTGGTCCATGGCTTCTTTGAGTTCAGCGCGATCGTCGCCTTCAATGCGACGGCTAACGCCACCACCTCGGGGATTGTTGGGCATCAAGACCACATAACGGCCAGCCAAGCTGATGAAAGTGGTAAGGGCCGCACCCTTGTTGCCACGTTCTTCTTTTTCAACTTGCACCAAGAGTTCTTGACCTTCTCGAATCACATCATTGATTCGAGCTTGGCTGACCGGAACGCCTTCGGCAAAGTATTGACGGGAGATTTCTTTGAATGGCAAGAAGCCGTGACGTTCTTCGCCGTAGTCAACGAAGCAAGCTTCGAGTGAAGGTTCAACGCGTGTGACAACTGCTTTGTAGATGTTGCCTTTGCGCTGCTCGCGACCTTCAATTTCAATTTCGTAGTCGAGGAGTTTTTGTCCATCGACGATGGCCAAGCGGCGTTCTTCGGCTTGCGTGGCGTTGATCAGCATCCGTTTCATGATGCGTCCCTTCTTTTCAATGTGTCAGCAAAACAAACCCCGCCAAATGTGGCGTTGGGGCTGGATCACCTGTTTAACAACCAGCTCTTAATGAGCCAACGGTGCCGAGACTGACGTTCGAAACGAAGGGAATTGCCAAAAGATTCCGACATTCATGGGCGCAAATGTGTCGCTGGAATGTGGAAAGGGGCGCGTGGAAGAATCGAGGCTGTGAGCGCGCGCAGGCAATGGTGTCTCGAGCGGCGCAAACAGCCACTGCAAGAAAGACAGCACAGATCCAAACAACACACTCATTTCGATTCAATCCGTTCAGTAGATGCAAAGCTACTGAATAAAAAATATTCCGTATCTGGGTTTCAAAGCATCGGTCCAACCAAAAAAACTGGTTTGCCACTGTTGGCCCTGGCCTTCAGTCTGCAAATTTCGCTCATGGCGGCATCGAACTTACGGCGCTTGTTGGTGGAGAGTGAACTAAACTCCTGTCATCAGGAATTCATTTCCATTCAAATCAACCACTTACAGCACAACGCCGGTGAACCGCATTATAGGGCCTCAAGCTACACAATCGGACATTTCTGTGGCCACAAATCCGGCTCTGGAAGTCAAATGGCTCACTGTGGACGAGGAATCGGCAGGCCAACGACTGGACAATTTCCTCATTCGGCATCTGAAGGGTGTCCCAAAAACACATGTTTATCGAATCATCCGTAGCGGTGAAGTGCGGGTCAATAAAGGGCGGGCCTCAGCAGATACACGCATTGAGGCGGGTGACGTTGTCCGGCTGCCACCCGTCAGAATTTCGGACAAAGTGGCTGAAAAGGCAGCCCGACCAGCGCCAGCCCGCGAATTTCCCTTGTTGTTAGAAGACGACGCATTGATGGCCATCGACAAACCAGCAGGTGTGGCTGTCCATGGGGGGTCAGGCGTCAGTTTTGGTGTGATTGAACAACTGCGGCAGGCAAGGCCGTTGGCGAAACTGCTCGAATTGGTGCATCGACTTGACCGTGAAACAAGTGGTATTTTGTTGGTCGCCAAAAAAAGAAGCGCACTCAAACACCTTCAGGATCAATTCAGGGAGCGAGAAACAGGCAAGACTTACCTCGCCCTTGTCCAGGGCAGTTGGCCAGAAAAGTTGAAGGTCATCGACAGTGCTCTGCACAAATTCCTTTTACCGGATGGCGAGCGCAGAGTGAAAGTCACATCCAACGACGATCCTGAAGGCATGCGCTCCATCACCTTGGTGAAAGTGGCAGAACGCTTGGTGGGTTGCACCTTGCTCGAGGTAACTATCAAAACTGGGCGAACTCATCAAATTAGAGTGCATTTGGCCTCTCAAGGCCATCCCATTGCCGGAGACGATAAATACGGTGATTTTGAATGGAACAAAGTGCTTCAAAAGCAAGGTTTGAAGCGCATGTTTTTGCATGCCTGGCGCCTGCAGTTCACTCATCCTTTAACAGGCAAGCGTGTCGAATTGAAATCAAATCTGCCCTCAGAATTGCAACTTTATGTCCATCATGCCCAATCAAAACTCCAGTCTGCGCCCTCGTCAGTTTGATCTGATTGCCTTTGATTGGGACGGCACGCTGTTTGACTCCACGGCCATCATCACGCGTTGCATCCAGCGCGCAGTGGTGGATGTGGGAGGTCAAGAGCCCAGCCAAGAAGCAGCGTCCTATGTGATTGGCATGGCATTGATGCAAGCTCTGGCGCATGCTGCACCCGATGTCCCTGTCGAGAAATATCCAGAACTGGGGCAGCGGTATCGCTATCACTACATGGCCCATCAAAACGACATTGTTCTATTTGACGGCGTGTTGCCCATGTTGGCAGAATTGAAACGTCGTCATCATTGGCTCACAGTGGCTACGGGAAAGAACCGCAAAGGTTTGAACGACGCTTTGCATGATGTTAACTTAAAGGGCATGTTTGATGGCTCTCGAACAGCTGACGAAACAGCTGGCAAGCCCAGCCCGCTCATGTTGCACGAGTTGATGCGGGAGTTTGGTGTTGATGCGGAACGCACACTGATGATTGGTGATACCACCCACGATTTACAAATGGCTTTGAATGCGGGCTGTGCCAGCATCGGAGTGAGCTATGGAGCACATGAACCCTCCTCATTTCACGATTTGAAGCCTAGGTTCATTGCCCATTCTGTGTCTGAATTACGTCAATGGCTGCTAGAAAATGCATGAGATCTCCATCATCCCTTTGTGCAATTCCAACGACCTGATCGATGGTGGTCTGGCGGTTCCTTTCGATGTCATCTATGGCGGCCAAACGTGTCGAGCGTTTGCCATTCGGTTTAGGGGAGCTGTCCACGCCTACTTGAACCGGTGCAGTCATGTGGCCATGGAAATGGACTTCCAGCCCAATCGTTTTTTTGACACAAGCGGCCAATTCCTCATTTGTGCAACACATGGCGCCTTGTATCGGCCCGATACGGGAGCTTGCGCGGGTGGCCCTTGCAATGGCGGTTTGATCCCAATCACCTTGTCCGAGCAAGGCGGTGTGGTTCACTGGCATACTGATTTCAATTTAAAACCTTTTGAGTTCCCATGAGTTCTGAAAATCCTGAATCGTCCAATGCCTCCAATCAGACTCCGGATCCTCTAGCGTCCAGAGTCGCTTCTGAGCAGTCGCCTGCTCAAGGCGTTTCACTCAATTGGGAGCGACAAATCTTGTCTGATTTGGTTCAAGCCAATTTGAGAGAACAACAAGCAGCACGACGATGGAAAATGGGGCTGAGGCTAGGATGGTTGCTGCTTTGGATCGTTGTCATTTGGCAAGTTTTCTCACACAACCAAACATCGTCTAGCATTTCAAAACCTCACACAGCGCTGGTCAATATCAAGGGCGAAATAGCAGATGGCGCAGATGCCAGTGCTGAAAATGTCGTTGCTTCCATGCGTGCTGCATTAGAAGACTCGGGCTCACAAGCCCTGGTTTTGCTCATCAATTCACCTGGCGGCAGTCCCGTCCAGGCTGGCATCATCAACGATGAAATCGTTCGTTTGAAAGCGCTTCATCGCAAGCCTATTTATGCGGTGGTGGAAGAATCATGCGCATCGGCAGCGTATTACATTGCGGCTGCCACCGATAAAATTTATGTCGACAAAGCCAGCATCGTTGGCAGCATTGGCGTGCTCATGGATGGCTTTGGATTTACCGGCTTGATGGACAAACTTGGCGTCGAGAGACGTCTGATGACGGCGGGTGAAAACAAGGGTTTTTTAGATCCATTTAGCCCGCAGACAGAAGCGCAGCGAAAACACGCGCAGTTCATGCTCAATCACATTCATGCTCAGTTCATCTCGGCGGTCAAAAAAGGCCGAGGCGATCGATTGAAAGAAACCCCCGACATGTTCAGCGGTTTATTCTGGACGGGTCAGCAAGCGGTCGAGCTAGGTTTGGCAGACGAATTGTCCAGCCTCGATCAAGTCGCCCGCGATGTGGTGAAAGCTGAAGAAGTGGTTGACTACTCACGCCATGACAATGTGGCAGAGCGGTTGGTGAAGCGCTTTGGCGCAGCCATGGGAGAAGGCGCATGGAAAGCGATGCGATCTAGTACCATCATTCGATAATTGGGAATGCAAGCATTGAAGGGGTACTTTGTTCAATGCTTGATTGATTTATGCGCCGATAGCAAAGACGGCGGGTGTCTGATTGTTCAACCCCTCTGGCAGCTTGCCTGAAGGCATTTTTCGCCATTGTTGTGCGGTTGAGCTTAAGTTGACTGCACTCGCTAAGGTCAGGCCACTGCTAAATGCCAGCCTGCTATGGGGTTGAAGGGCTAGCGTGAGTGACGACCAAAGCGCTGCGTTGCGATAGGGCGTCTCAATGAAGAGTTGAGTTTGCCCTGACTTCAGGGCAAGTTGCTCTAACTCTTTGATTCTTCGAACTCTGTCTTGTGGCTCTTGCGGCAGGTATCCCACAAACGCAAAATTCTGTCCGTTCAAGCCGCTGCTTGCCAGGGCCAATAAAAGTGAAACGGGTCCAACCAAGGGAACGACTTGCATGCCAAGTTCGTGCGCAGCTCGAACCACTGAACTGCCAGGATCCGCGACTGCAGGCATGCCCGCCTCGCTGACAAGTCCCATGTCCTCGCCCGCAAGGGCAGACGCCAAAAGGGGCTTAGCATCAAAGCCGCCTAAGTGGTCGCCTTTTTTGTGAACTTGTCTTGGCAATTCAGTGATGGTTTGTGTTTGGATGTTGGCTTTCAGTGGGGCACAAGCATCGATTCGCTTTAAGTAAGCGCGCGTAGTTTTGGCGTTCTCACAAATCCAATGCGTGATGCCTGCTGCTGCTGAAATCGTGCCCATAGGCATCACTTGTTGCAGATCGATTTCTTCGCTGCAACCAAAATCTAGCGGGGCTGGAACCAAAAAAAGTCTGCCCAATGGAGGGTTCACTTTGTTCATAGCAGTTTGACCCCTGCTTCTCTGAGCATTTGACAGGTTCTGATCAATGGCAAGCCGACCAAGGCAGTGGGATCGTCGTTGTCAATTGACTCTAGAAGAGCGATACCCAAACCTTCGCTTTTGGCACTGCCTGCACAGTCGTAAGGCTCTTCAGCTCTTAAGTAAGACTCAATTTCAGCGTCCGTTAAGTTGCGAAATTTAACCTTCACAGATGCCAAATCAGTCCTCTCGTAGCCCGTTGCCATGCAAACAACGGAGAGCGCCGTTTGAAAAATAACTGTTTTGCCACGCATGCGTTGCAATTGCACAGTGGCGTTGGTGTGATTGCCAGGCTTGCCCAATGGGGAGCCTTCCAGATCTGCAACTTGGTCGGAGCCAATCACGACGGCCTCTGGATTTTTCTGGGCAACAGCCCTCGCCTTGGCAAGGGCCAATCTCAGCGCCAAGTCTTTGGGAGATTCGTCGCTGTGTGGGGTTTCGTCCACATCTGGTGCTGCAGTTTCAAATGGAATTTGCAGTCGAGAAAGCAATTCCTTTCGATAACGAGAGCTTGATCCCAAGATAAGAGGGCGTTCAGAAGAGAGCGGTGTGGGGATTTGTTTGTCTTTGGACATCTCTCAATTCTCTTACACTGAAGGCATGGATAAAAAATTTGATTTGAATCGACTCAATGTGAAGGCTTTTGCAAGAGAAGGCCTCAGTTTACAAGGGCAGCAGAGCTTGGCCCAGTTTGTACGTTTGGCTGAACTGGCGGCTGCACGGTTCGATGCTCCCATCGAAGATGCATCGGAGCCAGATCAGGTGTCGTGGCTCATTCAAGGTGAATTGGTGCCTGTCATTGCAGGTGAATCGCAAATTTGGCTGCACTTGAGTGCCGAAATTGATTTGCTCTTGCAATGTCAGAGGTGCATGGGCTCCGTCAAGTTGGCTGTGGAGGCCAATGCCTCCTTTAGATTTGTTGCGGACGAGGCAAGCGCAGAGGCTGAAGATGACGAATCTGAGGAGGATTTATTGGTTTTAATGCCTGAAATGAATATTTTTGAACTCATTGAGGATGAGCTCATCATGTCCGTCCCGCTTGTGCCTATGCATGAGACCTGTCCTACTGAGGTACCCATGTCGGCAGTGGACGTGGCCTTTGAAGAAGCCTTGGAAGCCAAGCCTAACCCCTTTGCAGCCTTGGCCCAATTGAAGAAAAAACCGAATTAAAGGCTTTGAAGGCGCAAAAAGTATGGGCTATAATCAGCGGCTTCGCGCCCTTGAGGGTGCGTTAGTTCATTCAATGTTTAACCCAAAGCCGCGTTGCGCTTTTTGCGCTTGGGCAGAGCAGGACGATGGTCCTGATCTTTAACGACGCTGCTTTCAACGCATCCAAGGAGCCAACATGGCTGTTCAACAAAATAAAAAGTCACCTTCTAAGCGTGGCATGCACCGTTCGCACAATGCACTCAATGTGCCTGGTATTGCAGTCGAACCTACAACAGGTGAAACTCATTTGCGCCACCACATTAGCCCCAACGGTTTTTACCGTGGCCGTCAAGTTCTGAAAAACAAATCAGAAGCTTAACTGGCGCTTGAAATTCAGGCCCGATGCTACTCTCAAGGTAGCCTCGGGCCTTTGTATTTCTGGCTATTGACACCATGTCATCCAAAGAATTCTTCACCCTTGCTGTAGATTGCATGGGGGGTGATCACGGGCCAAGTGTCACCTTGCCCGCTTGCCGCCATTTTCTGGAGACGCATCCTGATGCCAGGTTGAGTTTGGTTGGAAGGGCTGAGGACTTGGTTACTTTCAAGCATGAGCGTGCCATCCTTGTAGAGGCCACAGAAGTAGTGGGAATGGACGACCCAGTAGAGGTTGCGTTGCGCAAGAAAAAAGACTCCTCTATGCGCGTGGCCATTGAGTTGGTGAAGGCAGGTGAAGCCGATGCGGCTGTGTCGGCAGGCAATACTGGGGCATTGATGGCCATTGCGCGGTACGTTCTTAAAACAATGGATGGCATTGACAGGCCTGCAATTGCAGGTCAAATGCCCAATTTCAAAGGTGGCGGTACCACCATGCTGGATTTGGGTGCCAATGTCGATTGTTCGCCTGAGCATCTTTTGCAGTTTGCAGTCATGGGATCGGCCTTGGTTTCCGTCTTGCAAGGCAATGAAAGCCCCAGCGTTGGCTTGTTGAATATTGGCGAGGAAGCCATTAAAGGCAACGAAATAATTAAAAAAACAGGCGAACTGCTTCGATCTGCTGGTAAATCCGGCGATCTAAATTTTTATGGCAACGTCGAGGGAAACGATATTTTCAAGGGAACTGTCGATATTGTGGTCTGCGATGGTTTTGTTGGAAATGTGGCCTTGAAGGCCAGTGAAGGCCTGGCGACCATGATGGGTGGATTTTTGAAGTCTGAGTTTTCTCGAAGCATCTTCACTAAAATTGCGGCCATCTTTGCTTATCCTGTTTTAAATTCATTTAAAAATCGAGTTGACCACCGCCGGTACAACGGCGCGGCTTTGTTGGGCTTGCGCGGCTTGGTTTTTAAAAGTCACGGCTCAGCCGATGAGTTAGCGTTTGGGGTTGCCCTGAATCGAGCGTATGATGCCGCCAGACATGAACTGCTCAGCCGCGTTGCTGCTCGAATTGCGCATGCCGCGCCTTTGTTGATTGCGCATGGGTCCATCGCAGACAATTTAGCCAATCCGGCCGCCACCGAATGACCATTTACTCTCGTATTTCTGGAACGGGCAGTTTTTTGCCACCAAGAAGACTGACCAATGCGGACCTGGTTGCCGAGTTGGCCGCCCAAGGCATTGAAAGCTCGGACGATTGGATCGTCGAGCGTACCGGTATTCGCGCTCGACATTTTGTTGATGACGGCGTGGGCAGCAGCGATTTGGGCGCCGAAGCTGCCCGTCGCGCTATGGAGGCGGCAGGATGTCAGCCATCTGACATCGACCTCATCGTTGTGGCAACGTCTACGCCAGACATGGTATTTCCTTCAACCGCTGCTTTGCTTCAAAACAAATTGGGAATCGTTGGGTGCCCTGTTTTTGATGTGCAGGCGGTTTGCAGTGGCTTTATTTACGCATTGACTGTGGCGGACGCCTTGATCAAAACGGGTACGGCCAAGCGCGCATTGGTGATCGGTTCTGAAGTTTTCAGCCGTATTCTTGATTTCAAAGACCGTACCACCTGCGTGCTGTTTGGAGATGGTGCTGGCGCGGTCGTTTTGGAGGCTTCCAGTACACCGGGCATTCTGGCAACCGACATCCATGCGGACGGCAAGTATTCAGACATATTGTGTGTACCCGGCCATGTTTCAGGCGGTGCCATTTTGGGTGATCCCGTTCTGAAAATGGACGGCCAAGCCGTCTTCAAATTGGCTGTAGGCGTCCTAGAAGATACGGCTCGAGCATCTTTGAGCAAAGCTGGTTTGAACGCCAGTGACATTGATTGGCTCATTCCTCACCAAGCCAATATCCGCATCATGCAAAGTACCGCGCGAAAGCTCAAAATGCCCATGGAAAAAGTGATTGTGACGGTTGACCAGCATGGCAATACATCTGCCGCATCCATTCCATTGGCGCTTGATCATGGCGTGCGTTCAGGACAAATTAGCAAAGGCCAAACCCTCATGCTCGAAGGCGTGGGTGGTGGCTTTACGTGGGGCTCCGTCCTCTTGAAATATTAAAAAAATGCTTATTTTGAAACCATGAGTTCCTTCGCTTTTGTATTCCCCGGTCAAGGCTCTCAATCGGTGGGCATGTTAGACGCTTGGGGTGACCATCCTGCTGTTGTTGAAACTTTGAAAGAAGCATCGGATGCGATGAATGAAGATTTGACGGCGCTGATTCATGACGGCCCCAAAGAAGCATTGGCCCTCACAACCAACACCCAGCCGGTGATGCTGGTGTCTGCCATCGCCGCCTACCGCGCTTGGTTGGCTGAGGGTGGAGCGACACCCGCTGTGGTCGCTGGGCATTCATTGGGTGAGTATTCAGCCTTGGTGGCCTCTGGCGTTTTAACTTTGGCGCAAGCTGCGCCTTTGGTCAGGTTTCGGGCTGCCGCCATGCAAGAAGCAGTGGCCGTGGGGGTGGGTGCCATGGCTGCAGTCTTGGGAATGGACGCTGCGAAAGTCATCGAAGGGTGTGCGCAAGCAAAAGCCAGCTTTCCGCAAGGCAGTGGCGAAGTTGTCGAAGCTGTGAATTTCAATGACCCCGCACAAACAGTGATTGCGGGTAGCAAAGCGGCTGTTGAAAAAGCCTGTGAAGTTTTAAAAGCGATGGGCGCCAAACGCGCTTTGAACTTGCCTGTTTCTGCGCCTTTTCATTCCAGCCTCATGAAGCCTGCAGCAGAGAAACTCAAAGAAAAATTGGCCAGCACCACCTTTGCAAGCCCTCAAATTCCAGTCCTCAACAACATCGATGTTGCTGTTGAATCTGACGGCGATCGCATTCGCGATGCACTGTATCGTCAAGCTTTTGGTCCTGTTCGCTGGGTGGAATGCGTTCAAGCCATCAAGTCCAAAGGCGTTCATTGGGTGGTCGAGTGCGGCCCCGGCAAAGTACTGGCCGGCATGGTCAAGCGCATTGATGCAGACATGACGGGCTTGGCTTTGTTCGACCCTGCTTCGCTGTCAGAAGTCAAAGGAGCATTGTCATGAGTGGCTCGTTCACGGAATTCAAAGGCCAAGTTGCTTTGGTCACGGGTGCCTCTAGGGGTATTGGCGCTGCCATTGCTCTGGAATTGGCCCAACAAGGCTTGCAAGTCATTGGTACGGCCACCACCGACGAGGGTGCGGCTCGAATTTCGGCAGCTTTGTCGGCTTTTACTGGCTGCCGTGGCGCCAATTTGAATGTCAATGACGCTGCTGCAGGTGAAGCCCTGATTGAAGAAATTGTCAAGTCACAAGGCGGCTTGCATGTGTTGGTAAACAACGCAGGCATCACGCGTGACACTTTGGCCATGCGCATGAAAGACGATGATTGGGATGCTGTTTTGGATACCAATTTGAAGGCTGTGTTTCGGATGAGCCGCGCAGTCATGCGTCCCATGATGAAGCAGCGCTATGGCCGAATTATCAGCATCACGAGCGTGGTGGGTGCATCTGGCAACCCAGGACAAGCCAATTACGCTGCGGCCAAAGCGGGCGTGGCCGGCATGACCCGGGCTTTGGCGAGGGAATTGGGAAGTCGAAACATCACGGTCAATTGCGTGGCACCAGGCTTTATTGCGACGGATATGACGGCTGCTCTGCCAGAGGCGCAGCACCAAGCACTGTTGGCGCAAATTCCATTAGGTAAACTAGGCATGCCAGAAGATATTGCCCACGCAGTGTCTTATTTGGCCAGCCCTATGGCAAATTACGTTACGGGTCAAGAATTGCATGTCAATGGCGGCATGCACATGTCCTGATAAAATCTCTTTTTTTACAACCCTCAGAGGGAATCCATGAGCGATATCGAAGCACGTGTCAAAAAAATCATTGCTGAACAACTCGGCGTTGAAGAGTCACAAGTCACACCTGAGAAAGCATTCGTTGCTGACTTGGGTGCTGACTCACTGGACACCGTTGAACTGGTGATGGCCTTAGAAGATGAATTTGGCATTGAAATTCCTGATGAAGATGCAGAGAAGATCACCACTGTCAAAGCGGCGATTGACTACGCCCAAAGCAAAAAGGCTTGATCTGAGATGACCCGTCGCCGCGTTGTTGTCACGGGCCTGGGATGTATCAGTCCCGTTGGAAACACGGTGGCGGACGCATGGGCTAATCTCTTGGCAGGCCAATCTGGCATCGGCCTGATTTCTAAATTTGACACCACTGCTTTTTCTTGCAGAATTGCAGGCGAGGTGAAGGGTTTCAATTTGGAGCAGTACATCAGTGCCAAAGAGGCGCGCACGATGGACACTTTCATTCACTATGGCATTGCTGCAGCTGCTCAAGCTGTGGCAGATGCCGGCTTGCCCACGGGCGAAGCTTTGGATGACGAGCTGGCCACTCGCATTGCATGTGTCATTGGTTCTGGCATTGGCGGTTTGCCCATGATTGAGCAGACGCATGTCGAGTACACAGCGCGCGGCCCACGGCGTATTTCCCCATTCTTTGTGCCTGCTTCCATCATCAACATGATTGCTGGCCATGTCTCTATGCGTTTTGGTTTCAAAGGCCCCAACTTGGCTGTTGTCACCGCTTGCACTACCGGTCTTCACTGCATTGGCGAAGCCAGCCGCATGATTGAATACGGAGATGCAGACGTGGTGGTAGCAGGAGGATCTGAAGCCACCATATCGCCACTCGGCTTGGGCGGCTTTGCTGCGATGCGCGCCTTGTCTACACGCAACGATGATCCTGCTGCAGCTTCACGCCCTTGGGACAAAGACCGTGATGGTTTTGTCTTGGGTGAAGGTGCGGGTGTCATGGTTGTAGAAGAATTCGAACACGCCAAAGCCCGTGGCGCCAAAATTTACGCAGAAATTTGTGGCTATGGCATGAGCGCTGATGCAGGTCATATGACTGCACCCAGCATGGACGGACCTCGCCGAGCGATGGTCTCAGCCATGCGCAATGCAGGGATCAATGCAGATCAAGTGGGCTACTTGAATGCACATGGCACTTCAACGCCCCTGGGGGATGTCAATGAAACCAATGCTATCAAAGCAGCCTTGGGTGATCATGCTCAGAAAACTTTGGTCAGTTCTACCAAGTCCATGACCGGCCATTTGTTGGGCGGTGCAGGCGGCATTGAAAGTGTTTTTACGGTTTTGGCATTGCACCATCAAAAAGTGCCTCCCACCATCAATTTAGACAACCAAGATCCTGAGTGTGACTTGGATTACTGTGCCAACACCGCACGAGATGTCAACATTGAATATGCCCTGAAAAATAATTTTGGTTTTGGTGGTACCAATGGCAGTTTAGTTTTCCGCCGGGTTTAATTCAATCAATGCAAAACGCCCCATCGGTCGATTATCCGGTGGGGCGTTTTGCTTGGGCCTCTTGGTTGGCACTGCTGTTTTCAACGCTTTCTCTCATGGCTTTTGCGTTAGGCCTTTGGGGTGGCTTTTTTGAGGTGTGGCGAGCCGCTGGTTTTTTGGTGCTTTGGTTTTTACTGTCTCTTTATGCGGCCATCTCATGGCGGTATCCATTGGGTCAATATTGGCTTTGTTGGGATGGACAGACTTGGCAGGTTCACACGGTGCATCAGTACCCCATTGACCCACCTGTCCATGACAGTTACGCACTCAGCGTCCATTTAGATTTTCAAAAATCCTTGCTCATCTCTTTGATCAAACCGAACTCACTCCGGCGGTGGTTTTGGATTTCAAAGAGCTCATTCCCTGAGCGTTGGCATGGATTTCGTTGCGCTGTATATTCGCGTTCAGAATGAGTTTTCTTTATAGAGAATAAATTGGAGTTTGCTGAGTCTATGAAACAGTTGAGTTTTAAATCGCAAGGTGTAGCGCTAGCATTGTTTGTGTCGATGGGGCTGATGGCGACCGTGCTCACGCCAGTTGTCGCCCTTGCACAGCAAACCATCGTCAAGGGTCTGCCAGACTTTACAGAACTGGTTGAACAAGTAGGACCTTCGGTGGTCAACATTCGAACCTTGGAAAAAGTTCGCAGCCAACCTGGCAATGGCGGTGGCATGGATGAGGAGACTCAAGAGTTGTTCCGTCGATTCTTTGGTATTCCCATGCCAAATACCCCCAACAATCCCAATGCCCCTCGGCAGGCGCCCAGGCAGGGTAGAACCCCTGCGCCAGAAGAGTCTCAACCCCGAGGTGTGGGCTCAGGTTTTATTTTGACTTCAGATGGTCTGATCATGACCAATGCGCATGTGGTCGACGGCGCCGATGAGGTGCTTGTCACTTTGACTGACAAAAGAGAGTTCAAGGCCAAAATCATTGGTGTGGATAAACGCTCAGATGTGGCTGTTGTCAAAATACAAGCAACGGGTCTTCCGGCTGTCAAAGTCGGTGATGTGTCGCGCTTGAAAGTGGGCGAGTGGGTGATGGCCATCGGCTCACCTTTCGGCCTTGACAACACGGTCACGGCGGGCATTGTGAGCGCAAAGCAACGCGACACAGGTGACTATTTGCCACTCATCCAAACCGATGTCGCCATCAACCCCGGAAATTCAGGGGGTCCACTCATCAACATGCGAGGAGAGGTGGTCGGTATCAACAGCCAAATTTATTCTCGCTCTGGTGGATTCATGGGCATTTCTTTTTCAATCCCCATGGACGAGGCCATGCGAGTCAGCGAGCAGTTGCGTGCCACTGGCCGCGTGACGCGGGGTCGAATTGGGGTTCAAATTGAGCCAGTGACCAAAGAACTGGCTGAATCGATTGGTTTGGGCAAAGCGCAAGGTGCACTCGTCAATCGCATTGAGCCAGGTGCACCTGCTGACAAAGCAGGATTGGAAGCTGGCGACGTGATCCTCAAAATCGATGGCAAGCCAATTGAGAAGTCCTCTGACTTACCAAGACTGGTTGGCAACACCAAGCCAGGGACCAAAAGTAACTTGACGATTTTCCGAAGGGGTGCAAGCAAAGAATTGAGCATCGTGATTGCAGAGTTGGAACCCGAGAAAGTTGCCAAGCCATCGTCTGAACCTGAAGAAAAGCCGAAGTCTGCGAATTCGGTTCAAGGCTTGGGTTTGATGGTGGCCGATTTGACCGATGCTCAAAAAGCAGATTTGAAAATCAAAGGCGGTGTTCGAGTCGAAAGTGTGATGGAACCTGCAATCAAGGCAGGCTTGAGAGAGGGTGATGTGATTTTGGCGGTTGGCAACATCGAAGTCACACAAGCTAAAGACTTTACTGTCGCTATTGGCAAATTGGACAAGTCCAAACCTGTGAGTGTTCTTTTCAAACGGGGAGAGTTGACAAGATACACCTTGGTTCGTCCCAATTCCTGATCTTGTGCTTGTCAAGAGTCCCTTTCAATTCACAGGTTTTCCTTCATCTGAAAAATATTTTTATGTTGGCGGACACTAACTTTTTAGTGAAGTGATTTTCGAAAATGGTTAAAATCTGATCACTTGGACCAATATTCATGTCAAAAAAAGCAGAGGTGGATTCACAATGTGGGATGTCCCACATCAGTCCACCGGTGATCCACAGAAGACCCACAAGTTATTCATATACAGTAAGCCTTTATTGTGAATAAGCTGTTCATAAGTTTTTTGTTGCAAGCTTGCAACGACCTGCAAAGTGCTGTTTTGGGGCTGTACGTGTCTGGCTTTTTGCCTACAATGAAGTCCCAACTATCGCAGTTGCCATTGATTGTTGGTTCAGGGCGCGTCCTCATTCGACGCGCCCTTTTTTCTTGCTGACTCCATTGAATCTCAAACACTTGTAACTGGTCCTTGATGAATCACATCAGAAATTTCTCCATCATTGCGCACATCGATCATGGCAAATCGACGCTCGCCGATAGATTGATTCAACGTTGCGGCGGTTTGCAAGAGCGCGAAATGCAAGCCCAAGTTTTAGATTCCATGGACATCGAAAAAGAACGTGGCATTACCATCAAAGCGCAAACAGCTTCGCTGCAATACAAAGCGAAAGATGGGCAAATTTACAACCTCAATTTGATCGACACGCCAGGTCATGTTGACTTCTCTTACGAAGTTTCGCGTTCCTTGTCTGCTTGCGAGGGCGCATTGTTGGTTGTCGACGCCAGTCAAGGTGTTGAAGCGCAAACCGTTGCCAATTGCTACACCGCGCTAGACTTGGGTGTCGAGGTGGTACCCGTTCTCAACAAGATGGATTTACCACAAGCCGATCCTGAAAATGCAAAAGCCGAAGTAGAAGACGTCATTGGCATCGATGCCAGTGAGGCTATCCCTTGTTCGGCCAAAACTGGAATGGGTATCGATGAAATTTTGGAGGCCATCGTCGCCAAAATTCCCGCACCCAAGGGAAACCCTAGCGCCCCGCTGCGCGCCATGATCGTCGACAGTTGGTTCGATACCTATGTGGGTGTCGTGATGTTGGTCCGTGTGGTCGATGGCAGATTGGGCAAAGGCGAGCGTTTCAAAATGATGGCCACAGGGACTGTGTACAACGCAGACACCATGGGCGTATTTACCCCCGCCAATGAGTCTCGTGACAGTCTGGAAGCAGGTGAGGTGGGCTACATCATTGCTGGCATCAAAGAGCTGCAAGCTGCCAAAGTTGGCGACACCATCACGCTGGAAAAGAAACTCCCCAACAATTTAGGTCCTGCCGAGAAAGCATTGCCTGGTTTCAAGGAAATTCAGCCTCAGGTGTTTGCGGGTTTGTACCCGACGGAAGCCAACCAATACGACTCTTTGCGAGATGCCCTTGAGAAACTCAAGCTGAACGATTCCTCATTGCATTACGAAGCTGAGGTTTCCCAAGCCCTTGGATTTGGTTTTCGCTGTGGCTTCTTGGGATTGCTGCACATGGAAATTGTGCAAGAGCGACTGGAGCGCGAGTTTGACCAAGACCTGATCACAACAGCACCCAGTGTGGTTTATGAAGTTGTGAAGGGCGATGGCGAGGTGGTCATGGTGGAGAACCCCGCCAAAATGCCTGACCAAGGCAAGATGCAAGAGATTCGCGAGCCCATCGTCACCGTCCATTTGTACATGCCCCAAGACTACGTTGGCCCCGTCATGACCTTGGCCAATCAGAAGCGGGGTGTTCAACTCAACATGGCCTATCACGGTCGTCAGGTCATGCTCACTTATGAAATGCCATTGGGCGAAATCGTCTTGGACTTCTTCGACAAATTGAAATCAGTGTCCAGGGGCTATGCTTCGATGGACTATGAATTCAAAGAATACCGCGCGTCTGATGTCGTGAAAGTGGATATTTTGCTCAACGGCGAAAAAGTTGATGCCCTGTCCATCATTGTGCACCGCACCCAAGCAGCCTATCGCGGACGTGCGGTCGTGGCTAAAATGCGTGAAATCATCAGTCGACAAATGTTCGATGTGGCCATCCAGGCCGCTATTGGTGCCAACATCATTGCCCGTGAAACGGTCAAAGCCTTGCGCAAAAATGTGTTGGCCAAGTGCTATGGTGGCGACATCACCCGCAAGCGCAAATTGCTCGAGAAACAAAAAGCGGGAAAAAAACGGATGAAACAAATTGGCTCAGTTGAGGTGCCTCAAGAGGCGTTCTTGGCTATTCTTCAGGTGGAAGATTGATGGAAGTTTTAACGGGTTTTTTGCTGGCCGCTTTTTGTGGATATGCCGGGGCATGGTATTTTGGAATGATAGAAGGCAACTTTGCCTTGCTCATGCTCATGGCGGTCTTCATCTCAGGTGCTTATTGGCTGGCAGAAAAGTTCTACTTTTGGCCGCAGCGCATGAAGGCGGTCGAGCAACTTGATCTTGATGCGGCAAAGCGCAAGCAAGAGCTGACCCAAATGGGTATCGATCGTCAAGACACCGACACAGGTGAAGCACGCACCCGTCTTCTGATGCAGCCATGGTGGTTGGACTGGACGGCTGGTCTTTTTCCCGTCATTTTGGTCGTCTTTGTTTTGCGCTCTTTTTTGTTTGAGCCCTTCAAAATTCCTTCTGGCTCCATGATCCCAACCTTGTGGATCGGCGACTTGATTTTGGTCAACAAGTTCCACTACGGTGTTCGTTTGCCGGTGGCCAATATCAAGCTAACACAAGGTACGCCCGTTGCGCGCGGAGACGTCATGGTTTTTCGGTATCCTCCTCGGCCCAGTGTGGACTACATCAAGCGAGTGGTTGGCATTCCGGGTGACGAAGTCGCTTACTTGAATAAAAAACTCAGCATCAATGGTCAGCCTGTGCCCACCGAGTTATTGCCTGAGTTTTTTGATGAATCTGTCATGCGTTACTTCAAGCAGTCACAGGAAAAATTAGGCAGCAAGCCACACAATTTGATTGTGGACGACGAGCGCCCTGCCTTTATTCCAGGGGCAGACGATTTTGCCTTTAGAGATCAGTGCAACTACACTGTCGAAGGCGTTACTTGTAAGGTGCCTGCAGGCCATTACTTCATGATGGGCGACAATAGAGACAACTCGCTTGATTCTCGCTATTGGGGCTTTGTACCTGACGCCAACATTGTGGGCAGGGCATTTTTTGTATGGATGAATTTTGGAAACTTGAGCCGTATTGGCGGTTTCAATTGAACGCGACATCTTTAACATCGCCAACATCTATTTACTTTGCACATCTTTAATTTCAATCTCAGGCCATCAGTTTGAACGACGATCTCAGTCAATTGCAAGCTCGCCTTGAGCACAACTTCAAAGATGCGAGTTTGCTCGTTCAGGCCGTGACGCATCGCAGCTACTCCGCGGATCACAATGAACGTCTAGAATTCTTAGGCGATTCAGTTTTGAACTTGGCGGTTGCTCATTTGCTTTACGCCCAACTGAGTGATTTGCCAGAGGGTGATTTGTCTCGCGTCAGAGCGAATTTGGTAAAGCAAGAAACACTTCACCAACTGGCCCTGAGCCTTCAAATTCCACTTTGCCTCAAGTTGGGGGAAGGGGAACTGAAATCTGGTGGGCAACGCCGGCCTTCAATTTTGGCCGATGCCTTGGAAGCCCTGATCGGTGCAGTCTTCCTTGATGCGGGTTATGCAAGCGCAGAACAATTGGTGCATAGATTGTTTCAAAATGTTGAAATCAATCCTCAAATGAAGGCAGCCGCCAAGGATCCAAAAACAGAATTGCAAGAATGGCTGCAAGGCCGAAAATTGCAGTTGCCTCAGTACTCTGTGGTTGCCACATCTGGCGCCGCACACCGACAAATTTTTGATGTCGCTTGCGATATTCCCGAACTCAGTCTCTCGCAGCACGGCAGCGGTCCCTCGCGGCGTGCAGGCGAGCAAGCCGCGGCAGCTGCCATGCTTGAAATTTTGAAAGTCAAGGCACGCGGATGAACACAGAAACCAACCCCGCCCAACGTTGCGGTTTGGTGGCCATTGTTGGCAAACCCAATGTGGGAAAGTCGACTTTGCTCAATGCCCTGGTAGGCCAAAAAATCAGCATTACTTCGCGCAAAGCTCAAACCACTCGCCACCGCATTACCGGCATTCGCACAGAGGGTGCAACCCAATATGTGTTTGTGGACACCCCGGGTTTTCAAACCCGTCACAATACCGCTCTTAACAAGTCTTTGAACAAAACTGTCTTAGGCGCAGTGGGTGATGTCGATCTGGTGTTGTTTGTGGTCGAAGCTGGCATGTTCAACACAGCCGACGCCAAAGTTTTGGCCTTGCTCAAACCCGATGTGCCTGTTCTATTAATTGCGAACAAATTGGACACCGTCAACCGACGTGAAGACTTGGCGCCTTGGCTCCAAGAGATGCAAGAGCGGCATCCATTTACTGAGTTTGTGCCCATGTCTGCCAAAAATGCCAAAGACATTGAGCGGCTCATGGGGTATTGCGAAAAATACTTGCCTGAGCAAGCATGGTGGTACGGCGAAGATGAACTCACTGACCGCAGTGAAAAGTTTTTGGCCAGTGAAATTGTGCGTGAGAAATTATTCCGTTTTACGGGTGACGAATTGCCCTACACCTCTACTGTGGTCATTGACAAATTCGAAGAGGAACCCAGTCGTTCAGCCAATCGCATGGTTCGCATTGCCGCCACCATTGTGGTTGAGCGTGAAGGTCACAAGGCCATGGTCATCGGAGACAAAGGCGATCGCCTTAAACGCATTGGCACGGAAGCACGCCAAGAACTAGAAAAGCTCATGGATGCCAAAGTTTTCATCGAGCTGTGGGTCAAGGTTCGTTCTGGCTGGGCCGATGACGAAGCGCGTGTTCGCTCCTTCGGTTACGAGTAAATAGCGTAGCCCATGGCCGCCGTCTTGAAACGAATTTCGGATGAGCCTGCCTATGTGCTCCACCGCTATGACTGGAGCGAGTCCAGCCTCATCTTAGAAGTGTTCACTCGCCACCATGGGCGCATTGCTTTGGTGGCCAAGGGCGCCAAAAAACCAAGCTCTTCTTTTCGGCCTGTTTTATTGCCGCTGCAAGCCATTCAAATTGCCTATGGGGGTGATGCCGATATTCGGACATTAAAGTCAGTAGATTGGATGGGTGGCCATGTGATGCCCATCGGTGACGCATTGCTGTCGGGGTATTACCTGAATGAGCTCTTGCTGCGTCTTTTAGCCCGCGAAGACCCTCACCCCAAACTGTTTGATGCCTATGCGGCAACGGTGCGGGTGATGGCAACAGAGCCAAGCGAATTGCTACAGGCTTCGCTTCGCGTCTTTGAACTGCTGTTGCTGAGAGAAATTGGCCTTCTACCTAGTTTGAATTGCCAGACCCTTACCATGGCTGACTTGGATGAGGCAAGAGACTATTGCTTGGTGCCGGAAGGTGGTTTGCGATTGGCTCATCCAGACGATCGGCATGCCTTGAGCGGTGGGCAGTGGTTGTTGCTTCAACATGCCTTGGATGGCGATTCACCATTTACAGAGACCCTTCGTTTGAGCTTAGACATGTTGACGCCACTTCGCACCCAACTTCGGACCTTACTCAATTACCATTGCGGTGTCGGTACCTTAAAGACCCGTCAAATGATGATTGACATTCAAAGTTTGTGAGACCTTCATGACTCCCCATCCAAAAACGGCACTATCCGTCAATGTCAACAAGGTGGCCTTGTTGAGAAATTCACGCCACATAGGCATACCCAGTGTCTTAAAGGCGGCTCAGATGTGCCTTGAGGCCGGTGCGCAGGGTATTACCATTCACCCGCGTCCCGATGAGCGTCACATCCGTGCTTCTGATGTTGTTGAATTGTCTGAACTGATGAAGCATTGGCCTGACAGGGAGTTCAACATCGAAGGCAATCCATTTCACCAATTGATGGACTTTGTCAGAACTTTCAGGCCCCACCAAGTGACCTTTGTACCCGACAGTGAAGGCCAATTCACCAGTGACCATGGTTGGTCTTTTCCAAAGGATGCCGCTCAGCTCCAACCCTTGATTGACGAATGCAAGTCATTGGGTGTTCGCGTCAGTTTGTTCATGGACCCTGAACCTGAGCAAATGAAAGCGGTTCAACAAGTGGGCGCTGATCGGGTCGAGTTGTACACGGAGCCTTATGCCGCCACCTTCGGTGCAGCTGACAATGCAGCTTGTTTGAAAAAGTATGTGAATACCGCCAGGGCAGCCATTGCGCTAGGCCTGGGGGTCAATGCAGGCCACGATTTGAACCAAGACAACTTGCCACTATTTTCACAATCAGTACCTGGCCTTTTAGAGGTTTCTATTGGTCATGCATTGATTGCAGATGCCTTGGAGGTAGGCTATGCAGCTGCCGTAAGTGGCTACTTGAAGGCCTTGGGCCGATCAGCTTGAGGCCATCATGATTTACGGCATTGGAACCGACCTGTGCGATGTGCGGCGCATCAGAGCCAGTTTGGAAAAGCATGGCGATCGCTTTGCTCAAAAAGTTTTGAGCGACGCTGAATTTGCCACTTACAAAGCCCGTGGCGCTCGGTGGCCGGAGCGAGGCGTGCGATATGTTGCCACACGTTTTTCAGCCAAAGAAGCCTTTAGCAAAGCCATCGGCATGGGCATGCGCATGCCCATGACTTGGCGGTCATGCGAAATTGGCAAGTTGCCATCAGGCCAGCCCGTGATTGTTTTACACGGTCACTTGAAAATCTGGTTTGAGTCCCAACATCTGAAAGCACACATCAGCGTGACAGACGAGGCAGATTACGCCGGCAGTTATTGCGTGGTGGAGAGAACGGAATGAACATTCAAGCCCCTCTGATCATTGACATTGAATGTTTTGCCCTCTCGGCGGTTGACAAAAAACGCCTCCAAAACCCCTTAACGGGTGGCATCATTTTGTTTGGCCGCAATTGGGAAAGTCGCGCGCAACTCACGGCTTTGTGCGCAGACATCAAGGCTGTTCGAAAAGATTTGCTCATCTGCGTTGACCACGAGGGCGGCCGCGTGCAGCGCTTTAGAACCGATGGGTTTACTCATTTGCCGGCCATGCGCCGTTTGGGTGAAATGTGGGCCCAGGATGGCAAAGGCCTTGAAGGCGAGGGCGTTTTACAAGCCTGCAAGGCAGCCTCGGCGGTGGGCTATTTGTTGGCTGCTGAGTTGCGTGCCTGTGGTGTCGATTTCAGCTTTACGCCGGTGCTCGATCTGGATTACGGCGAGAGCAGCGTCATTGGCGACCGCTCATTTCACCGAGACCCCCGACACGTCAGCTTGCTGGCTAAAAGTCTGACACAGGGCTTGCTTCGCGCAGGCATGGGCAACTGCGGCAAACACTTTCCTGGGCATGGCTTCGTCAAGGCCGACTCGCATGTGGACATGCCCATCGACAAGCGCAGTCTGAAGGCCGTCTTGAGAGAGGATGCCAAGCCTTATGAGTGGCTAAGCAACGAGCTGACTGCTGTCATGGCTGCACACGTGATTTATCCCAAAGTGGACGCCCGTCCAGCGGGTTTTTCACAAACTTGGATCCAAGATATTCTGCGCGATCAGTTGGAATTTACAGGTGCAGTGATCAGCGACGATTTGTCGATGGTTGGCGCACGTGTTTTAGATGGCAAGCCCCTCAGTTTCACGCAAGGCGCCTTGGCTACGCTCCAAGCTGGTTGTGATGTGGCGCTCTTGTGCAATCAATCCCTCAAGGGCAGCAAAGTGATCGACGAGGTCTTAGACGGCTTGGCAGAAGCGCAAGTGAAAGGGTGGTGGCAACCTGATGAACTCAGTGAAGCACGTCGCTTGGCACTCTTGCCAACAACACCGCCTTTGGCTTGGGGGGATTTGGTCCGTTCGGTCAATTACCAGCAAGCCTTAGCTTGTTTACCTTGATATGAAATTCATCGCTTGGATTTTTAAAATCTTCTTCAGTCTTTTGGGGCTGGTTTTTGTGTTGGGTATGCTTTGCATTCTCTTGTTGGCTTTGTTGTTCAGAGTCGCATGGTCTTTGGTCCGCGGACGCAAACCCGAAGTGGCGGTGGTGTGGCAACGTTACCAAGACATGGCCAAGAACAAAGCGCCATTGGGTCCATGGAGACAAGCTTCGAAAAATGATGCTGAGGTGGTCGATGTCGAAGCCAAAGATGTCTCGGAAATGAATCGACCGCAAGACAGATTACCCAAACCCTAAGAAAAAAATAGCCCTCTAGCTGTATTTTTAATCTTGTTCTCGCTTCAAGGCGGGGAACAAAATCACATCGCGTATGCTGGGGCTGTCTGTGAGGAGCATCATCAATCTGTCAATACCGATGCCGCAGCCGCCGGCGGGTGGCATGCCGTACTCTAAGGCGCGCACAAAGTCGTGGTCAAAGAACATCGCTTCATCGTCGCCGCTGTCTTTGGCGTCTACTTGGGCTTGAAACCGTGCCACTTGGTCTTCAGCATCGTTGAGCTCTGAGAAACCATTGCCAAATTCACGGCCCGTGATGTAGAGCTCAAAGCGTTCTGTCACTTCGGGGCGCTGATCGTTGGCGCGAGCCAAAGGAGAAATTTCGGTGGGGTGCTCCATGATGAATGTGGGTTCCCACAATTTGTCTTCCACGGTTTCTTCAAAGTACAAAACTTGCAAACCAGCCAAAGATTTTTTAGACAAGTTGTTCTTGATTTCATTCATACCCAACTTTTGAAGGGCTTGAGTCAGCCATGTCAAGTCATCTACTTTGTCGTCAGCATCCGTGTACTTGACGATGGCTTCGCGAATGGTGAGACGCTCAAAAGGCTTGGCTAAATCGACGGCTTTCCCGCCATAGGTCAGTTGCAAATGGCCGACGGCGTTCATGGCGGCGTCTCGCACCAACTCTTCTGTAAAACCCATCAAGTCTTGGTAGTTCCAATAAGCCGCATAGAACTCCATCATGGTGAACTCAGGATTGTGGCGAACAGAAATTCCCTCGTTGCGGAAATTCCGGTTGATTTCAAACACGCGTTCAAAACCGCCCACCAAGAGCCGTTTCAAGTAAAGCTCAGGCGCAATGCGCAAGTACATTTCTTGGTCAAGCGCGTTGTGGTGTGTGACAAACGGGCGAGCGTTGGCGCCACCAGGAATGGGATGCAGCATGGGTGTTTCAACTTCAAGAAAGTCGTGTTTGACCATGAAGTCTCGCAAGCCACTGACGGCTTTGCTGCGGGCGGTAAAGCGCTTGCGTGCCTCTTCGTCCATCATCAAATCGACATAGCGCTGACGGTATTTGATTTCTTGATCGACCACACCGTGGAACTTGTCAGGCATAGGGCGAAGGCTCTTGGTCAGCATGCGAACGCTTGACGCGTGCAATGACAATTCGCCCATTTTGGTTTTGAACAAGTAGCCCTCTGCGGCCACAATGTCGCCCAGGTCCCAGTGCTTGAAATCGTTGTAAGCGTCTTCACCAATGTCGTCGCGCGTGACATAAATTTGAAACCGACCTGTGGCATCTTGCAAGGTGGCAAAGCTGGCCTTGCCCATGACACGCTTGAGCATCATGCGCCCTGCAATTTTGGCCGTGGTGGGAACAATCCCTTCGCCTTTTAAAGCTTCGGGCGCTTTGCTGCCATGGGCTTTGGTCAAAAATTCTGCGCGATCTTCAGGTTTGAAGTCATTGGGGAAAGCAACCCCTTTGCCCTGTTTTTGAGCTTCTCGCATGGCCTTGAGCTTGTGGCGGCGCTCAGCGATCAGTTGGTTCTCATCAAGGATGGGGGCGGTTTGATTTTCTGCTGGCGTATCTGACATGAGGAGCGCTTCTAAAGTGAGAGCCAAAGCCCTTAAATACGCTGAGATTCAGCGCGAACCCTTTATTTTACGATTGCTTCGGGCTCAAGCTATCATTTGCGCACTTGGAGGACTTCTGTGTTTCTACAAATTGTCAATTTGATCTTGGATGTTGCCACTGGTTTGGTGGGCGGCGCTTGCCTGATGAGGTTGGTGATGCAATGGCAGCGTCTGCCCTTTCAGAACCCCATTGGGCGCTTCGTCTTTGCAGTGACCGATTGGTTGGTCATGCCGCTTCGACGCTTTTTGCCAGCCATGGGCCGCTTGGATACTTCTAGCTTGGTGGCTGCTTGGTTGATGAAACTGAGCCACGTCGCAGCCATGTGGGTGTTGACAGGCACACAAGCGGCTTTCATGGGTATTTTGGTGGCCAGTTTGTTCGGAGTTTTACACTGGCTGGTCTCTGGCCTGAGTGCCATTATTTTGCTGTATGCCATCTTATCGTGGGTACAACCCAACAGCGGCAGCATGATGCTTTTGTCGCGCTTGGTCGAGCCATGGCTAGCCCCCATTCGCACTGCTTTGCCACAGCCGGGGGGCATCGATCTCTCACCATTGGTATTGCTGGTGATCCTTCAAATTGTGGGCATGTTGTTGGCAGGTTTGCAACAGGGCGTCTTTTGAAACCAGCTGAAGCTTTAAACGGATAAGCTGAGCTGTCGTTTCGCAGATTAACTGACTGCGTCAGCTGACTGACGCGTCAGCATGGCCAGTGTGTTGGCAATGGTCGCTTTCAACTCACGTCGATCGCAGATAAAGTCGATGGCGCCTTTTTCTTGTAAAAACTCGGCTCGCTGAAAACCTTCGGGCAAAGTCACGCGCACAGTGCTTTCAATCACACGGGGTCCTGCAAAGCCAATCAGGGCTTTGGGTTCGGCAATGACCACATCGCCCATGAAGGCAAAACCTGCCGACACCCCGCCCATGGTGGGGTCGGTCAAGACGCTGATGTAAGGCAAGCCTTTTTTGGCCAAGCGGGTGAGTGACGCATTGGTTTTGGCCATTTGCATCAAGGACAACAAGCCCTCTTGCATGCGCGCGCCACCGGTGGCCGTGAAGCAAATGAAGGGCACTTTCTGTTCGATGGCGGTTTCAACGCCTCGCACAAAACGCTCGCCGACCACGGAGCCCATACTGCCCCCCATAAAGTCAAACTCAAAGCAAGCGGCCACCAAGTTGATGCTGTGGATGGCGCCGCCCATGACCACCAAGGCGTCGGTTTCGCCAGTGTTGCTCATGGCTTCTTTGATGCGCTCGGGATACTTGCGGCTGTCTTTGAATTTCAAGGCGTCGACAGGCACCACCTCTTGGCCAATTTCGTAGCGGCCTTCGTTGTCTAAAAAGTTGTTCAGACGGGCGCGCGCACCAATCCGATGGTGATGACTGCAAGAGGGGCAAACGTTTTGGTTTTGTTCCAAATCGGTTTTGTAAAGCACGGACTCGCACTTGGGGCACTTGATCCACAAACCCTCGGGCACGCTGCGTCGATCGGCAGGGTCAGTGTGCAGAATTTTGGGAGGCAGTAGTTTTTCGAGCCAGCTCATGTCGATTTCCTTAAGCGGTGTTTCAGGCGTCCATGGCCTGGCGAATCTCACGCAAAAAGTCGCCAGCCACAAGGGCAACTTTATCGCGAGGTTCATTTTCAATCAATTGGATGATTTTGGTGCCAATGACCACAGCATCTGCAATCTGACCGATTGCTTTGGCTGTTTGGGCATCTCGTATTCCAAATCCCACACCGACCGGAATGTCCATTTTCTGTTGAATTCGGGGCAACATTTCTTGAACTTCTGCAACGTTCAGGGCACCTGAACCTGTGACGCCTCTCAGGGACACATAGTAAACATAACCACTCGCCACTTGCGCCACTTGATCAATGCGTTGGTTTGTGCTGGTTGGAGCCAATAAGAAAATCAAATCAATGTGCTTAGCACGCAATTTGGCTGCAAACTCTATGCATTCCTCGGGCGGGTAATCCACCACGACCAAGCCATCAATACCCGAAGCTGCTGCATCTTGAATGAAACTGTCTTTGCCGTGCTTCAAGTCATAGCGTTCGATGGGGTTGGCGTAGCCCATCAGCACAACAGGTGTGTGATTGTCCCGTTCCCGAAAAACTCTGACCATTTCAAGAACTTGAGACATGCCAATGCCAAATGCCAAAGCCTTTTCGCCCGCCTTTTGAATGACTGGGCCATCAGCCGAGGGGTCGCTGAAAGGGACGCCCAATTCAATGATGTCTGAACCTGCATCTACAAAAGCGTGCATCACTTCTGGGGTCATGTCAGCAAAGGGAAAGCCCGCAGTGACATAGGGAATCAAGGCTTTGCGGCCCTTTGATTTCAGCGACTGGAAAACGGTGTCTATGCGGCTCATTTGAAAACTTTCACGGGCTGTTCACTCATTGTCAAGCCGCCTTTAACGCTTTGACCTTGGCAGCTAGGGCGGCAGTAAAAATCGGCTTGACTGAGGTCGGCCACAGTGCCAATGTCTTTGTCGCCCCGACCAGACATGTTGATCAAAATGGACTGATCTGGCCTCATGGTAGCGGCCAGTTTCTTGGCATAAGCCACGGCATGGCTAGATTCCAGCGCAGGAATGATGCCTTCGGTGCGACACAAATAATGGAAAGCGTCTAAAGCTTCTTGGTCGGTGATGCCCACATATTCGGCGCGGCCAATGTCTTTCAAAAAAGCGTGCTCAGGGCCCACGCCCGGATAGTCGAGGCCTGCGCTGATGCTGTGCGTTTCGGTAATTTGGCCGTTGTCGTCTTGCAAGATATAAGTGCGGTTGCCGTGCAACACACCGGGGCTGCCGCGCTGCAAAGACGCAGAGTGTTTGCCACTTTCTAAGCCTTCGCCCGCAGCTTCAACGCCAATCAGACGCGTGTTATTGTGATTGATGTAGGGGTAGAAAATGCCCATGGCGTTAGAACCACCGCCTACGCAAGCGATGACCGCATCGGGCTGTTGGCTGTGCAAACCTGTTTGTGCCAAGAGCTTTGGCATTTGCTCGAGGCATTCGTTGCCAATGACGCTTTGGAAATCACGAACCATCATGGGGTAGGGGTGCGGGCCCGCCACGGTGCCGATGATGTAGAAGGTGTTATCGACATTGGCCACCCAGTCGCGCATGGCTTCGTTCAAGGCGTCTTTGAGGGTTTTGCTGCCGGAGGTCACGGGTACCACGGTGGCACCCAAAAGTTTCATGCGGTACACGTTGGGGCTTTGACGCTTGACGTCTTCTGCGCCCATGTAAACCACGCACTCCAAGCCGTAACGGGCACAGATGGTGGCTGTTGCCACACCGTGCTGACCTGCGCCTGTTTCGGCAATGATGCGCGGCTTGCCCATGCGCTTGGCCAACATGGCTTGGCCAATGGTGTTGTTGATTTTGTGTGCGCCAGTGTGATTCAAGTCTTCGCGCTTCAAATAGATTTGTGCGCCGCCCATTTCACGGCTCATGCGAGCAGCGTGATAAATGGGGGAGGGACGGCCCACAAAGTGCGCCAGTTCATATTGGAACTCAGCCAAAAACTCTGGATCGTTTTGGTACTTGGCGTAGGCCTCGCGCAATTCGAGAATGGCGTGGGTGAGGGTTTCACTGACAAAGCTGCCGCCATAAATACCGAAGTGGCCGGCTGCGTCGGGTTGTTGATAGTTGGACATGTTGTTACTCAATGGTATCGGCCGCTTTGACCGCGGCCACAAATTCTTGGATTTTTCGAACATCTTTGAGGCCTTTTTGGCCCTCTAACTCGACGCCCGAGCTGACATCAACGGCCAAAGACAGGGCTTTGGGCCGAAGCTGGCGAATGCCATCGGTGACATTTGCAGGCGTCAATCCACCACTCAAAACGAGGTGAGCGTTGACGTTTGGAGGAAGCTGTGACCAATTGAATGTTTTCCCGCCACCGCCATAACCGTCGACATGTGCGTCGAGAAGAATGGCCTGGGCATTTGAGTAATCTTGGCAGAATTTTACCAAGTCAAACGAGGCTGTGGGGTCAGTGGGAATTCGGGCAGCACGCCAGTAGGGGCGTTTGACGGCTTGGGCCAAACGCTCGCATTCATCAGGTGTTTCATCACCATGAAATTGCAGCAGGGCCTTAGGCACAGCTTGGCAGGCCAATTGAACGGCTTCTAGGCTGGCATTGACAAACAAAAGAACCGGTGTTGTCCCAGGAGGCAGTAATTGGGCCAAGGTGCCGGCTCGCTCGGGTGACACATATCTGGCACTGGGGGGGTACATGACAAAACCGATGGCATTGACCCCAGCTTGGAGGCAGTCCAAGACATCGGCTTCACGAGTAAGTCCGCAAATTTTGATGAAGGTGTGGTGATCGACAGTGCTCATGGCAACCAGTGAAAAGGGGGGGTGGTGGTCGGGAGGCCCCATTTTGGCTCATAGACCGGCCCCTGAAAATACAAGCCATCTGGCGAGAAAGTGGGGGCTGCAGCGTCTCGTCGCTTGCTTTCGATCACTTGTGCCATCCATTCAGGTGCTTGGAACCCTTGGCCAATGCTGACCATGCAGCCCATGATGTTGCGAATCATGTGGTGCAAAAAAGCATTGCCTTCAAACTCAAAACGCCAGTAAGGACCGTGTTTGTGAATGTCGACCCGCATCATGGTTTTGACGGGCGACAATGCTTGGCAGCTGCTGGCCCTGAAAGATGTGAAATCATGCTCACCCAACAGGTATTGCGAGGCTTGACGCATGGCTGTTTCATTCAGGGCGCGGTAAACCCATCCTGCACGGCCATGCTCTAGGCTTGGACGGACGGGTGACTCTAAAAGAAGATAGGCATAGCGGCGCGATAAGGCGCTGCCCCGTGCATGAAACTCCGCTGGTACCTTTTGCGCCCATTGAACGGAAATGTCATCGGGTAAATAACGATTGGTGCCACGCACCCAAGAGCCCATGTCGCGCTCAAGAGGCGTATCAAAATGGACCACTTGCATCAACCCATGAACGCCTGCATCGGTGCGACCTGCACACAGGGTCGTCACTTTTTGGGTGGTGAATTTTTGGAGGGCCTTTTCCAATTGATCTTGGATGGTCAGACCCGTGCTCTGGCTTTGCCAGCCTTGGTAGGGCTGCCCGTTGTAGGAGATGCCCAGAGCGATTCTCACTGGAGAGTCTCAGTGCCTGCTGACGACTTCAAATCGCCAAGCTTGCTGTGAGCTTTGGGATTTAAATCTAAATTCAAATCGAGTGAGGCAATGTCAGCTGGCAGCTCTAATTTGTTGCTTTGTGGGGAAATGCCCGCTGACTTGCCAATCTCTTGATTTGACATGAACGTGCTCAAAGTTTTGGAAGCTTTGCGACTTTGAATTCGAAGTCCTGCCCAAACAGCAAGGACGCCCAAAAGTGTGATGGCGGCCCACAGATAGGCGTTTTTGTAAGGTGCTTCCAAAAGTTGGTTTAAGTTGAGCAAGCCACTGCCTTTGTCACTTGATTTGATTTGAGAGGAAGATGTTGCTTGACCAAGGCTTGGGGGTGCCGTGGCCGTGAGTTGTATCAATTGGTTGACATTGCTTTGCAGTGAATCCAATTGTTTTTGAGCATCCTTCAGAGCACGCTGGGCAGCCAATCTTGTTTCTGCATTTTGTTTTTCTACTTTGGCTTGAGAAAGTTTCAGTTGGTCTATGGTCGTGCCTGCTAAGTTTGGGGCCGGTTCATCTTGCCCTACCTTCCCCGCCATTTGTCGAGAAGGAGCTTGTGCATTGATTGATTGAGGATTTTGGGCTGCAGCTTGAGAAAATGCGATGAACTCTTTTTGCTGCGTGATGAGAAATTGCCTTGCATCTTCTGCATCAATGGCGCGCACCGCTGTAGCTGAAGGGGCTTTAAGCACAGACCCTGCACGGAGCAAATTCACATTGCCCTCAATGAAAGCATCGGGCTGATTTTTGAGCAAGGCGACCAACATTTGTTGTGTGCTCATGTCTTCGGTGAGCCACTTTTGAATGATTTGACTGGCACTCTCTCCCTTTTGGACGACGTGTTCGGAGGGCGTTTCCTTCGCTTGTGCTTGCGAACTTGCCGCGACTGGCGTTTGTACGGGCTCATCGGCTTTGACAGGGGCAGGTTTGAGCATCAAAGTAAATGCTTTGATCCATTTGCCCGATGCAGTTTGAGCTTCAATCAGAAGATCCACAAAGTGATCTGAGAAAATTTGAGTGCTCGACAGGCGAATGCGCTTGTTGCCGTCTACAGTTTCTAACAGTTCAACTTGCAGCTGTCCAACCGCAGGTGTGAAAACCAAGCCTAATTGCGAAAATCTTTCGGCAGGTGCTACCTTGACGACCAATTGACCCCACTCTTCAGGGCTTGTAATTGAAACGCTGATCTCGGCGCGCAAGGGGTCGCCTTTGTGCGATTGAACCTCAATACCTGACAGCGTCAAGGCATGAAGACTCAAACTGAGACAGCTCAAGCAAATGCCAGCAGCGCTAAAAAAACCAAGCCTGAGCTTGTCGAGGAGGGCGGGCGTCAGAGTCATTCGCACAAAGTTGTTAGCTCAGAATTAAGCATTAAGCAGCCAACAAAATACGCAACATGCGTCGCAAAGGTTCTGCAGCACCCCACAGCAATTGGTCACCAATGGTGAAAGCGCCTAAGTATTCTGGGCCCATGGCCAACTTTCGAATGCGACCAACAGGAATGGTCATGGTGCCAGTGACAGCCACAGGTGTGAGATCTTGCAAGGTGGCCTCACGGGTATTGGGGACCACTTTGACCCACTGGTTGTCAGCGGCAATCATGGCTTCGATGTCTGCAACGGGCACGTTTTTCTTCAGTTTGAATGTGAGGGCCTGGCTGTGACAGCGCATGGCGCCCACACGAACGCAGAAACCGTCGACAGGGATGGCCACAGAATTAAAACCTTCGCCTTGACCCAAAATTTTGTTGGTCTCGGCCATGCCTTTCCACTCTTCTTTGGACGTGCCCCAGCCGAGCTCGTCTCTATCTTTGCCAATGCCTAGGTCTTTGTCGATCCAAGGAATGAGCGAGCCGCCCAGCGGTACGCCAAAGTTGGCAGTTTCAGCGCCGGTCAGAGCGCGTTGTTTGGCAATGACTTTGCGATCGATTTCCAAAATGGCGCTCTTGGGATCGTCTAGCAATGATTTGACTTCCGCGTTCAAGGTGCCGTATTGCGTGAGCAATTCGCGCATGTGTTGTGCGCCACCGCCAGAGGCTGCCTGATAGGTCTGCGTGCTCATCCAATCGACCAAACCGGCCTTGAACAAAGCACCAACCCCCATCAACATGCAACTTACGGTGCAATTTCCACCGATCCAATTTTTTCCGCCATTTTTGAGTGCGGCTTGAATGAAGGGCATATTGACCGGATCCAAAATGATCACGGCATCTTTTTCCATGCGCAATGTGGAAGCTGCGTCAATCCAGTGACCATGCCAGCCTGCTGCACGCAGTTTGGGAAACACTTCTGTGGTGTAGTCGCCGCCTTGTGCCGTGATGATGATGTCGCAACGCTTCAGTGCATCAATGTTGAATGCATCTTGTAGCGTTGTTTCATTTTTGGCCAAGGCGGGCGCTGTGCCGCCAGAGTTGGAGGTGGAGAAGAACAAAGGTTCGATCAAACCAAAGTCGCCCTCGGCTTGCATGCGGTCCATCAAGACGGAACCGACCATGCCACGCCAGCCTACAAGTCCTACCAATTTCATGTCATCACCCTTTCAATGTTCATTTTGAGATTCCGACTCGTCGAGCCGGAAGGGCATGACGAGTTATGAGCTTTAGCTCTTTGTCGTTTTCGCAATGGCTTTCACAACGGCTTCGCCCATTTCGCGGGTGCTGACCTTTTGTGTGCCTTCAGACCAGATGTCGACCGTGCGCAAACCTGAAGCCAAGACAGACTTGACCGCCATCTCAATGCGATCGGCGGATTCGGCTTGGTTCAATGAAAAACGTAACATCATGGCGGCTGACAGTATTGTAGCCAATGGGTTTGCAATACCCTTACCAGCAATGTCAGGGGCGCTGCCATGGCTGGGCTCGTACAAACCTTGGTTTTGGCTGTTCAAGCTGGCCGAGGGCAGCATGCCAATGGAGCCTGTCAACATCGAGGCTTCGTCGGACAGAATGTCGCCGAACATATTGCCCGTGACCACCACGTCAAATTTTTTGGGCTCTTTGACCAACTGCATGGCGGCGTTGTCGACATACATGTGCTCCAAGGCCACATCGGGGTACTCTTTGTGCACGTCGGTGACCACATCTTTCCAGAACTGGAAAGTTTCGAGCACGTTGGCTTTGTCCACGCTGGTGACCTTTTTGCTGCGCTTGCGGGCGGCTTGGAAGGCCACGTGGGCAATGCGCTCAATCTCGGGGCGCGAATAGCGCATGGTGTCGAAGGCTTCTTCTGCACCGGGAAAATGACCGTCTGTGGCGATGCGACGACCGCGAGGCTGACCGAAGTAAATATCACCTGTCAGTTCGCGAATGATCAGGATATCGAGACCAGAGATGAGTTCTGGTTTGAGGCTAGACGCACTGACCAATTCTTCATAGCAAATGGCAGGGCGGAAGTTAGCAAACAGCCCTAAGTTTTTGCGTAAACCCAAAATGGCTTGTTCAGGACGCAAGGGACGATCCAGTTTGTCGTATTTCCAGTCACCTACAGCACCAAACAACACGGCATCAGATTCTTTGGCCAGTTTCAGGGTGGACTCAGGCAAGGGGTGGCCGTGCGCTTCGTAAGCGGCGCCGCCCACCAAGGCTTCTTCCATCTCAAATTTCAAGTCGAGGACGTTTAAAACCTTGACGGCTTCTGCAACGATTTCGGTACCAATGCCGTCACCCGGCAGAACTGCAATTTTCATGGTGTTTCTTCTTTAAGGGGGTGATTAAGCGACGTGCGCCAACCAAGGTTTGGTGGCCAAACGTTCGGCTTCGAAGGCTTTGATTTTGTCTGCGTGACGCAAGGTCAAGCCAATGTCGTCCAAGCCATTCAACAGGCAGTACTTGCGGAACGCTTGAACGTCAAAAGGTATTTCTTCGCCTTGAGGACGAACCACCACTTGACGCTCTAAGTCGATGGTGAGTTGATACCCTGGGAAGGCTGCGACTTCGTCAAACAACTTCGCCACCACGTTTTCGGACAACACAATGGGCAACAAACCATTTTTGAAACAGTTGTTGAAAAAGATGTCGGCAAAACTGGGTGCAATGACGGCACGGAAGCCGTATTGGTCAATGGCCCAAGGTGCGTGCTCACGTGAGGAACCGCAGCCAAAGTTTTTGCGGGCCAACAAAATGGACGCGCCTTGGTAACGTGATTGGTTCAGCACAAAGTCGGGGTTGGGCTTGCGGCTGGCAGGGTCTTGTCCTGGGTAGCCCGCATCCAAATAACGCCATTCGTCAAACAAGTTGGGGCCGAAGCCTGTCTTGCGAATGGATTTGAGGAATTGCTTAGGAATGATGGCGTCGGTGTCGACGTTCTCGCGGTCCATGGGGGCCACGAGGCCTTTGTGCACATTGAATTTTTGCATGTGAGTTCCTTGATCGATTGTGTGATGTGTTCGTGATCAGTGGCGCTTAGGCAAACTGACGAATATCCACAAAGTGACCATGAATGGCCGCCGCAGCTGCCATGGCGGGGCTGACCAAGTGCGTGCGTCCGCCCGCGCCTTGACGGCCTTCAAAATTTCGATTGCTGGTGCTGGCGCAACGCTCGCCAGGCTCGAGGCGGTCGGCGTTCATGGCCAAGCACATGGAGCAGCCAGGTTCGCGCCATTCAAAACCAGCGGCCTTGAAAATTTCGTGAAGGCCTTCGCGCTCGGCTTGTTCTTTAACCAAGCCAGAGCCTGGCACCACCATGGCCAATTTGACTGTTTTTGATACTTTTTGGCCCAACTTTTTAACCAAAGCGGCCGCCTCACGCATGTCCTCAATGCGGCTGTTGGTGCACGAGCCAATGAAAACTTTGTCAACAAAAATGTCGTTGAGTGCTTTGCCGGGTTGCAGTCCCATGTAGGTCAGGGCGCGCTCAATGGCATCGCGCTTGTTGGCATCTTTTTCTTTGTCGGGGTCGGGCACGATGCCGTTGATGCCGAGCACCATTTCGGGTGAAGTACCCCAAGTAACCTGAGGCAAGATATCGGCAGCATTGATTTCAACCACAGCATCAAAATGTGCGCCGGCATCTGACTGCAATGTTTTCCAATAAGTGACCGCATGATCCCATTCCACGCCTGTGGGGGAGAGCAAACGTCCTTTGACGTACTCGATGGTTTTTTCGTCTACCGCGACCAAGCCAGCGCGCGCGCCGGCTTCAATGGCCATGTTGCAGACTGTCATGCGCCCTTCCATCGACAAAGCGCGAATGGCTGAGCCACCAAACTCGATGGTATAGCCCGTACCGCCCGCAGTACCAATTTTGCCAATGATGGCCAGCACAATGTCTTTGCCGGTAATGCCTTTGGCCACTGTGCCTTCCACTTTGACCAACATGTTTTTGGCTTTTTTGGCCAATAAAGTTTGCGTGGCCATGACGTGCTCAACTTCACTGGTGCCAATCCCGTGTGCCAGCGCGCCAAATGCGCCGTGAGTGGAGGTGTGCGAGTCGCCGCAGACCACGGTCATACCGGGCAGGGTGGCGCCATTCTCTGGGCCAATGACATGAACAATGCCTTGGCGCTTAGACATGAATGGGAAAAAAGCGGCAGAGCCGAACTCGGCAATGTTGCTGTCAAGCGTGGTAATTTGTTCTTTGCTGATGGGGTCGGTGATGCCGTCATATCCTAACTCCCAACCAGTGGTGGGGGTATTGTGGTCTGCTGTGGCCACGATGGAGCTGACGCGCCAAACTTGACGACCAGCTTGGCGCAGGCCCTCGAAGGCTTGGGGGCTGGTGACTTCGTGGACCAAGTGACGGTCGATGTACAAGACGGCAGTACCGTCTTCCTCGGTGTGGACGACGTGTTCGTCCCATATTTTGTCGTAAAGCGTACGGGCCATGGTGCTTCCTAGGGTCAAGCCAAGTATTTTAAGCTGATTACCAATATTGATCATGCTGTATTTGCAGGGTAGGATCAGCAGAATTGCCACTTGAAAAGCTATAGTGTCGGTTGGCCGTTCTTAAAAACATAAGCCTAATTAACAAGTAAATTAATCTGTTAACTATTTATTGAGACTTTTTCCATGACTACTGTCCAACCAAGTGACAATGTTTTAGACAGCAAAGTTGCCCCTAGCCCGCAACGCATTGGTGTTCCCAAAGAGATTTTTCCTGGGGAAAAGCGAGTTGCCACCGTGCCCGATGTGGTGACCAAGCTGACCAAACTTGGCTTTGCGGTGGTGGTCGAACAAGGTGCGGGGGATCTGGCCGACCTGTCTGACCAAGCCTACGAGCAAGCCGGAGCCAGCATTGCACCTAGCGCAGCAGCGCTTTGGAGCGGTAGCGACATTGTCTTCAAGGTCCGTGCGCCCACAATCGAGGAAGTTGCCCTCATGCACGAAGGTCAAACCCTCATTGGCTTCTTGTGGCCAGCCCAAAATCCCGATTTGATGCAGCAACTGGCTGCCAAAAAAGTCACCGCGCTGTCGATTGATGCTTTGCCGCGCACCCTCAGCCGGGCCCAAAAAATGGACGCCCTCACCTCGATGGCTGGCGTCAGTGGTTATCGTGCTGTGGTCGAAGCTGCGGGTGCTTTTGGTCGCTTCTTTAACGGTCAAATTACGGCTGCGGGCAAAGTGCCTCCCGCCAAGGTTTTCATCGCAGGTGCTGGCGTGGCGGGTTTGGCAGCTATTGGCGCTGCCGCTAGTTTGGGTGCCATCGTTCGCGCTAACGACACTCGCGCTGAAGTGGCTGACCAAGTGGTGTCACTTGGCGGCGAATTCGTGAAGGTGAACTACGAAGAAGAAGGCTCTGGCGGCGGCGGCTATGCCAAAGTCATGAGCGAAGGCTTTCAGGCGGCGCAACGCGAGATGTATGCGCAGCAAGCCAAAGAGTGCGACATCATCATCACCACTGCGCTCATTCCTGGCAAGCCAGCGCCCAAGCTGATTACTGCTGAAATGGTGCGCAACATGAAGCCCGGTAGCGTCATTGTGGACATGGCTGCCGAGCAGGGCGGCAACTGCGAATTGACCGAACCGGGCAAGGCTGTGGTCAAGCACGGCGTCACCATTGTGGGCTACACCGACCTGGCTTCGCGCATGGCGCGCCAGTCGTCCACGCTGTATGGCACCAACTTGTTTCGCCTGACAGAAGAGCTTTGCAAAACCAAGGATGGCGTGATCAACGTCAACATGGAAGACGACGCCATTCGCGGCCTGACCGTGGTCAAAGAGGGTGCTATCACTTGGCCTGCGCCGCCCTTGGTTGTGGCACCTAAGCCAGCGCCCAAGCCTGCTTCAGCGCCCGCTGCCAAAAAAGGTCATGGTCATGGCGAGCCTTCTGGCCCCATGCCAGCAGGACAGCTGGCCATCGTGGCTGGCGTTGCCGCTGTGTTGTTCATTTTGGTAGGTGCCTATGCACCTGCCGCGTTCTTGTCACACTTCACGGTGTTTGTACTGGCCTGCTTTGTGGGTTACATGGTGGTTTGGAACGTCAAACCTGCGCTTCACACGCCGCTCATGAGCGTGACCAATGCCATCAGCTCTATCATTGCCATTGGCGCGCTGGTGCAAATCTCTCCCATGGCCAATGCGGCATCACGTCCCAACACACTCATCATTGTGTTGGCCTCGCTTGCCCTGGTTCTCACTGCCATCAACATGTTTGGCGGCTTTGCGGTCACTCAGCGCATGCTGGCGATGTTCAGAAAATAATCTAAAAATAATTTAAAAATAAGCCATGACTTCTAATTTGTCTACGGTCGCCTACATCGGCGCCACCATCCTCTTCATCTTGAGCTTAGGCGGATTGTCCAATCAGGAAACCGCTCGACGTGGCAACCTCTTCGGCATGGTTGGCATGA
The DNA here is from genome assembly GCA_027488115.1 of Comamonadaceae bacterium. Lineage (GTDB taxonomy): Bacteria > Pseudomonadota > Gammaproteobacteria > Burkholderiales > Burkholderiaceae_C > Limnohabitans_A. The sequence continues at coordinate 31,062 of JAIYCG010000037.1, read as the reverse complement.
CCTTGGCCGTGTTGGCCACTGTGCTGGGACCCCAAGTCACAGGCGCTGGTACGCCTTGGATTGTGGGCAGTTTGGTCCTTGGCGGTGCCATTGGCTTGTATGCAGCCCGCTCAGTGCAAATGACTCAAATGCCCGAGTTGGTTGCACTCATGCACAGCATGGTCGGCATGGCCGCGGTGCTGGTGGGATATGCCACCTACGTTGACCCCGAGGCCACCAAAGGCTTTGAAGGCGCAGCCCACGCCATTCACTCGATGGAAATCTACATCGGCATCTTTATTGGTGCAGTCACTTTCTCTGGCTCGGTAGCGGCGTTTGGCAAGTTGTCGGGTCGCATTGGCGGTAGTCCCTTGTTGCTGCCAGCTCGCCATTGGATCAATCTGGCTGGTTTGCTGGCAGTGGTGTACTTTGGCCGCATGTTCTTGCAAGCTGAGACCATTGAGCAAGGCATGATGCCGTTGTTCGTGATGAGTGCCATTGCGCTTTTGTTTGGTATTCACATGGTGATGGCCATTGGCGGTGCAGATATGCCAGTGGTGGTTTCCATGCTTAACAGCTACTCTGGTTGGGCCGCTGCCGCAACAGGCTTTATGTTGAGCAATGATTTGTTGATCGTGGTGGGCGCTTTGGTCGGCTCAAGCGGCGCCATCCTTTCTTACATCATGTGCAACGCCATGAACCGCAGTTTCATCAGTGTGATTGCGGGTGGTTTTGGCACCACTGCAGCCGCGCCCAAGCCTGCTGGCGATGCTAGCGCCGAGCCGGTGGGTGAGGTCAGCCCCATCTTGGCTGCTGAGACAGCAGAATTGTTACGCGACGCCAAGAGCGTGATCATTGTGCCCGGCTATGGCATGGCAGTGGCTCAAGCACAGCACACGGTGTTTGAAATTACCCGGACCCTGCGCGAAAAAGGTGTGAATGTTCGCTTTGGTATTCACCCTGTGGCAGGCCGAATGCCTGGCCACATGAACGTGCTGTTGGCTGAGGCCAAGGTGCCCTACGACATCGTTTTGGAAATGGATGAGTTGAACGAAGACTTTCCAGACACGGATGTGGCCATCGTGATCGGTGCCAACGACATCGTGAACCCAGCAGCTCAAGACGACCCTACAAGCCCCATTGCAGGCATGCCTGTTCTCGAAGTTTGGAAGGCTCGCACAAGCATCGTCATGAAACGGTCTATGGCCAGTGGTTACGCAGGTGTTGATAACCCACTCTTTTACAAAGACAACAACCGCATGCTGTTTGGCGATGCTAAAAAAATGCTGGACGAAGTTCTTGTTGCTCTGAAAACTTAGCCATTCAAAAAATTCAAAAGAGAAAATACATGAAAAAAGCCCGCGGATCACGCGGGCTTTTAAAAGTGGCGAGAAGCTTATTTCGCGCCAGGGACGTTACGGCGGGGTGAGCCCGTAAACAGCTGACGGGGACGACCGATTTTGTATTCGGGGTCACCAATCATTTCATTCAGTTGAGCAATCCAGCCCACTGTTCGTGCCAAAGCAAACACGCCGGTGAACAAATTGACGGGAATGCCAATGGCGCGTTGCACGATGCCAGAGTAGAAGTCGACGTTGGGGTACAACTTGCGTGACACAAAGTAGTCGTCTTCCAAAGCAATTTTCTCGACTTGCTTGGCCAATTTGAACAGGGGATCGTTTTCCAAACCGAGTTCAGCTAGGACTTCATTGCAAGTTTCTTGCATCAATTTAGCGCGGGGGTCGTAGTTTTTGTAGACGCGGTGACCAAAACCCATGAGCTTGACGCCTGAGTTCTTGTCTTTAACCTGCTCCATGAACTCGCCCACTTTGGCAATGCCGCCCATTTTTTGAATGTCGCCGAGCATGTTCAGGCAAGCTTCGTTGGCGCCACCGTGAGCAGGGCCCCATAGGCAAGCTACGCCTGCTGCGATGGCGGCGAAAGGGTTGGTGCCAGAAGAGCCGCAAAGACGCACCGTGGAGGTCGATGCGTTTTGCTCGTGGTCCGCGTGCAAGATAAAGATGCGATCTAAGGCGCGCTCGAGCACAGGGTTCACCACGTAGTCTTCACATGGCACGCCAAACATCATGCGCAAGAAATTGCCTGAATAGGACAAGCTATTTTGGGGGTACATGAAGGGCTGACCGATGCCATATTTGTAGGACATGGCCACCAAAGTAGGCAGCTTTGCAATGAGGCGAATGGCTGAAATTTCGCGGTGCTCAGGGTTGGTGATGTCTGTGCTGTCGTGATAAAAAGCAGACAAAGCACCCACCAAGCCAGTCAACACAGCCATGGGATGTGCATCACGGCGAAAACCGCGCAAGAAGAATTGCATTTGCTCGTTCACCATGGTGTGGTTGTTCACCAATTTATGAAAGTCTGTGCTTTGTTTGGCATCAGGCAAATCACCTTTGAGCAGCAAATAACAAGTGTCCAAAAAGTCGCCGTGGTTGGCCAGTTGCTCAATCGGGTAGCCGCGATACAGCAATTCACCTTTGTCGCCATCGATGAAGGTAATGGCCGATTGGCAAGACGCAGTTGACAAGAAGCCTGGGTCGTAAGTGAACATGCCGCTTTGGCCATAGAGCTTGCGAATATCGATCACATCAGGACCAATATTGCCACTGTAAACGGGCATTTCAATGCTGGGGCTGCCGTTGCTGAACGACAGGGTTGCTTTGTTATCGGCAAGTTTCATGATTCAATTTCCTCTGTTAACCAGTCAATTCAAATTTAATTAAGCCGTCTTTTGTTAGGCTAAATCATGCCATGAGAAGGGTCAGTACTTCACTGACTTCTTCAGATTCAATGTCTGCGCCAAGCGTTTTGCGCTTCATGAACAAATCCATCAAGTCGTTGTCAGACAAGTCCATCAAAACATACATGCCTCTGGCTTGGCCCACCGTCATCACTGGGGCATAGCGGTTAAAAAACCGCTCTATGAAGAGATCATTTTCAAGCAAACCACGGCGGCACCGCCAACGCAGTTTGCTCAGAGCGCGCTCACCCAAGGGCGTGTGGCGATCTAATCCTTCGAGCAGTTCATCTCCCATCTTGCAGGTCTCTTTGCGTGATATGGGTTTAGACGGCGCGGCGCACCATCATCTCTTTGATCTTGCCAATCGCTTTGGTCGGGTTGAGATTCTTCGGACACACGTCAACACAGTTCATGATGGTGTGGCAGCGGAACAAGCGATAGGGGTCTTCCAAATTGTCTAGACGCTCTGCGGTGCCTTGATCGCGGCTGTCTGCGATGAAGCGATAGGCTTGGAGCAAGCCGGCAGGGCCGACAAACTTGTCAGGGTTCCACCAGAAACTGGGGCAGCTGGTTGAGCAGCTGGCGCACAAAATGCACTCGTACAATCCATTGAGTTCTTCGCGCTCTTCAGGGCTTTGCAGACGCTCTTTTTCGGGGGGAATGCTGTCGTTGATCAAGTAGGGCTTGATCGAGTTGTATTGTTTGAAGAACTGCGTCATGTCGACGATCAAGTCGCGCACCACTGGCAGACCTGGCAGCGGTTTCAAAACAATCTTGCCAGGCAAGGTCAACATGTTGGTCAGGCAAGCCAAACCATTTTTGCCGTTGATGTTCATGGCATCAGAGCCGCAAACACCTTCGCGGCACGAGCGGCGGAAGGACAAAGTGGGGTCTACTTTTTTGAGCTTCATGAGGGCGTCTAACAGCATGCGCTCATGGCCGTCCAACTCCACTTCAATGCTTTGCATGTAGGGCTTGGCATCCTTGTCTGGATCGTAGCGATAGATTTCAAAAGTACGTTTGGTCATGTTTCTACCTTCAGGAATTTAGAACGTCCGAACCTTGGGTGGCACGGAGTCCACGGTCAAAGGCTTTAAGTTAACGGGCTTGTAAGTCAAGCTGTTGGTGTCGCTGTGCCAAAGGGTGTGTTTCATCCAGTTGGCATCGTCGCGGCCCAACGGCGCAATGGGGTCATCTGCAGGACGCTCATAGTCACTCACAGTGTGGGCGCCGCGGCACTCTTTGCGGGCGGCTGCAGACACCATGGTGGCCTGTGCACATTCGATCAAGTTTTCAACTTCCAAGGCTTCAATGCGAGCTGTGTTGAACACTTTAGAGGTGTCGGTCAAAGCAATGGCATTCACGCGTTCGCGAATTTCAGCAATTTTCACAACACCTTCGTCCATGGCCGCTTGTGTGCGGAACACGGCGGCGTGAATTTGCATGGTGGCGCGCATGTCGTTGGCTACATCTTGCGAGTACTCACCCTTGCGACCTTCTAGTCGGTTCAAGCGTGCCAAGGTAAGATCAGTTGCATCTTTGGGCAAATCTTTGTGGGCTTTGGTTTTGCTGGCGAAATCAACAATGTGATTGCCTGCAGCACGTCCGAACACCAGCAAGTCGAGTAAGGAGTTGGTGCCCAGGCGGTTGGCGCCGTGAACACTGACGCAAGAGCACTCGCCCACAGCGTACAAGCCATTGACCACAGCGTTGTGGCTGGTGGCAGATTGGACCACCACTTGGCCGTGAACGTTGGTGGGAATACCGCCCATTTGGTAGTGGATGGTAGGAACCACGGGGATGGGCTCTTTGGTGATATCGACGTTGGCGAAGTTGACGCCAATTTCATAAACGGAAGGCAAACGTTTGTGGATGGTTTCTGATCCCAAGTGGTCCAGCTTCAACATGACATAGTCTTTGTTAGGTCCACAGCCTCTGCCTTCTTTGATCTCTTGGTCCATGGCGCGAGACACAAAATCGCGCGGTGCCAAATCTTTCAAAGTGGGCGCGTAGCGCTCCATGAAGCGCTCGCCATTGCTGTTGAGCAAAATAGCGCCTTCACCGCGGCAACCCTCGGTGAGCAACACGCCAGCTCCTGCAACGCCAGTGGGGTGGAACTGCCAGAATTCCATGTCTTCAAGAGGAATGCCAGCACGTGCAGCCATGCCCAGACCATCGCCTGTATTAATGAAGGCATTGGTGGATGCCGCAAAAATACGGCCTGCGCCGCCAGTTGCCAACAGCACCGTTTTGGCATGCAAGACATGCAGGTCACCTGTTTCCATTTCGAGGGCTGTCACACCCACGACGTCGCCTTCTGAATCACGAATCAGGTCGAGGGCCATCCACTCTACGAAAAAGCTGGTTTTGGCTTTGACGTTTTGTTGGTACAAGGTGTGCAACATGGCATGACCGGTTCGGTCGGCAGCAGCACAAGCGCGTTGAACGGGCTTCTCGCCATAGTTGGCGGTATGACCGCCAAAGGGGCGCTGGTAAATGGTGCCATCGGGGTTGCGGTCGAAAGGCATGCCCATGTGCTCCAAGTCATAAACGACTTTGGGCGCTTCACGGCACATGAATTCAATGGCGTCTTGATCGCCCAGCCAGTCAGAGCCCTTGATGGTGTCGTAGAAATGGTAATGCCAGTTGTCATCGGACATGTTGCCCAAAGAGGCGCCGATACCACCTTGAGCCGCCACGGTGTGTGAGCGGGTGGGGAATACTTTGGAAAGAACAGCAACGTTCAAGCCAGCGCGCGAGAGTTGCAATGCGGCGCGCATACCGGAGCCGCCGGCACCGACGATCACAACGTCAAATTTGCGTGTAGCGATCTTGTCTTTGGTGTAAGTCATGGTGTGTGAAATCTGGTTGTAGGGTAGGTGGTTCAGTGCCTGTGTGTGTTCAATCGGTCTTGAACAACATCAAAGGCGCCACAAAGCCTGCACAGCCCAACCGGCGCAGCCGATGAGCCAAATCAGGGAGGCGACATGCAAGAACAAACGCAAACCAAGGGGTTTGATGTAGTCCATCCAAATGTCACGAATGCCAATCCAAGCGTGGTAAAGCAAAGAGAGAATGGTCACGAAGGTTAAAAACTTCATCCATTGAGAAGCAAAAATACCTGCCCATTGCTCGTAGCCCACTGGGCCGCTGGTCAAAATAAATTGAACCAACACCAACAAGGTGAAGGAAGCCATGAGCGCGGCTGTGATGCGTTGTGCCAACCAGTCGCGAAGACCGTAGTGAGCGCCTGTTGTGACGCGTTTGGAACCGTAGTTAACTGACATTTGATCTGTTCCTAATTAGTAAAGGCCAAACAATTTGGCAGCCAGAATGACGGTGAGCCCCAAGCTCAAAACCAAGGTGGCCACAGCGGATGATTTGCCAAATTCTTTGGTCACTGCATGGAATGTGTCCATGTAGAGGTGGCGAATGCCTGCAATGAAGTGGTGCAAATAAGCCCAAATAATGGCCAACGCCACCAATTTCATGAACCAACCGGGAATGAAGCCAATGCCAGCATTGAAGGCTGATGCAAAGGTGGCAAATGAGATTTCAGAGGTAATGGACGTATCAAACATCCAAATGATGAAAGGCATCAACAAGAACATCAACGCGCCGCTGATGCGGTGCAAGATGGAAACCCAACCTGCTGCTGGAAGGCGGTAATTGGGCAAATCGCTCAGAGCGTTGATATTGCGAAATTCAGGCCTTTTACGGGCGGATTCGGTCATTTTTTAAATCCTATTAGGTAAATCAAAGTCATTTTTGACTGCAGTGTGCGCGAATTCTATTGCAACGCAACAAACTGACATGAGAATTTCAAGTACAAATGAATAAACAAATCTGGAAAAAATTTCTGAATGTCGCCAAAGCGTCAATTCAAAATGTTGTGATAGTAGTGGCGGTCTGTGACATAAAAGCCTCTTCTCAGTTCCATAGGGATGTCCTTGTAGGTGTAGGCTGTTCGTTCTACACTTAACAATGGGGTGTGAGATTTAATCTCAAGCAATTTGCATTGAGCAGAATCAGGCACCACGGCTTTGATTTTTTCTTCAGCCCGAACCATCCGCACCCCGAATTCTGTTTCAAAAAGGGCATACATGGGGCCATCGTAACCACTCAGACGTTCTGCTGTAAGTCCTTTGAAGGGCGTACCTGGCAACCAAAGGTCTTCAAGGATGGTTGGAGCCCCCGCAAAAGAGAGAACGCGGCGCACTTGGAGCACTGCATCGCCAGTTCGCAGCGACAAGGCACGGCCGATCTCTGCATTGGCCCTCATTCGCCTGCAGTCAATGATTTTTCTTTGAGCAGGACCTTCGCTTTTTGGGTTGCCCAAGTCTGGCATGAGCTTTAAAAAACGATATTGCACCTGTTGCTCGGCATGGGTGGCTACAAAAGTGCCTTTGCCTTGCCGTCTAACAAGCAGGTTGTTGTTGGCAAGTTCATCAATGGCCTTTCGAACTGTGCCTTGGCTGACTCGGTATCGTGCGGCCAAATCCATCTCGCTGGGAATACCTTCCCCCGGCTTCCATTCGCCGGATTGAAGGCCTTGAAGGATCAGTCCCTTGATTTGCTGATACAGCGGACTGAACGCTGGCGCAGACGATGAAGGATCGGTCGACTCGCTCGATTCAACAGAAAAAATTTGAGATGTCATGTCATTTGCCCTCAGAAAGGGCTGGCTCAAAAAGTGGAGCAATGATATCTTATATAAGACATAAGACAAATTGACTTTGATGGATTTTCGCGAGTACACTCGAAAGCTGTTTGCCCGTACGCAATTTTTGCGTACCCATCTGGATACCCAGATGACCCGGTCGGCAGTGAATGTCGGGATGTGGTCGGCGAAGTCCGTTTCTTATCACCATCTGGAGTTCACACCATGAGCAAAAAGCCCGTTCGCGTCGCCATCACAGGAGCCGCAGGTCAAATTGGATACGCATTGTTGTTCCGCATCGCTTCTGGCGAAATGTTGGGCAAAGATCAACCCGTGATCTTGCAATTGCTTGAAATCCCTGACGAAAAAGCCCAAAAAGCCTTGAAGGGCGTGATGATGGAGTTGGACGATTGCGCCTTCCCATTGCTCGCTGGCATGGAGGCGCATTCCGATCCTATGACTGCATTCAAAGACACCGACTACGCGCTGCTGGTGGGCTCACGTCCTCGCGGCCCTGGCATGGAGCGCGCTGAGTTGCTGGCCATCAACGGTGCTATCTTTACTGCTCAAGGCAAAGCCTTGAACGCTGTAGCTTCACGCAACGTCAAGGTCTTGGTGGTTGGTAACCCCGCTAACACCAATGCCTACATCGCCATGAAGAGCGCCCCCGATCTCAAGCCCGGCAACTTCACGGCCATGCTGCGTTTGGACCACAACCGCGCTGCGTCACAAATTGCTGCCAAAACTGGCAAAGCCGTGGCCGACATTCAAAAGTTGTGCGTTTGGGGCAATCACTCTCCCACCATGTATGCCGACTACCGTTTCGCCACCATCAACGGCGAATCCGTCAAGACCATGATCAACGATCAAGAATGGAATGCCAACGTGTTCTTGCCAACTGTGGGCAAGCGCGGTGCCGCCATCATTGAAGCACGTGGTTTGTCTTCTGCTGCCTCTGCTGCCAACGCCGCTATCGATCACATGCGTGATTGGGCTTTGGGCACCAATGGCCAGTGGGTCACCATGGGCATTCCTTCACAAGGCTGGTACGGTATTCCCAAAGACGTCATGTTCGGTTTTCCCGTTACATGCGAGAACGGTGAATACAAAGTGGTGGAAGGCTTGGACATTGACGCCTTCAGCCAAGCTTGCATCGACAAGACTTTGAAAGAGTTGACAGACGAGCAAGCCGGTGTGGCTCACTTGATCTAATTCGAGACACTTTTGTGAAACATCCGCGCGACATTCTGTTGGGCTCACAAGCTGCAGGCATGGTCTTGCCTGTTTGTGACCACTACAGTGGTGTCGAAGTGCGGATGCGCAAAAGCTTGCAACTGCAAGCGGAGATGACGCAAGAGTTTGGTGCTTGCGTCTTCGATGTGACTTTGGATTGTGAAGATGGTGCCCCAATAGGAGGCGAAATCGAGCATGCCCATTTGGTCAAAGAAATTGCAATCAATGCAGCGCCAGAGGCCAGGGTCGCGGTACGTGTACACCCTGTCGATCACCCTTCATTTTTAAGCGATGTGAATCTCATTGTGGGCTCTTCGCATGCCAAATTGAGGCATGTGATGGTGCCAAAGATTGAGTCCCTTGCTGATGTCGAAACTGCTGCCCAAGCCTTGGATCAGGCGGGTGCACTGAGTTTGCCCTTGCACGTTTTGATTGAATCACCTGCTGCCGTGCATCGTGCATTTGAAATTGCGGCTCACCCTCGGGTTCAATCTTTGAGTTTTGGTCTGATGGATTTTGTGTCTGCCCATGGCGGCGCCATTCCATCCAGTGGCATGGGCGTTGAAGGTCAGTTCATGCACCCTTTGGTTTTGCGAGCTAAACTTGCAATTGCAAGTGCGTGCCACGCACATGGCAAAGTGCCCTCTCATTGTGTTGTCACGGAGTTCAGTGATTTGCAAGCCATTCAATTGGCGGCCACCAAAGCCTCACGCGAGCTAGGCTACACGCGCATGTGGAGTATTCATCCCAGTCAAATTCGACCTGTTTTGGAGGCAATGGCGCCCACTGCGCATGAAATTGACAATGCAGCAGTGTTGATTGAAGCTGCCCAACGTGCCGAATGGGCGCCCGTCAGTCATGCTGGTCAATTGCACGACCGAGCGAGCTATCGATTTTTTTGGCAAGTTTTGGAAAGAGCCCATCAAACGGGTCGACCATTGCCTGAGTCTGTGCTTCCCTATTTTCGGGACCTGTCATGCGCAGCTTGAAAATTTTGCATGTGTTTTTAGCCTGGGGTTGCTGCGCGTTCTTTGCGCCATGGGTTCAAGCTCAATACACAAACTCATCGCCTTCTGGTGCATCAAGAAGCGCATCAACCCAAAAAGATGCAAGCAAAAAAATGCCCATCAAAACAAATTCAGAAATGCCTCTACAAGGGCCAGAGTTGCAAATTGCTGAGCGAGTTCATGTCGGTCAACTGCCCTGTGAATTGGGGGCTTCTATTCGGTTGCAAGCCGACGCGAACTCGCCGGGATATTTCAATCTGCAAGGCAAGGGTTTTAAATACCGCATGCGTCCTGTGAGCACCAGCACAGGAGCCATTCGATTGGAAGATGAAAAAGCGGGCGCTGTTTGGTTACAGTTGGCCAACAAATCCATGCTCATGGATCAAAAAAATGGCCGTCGATTGGCCGATGAATGCGCCCACCCTGATCAGGTGGCCATTGCCAATGACATGAAGATGAATCCACCAGCAGCCTTGATTGATGTGAGTCACTCTTCCACAGCCGATAAACGTTGAGAATCGCTGACAAGAGTTGCTAGAGAATTTGAGTGATTAATTTATTTCGTTAGACAGGAGAAAACTATGTTGCAAGCTTACCGTGAACATGCCGCCGAACGTGCTGCGCTGGGAATTCCCCCACTGCCTTTGGATGCCAAACAGACTGCTGAGCTCATTGAGCTCATCAAAAATCCACCGCAAGGTGAAGAGGCCTTTCTGCTTGACTTGCTCACACACCGTGTGCCACCAGGCGTTGACGATGCGGCCAAAGTCAAGGCCTCGTTCTTGTCAGCAGTTGCGCATGGCGACGTGTCTGTTGCCTTGCTCACCAAAGCCAAAGCCACAGAGCTGTTGGGAACCATGGTTGGCGGTTACAACGTCAAGCCTTTGATTGATTTGCTCGACCACACAGAAGTGTCTTCTGTGGCAGCGGAAGGTTTGAAGAAAACTTTGCTGATGTTTGACTTCTTCCACGATGTTGCAGAAAAATCAAAAGCGGGCAATGCCAATGCAACGGCTGTGATTCAGAGTTGGGCCAATGCAGAGTGGTTCACTTCGCGTCCTGAAGTGGCCAAAAAAATCACCGTTTCTGTTTTCAAAGTGCCTGGCGAAACCAATACCGACGACTTGTCTCCTGCACCCGATGCTTGGAGCCGTCCCGATATTCCCTTGCACTATTTGGCCATGTTGAAAAACACCCGCCCTGATGCAGCCTTCAAGCCCGAAGAAGACGGCAAGCGCGGCCCTATGGCCTTCATTGAAGAGATGAAGAAAAAGGGTCACTTGGTGGCTTATGTGGGCGATGTGGTCGGTACGGGTTCTTCACGCAAATCTGCCACCAACAGCATCATTTGGGGCTTTGGTGAAGACATACCATTTGTGCCAAACAAGCGCTTTGGTGGTGTCACATTGGGTGCCAAAATTGCGCCTATTTTCTTCAATACGCAAGAAGACTCTGGTGCACTTCCCATTGAGGTCGATGTTTCCAAATTGGAAATGGGCGATGTGATCGACGTCTTGCCCTATGACGGCAAGATCATGAAAAACGGTGCTTTGCTGACCGAGTTTGAACTTCGCAGCGAGATGTTGTTCGATGAAGTTCGCGCTGGCGGCCGAATCAATTTGATCATTGGACGTTCTTTGACTGGCAAGGCCCGTGAGTTCTTGGGCTTGCCCACTTCGACCTTGTTCCGTTTGCCTAAAGTACCGGCCTCTACCCAAGCTGGCTTCACTGTGGCTCAAAAAATGGTGGGCCGTGCATGTGGCTTGCCAGAAGGTCAGGGCGTTCGCCCCGGTACTTATTGCGAACCCAAGATGACCACTGTAGGTTCACAAGACACCACAGGCACCATGACACGCGACGAGTTGAAAGACTTGGCTTGTTTGGGCTTCAGTGCCGACATGGTGATGCAGTCCTTCTGCCACACAGCGGCATACCCCAAGCCTGTTGACGTGAAAATGCACCACGAGTTGCCAGCCTTCATGAGCAACCGTGGCGGCGTTTCTCTCAAGCCGGGCGATGGCATTATTCACAGTTGGTTAAATCGTTTGTTGTTGCCCGATACAGTGGGCACTGGCGGCGATTCACACACGCGTTTCCCCATTGGCATTTCTTTTCCTGCAGGGTCTGGTTTGGTGGCGTTCGGTGCGGCCACAGGTGTGATGCCCTTGGACATGCCTGAATCTATTTTGGTTCGTTTCAAAGGCCAGATGCAGCCTGGCATCACATTGCGCGATTTGGTTCACGCCATTCCTTACTACGCCATCAAAGCGGGCTTGTTGACCGTTGCCAAGTCCGGCAAGATCAATGAGTTCTCTGGTCGTATTTTAGAAATCGAAGGTTTGCCAGATTTGAAAGTCGAGCAAGCTTTTGAGTTGTCTGATGCTTCTGCTGAGCGCTCAGCCGCAGGTTGTACGGTGAAGCTCAATCCAGAACCCGTGAAGGAGTACTTGAACTCCAACATTGTGCTCATGAAAAACATGATTGCACAGGGTTACAGCGACAAGCGTGCGCTCGAGCGCCGTATCAAGGCCGTAGAAGCTTGGTTGGCCAATCCCAACTTACTAGAAGCAGATGCCAACGCCGAGTATGCACATGTGCTTGAAATCGACATGGACCAATTGAAAGAGCCTGTCTTGTGCTGTCCTAACGATCCCGATGACGCCAAGTTGTTGTCAGAAGTCGCAGGCACCAAGATTGACGAAGTTTTCATTGGTTCTTGCATGACCAACATTGGCCACTTCCGCGCAGCGTCTAAGTTGCTTGAAGGTCGCCGAGACATTCCGGTCAAATTGTGGATTGCACCGCCCACCAAAATGGACGCTGCCGAATTGACCAAAGAAGGCCACTACGGCGTGTTTGGCGCTGCTGGCGCGCGCACCGAAATGCCGGGTTGCTCATTGTGCATGGGTAACCAAGCGCAAGTGCGTGAGGGCGCTACGGTGGTATCCACTTCAACACGCAATTTCCCCAACCGCTTGGGCAAAAACACCTACGTGTATTTGGCATCCTCTGAGGTTGCAGCCATCAGCTCCAAACTGGGCCGCATTCCAACTACTGAAGAGTACCAATCCAGCATGACTGAAATTAACAAAGATGGAAGTCAGATCTACAAGTACATGAACTTCGACAAGATTGAAGAGTACTCTGAAGTGGCAAAGGGTGTTGCAGCCTAAAACTGCCCCTTCTGTCCTTTGCCTAAGCCCAAAAGATTTCGGTCTTTTGGGCTTTTTTGATGGTCCATAGACTTTGTGCAATGAGATCGTTGCAAAATCGAGCTTGTGGAAAATTCGATGATTATTGTGGGCGGTGGAATTGGTGGACTGGCTGCGGCATTGGCATGTGGCCAGGCTGGCGCAAGTGCCCGGGTTCTTGAGAGGGCTGCTATTTTTTCTGAAGCAGGTGCGGGTATTCAAATGGGCCCCAATGTCACGCGCACTTTGCATGCGTGGGGTTTGGCTGAAGACCTCAAGGCATTTGGTTTTTCGCCGCGCAGGCTTGATGCGAAAGACACACAAACTGGGCAAACCATTGGGTCGTTGTGTTTAGGACATCGAAGCCTAGACATGTATGGTGCACCTTACCTCACCATTCACCGAGCAGATTTGCACCGCGTGTTGCTGCAAAAAATCAGAGACTCTGGTCTTGCTGAATTGAGCCTTCATTCAGAGGTTCAGACAGTTCAACAAAATTTGGATGGCGTTCAGTTGAGGGGCACAAATTTACCCGCCGGTTTGACTGAACTTTCGCAGACTTCTGCTTTGGTGGGCGCAGATGGTCTTTGGAGCAGAACCCGCCAATTCGTTCTGCCCTACACAGCGCCTAGGGTCACAGGCATGCTCGCCTATCGAGCCCTTGTGCCCATGCAATCTTTGCCTGAAAAGTTGCGCCTTCAAGACGTCAATGTTTGGTTAGGCCCGAGGGTTCATGCCGTCTTGTACCCCGTCAAATGGGGTGAGTTTTTAAACTTGGTGGTGGTCGTTCAAGGACAGACGCCGCCTCACTTAGAAGATTGGGACCACGCAGGCAAGCAACAAGACTTAGAGGCAGCCATGGGGCCTATTCACTCAGACTTAAAAGGCATCCTAGACGCAGTGCCCGCTTGGCGACTTTGGCCCTTGTGCGATCGTGCGCCTTTGCAGGGACCCCAAGACATGGTGAAAGGAAGAATTGCTTTGTTGGGTGATGCTGCGCATCCGATGCAGCCGTTCTTGGCCCAAGGTGCAGGGATGGCCATCGAAGATGCTGCGGCTTTGGCCAACTGTTGGCAAAGGCTCGATTTGCCAATGTCAGAACGCTTGCAAATGTACGCGCACGCACGTTGGGCCCGCAACGCCAAAGTGCAACAACGGTCAATTCGCAACGGTCAGATCTTTCACCTTCGAGGCCCAATGCGATGGGCTCGGAATTTGGCAATGAAACTCATGGGTGAGTCCTTGATGGACATCCCTTGGCTTTATGCAGGCCCCTAAGGCGGGGTCAGGGCGCTTCTAATAGCCCTGAAGACGTTGAAGAGGTTGAAGCCTCGCTCAGACTTTTCCAAGCAGCAAAAATTCCATCAATGCCTTTTGCGCATGCATTCGGTTTTCCGCTTCGTCCCACACCACCGATTGAGGCCCATCGATGACTTCTGCGCTGACCTCTTCGCCTCGGTGAGCGGGTAGACAATGCATGAAAAGCGCATCTGGCTTGGCCACCTTCATCATGTCCTCGTCGACACACCAATCGGCAAAGGCTTTTTTTCGGGCTTCGTTCTCTGCTTCATAGCCCATGCTGGTCCAGACATCGGTGGTGACCAAATCAGCGCCTTCACACGCTTGCATGGGGTCTTTGAAGAACTGTGTGCTGGCAGCACTTCGAACGCCTACAACAGTGGGGTCAACTTCGTAGCCACTGGGGGTGCTGAGGTTGACCTTAAAGCCCAGCAAATCGGCAGCTTGTAGCCAGGTGTTGGCCATGTTGTTGCCATCTCCCACCCAAGCCACGGTTTTGCCTTGAATGGAGCCGCGGTGTTCGATGTAGGTGAAGATGTCTGCCAAGATTTGGCATGGATGAAATTCATTGGTCAAGCCATTGATCACAGGGACGCGAGAGTGCTCTGCAAACTTTTCAATCTTGTCTTGCCCGTAGGTGCGAATCATGACCACATCGACCATGCGACTGATGACTCTGGCGCTGTCCTCGATGGGCTCTGCACGTCCCAGTTGACTGTCGCCAGTTGTGAGGTGCACGACCGAGCCGCCCATTTGGTACATGCCCGCCTCGAAGCTCACACGGGTTCGTGTAGAGGCTTTCTCAAAGATCATGGCCAAAGTGCGATCTGTCAGAGGCTGGTACTTTTCGTAGGCCTTGAACTTGGCTTTAATGAAGGACGCACGCTTGAAAAGTTGCGCATATTCTTCAGCGCTTAAATCTGTAAACTGCAAGTAATGCCGGGGTGGCAGGGTGGGTGCATGGATGATCATGAGGACGACTCCGACAGAAATGTGTGAATGAGTGGCAACAAAATATCAGCCACTTCATCGGCTTCAGCCATGGTCATGATGAGCGGCGGCACCATGCGAATGACACTGTCTGCTGTGACGCTGATGAGCAAGCCAGCTTCTGCGGCACGCAATGTGAGCGAGCCGCATGGCTTGTCCAACTCAATGCCAAGCATCAAGCCTTGGCCGCGAATTTCTTTGATGCCTCTCGCGCCTGCAAGCCCTGTTTCTATGCGAGCTTTTAGGTGCGCCCCAACTTTGGCAGCATTCTCAAGCAGCCCATCTTTTTCCATGATGCGAATGGTTTCAACACCAGCGCGCATGGCCAGAGGATTGCCACCAAAAGTAGTGCCGTGATTGCCTGGTTGGAAAATATGGGCAGCTTTAGGGCCTGCAACGACAGCGGCAATGGGAACGCCCGATCCCAAACCCTTTGCCAATGGCATCACGTCTGCTTTGATACCCGCCCATTGGTGCGCAAACCACTTGCCAGTTCTGCCCATGCCGCATTGAACTTCGTCAATCATCATGAGCCAATCTTTTTCATCACAAAGGGCGCGGACATCACGCAAATAGTCCATGTGCATGGGATTCACGCCACCTTCGCCTTGGATGGTTTCAAAAAATACGGCCACCACATTGGGATTGTTTTCAGTAGCCTTCTTCAATGCCGTGATGTCATTGACCGGAACGCGCAAGAAGCCCTCAACCAAGGGACCAAATCCTTGCTGAATTTTGGTATTGCCCGTGGCACTCAAGGTGGCAATGCTGCGGCCATGAAAGGCTTTTTCATAAACCACGATGACAGGTTTGTCGATGCCTTTGTCGTGTCCAAACTTGCGTGCCAGTTTGATCGCAGCCTCGTTCGCCTCTAAGCCTGTGCAGCAAAAAAACACATTGGTCATACCGGACAACTCAACCAATTTGGCAGCCAACTTTTCTTGGTTGGGCACGTGGTAGTAGTTGCAACTGTGAATGATTTTGCTCAGTTGATCTTGCAGGGCTGGCACCAACTCGGGATGGTTATGACCGAGCGTGTTGACGGCAATGCCGCCCAGTGCGTCTAAATACACTTTGCCATTGACATCCCAAACTCGGCAGCCTTGACCATGGCTGATTGCAATGGGCAAGCGGCCATAGGTGTTCATGGTGTGCGGCGAAGTGGCTTCAATGAAAGCGGACATGCGGTAACTCCTCAGAAAAGAAATCGGCCCAACGAAGAGGGCCGCTGAAATGAGATTTTAGGGGCAGAATTTGAGCTTCAAGTCTTATATAAGATACAATTCTTCTGCAATGCAGCATTGAGGCGATCCCTGATGCCTGCCCATGTTTTCTCACAACCTCTGATCGATGGTTTCAAACAACGCCAAAGAAGTTCTGATTCAAGGTGTCACCTTGGATGGCCGCACATTCCGCCCTAGCGATTGGGCTGAACGTTTGGCTGGTGTCATGGGGCAATTTCGGCCCGGAGGCGCCACACCAGGCAGTCACCTGAGTTATTCGCCTTGGTGTATTCCACAAACACTGGGCACCACAAAATGTGTGGTGGTGCACACTGACCTGCGTGAATACGAGCCCATGGCTTGGGACTTTCTGATGAATTTTGCCAAAGACAATCAACTTCAAGTGTCTGAGGGGTGTTTATTGCCCACAAAAAAGCCGTCCTAAGACGGCTTTTTGCTTTTCTTTGCTGACAGCGCACCCGATTCAAACGGCGGCAACCCTAATGGGTGCCGGGCTGATGATCAGTTGATCAGGCGAGGGCCAAGGCTTTCACCTTGGTTGACAAGCGGCTCTTATCGCGAGCTGCTTTGTTCTTGTGGAAGATGCCTTTGTCGGCAACGGTGTCCACAACTGCTTGCATTTTTGCAAACAACTCAGTTGCTTTGGTTTTGTCACCAGCCAGAACAGCTTTTTCAACGTTCTTCACGGCGGTGCGGTATTTGGAGCGCAGTGAAGTGTTCGCTGCGTTCAGTTTCACGTCTTGACGTGCGCGTTTCCGGCCTGATGCCAGGCGGGGGTTCTTTTTCTTGGGTTTTCCAGAAGCCATTTAATTTATATCCTAGTTGTCTGAGGATGTTGTCAGCAAAGCCGGCTATTGTATCAGCCAAACTGCGGCTTGGTCTAGGGCCCTGACAAGCCCTCCATTCAGTCGCTACACTCTCTTTGTGAGCCTCCTTAAATCAGCATCAACGGTTTCCCTCTGGACTCTGGCCTCCCGCATCACGGGTTTGGTCAGGGAATTGCTCATTGCCTCTGCTTTTGGCGCCAGCGCACTCACAGACGCATTCAATGTGGCCTTTCGTATTCCTAATTTGTTTCGACGTCTCTTTGCGGAGGGGGCCTTTAGCCAAGCTTTTGTGCCTGTCTTAGCCGCAAGCAAAGCGCAAAATGGGGAAGAGGCAACGAAAAAGGCGATAGACCACGTTGCAACGCTTTTGGCTTGGTCACTCTTGCTTTTGAGCATTGCAGGCGTTGTGACGGCCCCCTTTTTGGTATGGGCCATGGCCAGCGGACTCCAACAGCAGCCCGAGTCTTATGCGGCCGCTGTTCAAATGACGCGTTGGATGTTCCCCTACATTGGCTTCATGTCGATGGTGGCCTTGTCGGCTGGCATTTTGAACACATGGAAAAAATTTGCAGTTCCTGCTGCGACCCCCGTCTTGTTAAATTTGTCTCTGATCGGTGCGGCTTGGTTGCTTTCACCATGGCTGCAGTCAAAGGGGGTCCAAGCTATTTACGCTTTACCCGTTGGCGTCATGTTGGGCGGCATGATGCAATTGTCCATTCAAATTCCTGCACTTTTGCAAATAGGTTTGTTGCCCCGCATTGGTCTGACATGGTCAGCCATTCGAATGGCTGCTGCCGATCCTGCTTCACGCCAAATTGCCAGCCTCATGCTGCCAGCTTTGCTGGGGGTTGGGGTGGCGCAGATTTCCTTGCTGATCAATACACAAATTGCATCGCATTTGGCGCCAGGCAGCGTCAGTTGGTTAACTTATGCAGACCGCTTGATGGAGTTCCCAACGGCCATTCTGGGTGTGGCGCTTGGCGCAGTCTTGATGCCTCAGTTGGCTGCAGCTAGAGCAAAAGGCGATACAGCTGAATATGCGGCCATGCTCGATTGGGGCTTGCGTTTGGTGGTGCTGTTAGCGTTGCCTTGTGCTACTGCACTCCTGGTTTTTTCTCAACCCTTGGTGTCTGTTCTGTATCACTATGGCGCTTTTACCGACCGAGACGTTCAGCAAACAACGCTGGCGCTCACGGGGTATGGCGTTGGTTTGTTGGGGCTTGTGGCCATTAAGGTGTTGGCGCCTGGTTATTACGCAAGTCAGGATATCAAAACGCCTGTGAAAATTGCCGTCGTAGTGTTGTGTTTTACGCAAGCGATGAATCTTGTCTTGGTCCCTTATTTGGCCCATGCAGGTCTGGCTTTGTCAATTGGTTTGGGAGCATTGCTGAATGCAGCTTGGTTATTGATTGGCTTAATTCGCAAAGGCAGTTACAAGCCTATGCCAGGCTGGCTCTTATTTGGCGTGCGGGTTCTTCTTGCCAGTTTGTTATTGGCTGCCTTTTTGGCTTGGGTCAGTTTTTCAATCGATTGGTTGGCAATGAGGAAAATGGTATGGGGTAGATTGGGCACCATGGGCTTGGTGCTCATAAGCTCAGCGGTCTTGTATTTTGCTTGTTTGAGACTCAGCGGTTTGCGATTGCAATCCTTTTTACGCCGTTAACAGGGCAGCAACAAATGAAGCTTCAGTTGACCACTGTCACACCACTCAGTTATTTCAAAAGTTTGGTTGAAACGGACGCCAATTTCCCCTTGCTAGAAGCAGCCGCTTCCATTGCGCAAGATGAAGAGCCTGCGTTGGACATTCAAGATGTTTTGGCCACCGCTGATGCGCTGTTGGTTCGCTTGAAGCGTCGCTTGAAATTTGAATCAGACCCGCTCAAAACACTTTCGGTGTTGAATCAATTTTTTTACAAAGAGTTGGGTTTTGCGAGCAATGCCAACAATTTTTATGCACCTGAAAACAGTTACTTGAACGAAGTATTGAGGTCCAGAAGAGGCATTCCAATTTCACTCGCAATCATTTGGTTAGAGCTGGCTCAGGCGCTAGGCTTGCAAGCTGAAGGTGTCTCTTTTCCAGGACATTTTTTGGTGAAAGTGACAATGCCTGAGGGCTTGATTGTCATGGACCCTCTCACGGGCGATTCCCTAGGTTTGGATAACTTGGCAGAACGCTTGGCGCCATTTCGCCCTCACATGGGAGCCACTGGCGACATGGATACGCCGCTGGGTCTTTTTTTGCAGCCTGCTCTTCCTAGAGACATCTTGACCAGAATGCTGCGCAATCTCAAAGAGATTTTCAGCAGTCAGGCAGATTGGAGCCGGCTCGTGCTGGTTCTAGATCGCTTGATCGTTCTCAATCCTGAAGCAATGTATGAGGTGCGTGACCGAGGTTTGGCACTGCTCGAATTAGGTCAAAGACAACGGGCCATTGAAGACTTAAACAGGTACCTCTGTGAGGCGCCTCATGCAGCAGATGCTATGGTGGTGAAACAGCGACTCACCCGTTTGGAAAAATAAGCCATCACTTGGCTTTGGTGATTTGCTGCACTGATGCACTGAACTGTTTTTCAGCGCGCAAGTTAATTGTTGGAGTGTGAGCTTGTGGTGGGTGTGCTTAAGTCACCACCACCTGTTCACCATGGCTTTGTTCTGCAATCACGCCAATTTCATAAACCTTCTCGCCCGATTGGCGCAAAGTTTCGGCACATGCCTGCGCATGGGCGTTATCAATGACCACGACCATGCCGATGCCATTGTTGAAGGTGCGGTTCATTTCAAGGTCATCAATGCCCGCGGTTGTTTGGAGCCACGCAAATAATTCTGATTGTGGCCAGCTGGCTTTCACCAAATGAGCTGCCATGCCCTCGGGCAGCACTCGCGGAATGTTTTCAAGCAAACCACCGCCCGTGATATGCGCAAGGGCTTTGATGGGGTGAATGGAAAGCGCGTGAAGCACAGACTTGACGTAGAGTCGAGTGGGCGCCATGATGGCTTCTTTGAAAGCTTGCCCATCCAGTGTTTCGGGTAGATTTCCTGCAGCACGTTCAATGCATTTGCGCACCAGGCTGAAACCATTTGAGTGAACACCACTAGATCCTAGGCCCAAAACCACATCCCCTGGCTTCACGTCTTTGCCTGTGAGAATCTTCGATTTTTCAACAGCGCCCACTGCAAATCCTGCCAGATCGTATTCGCCAGCAGGGTACATGCCTGGCATTTCTGCAGTTTCACCGCCAATAAGGGCACAGCCAGACATGACGCAACCGTTGGCGATTCCGCCAACTACAGCGGCAGCCGTCTCGACGTCCAGTTTGCCGCACGCAAAGTAGTCCAAGAAGAACAGGGGCTCAGCACCTTGAACCAGCACATCATTGACACTCATGGCCACCAAATCAATGCCAACCGTGCTGTGCATGTTCCATTCAAAAGCCAGCTTCAATTTGGTGCCCACGCCATCGGTGCCTGAGACAAGAACGGGCTGTTTGTAGCGTTGTGGCACCTCAAAAAGCGCCCCAAAACCACCAATCCCAGCCAGCACACCTTCTCGCAGGGTCTTCTTTGCCAATGGCTTGATGCGTTCTACCAAAGCATCACCAGCAACGATGTCGACGCCAGCGTCTTTGTAGGAAAGGGGAGGTGTGCTCATGTGAAATAAGGGGAAATTGTTGGAAAGAGTGCGGGCGGGACTAAAATCAGGACATATTTTAAGGTCTGCCGGACAAGTGCTGACCAAAGCCTGAACCTTCTTTCAATTTAGTTTTAAACCCGCCCAACACAATGCCCTTCAATCTAAGTTCAAAACGACCTGCAATGTGGCTCGCAGTTGCAATTGTTTTGCTCATGATTTTGTGGGTGCTAGGGCCTGTTTTAGTGCCTTTTGCAGTTGCTGCTGTTTTAGCCTATGCCCTGCATCCCTTGGTGCGGTATTTACAGAAGCTGAGCCCTCGCTTGTTTCCCCGATTGGTCAGCGTACTTTTGGTTGAGGTCGTCGCTTTGTTTGCTGTGTTGGGCATCATCTTATTGTTGGTACCCATTTTGACCCGTGAGATTCCGTTGCTTCAACAGCAGTTGCCTGCTTTGCTTGATCGCTTGGCCGTCAATGTCAATCCTTGGTTGGCAAAGTTTGGTATCCAACTTAGTTTAGATGTTGCAAGCCTCAAGGCGCAATTGATTAAGTACTTAAGTGCCAATCGAGACGACTGGGTGGACCCGCTTGTGGCGTCTCTGAAGTTGGGTGGGAACTTTGCACTCACGGCAATTGGCAACATGATATTGATACCCGTGGTTCTCTTTTACTTGCTCAGCGAATGGGATCGTTGGGTCTTGCAGATCGTCCAATGGGTACCCCTAGCTTGGCGCCCAGCCTATGACAGCTTCATGAGTGAATGCGATGCCGTTTTGGGGCAATATTTGCGAGGACAACTGCTGGTCATGTTGGCTTTGTCGTTCTTTTACGCTGCGGGGCTCGTGGCCTTTGGTCTCGATTTAGCCATTCCGATTGGTGTGTTCACTGGCTTGGCTGTATTTGTGCCTTATCTTGGATTTGGTTTGGGTTTGATGTTGGCATTGTTAGCGGGAATTTTGCAATTTGCGTCACTCAAGGCTATTCTGATGGTGGCCGTCGTATTTGGCCTTGGACAATTGCTAGAGAGCTTTTGGTTTTCTCCCAAGTGGGTGGGAGAACGCATTGGTTTGCACCCATTGGCTGTCATCTTTGCTTTGCTGGCCTTTGGTCAAATTTTTGGGTTTGTGGGTGTGTTGGTGGCATTGCCAGCAAGTGCAGTCATATTGGTTGCCTTGCGCAGAGCCAGGGCGCAATATTTTGAGAGTCAAATATACCGAGGCCCAAGTCCATGAAGCAGATGGCACTTGATATTGGTTTGCACACAACCCCCACTTTGGAAAGTTTCTTTGCCGGACCCAATTCTGCAGCGCTCCAGCACCTGAGACTGTGGACTTCAAGCCCCATGCCAAGCCCAGTGCCTACCTACTTGTGGGGTGAAAGTGGTTCAGGCAAAACGCATTTGCTTCGATCGGCTCAAGCCGCATTGCATGACTCGCATGTTTCGGTGGGTTGGTTTGATGCCAATCAGCATGAACGCATTGGCTTCGACGATGCTTGGAGTGCAGTCATGATGGACGATGTTCACTTGTACAACTTGGAACAACAGCAGGTTGCATTCAACTGGTTTGTCAATGCGCTTTCGCCTAAGACTGGCTCGCCCAGATGGGTGCTTGCAGCGGGCGCCTTGCCACCGGCAGATTTGAAGTTGCGGGATGACCTGCGTTCTCGATTAGGTTGGGGGCATGTGCATGCGCTTCAGGTTTTGAGCGATTCGGATCGACAAGCCGTACTGAGACAAGAAGCAGAATCTAGAGGACTTTTTTTAAGCGACGAAGTCATGAGTTACATGCTCAGCCGGTTTTCCCGTGACCTTGGTAGTTTGATGACCTTGCTAGACCATTTGGATCAATTCGCCTTGCAACAACAAAGAGCGATCACCATTCCCTTAATCAAGTCGATGTTGGAGAACGAATGAACTTGGTACTCTTTGATTTGGACCATACCTTGTTGCCAATCGATTCAGACTACTCATGGGGCGAATTTACCAACCGCTTGGGTTGGACCGATCCAATTGAATTCAAAGCAAAAAACGATCAGTTTTATGCCGATTACCTAGCAGGCAATTTGGACATTCACGAGTATGTGCGATTTGCGACAGAGGCGGTGAAGTTAAAAGGCGCCGATGCCGCCGCCAAAGCGCATGAGCAATTTATGCAAGAGGTGATTCTGCCGCAAGTCAAGGCGCAAGCGCTTGACCTCGTGAAGCAACATCAAGCAGCGGGCGACCACGTCATGATGGTCACGGCCACCAATGAGTTTGTCACCCGACCGATTGCGCTTGCCTTTGGCATTCAAGAACTTATCTCTGTTGAGTTGGCTCGCGATTCGCAAGGTTGGATCACAGGCGAAATTTCAGGTACACCTTCATTCAAAGAGGGCAAAGTACACAGAATTTCAGATTGGTTAAGTGCACACCAAAAAACTTGGCAGGATGTACAAATTACGTTCTACTCGGATTCAATCAATGATTTGCCATTGCTCGAGCGAGCGCAAATTCCTGTGGCGGTGAATCCAGATGCGCGTTTGCGTCAACTTGCGACCGATCGAGGTTGGCGCATACTTCAACTCTTCTCATGATCAAAAAATTCATACAAAAAATACTTGGGAAACCGAGTTCCAGTCACGCTGGCACTGACTTTGGAAAGCGTGTCGAAATTCCTGCCTCAGTTCATGGCATCGATCCTAGCTTGGTAGACGAGCGCGCATTGAATGTTGTTCGAACTTTGCAAGATGGTGGTTATGAGGCCTATGTTGTGGGTGGTGCTGTGCGCGACTTGCTTTTAGGATTGCGCCCCAAAGATTTTGATGTTGCGACAGATGCAACCCCTGAGGAGGTGAAGGCTTTATTCAGAAGGGCCTTCATCATTGGCCGCCGTTTTCGAATTGTTCATGTGGTTTATGGCAGAGGCCGAGAGCACGAGGTCATCGAAGTTTCTACATTCCGCGCGCACTTGGACAATCGGGCTGCAGAGCAAGTCAAAGGCAATGAGCGAACCAGCAAGTCCGAGCTGGCTGGCATGAAGCATGCCGTTGATTCAAGTGGCCGTGTTCTGCGCGACAACGTTTGGGGGCCACAAGATGAAGATGCAACGCGTCGCGACTTCACGGTCAACGCCATGTACTATGACCCAGAGTCGCAATACCTAGTGGACTATCACGGCGGTATGAAAGATTCCAATCAGAAAATTTTGCGCATGATTGGCGATCCTGTAGCGAGATACCGAGAAGATCCCGTCCGCATCATTCGAGCCGTTCGTTTTGCGGCCAAATTAAGTCCATTGGGCTTTAAGCTGGAAAGCAAAACAGCCAAGCCGCTTGCCACGATGTTGGGCTTGTTGGCAGATGTGCCGCAAAGTCGTTTGTTCGATGAGATGCTGAAGTTGCTCCAAACAGGCCATGCCTTGGCGTCCATTGAGCAGCTCCAAAAATTAGGTCTCCAAAAAGGTATCTATCCCTTGCTCGACGTCGTGGTTGAGAGGGCTGACACGCCTTTTGTCAAGGCCGCTTTGTTAGACACAGACAGGCGTGTAGGTGAGAGCAAGCCCGTTGCCCCTAGTTTCTTGTTGGCATGCGTGTTGTGGGCTGATGTGAAGCTCGGTTGGGATCAACGCCTGGCCAATCGAACGCCGCCATTTCCTGCCTTGCAAGAATCCATCGATGAGGTTTTTGATGCACGAATCGGTGATGTCTCGGGTCGAGGGAAGCTGGCTGCCGACATGCGCGAAATTTGGATGATGCAGCCACGCTTTGACAAACGCATAGGCAGTACCCCCTTCAGCTTGGTTGAACAAGCCCGATTTAGAGCCGGATTTGATTTCTTAAGATTGCGTGCAGAAGTCTCTGAAGTTGAGGTCACTCTGGCAGACTGGTGGCAAGAATTTAGCATGGCCGATGATGCGGCCAGAGAAGATCTCATTCAACTGGTGAAATCCGAAAAAACACCTGGATCTTTGGGGGGTGCCGCGAAAAGTCGCCGAGCGCCAAGGCGGAGAAAGCCTGCTAGTCATTCTGCAGGCGCCAGCAACTCTGGCGAACCTTCATCTGACCATTGAATTAGATGGGGTTCGGGCTAGTCTCGATTTTGATCAGACCATGAAGACGAATGAAGAAAAGTGAATGGATGTCGAAGCGTGAACTGATCAACGCCTATGTTGGACTTGGGTCTAACCAAGGTGAATTGCGTCTTCAGCTTGAAGCTGCTATCTTGTCCCTCTCTGGACTCCCCGATACCATGCTTGTTGGCCAATCTTCGTTCTATCGGTCATCACCATTCCAAGCAGATGGACCAGACTACCTCAATGCGGTTGTGCACCTGCAAACTCGGTTGAATGCGTGTGATTTATTGCGTGCTTTTCAAGACATTGAAAATTGTGCGGGTCGTGAACGTCCTTACATCAATGCACCTCGCACTCTTGACATAGATTTGTTGCTGTATGGCGATGGCATCATTCAAAGTCCTTGGCTGCAGGTGCCGCACCCTCGCTTGCGAGACAGAGCATTTGTCTTATTGCCACTGCATGAAATTGCCCCTCAATGGGTGGCAGAGGCTGAGCTTTTGAAAGTCAAAGATCAAGCCATTTGTAGACTTGAATGACTTTCCAAATGCTTCATGCGAACTTTTCGTGCAAGCCCTCGGTCAATCAGCCTTGATCCTGAGCTCAATATCCCAAGCAAGCGCTTAGGGTTTTGCTTTTTCTGGAACTTGGCTGATGGCTCGGGCTTGTTCAATCTGGTTCTCGAAATAGCGCTGGAAACTGAACACAATGCTGGCCATCAGCACGGTGGTGCCAATCAGAAGGGCCGTCGCAACTCCGAAAATAGTCAGCCAATGAGTTTGTCCGTAGGGGTTCGAATCATCCGCATTTGGATTGAATTTGGCATTCCATTGGGGCGCGGTCATCAATCCATAAACGATTGCAGTCAAAGCGCAGCCGGCAATGGTGAAACCCAACATTGGGATCAGCACCCAACTTAGCGGGTCGTCTTGTCCCAGCGCCAGAGCGCGCTGCACGCCATACCAGCCAAGGGCTGTTGGAATGGGCAGAAGCCAGCCCAATGGATCGGTAAAGCCTTTGAGGTAAAACCGATGAAGACCCAGGGGTCCACCGAAGAAGCTAAGCCAAACTGCAAATGTTTTGTTTTTCATAGGCGCATTATTCAGGAGAACGGTTCTGCCCATCACCCAAAGCCTTTTCCATCATGACGATATCGAGCCAACGATTGAATTTCCAGCCACAGCCCGAAACAATGCCCACGTGTTGAAAGCCTATCGACTTGTGCACCCCGATGGACCCTGCATTGCCAGAGTCGCCGATCACGGCGATCAGCTTTCGAATCCCAGCCTTCTCTGCGGCTTGGCACAGTTCAGCCAACAGCATGCGCCCCCATCCTTTGCCAGCTGTCTTGGGGGCTAAGTAAATGGAGTCTTCAGCTGAAAATCGATAGGCTGGTCGAGGTTTAAACCAATTGCAGTAAGCAAACCCCAGAACTTCACCATTTTCTTCGAGGGTGATGTAGGGCAGCCCCTTGCTCAACACATCGGATCTTCTGGCGGTCATTTCCTCCAAACTTGGAGGTTCTATTTCAAAAGTACCCGTACCATTGAGGACATGGTGCTGGTAAATGGCTGTGATCATGGGCAAGTCAGAGGGCTGACTAGGTCGAATGATTGGCATTCTTAAACTCCGGGTTATAATCAGCGGCTTTTCAGTGTGTCACTGGCCGGGTGGCCAGTTGCGTGTCTCAAACGCTGAAAGAATTTGTGGGATGGCAATTTTTGCTTTCCCGACACCACCCTAGGATAAATCATGGTTGTCATTCGTCTTTCTCGTGGCGGTTCTAAAGCCCGTCCCTTTTTCAACATTGTTGTGGCCGACAAACGTGTCCGCCGCGATGGCCGCTTCATCGAGCGCATTGGTTTTTATAACCCAATTGCCAAGGATACAGAAGAAGGCCTGCGCGTCGTTCAAGATCGTTTGACTTACTGGACTGGCGTTGGCGCACAAGTATCACCAACGGTTCAGCGTTTGGTCAAACAAGCTGCCGCCAAAGCTGCTTAATCATTTTTGGCTAAGCCAAAGGCTTCGCAGTGCTACCCCAATTAGAGTTTGCCGACATGCCGGCAGACGCCATCGAAGTGGGGCGTATCGCAGATGCCTGGGGCATCAAAGGCTGGTTCAAAGTCTTGCCCCACAGCGCCTCACCTGAGGCGCTTTTTTCTTCTAAGCGTTGGTTCTTATTGCCTTCCGACCGACATGCAGGCGGCAACACATCACCCACCCAAAAGGCTGCCGCAACAAAAGCTGTCAAGCCCGTCGTTCTTAAAATCAAAGAAGCCAAAGATCATGCCGATACGGTTGTGGCGTGTTCTCTGGATGTGGTCGATAGAAATCAAGCCGAAGCCCTCAAAGGCGCACGTATTTTTGTACCGCGCTCAAGCTTTCCAACTGCAGGCACCGATGAATATTATTGGGTTGACTTGTTGGGCTTGGATGTCTTCAACCGCGAAGGTGTGGCATTGGGTCAAGTGAAAGATTTGATGTCCACTGGGCCACAGACTGTATTGGTCTTAACTCAACTCTCGGAAGAAACCGACAAACCGGCCATTGAGCGAATGATTCCCTTTGTGGCCGCCTTCGTTGACAACGTCGACCTGCCTGCTCGCAAGATCACCGTTGATTGGCAACTTGACTACTGAGCAAGTGAGGACTGGCCATGCGCTTTGATGTCATCACACTGTTTCCTGAACTTTTTACGCCATTTGTAGGTTCTGGCATCAATCGGCGTGCGTTCGAAACTGGTGCTGTCGAGTTGAAGCTCTGGCAATTGCGTGATTACGCTGATGGCTCCTATCGCCGCATCGACGATCGCCCCTTTGGCGGCGGGCCTGGCATGGTGATGTTGGCAGAACCCCTCGAAAAGTGTTTGCAGGCCATCCAACAAAACCGATCAGTCTCTAGCCCTTCCAAACCGCAAGCACCTGTCGTCCTTTTTTCGCCCATTGGTCAAAAGTTGGATCATGCTGGTGTGGAAACATGGTCACAAAGTGATGGTGCTATTTTGATTTGTGGTCGGTATGAGGGCCTCGATCAGCGTTTTATTGATGCGCACGTGGATGTGCAGATCAGCTTGGGTGACTTTGTTTTGTCAGGCGGTGAAATTGCTGCCATTGCCTTGTTGGATGCTTTGGCCAGATTGCAGCCTGGAGTTTTGAATGACGAGGGCAGCCACCAAATGGACAGCTTTAACCCTGCGCTCAATGGCTTGCTAGATTGTGGTCATTACACGCGACCAGAAAGATGGCATGACGTAACTGTTCCGCCTGTTTTGATGTCTGGCAACCATGCCGACATTGCCACATGGCGCCGTCAACAAAGCTTGGTGCTGACTCAAAAACATCGGCCCGACCTGATCGAGACAGCCAGAGCCAGAGGTCAATTGAGCGTCAAGGATGAACACTTTTTAACTCACTTGAAGACTGTAACTCAATCCGATTCTTAGGCGATACCTCCGGCCACGCCATTCAGCACTGCGCATCACTCATCGGGGATTTTTGAGATGGGGTGTCTTGTTTTTAGCCTTGAAATAAATATATAATCGTGGGCTGTTCGATCCTCTGTCCGCCGCGGCTTATTGATAGTCGCCTTTAGTGTAGCGTTGTGCATGATCGATTGTTGAAAGAGCTCAAAATGAATTTGATTCAAACTCTCGAGCAGGAAGAAATTGCCCGTTTGGGTAAAACCATTCCTGACTTCATGCCTGGCGACACCGTGATCGTTAGCGTCAACGTGGTTGAAGGTACACGCAAGCGTGTGCAGGCTTATGAAGGTGTTGTGATTGCCAAGCGCAATCGCGGCTTGAACAGTGGTTTCACTGTTCGTAAAATTTCAAGTGGTGAAGGCGTGGAGCGTACGTTCCAAACTTACAGCCCCTTGATTGCTAGCATTGAAGTCAAACGCCGAGGTGATGTTCGCCGCGCCAAGTTGTACTATTTGCGTGATCGCAGTGGCAAGTCTGCACGTATCAAAGAAAAGTTGCCACAACGCGCTGTCAAAACCCCAACAGCTGCGTAAAGCACTTCGAAGGTCTCTCGAGGCCTTCATGAAAAAACCGCCAAGGCTTTCGCCAAGGCGGTTTTTTTTTCGCCCCTGCTTGGCAGGGCCGTGGGTGAGATGATTTAACCGCGAGTAATTTTTAACACTTTGGCGCCAGTGCGCTTGGGTGCTGCGTGGCCGCCGGCATTGTGGGGCTTGAAGTTGCCAGCACCGACCACTTTAGGGCCCCTTGCGAAACGATCGCCTGCACCGCCGCGTGCATTATCACGACCGCCAGGTGCGCGCGGGGCACGGCTGTCGCGATTGTCACGTGGTTCAAAACGGTCGCCACCTCGATTCTCAGGACGTGCATCTTGACGCTGATCGCCACGGGGCTCGAAGCGGCCTTCGCCACCGCGAGGTGCAAAGCTGCGTTGTTCGCCGCGGAAGTCGCTGCGAGGCTCGAAGCGTGCATCTGGACGCGTGTCTCCACGGCCTTCGAAGCGAGGTGCTGGTGCGCCACGGCCTTCGAAACGATCACCGCCACGGTTGGCTTCAAAGCGAGGTGCACCACGTGACTCAAAACGATCGCCACCGCGGTTACCACCAAAGCCACCGCCGCCGCCGAATGGGCGACCTCGCCCACCACGGTCGCCGCGGTCATTGCCACCTCGGCCACCTGGACGGCTTTCGGGGAAGTTTTGTTTGGGTTCCATACCAGGAATGACTTCGGCTTTGAACGGCTGACGGCTGTAGGCCTCGATGTCCAAGATTTTGCGGCGGTCGCGAATTTCTGCAAAGGTGATGGCCAAGCCATCGCGGCCTGCCCGGCCCGTACGGCCAATGCGGTGGGTGTAGTCTTCTGCTTTCATGGGCAAGCCAAAGTTGAAGACGTGTGTGATGGTGGGCACGTCAATGCCGCGTGCAGCCACATCGGTGGCCACCAAGATTTGAACTTGGCCATTGCGCAAAGCCATCAAACGGCGATTGCGCAAACCTTGGCTCAAAGCGCCATGCAATGCAACGGCATCAAAGCCATCTTGCTGCAAGTCTGCTGCCAAACCATCGCATTCAATTTGCGTGCTGGCAAACACAATGGCTTGATTGATGGAAGCATCACGCAACCAATGGTCAAGCAATTTGCGTTTGTGCTGTGCGTTGTCGGCCCAGAACAAAACTTGCTTGATGTTGCTGTGTTTTTCTTGGGGTGAATCGATTTGGATTTTCTGAACAGAAGAACCACCGTCGTGCATCACGCGCATGGCCAACTGCTGAATGCGAGGCGCGAATGTGGCGCTGAACATCATGGTTTGCTGGCGCTGGCTGGTCAATTGATTGATGTCGGCCAAGTCGTCAGAGAAGCCAAGGTCTAACATGCGGTCGGCTTCATCGACCACCAAGAATTTAACTTTGTCGAGTTTGATTTGCATGGACCGTTGCAAGTCGAGCAAACGACCAGGCGTGGCTACCACCAAATTGGCATTTTGCAACTTGGCGATTTGCAACTGGTAAGGCATGCCGCCCACAATATTGGCCACGCGCAGGCCGCGGCAATGCTTCACTAAATCGATGGCATCGTGTGCAACTTGTTGAGCCAGTTCTCGTGTTGGGCAAACAATCAATGCGCCAGGTGTTGGGGCTTTGAAATTGCGTGCGTTGGTAGGGTCTTTGCGCTTTGGGCGCTTGGGGGCTGGCTCGCCATTGGCTGCAGCATCGGCACAGGCTTTGGCAAATGCAGCGCGCTCGGCTTCTTCTTCGGCTGCCAACTCTTGCAGCAAGGTGTGCAACACCGGCAACAAGAAGGCGGCTGTTTTACCAGAGCCTGTTTGGCTAGACACCATCAGATCGATGTAGCGGTGGGCTTCGCCCAAGGTTTCTTTGGGCAATGCCAAAGGAATGGCTTTGAGCTGCACAGAAGTGGGCTGTGTGTAGCCCAAGTCGGCAACAGCTTGAACCAATTCAGGGGCCAAGCCCAAGAGCACGAAGCCATTGGGTTGCTCTGGGGTGGTTTCAGTTTCGATGGTGTCGTTTGCATCGGCCGCATCAAGCGCCAAATTTTCAGTCACGAAAGTTTCGTTCGTAGAGGATTGCGCAGACGACAAGTCGTCCTGCACTTCAAAAGCGTCAGTCATATTTTTTCTCGCACGGACGTCCGCAAGATTTGCGGTGGCGCCGTTCATGGTTAAAAAACATCAACCATCAAACGGAGC
>JAIYCG010000036.1 GCA_027488115.1 Comamonadaceae bacterium | reverse complement strand
TGGACAGCGGCTTCAAGCTCTAACGGTTCTCCCAAAACAAAACCCCCGACATTTCTGAGGGGGGTTTGATGAATTGGTGGGCCCACCAGGACTTGAACCTGGGACCAAAGGATTATGAGCAGCTTCAATAAATAAAAGCCTTTATAAATCAATACTTTGCAAGCATCCTACAAAGGTGTGGAAGCAAATGTGAAAGGGCTGATACACGAGAAGATTTTGTAAATGAAAAAAAAGCGTGATAAAGAAAAACAGTTAACTTCACATTTATATGTGTCACGAAATGACAAACACATGTCATGAATAGATAAATCTGAATTGCATTACCTCACCTAGAGTTGCGGCTAGGTCAACACACTTAAATGGTTGATCTTGAAAGTACCAGAAATTGTTATAGATACCTGGTCGCCCTCAACCAATAAATAGGAAGACAAATGAAATTCAAATACGTTCCACTGAGTACTCTGGCGGTAGCAGTTTTGGCTTGCAGCAATACGGTACAAGCACAAAACAGCATGACGTTTTACGGCACTATTGACGCTGGTGTGCTGAACTTATCTTCAACCAGTGCCAGTCCAGCTGGTTATGTGCCAAGTGCTGCAGATGGTGGCAAGTTTTCTGGATTCAAGGACGGGGGCATTGGCGGCAGTAACTTGGGTATCAAAGGTGAGCGTAATATGGGCAACGGCAATAAAGCCTACGTCCAACTGCAAGGCAATATCAACACGAAAGATGGCGTGACCGGTGGTGCCACATCGACAGGTGCCTCAGCCAACTTCAACCAAATGGCATTGCTTGGCTTGTCTGGCAATGCGGGTGACATTAAGCTCGGTCGCCAAGTCTCTCCCATGTATTTCGCCATGGCAAGTACTGACGCTCGTGGCGCTCGATACTTTGGTTCCACATTAACAACTCTGGTCGGTATGAACAGCGCGTCAGGTACCTGGATTGCCAACAACAACGCCATGTTCGGTACGGTTTATAACGACAATTCAGTGGTTTACACGTTGCCTCGCATGGCAAAAACAAGCATTAGCTTTCAGCATGCATTTGGAAACACTAACGGCAGCTCAAGCGCAAATACACAAGACGCAGTGACTGCTGTCTACGTTGATGGTGGCCTACGAGTATCGGGCCTTTACTACAATGGTAAAGGTAACGGCTTGGCAAATGCCACCACCTTGACAGGCAGTGCTGCTACTGCTGCTAAGTTTGGCTTCAGCTCAACGGCTAACACCAATCGCTTAACGTCCATCGGTGTTTTGTACACCACAGGTCCTTGGACCATGAGTGCTGCCACCTTTGAAGGCAAGAATTCTGCTGGAGCAAAATTACCCGTTGGCTCAACTAACATGGGGGCTACAGCGCTTGGATTGGGTTACAAATTGGCGGCTGATTTGAATTTGTCTGGCGGTTACTACACACTTAAAGACAAACTGAATGTGGGCAACAAAGCATCCCAAACGGCAATAAGTCTAGATTACACATTGTTCAAAGATACGACTGCATACATTCAAGTTGCTAATACGTCAAACACAGGTGCTAACATGAATTTGAGCCCAATATTTGGCAGCATTCCCGCAGCAAATAAAAATAACAGTGCAACCATGATTGGCGCACGCTACACATTCTGATTTTTCAAGAGTTCTTCAAGGTTAACGGACTGGGGCATTCTCAGTCCGTTTTTTTTCACCCGCTTGACACACTATGAATGTGAATTCAATCAAAGATATTTATCCAGGTGCCTTGGTCAGCTTGGTTGTAGGCATTGCAGCCATGTTTTTGTCAGAACACTACGGTGCGCCTCTCATGCTGATGGCTTTGTTACTGGGCATGGCCATGAATTTTCTATCTGAAGACTCACGGTATCAAGCTGGTCTAGATTTCACAGCCAAGCATGTACTAAGGACGGGGGTTGCACTCCTTGGGCTGCGCATCACGGTCGATCAAATTATGGCAGTTGGTTGGCAACCTCTCGCCATGATCGTTGTCAGTGTGGCCTTGACGATTGCCCTTGGCATGGGACTTGCCAAACTGATGGGATTCAAAACATTTTTCGGTTTGCTCACTGGTTGTGCCGTTGCAATTTGCGGAGCGTCAGCAGCACTCGCCATTTCAGCGGCCATGCCCACACACCCCTTAAAGGAGCGCGCAACTTTGTTCACCGTGATTGGCGTGAGTTCATTGTCAACAATTGCCATGATGCTTTACCCCATGCTTGCGCAATACCTGCACCTAAGTCCGCTGCAAATTGGGTACTTATTAGGTGGAACGATACACGATGTTGCACAAGTAGTTGGCGCGGGATACAGCATTTCGACACAAGTGGGCGACACGGCAACACTGATCAAACTCATTCGCGTTGCCATGCTGTTGCCGGTGATTGCACTGACTGGATGGCTGGCACGCAGCTACATCATGGCCGAAGGCGACAACACAACAGCGAGCAAAGCTGCGCCAGTCAAACCGCCCTTGCTACCAGGCTTTGCCGTGGCTTTTTTAGCGCTCGTGGCACTTCATTCGACAGCTTGGCTTGCACCGTGGTTGGTGAATGCCGGACAAAAAACGTCGCAATGGTTTCTCGTCTTTGCAATGAGTGCCATTGGCCTCAAAACGCACTTAAAACAGATTGTGACTGTTGGCTGGAAGCCGGTTGCACTGATGTTGCTTGAAACCTTATTTTTAGCCATCGTGTTTTACTTGTTTGTTGTGAACTCAAGCCTATAAAATGGTATCTAGTCTAGGCTTCTACTTCGCTATCCATGCAGATGAATTCTTTCGCATTTGCGTTGGAGAAAATCCAAACTGCAATGTGAACCAACGTGTAAATGAGCTCAAATTTGAGTAGCCAAGTTGCTCTGCCACCCGGCTCAATGAATGTTGTGTGTTTGTAATGTAGCGTTGCGCCAACTCGCTACGAACATCATTGATCAAATCTGAAAATCTCACTTGATTTTCATCCAGCCGCCTCTGAAGCGTGCGCACATTCATCCCCATGCCTTGCGAAATCTGCTCTACACTTGCGCGCCCCATGGGAAGCAAAAGGTAAATTGATTTACGTACTTCCGACACAATTGATCTTTGTCCGTCGCGCGGCATTGCATCCATAAAAGACTGCGCGTATTTGGCCATGACGGCGTTGGCTTGCGTATTTGGCCTGTCCAAATCCGAAGTCAAACACACCAAGCCATTGAACTGGCTGTCAAATTGAATTGGACAATTGAAAACGCGACGGTAGACCTGTATGTCGGATGGTGCGCTGTGCGTGAAATGAATGGTTTTAGCGGACCATGCTGGACCCAGAATCGCACGAAAGATCAGCATCAAGGCACCCAGCGCCAGCTCAGTTGCTTGACGGGTAATGCCAGCCTCGCCGGTAACAACCTCTTCACGAATCAGCGTTGTTTTGCCTGCGTCTTCTATGAACATGGCCAATGATTCGTTCAACAAGTGTCTGTAGTCCATGATGGTACTCAACGCGCTTCGCAAAGAGGGTTGATGTGTCAATAACAAACTGATCGGGCCAAAATCTGAGAGGTGTCGCGCTTCAGCCATCAACAAACCAAACGTTGGACAGCCACTTTCTTTCGCCGAAATTTCTAGCAATCTCACAGCTTTGATCACGGGAAAGAGCTCCGCAGGAGTCGTCAACAAACTTCGACTCAAACCCATCTGACGCAGCAATGGCAAAGGATTCAATCCAACGCGCTTCGACACCTCTTCATAGTGCGAAAGCACAGCACCCCGCACTTGAGTGCCAACTTGACGAATGGGAAATTGCGGCATGGAAAATTCCTGAGAAAAACTTGTCATGAAATGCTAAACGTATGTCGTGAATTGATAAATCAGTATCAACCCCAGTGCTCTACATTGCATGAACAGTTCACGTATTGAGACAAAGAGATTAGACACATGGCAAAAGCAATTCGTTTTCACGAAGTCGGTGGGCCTCAGGTCCTTCGGATGGAAGAAGTTTCTGTGGGACAACCTGGTCCGGGCGAGGTACGTCTGCGCCATGTCGCGGTAGGTTTAAATTACGCTGACACCTACTTTCGCAATGGCACCTACCCCATACCTTTGCCCAATGGCATTGGTGTTGAAGCAGCAGGTGTAGTTGAGGAAGTGGGCCCAGGCGTCACGACTGTGCAAACAGGCGATCATGTCACCTACACAGGCTTCATGAACACGCTGGGCGCGTACAGCACAGAGCGCATCATTGCGGCAGCACCGCTCATCAAGCTTCCAGTTGGCATCAGCTGTGAAACAGCAGCCGCGATGACCATGCGAGGCCTGACGTCTGCATATTTGATGCGCAAAATTTACCCATTCAAATCGGGCGAAACCCTTTTGCTGCACGCTGCGGCGGGTGGTGTAGGACTGATCGTATCGCAGTGGGCCAAGTTGGCAGGTTTAACTGTGATCGGCACAGTTTCAACTGAAGAAAAAGCGCAAGTGGCCAAATTGCATGGGTGCGATTACACCATCAATTACAGCCATGAAGATGTGGCCAAGCGTGTCAAAGAAATCACGGGCAATGTCGGCGTGAACGTTGTGTTTGACAGCGTTGGAAGATCAACGTTCCAAGCATCATTGGACTCGCTAAAGAAACGTGGCCTCATGGTGTGTGTAGGCACGGCATCTGGCACCATTCCGCCATTTGACCCGCAACTACTTGCCATGAAAGGGTCGCTTTACATGACACGCCCTGCCCTGGCCGACTACATTTCAGACCCAGTTGAAAAAGCAGAACTTGCAGCCGAAGTCTTTGGTCATGTTGTTGCAGGACGAATCAAAATTGAAATCAATCAGCGCTATGCGCTGGAAGAAGCTGTCAAAGCCCACGAAGACTTGGAGTCTCGCAAGACAACCGGTTCATCCATCTTTACGATTTAAGAGGCAAGCATGAAAGTTGAACAACTGACTTGCAGCATTGGCGCCGAACTCGTGGGTGTCAATTTAAGCGATGCAGCACGCGACGAAAGTTTATTTTTAGAAATCAAAGCACAATTACTCAAACACAAAGTACTTTTTCTGCGCAATCAGCACATGACGCGCGCAGAACACGTTCAATTTGCAGAGCGGTTTGGCTCACTTGAAGACCACCCTGTGGCCGGTAGTCACCCAGACCATCCCGGGCTGGTGCAGATTTACAAGTCACCCGAGCATTCCATGGATCGCTATGAGAACTCATGGCACACAGATGCAACCTGGCGAGAAAAACCACCCATGGGCTGTGTCTTGCGCTGTGTTGAATGTCCACCTGTAGGGGGCGACACCATGTGGGCCAACATGGCACTGGCCTATGCAAAGTTGCCTGACGCCATCAAAGAACAAATTGCAGACCTGCGTGCTCGCCACAGCATCGAAGCCAGTTTTGGTGCTGCCATGCCAATTGAAAAGCGCCTAGGACTGCATGCACAGTTTCCCGATGCAGAACACCCCGTTGTAAGAACTCATCCTGAAACAGGCGAAAAAGTACTGTTCGTGAATGGCTTCACGACGCACTTTACAAATTTCCACACACCCGATCGAGTTCGATATGGACAGGATTTCACGCAAGGCGCTGCGTCATTGTTGCAGTACCTCATTGGCCAAGCTGCGATTCCCGAGTACCAGGTTCGTTGGCGCTGGCAGCCCGGCAGCGTTGCCATTTGGGACAACCGCAGCACACAGCACTATGCCGTCATGGACTACCCGCCATGCCATCGAAAAATGGAACGCGCAGGCATCATGGGCGACACACCATTCTGATCTTCTTCATTCAACAGTCACGCAATTTCACGGAGTAACTATGAACTTTCTCGACGGCTCACTCTTTCCAGAGAATCAATCCAAACTGGTGATTACAGCTGCGCCTTACGGT
This sequence comes from Comamonadaceae bacterium, assembly GCA_027488115.1. GTDB lineage: Bacteria > Pseudomonadota > Gammaproteobacteria > Burkholderiales > Burkholderiaceae_C > Limnohabitans_A. The sequence continues at coordinate 7,618 of JAIYCG010000036.1, read as the reverse complement.
CCTGAGTGGATTCCATCTGACTTTCCAGAAGACATCCCTGTCACGATGGAAGCCCAAATTCAGAAAGCTGTTGATTGCTATAAAGCAGGTGCATCCGTGCTACATCTTCACGTTCGCGAACTGGATGGTAAAGGCAGCAAACGTTTGTCGATGTTCAATGAATTGATTGCCGGTGTTCGCAAAGCTGTACCTGACATGGTGATTCAAGTAGGCGGCTCTATTTCATTTGCACCTGAATCTGATGGTGCAGCAGCCAAATGGTTATCTGATGACACGCGTCACATGTTGGCGGAATTGAATCCAAAACCTGATCAGGTGACGGTAACAGTTAACACAACACAAATGAACATCTTGGAACACATGGACATTCGAGACTACGAAGGTACTTCTTTGGCTGAACCTGCAGCAGCGAAAGCATATAGCGAAATGATCGTACCCTCAAATCCAGCTTGGTTTGAAGAACACATTCGCCGACTGAGTGCCGCAGGAATTCAAAGTGCATTTCAGTTTTATAACATTAACAGTTATGAAACAGTAGAACGTCTCATTCGCCGCGGCGTCTATAAAGGTCCATTGGTCATGAACTGGGTGGCAATCAGCGGTGGCATGGATGCGCCCAACATTTATAACTTGGCAAATTTTGTACGCGCTGTTCCAGATGGTTCCATGCTGACGGTTGAAAGCAGCATGCGCAACGTTCTCCCGATCAACATGATCGGTATGGCCATGGGCCTACATGTGCGTTGTGGCATTGAAGACAATCTATGGAATCAGCAGCGCTCCGAGAAAATGAGCACGGTAGAACAGATTAAACAATTGGTTCGAATTGCCAATGAAATGGGACGTCCGGTTGCCAATGGCAAAGAGGCAAAGGAAATTTTAAAAATTGGCGTTTTCTACGAAACAGTTGAAGAAACATTGGCTGCCAACGGATTCGCACCCAACCCCAAAGGGGGCCATCAAGGGTTCTTGCGAAAGCATAACTAATAACCATGTCTGTAACTGTACTCATCGTTCCTGGACTTCGGGACCATGCTGCGCAGCATTGGCAGACCTTGCTGGCGGCAGAACTTCCTCAGGTGAAATCGGTTAAGCCAATGGGGCGAGATGATCTCGATTGTCATAAACGCATTGAAGCAATTGAAACCGCCATTTCCAATATTGAAGGACCCGTCGTGATTGTTGCCCACAGTGCTGGTTGCATCATGACTGCTCATTGGGCTCGAACTACGAAGTACGTCCACTTAGTGCAAGGTGCATTGCTCGTGACACCACCAGACTTTGAAACACCAATGCCAAAGACTTATCCCACGATAGAAGCATTACGCACTGGCGGATGGCTTCCCACGCCAAGAAATATATTGCCTTTCACAAGCACTGTGGCCTACAGCCAAGACGACCCACTTGGACGTGTTGGAACTGTAGAACAACTTGCAAATGATTGGGGCTCTTTCAAAGTAAACCTAGGGTTTGTAGGCCACATGAATCCAGTTTCAGGATACGGACACTGGCCTGAAGCACGCACATTGCTATCACGATTTTTTGATCTTGAAATTAACCACCAATGACATCAAGGAGACTAGAATGAAAAAATCAATTCAACAATTCACTTGCGCATTAAGCCTGTTGCTTTGCGCCAATGCGATGGCTTGGACCAACAAGCCTATCCGCATGTTGGTACCTGCACCTGCAGGCGGCACCATGGACATCGTTGCGCGAGTTTTAGCCGATCAACTTTCAACTGATATTGGTCAGCCAGTTATTGTCGATAACAAACCAGGCGCCGGTGGTGCCATTGCTGTTCAAGCCATGACGTCTGCAGCTTCAGATGGCCAAACCATCATGGTGACAGCTAGCAATGTTTTGACTGAGATTCCTCACGTCATGAAAACCAACTTTGATCCGTTAAAAGATATCAAGCCGGTGGCTACTGTTGCCAGTGCCAGCATGGTTCTGGTTGGTGCACCTGATTTACCGGCCAAAACCGTTAAAGATTTAATAGCCTTTGCAAAATCAAAGCAAGGTTCCTTGAGCTTTGCCTCCTACAGTGCTGGTACAAGCTCGCACTATGCTGGCATGATTCTGAATCAAAAAGCAGGTCTTGACTTACAACACGTGCCCTTTGCAGGATCCCCTCCAGCTTTGGCGCAAGTCATGGGTGGTCAAATTCCAATCATGTTTGATGGTATGGCTACTTCACTGCCATTGGTAAAAGCTGGCAAATTACAAATCTATGGTGTCGCCAGTAAAACCCGTTCCGCTCATTTGCCACAAGTACCCACACTGGCTGAAGAAGGCCTGAAGGATATGGAGTTTGGCAACTGGATTGGAGTGGTTGTAAGTTCTAGTGTGAGCCCAGAGGTCACAGACAAGATCAACGCTGCTATTTTGAAAGCAGCTGAAGCACCCAAGTTAAAGAATCGTCTTATTGCAGCTGGCTTTGAAGCCAATCAAGCGCAAAGTGCAAAACAACTTGCTGATGCAGTACAAGTTGAATTTGATCGCAACGCTCAAATCGTGAAGAACTTCAACATCAAGTTGAATTAAACGCGCAATCACTGACAAACAAAAAGCCACTGACTTTAAAAATCAGTGGCTTTTAAATTGGTGGGCCCACCAGGACTTGAACCTGGGACCAAAGGATTATGAGTCCTCTGCTGAACGCATACTCTGGACACCTTACACCGGCCACAGCAACGCAACTGTCCATAATCTGGATACCCCCTACCCGTCCAGAGCAGCGCAAGCGGCCAGAGTCTGAGCGGTCAAAAACCAGCCAGGGCTACTCCAATGTCAAAAATCCGATCATCTGCTTCGTTCTAATCTAGTTGTTTTTTGCTTATTGAATTAAAAAAGCCATGACAATCAAATCCGTAGGTCCCTGGCCGACTTTCTGTCTTCAACAGATAACTTTGCAAAGTCGAGTCCTATTATTTGCGCCCAATTTGCTAACTAAATCTTGGCCACCTTGTTCTACCTAAATTGCTCTGCCAAGAGTTTCCCTCTAAATTGGTCTTGGAGATATCTTTGGCATCAGTGCCAATGGCCTTGCTCACGGTCTCAAAGATTAGACTTAACAATTATCACCGTTTTCAAATGAGTCACTTATTTGAAAAGCATGGAAAAAATCCAACGCTTGCATTGTGAACCAAGTTTGTACCTTTTTTTAAATAATTACTTATCGTTTGCCCCATAGCCTTGTGCTTGTCTGCAATATCGCTTGCATAGTCTCCAGCTCTAGGCATCGCATGAGGCTTAATTCTCAACTGCTCGCCTATTTGCCAGAGTCTAGTCTCCGGAGCGTTCCGGATTATTTGATCGTGTATTTCTAAGAGGCTAATCAATTGGGAAATTGCGGTTAATGAAATCCGACTCTTGAATATTGGCCATGAAAGTGGCGCTTCAGACAAAAGACCTTGACCTTGATTCAATAACGCAATTTGATTTAACCAAAATTCAAATTCACGACCTGCTAGATTGCTGGAAACGTCCTGCAACGCATCGACAGCTAGTGCGAAGGTTTTTCTTTCGCTGCACTTTCCATAAAGTTTGACTTGAAGAGTCGTAATACTTTCACTAAAAAAAACATGTCCTTTGGTAATCCACCATTCGTTGAATGAGATGTTCTCTAAAGGTCCAAACATCCGAAAAGTATTAAATGACTCTTTAGAAGTAAAGATTCCAGTTCTACAGCATTGAGTAAATTCTTTCGAAAACTTCAAGCATCTCCACCAGGCTTCTAAGTACGTTCCATTGATGAGTTGAGCACTTGCGTCAGAGCGTAATCGACCCATTGCTATTGCAGGTGCCAATTCCTGCGCGCTTCTACACCAATCAGCATTTTGTAATTTCATTTTTTCGTCCCTATCGAAAAAGTGAATAACTCACACCGCCAGGAATCTAACCTTTGCATGTCGTGTCGATCCTGGCCGACAAAACCCATGGTTATATTTTTTATCAGGAGTTTTTATGAACTTGGAAACTGCAGTTTCAAACCCACCTTCCCTTAATGGGAATTCATCACCAACACCTCCTGTGGATGAGTTGGCATTTGGCTTACTTATGAATCGCACACTCGGTGGATCGGATAGCCGAAGACCCAGTGACAAAAGTGCTAATGATGTTCAGGTAGACATGGTTTTAGGCCAAGCTTCTAACCTTGCCAAGATGAACGATCAATATGTTGAAACATATGTGGTTAGGGGCACAAAGGAGCTTTACGCCCTACTCGGAGCTATTTACAGCTACGCACTACAAATTAACGAGTCACCTTTGCGCGATCACATCTTGCAACGTATGCGCGAGCGTCTTGATTCAGAGCATGAAATCAAGACTCAAGCCAATACACCCTGGATGACAACTGTGTTGCGCTTTATCTTGCCAACAGACCGTCAAACCGCATATTCGTATTCCAAAGTATTACAAGTGGCTCACGATGAAAATCTTACTGCCCAAGAATTGCCAAGCTACATCAAGGAGCGTGGTGGCATAGGAAAGATCACAGCCACAAAAGATGAGGCTGAAAACGTAAAGAGCATTAAAGAGCACAAGGACGCCAAGGTTCAGATGCTAAAAAAAATCCTATTGGCCAATGCCAAGTCCGCGCAAACAGTCGTCGAAGTGGATAACAAATTTATTTTGAACACTGTGGCAGAGGGAAAGAAGGAAGGCATGTTTGAGTTTGCTGTTTGCGTAAACCCTGGCGGTCAAGAGCGACGTGTTGTTAGGTTCATCAAGGTGAATGAAGCAATGGAAGCTCAAATTTTGGCAATGGTTGCAGAAGTCAGCGTCCCCGATGACTTAGAAGCTATGCAGGGAAAACTTGACGTTCTTCGCGAAAAACTGGGTATCACATCAGGATGGGGAATGAAGCCAGGCGACAAGGGTTATCAACCAGTCGGCTTACCTGCGGTCAATGCTGCAGTGCAACCAGAAGCAATGCTCAATGCTCCAACCGACTCCAACTAAGTCTTTGCAGGTGTCGCTGTCACAGCACCCTTCTAAGTACCAGATCCCCGATGAACTCGGGGATCTATTCAACATAACAGGAGAAGCACATGAGTGAATTTTTAGGCCCGTATGGAAAAGCAACAATCATCTTGATGAGATCACACTTTGATAGCGAACTTCCAAAGTTGAAGGATCTGAAAAAATTACTTCACATACCTGATGGCAGGTACTACAAAAGTGGAGGCAGAAATTACTTTGAGATCAACAAGCTCGAAAAATTGCTAATGATCTTGCAAGAAATTCGAGGCGAAGAAAAAGATTGGCATAAAACCAATAGTTCTGACTATTTAATTACTGTTGCTGAAGTTCATTCCAATCTCTTCATGGCATTGAAATACACAGCTCAAGTTGTAGATGGATTTAATTTGACTGATTCTGCAATGAAAGATCTAGATAGGCTGATAGCGGAATACAACCAAGTCTGCTCAATGCGAAACGACATCAAGCATGTGTGGGATATGTTGAATCGCAATTGTGAGAGGGCTAAAGAAAAAGGATACGTGGACAACACTATATTAAATCCTGATGTTTCTTCCCTACAAAATATATTGGCTGGATACGGCGACTCGCAATATGCAAACGCTTCTAAGAATATTCTCGATTGGTATGAGATTCAAAGATGGAAAGTGAAATCTTCTTCAAATGCTAAATCTACTCATGAAGATGATGAAAGTGAAGATGCATCAGTTTCGTAAGCCCTACCCTGTAAACAATCAGCAGTTAGTTTGCAGGGTTTATTTACAGATCGTCTAAAAGCCACAGACTCAACCTATATCGGTTGACTGCCTTACTACTCAGAAAACACACTATGTAAAACATTGCGAGCGTAAGCTATGGCTAAAGCATATGAACCCGATTCAGCAGAGCGTCACAGATCTGTACCCATTCAGGACACGATCACACGGATCCCGGGTTATCCAAGAAAACTTGTGATTTTCAAAATCCCTGCGTCTAGTTATTGGTGGGTAAGGTATTACGCAGAGAGCCACATTTTCAAGCGAACTACCAAAACCGAAATCAAACGCGACGCCCTAGAGGCAGCCAAGCGTTTTTACGACGACATTACCATTCGCATAAGAGGTGGCAGTTTTGATGGCATACCTGCAGAAGTGAACGCTGCTGAAGTTGTGACGTTTGCCAAGGCAACCAAGATGTTGATGGAGAGTGAGCTAGCCAAACTCAACCGAAACCAATTGTCTAGGATCAGCTACGACAACATGAAGCTTAGATACGACAAACACATCCTGCCCTTCTTTGGACTCATGGATGTTTTGTCTATTAATTACAAAATTCTAGATGAGTTCCTGCAAAAGATTTCCAATCAAGAACCCAAGCTCAGCGTATCAACATTGAGTGCATATATGGGCTTGACTAGAAAAGTCTTGCAGCATGCAGCGAGGCACAGCTTTATTGAGCACATTCCAGAGTTTCCCAAAGTTGGCGTTGAGGACAAGCCTCGTGGGTGGTTCAACGTTGGTGAATACAAAGAAATTACCAAGCAGTCCAAAAAACTTGCTGGCAAGCGAGTGGAATGGCGGGCGCACACTGAGCCAATGGAAGGAAGTTATTTCTGCGCCCCAGGCGAAAAGATAAGTCCTACCGACCGATTGATCAAGCGCATTGAGATGACCAAGGATCTTTCTGATCTGATTGTTTTCATGGTCAATAGCTATATCAGGCCAACTGACATTCGAAACATGCAGCACAAGCACGTAGAAGTCATCAAGCGAGAGTGGACATATTTAAGGTTGAGCCTGCCGCCCAGCAAGGGCCACAGCTTTCCCATCACCACAATGCCATGGGCTGTGAAAGTTTACGAGCGCATCCGCCGCCGTCAGGTACTGGAATTTGGCAGAGACATCCATCCAGAGGACTATGTGTTCATGCCACACGCTGCGTCGCGTGATAACGCAATGAAGCTGCTGGCACGTCAATTTGAAATTGTCTTGGAAGTTACAGGCTTGAAGCTGAGCACTGCTGGAGAAACAAGAACCTTGTACAGCTTGCGGCACAGCAGCATCATGTTCCGATTGATGTTTGGACGCGGCGTTGACACATTGACGCTGGCTCGAAATGCCAGAACAAGTCCTGAGATGATTGACCGCTTCTATGCTGCCCCACTACAAGGAGAGATGAATGTGGGTGAGTTGCAGAGCAAGCGCAGGCCACGACCTTGGGAATACTAGTAGCAGAGGTCTGTACCGAGTAAAAATCACCACCCTGATTTGACAAGTACTTCCCATAAATTTTTCACAGCCCAATTTTTTAGACCTGCAGGACCCATTCGGGCAAAGCTTGCGGGCATCAAATCAGCCCTACAGCGCGTTTTTACCCTTGCGCGCTGGACAGAGCAGCAGAACCCAACTCAAAACAAACGTAGCAATTTTTTGAAGCTGCGCAAATTCACCGCATTTACACCACTCAGGTCTGACTAAAAAAGCTAACTAAAATCGAAGGCTTATGTCGAAAAATATTGGAGACAGATTTAGGATGATTTCGGTATCGAAAATCTATGAAAAGACATCGAAAAATCTATGAATAGTAGTATAGGAGCCCTATACTACAAAAAACTTAAGAAAAAGCACCTAGAGTTTCCTCTAAGTGCTTG
>JAIYCG010000008.1 GCA_027488115.1 Comamonadaceae bacterium | reverse complement strand
TGCGGCAGAGCCGCATTTTGTGGCTGTGCTTTCGCCGCTGCGGCCTTGGCCGTATCGGGATGCCAGCTGTTGATGTTGTACCGATCGCCGCTGATTTGAATCAGGTGAATCGATGTTGAAATGAAAGCAATCATCAGTCCTGTGAGAACAATTGCCTTGCGAGGGTCTATTACACGCCACATGCGCCACATAGTAATTTCCTTTCTTAACTCAATTGAGAAATAACGGTATAGACAGAGGACTTCACGCCGTTCAAAGTGCTCGTTGAACCTTCTGCGCCAGGAAGCCAGCTACGCCAGTCAAGGACCAGCAACTGTCCCGCCACAGCGAGTACCATGAACACTAAAAATAACAAAACAAAAGTAATCCCATAGCCATCAAAATGGTCATGAGCTTGATCCGTCGTCATGCGATCGTTCGGGTGAGTCATATTTATCTCCGTTGAATGGTTTTTTTAGAACCAGGGACGCCAGATCCACACCAAGCTGTGGGCGAAGAAAGCTCCCACAGCCCACATCAGGTAGCCCTGGATGAAGTACTGGTGAAACTCTTGGGCTTCTTCGTCTGTCAGCCCTGAAGGGTTAGCTGCATCAGTCATAGTTTGTGCCTCTCTCAAAATGCCTTTCGGCGACTCCCTGAACTCTTTCGAGCTCAGAATGAACTGTTGTGGCTTTGACACCGCAACAGGTGGACCTTCGGCCAGGCCGAAGGATTGGACGGTCCAGCAAATTCAGGCGCACATCTTTCATGCATGTGCGCCTTCATTTGCTTTTCCGAACAATTCTGTGAATCTTTCTGCTTCTACATGAGAGCGGCCGGTTTCCCGTGCATCTCGCTCTGCTTGATCGCGCATTCGCTTGGCTGCTGAAATTCGAACCAGCACGGGTTGTTGTTCCAACAAAGCTTCTAATCGGTCTTGTGCTTCTGGCTCCCATGGCACGGTGGTGTTGGGCGCAGAGCGACCCAAGGTGCCTTCGATCTTGTCCATCTCCGTGCCCAATGGCAGGATGTGGAAAAGCGCATCGAACAGCCCGTTGCAAAACTCTTGAATGATGTAGGTGGCACCGGCATATCCCATGAAGGGCGTGCCGGTGTGGCGCCGAATGATGGGCAATGGAAAACTGGCCGGTATGAAACTGGTTTTCATCATGCCGCCACCACCGCACTCGGCCAAGTAGATGCGCTCGTTGTAGCTGCCGTACAAAATGAGCGGGGTTTTTTCGGTCACCAGTTTGCGCACTTCGGCATTGTCAGTTTTGGCACCCGCGATGCGCGAGATGGCAAAGTTGCAAGGCAGGCCCATTTCGTCTTCTAAGAAATGGCGAATGCCGCGGGTGTAGGTTTCGTTGGCCACCACACCAAAGTTGGCGGTGCCAAAAAAATCTTGCGTGACAGAGCGCCACAAATCCCAGATGGGTTTGATGGTGCTGTGCTTTTCTCTTTCGATGAAGGGCTCGGGATCAAGGCCCAGCAACTCGCCCAAAGAGCGCAAAAATTTGGTGGTGCTGTGCAAGCCAATGGGCGCTTGCAAATAGGGACGCTCTAGAGCTTCGCAAAGCATGCGGCCAAATTCTCGGTACATGCAAATGTTCACATCGGCTTCGACCAAGCGCGACACGTCGGCCAAGTGCGAACCCAACGGAAAGACCATGTTGACGTCCGCGCCAATGCCTTGCACCAAGCGGCGAATTTCGGCCAAGTCGCTGGGAGAGTTGAAGGTGCCGTAGCTGGGTCCAATGATGTTCACGCGAGGACGCTCGCCCTCTTTGCGCTCACGCTTAGGCACATGCTTCATGCCGTATTGTTGCCAAAGCCAGTACATAGCGCGGTTGGCACATTGCCACTGATCTTCGTCAATGGTGCGCGGTAAAAAACGCTGCAGGTTGGTGCCTTCGGGCGTAACACCACCACCAATCATTTCTGCAATGGAGCCTGTGACCACCACGGAGGGCAGGTCGGGATTGAGCGTGGCGTGCGCACGGCGCATGGCACCCTCTGTGCCTTCGCGGCCTAATTGTTCTTCTGCCAGACCTGTGACCACAATGGGCAATTCATGTGGGGGCAGAGCATCGGTGTAATGCAAGACCGAAGTCACAGGCAAGTTCTCGCAACCCACTGGGCCGTCAATGACAACTTGCAAGCCTTTGATGGCGGTGAAGACATACACCGCTCCCCAATAGCCACCCGCGCGATCGTGGTCAAGAACTAGCATCAGATCATGGCCTCCGCTTTGCGTTTTTTCGCTTGCTTCTCAAGCTGTCTGCGTGTTTCAGCTTCAAACTCAGGCCGGTTTTGCGGTACACCATGGGAGGCTTCCCAAACACCCGCCGCATGACCGCTGCCTGCGCTGCCAAAGAAGGCTTTCATCTCATCGAAGCGCGACTTGTTGGCAATGGCTGAATTGATCACTTGTGCCAAAGAACCTGCGCCTGCAGGACCCATTAAGGGGCGAGCAGAAATGAGGTTGGTGAAATACAAGCTTGGAATGCTGAGCTCTTTGGCCGCTTGCACCACCGGTGTGGTGCCAATCGTCAAGTCGGGCTTCCACTCGTGCATGGCCGCTAAATCTTGCTCAAGCGAAGCGCGGTATTGAACGTGAACACCATGGGCTTCAAGCCATTCACAATCAGGTGCGCTCCAGGGTGTGCGAGGGCAGGCCGTTCCCACATAACGCAAATCAGCGCCGCTCTCAACCAACAAACGGGCCACCAACAACTCAGAACCTTCGTAGCCACTGAGGGTGATTCGGCCTTTGATGGGTGACTTGGCCAAACCGCCCTTGATGGCGCCCAGCATGATGTTTTTCACCATGTCAATTTTGGCTTGGGGCACATTGGCTGCATTGCCGATGGCTTGCAACCAAGCTTCAGTGCCATCATGGCCCACTGGGGCCGAACCGACAATGGGACGACCTGCCGATTCAAACTCCCGAATGCTGGCGGTGTAAAACGGATGAATGGCCGCTACGGCTGCGCAATCGAGCGCTGCATAAAGTTCGCGCCACTCGCGTGTGGGCACGACGGGGCCCGCTGCAAGTCCCATCGGCTCGAGCATGCGGCCAATGATGATGGGATCGGCGGGGAACATTTCACCAATCATGGTGATGGTCGGCTTGTCAGAACGGCCAGTACGGGGTGCCTGTACGGGACCTGCCAAAATTTCTTCGCGCGCATATTTCAGCATGGCGCCGGCCAACACATCTTTGGCTTCTGCGTGTGTGGGTACGCCAAAACCTGGCACATCGATGCCAATGATGCGAACGCCGTTGATCTCTTTGGGCAGCAACTGCAATGGCACACCACTCGCTGTCGGTACGCACAAATTGATGATCACAATGGCGTCGTATTTTTCGGGATCGGCTTGGTCGTAAACAGACTCGCGAATGTCCTCGAACAACTTGCCAGTGACCAGTGACTCAGAGTTGAAAGGCACGTAGCCCACACTGCGGCGAGCGCCATAAAAATGCGATGTGAAAGTCAAGCCATACACACAGCATGCAGAGCCCGACAAAATGGTGGCAGTGCGGCGCATGCGCAAGCCGACACGCAATGAACCAAACGCAGGGCACATGCTTTGCGGTTGATCGTGTGGACCTGCTTTGGGGTCTACTGGGT
>JAIYCG010000023.1 GCA_027488115.1 Comamonadaceae bacterium | reverse complement strand
GCCATCAAATAGGCGGTGGCATGGTTGTGAAAGTCTGCTGAATAGTACCCAAGTCGAATCTTAGAATGTCTTGGTTGTTTGACTACTGGACCCAACGATGAGTTGTAAGGATATTTATCGCCACACAAAATCTCAGCTGCATGTCTATGAGCAGACAATGAGAAAGGTAAGCTCATAATTGTGAAACTGTGAGCTACTCTAAATTTGTCTTGAATTTTTTTGTTTAGTAACTGAATACTGCTTTCAAAATTTTTCCAATCACACACGAACATTTTTATATGTTGTCTCATACCACCTAAATAGGGATGATCTGGTTTTAGATTGAAAGCGTTGTCGTAACTGTCTATTGCAGAATCCAATTGCTTTAGTTCTTTGAATGCAGCGCCTAGGTTATAAAACACTTCGGCTGATTCAGGCTGCAGTGCAATTGCTTTTTTGTAACTTTCGATGGCAGAATCAAATTGTCTGAGTTCGAGAAGTGCGTTTCCTCTATTAGAGTAAGCTTGGAAATAATTTGGATTCAGGCTAATGGCCTTGTCAAAATTTAAAACTGCGGCATCTAATTTTCTCTGTTCTTGTAATGCGAGTCCGATATTAGAATAGGCCTCCACCAAGTTGGTATTTAATGCGATTGCCTTTTCGCAACTTTCTATGGCGGCATCCAAAAGATGAAGTCTTCTCAGTGCAGCGCCACGATTGGAATAGGCCTCAGCATAGCCAGGATCAAGCTCTATGGCCTTGTCAAAACTTGCTACTGCGTCTTCAAATTTATCTAGCTCTTTAAATGCTACCCCTTGGTTTGAGTGATAACTTGCAACCTTTGGGTTGATTTCAATGGCCAAGTTAATTAGTTCTAAGGCATCTTGGTTATTACCTTTCTCAAGAGCTATTGCACCAAGTAACTGTAGGGCCTCAGAATTTGCTGGATTAATCGCAAGAATTCGCAGATAAATTGCTTCTGCTTGGTCAAGGTTACCCTTTTTGTGCAGTGCAACTGCGTCTTGGATTTTGAGCGCCGATGAGGTGGCTGGAAAAGATGCTACCCCACCTACTTTTAGAAATGGGTTGGAATATTGCCTTGTTTTTCTGACCATACTTCATTTTATGTGAAGTCTTTTAGCAAGCGCAATAAAAAGTCGTTGAACTTTCCTTAGACTCAGATTAAACAAAAAAAAGCCACCCAGTTTTGCCTGGATGGCTTTGGAGGTGAAGCTTAAGATTACTTGAGCAAAGCCAACACAGATTGTGAAGACTGGTTGGCTTGAGCCAACATCGCTGTAGCAGCTTGCTGAACGATCTGAGATTTGGCCAAGTTTGTAGTTTCCTTAGCGTAGTCAGTGTCCAAGATACGACTGCGTGATGCTTGCAGGTTTGTAGAGGTATTTTCCAAGTTGGAAATTGCGGCTTCAAAACGGTTCTGATAGGCACCCAAGTTGGCACGACTATTGGTAACTGTATCAATCGCAGCGTCAAGAATTGAAAGTGCTTTTTGTGAATTTGCCTGAGTTGACAAATCAACTGAACTCACCGTTTGACCAGTAACTGTTGATGCAGTCATTGCATTTGAGCCTGCTGTAAGTGATGTGGCAGTCACACCATTGGCTGTTGCTGTAACTGCAACTGCCGTTTCACCTGTAGAAGATGTGATTTTTAGTGCGGCAGTAGTGGTAACGTCACCCGCTGCAAAAATACCCGCTAAACCAGCTGCAGGAGCGCCTGTAGTTGTCGTGATGTTTCGTCCATCCAAAGCTGTGAAATCAATCATAGCGGTGTTTGTACCTATTTTTGCAGAAACACCTGTTTGAGCAGTTTTGGCATTAATTGCTCCAACCAATTGTTCAACCCGTTTGTTTACGTTAGCTGCAGTTGAAAGTGGTCCGATGTCAACACCGTTGATTAATAAGTCACCAGCTGAGATAGATGCTGTGCCAGTGGCGGCTGTTGTTGTAAATGTATTTGATACAGCGGCAGCCGAAACACCAGTTAAGGAAGATGAGGCATTGATCGCATTGGCCTTTGCAATAGCACTGCCATCTGCGCTCTTGTATGAAACGCCATCTCCTGATGTGGCTGCAATTGCATAACCTTTAATTGAAAGGTCGCCTGCAACTAATGCAATTGTTCCGACGACGGCTGTCGTAGCGCTAGATGTTCCTGTTGTCGCGCCAACAACACCCAAAGCAGAAGCTTTGGCATTGCCAATAGAAATAGAAATGCGATCGGTTGTATCGTTGCCAGCACCAACTTGGAATGATTGATCTTTAAATGTGCCGTCCAACAATTTGCTTCCGTTGAATGCTGCATTGGTAGCCACACGATCAATCTCAGTAATCATTTGCTGAGCTTCAAGGTTCATCGAGTTGCGATCAGACTGGCTGTTACCCGAGTTGGCAGATTGCACGGCCAATTCACGAATACGCTGTAAATTGTTTTGAATGGCAGTTAAGCTGCCCTCAGCAGTTTGTGTCAAAGAAATGCCATCGTTAGAGTTGCGAATGGCAGCAGCCATGCCGCGAATGTTGGCAGTCATACGGGTGCTGATGGCCAAGCCAGCAGCGTCGTCTTTGGCAGAGTTAATGCGAATGCCAGTAGACAAACGTTCCATTGAAGTGGAGGCGTCATTAGAAGAACGGCGCAAAGATGCTTGAGCAGACAAAGCGCTGATATTGGTGTTGATAACGGATGCCATGGATTTTCTCCTTCAGGGGTTTAAAACGAAGTTACAAGAAATCCAATTTGAAATCTTGTTACTTGATGATTCGGAATTTGTGGAATGAACTTGAGTAAATTTATTGAATTAGTGAATTTTTTATTTTCACATTAAGCTTTTGAGCTAAATAGCAGGCCTTTGATCTTGTCAATGCTGTGAGCCATGCTCACCACTACTTCATTGGGTATCTGCCTAACCACTTCACCGCTTTCTGCACTTCTTACAGTTACCACGGGGCCGCCAACGGCCTCGTCCACTTGAAAGCCCAGGCCACGTTTGGTGGATGTCATTTGTTGATTGAGCATGCTCACTGCTTCTTGCAGGTTCTGCCTTACTTCCGACGCATCAAACTTAATAGCCACCGGTTTGGGGGCTTGAACTTTGGGTGTGTCAGGAATTTGAATAGCTGAACTGCCAGGTGCTTGTGAACTTGCGGGCGCAGGTGCATTGGGCCGCGCTGCCGCGATCCCCGCACCTCCAGGTGCAATGTTGTTGATTTCGGAAACCATAGTTATCCGTCCCTTTCTTCATAAGCATGCTGAACACGCCGAATACCACCGGTCTCCTGTGCCGTGAAAGCATCAAGAGAAGTTCAGTGGTTGGTGTATCGGCAGTGCCAGAAATAACTTGAGGGTCGGATTTGAATATTTTTTAAATTAGTTTGAAGTGCTGCTATGGTCTATTGAGGTTTGACGGGTTTTTTACTTGTTGGTGTAGGCCGCCATCATGCCCTCGAATGTGCTCTTCAAGTTGGTTTGCAAGCTCTTCGTTTGGCCGACCATCGATTCCATGGCTGCAAATTGCTTGTTGTAGCGCGCCAACAAGTCGGTCATGCGGGTCTCTAAGGTGGTCAGCTCCTTTTTGTAGGAGGCAATTTTGGTAGTTAGGTTGGCGCTTTGGCTGGTTAGCGGGGCAGCTGTATCCAACAAAGCAGTTAGTTTTTTAACAGCTTCACCTGCGGCGCCCGCTGGCAATACGCTGAAGGTGCTTTGTTTTTCTCGGTTGGAGGTCAACAAAGTGACAACGTTGTCGTATTTGGTGGTGAGCGCGCTGTCCAGCTTGGTGGCATCAAGCTCTAATTCGCCAGTCTTGCTAATTGACAAGCCAATGTCGCGCAGCGCCGTCAAACCACCCGAAGGAGAGTTGGAGTCAGCGGTAATAAGGGAACGCATTTGGTTGCGCACAGAACCTACGATGGAGTTACCCACCAAAGTGGCACCATAGGTTTCGACGGTCGATTTAGGATCGGACACCACGCCTAGCATGCTGTTGGCGTCGTTGTAGGCCGTTACCAAAGCTTCAATTTTGGTTTTGATCGTAGAAGTGTCTCTAGAAAAATCTAGATTGGCCGTGCCTGTGGTGGTGGACAACAGCTCCAGGGTGGTACCGGCTATGGCATCTGTAATTCGATTGGTATTGGAAGTCATGGCCATGCCATTAACCGATAACACGGCATCTTCGGCAGATTGCAGTTTGGTGCCAAAATTCAAATTGCTAACAGCACCGCCACCCGTGGTTTGAGTCGTGATGCTGAAGGCGTTGTTTTCGCCGGTAGCGCCGGTCAACATAATTCTGTAGGGGGCTGCGGCGTTTCCTGTGTTCACCAACTGAGCAGAAATTCCGTTACTGGAGGCATTGATGGCAGCAACGATGCCTGCGGGAGTGGTGGCGTTGGCCGCAATGGCAATGTTGGTTGCAGGCTGGGTGGCTGTGGGTGTTTCTATGTCGGCTGTTGGACCATTGGCTGTAGCAGTCAAAGTGATTACGCCGTTGGTTGCCACGCCCGAGCTATAGCCCGCGGCAAATGTGCCAGAAAATGTGCCGTAAACAGCCAAGTTGCTGTTGTTGGTTTGTGCATCGGTTTGGCCCGATGCCAAGTTTGCAAACATGTCGCCCACATCTGTTTTACTGAGGGCTTTGTTGGCTGTCAGCGTCATGCCGTTCAAAGTGACGGTGTCGCCCTTGTTCATTGCTTTAAACGTAACGGTACTGGTGGCGCGTGTGCCTGTAACCGCAGGTGGGCCTGCCACGTCTGCCGTACCTTGCGTAAAGACTTTGCTTGGTGTGGGATCGACACCTTTTTTCAGCTTCAAGCTGAAGGCTTCTCCGTTGTTCAATGTGGTTACAGGTGAAGCAAATCCTGCGGCATCGGACACGCTACGTTGAGATTTTGCCAAGTTAGTGACGCTGACAGTGTGGTTGCCAGCAGTGGCTGTAGCCGATGTCGTGACGCTGATGGCCGATGATTGACTAACTCTAGGAATCACGGTGTTGAAAGCGCTTTGATCTTTGATGTTTGAAAAAGCTGTTTTCAAATCACTTAAAACAAATTTAACTGCGGCATAGCCAGAAATACCGCTTTCAGATTTTTTGATCTTTGCTTCAATGGCGGCTTTTCTGGGTGCTTTTTCGGCATCGACCAAGCTGGTGGCCAATGCTTTAACGTCGACGCCTGAGCCTGCGCCCAGCGCACTGATTGCATCAGTAGCCATTGCTTGCTCCTAAGTAGACATCAAAATATTTCATTGGTTTGGCCACAATTGAGATGTATCGGACACAACGCCAATTACTTAATATAGTTAAACAAATTCAACTGACTCACTTTGGCAAAACTGCTCTGTGCAGCTTCCAAGCTCATCATTTGTTGGTTCATTTTGGTAATGGCGCTGGCGTAGTCCAAGTCCTCAATGGAAGACAAGGTGGTCTTCAAGTTCAAGGTGGTGTCTTCAATCACAGCTGTTTGCTGATCGATCACGTTCAAGTTGGTACCCACTTGCGCTTGCGCCAAGCTCACGCCTGTTTGCAAAGTGTCTATTTCGCCCACGCCTCGGCGAATGTCGTCGCCTTTCACGTTGTTAAGGCCGGCTATCAGGTCGTCCATCACTTTGAAAAATCCAACGCCTACCGTAGCGCCGTCTTTGTCTATGCGCGGCACAGGCACAAATGCGTCGGTGCCTGTCCGGTTCACAGCAATGCTGCGTTGCTCGCCGACACGCACGTTCATGTGGGTTTGGTCACCCAAGTACACAGGGCTGCCGTTGGCGGTTTCAGAAAACGCGGGTTGCTTAACGCGACTGCCTGCAAACAGGTAGTTGCCATTGGTGTCTTTGGTGTTGGCCAAGCTGAGCATTTGGTCGCGCAGGGCCTGCATTTCTGTTGCCAGCGCTTTCCGATCGCCAGGGTTCAAGGTGTCGTTGGCGCCATGAACGGCCACTTCTTTGGCGCGGACCAACAAGTCACTGACGCTTTGCAAGGCACTTTCTTCGCCCTGCAAACGAGATTTGACGGTTTCCAAAGAGCTTTGGTAGCTTTCTTGGCGGCTCAAAATTGACTTCAAACGCTGAATGGTGGCCGCTTGGTTGGGGGCATCACTGGCGTTGATCACTTGTTTGCCTTGGGCCAATTGCGCTTGAGATTTGGCCAATTGATTTTGCACGCTGCTCATCTGCGCAGAGCCGCGTTCAAACAACAAACGGGTAGAAATTTTCATCATGATTTAGCTCTCCGTGCGCTCATCGAACTTGCAAGACGCTGTCAAACAATTGACTGGCCACCTGCAAAATTTTGGCGGCAGCCTGATAGGCCTGCTGGTAGCGAACCAAGTCGGCGGCTTCCTGGTCTAGGCTCACGCCAGACACTTGGTCGCGGGCCGACACGGCTTGGTCGTACACCACTTTGAGGGCCGACTGTGCAATGGTGGCTTGGCGTGCAATGTTGCCCAAGTCGTTCACGTTGTCGATGTAGGCCGATGCAAATGTTTTGCCGCCACCCATCACAGGGTCTGACTCTAGGTCAACCAGTTGCAACATGTTCTCGTTGTTGCCCGTACCGTCCTTGTTGCCATCGATGGTAAAAACATCGCCAGCTTTGGGTGCATTGGACAAGGTCACTTGAACGCCTTGGTAGGTAAAGGCTGGTTCAAGTAAATTGGGGTCAAAATTGCGCGAGGCCACCACGGTGTCGGTGGTCACGTCCAAAATCGTGAAGTGCGTGGCCGAGTCAAAACGCACTTCCAGTGGCTGTGTGCGCATGGCTTGTTTGGCGCTCACGGGTGTACCCGTATAACTGGCCGATATTTTCGCTTCGCCTGCACCGGTTACAAAAACCAGCAAGTCTTCAGATGGGGTGCCCGAAATGTAGGTGCCAGTTTTAAAGCCCAGTTTGTACAAGTCAACTGGGGTGCCGGTGGCAAACCCAAGTTCAATGGGCGTGTCTGTGTCGGCCACCAGTGCCCGCTGAATTGTGATGTTGCCGCCATAGCTGCCCGACTTCAAACCCAATGCATTGGGCGTGGCAGTGCTGTCAATGGCAATGTCCTTGCCTTCATTGCCAGCGGTGTTGGTCAAAACCAGAGAACCGCTGTCGGCAATGTAAGCGCGTACACCCGAGGTGGCGCTTTTTGTATTGATGGCATCGACCAACTCTTGCGGCGTATTAAGTCCCGTAGGCGTTGCTTTGATGACAGTAAAGGCAGCGCTGTTGCCACTCTTCAAAGACAAGGGCAAATCCAACTTAAGTTGGCTAACCGGAATGCGAATTTCGTTGGTGGCCGAGGCCGTGATGCCAGAAATGCCAGCCGCCTGAATGCCTGTTGCAATGTCTGACGCTTGCAGTGTGTTGCCAGCGCTGGCCGTGAACGCGCCCAGTGTGGTGCCATTCAATTTGAACAAGCCAGCGGGTATGGAAGACAATCCAGTTTGTATGCGGTCGCTTGTTAGGGTGGCTGGCACTTGGAGGTTTTTCGCCAAGCTGTGCTTCAGCGGGTCTTTCTCTGCCGAGTCCATTTGCAGCACAGAGCCTACATTGGCCTTGGCACCATAAAACACATTCAGGTCTTTGTAGCCCTTGGTACCGCTTACGTTCAAGTAAGCGCTGCTGTAGCCTGCATTGGCAGCAAAACCGTTGGCTTCAGTCAAGACCAAGCTTTGCATGGTGGCATCGATGGCGGCACCGGCAATTTGACGGCCATCGCGCGTAAATATTTGCAATTGCTGGCCACTGTCGGCCTCACCCATGAAGATACCAATGTTGGACAAACCGTTGGTAATGGTGGTGACAGCTGCCAGGGGCTTGCTGGCCGTGGCTTTGACAGTCAAGGCCGCAGAGGCGTTGCTGTTGTTGGGAATTATGGTGGTGATGGGGGCTGGGCCATTCACTGGTGAGCCCACAAACTGAATGCTGGCATCGGCAAAGCCGGTGTTGTTGGGCGATTCAATGATGCGGAATTGAGCCGCAGCAGATATCTTTAGCGGATCGCCAATGGCCACTTTAACCGTTCCGGCAGAACCCACGCTCGATTTGTCGATGCTGAACAAGTCACCGCCTGTGTTGCCATAAGCATCAATGCCTGCGCCGTGAATGGCATTCACTTCAGTGACAAATTTATTGGCCAGTGTGTCGAGCGAAGAGCGGCTGCTGCCCAAAATTTGCTCCCGAAAACTCATCACGCCAGACAGCTTGCCGCCCGTTAAACCAGTCAGCGAGGTAGCATCGCCGTAGGGGTTAAGGACCAAACTCACTTTCTCTGGCGATGCCGAATTGAAGTTGGTGCCCAGCATGAATGAGTTCACGCCATCTACCACCACATCGCGTGTCAGCGACGGGCCTAAGCTCACAGTCACGGCGCCATTCTCTGCAAAGCCCGTTCTAATTTGAGCGTAGCTTGACAAGTCTTTCAGCAACACATCCCGTTGGTCAAGCAAATCGGGGGGCTGCGCCGCGGCCGATTTTTGTTTGGTCAATTGAATGTTGACGGTTGCCAATTGTTTGAAGATGGTGTTCATTGAATTGACGTAACTCTTCACGGTTTCGTCAGTTTCGTTTTGCACCAAATCAAGTTGGTTCGACAACTCGCCAAAGCGAGCGGCCAAGTTTTCAGAGTCTCTTAAAAAGCTACCGCGCATCACGGTAGATGCAGGGTCTGATGACAGGTCTCGCGCACCATTGAAAAACTGGTCGAGTGCACCACTCAAACCCATGGAGGTACTTCCCATGATGTCAATCACGCGGTTGGCAAAGTTGACCATGGGCTCTTGGCTGGCCAGGTCGCTGTTGCTGTTGCGCATGTTGGTTTCAACAAAGGCGTCGTATTGGCGTTTAATGCCATCGACCGTCACACCCGTGCCCAAATAAACCGTGCCCACTTTGGCCACCGGGTTGGCAGCCAATGAAATGTCTTGGCGTGAATAGCCGTCGGTTGAAACGTTTGCAATGTTGTTGGAAACCGTGCCCAGCGCACGTTGGTACGACTGGACCGCATTGGAGGCAACGCTAACTAAATCGGTCATGTGCCGCTCCCGCTAATGGGCTTGGGTGGCAGGTTCAGCGGAAACACTTGCGGCTTGGGCAATGCAAAGCCGTTTTGTTTCGGATTCAGTTTGTCCAAGGACATGCCCAATTGCGCAGGGTTCAGTGGCATGGGCTTGGCGGCAAAACCGGCAGGATCTTGCCGCTGCTTCAACATATCGGCCGTGGTGGCAATGTTGGCTTGCTGTTGTTCTAAGTTCTTGACCAGCATGTCGGCCAGGCCCATGCTGTTCTTTTTGGCCAACTGAACTGACACCTCTTTGTCAAACATGCCTTGGAAGGTGTCCATGGTGTTGGACTCAGACAATTCGCTCTTCTCGATGGAATCGCGCATGGATTTCATCATCATCTGCAGGAACAAAGCCTCAAATTGCTGGGCAGTTTCCCGGATGGCACCCTTAGCGTCTTGACGCGCCTGTCCCTTGAGCTGACCTAGACCGTCAAAGTCGAGGTAAGAGCTGGTGGTGGAATTGCTGACGGCGTCCATGGTGAATTGATCTTGGTTAAAACTTTGCTTTGAATATCAATAGCAAATGTTGTGCCAGTTAGATCACAATGAGTTCGGCGCGCAAGCTGCCAGAACTTTTGAGGGCTTCCAAGATGGCAATCAAGGAAGAAGGCGACGCGCCCACTTGATTGACCGCATCCACAATTTGGCGCAAGTCAACACCGGGCTGGAACAAGAACATGGGCTTGTTCGGTTCGCTCACCTTGACCTCCGCGTTTTGTACTGCTGCAGTTTGGCCTTGGCTAAAAGCATTGGGCTGAGAAATTTCGTTGGTGGCCGCTATGGAGACGGAAATCGTGCCATGCGTCACTGCCGCTGCGGTTACCCGCACATTGCGGCTAATGACCACGGTGCCAGTTTTTGCATTCACTACCACGCGGGCGGAGGGCTCACCGGGCATGACATCCATGTTTTCAATCATGCTCATGAAGGCCACGCGCTGCGTCAAATCTTGAGGGGCTTGCAAAGTAATGGACACACCATCCAGTGCACGCGCTACATCGGCGCCAAAGCGACTGTTGATGGCACTCACAATGGCATTGGTCGTGGTGAAGTCGCTTTCGCGAACATTCAAAACAATGCGGTCGGCTTTGTCAAAAGGGTTGTCAACAATGCGTTCAACAGTTGCGCCACTGGGAATGCGCGCGGCAGTAGGTACACCAATGTTCACTTTAGAGCCAGCAGCTGCGGCATCGATGCCGGTAGCCGTCAGTGCGCCTTGTGCCAATGCATAAATTTCACCATCAACACCACGCAAGCTGCTGAGCAACAAAGTGCCGCCGCGCAAGTTGCTGGCCTTGCCAATGGCAGAAACATTGATGTCAATTTTTTGTCCGGGTTTGGCAAAGCCTGGGAGTTCAGCAGTCACCATGACAGCGGCAACGTTTTTGATGTCGAGCTTGCCAGAGCCGGAAGCTGTTTCAAAGTCAGACAACGGACCTTCCATGCTGACACCCAAACGGTTCAGCAAGGTCTTCATGCTTTGTGCTGTGAACGACACATCAGCACCGTCACCAGTGCCCTGCAAACCTACGACCAAACCATAACCAATCAGTTGGTTGGATCGCATGGCCGCCACAGTGGTCAAATCTTTGATGCGATCGGCCATGGCGCTGGTACTGCTCAACAAAATGACCGTGAACATGACCAACCATGGCGTTTTGCAAAAATGAGTGAGTTTGTTCATGACAATTTGATGGAGTGAGCTTGTAGGGAAAGTGGCTTAGAAGGGCCAGAGTTTGAGCAGGGCACTTGTGCCCCAGCCAGCGCGTGTGGCGTTGGCCAAATCGCCAGTGCCGCGATAAGCAATTTGGGCATTGGCCAAGCGGCGAGATTGCACCGTGTTGTTGGGGGCTACATCGTCAGGGCGAATGATGCCGGCCACTTGAATCACTTCAGTGCCTTCTGTCAGTGCAAGTTGTTTTTCACCGCGCAAAACCAAGTTGCCGTTTGGCATGACTTCCACGACGGATACAGCCACCGAGCCATTCAGGCTGGCTTGTTGATCGGCTGCGCCTGTGCCCTTGTTGGACACAGAACCACCGGCCATGTTGATGCCTTTCATGAGGCCGCCAACACCAGCGCCAAAGGTTTGAAAACCTGTGGGCAGCAAGTTGTTGGAAGAGTCGCGGGTGATGGTTCCGTTTTGTGTGCGAGCTGCTTGTGTCGATTCGTTCAGCAAAACCGTGATGACGTCGCCGACTTGAAAGTTGCGACCTTTGCCAAACCAACTGTCGCTTTGACGGCCAACATAAATGGCGCCAGTAGCCAAAGTTTCGCGAGAATTTTGAACGGGGTAAACAGGTTCAAACTGCGGCGAGTGCGTCATGGCCTGTGGAGGTAGCACCGAAGTGCAGCCCGACAAAAGACTTGCCAGCAAAGCAGCACCCAACAACAAACAATTAGACATTGATTTCATGAGCTTGTACTTAAAGGTTGTTGTTAATGAATTTCAGCATGCCATCAACAGCAGAGATGGCTTTGGAGTTGATCTCATAGGCGCGTTGTGTTTCGATCATGTTGACCATTTCTTCTACAACGTTGACGTTGGAGGCTTCTAAGGTGCCTTGCATCAAGGTGCCTGCACCTGTCACACCAGGCTGCAATACCTGCGGGGGGCCTGATGCAGGTGACTCTTTCATCAAGTTTTGACCCTTGGACTGCAAACCACTTGGGTTGACAAAGCGCGCCAATTGAATTTGACCAATGACCTGTGAACCACCAGCAGCCAACTCAACAGATACTGTGCCATCGCGACCGAAAGTAACGCTAGACGCCGTATTGGGAACGGTGATGGCGGGTTGTAACAAGGCGCCATTGGCCGTGACAACTTGCCCCGAGTTGGAAAGCTTGAAATTGCCATCACGCGTATAGGCAATGGTGCCATCGGGTTGTGCAATTTGGAAAAAGCCTTCACCTGCAATGGCCAGATCCAAGGGATTTTGGGAATTGACCATGTTGCCTTGGGCGTGTTGTTTTTCAGTGGCAACAATGCGCACACCGGTACCCAACATCAAGCCTGTCGGTGCCTGGGTGTTGGCACCTGTTTGACCACCAGCTTGACGAATGTTTTGATACAACAAGTCTTCAAACACAGCACGATCACGCTTGTAACCAGTTGTGTTGACGTTGGCCAAGTTATTGGAAATCACATTCATGCGCGTTTGCTGCGCATCCAAGCCAGTTTTGGCAACCCACATGCTAGCGTCCATGGCAAGCTCCTTTTTATGTTTGTTGAATCGTTAAAAAATACAAGGCATTAAGATGAGGCGCGCATCATGCTTCCGCCAGATTCATCAACGTCTTTGCTCTGTTTGATCACATTCACCTGCATTTCAAATGTTCGGCTTTGGTCCATCAACTTCACCATCACTTCCATGGCATTGACGTTGGAGCCTTCAAGGGTTTGCGGTGTCAACGTGGTCAATTTGCCTGTGATGGGAATGTCTTCATTGGGCTTGCCCACAATGCGGTAAAAGCTGTCTTCGCGACGCTCCATGTTCACTTGGCTTGAGTCGCGTAACATAATCCGGTCAATCAACACAGGTGGTGCAGATCCAGGTTGCGTCGGATTGGTGGCATAGATGGAGCCGTCTTTTGCAATGTCAATTAAAAAGCCGGGTGGAATGGTGATGGGCCCACCGTTTTGGCCGCGAACAATGGCACCGTTGCCTGTTTCTAAAACCCCAGTGCCGTTGAGCTTCAAATCGCCACGCCGTGTGAAAGCCAATTCACCGTTAGGCGCCGTAATGCCCATCACGGCTTGATCGTCCATGGCCACATCCAAGTTGCGGCCCGTTTTCATGATCACACCAGGCTTCATGTTGATGTTGTCGCTGGAGTAGGCTTGAGGTTGCAAACGCGATTCAAAACCTGCGCCTTGTACCTTCAAGGTCAACATGGCGGACTCGAAGCTTCGCTTAAATCCGGGCGTGGCAACGTTGGCCAATTCGTTGGTTGTCATCTGGCGGGCTGTCCGCATTTCATTGATGGCAGCCGCGGCGTTAAAGGCTAAACGATCCATGTTGAGGTCCTGGTGTTAGGTCAGTTGAGCGCTGCTTATGAACGCAAGTTAATGATGGCCGAGGTCATCGTGCTAGAGGTCTCAATGGCTTTTGCATTGGCCTGGAAGTTACGTTGTGCGGTAATCAAGTCCACCAATTCTTGCGTCAAGTCCACGTTGGCGCGTTCTGTCGCACCAGCGCGCAAAGTTCCAAAACCAGCGGAGCCTGGCGTGCCCAAAATAGGTTTGCCAGAAGCAGCAGAAGCCAAGAAGCTCGAGTCACCAATCTGACGCAAACCCACTGGGCTTGAGAAGTTGACCAACAAAATTTTGGCCAAAGATTTTTGTGAACCGTTTGAGAATGAAGCACTCACCAGGCCGTCGTTGCCGATGGTCACGCCCACCAGGTCACCTTCTGGCGCACCATCTTGAGATTGCGACAAAACAGCAAACGCTGATGAATACTGAGTGGATGCTGAGTAGTCGATGTTGATGGTCAAAGCACCTTTACCACCCGCCAGATAGACGGTTTCCAATTGCGTACCTTCAACAGGTGACACCAAGTTACCACCGGTGTCAAAAGTCAGCTCGCCTTTGTCAAGGTAAACGGGAGACCAAGCTGGCAAACCGACATAGCCGTCGCTGTTGGTGGTCTCATTGCCTTCGCCGTCAATGTATTTGGGTTGCGGTGTGCCGTTGTTGTAGTCCACGTGTTGAGTGGGTTGAATCCAAGTTGAAGTGGCACCTCGGCCTGCTTCTACCGCAGACAAACCCCAAATAGGTTCGCCAGAAATTTTGATGAAAGAATCAGCGCCCGTGGTGCCGCTTGTAAATTTAAAGCACTTCTTTTCTTGATCAAATTCAACCTTCACACCATTGATTTCTTTGGGCGTGAGGCCATCGGAACGGGTCTCAGCCATGGCATTGATTTTGGTTTGTAAGGCAGCGCTGAACTCAGCCAATGAATATTCGCCCACATCGACATAAACAGTCGATTTGATGCCGTCAACTGTGACGATGAATTTGTTGTTGGTGCTGTCAACGTTAAAGTTGGTGCTGATGTTGACGGTAGGCGTTGTGCCGAATGCAGTTGCTGCAGTAGAAACAATACCGCGTGTTGCTTTGACTTCTTTGGGAACTTCTCCCGCCTTGAGTCCCAAAGCAGTTGCAGCACTGGTTTTAACGGCGGACACCAAAACGCTGGACGAATCACCAGTCGTTCCGGACTGAACCACAAACTTTTTGTTCACCGCATCGAAAATAACTTTCATGCCGTAGCGCTCTGCACCCCTGGTGACAACGCCTTGCGCATCGGTAGAAGTGCGAGCTACGCCAAAGCCTTTGATCAATTGATTGGTGGCTTCTTCGGCAATCATGTCGCCTGTGATCTTGGTGGTTGAAGGTAGCGTTGCAAGTTTTGACAAGTCAACCTTGACGGGCACACCACTGTTATCGACGTCTACAGAAAAAGCCTCGGTCACTAACAACGTGCTCAACTCACTTTTTGTCTTTCCGACAATCCAGTCGTAGCTGGATTCGTCAACGGCATTGCCAGTGACTTCGGCCGCAACGGAAGTTTTCTTGGCTGTCAATTCGTCCAGTGAGAACAAGAGCGTTTTGGCCGTGGTCAACTCGTCTTTAACTTGGCTGTATGGCGCCGTTTGACCATACTGGTTCACATAAATTTTCTCGTTGTTAGCGTCTGTTGCTTGAACCAAAGACGCATTCACTTGATCTTCACCAATGAACACGTGTGTTTGCCATTTGTTGAAGGGCACGTTCTGATTCGCGTTGGCAGTTTTAACGTAATAGATGGTGGCCAAGTAGCCATTGCCACCGTTGTCGTAGACCGTGAAGGCGGTTGATTTGTTGTAGGTGGCAGGGTTGCTGCGGTTGAATGTTTCTGAGATGACGCCCGCATCCGCTGGAAAGTTCAATCCCAAAGACACCAAAGAAGTTTGTTTGGCATCACCTGAAGTCTTTTGGGGAATGGTCAACACGACACGTTCGTTGACGTTCGCAGAACCCGTCGAGTCAACTGTCGCTGCCATCAAACGCTGGCCTGAGGAGTTCACCACGTTAAATTGTTCGTTCAACAGGAATGAGCCGTTGCGTGTAAAGAGTTCTTGCAAACCGTCAGCCGAGCGCATGGGAAAGAAACCGTCACCGGTCACCGCCAAGTCAAGTGCGTTGGAAGAGAAAGAAATGTTACCTTGAGAGAACTCTTGAGACACTTGCTTCAGAGACACGCCCTGACCCACTGTAGAAGAAGCTTTTTGCAAAGGTGATGTCGCAAAAATGTCACCGAAGTCGGCGCGTGAGCGCTTGAAACCTGTGGTGCCCACGTTGGAGATGTTGTTGCTGGTCACGCCCAACATGGCGGTGGCAGCATTCAATCCGGTCAGCGAGGTATAGAAAGACATGGTGGATAACTCCTAGGGTTGAGTTGGGTCTTGTTTGAAATGAATTAAGTGCCAACACGTTGCACATCAGTGAGCTTCACTGACTTGCCGCCTGCCACTTCCAACAAAATAGTTTTGTCGGCCTGTTGATTCACGCCCGTCACGGTAGACAGCACATTGACTACGGGGTTGGTGGTCTTGCCTTGGCTGATGACAGTGGCTTTGAACGTGTAATTTCCATCGGGTACTTTGCTGCCAGCATCGCTGGTGCCGTTCCAAGCAAAAGGCATGTCACCGATGCTTTGTGAACCCAACACTTGGCTTGTGACCACTTGGCCTTTGTCATTGAAGACTTCAAGCTTCACGCCTTCTGCGCCAGTGGGCAAATTCACAAAGCCTTGAGCAGGTTTGCCATCTTGTGTGATCACGGCTGAAGCGCCAGGAACGGCTACTGTTTTGCCAATCATGCTGGTGCTGCTCATCATGCGTTCGCCAGCCATGCTGTCTACATACCCTTTGAGGGTGTCGGCCATGCCCGTGGTGGCTTCGAGCTGAGAGAACTGCGCGAGCTGTGCCACGAAGGCTTCGTTCTTCACAGGGTCCAAGGGGTCTTGGCATTTGAGCTGCGTAGTGAACAAAGTCAGAAAGTCTTTTTGACCCATTCCGCTGGATGTGCCCGATTTGGCAGTCAAAGCCTCATTGGCCGCTTGCGAAGTGGTTTTAATGCCAGCGGGTGCATTGATGGTCTTGCTTGAATTGACAGCGTTGGCCGCTGCATTCAATCCGGTGTTGTTGGCTGATAAGAACATGGTGATGGTTACCTGGTCGTTGAGGTGTGCTTGTTAAACATCACGTTTTGATGATGTCAATGGTGCGCATCAGCATCTGACGCGTGGTGTTCACCACTTCTACGTTGTTTTGATAAGAACGAGCGGCAGCCATCATTTCGACCATCTCGGTCATCTCGTTGACGTTGGCCAAATACACATAGCCTTCTTTGTCTGCCATGGGATTGGTGGGGTCTTGCATTTTTCGAATAGGTGCCGAGTCGTCCATGATCTTTTCGATGCGCACACCACCGGCATAGCCTTGCTCATGCGCCTTTTGCTGGCCTTCCATGATGGTTTTAAACATGGGACGTTTGCCCCGAAAAGCTTCTGCTTCGTTGCCCGTGACGGTGCCCGCGTTGGCCAAGTTAGATGCGGTGGTATTCATGCGAGTGGTTTGGGCATTGAGCGCAGACCCCGCGATGTTGAAAATGCGATCAAGTGACATTTAGATTAATCTCCACGCAAGGCACGACGAATACCGCTGACGCGGTTTTCAAGGATGTTCAAAGTGGCTTGGTAGTCAGCGGCAATCTGACCAAACTTAGCTTGTTCAACGTTCAATTCAACGGTGTTACCGTCAAACGACGCGTTGAAGGGAATGCGGTACTTTTCGCCACCAGGGTTTTCTTCCATCGGCAAAGGAATGTGCAAATTGTTTGTGGTGTTCAACGAGTCTTCACGGGTTTGTTTCAGGACCGATCTGAAGTCGATGTCTTTGGCTTTGTAGTGAGGAGTGTCGGCATTGGCAATGTTGCGCGCCAGTACTTCCATGCGCTTGCTGCGCATTCCCAAAGCCTGAGCGTGAACTCCCAGTGCGTTGTCAATCATGTTCATGATGTGCTTTCCTTTGCGTCACTCTTATTGCCAGTAAACCGACAGCCCAAAGAATTAAAGTTCTTTGCAAAGAGTTCGATTGCAAGAGCCGTGCCATGTTTTTAGGCTGTTTTTCGACAGTTTCTGAGCATGCTGTTTGGCGTTAGCACTAGGAAATACGCGGGTTTGCAGGCAGTTTTGTTGGAAAGCAGGGTACGAAAAAAAGCGGCAAGTTCTTGCCGCTTGAGAATGAGTCAACTGGGTCTGTGCTTATCGCAACCAAACTTTGGGGCCTTCGATGGCGTCGTAATCGGCTGCTTTTTGGACTTGCAGTCGAATACGCGCAGCCGAGGAGGCATTGGGATCTGTGTTGGGATTCAGTGCGTTGTTAATGGCATTGCTGACGGCGTTGCCTGAATTTTGCGATTTGATGTTTTTCAAACCCAGTCGGTCGGCCGCATTTTGGACCAAACCTTGGGTGATCGATGTGCGTGTCATGGGCGCTTGTGGGTCACGGCCTTCGTACAAGTACTTGGCCTGTTTGCCTGGAATACCCAGCGGCTCTTCGGGTCGCTTCTCGACTCGAGCCGTTGGCTGCAACACGGCCAAATAAAGTTCATCCAATGGCACCGCACCTGCTTTTTTCAAGCCGACCTTGTCAAAGTAGGTGTCGACCAAGTGCAATTGTTGGTAAACACTCAAGCCCAAAATAGATTTAGGTGATTTTCCAAATCCTACTTCGGCGGCACCTCGGTCGGGGCCATCACAAAATTGAATGATCCCGTGGCAACGCGTATTGGTGGCCTGCGGGTTCATGCCATCGCTTTCCATCAGGGTTAAGCGGGCAAAGTCATCAGGTGAGAAATTGTGTTTGTTCGCGACCTGTATCACCTTGTTGTAAACGTCCTGTTGCTCTACTTGCGGGATGAAGCCTCGCGCAACGGCTCTGTCTAAGGTTTGACTCAACACCGGATGCGTCACAGCGTTGATGTAATTGGACTTGGGTAATTCGGCTCGGGCCGCCGTCACGATAACTGTTGGAATAGGGTCGCTCTGTTTGCCCACTGCGTTGAAATTGGGGGAGGGGGTGCTTTGAGCGTGATTGACCGCTTGAGTTTGGCCGGCTTGCCAACGGCTCAACATGTTTTGCATTTGAACTTTTTGACCCGGAAAAATGGCGTTGGCATTTTGAATGCCACTGTCAGCGGCCAAGGTTTGTGTCCACCTAAACTCTTCTGAAGGCGACAGTTTGATGCCGTGAATTTGGGCTTGTTCTCGAACAATGCCTGTGAGGGTGTCGCCAGCTTGAATGGTTCTTGTCTGCGGGCTTTGCTGAACTTGCGACATGGCCTGGCCAAAGCCGGGGCGTGACAGTGCCACCACGTTGTTGGGCGCATTGCCTGAATTGCCTACAGGCGCATTCGGTAATTTAGACTCAATTCTCATAATAATGGCATCTTTATTGCATGAGCTCTGTTATGTTCAAAACAAGTGTCAAATCCTCTACACCTGCCCAAGTCTTGATGCAAATCTTGTGCCTGACGGTTTTTTGGCTGTTGACCATCATTCACCCAATGAATGCAGATGCTCAAACGCTGACGCCGGCAGAGTCTATGCGCTCACAAGTAGTTCAATGGTTATCACAAACTCACGGAGTGAATTCTAAAGAAATCACTATTGCACCATTGGATGAACGTTTGAAAATTCAAGCTTGTCAAAAACCCTTGGTGGTCGACCACCCCTTTGCCTCCAAAGAGACTGTGAGGGTCAGGTGTCCAGAGCCAGTTTGGCAGCTTTATTTGCAAGTCAGTTTGCCCTTGAACAATTTGACAGCTGCCAACCCTAACCCTGGGGCTGTGGGCGCCAACCTTGGGCAAACAGCCAAAACCATGGTGATTGCTCGGCGTTTGCTGCAACGAGGAACAATCTTGCAAGCCGACATGCTGGAAGAAGTTCAAGCTTCCCCTGGAAATGCCGATACACAAATACTGAGTAAGCTGAAAGACGCCCAGCAAGCCGAATTGACCCGCGACATCGCGGCCGGCCAAGCGCTGCGGATTTCTGACATTCGTCGAGCTGTGATGGTCAAGCAAGGCCAAATGGTGATGATGTCGGTGGGCAATAGCGCAGATTTTCAGATCACAGTGCGAATGGAAGCCATGCAAGATGGTCGTATGGGCGACCAAGTGAAATTGAAAAACCCAGAGTCTGGCAGGCAGGTTTCGGGTGTGGTGACAGGCCCCAATACGGCCAAAGGTCTTTGAAATGTCACATAAAGCTACTTTTTTTCAATTAATTCCTCTAAATTTCAAAAAAGTGATTCAAGTTCTAGAATGTACTGTCGATATAAAGCACGTCCAACTCTCTATATGTGGGTTGAAGTGTGAAGAGATCAGAAAGTGAGCTAGCTATGACCGATGCAATTTCAAATTACGGACGACGTGCACAGTCGGACGCTTCGCTGCGCAGTGCTCTGGACAAGACCGACCGTAAGTCAGGTGCCTTGGCCAAAGCGTTGAACGATGCGCCTGCCTCTGCACCTTCCACAAAACCAGCAGCAGGTGATCAAGTGCAATTGTCCAATGTGGCCGCACGGGTCTTGGCCGAACCCGACTTTGACCGCGCCAAAGTTGACTCCATCAAAGAAGCCATTCAAAACGGTCAATACCCTCTGAACCCCCGCAAGATTGCCGAAAGCTTTCATGCAATTGAACAAATGATCCGTGAGTGAGCGCCTTCTAACATTGAGTGATCAGCTGGTCCAGCTGTTGGCTTTGGAGTTTGAAGCTCTTAAAAGCCAAGATCTGGACCGGTTTGAGACCCTGCAGCCTGGCAAAAATGAGTTGCTCCAAGAGTTGAGCCAAAAATGCCCCCCTGCACAAGACTTGCAAGATCTGCCCGAATGGGAGCCCTTGCGCGACAAGCTGGTTGAATGCCGTGACCTTCACAGGCGCAATGCCATCTTGATTGAAAGAAAACTGGACACCATCCGAGGCACCTTGAACAGCCTCCGAGTGGGCGACTCTGGCAGCTCCGTCGAAGTTTATGACCGCTTGGGACAAGTGGCTCGCTTTGGTCGTGGCCGAGGTTACCAAGAAGTTTGACTCATGCTTCAGGCGCTGGCTCAACGAGAGGCTCAGCTTTTTCATCGCCGGGGCGCATGCCTCTAAGCCAATAAACCCATGACAAGACAACGGCAACCGCGGTGTAGAGCTCTTGCGGAATTTCTTCGTCAACATCCAAGCGGCTAAGCAGCGCCAGCAACTGAGGATCTTCTGAAATGAAAATGCCTTCTTTGCGCGCCTCCTCCAGCATGCGCTGTGCAAGCTCACCGTCTCCTTTGGCGGTGACCACAGGTGTTGGGTTGTTGCCGTAAGCCAAAGCCACAGCTTGACGCATGTATCGGCTCATGCGGAAACGTCCACGACAAGGCCTCTGCCCGAGGGGGTCCAATTGCTAGGCTCTGTGGGCCTGACGCCTTGGACTACATTGAACGAACGCATGTTGAGGCCTGCTGCGCTAAGTTCATCCCCCAACAGATAGGCGCGTGATCTGGCCTGAGCCACTACGCTTTCTTTTTCAGCCCACATGGTGAGCTCAATTTGCTGTGAATTCATCAATTGAGTTTTGAGCCAGATAGGACCCAGCTCGTCACTTTTGGAATGAATGTTGACGGTCAAAATGGGTTGCTCGCCATCTTGCCTCGGCCCCCTTCTGATGGACATTTCGATCGGGTTGGCATCCACAAAAGGCAAGGTCATGCTGAACAAAATTTCTTGTTGTGCTTGTGCTTGCACGGCCTGAACTTGACGGGCCTCGATGTCGTCAACCGCTTTGGTCAGTTTTTCAACAAGTCCCGACTCGCCTAGCGCTTCGTTGTCACTCACATCCAATTCAGCAATCAGTTTGCGCAGCAATTGTTTGGGGTCGAGCGCTGGTGCCTGCTTGCCTCTGGCCAGCCACACTTCTGCGCCCATCGCACCCATCATGGCTTGCTTCAAAGCCGCTGGCGTCAGTTGGTTCATTGACAATTGCAAAGAGCGCCATTGCGCTAGAAGGTCAGGTCGCTGAACGGTGTTGAGCAAGGCATCCAAGGTGCCAGGTTGAAACAATTGCGGTAATTCAGAGCCAGCACTGGGCCGATAAAGCAAGCTGGCGATGCGTGAAATCAGAGGCTGTGCTTGGATGGGAACCAGCGTGCCACCTTGCGCTTTGAGCCATATAGATTCGCCCACCTGTGACATTTGCAAACCAGGTGATGGCAGGGTTTTACCTTGCAATACCAACATGGGTTGGTCGTGATGCAGTTTGACGGAGGCTTGCACAACCTCGCCATCTTTGAGACCTAAATCGGCTGCGCTGTTGGGCTGGAAAGACAGCAGTTTGCCTTCCAGATAAATAGGAGGGGGGCGGCCTTGTGGCGCAAGCGCCTCGGCCCCAGAGATCAAGGGTATCTAACCCACTGCTTGCGAGCTGGGTAGTCTCGGGCACCTGGGTTGTTGTCTTGGGCTTTTGGCGCGACCGCTTCTAAGGGCGACAAGGTGACGCGAACGATTTCGGCATGGTCCGGAACCACAATGACTGTGCCCGATTTGACGCGTTGCTGAGGGTTGCCAGTGATTACCTTGGGGTTTGCTTCGACCAAAGCTTTGCGAAGGATGGCCGTGTTCAACGGGCTGTTGGCGTATATTTTTTGAACCAATCGGTCAATGGCAATGCTTTCCGTTGTTTTGTAAGAGGTCTTTGTGACTTCCGTTGTAGCTGCTGTTGCCGGTTCATCCGATGCAAATGAATAGCCAGACATGGCCACAACAACAGTGACTGCAAAGTATTTGAAAGAGAAAGACTTCATGGCAAGCTCGTTTGAATCAGTAGGGCGACAGGACAACCGCTGGGCTGTACGTGGATTTGTTGGATCTCTTGGAAAGGGTCGTTGTAGATGCTTGAACCTGCGGCTCTTTGATCAAAGTCTCGGTGGGCCAAGCGCGCCAGTTAGCTTGTACAGCTTGAACGGGACCTGCCAACACCACCAATTGTGATTTGAAGGGCGTCACTGACTGAACTTGTGCCAACAAAGTTTGAGGCGCACCCTCTTTGCCCATCAACTCGGCGGGAAATCGTGCAGGATTGGCAACCAACCACTCATCGCCTTTTTTGACCCCAGCCAATGCACCCGCATTGATCTCGATTTGCCTTGATGCAACGGCAGTCACAGCGGGATTGACTGCTTGGCAACTCAGCCATTCTTCAGCTTGGTTGCGCATGACCTCGACTTCATTTTGCAATAACAACAAGCTGTTGGGGCTTAACCTTGGCGATGACCAAGCCGGCGTCTCCAGTTCAATGACAAAGCTGGTCTGGTCTTTGTAAGCCTCAAGTTGGCCCTCTGCACCATTGACTTGCAAGCGCAATTGAACTTGCAGCGCCGAGGTTTTTTCGGCTCGTGTGAGGACAACACCAGAAGATTCTACTTTTTCGGTACTGACCATGAGTTTGGCCGTCCAAGGCAAATTGTCGGACCGGTTGCCAATGAGGGCACGTTCGTAGGTTGTCATGTTGTTGGACATAGAAGGTGCTGGCAATGAGTTGACCATGCGCCAACCACCCGTTGTCTTGGCATTCCCCACCCAATTCGACTGAACCATTGGCAAAAATGCAGAGAGGAAAGTTGTGTTTGTAGACTCTTCAGTTTGCAAATCCAAACTCATCGTGTGCATGAGTTTGCCACTCACTTTGACTTTGCAGATGGGCTCGTCTTCCTGACCAAGGACACCAGGAGGTGCCCACTTCTTTGCAAACTTTGAAAATTTGTCAATGGCTTGACCAAACTTGTCCAAAGGGCCATTGGCGAATTTCGACATCGATGCCTCGGCCGTTGCAACTGGAAATTGCAGCTTTGCTTTGGGTTGGCCTAACTCGTCGCGGTCGTAACCAGTGACCCGAACGCCCTTCACGTCTAAGGCATTTTTAAAACTGCTGTTTTCGCGAAGGCTACCTTGCTTGTCAAACCACGCTGTGGTCTGAACTCGCGTTGGAGTTTGCAGAGATGCTTCAACCAGGCTTTGGCGAATGGCATCTAGGCGTTCCTGGGCAGTGAGTTCTGCTTGAGCGTTTGTAGCAACGGCACAAACCAAAATGGCCAAGCCAGTGACAAAGGATTGTGTCGTGCGGTTTGCCATGATCAACGACCTCTGGCGGCCATTTGGCCCATGTACAAAATGCGCAGGTCTTGCACTACATCTCGGTCCAAAGACAAGGTGGTTTCGTAGGTGTCCTCACCAACAGGTGTAATGCTGACCAAGCGTGCGCCGTAAATAACGCCTTCTACTTTGGCGCGGAAGGTGTCATTGGTGACGACCATGTCGGCAACCGTAGAGCTTGCATCCAGTTGCTGACCGTAAACTTGTTCTGTGAGGTTGCGGTACGCGTCCAGCTTGGAAGCACGGATGGCCATGAGTCGTTGTTGCGCAGGGTTCTTGTGGTTTTGCACGGCTACAACCGCATAGCCAGTGGCCGTGATGGTTTCGCGTTTTTCAATAATGGGCTGCGCCAAAGGAGACGCATCCTTCGACGCATTGGGCATGGCCAAATTGATAGATTTGCAACCCGTCAGGGCCACCATGCTTAAAACCAAAACAGATGCAGCAGTGCGTTTCATTTGCAATTCCTTGTAAGAGGGGACTCAAAGTCCTACAAGCTCTGATTCGGCATTAACTTGAGAAGCTTGAGGCCTTAGACGACTCTAATCGACCAGATTCCACAGAATTAATCTCGCGCTTCAGAATAGGGTGTTGCAAAATAGTAGCTTAAATTGTCGGTTTTCCGACATTTCAGTGAATATTGATGAAATTTGCAATACATTCATGTTTTAAAAACGTTCCCATACACACTTGTTTGGCCCTATGGCGCAAAAATCTCCTTCAAAAGCTTTCATTGGTGCAAGTGCCAGCGCTGAAGCAATTCGTCATTTAATTGAACGGGTAGCCTCCTCGACGGCCACCGTGCTCATTACGGGGGAAAGTGGCACGGGCAAAGAGTTGGTTGCACGTGCTTTGCACGACCAATCAGATCGCAGTGGTGGCAACTTTGTCCCCATCAATTGCGCTGCCATTCCCAAAGACCTTTTGGAAAGCGAATTGTTTGGCCACCGAAAGGGTGCATTCACAGGCGCCATGGCCGATCGAATTGGGCGCTTTGAACTGGCCCATGGCGGAACCATTTTCTTGGATGAAATTGGCGATTTGTCGCTCGACATGCAAGTCAAACTGCTGCGCGTT
The DNA here is from genome assembly GCA_027488115.1 of Comamonadaceae bacterium. Lineage (GTDB taxonomy): Bacteria > Pseudomonadota > Gammaproteobacteria > Burkholderiales > Burkholderiaceae_C > Limnohabitans_A. The sequence goes on along the minus strand of JAIYCG010000023.1, from coordinate 113,400 downwards.
TTGCAGGAGCGCACCGTAGATCCTGTGGGGGCACTGAAATCTGTGGCGGTTGATGTGCGTGTGGTGGCTGCGACGCACAGAGATTTAGAGGCTGAAATTGAAGCGGGAAGGTTTCGCGAAGACTTGTATTACCGATTGAATGTGTTGCCGCTGAACACGCCCGCTTTGCGCCAAAGGGCGCAAGATGTGCCAGCTTTGTTAACGCATTTTGCGTTGCACTTTGCAGCCAAAGGGCAGCCGCCCATCACGTTTGCTGCAGACTTCGTAGAGGCTTTGAAGGACTATGCTTGGCCTGGCAATGTTCGCGAGTTGTCCAATTTGGTCGATCGCTTTAACACCTTGTTCAGCGGTCAGTTGTTGAGCTTGGCCACCGTGCCGTCCTCCTTGCTCCCCAGGGGTTTGCGTGTACTGCAGGCTGAGCGTGTCAGCACGCCCATTGTTGACGATTTGGAAATTGTGGCGCCCTTGAGTCAAAAGGACTCACATCAAAGTGCCAACGCCGATGTCATGAATCCGTTCGCCAACCCTGCGCCACCCTTGGTCATGAACATGCACAATGAAGTAGAAGACATCATCATGTTGGCTCAAGGTTTGCCAAGTTTGCCGCCAGAAGGCTTGTCTTTGAAAGACCGTTTGGCCGACATCGAGCGTGATTTGATTGTGCAGGCCTTGGCGCGTACCGATGGCAATGTGTCTCAAACTGCCAGACTGCTTAACTTACAGCGCACCACGCTCATTGAAAAATTGAACAAGTACGACCTGCGTCAGGGCACATTGCCCGTGGCCAGTTCGGAAGGTGAATAACGGACTGTTGAAACACGCAACAGCGCTCGCCTAACGGCGACCTATTTTTTAAGGTTTGCTGTTCAACACGCCACTGGCACCTGCTGGTGCAGTGTCTTGTTGTGCACGTGGATACTGAACCATTTTTTCACGTTGCTTGATAGCATTAACGGCTGCTGCGTTGGCTGCGTTGGCTGCGGCAGTAGCTTGTGCTGCAGCCTTGGCAGCGACAGCATTGTCAGACGCTTGACGTTCTTTTTGCAAACGCGCAAGTGTTTCCATTTCTTTCTTGAAGCCGCCTGTTTCTCCGACTGCCCCTTGAAGGCCACCCACTTGATTGGCCAGTGCATTCAAAGCACGAGATTGCTGCTGAAAGCGGCCTTCGAGTGACTTGACTTGAGCTGCCAAGGCCTCACCTTTTTCGCCCACTTGTTGCGCAGTTTTGCCGGGCACGCTTTCGGTTTGTTTGATGGCCTCGTTCAGCCTTGATTCCAAAGCGCCTTGCATTTTGGTGATGTCGTCTTGTTTGGCCACCATGGCTTGCAGGCCTTCATTGACCGATCCCACCATTTCCATGGATTCGTCAAGTTCAACCACGCGCTTGCTGAGTGCAACCAGCATGGTGTCCATCTGATTGATTCGGGACTTTAAGGTAAAGATGGATGTGGCAAACATGATGCCAGTGATGAACATAAAGCCACCGGCAATGCCCATCATGATCAGGTGTTGCTTTTTGTTGACCTTCATCAGGTCGTGCAGGCTCAGGGTGGCCTTTTTCATGTTCTCGGCCACACCTGCAGCCACATTGGCGGATCGAGTGGCCAGCTCGGCCGACTCCAGCGCCACCATTTTGATGCCTTGAAGCTCGTCCACATCGGATGCCACGGGCTCTGCAGCATGAACGTCAGGCGTATCATGACTGGCTTGATGCGACTTGTCGTTGACGCCCGTTGTGGGTTGGGTGCTCATTGCAGGTTCCTTTATTCTTCAAGCTTGTCCAAGCGTTCGCGCACCAAATCGTTCTCGATTTTGATCTTGATCACACGCGCTGGAAAATTCATTTCGGGCATGGGTTCGGCACGAGCAATAGACTGATCTATTTCAATGGCTGCCAAAATTGCCTCTGCCTTCGCTACAGTATCGGCACCAATTGGCTCGTCTTTAATGGCTGGCGCATCCCCGAGCTGGGTGACATTCAGAGGCTTGCTTTGGGGGGGAGGGATCGGTGCGTCTTTTGGGACATTGACAAAACGATCTGGGGCATCGGCAGCGCTTTGATAGCCTTTGATGTTTTCTTCAACATCGGCGACGTTTTGATTGCCCTTGTAAACGTCGCCCTTGGCGAACACCTCCGACTTGGGCGCTTTGTCGGGATCTTCCCCACCATCGATGACGTTGTTTACCTCGGAGACAAAATTCTCGCCTTCGGCCATGACTTTGCGAATGGCAGGTGCACTGGCTTCTGCCTTTTTGCCAATAGCAATGTTGGTGCCTTCAGGCATTGAGACGGAATGCGGCCTGTCCGTCTTAATGATCATCGGTTCGTCTTGATTGGGTGTATCGCTCATAAAGATTCCTGAATTTAGGATGACATTAATTTGCCGTTGGCATCAAACAACATGGATGCAGGCACTTTGGGTTGAGGTTTAGGCATAGGGGCAACACCTGGCCGAACATCTGCAAGGCTGAAGACGTAAGCAATCACCTGCGCCACTGCCAAATAAAGCGCCTCTGGCACAGGATGATCGACTTCGGTGCTGAAATAAAGGGCACGCGCCAAGGGCGGAGCACCAAAGATTTCAACGCCGTGTTTTTGGGCTTCTTCGCGAATTCGTGCGGCCATGTGGTCAGAGCCTTTGGCCAACAGGACAGGGGCGCCATCGCCTGTGGGATCGTATGACAAAGCAACCGCAAAGTGTTCTGGATTGGTAATGATGACATCAGCATCTTTGACTTTTTGAATCATCCGGTTGTTGGCCATTTCACGCTGGCGCCGGCGAATTTGCTGCTTGACTTCAGGACGGCCTTCCATGTCCTTCATTTCATCTTTAACCTCTTGCTTGGTCATGCGCATTTGCTTGATGAACGCGTAGCGCTGGTAGGGCGCATCGATCAGAGCAATGACCAATAGACTGACAGACAACCACAAAGCGGATTCACCAATCATCCAACCCGCTGCGGCCAGTGCCGGCTCCAAGGCCATTTGGCCCAACTGCATCATTTGGTCCATTTGGCGAGTGACAAGAGACCACAGCACGGTGGCAACCAAAGTGAATTTCAAAATGGCTTTGAGCAACTCAATCGCGGCGTGCGCACCAAACATGCGCTTGAAGCCAGAAAACACGCTGAGTTTGCTGAACTTGGGCATGATGCCTTTTAACGAGAACAAGTAACCACCGGTTGCACCACTGGACAAAACAGCCAAGATGACGGTGACCAACAAGATGGGCACAATCAGCAAAAAACTTTCGCCCAATTGATGGGCAAATGTGGTCACCATCAGGTCGGGGTTGTCGATCGTCTTGCGATCGAACTTGAAGCCCGAAGCAAAAATTTCAGCCATGTTCTTCATCCAAAAGCCGCCCATCATGAACATGGCCAAGATGGCGCCGATGGTGACCGCGGCGGCAGGTAGCTCTGTCGATCGGGCAACCTGGCCTTCATCTCGGGCGTTGCGCAGCTTGCGCGCCGTCGGCTCTTCGGTTTGTTCTGCGCCGGAATTTTCAGCCATGCTTCACATCCTTTAAGTGATACCGACCAAGGTGCGGACTTGAAAGAAGCCTTGCATCCACAGCCATTGAATGCGTGCGCCAATGCTGGGTAAAGCCAAAATGAGCACCCCAAAACCTGCAAATACCATGGCGGGAAATCCCACTGAAAAGATGTTCAGACTGGGTGCCGCACGTGTGGCCACACCCAAACCAATGTTGATGAACAGCAATGCCACCATGACAGGCAGTGCGGTGAGCAAAGCCCCCAAGAACAACATGGAGCTCCAAGCAATCACTTGTTTCATGGCTTCAGCGCCCATCAAGTTGCTGCCGATGGGCAGACTGTTGAAGCTTTCGACCACCAAGTTGAGAAGCAAGGCATGCCCCCCTAAACCGACAAAAATCAAAGTGGACATCACCAGTAAGAACTGCGAGATGACCGGCACGTTGCCCATGTTGGGATCGATCATGGTGGCCATCGACAAACCAATGGCGTTGGCAATCGACTGGCCAGCCACCACAATGGCGGCAGTGACCACTTGCAGCATCAATCCCATCAGTAAACCAATCATGAGTTGGTTGACTATTTCCAAAAGACCGCTGGGCGAGAGCGGGTCAATGATGGGCCAAGTGTGGAGAGGGTAAACCAACCAAGTGAGTGCCAAGGCCAGCACAATGCGAGTGCGCAAATTCAAAGCGCGCAACGAAAAAATGGGCGCGGCTACCAGCAAGGCCGAGATTCGCAGCATCGGCCAGAGGAGCCCGTAAAAGCGCTCCATCAGTTCGGTGACTGCAATGTCCATGTCAGGTAAACAATCCAGGGATGCGCTGGAAGATGCTGCGCGTGTAATCGACCAAGGTGGTGAGTTGCCAACCGCCCACCACGGCCAATGTAATGGCCAAGGCGGCCAGCTTAGGAATAAAGCTCAGTGTGGCCTCGTTGATAGACGTGGCCGCTTGCAAAATACCAATGATCAAACCAACAAACAGTGCAACCCCCAACAAGGGAGCTGATATCAAGACAGTCATCCAAAGCGCTTGGCGACCTAGGTCAACAACGGTGGCGGTGTCCATGTGATGTCTCCAAAGTTATGTGGCAAAACTGGCAGCGAGCGATCCCAAGATCAAGCTCCAGCCGTCGACCAAAACAAACAACATGAGTTTGAAGGGCATCGAGATCATCATGGGCGACAGCATCATCATGCCCATCGACATGAGCACACTGGACACAATGAGGTCAATGACCACAAACGGGATGTAAATGAGGAAGCCAATGGTGAAAGCGCTCTTGAGTTCAGACGTGATGAACGCAGGAACCAAGGTTGAAAAGGGCACAGACGCTGCATTGACAGGCTCGCCTTTGTTGGCCATTTGCATGAACAGGCCGATATCGTCTTCTCGGGTTTGCTTCATCATGAAGTTGCGCAGGGGTTCTTCGGCTGCAGCCAAGGCTTTGTCAAAAGCCATGCCTTTTTGCATGTAGGGCACCAAGGCGTTGTTGTAGATGTCGGTCAATGCAGGCGACATGATGAACAGGGTGAGGAACAAAGACAGACCCACCAACACAGTATTGGGTGGTGTTTGGCCCGTGCCCAAAGCTTGGCGCAAGATCGACAGCACAATGATGATGCGCACAAACGAGGTCATCATGAGCAAGAACGAAGGCAACAGCGTGAGCGATGTCATCAGGGCCAACAGTTGCAGAGATAAGCTGTACTGTTGTTGGCCTTTGGGGCCGCCTGTGACGTTGACCATGGGGATGCCCTGGGCCGAGGCCGCAAAGGGAAATGCCAACAGGGCCAGTGCGATGATGGCGCTGGCCAATACAAGGGGCTGTTTGAAAAAATTACGCAACATGAGCGTCTCCGGTGGCTGACAAGCTGGCGCTGAGCTGGCTCAGTTCATTTTGCAGGGATGAAGGGGTTGAACCCGGCTTTGCTGCACGGTCTGGCCAATGCGCCAGTGCGTTGATTTGCGACGCGGTGATGCCAACCATGACTTCTTGATCGCCAACGCGAACCAATGCAATCTTTTGTCTGGGGCCGATGCTGAGAGATTCAATGATCTGCATGCGTCGCCCAGAGTTTTGGGTGACCATGCGTGACTGCAGGCGGCGCAGCGCCCACAACAGCGCTGCCATGAGGACTAGCACCAAGGCAAAGCTGCCGATCATCCGAAACAGGTCGGCGCTACCAAAACCGGGTGCCATGAGTTTCTCGTTTCTTGTCGTCTAAAGCCTGTAGTTTATAAGTTCTTCATGCGTTCTGACGCTGGCGCCACACGCGTCAGGCGAACGCCATAGCGGTCGTTGACCAAAACGATCTCGCCTTGGGCCACCACGGTGTTGTTGACCAAGAGGTCCAGGGGCTCACCCGCAATGCGGTCAAGCTCTACCACGCTGCCTTGGGTGAGGCGCATCAGGTCGCGGATTTTGATCATGGCGCGCCCCACCTCAATGGACAAGGTCACATTGATGTTTTGCAACACTTCAGGATTGATCTGGCGTTGATTTGCCTCGTTTTGCAGGGCGTCGGAGGAGTTGTCGGTCATGTCTGTTTCCTGAAAATTTATTGCATACCGGGAATACAAGCCCGTTCAATTTGGACAGCAGTTTGTGCGCCAATGCTACCCACTTGCACATCAAAGGCCGGCAGGCCGTTGACATTCAAACGAGCCAGTTCTGGTTTTTTGAAGAACAGCACATCGCCCTCTTTCATGGCTTTGATTTCGCCAAACGAAGATTCAATGCTGCCCAAAATCACGCGAGCTTCTAAACTGGCCGAGTCGACTGCTTCTTCCAGTTCGATGCGCCATTGTTTGTCAGACTCGTCATTGCCATCACCCGACTGAACGCGGCTTCTGAGCCGTTCGCGAATGGGTTTCAGCGATGCATAGGGGTAGACCAGATCAATGAAGCCTTGTGAATTCTGGTTGTTCTCAGCTTCGAAACGGGTCAAGATGACCAAATCGTTTTCGTCGGCAATTTGTGCAAACTGAGGGTTGATTTCTGAGCTGACCAATTCAAATTCAACGGGCAAGACTGCAGACCAAGCTTCTTGGAGTGACTTGAAGAACACTTCCAAAATCATGTTGATGATGCGCGACTCTGTGGGTGTGAACAAACGGCCAGGCGGCAAATTGCCCACCCCTTTGCCAAAGCCGCCAAAGAAACTGTCAAGAGAGCTAAACACCACCGTTGGGTCAATCACCACAATGGAGTTGCCACGAAGCGGTGACATGCGCACCACATTGACAGACAACGGCGCTTTCAGACTTTTGAGGTAGTCGCCAAAGCGGACGATTTCAACTTGATTGGGATTGACTTTGGGGCTGGTGCGAAGCATCTCGACCAAGCCCAAACGGAAGGTGCGAATGAAGCGCTCGTTGATCATGTCGATCGAGGTGATGTTCACCCCCAAGCTGCTGTCTTCACTGGCCAGGTCGTGCTTTTTCACCCGTGCGGTGGTGTTGAAACCAGTGTCCACTGGAATCGAACCATCCATCACGCCTTCCGTCAGGGCGGCGAGTTCGTCAGGTGTTAATAAATTGGTGGCCATAAATAAGTTGGCGTATGGGTCTGTTTATTGAACCACGAAATTGGTGAAGTGAACTTCTTCAATCCCGCCAAAGTCTTCGTACTTTTCAAGCAGGGTATTGATGGCGTCGCGAATTTTGACGGCCAATTCTTTTCGGAATTCGGGCTTGACCAAATCGGCATCGGTGGTCATGCGCATGACATCCATGACAGCAGAGCGAAGGGCAAAGTCGTGCTTTTTCACGTTTTCAAAAACACGTTCGTCATAGTGCGTCATGACAGCAAGCTGGACAGACATCACTTTTTTGGAGCCACTGACATTGACCAAGAACTCGCGCTCAATTTGCATGTAGGTGTACTCAAAACGCGTCAGCTCTGGTGAATCTTTGGTTTTTTTACCAGGCTTCTTGTCGTCTTTCTTGTCGCCATGCCCATCGGCATCGGCATGTTCGGCTTCGATCACCGGTTTGGGATTGAAGTAGCCGGTGAAATACAGCGTGCCCATCACAATGGCCACAATGAGCACGATCAAGCCGACCACACCACCAATGATCAGGACAATGGGTTTCTTCTTTTTCGGCTCTTCTTCAGCGACTTCTGTTGCTTGTTCTGGGGCTGCTGTTGCCATAGGGCACCTCTATCTAATCAAATGAACACCGGAAGAACCGGGCGTACTTAGTTTACTTTTCAGGCCAGTGTGTCCCACGCATCTGAGGATCTTAGTTCTTTGATCCGCGATTCAGGGGCCGCGACTTCTGTCACAGAGGCACTGGCTGGAGACTCAGCACCCGAGTTTTGACGCGGTGTCGAGTTTCCGCCAGACCCACGCTGGTTTTCACTGTTCACCCAGACATTAGCAACTGTCATGCCCGATTGTGCCAAGCTATCCTTGAGTTTGTTCATGCCTTGAGAAATCAATTCACGCGTTAACGGGTTGTCTGATTTGAAAACAGCGTCCAAGCCTGACTTGCTCATGTCGAGTTCAACATCGATTTTGCCTAAATGTGCTGGATTCAGCTTCAGTTGAAGCTTCCATTCCCCACGCTCTAATTGGTCTTGCAGGCGTTCGCCCATGGCTTTGCCAAGTTTATCTGCCATGTCCTGAATTTGAGCCGCACGATCGGTCATTTCGGGGTTCGCCATGGCCGCACTCGTGGCAGAGGCGCCCAGAGTGCCTGTGCTGGCTGTGTTTCGGCCCGAATCGTGGTTCACCAAACTGTTGTTGCTTTGGTCTAGAAGCGCATCGAGTGCTGTGAGAAGTGAAGGGTCGTTGGCGCCTAAGTCAAGCAATACCTCTGGAACCTCTGCCCCTTGGGCTTTGCTGCTTAGAATATTTTGGCTCAGTTGTCCCCAAGCCGCAGCCTGATCGCTGCCTTTCAACTGGGCCAATTGACGCGTCATGTTCTCCCATGCGGGCATCATGCGCATGCGCATGGCATCCAAGGGGCCTAGTTCTGGTGGAATTTCTGCCAGATTGTCTGCACTGCCAAGGGCTTGCGACGGCGCAGCGCCCATGCCGCCCAGTGCTTGGAGAACCCCAGTGGCGCCAGCCGTGGCCATGAGCGCAGAAAGGTCTGAGGCCTTGGTTCCCGCAGAGGGTGTTGTCAAAATCGGCGCTTCAGTCCACGCCGAACTGGCTACTTGATCGGAGAGGGTTAAGTTGCCTGGGTGTGCCTGAATCCAGCCCAAAGTGGCCAAAGAGGGCGCTAAGGTCAATGTTTCTTTGGCGGCTGGGGTGGTCAAATCGCCAAAAAGTGTTTGCACAGCTTGTTCGCTCAAGCCTTGGGCTCGGGCGAATTGGGCCAAGCTGTTGGGGTCGGGCAAAGGTGATACGGCCGTGATGACGGAAAACTGGTCGCCTAAATTCAGTGTTTGCAGGGCGGTTGTCGAGGTATCTGTGTTCTCTTCAAGGTCTGTTCCGGCAAGCTCTTGCCGTTCACCTTTGGCCATCAGGTCGCGCATCACCCCCGCAAACTCTTGCCCATTCATGGGCCTGGCGAGGTTGGGGTCGAGCTTCCCAGAACTGCTGGAAGCCCCTGCTGGCGTGGGGTTCGAGACAGGTGCGTTCAAAATGTTGAGCTTGGCGTCCATGGTATTTCCATCTTCAGTTTGATGTTGCAACCCCGGTTTTGAGGCCGGGTACGCCTTGTATTAGCAAAAATCGTGACAGGTTAGGGCTTGCCGCTTTGGGGCCAATCCTTGCACATGGAGGTGGGTGTCGGGATTTGAGGTGGCATGGTCTTTGCTCGACAAGCTGGACTATGGAAGACACCCATGCAGTTTGATTGTTTTAACCCTGTAAACAGCCCATTAGGCCACCCATGAGCACCTTGACCCTGTCAACGGTTCGACAGAACCTGTCCAAATTTGATTACACCGGCCTCGGTTTGCCTGCCATGGTGCTGTTGATCATGGCCATGTTGGTGGTTCCGCTTCCTGCGCTTCTTCTGGACATTTTGTTTACTTTCAATATTGCTTGCAGCCTGCTGATCATCATGATTGCCATTGGCACCCGCAAGCCACTTGAGTTTTCGTCTTTTCCCTCCGTCTTGTTGTTCGCCACCATGCTGCGTTTGGGGTTGAACGTGGCTTCTACGCGTGTGATTTTGGTCAACGGACATGAAGGTCACGATGCCGCGGGCAAAGTGGTACAGGCCTTCGGTGAGTTTGTGATCGGTGGCAACTACGTGGTCGGTTTCATCATCTTTGCGATTTTGATGATCATCAATTTCATTGTGGTGACCAAAGGTGCGGGCCGTGTGTCTGAAGTCAATGCACGATTCACATTGGATGCCATGCCTGGTAAACAAATGTCAATTGACGCTGATTTGAATGCTGGCGTGATTGACCAAGAAACTGCGAAAAAGCGCCGCGAAGAACTTTCACAAGAATCTGACTTCTTCGGCTCCATGGACGGTGCCTCCAAGTTTGTGTCCGGTGACGCTGTCGCTGGCTTGCTGATCTTGGTCATCAACTTGATTGGTGGTCTCACCATTGGCGTAGCCCAGCATGGCCTGTCTTTGTCTGAAGCTGGCCGTATTTATACGCTGTTGACCATTGGCGATGGCTTGGTGGCTCAGATCCCTTCTCTGTTTTTGTCTCTGGCCACCGCCATCATCGTGACACGTGTAACCACCTCTGAGTCTATGACAGAGCAGGCCACGTCCCAGTTGGCCAACCCCACAGCCTTGTATATGTCAGCAGCTATTTTGGCTATTCTGGGCCTGGTCCCAGGCATGCCGCATTTGGTCTTCATCACATTGGCTTTGGGAAGTGCTGCATTGGCTTATCGCGTCACGCTGAAACAAACTGAGCCTGTCAGCTCACCTGCGGAGCAAGCTGCCCAAGCGGCTTTGGAAGAGCCAAAAGAATTGGATTGGGACGACGTCGACCAGGTGGACTTGATTGGTCTTGAAATTGGTTATGGCCTGATTCCTTTGGTGAACCCAGAAACAGGCGGCCAGTTGATGAACCGAGTGAAGGGTGTGCGTAAGAAATTGTCAGCTGAGTTGGGCTTTTTGGTTCAACCCGTGCGCATTCGCGACGCCCTCACCATCGATCCCGATTCGTATCACATCGTGTTAAAAGGTGTTGTTCGGGGCAAAGGTCAGATCAAGGTGGGCAAAGAGTTGGCCATTAATCCAGGGCAGGTCTATGGACCCTTGGAAGGTCAAGCCACGCAAGAACCCGCATTTGGCTTGGAAGCCGTTTGGATTGACCCATCACAACGCGACTTGGCGCGTACGCTAGGCTACACCGTTGTGGACGCCAGCACGGCTGTGGCCACGCACCTGAACAAGGTTTTGCGCGACAACGCATCCGATTTGCTGAGCCACGACGAAGTGCAGCAACTGCTCGACAAGTTGGCTGCCAAATCACCTAAATTGGTGGAAGATTTGGTGCCAGGCAAGCTTTCTTTAGGTGTTGTAACGCGCACTTTGCAAAACTTGCTGAACGAATCGGTGTCGATTCGTGACATGCGCACCATTGCAGAGACCTTGTCTGAAGTGGCCAATCGGACCCAAGAGCCAGAACAATTGACTGCGCTGATCCGACCCAAATTGGGTCGCATGATTGTTCAAAGTTTGGTGGACGAAGCCAACAGCTTGTCTGTGATGACGCTGGACCCTAGCCTTGAGCAGTTGATTCACAACATCTTGCAACAAACCGCCCCAGGCCAGAGCATTGCCATGGAGCCAGGTTTGGCTGAGCGTTTGTTTGGTGCTTTGCGCGATGGTGCTCGGGCTGTAGAAGAGATGGGCCACCCCGCTGTGCTGGTGGTCTCACCTCTCATTCGCCCCTGGATGTCAAAGGCCGTTCGTTATCGCGTGAACGATTTGACTTTGTTGTCATACAGCGAAATACCAGACGATCAAACCGTCAAAGTGGTTCACACCGTTCAAGCTGAAACACGCTAAAACGTCCCGAATACAAAGCGAATTAAAAAATTCAAACCTTAGATTGATGAAGAGATACCGCCATGGAACTTAAACGCATCTTAGCTCGTGATACGCGAAGCGCTACTGAAAAGGCCATGGCTTTGTATGGTCCCGATGTGTTGATCATTTCCAATCAACGTGTTGAAGGGCAGACTGAACTGATTGTGGCTTTGGAAGTGACAGAAGCCAGCTCTGAAGAGTTGATGCAAGAAGAGCTTGCAATCGGCTCTGTCAGGCCGACAACCTCAGCGCAACGCATTTCAAGCACACCTTCATCTGTGAACAACCCCTTTAAAGATCATTTGCACCATTTGTTGAAGCCAGGCGCGCAAACTGGCGTCAAGCAGGACACTCAAAAAGATACCGAAACTGCAGCCAAATTGAGCGCTGTCAATGTGGAAAAGTCTCCCACAGAGCAGCTTTTAACCCAAGGACGTGAGCAAGTTCGAAGCCAAGAAATTGTGTCTTTGGTGCGCGAAGAGTTGGCCGCACTGCGTCAAGAATTTCGCTTGAGTCAGCAAACGGCCAGTTGGCAAATGAACCAATACTGGCCAGCCCACATTCAACCCTTGGTAGAGGCCATGGCTGATGCAGGTGTGCCGACAGGTTTGCGTGCCTTGCTGCAAGAGGGCTTGCGTGAGCAACCCAGTTTGGACAGCGCATTGGCCAGTATTCGTACCCAACTGACACACAATTTAGAGCGCCCGCTAGAGGGTTTTCCCAACCGCGGTGTGCATGTGTTGGCAGGTTTGTCGGGTTCAGGCAAAAGCTTGATGGTGGCCAAAGCGGCCCAACAAGCCGCACAACAATTTGGCGCTGAATACATTGCGGTGGTGAGCTATCACGACATGCGTGCAGGTGCCTGGGCGCAAACTCAAATGCTGTGTTCCCAGTTGGGCGTGGAATGCTTTCGCGCTGCAGACACAGAGACGCTGTCCTTGCTGCTGAGTGAGCTCTCAACACGCCGATTGATCTTGATAGACACACCGGGTGTACTCATGAGCGAACGTTTGGCCGAAGTTGTGCAGGTTTGCCCAGAAGCGGGCCTGCATGCTGTTGTGCCGGCCGACTCTTCAGGCGTCACATTGTCTCGCATCATGTTGAAATCCAACCTGACTTGGCAAAGCCTCTTGATCAGTAAGTTGGATGAATCGCATGCCCCATGGCCACTGATACAATTTTTGATCGCAGAAGGTGCTAATTGTGTGGTGTCGGCTGGAGGTGGGTCTGACCGGGTTTCGGACGGCTTGAAATCGTCTGGCTTGAACAAACTCATCAACATTGCCATGACGCAATTGACGCCATTTTCAAAGACTTTGGGAGATGACGTGATTGAAGCTGCCGCAAAACCTGCGACACTAGACCCTCATGTGAACGAGGCAGAGGCAGCCAATGAACCCTCAACCCACTCCATGGGTTTGAGCCGTCCGCGTTGGTCCGTCGAAATTCCTCAAAGTGAGCTTCATGGATAAAGCAAAAAGTACCCAAGTCATTGGCATTGCCAGTGGCAAAGGAGGGGTGGGTAAAACCACGGTCTCCGTCAATCTGGCTGTTGCGCTGCAAGCCATGGGTCATCGCGTCATGTTGTTTGACGCCGACATGAGCTTGGCCAACGCTCAAATTGCATTGGGCTGCCGCTGCCCCTACAACCTGAGCCATTTCATGAGTGGCGAGAAAACGCTGGCTGAAATCATTGTCACCACTCGCCAAGGCATCAAGCTTGTGCCGGGTGCTTCTGGCATCCAACAGATGGCCGCTTTGGGCGATATACAGGCCGCCAACATTGTGCGTGCCTTCAGTGCCATCACCGACGACATTGATTATTTGATTGTGGACATGGCTGCGGGCATTTCCCCAGAGGTTTTGGCATTTATGTCGGCTTGTTCGCGCCGCTTTGTGGTGGTTCGCGACGACCCCTCTTCCATTGCCGATGCCTATGCCACCATCAAGGTGCTGATACAAGACCAAGGTTTGGACGAGATTTACCTCATCCCCAATGGTGTTTACAGCGCACAGGAGGGCTACCAGCTGTTTGAACGGATCAACCAAGTTTGTGCACGCTTCTTAAACAGAACTGTGCGCTATTTGGGTTCCATTGAAAATGATGAGCTTATTTTGTCCGCCCTCAAAAAATACCAACCAGTGGCCGAGTTCGCCCCTGGCAGCGGTGGTGCAAGAGACTTTAGACGCTTGGCAGAGGCCCTTCGACAACTTGAGCCCATTGATGAAGCTTCGGGTGGCTTGCAGTTTTTTGTGGAGCGCCTGGTGAAAACAGGTACATGAACATGGCCAACTCCACTCGCCTTTACGAACAGGTTCAAAACAACAGCGAAGCGCTGGTCATGGCCCATTTGGGCATGGTCAAGCGTGTGGCTTTGCACCTGAAGGTGAGACTGCCACCCTTCATGGAGCTGGACGAACTCATTCAAGTGGGCATGATTGGCTTGTTGGAAGCGGCTCGCGCTTACAACCCCGGCAAGGGGATTGAGTTTGAAAATTTTGCGCACAGCCGTGTGCGCGGCGCTATTTTGGACGAAGTCAGGCGGCTGTCTTTTTTGCCTCGCTCTGCGGTGGCCATCAATAAATCGCACAGTGAAGCCACGCACGAGTTGGGTGCCGAGTTGGGACGTACACCGACGCAGTCGGAATTGGCCGATTACATGGGAAAAGACATTGAGCTTTTTCACAAAGAGCGAACACAGGCGCGCCGTTTTGAGACCTACTCGATGGAAGTGGTGACGGAAGAGGTGATGAACATCGCCACCGACTCATCGCAGCAGCCCGAAGCCATTGTGGAACATGAGCAATTCATGGGCGCTTTGACGGACGCTATTGCCGATTTGCCCGAGCGCGATCAATTGTTAATGAATTTGTATTACGTTGAAGAGCTCAATCTGAAAGAAATCGGCGAAGTACTGGGTGTGACCGAGTCGCGCGTTAGCCAGTTGTTGTCCGCCGTGGTTAAAAAGTTGCGTGGCACCCTCAACGTAGAGCCAGCCCATGTGGCGAAACCCAAAGCTGGAAAATGAGATCGATGCCAATGAACATCTCTTTTCCTGGGTTTGTGGCTTCAAAGCCAGTTTTTATGCCTTCTTTTACAGGTCAAGGCTCAAGTTTCCAGATGTCCCTCCGATTCCTGCTGTGTCAGGATCAAAAGGAACAAGACATCATGCGAGTACATTTCAAAGCGATGGAGAGCTACGGCGAAGGCAACCATACATCACAAGCCGTCGTGGCTGATAAGGTTGAGCTCATTCAAATGCTGTTTGACGGCTTGATTGACAGCCTGGTCACTGCCAAGGGCCACATTCAACGTGGCTCCATTGAGGAAAAGAACAAAAGTTTGACCAGAGCGGGTCGAATCGTCCTTGGTTTACAAGGTTCTTTGGACTTAGACAAAGGCGGTGACTTGGCCAGCAACTTGTATGAGTTGTACAGTTACGTAACCCGTCGCTTGATTCATGTGAATGCCCGCAATGACCTCGATGCATTGCAAGAAGTTCACACTTTGTTGAATGAAATTCGCCAAGCTTGGCGTGATGTTCCTAATTTGTTACCCAAAACTGCACCTGCTTCAGGTGTTGCAATGTCTTCAATGCATTGAGCTTTTGCCTGTAAGGGCAAGGCTTTGAGGGAACAATGACGGGCGCTGCTGGTTAGCCAGCCGCCCGTTTGTTCGTTTTTGGAGAGAAATATGAATGCGATTATTGGTATCGTTGTTTTAATGGTCTGCGTGTTCGGCGGTTTTATCATGGCCGGCGGAAGCATGAAGCCGATTATCAAATCAGCGCCGATTGAGACTTTCATTATTTTGGGCGCTGGTATTGGCGGTATGCTGATCGGCAACAGCATGGACATTTTCAAAGGTGCCCTGGGCGGCATGGGCAAAGTGTTTAAGGGCCCTGCCTACAAAAAAGAAGATTATTTGAGCACCATCTTCGTGGTGTCCAAAATTATGAAAACGCTTAAAACCGAGGGCCCTGTGGCCCTTGAAGCGCACATTGAGAATCCGGAATCCAGCGCCATCTTTGGCGAGTACCCCAAAATTTTGCACGATCACGCCTTGTTAGATTTGGTTTGCAACACGGTTCGATTGATGGTGGTGTCCACCAGCCCTTTAAGTCCCTACGCCGTGGAAGACGTGATGGACTTGTCTATCAAAACTCACCACCATGACGCCTTGAAAGCACAAGCTGCTTTGGCCACCCTAGCGGGTGCGCTGCCTGCATTGGGTATTGTGGCTTGTGTGCTGGGTGTGGTGAAAACCATGGACGCGATTGACCAACCGCCTGCGGTGTTGGGTGCCATGATTGGTGGCGCTTTGGTGGGTACGTTCTTGGGCGTGTTCATGGCCTACGGTTTCATTGAGCCCATGGCCTCCCGCTTGGCTCAAATCATTGACGATGAAGGCCAAATTTACAAAGTGGTGAAACAAATCATCATCGGGACCTTGCACGGTCACCCCATGCCTCTGATCATTGAGGCCGCGCGGGCCGGAATTAGCCACCACAATCAGCCTAGTTTTGCTGAAGTGTTTGATGGCTTGCGTGGAGGCTAATCGCCATGGCTGAGGCAGTTTTAGAAGCGCTGACAGACGAGGCTAAGGCGCAAGCAGCTGAAGCCCCGGTTGTTGAGGATGCCGCAGAAGCGGCTGCCGATGCTGCCCCACTCGTTCCTGAAGAGGCCGAAGTAGATGCGCCGGTGGTGGTTGCGCCTAGCATCACCATCAAGAAAATCATGGACGATGGGCATGGCGGTGCTCACGGTGGTGCTTGGAAAATTGCCCTGGCCGACATGATGACGGCCATGATGGCTTTCTTTTTGTTGATGTGGCTGTTGGGTGCTTCCAATGCAGACCAACGCAAAAGCATTGCCGACTATTTCAAACCCACCTCGCACAGCAATGTGACCATGGGCAAATTGGCTGGCTCGGACGGTATGTTTGGCGGACGGTCTGTCCTTGATCCTGATGGTTTTCCTTTCTCGGCCAAGCAAACCAGTACCTTGAACATGGTCACCCCGCGTTCTCAAGGCGGCCCCACAGAAAACGATCCTTCCCCCAATGGCTCAGACAGCAAAGAGTCTGGGCAGGATGGCGATCCAGGCAAAAAGTCTGCAGCCGCAGCGGCAGCTGCAGCTGCGGCCGCAGACGCTGCCAACTTTGACAAGATGGAAAAAGAGATCAAAGAGGCCATGGCGAAGAACCCGAAGCTGGACAAACTCAAGGATCAAGTTTCATTTGCCCGTGACAAAGATGGCTTGCGCATAGAGATCATCGACAAAGCCGACTTCGCCATGTTTGGCTTGGGTACAACCAACATGACGCCCAGAGCCCAGGCCTTGCTCACAGAGGTGTCCAAAACACTGTCGGCATTGCCCAACAAAGTGGCCATTCGGGGCCACACCGACAGCGTTCAGTTTGCCAATACCGATGATCGCAACAACTGGTCCTTGTCCGCAGAGCGTGCCGAGGAAACTCGCAAGATCATTGAAAAGAAGGGCATTCCAGGCAATCGATTTGCCAAGATTGAAGGCGTTGCCGATACGGCGCCTTACAACCCCAACGATCCCAAGGATCCTCGAAACAGGCGGATCAGTATCACGATCATGAACCAGTAATTCTTTTTAAAAGCAGCTTTTTGAAGCTGCTTTTTTTTAGCCTTGAAGCAGGGATCCGATTTCCATCTGCTTATTTAGACTTTTCTTTGACCTCTGGTGAGCGCAGCTTAATCGGCCAGTTGTTGCACACCGCTAAAGCTGCCTTGCTGGTACACCAAGGGTGAGCCTTCGGTAAAGCCACAGCGCTCCACTTCACCAATGAAAATAATGTGATCGCCTTCTGGGTATTGGCTGCGGTTGCGGCATTCAAACCAAGCCAAGGCGCCCTTTAAAATTGGCAAGGATTGGTGGCTGAGGTCGAAATTGACGTTCTTGAATCGGTCGCCTTCACCGTATGCAAATTGCTGACATAGCGGCAGTTGCTCATCGCTCAGCACATTGATCACGTAGTGGGAGACCTTTTGAAAAGAAGGCAAAGTGCGCGATTTCAAACCTAAACTCCAAACGACCAAAGGTGGCGTCAGGGACACACTGTTGAACGAACTGGCCGTCAGACCGACAAATTGATGGCCCCATTCGGCAGGGTTGGCATCGGCCATTTGTTGGGTGGTGATGACCGTCACCCCAGTTGGAAATCGAGAGAGAGCTTGTTTGAAATGGGGCGTATCGAAAGGGTTTTGAGGAGAATTCATGGCCCGATTGTATGAAATGTCATCTAAACTTCCGCACAACATCAATGAACTCAGCTCACACAGCGTGTTCAGCAACAAGAAGTGTGATCCAAAAGCGCAAATTTCTTAGAGAATGCATTTTTGAGTGGATTGAAGGAACAACATGATTTGGTTGATTTTGGGCTTGGTTTTGTTTTTGGGTGCGCACTCTACGCGCATTTTTGCTGATGGCTGGCGAACCAGAACCATAGAATCGTGGGGCGAAAAACCGTTCAAGGGTTTGTCAGCCTTGGTGTCCCTGTTGGGGTTGTATGCCTTGATTGTCGGCTATGGCGAAGCCAGGCTTCAACCCTTTCCTCTTTGGGAGCCACCCATCGCTACCCGCCATGCCAGTGCATTGCTCATGTTGGTTGCCTGTATTTTGCTGGTTGCAACCTATGTTCCTGGCAATCTCTTCAAAGTGCGCCTTGGGCATCCTATGGTGTTGTCTGTGAAAGTTTGGGCTTTGGCGCACTTGTTGTCGAACGGTAATTTGGCAGATGTTGTTTTGTTTGGTGGTTTTTTGCTCTGGGCCGTCTTGAATTTCAAAGCCTCACGTGCGCGTGATCGTGCCTTGGCACAAGCCCATTTGCTGTCGGCGGGTGAGTTACAAGCGCCTGTGACCAAGCTCTCAGCAACCCTCATTTCTGTCTTTGTTGGCATGCTTGTTTGGGTTGTCATTGCATTTGTTTTGCACGCCAAGGTGATTGGTGTTTCGCCAATGGGCTAAAAAGGATTGATTTGCATGAACACCTCTAATTCTGATCTCACTGGCTCGTCACCTGAGGCCCCAAGCACTTGGTTTGATGGCTTTGAAAAACGCCAGTTCAATGTCAATGGTCTGGTCGTCTGCGCTCGTCTTTCTGCCAACTGGCTTTCACAAATGGACAAGCCCGTCATGGTGTTGTTACATGGCTTTCCGCAAACGCACGTGATGTGGCATCGGGTTGCACAAGCCCTCAAGAACGACTATCGATTGGTCTTGCCCGATTTGCGTGGCTATGGCGACTCGTCTCATGCACCAGGTTTGCCCGATCACAGCAACTACAGCAAACGTGCCATGGCACAAGATGTGGTGGGTTTGCTCGACCAGCTCAATGTTGCGCAATTCTTTTTGTGTGGTCACGACAGAGGCGGTCGCGTTGCGCATCGCTTGGCCCTTGATTTTCCCTCCAGAGTGCTGAAGTTGTGCGTACTAGACATCGCCCCCACGCTGGACATGTACAACCGAACCGACATGGACTTTGCACGGGCCTACTACCATTGGTTTCATCTCATTCAGCCCACTCCTTTGCCAGAGAAAATGATCGGTGGCAACGTGCTCCATTACTTGCATACCAAGTTAGGTGGCTGGGGCTCGCAAGGTACGTCATTCATCGAGCCAGAGGCCATGGCCGAATATGAACGAAGCATGAATTTGCAGCCAGAACAGCCGGGCGATTTGCTGCCGGCCGTGCACACTGCTTGTGAAGATTACAGGGCCAGTGCTGGCATTGATTTGGACCACGACAAGGAAAGCCGTGCGAAGGGCGAAAAGATCCAATGCGATTTACTGGTTCTGTGGGGAGATCGCGGCGTGGTTCACAAAATGTTCAAGCCACTTGAACTTTGGCAAGCGCAATGCGCAGGGTTAGTTACTGGGAAAGTCGTGCCCTCAGGTCACTTCATTCCAGAAGAGCTGCCAGACCTCACCGTCGAAAGTCTCGGTGCTTTCATGGTTTGAATCAGCGGCCTTAGTTGACCCCACAACACTTTTTGTATTTCTTGCCACTGCCGCAGCTGCAAACATCGTTGCGACCTGGCGTTGCTTCTTTGATGACCTGTGTCACGCGCGGGCCAATGTTGCGCCAAATTTCACGCAAATCGTAGACCGCCCACAGGGCTTCACCATAGGTATTCAGACGAGATTCGCTCACACTTAAAGGGCCGTCTTCGCTGAGTGCCGACAGCGTGGGTTCGTCGGTGTCGTCTTCTGTGAGTGCCACAATGGCTTCTAGCGCTGTGTCGTGCCACTGCGCTGCGTCTTTGTCTTTGGGTGCGGTCCATTCATCGGGCCAGTTTTCAACAACGAACATGAAACCCAAAGCCCAGACCTGTGCAAAGGCTGGAATTTCTGTGCTGTCAATTTCTGCGCGTTCTTCCGGTGGCAGGCTGGCAATGGCGCCGCGCACATCCATCACTTCGGGTGCATAGGCGCTGTCTTCGTCAAGGGCTTTGATTTCTGAGTCGAGGGCTATTTTGACTTCGTCGTAACGTTGCTGCCACAAACTTAAGAATTTGACTTTTTGCGCTTCGTCTGAAAAACCTGCGCCGCCTTCATCGTCTTCAAGTCCCAACAAGACCGGCAGCCATTCGGTTTCTGGAAGGGCACGCCTGCAACAAATGAGAGCGACCAAAAAGCCTTCACAAAACTCCCATTGCGGTGTTTCTTCATATCGCGTGCGCAGGTCGTCCAAGATGTCGTCAAGTGCGTCAAAGTCTTCGGGTTGGAGGCCAGTCATAGGAGCGTTCAATTTTCAGGATGAAGGGAAATGGGCATCTGGAAGATTCACTTCAATGAGCGGGGATTTCGCCAGGGTTCAAAACCACACCCGATTGAAGCAAGCGTTTTTTCATGCACAAAATAGCAGCGTCTTTGCTCAGCAAGGGCACCGCATGGGCAACCGCCAAGTCAATGAATTTTTGATCGTCAGGGTCTTTGCATGTACAAGGTGCTTTGGCGGCAGGTTCTGCCGCCAAGTGATGCGCATCAAAGCGATTCAAGATGTCTTGAGCTTGAATACCAGACTTGGTCATGCGCTTCACAAGGTGCGGGTAGGTAAGTACACGCTCTAACTCCTCACGCATGCTGTCTGTGGCCAGATGCGAAATCAGACCATTTTGCAAGGCTGCCCGCAAAGCTTCGGTGGCAGGATCTTCAAACAACCAGAGATCGAGCACGATGTTGGTGTCGATGACAAAGGGCTGTGCTTTGCCTGTGGGTGCTGGTTTTTCTTGAACCTCAAAGCTTGTCACGCACAGAGCCCTTCATGAGGTCGAAGCGAAACATGCGGCATTCAATGGGGCCGTTCCACATGGGCACACGGCGCGATTCTTTGAGGCGCATTTTGGAGGGCAGCTTTAAGTCGGGCGTGAGCATCCAGGCGGTCCAGCCGTTGTAATTCTTTTTCCAATGCGAGGCCAATTGAGAAAAGAACTCGCCGCCGCCGTCGCCTTCTGCAACCTCACGCGCACGTCTCAGGTCAGCACGCTCGCGTGATCGAAGAGAGCCGTCGGCATCGCGTGCTCTGTCCATGCTAGAGATGCCCGCCACACCTGCAGCTGCAATACGTTCGCCATATGGTGGGTTCAGAAGCATGAGCCCAGGTGTTTCGCACGGCGGCATGCGCTGTAGCGCATCACCACCACGCGCTTGCACCACTTGCCCGACGCCTGCGCGCTCAGCGTTTCGCTGCGTAAAGTCAACCATTCGGAAGGCTACATCAGAGGCGTGAATTTCGGTCGTGGGAGCGTGCTCTTGAGCACGCGCATCTTCTTGCAGTGCCTGCCAGACGTGCGGCTGAAAAGGCAATAATTTTTCGAAGCCAAAACGGCGCATGATGCCCGGTGCAATGCCGCACGCAATTTGTGCTGCTTCAATGGCAATGGTGCCACTGCCGCAACAAGGATCGTACAAAGGGGTGTGTGCATCCCAGCAGCTGGCAGCCAACATGGCAGCAGCCAATGTTTCTTTGAGGGGCGCATCACCTTTGTCTTCACGCCAACCGCGTTTGAACAAAGGCTCACCGGATGTGTCCATGTAAAGCGTGCAACTGTCTGTGGTGAGGTGAACATAAATGCGCACGTCGGGCCACTGTGTGTTCACATCGGGCCGCTCGCCGCGTTTGGCGCGAAAGCGATCGGCCACGGCGTCTTTGATTTTGAGAGCGGCAAAGTTGAGGCTGGTGAGCGGACTGTGCTGGGCCGTTATTTCAATTTTGAATGTTTGCTGGGTGGTGAACCAAATCTCCCAGGCTACGGCGCTGGCCGCATCGTACAAATCTTTTTCGTTGCGGTAGAAAGTTTGCGACAGTTGGATGAGCACGCGCTGAGTAAGCCGGCTGTGCAAGTTGAGACGCAGAGCTTCGCGCCAAGATGCGTTGGCCATGACGCCGCCGCGGCCCGTGAGCAAATCGTTGCCCGTGAGGCCTGTCAGTTGATGGACTTCGTCGGCCAGCAAACCTTCAACGCCGGCGGCGCAAGGCATAAAGAGTTGGAGCGAGTTCACAGAGTTTTACGCAAGTTGGCGGGCGCAATTTTGAGCGCCTCGCGGTATTTGGCCACGGTGCGCCGAGCGCAATCGATGCCTTGTTCTTTGAGCATCTCTGAGAGTTGGTTGTCTGAGAGAGGTTTGTTGGGGTTTTCGGCCGCCACCAATTGTTTGATGAGGGCTCGCACGGCAGTGCTAGACGCAGCGCTGCCGCTGTCGGTGCCCAGGCCCGAGCCAAAGAAGAACTTGAGCTCGTAGGTGCCCATGGGCGTGGTCATGTATTTGGCTGTGGTAACACGGCTGATGGTGGACTCGTGCAGACCTAATTCATCGGCAATTTCTCTGAGCACCAAAGGCCGCATGGCCAGCTCGCCATGAATGAAGAAGTTGCGCTGACGTTCCACAATGGCGGTGGACACTCGAAGGATGGTGTCAAAGCGTTGTTGAATGTTCTTGATGAACCACCGAGCTTCTTGCAGTCGTTGCTGCAAGCCCAAATGACCTTCGCCTTTGCCGCCGCGCAAAGCGTTGGCATAAATGTCGTGCACGCGCAGCTTGGGCATGACATCGGGATTGAGCTGCACTCTAAAGTGAGGTTCGCCGCCTTTGCGTGTGCCGATGACCAGCACATCGGGAACGATGACATGTTGCTCAGCGTTGGCAAAGGGACGGCCTGGTTTAGGCTCAAGGCGTGTGATGAACGTGAGGGCCAGCTTGACAATGGCTTCTTCTTCACCGCACTGAACGGCCAATCGTTTGTAGTCGCGTTTGGCCAGCAACTCCAGAGGCAATGCACAAATCTTCAGAGCGACGGCTGCCGCTTCGTTGTCGGGTTCGTCTTTCAGGATGGCCTTGAGTTGAATGCGCATGCACTCGCCCAAATCCCGAGCGCCAATGCCAACAGGCTCGAGAGATTGCAACAAACTCAAGGCAACCGTGAAGCGGTGCACCAACTCTTCAAGTTGTTCTATGTCGTCGGTGCCGGCAAGGCCTTGTGCCAATGAATCGAGACTGTCTTCTAAGTAGCCGTCATCGTTGAGCGATTCAATGAGGAAGCGCAAAGCAGCACGGTCAATTTCAGACAGGCGCATGGACAGCGCTTGGCGGTGCAAGTAATCGGTGAGTGAGCCTAGGCCGCGCGCCAACTCAATGGCATCTGCCCCATCGGAGTCGTTGTTGGTGTTGTTTTTGCGAGCCCCTGCATCGGTGCCCCACTCGCTGTCGTCCGGTGCAATGTCGACGCTGCCGTCGCCATCCCAGCTGTCGGCCACATCGGTCACAGCCTCGTCGTTGGACACCGAGGCATTGGATTCTCCTGCCGCATCCCGCGATTCAGAGCCCGCATCGCTGGCAGCTTCTGAAACGCGATCGCCCAAGCTGACACGCGCATCGGCTTCGGGCAACCCAAAATCTTCTTGCGGCGCATCGTCTGTGCTGCGCTCTAAGAACGGGTTTTCATCGAGCATTTGCTCAACTTCTTGACTCAGCTCAAGGGTTGAGAGTTGAAGCAGCCGAATGGATTGTTGCAACTGTGGCGTCAGCGCCAAGTGCTGAGACATCCGAAGGGAAAGGCTTTGCTTCATATTTTTTCAGCCATCACATTCGGAAGTGTTCGCCGAGGTAGACGCGGCGAACATCGGCATTGTTGACAATGTCTTGGGGTGTGCCTTCTGCCAACACGCGCCCCTCACTGATGATGTAGGCGTGGTCACAAATGCCCAGTGTTTCTCGCACGTTGTGGTCGGTGATGAGCACGCCAATGCCGCGCTCTTTCAAAAACGCAATGATGCGTTGAATTTCGATGACCGCAATGGGGTCGATGCCGGCAAAAGGTTCGTCCAGCAAAATGAAGCGCGGCTCGGTGGCCAATGCGCGCGCAATTTCAACACGTCTGCGTTCGCCGCCCGATAGCGCCAAAGAAGGGGAATCGTGCAAATGGTCGACGCGCAAGTCTTTCAAGAGCGCTGCCAGTTTGCCCTTGATTTCAGCGTCGCTTAAAGATTTGCCCTGGGCATTCAGTTGCAACTCCAACACGGCCCGCACGTTCTCTGCCACGGTGAGCTTTCTGAAAATAGAAGCTTCTTGGGGCAAATAGGAGAGTCCCATGCGCGCTCTGCGATGAATGGGCATGCTGGTGACGTCTTCACCATCAATCAAAATTTGACCGCCATCGGTGCGCACCAAACCCACAATCATGTAGAAAGAGGTGGTCTTACCGGCGCCATTCGGTCCTAGCAAACCCACCACCTCACCTTTTCGAACCTTGACAGACACATCAAACACCACCTGACGGCTGCCATACGATTTTTGCAAATGACGCGCTTCAAGATGGCTGATGTCGGTTGGTGCGCTCATGGTTTGTCACTGCCAATGCGCGGGCTTGATTTCAAGACGGGTCCGGATGGGGGCGGACTGGCTTCATTTTTTTGTGGACGCGGTGTGATGGTGGCCTTGACGCGTTGATTGCCCGTACTGCCGCCGCCGTTTGGCTTGCCATCGACGGTGAAGACTTCGGTGTTGTTATTGACCAGAATTTCTTGGCCTTGAATTCGATCGGCCACCAAGGCGCCTCGCAGCAATCGCAGTTCAGCACGGTGCGTGAGTGTGAGCGTATCGGCTTGGCTGTTGTAGATGGCCGTTTCAGCTTCGCCCTCGGTGTACTCGTCTAGGCCTTCGCGTTTTTGGCGGAAGAAAATGCGCTCACCGGGATCGGCCCACAGCCTGGCAATTTGGTTGCCTTGCTTGTCTTGTTTGACTTCCATGCGAGCTGATTTCAGGACCAGTGTTCCCTTGGTCATGAGAACTTTGCCAGTGAAGGTCGTAAGCTGTTGTTGGTCGTCGTGTTTGAGTGAATCAGCCTCTACGTTCATGGGCTTGTCTCGATCGGCTTTTTCGGCGAATGCACACTGAACCGCCAAGGCGGTTGTCAGGGTGCAGAGCAAAGTGATGAACTTGGTTTTCATAAAGGCGCGAATCTTGCTTGATTGTAGGTGTTCAGAGGGAAGTCAAGCCCCTTTCTTGAAAAAATGCAAAAAAAAGCCCGCCGAAGCGGGCAGATGTGCAACACCTTTTTAGATCAGGCACGGCCCTGGCGAATTTGCGCCAACAAAGATTCCGTCACTTGAAGTGCGCGGTTCATGTTGCCGGCAAAAGTGCCGTCGGTGTAATACTTGCCCGCGATGCCCAGTGAGGGAACGCCTTCGACTTTGTAGTCACTTTGCAATTGAACCGCGCGTTTGAGCTTGCTGGCCACGCCAAAAGATTTGGCTGTCTCGGCAAATTTAGTTTTATCGACACCTTGCTTTTCGACCCAGGTCAAAATGCTGGCATCGGTACTCAATGGCAAGCGCTCGCCGTGAATGGCTTGAAAGACCTTGCCATGTAATTTGTCGAGCAATCCCATGGCTTCGAGTGTGAAAAATAATCTTTGTTGCGGGGCAAAGTCGTCTCGAAATGCAACGGGCATTCGGCGCACCGAGACATCTTTGGGGGCATTTTTGACCCATTGTTCTAAGGTGGGCTCAAAGGCGCTGCAATGTGGGCAGCTGTACCAAAAGAACTCAATCACTTCAATTTTGCCGGCTTCGGTCTCGGTGGGAACGGGGCGGTCCAACTTCAAATAGTCCTTGCCCAAGACAAACTTGGCAGGGCCTTGTGCAAATGCGTTGTGGCTCCATCCGAGGCTGCTGAGGCTTGCAGCGGTGCCCAGGCTGGCTAAAGAAAATTCGCGGCGTTTCATGGGGTACTCCTGATTCAATGAGGTGCGGTTAAAGTTTAGCGTTGTACGCGCACCAAGGCTGCATCGATGCCACTGGAATCTATGCGTGATTTGATTTTTTCGGCTTGATCTTTGTCATCAAAGGGGCCACTTCGAACACGATAGATAGCGCGTCCTGCCTGTTCACGTTCACTGACTTTGGCTTCAATGCCCATCATTGAAAGTTTGGCTTTTTGAGCATCGGCATCGGCTGCAGATTTAAACGCACCCGCCTGCACAAAATAGGTGAAAGGATCGTTGCTGCCGGCTGTTTTGTTGGCGGGCTGAGGGATGGCTGCTGCTGGTGGCGCAGACGCTGCTGCAGAAGAGGCTGCTGCAGAAGAAGGTGCTGCAGTAGAGGCTGCTGCAGAAAGGGGTGCAGCAGCAGAAGGGGACCCAGAAGCGGGCGCTGTTGGCGCTGTGTTTGGATTTTGTTTTTTGACCAAATCGGCCAAGGGGTCAGCCGTGACTGCAGGCGCAGGCGCGGGTACGGGCACGTTGTTGCCTGGATTGCTAGCACCCGAGTTGTTGGCATTGGCTTCGGCCGGCGCTTCAGGTGTCACGGGCTTGCTTTGTAAAGCGCCGTTTGGATTCCAATCTTTGTTCTTTTGCGCTTCAACAGCGTCTTGATCGGCCGAGCGGGATAAATTTTTGTTGCTGAAAGGCATGGGTACTTTGGTCACATACATGGCGACACCCAGAGCCACCGTCAGGCCGATGACCAAACCCAGAATGAAGCCGAGCAAGGTGCCGCCGCGCTGGCCTTGGATGTTGGAGTGGGACATGTTGTGAAGTGCTCTCAAAGTCATACCAAAATAAGTGGTGCCTGATTTACATTTGCTCAGGTGCGGACACACCCAAAATTTTCAAGCCATTTTGCAAGACTTGTGCGCAAGCTGCAACCAGTGCCAAGCGCGCCAGTTTGAGGGGCTCTTCTTCAACCAAAATGCGCTCCGCATCGTAGTAACTGTGATAGCTTGCGGCCAAGTCGCGCAAGTAAAACGTGACGTCGTGGGGCGCAAAGTCTTGTGCAGCATCACTGAGCATTTGAGGGTACTTGGCCAGCAGCAACATGAGGGCTTGGGCCTTGGGATTTTCCAAGCTCGACAAATCGACTTGGCCCAAGCTGCTCACATCGCCGCCCCAAGTGCGCAAGATGGAGTGGATGCGTGCATGGGCATATTGAACGTAATACACCGGGTTGTCATTGTTCTTTGCCAGAGCCAAATCAATGTCGAACACGTATTCTGTGTCGGGCTTGCGACTGAGTAAGAAAAAGCGCACTGCATCTTTGCTGGTCCACTCGATGAGGTCGCGCAAGGTGACATAACTGCCTGCACGTTTCGAAATTTTCACTTCAACGCCGCCGCGCATGACGCGCACCATGGTGTGCAACACGTAGTCAGGGTAGCCCTCTGGAATGCCAACGGCGGCAGCCTGCAAACCTGCACGCACACGTGCAATGGTGCCGTGGTGATCGGTGCCTTGTATGTTCACGACTTTGGTAAAGCCGCGTTCCCATTTGGCAATGTGGTAGGCCACATCTGGCACAAAGTAGGTGTAGGTGCCATCGCCTTTGCGCATCACGCGGTCTTTGTCGTCGCCATAGTCGGTAGACTTCAGCCACAAGGCGCCATCTTGTTCGTAGGTTTTACCTGCTTCTTGTAGTTTCTGAACAGCCCTGCCTACGCGGCCGCTGGTGTACAGGCTGGACTCGAGGTAGTAGTTGTCGAATTGAACGTCGAAGGCTTTTAAGTCGAGGTCTTGCTCATGACGCAAATAGGCCACTGCAAATTCGCGCATGCCATCGAGGTCGTTCAGGTCGCCGCTGCCCGTAAATTCGCGGTCGTCAGATTTGACGGTTTTTTTCGCCAAGAAATCTTGGGCAATGTCTTGAATGTAGTCGCCGTTGTAGGCCGCCGCATTCTCGCCGCTGGGCCATTCAGCGTCACCGGGTTTGAAGCCCTTTGCACGCAATTGCGTGGAGGTGGCCAAGGTGTTAATTTGCACGCCCGCGTCGTTGTAGTAAAACTCGCGGTACACCGACCAGCCTTGCGTGGCAAACAGATTGCAAATGGCATCGCCCAATGCGGCTTGACGGCCGTGGCCCACATGCAGAGGGCCTGTTGGATTGGCCGAAACAAACTCCACCAACACGCGTTCATTGCGCTCGGCTTGTTTGCCAAAACAAGACGCTGCATGCAAAACTTCCTGGATGATGGCTTGTTTGGCGCTAGGTTTGAGCTTGAGGTTTAAAAAACCAGGACCCGCAATGTCGATGCTTTCGACCCATTGGGTGAAGGCGGGCGTGGCCATGAGCGCTGTGCGCAAGGCTTCGCCAACCTGCCTTGGGTTTTGACCCAAGGGCTTGGCCAAGTGCATGGCCGCCGTACAGGCCAGATCGCCATGAGCGGCCACTTTGGGTGATTCAAAAATGGCTTTAGCGCCAGCACCGAGGTGTAGGCGTTCGAGTTCGGCAGCGAGGGCCGAGCGTAATTCTTGTTGGGCTAGGAGCATCCCCCGATTTTACGGGGCACTTTGCCAAGTTGCCGGCAAGCTGTAGTGATGCTTTAAAAAGTCGATCCAAAGCCTTAAACGGAGAGGCAGATGCTTTCTTTGGGGAAAAACACCATAAATCCCGTTGGGCGGTGCCGCAAAATCGGCCAACACCTCCACCAATTGACCCGATCGGATGTCATTTTCGACCTCCCAGGTGCTGCGCCAAGCGATGCCCATGTGGGCCAGGCACCAACCATGCAAGACCTGACCGTCCGAGCAATCTAGGGGACCGTGGGGTCGCAAGTAGGTCACTTCTGGGCCTTCTGCATTGTCTGAAGGGGGCGCTTTGAAGGCCCATCCACGCGTTTGGGAGGCATCGCTAGACAGCGTCAAGCATCTGTGTTGAAGCAAGTCGGCTGGCATTTTGGGCGTGCCGTGCTTGGCCAAATAGGCGGGGGTAGCCACACACATGCGACGGTTGTCGGCCAAGCGCACGCTGACCAAAGAAGAGTCTGGCAGGTCACCAACGCGCACGGCAAAGTCAAAGCCTTCGCCAGCCAAGTCAATCACCCGATCGCTCAGGTTCAGCGAAATTTTGACTTCTGGATTTTGGGCATGAAACAAAGGGGCAAGGGGCGCCACATGTCTGCGCCCAAAACCTGCGGGTGCGGTAACGCGCAAATGACCGCTGGCTTTCAAGCCCCCAGCTGAAACGCTGTCTTCTGCATTGGCCACGTCGCTCAAGAGGCGTTGGCAATTTTCTAAAAAAGCGCTGCCTTCGTGGGTCAGGCTAATGCGCCGGGTGGTTCGCAACAACAGCTTCACGCCTAAGTGAGACTCCAACGCATCGAGCCGCCTGCCAATGATGGCGGGCGCAACGCCCTCTGCTCTGGCTGCCGCACTAAGGCTGCCACGAGTGGCCACCGATACGAAGGATTCAAAAACTTTGAGTTTGTCCATGGTTCAAGGGCTTGCCTGTTTGCGGTTTAAGCCGCCTCGTTGGGATGACTTAGCTTTTCAATTTCTTCGGCGCTGTAGCCTAGGCTGCTCAATAAACTTTCGTTGTGTTGACCTAAATGGGGCGCTGAGTTTCGAACTTTCAAGCGCGTTTGATTCAGGCTCAGTGGCAACAACACGGTGTGAATCTCGCGACCATCGTTGAGCTCGACGGGAGCCAGCCCACCTGTTGATTGAAGATGCGGATCCTTGAGTAAATCATGCGGCGCCGTGATGGGGGCGTAGGGCAAGGAATTTTTTTCAAAAACTTTGCTTAAGTGGGTTGCAGAAAAAACCTGAAGTCGTTCGCGCAGCAAAGGGATGAGCCAATCGCGTGCTCTGACGCGGTCGTTGTTGCTGACCAAGCGAGGGTCATTGAAAAGGTCTGGGTAATTGAAAGCCTCGCAAAATATTTTCCAAGCGGTGTCACTCACCACGGCCAAGAAGATTTGTTCGCCATCCTTCACTACAAACACATCGTAGACGGCCCACGCAGAAATTCGCTCGGGCATGGGTGCTGCAGCTTTGCCGGTGACTTGGTATTGCATCATGTGTTGCGCCACCAAAAACACGTTGTTTTCAAACAAGGCACTTTGAACTTCTTGCCCTTTGCCTGTTTGTGCGCGTTGCGCCAGTGCGGCCATGGCACCGATGGCCCCAAACATGCCGCCCATGATGTCGTTCACACTGGTGCCTGCGCGCAAGGGATCGCCCCTGCGCCCCGTCATGTAGGCCAAGCCGCCCATCATTTGTACCACCTCGTCAAGTGCAGTGCGATGTTCATAAGGCCCTGGCAAAAAGCCTTTGAGTGAGACGTAGATGAGACGCGGGTTGAGTCTTTTCAAGGTCTCGTAATCGAGGCCCAGTTTTTTCATGGTGCCTGGTTTGAAGTTCTCACTCACAATGTCTGCGGTAGCGATCAAGCGCAACACGGCTTCTTTGCCTTCGGGTGTTTTCAAGTCGAGGGCCAAGCTTTTTTTGTTCCGATTGAAGAGTGGAAAAAACCCCGCCCCCGAGCCCAACAGTTTGCGTGTGTTGTCCCCGTCATGGCCGTGGCCAATGGGCTCAACCTTGATGACCTCTGCACCCAAATCTGCCAGCACCATGCCGCAGGTAGGCCCCATCACCATGTGGGTGAATTCGACCACGCGAATGCCCTCATAAGGCAGCTGTGGCTGAGGTTGAGGTGCTTGCTGTTGCGAGTTTTGAAAATTAGACATGCGTCCATCCTTGAGGCAAGCCCGCATCAGGTGTCATGCCGTAAAGCGGTTCGCCTGGCAATCCATCGCGCAAAGCTTGTCTGGCCAAGATCAACTTGGAGATGTTCACACCTGTTTGAATGCCCATGGCTTCGAACATGAAAACCAAATCCTCAGTGACCACGTTGCCAGATGCGCCGGGTGCATAAGGGCAACCGCCTAAGCCCGCCAGGGAGCTGTCAAAGGTGCGCACGCCCGCATCGTAGGCAGCCAAACAATTGGCCAGGCCCAAGCCGCGCGTGTTGTGCATGTGGGCGGCGCCCGTTTTGGGGCCAATTTCGGCAAACACTCGCTGGAACAAGCGGCGCACCTGCGCTGGGTTGGCCATGCCCGTGGTGTCGGACAGACCTGACTCGTCTGCACCTGCTTCAATGACAGCAGCTGCCAGTTTGACCACATCGTCCTCTGCCACATGACCCTGCAAGGTGCAACCAAAGGCGGTTGAAATGCCGGCTTCGACTTTGACATGCGGTGCCAGCTCATTGCGAACTTGAATGATGGCGCGCACTTCTTCCACCATGGCATCGCGTGTTTTTCGCACGTTGGCCAGAGAGTGGGATTCGGAGGCGGAAACGGGAATGGTGAGTTTTTGGGCGCCAGCCTTGATGGCCGCTTCAGCACCTTTTCGGTTGGGCACGAGGGCCATCACCGTCACATGGTCATGTTGTCGTGTGTGTTGAACCACAAGAGCGGCATCGGCCATTTGAGGCAACAAGTGGGCCGGCACAAACGAGGCGACTTCGATTTCTTGAAGGCCTGACGCCACCAACGCATCGATCCAGCGCAATTTGTGGGCCGTGGGCATGGTTTGCTTGACGGACTGCAGGCCATCTCGCGGGCCGACTTCACTGATCAATACGCGGTCTGCGGTCATGTTGTCTTTGAGGTGTCACTGTGAAAGTTTTCAGCGTTGAACAATATTCTCACTAATTTTCTTGCATTTGGCACCTATCTTTGCAAAAAAGTCACAAGTCAAAGGATATTTGCCGGATTTTTGATTGCTGAAACATCGAATAAAGTGATGTCTGTTCAAAGAAAGCGTTTCTCATGCTTTTTGTAAGCTGTTGAGTGCAGCTGCCACCTGTTTTTTTATTTGAGGTTTTTTATGACTGATCGCATTGCCATTCACGGGCTCCACGTTGCCACGCCTTTGTATCGTTTTATCGAAGACCAAGTTTTGCCGGCTGTGGGTGTGCAAAGCAAGAACTTCTGGAATGGCTTTGACGCCATTGTGAAAGACTTGGCGCCGGTGAATTTGGCTTTGTTGGCAGAGCGCGATCGCATTCAATTGGAAATGGACAAGTGGCATACAGCCCATCCCGGCCCAGTGAGCGATGCCAAAGCCATGAAGGCGTACCGCCAACATTTGAAATCAATTGGCTACTTGGTGCCCGAGCCCAAGAACCCCAAAGCAAACACCGAAAATGTGGATGCAGAGTTGGCTGTGTTGGCAGGCCCGCAGTTGGTCGTGCCCATTTTGAATGCACGTTATGCCTTGAATGCGGCCAATGCACGTTGGGGTTCTTTGTATGACGCCCTGTATGGCACCGATGTGCTGAGTGAAGCCGATGGTTGCGAAAAAGGCACTGGCTACAACCCCAAGCGTGGCGCCAAGGTCATTGAATATTGCCGCTATGTGCTCGACCGCTGTGCACCTTTGAAGAAGGGCTCCCACATTGACAGCACGGGCTACAGCGTGAAGGGCGGCAAGTTGGTGGTGAGTTTGAAGTCTGGCACCACCACATTGGCCGACGCCAAACAATTTGTCGGCTTTCAAGGCGATGCCAAAGCGCCCACCTCTTTGCTTTTCAAGCACAACGGTTTGCACCTTGATTTGGAAATCAACAAATCGCACCCTATCGGCAAAACAGACCCTGCGGGCGTTTCTGATTTGGTGGCTGAAGCAGCACTTTCTACCATTTTGGATTTAGAAGATTCAGTGGCCGCTGTGGATGCTGAAGACAAGGTTTTGGCCTACAGCAATTGGCTTGGAATTTTGCAGGGCACTTTGTCAGAAGACGTTCAAAAGGGCGGCAAAACCTTCAAGCGCACTTTGAACCCAGACCGCGTGTACACCAAGCCAAGCGGCAAAGGCCACGAGGTATTGCATGGTCGTTCATTGCTGTTTGTGCGCAATGTGGGTCACCTCATGACCAACCCTGCCATTTTGTACAACGCGGCAGATGGCACGCAAAAAGAAATTCCAGAAGGCATCATGGACGCCATGATCACCACCACCTGCGCGATGGTCGATTTGCAGAAAAAGAAGGGCGCTGATTTCCGCAACAGCCGCACGGGCAGCGTGTACATCGTCAAGCCCAAAATGCATGGCCCCAAAGAAGTGGGCTTTGCCGACACGCTGTTTGGTCGTGTTGAAAAAGTGTTGGGCTTGAAGCCCTCCACAGTGAAGCTGGGCATCATGGACGAAGAGCGTCGCACCAGTGTCAATTTGGCAGCGTGCATTGCTGCTGCCAAATCGCGTGTCGCCTTCATTAACACTGGCTTCTTGGACCGCACAGGCGACGAAATGCACACTTGTATGTTGGCAGGCCCTGTCATGCGCAAGGGTGACATCAAGGGCAGTACGTGGCTGGGCGCCTACGAGAAAAGCAATGTGGCAGTCGGCTTGCAAGCCGGCTTGCGTGGCCGCGCACAAATTGGCAAAGGCATGTGGGCCATGCCTGATTTGATGGCCGACATGTTGAAGCAAAAAATTTCTCATCCCAATGCCGGTGCCAACACAGCTTGGGTGCCAAGCCCCACGGCTGCGACCTTGCATGCCATGCACTATCACCAAGTGAATGTGCCTGCGTTGCAAAAGCACATGGAAAAAACCATTGGCAAGAACGACGCCAAAGCCATGCGCGAAGAAACGCTTAGCAAGTTGTTGCAGTTTCCAGTGGTCACCGCGGGACAGGCCTCGGAGTGGACCGAGAAAGACAAACAAGACGAGCTCGACAACAATGCCCAGGGCATCTTGGGTTATGTGGTGCGTTGGGTTGATCAAGGCGTGGGTTGCTCAAAGGTCCCCGACATTCATGGCGTGGGCCTGATGGAAGACCGCGCCACTTTGCGCATCAGCAGCCAGCACATTGCCAATTGGATGGCCCACGGCGTGGTGACCGAGGCGCAAGTGAAGGCCACCATGGAGCGCATGGCTGCCGTGGTCGATCAGCAAAACGCTGGCGATGCCTCTTACCAAAACATGGCGGGCAACTTCAAAACTTCGAAGGCTTATCAGGCCGCTTGCGACTTGGTGTTCAAAGGCAAAGAGCAACCCAGCGGTTACACCGAACCTTTGTTGCACGCTTGGCGTTTGAAGGTCAAGGCAAGCTAAACTGTTGCAAGGTGGCCAAGCCTTGGCCACCCTTGAAAAAGGCTTCGACATGTGCCAACTTTTGGGCATGAATTGCAACACCCCCACTGATGCAACATTCAGCTTCAGTGGTTTTTCACAACGAGGCGGTATGACCGATCATCATTCAGATGGTTGGGGCATTGCTTTTTTTGAAGGCGCTGGTGTGCGGCATTTTGTCGATCACCAGGAAGCCAGTCGTTCGCCTGTGGCCGAGCTCATACGGCGTTATCCGATCAAAAGTCAAAACGTCATTGCACACATTCGCAAGGCGACGCAGGGCGTGGTGTCGCTTGAAAACTGTCATCCATTTGTGCGAGAGCTGTGGGGGCGTTACTGGGTCTTTGCCCACAACGGTCACTTAGAGAATTTCAATCCACGTTTGCATGGGCACTTTCATCCGGTGGGACAAACCGACAGCGAGCGCGCGTTTTGCTGGCTCATGCAAGAGCTCTCTAAGTCGCATGCGTCTGTGCCCAGCGTGGAAGAGTTGACACTCACGCTGCGTGAGTTGGTACCCTCCATTTCGAAGCACGGCACCTTTAATTTTTTGCTGTCCAATGGTCAAGCTTTGTGGGCTCATGCCTCTACCAACTTGCACTATGTTTTAAGGCAGTTTCCGTTCAAAACAGCCACCTTGAAAGACGAAGACATGCAAGTGAACTTTGCCGAGCAAACCCAGCCCACCGATCGAGTGGCGGTGGTGGTGACTGCACCTCTTACCTTGGACGAGCCGTGGACAGCTTTTGTGCCTGGTGAGCTGATGGTGTTTAGAGACGGCGCTTTGATTTAAGCGCTTGCTTTCACCGCAGCCTCAAGGGCATCAATGAAAATAGCCGCCACATCACAACCCGTTTGATCAAAGATCTCTTGGAAGCATGTGGGGCTGGTGACGTTGATCTCCGTCACGCTGGTGCCGATCACATCCAAACCAATTAACAACAAGCCACGCGCCGCCAAGATGGGGCCAATGGCTTCTGCAATGGCCCGGTCGTTGTCGGTAAGGGGCTGGGCCACGCCTTTGCCACCCGCAGCCAGGTTGCCGCGCACTTCACCACCTTGCGGAATGCGGGCTAAGCAGAAGGGCACTGGCTTGCCGCCAATGATGAGCACCCGCTTGTCGCCCTGGGCAATGGCTGGCAGAAACTTTTGCACCATGACCGATTGCGCACCGTCTAAGTTGAGCGTTTCGATGATGGAGCCCAAATTCATGCCGTCTGCACCCACGCGGAAAATGCCCATGCCACCCATGCCATCGAGGGGCTTCAAAATGATGTCTTGGTGTTCTGCATGAAACGCTTTGATGGCGTCGGCAGAACGTGTGACCAAAGTGGGGCCAATGAATTGAGGGAACTCCATGATGGCCAGTTTTTCGGGGTGATCGCGCAAAGCTGAAGCTTTGTTAAATACCTTGGCGCCTTCGCGCTCTGCCTGGCTGAGCAAATGGGTGGCGTAAAAATACTCGCTGTCAAAAGGCGGATCTTTGCGCATGATGATGGCGTCAAAGTCTTTGAGCCATGCTTGGCGCTTGGCGGTGACTTCATACCAAGCATTGGCATCGCCCGTCAACTGCAAGTCTTGAACTTGCGCTTTGACGCACCCACCCTGCTGCCATTGAATGTGCGGCACTTCGCAAGCTGAAACTTGATGACCCCGTTTTTGGGCCTCGCGCATCATGGCAAAGCTGGTGTCCTTCTTGATTTTGAAGGTGGCGAGGGGGTCAACAATGAAAAGGATGTTCATGCGCTTAATGTCGCACAAAGACATTAACAACGCATGACAGTCGGAAATTTACATGTTTCTGCGATATTGCCCGCCCACTTCAAAGAGTGCGTTGGTGATTTGACCGAGTGAGCAAACACGCACCGCATCCATGAGCACTTCAAACACATTGTGATTGTGAATCACAGCTTGTTGTAAGCGCGCCAACATGGCGGGTGATTGCGCGGCGTGCTTGGCGTGAAAAGCGTGCAAACGGTCGAGTTGAGATTTTTTCTCTTCTTCCGTAGAGCGTGCCAATTCCAGCTTTTCCAAAACTTCATCGCCTTTGGGGTTGCGGAACGTATTGACGCCAATGATGGGGTACTCGCCAGTGTGCTTGAGCATCTCGTAGTGCATCGATTCGTCTTGAATCTTGCCGCGCTGGTAGCCCGTTTCCATGGCACCCAACACGCCGCCGCGATCTGCAATTTTTTCAAACTCAGTGAGCACAGCTTCCTCCACCAACTCCGTCAACTCTTCAATGATGAAGGCGCCTTGGCTTGGGTTTTCATTTTTGGCCAAACCCCACTCGCGGTTGATGATGAGTTGGATGGCCATGGCGCGGCGCACGCTGTCTTCGGTGGGAGTGGTGATGGCTTCGTCAAACGCATTGGTGTGCAGCGAGTTGCAATTGTCGTAAATGGCAATCAAAGCTTGCAGCGTGGTTCGAATGTCGTTGAACTGAATCTCTTGCGCGTGCAAGGAACGTCCAGAAGTTTGAATGTGGTATTTCAATTTCTGGCTTCGCTCGTTCGCGCCATATTTGTTCTTCATGGCCACGGCCCAAATACGACGTGCTACGCGGCCCATCACGGTGTATTCAGGGTCCATGCCGTTGCTGAAGAAGAAGCTCAGGTTGGGCGCGAAATCGTCGATGTGCATGCCGCGCGCCAAGTAGGCTTCTACAAACGTAAAACCATTGGAGAGTGTGAAGGCCAATTGGCTGATGGGGTTGGCACCCGCTTCGGCAATGTGATAACCACTGATGGACACAGAGTAGAAATTGCGCACATCGTTGTGCACAAAATATTGGGCAATGTCGCCCATGACTTTCAAGCTGAACTCGGTGCTGAAGATGCACGTGTTTTGGCCTTGGTCTTCTTTCAAGATGTCGGCTTGTACGGTACCCCGCACGTTGGCCAAAACCCACTCGCGAATTTTGGCGGCTTCAGTTTCGGTCGGCTCGCGGCCGTTGTCGGTTTTGAATTTTTCCAAGTTTTGATCAATGGCGGTGTTCATGAACATGGCCAAGATAGAAGGCGCGGGGCCGTTGATGGTCATGGACACGCTGGTGCTGGGGTTGCACAAATCGAATCCGCCATAGAGCACTTTCATAT
Organism: Comamonadaceae bacterium; assembly: GCA_027488115.1. GTDB lineage: Bacteria > Pseudomonadota > Gammaproteobacteria > Burkholderiales > Burkholderiaceae_C > Limnohabitans_A. Next base: position 76,450 of record JAIYCG010000023.1, on the reverse strand, counting down.
CGTCCAACGTGGCAATGCTCACACCCGAGTTGCCGACCTTGCCGTAGATGTCTGGACGAGGATCGGGGTCGTTGCCATACAGTGTGACGGAGTCAAACGCCGTGGACAAACGTTTGGCGGCCATGCCTGCGCTGAGCAACTTGAAACGGGTGTTGGTTCTAAAGGCATCGCCTTCGCCGGCAAACATGCGCGTGGGATCTTCGCCTTCGCGTTTGAACGCAAAGGTGCCGGCGGTGTAGGGGAAACTGCCGGGCACGTTGTCGAGCATGAGCCACTTTAAAATCTCACCATGGTCTTCGTAAGTGGGCAAAGACACTTTGCGAATGCTGGTGCCCGACAAACTTTTGGAAATGAGCGCGGTGCGAATTTCTTTGTCGCGAATTTTCACCACATACTCATCAGCCGCGTAGGCCTTTTGCATCTCTGGCCACTGCACCAATAATTTCTTTGCGCCAGGGTCTTGCGTTTCTTCTCTTCGATTTGCCAGATCGATTGCAGCCTCTGAGGCTTTGGCGCGCCCTGGCTTGTCGACTTCCAGCATGACGGCAGCAGCCCGCAATTGCTGAATTTCGCGGGCCAATTGTGCTTGCGCGCGAGCTTGTTTTTTATAGCCACGAACGGTGTCACTGATTTCTGCCAAGTAGCGTGTGCGCGCAGTGGGCACCACAGGGGTTTGGTTGGTGCTGTGTCGAACGTCGACTGTGGGTAACAGGCCTTCCTTCAACTTCAAACCCAATTCGCCCAATCGAACTTTGAGAGCTTGGTACAAAGCGGTCACGCCATCGTCGTTGAAGCGAGCAGCCATGGTGCCAAACACGGGCATTTTTTCTGTGGGTACGGTCCAAGCTTCTTGGTTGCGTTGAACTTGTTTGGCTACATCGCGCAGCGCATCGCTGGCGCCTTTGCGGTCAAACTTGTTGATGGCCACAAACTCTGCAAAGTCGAGCATGTCGATTTTTTCTAACTGGCTGGCCGCACCAAATTCTGGCGTCATGACGTACATGGGCAAATCAACGTGGGGCACGATGGCAGCATCGCCTTGACCAATGCCAGAGGTTTCAACCACCACCACATCAAAGCCAGCCACCTTGCAAGCGGCCACCACATCGGGCAGCGCCGCAGAAATTTCGCTGCCAAAATCGCGCGTGGCCAAACTGCGCATGAACACGCGCTGGCCATTGCGCCAAGGGTTGATGGCATTCATGCGAATGCGATCTCCCAAGAGTGCACCGCCACTCTTGCGCCGTGAGGGGTCGATGGACACCACTGCGATGCGCAAGTCATCACCTTGGTCTAAACGCAAACGACGAATGAGTTCGTCGGTTAAAGAAGATTTGCCAGCGCCGCCAGTACCGGTAATGCCCAGCACGGGTACTTTGTGCAGAGCGGCCTCTGTGCGCAATGCAGCCACCATGTCGGCAGAAGCGCTGCCATTTTCTAAAACGGTGATCAGTTGAGACAAGGCGCGCCAATGGGCTTCGGTGTTGCCTTGAATGGCTTTCAAATCTTTGGGGGCATAAGGGCTGAGGTCTTTGTCGCAGCGCATGACCATCTCGCCAATCATACCGGCCAAGCCCATGCGTTGGCCGTCTTCGGGGCTGTAAATGCGGCCTACGCCATAGGCGTGCAACTCGCGAATTTCTGCGGGAACAATGACACCACCGCCGCCGCCAAAGACTTGGATGTGTTCCCCGCCGCGCTGGCGCAACAGGTCGACCATGTATTTGAAATACTCGACGTGGCCGCCTTGGTAGGAGCTGATGGCAATGCCTTGCGCGTCCTCTTGCAAAGCGGCCGTGACCACTTCATCGACGGAGCGGTTGTGACCCAAGTGAATCACTTCGGCACCCATGCTTTGCAAAATGCGGCGCATGATGTTGATGGCCGCATCGTGGCCATCAAACAAACTGGCGGCAGTGACAAATCGCACTTTGTGCGTGGGGCGGTATTCGGCGAGGGCTTTGTATTCGGCAGACAAGTCGGTCATGTCAAGGTTCCAGTCAAGGATGAAAAGGGCCGCATCAGGAAGCGGCTCAGCCTAATTGACGTTTACGTCAACGTCAATCTGCGATCTTAGCGCTTTTACTTAGAAAAGTCTTACAAATCAACATGCCAGCCAACATGGCGGCGGTGAAAATCAGGGCATCTGTGCTCAAAAGAGCGCTGGCGAGAGCGGGACCTGGACAGTAGCCCACCAAGCCCCAACCCGCACCGAATAAGACGGCACCGCCTACCAGTGGTAAGTCGATGTGTCGCTGGCCGGGTTCATGGAATTGGTCGGCGAATCGGGGAGCTTGAGCAATTCTTTGTGTCCATCCAAAGGCCAGCAGGGTGACGCAGACCGCACCGCCCATGACAAAGGCCAAAGTCGGGTCCCAGAGCCCTGGAAATGGCCCTTTTCCGATGGCGGTGATGTCTAAAAACCCCAATACTTTGAGAGGCTGCGTCATGCCAGACAAAACCAAGCCTGCCGAAAATAAAAGGCCAGCAGAGAAGGCCAAGCCAAGACGGCCAGCGCGTTCGGGTTGTGAACTCATGCTGCACCTCGCATCAAAGTGACGGCCAGCATGCCTGTGGCCATAAACACACCAACGGCTACCAAGGACCTGAGGGACAGCCTGCCCAAGCCGCACACCCCATGGCCACTGGTGCAGCCACTTCCCCAGACGGTTCCAATGCCTACCAAAAGCCCTGCAGGAATGAGCAAGTAAAGTGGTCTGGTGGAGAGGGTGGGGACCTCCAAGCCTTGACCCAAAAGGCATCCACCCAAAATCAAGCCTGCTAAAAACGCCCAACGCCATGTGTCGGGGTGAGTGGGGGCGGCAATTGTTTCTGAGGTGATACCGCTGATACCCGCAATGCGGCCAAGGCCCCACCATAGGAGCCAACTGGCTAAACCAATCAGAATACCGCCGAGTCCGGCAGTGAGATAAGGGTGCAAATTAGAAATCATCGATGAGAGTTTCGCGTGTGTGTGTCCAAAAGCTGGCAAAAGTTATCATAATTTGTGGTCCGCCAGAAAGATTTCCATGACCCGCATTGCCAATCCTGAAAAAAAGAAAGCCCTTTGTGCCCGTCTGGCCCGAATAGAAGGCCAATTGCGGGGTTTGCAAAAACTGATCGAGACCGATGCAGACTGCGAAAAAATCGCCCAACAAATGGCGGCATCGCGCAAAGCCTTGGACAAATCCTTTTTTGCCATGGTGGCGTGCATGATCGAGCAGGGTGATCTATCGGCAGAACATGTGGCCGAAATGCTCACGAAATTTGCTTGAAGTTTGAAATGAACAATTCTCAAGCACAAGCACAAGTTATTCAACTGTTCGACAGCGATTCCAGCACCTACACCTATTTGGTCTTTGACCCGGACACCCTAGAAGCCGTCATCATTGACCCCGTGGACGATCAAATTGCACGGGATCAAAAGCTCATTCAAGACAAAGGTCTCAAAGTCAATTGGGCCTTAGAAACGCATGCGCATGCAGACCACATTACCAGCGCAGGTTTGCTAGCTGAACATTTGGGATTGAAAACAGCAGCGCCTGAAGCTTGTCACATTGGGACTGCATCGGTTCAACTGGTCGATGGTCAAATGATTCCGTTTGGTGCTTTTGCTCTCAAGGCTTTGCACACCCCGGGACATACAGCCGGCAGCATGAGTTTTTACGTGGCTGCCAGCCAAGGCGGACATATTTTCACGGGCGATACCTTGCTCATTGAGGGTTGTGGCCGCACAGACTTTCAGTCGGGCAGTGCCGAAGCGTTGTATCACAGCCTGACTGAGATCTTGTTCAAATTGCCAGAAGACACCACCGTCTGGCCAGGGCATGATTACAAAGGTCGAACCCATTCAAGCATTGGCCATGAAATCAAAAACAACGTGCGTGTTGCGGGTCAAACCAAAGAGCAGTTTGTGAAGACCCTGCACGAGTTGAACCTGCCTAAGCCGCGCCGAATAGACGAAGCGGTCCCCGCCAATTTAAATTCTGGATTACGGCAAGATGCCGGAGGAGAGCCTGTGCGAAATGATGTTCTAACCATTCGAGCCGCAGACGGTTATGCTGGCGATGTAACGCCTGAATTGGCCTGGCACTGGGTGCAGTCGGGCGAGGCTGTCATGGTCGATGTGCGATCTGATGCCGAGCGTGCGTGGGTGGGCTTTGTACCCGAAGCCAAGCCCTTGGCTTGGAAGCAGTGGCCGGTGGTCGATGTGAATCCGGAATTTGACGCGGGTATTCAACGCATTGCGGCTGAGGGGCTCAAAATTGTGTTGCTGTGCCGAAGCGGCGTCAGATCTGTCGCTGCTGCTCAAAGGGCCACGCAACTGGGCATTGAGGCCTTCAATATTTTGGAAGGTTTTGAGGGCGATCCTGATGCCCACGCACATCGGGGCAATTTGGGTGGCTGGAAAATGCGCGGATTGCCCTGGAGACAAAATTGATGACGACCAAAACCTCCCCTGAGTCACTCAGCCCGCAAGTTCAAGCTTTGTTGGCGCGCATAGAGGCCAAGCAAGATGATGTGGTGGCACTCACGCAAGAGTTGGTGCGCATTCCTACCGTCAACCCGCCCGGCGATGCCTACGAAGCCTGCGCTCGCTTGATTGGTGAGCGACTCAAGCCGCGCGGCTTTGCGGTGGAGTATGTCAGAGCGCATGGCGCACCCGGCGATTCAGATGCCAAGCCCCGGGTCAACGTGGTGGCGCGGTGGCAAGGCTCAAGCGCCGGCGAATGCGTTCACTTCAACAGCCACATTGATGTGGTGGAAGCCGGCAGTGGTTGGCACTCCGATCCCTTCGCTGCAGAAATTCGCGATGGGAAAATTTATGGCCGTGGCACTTGCGACATGAAAGGCGGTTTGGCCGCCAGCATCATTGCTTGTGAAGCCCTGATTGAATCGGGCATGCCCATCCCAGGCGCACTTGAAATCAGCGGCACCGTTGACGAAGAGTCTGGCGGCTTTGCTGGTGTGGGTTACTTGGCAGAGCGCGGTTATTTCAGCAAACCCCGTGTGCACCACGTCATCATTCCTGAGCCATTAGGCGTAGACCGCATTTGTTTGGGCCACCGCGGTGTCTGGTGGGGTGAGGTTGAAACCAAGGGCCGCATTGCGCATGGCTCTATGCCCTTTTTGGGAGACAGCGCCATCAATCACATGAGTGCGTTTATTCATTTGCTTGAAACTCAATTGCAACCCCGCTTGAAAGAACGCCATACGTCCGAGCCTGTCGAACCGCAGGGCGCGCGCGTCAGTACCTTGAACATCAACAGCATCCATGGGGGTCAAGTTGAGCAACACTATGCAACCGATGCTCGCGGCTGGCCGACCGCCGATTCGCCGTCACCTGTGGTGGCCCACAGCTGTCGCACCGTGCTCGATCGGCGATTCATTGCAGAAGAAAATTTGGAAGCTGTGAAGCAAGAAATCATTGACATGCTCGATGAATTGAAACGCACGCGCCCAGGTTTTGATTTTGGTATTCGCGACATCATGAGCTTTGTGCCCACCGCCACACCTCGCGATGCCCCTGTGGTGGATGCCACTGCGCGGGCCATTGCGCGTGTCTTGGGACGCGAACCTTCTTACATTTCCAGCCCCGGCACCTACGATCAAAAGCACATTGTGCGAACAGGCAAGCTCAAAGATTGCATTGCTTATGGCCCAGGTATTTTGGATTTGGCGCACCAGCCCAATGAGTATGTGGGCATTCAAGAATTGGTGGACTCGGCCAAAGTGATGGCCTTGGCCAGTCTGACTTTGACAGGCGCGATGCGTTAACAAAGCGCAAAGAGTTCTGGCACTTTGCAGGCAGAAGTTAAACCCCAGGCGGTCTCATCTGAATTAAATTTTGAGCAGCCTGCTCGTACGCATAGGCTACTTGTAGCAGCTCAAAATCGGCTTGCGGTTTGCCAATGAGCTGCAAGCCCATGGGCAGTCCTTGCGCATTGAATCCAGCAGGCACGCTGATCGCGGGCAAGCCTGCAAAAGTGGGGTAGATCACGACTTCCATCCAGCGGTGATAGGTGTCCATCGCTTGACCATGGATGTGGGTCGGCCAACGCTCTTTGACATCAAATGGCCAAACTTGAGCGCTGGGTATGGCCAGCACATCAAAGGTCTCAAACAGGGTGAGCATGCTTTGGTAATAGCTTGTGCGCGCGGCACTTGCTTTCATCAATTGGATGCCAGTCAGATCAAGCGATTGGTCGAACTCCCATTGAGCTTCTGGCTTGACCTTGTCTCGCCAATTCGCCATGTGCACAAAGCTCCCCACATTGCGCCCTGCCAAAGCTTTGCGCCACACCAGCCAGGCATCCCAAATCTCTTCTGGATTCATGACCAAAGACGCAGTGTCTACCTTGCACCCTGTGGTTTCTAAAACCTCGAGTGCACTTTGGCAAGTTTCCAAAATACCCGGTGCCATGGGCAGATAGCCGTTTAAGTTACCCAGCCAGCCAATGCGTTGACCTTGCAGCTTGGTTTCTAAGTTTTGAGAAAATGCCAAGCCATTTTCTTGAATAGACAAAGGTGCACGCGCATCGTAGCCAGCCTGGGTTGAAAGCAGCATGGCCAGATCAGGGACTGTGCGGGCCATGGGCCCTTCAGTGCTAAGTTGTGCAATGAACACGTCGGGCACCGATGGTTTGGGAACGCGGCCTTGCGATGGACGCATACCAAACACATGGTTCCAACCCGCTGGATTTCGAAGGCTGCCCATGAAGTCGGAACCATCTGCCACAGGCAACATGCGCTGCGCCAATGCCACGGCTGCGCCACCGCTGCTACCCCCTGCCGTTTTGCGGATATCCCAAGCATTGAGGGTAGCGCCAAATACTTCATTGAAAGTGTGTGATCCCAAACCAAATTCAGGCGTATTGGTTTTGCCAATCATGATGCAACCCGCATCTCGCATGCGCGAGGCCATGAGGCCATCTTTGGCAGCTGGGGTCAGTGGCGTCAGTGGCGAGCCCTGGCTGGTTCGAAAGCCTTGCACATCAGCCAAATCTTTGACCGCTTGGGGCAGGCCATGCATCCAGCCCATGGTTTGACCGCGAGCCAACTGGGCATCGCGTTCGTTAGCTTGTGCTAAAAGGTCTTCTTGAGGCGCTAGGCTGACGATGGCGTTGCTGCCAGGATTGTGTTTTTCAATTTGGTTTAAAAAAGCCTGCATGACCTCGCGACACGAAACTTGCTTGCTGTGGATGGCTTGCGACAAGGCAAGCGCAGACATATTGGGGATGACCATGAGCTTATTTGACGTTGAGGGGTCTATAGTGAAATGAATTTGGACCCTGCATTTTGAGCTTAGTTTCATCCCCGCGCTGTCACTTATCTTCACTGAGGACATGACATGAACCCTGCTATCAACAGTCCTGTGAGCACGCCCACAGATTTAACGCAGTGCACAGCAGAGCAGTTGCTGCATGTGTATCGAAGTGGTCAAGCATCACCCGTCGACGCCACCAAAGCCTTGTTGGCGCGCATTGAGAAAATCAACCCAAAGCTCAATGCCTTTTCCTTGCTCGATGAAGACGTGGCCATGAACTGTGCCAAGTCCAGCGAAGCCAAGTGGCAAGCGCATCGAAAAGCAGCGCTAAATGGCGGCGCCGAGGTGGGCGCTTTGGAAGGCGTGCCCGTCTCCATCAAAGACTTAATTTTGACGCGCGGTTGGCCCACCTTGCGCGGCAGCCGTACCGTCGATCCCAACCAAGCTTGGGATATCGATGCCCCCGTGACAGCTCGCTTGCGCGAAGCTGGCGCGGTCTTGTTTGCCAAAACCACAACCCCCGAATTTGGTTGCAAAGGAGAGACCAACTCACCCGCCACAGGCATCACGCGCAATCCATGGAACACGGATAAAACGCCAGGCGGATCTTCTGGCGGCACCGCTGCTGCGGTCGCGGCAGGTTTGGGTCCGATCGGTGTAGGCACTGACGGCGCGGGCAGTGTGCGTATTCCAGCTGCGTTCTGCGGCAACTTTGGTTTAAAGCCCAGCTTTGGTCGTGTCCCTGCTTATCCACTTTCTCCTTTTGGTTCTGTAGCTCATTTGGGCCCTCACTCCATGAGCGTGCGTGATGCGGCGCTCATGATGAATGTCATGAAGCAGCCCGATGCCCGCGACTGGACGTCTTTGCCACCCGATGCCACCGATTACTGCGTTGGCTTGGATGACGGCATTCGCGGTTTGCGCATTGCGTATTCACCCGCATTGGGCTACGCCAAAAACATTCACCCTGAAGTAGCCGCCGCTGTCGAAACGGCCGTGAAGGTGTTGCAAAGTTTGGGCGCACAGGTTGAGCAAATCGACCCAGGCTTTGAAGACCCCCTAGAAATTACGACGGGCTTGTGGTTCTTGGGGGCACTCTCCGTTTGGGAAGGCCTTTCGGCTGAGCAACAAGCTTTAGCCGATCCTGATTTCAAAGCTGAAGCCATGTTGGGTGAAAAGCTCAGTGCCATGGACGTGCAGCAATTGAATTTAAAGCGCGGCGCATTGGGCTCGCACATGCGTCAGTTCATGCAGAAATACGATTTGTTGGTCACGCCCTCGGTGGCTGTGCCAGCATTTGACGCGCGCCCCGCAGGACAACAAGCCATGACTCCCGAAGCCATGTTGGGCTGGACGCCTTTTAGCTATCCGTTCAACCTCACGCAGCAACCGGCTTCGACCATTCCTTGTGGGCTGACCAAAGATGGCTTGCCCATTGGCCTCCAATTTGTGGGCCGCATGTTTGACGATGCGTTGGTTTTGCGTGCATCCAGGGCCTATGAATCTGTCTGCCCTATCCCTCGACCTCAGATTTGATAGGCGCGTTGGCGCTTAGCCGCTGAAAAATCATTATCATCCGCACATGACATTTTTGGCAATCGACGTTGGCAACACTCGTTTGAAGTGGGCGCTCTACGATAAGCCTCACACCCAAGCCACTGTTTTGGCTCAAGGTGCAGAGTTTTTAGAAAACATCGAAACCCTCATTGAAGGGTCATGGGCCAACTTGCCTGTGCCTCAGTACATGCTGGGTTGCGTGGTGGCCGGCGATGCCGTGAAGCGCCGCGTTCAAGAGCAAATGGAGCTTTGGGATGTAGCCCCGCAGTGGGTGGTGTCATCCGCTGCTGAAGCTGGTGTCAGCAACGGCTACGATCATCCCACTCGCTTAGGTTCAGACCGTTGGGTGGCCATGGTCGGCGCGCGCCATCGCATGCTGACCAAGGGGCATGAAAAACCCTTGGTGGTGGTCATGGTGGGCACAGCCGTCACGGTGGAAGCGCTCGATCAGCATGGTAAATTTTTAGGCGGTTTCATCTTGCCGGGGCACGGCATTATGTTGCGCGCTCTAGAGTCGGGCACGGCTGGCTTGCACGTGCCAACGGGCGAAGTCAGACCCTTTCCCACCAACACCAGCGATGCACTCACCAGTGGTGGCACCTATGCCATTGCGGGGGCTTGTGAACGCATGGTGCAACACCTCAGAGAGCACACAGGCCTAGAGCCACAATGTGTGATGACCGGTGGTGCGGGCTGGAAAATGGCGCCCAGCATGGCCATTCAATTTGAGTTGGTTGACAGCCTTATTTTTGACGGTCTGTTGAAGCTGGCGCAAACGCGTTTTGCTTGAAAGCTTCAAGCTGTGTTAGCCGCGTAGGCGTTTGTCAACTGCATCAAATGAGCACGCGCTTGTTCATTTTCCAAGTAAGGTGCCAGCAACAACAAAACATGCCGCGCACCTCTCGCTAGCGCATCACCTGCGCTCTCGGGTTCCATGGCGTGGCGTGGGTTGCGCACGTATTCATAGCTGAGCCAGTAAGTCACCACCACGGACATGCTGGCCGACAGGGTGATGAAGGTCTCTGGCTCATTGCGAATGTGGCCTTGCTTGGCCAAAGCCTTTAACAATTGCTGAAGTGATGCCGTTTTAACTTCTAAGATGTGCTTGAAATTGGTTTCGAGGTGGCGATTTTTAGACAGCAGATCGTTGAGGTCTCGGTACAAAAACCGATGCTCCCAAATGAGTTCAAACAGGGAGTGCAAAAAGAACCAAGCGTCTTCCACGTCCTTGACATCTTGACTGGCGTCTAGCAACTTCAGAATGTCTGCCTTGTAGTTGTCAAACAGGTGGCTGACCAGTTGGTCTTTGGCGGGAAAGTGATAGTACAAATTGCCGGGGCTGATGTTCAACTCAGACGAAATGAGCGTGGTCGACACGTTGGGTTCGCCGTAGCGATTGAACAAGTCTAAAGCGACTGTTGCAATTCGCTCGGCAGTGCGTCGAGGGGCTTTTTTAGCCATCTTTTAAGACTTTGTAGCCTTGTTGGTTGGGGCAGCAGGTCGTTTTTTGGCGGGCGCCTTTGACCTTGGCAGGGTCGCTTTTTGGCTTAAAGCCGCTTCCAAAGCCGCCACTCGCTCTTGCAAATCAGCCACTTCAGCTGCGGTGGGCAGGCCTAAACTTTTCAGCGCACGGGCCACACGGTCTTCAAACAAATGTTCAAGCCGGTCGACCTTGACGGCCATGGGTTGCACCAGTCCAGCGCTAAGCCCTTGGGTCATTTGGTTGAAGTGGGCGGCAGCCTCGGTGATTTTTTCTTGGGCCGCTTCTTGGGATTTGCGTTGAAAGGCCAAGCCCTCCGCCACCAAGGCTTCGAAGGTCTTGCTGCCTTGGGCTCTGGCTTGGGCTTGAGCTTGCGCCATGGCACCTAGACCCGCTAGCCAAATGTCTTTGGAGGCGGCGCTGTGCGGGGGTTCGCTTGAATTGCTGGCGCCTTTGGCAGGTTTTTTAGGTGAGGTGGGGGCCATGGAAACTCCGAACTTCTTGGGGTAGACCGATAAAGCTTCACTTTAACCGCTGCGGCAATGCGTGCCAAGGCTTCTAAAATACAGTTTTGGAAAGAAAAAAACATGACCGTCCTCATAACGGGTGGCGCAGGCTTCATCGGTGCCAATTTTGTCTTGGACTGGGTGGCCCACACCGATGAAAAAATTGTCAATCTCGACAAGCTTACCTATGCTGGAAATTTGGAGTCCTTGGCCGTCTTGAAAAACAAGCCACAGCATGTGTTTGTGCAGGGCGATATAGGCGATGTTGAGCTGTTGCCTAAGTTGTTGAGCGAACACCAGCCCCGTGCTGTCTTGAACTTTGCAGCCGAAAGTCATGTGGATCGCTCCATTCACGGCCCTGGCGAATTCATTGAAACCAACATTGTGGGTACCTTCCGTTTGTTGGAATCGGTCCGTGGTTATTGGCTTGGCTTGAAAGCGGATGCTCAAAAACAGTTTCGTTTTTTGCACGTGTCGACCGATGAGGTGTACGGCAGCCTTGCGCCCCAAGACCCGGCGTTCACAGAGTTGCACCAGTACGAGCCCAACAGCCCTTACAGTGCCAGCAAAGCCGCCAGCGACCATTTGGTGCGGGCTTGGCACCATACTTATGGCTTGCCGGTGCTCACCACCAATTGCAGCAACAACTACGGCCCATTGCATTTCCCTGAAAAGCTCATACCGCTCATGATAGTCAATGCGCTGGCGGGTAAAGCTTTGCCTGTTTATGGTGATGGCATGCAAGTACGCGATTGGCTTTATGTCAAAGACCACTGCAGTGCCATAAGACGCGTGTTAGAAGGCGGCCGCTTGGGCGAGACTTACAACGTCGGCGGCTGGAACGAAAAGCCCAACATCGAGATTGTGAAAACGGTGTGCGCTTTGCTGGATGAGTTGCGTCCGCGGGGAGATGGCCAAAGCTATGCGCAGCAAATCACTTACGTCAAAGACCGTCCGGGTCACGACAGACGCTACGCCATTGACGCCCGCAAGTTAGAAAAAGAATTGGGCTGGAAGCCTGCCGAAACGTTTGAAACGGGCATACGCAAAACAATCGCATGGTATTTGGAAAATACCGAATGGGTGGCGCATGTTCAAAGCGGCGCTTATCGCGACTGGGTTTCTAAGCAATACACGGCTTGAAGCCCCTCGTTAGCAAGCTATGAAAATTTTATTGCTCGGTCAAAACGGCCAAGTGGGGTGGGAGCTGAAGCGCAGCTTAGCGCCCTTGGGGGAACTGCTCGCGCTAGATCGAAGCAGCACTTCGCATTGTGGTGACTTGAGCAACCTCAAAGGCCTGTCAGAGACCGTTCGCGAGTTTCGGCCAGATGTCCTTGTGAATGCTGCCGCCTACACCGCCGTTGACAAAGCGGAATCGGATGCAGAAACCGCATTTTTGGTGAACGCACTTGCACCAGAAGTTCTGGCCAGTGCATGCACTACTGTTGGCGCTTATTTGGTTCATTTTTCGACCGACTATGTGTTTGATGGCTCAGGCCACAGGCCCTGGCTTGAAACAGATGAAACCGGCCCTTTGAATGTTTACGGACATAGCAAGTTGGCAGGGGAGCAGAGCATCGCACAAGAAGGCGCCAAGTCTTTGATATTCAGGACCAGCTGGGTCTATGGCACTGAGGGAGCGAATTTTGCCAAGACCATGTTGCGTTTGGCGCAAGAGCGCGAGCGAATGACGGTCATCAACGACCAATTTGGCACACCGACTGGGGCCGCTTTATTGGCTGATGTAACAGCCCTTGCCCTTCAGGCGCCGCAGCAACTCACAGGTGTCTATCATTTGGCCGCGGCTGGCGAAACCACTTGGTACGCCTATGCAGAATACGTGTTGGCCAAAGCCAAGCAATTGAAGCCTAGCTTGAACTATGCGGTCAAGGATTTTGTGGCGGTGCCCACCTCTGATTTCCCTACCCCTGCCAAGCGTCCCCTCAATTCTCGACTTAACTGCAGTCGCTTGGAGCAGGCGCTCCAACTTAAGTTGCCGCCCTGGCAAGTCGGCGTAGATGCCATGCTGACAAAAATTTTGTGAACTTGGGGTTTGTGCGGGGCATAAAGCCTTAAAAGTGTTCACAATACGGCTCTGAATGCACCTCTTGCTATGAGCAAGCACTGACTTGCTTGTTTTCACTTTGACGGCCCATCATGACTGACAACAATTCTTTGGCTCACATTTCACCTCGCGACAAAGCTGAGATCTTGGCGCAAGCCTTGCCTTACATTCGCAAGTTCCATGGCAAAACCTTGGTCATCAAATACGGTGGCAATGCCATGACCGACCCCGCCTTGCAAGCCGACTTTGCAGAAGACGTGGTGCTCTTGAAATTGGTGGGCATGAACCCTGTGGTGGTGCACGGCGGTGGGCCGCAAATTGAAACCGCCTTGAACCGCTTGGGAAAAAAAGGCGAATTCATTCAAGGCATGCGCGTGACCGACGCCGAAACCATGGAAGTGGTGGAGTGGGTGTTGGCCGGTGAAGTGCAGCAAGACATTGTGGGTTTGATCAATCAAGCGGGCGGCAAAGCCGTGGGTCTAACGGGCCGCGATGGCGGTTTGATTCGTGCCAAAAAATTGAAGATGGTCGACAACGCCGATCCCAACAAAGAATACGACGTGGGCCAAGTGGGCGACATTGAATCGATTGACCCCAGCGTGGTGAAAGCCTTGCAAGACGATGCCTTTATTCCTGTTATCAGCCCCATTGGCTTTGGCGAGAACAACGAAAGTTACAACATCAACGCCGATGTGGTGGCCGGCAAGCTGGCCAGTGTGCTCAAAGCCGAGAAGTTGGTGTTGCTCACCAACACTCCGGGCGTTTTGGACAAAGCCGGCAATTTGCTGACCGACCTGAGTGCGCGTCGCATTGACGAGTTGTTTGCCGATGGCACCATCAGCGGCGGCATGTTGCCCAAAATCAGCGGCGCATTGGATGCTGCCAAAAGTGGCGTGAATGCTGTGCACATCATTGATGGCCGAGTACCGCATGCCATGTTGTTAGAAATTCTGACGGACCAAGCCTTCGGCACCATGATTCGCAGCCACTGAGCAGGGAGCATTCCATGAACACAGAGTCAAGCCACGAAGACAACATGCCCGACAACGAAGAGGCTGGCGCTGCCCCCATACGCAAGCGCCCCAAACCCGGCGAGCGGCGTTTGCAAATTTTGCAAACTTTGGCCGGTATGTTGGAGCAACCTGGTGCTGAACGCATCACCACTGCGGCTTTGTCTGCTAAGTTGGGTGTGAGTGAAGCGGCGCTGTACCGTCACTTTGCCAGCAAAGCGCAAATGTTTGAGGGTTTGATTGATTTTGTGGAGCAATCGGTGTTTGCGTTTGTGCGTCAAATTGCCGACCGCGAACCCGCAGGGCCAGCGCAAGTGGCGCGCACCGTGGCGCTCATTTTGCAATTTGCAGAAAAGAACCCAGGCATGGCGCGCGTGATGACGGGCGATGCGTTGGTGTTTGAAAACGAGCGTTTGCAAGAGCGCATGAATTTGTTGTTCGACAAGCTGGAAAGTGCTTTTAAGCAATCATTGCGCGATGGCGGACCGCAAAGCGAGACGCCAACAGTGGACGCACAAGTCACGGCCTCGTTGTTGGTGGCCTTCATGATGGGCCGCATGCAGCGCTTTGCCCGCTCAGGCTTTAAGCGTTTGCCTTCTGAGAATTTGCAGGCGTCGTTGGCGAGGGTGCTTTGAAATAAAAGCATGGCTTGTGCTGGCTTGCGTTGTTGACATTTCAGAAAAAGCACTGAATAATGTGCTTTTTTAAGTGTTCATTGAATGTCAGTCACTCAAACCATTTACGCACGAAATACAGTCAGCATGACTGATCTTCGACGTAGCCCCTCTGAAGTCATTGAGGTTGCCAAAGTGGCGCCTGTGGCTGTGTTGAATCACAACAAACCAGCCGCGTATTTAATTTCAGCAGTGGCCTATGAGCAGATGTTGGAGCAATTGGAAAACGCAGCGCTGACCAAGATCGTGAAAGCACGCCAAGGTGGCAAATCGGTCAAGGTCAACATTGAAGACCTATAACCTTGAGTTTCACGAGCTTGCACTCAAGGAATGGAAAAAATTAGACGGTTCAATCAAGACGCAATTTCGAAATGCGTTAACCAAACGTCTTAAAGCACCACATGTGCCATCTGCTAAATTACATGGCGAATTACAAAACACCTACAAGATCAAGTTGCGCGATGTGGGTTACCGTTTGGTTTATGAGGTGATCGACCAAAAGTTGGTGGTCATGGTGATTGCCATTGGCAGGCGTGACCACAATGAAGCGTATGTCAGTGCTGTCAAACGGCACAACTAATTTGGATTACCAACTCCAAAGCGTACCATCATGCTGCAATCGATTGACTGGCAAATAGGCGCGTTGGTAAGGGTACTTGGCCGCCAGCTTTTCATCAATGTCCACGCCGTGACCTGGTGATTCGCCGCAATACAGCATGCCTTTTTCAAAGCGCCAGTCGTGCGGAAAGACCGACAGCATTTCTTCGCTGTGGGCCATGTGCTCTTGAATGCCAAAGTTGGGCACCCAGGTGTCAAAGTGCAAGGCGGCGCCCATGCACACCGGCGACATGTCGGTGGCACCATGACAACCGGTGCGCACTTGGTATAAGCTGGCCAAATTGGCAATGACCCGCAAATGCGTAATGCCACCGGCGTGCGTGACGGTGGTGCGGATGTAGTCGATCAGTTGCTGCTCGAAGAGATCTTTGCAGTCCCATACTGTATTGAAAATCTCGCCCACCGCCAAAGGTGTGGTGGTGTGATGGCGAATGAGCTTGAAGGCTTCTTGGTTCTCGGCGGGCGTAGGGTCTTCTAGCCAGAACAGGTGATAGGGCTCTAGTTCTTTGCCCAAACGCCCAGCCTCAATGGGCGTGAGTCGGTGGTGCGCGTCGTGCAGTAAATGTGTATCGGGTCCAACGGCTTCGCGCACCGCTTGAAAGAGGCCGGGCGTGTGGCGCAAATACTTCTCGGTGCTCCAATCGTGCTCACCTGGCAATGGGCCATCGGCGGGTTCGTACATGCGGCCGTTGCCGCTGACACCATAAACTTTGTTGAGACCAGGAATGCCGCTCTGCGCACGAATGGCCAAGTAGCCCATCTCTTTGTGGCGTAACACTTCATCCACGGTTTCGGCCGTGTCGCGCCCAGTGGCATGCGCGTAGGACATGATGCCAGTGCGGCTGCGGCCACCGAGCAATTGGTACAGCGGTTGACCGGCGATCTTGGCCTTGATGTCCCAAAGCGCCGTATCGACTGCGGCAATGGCCGTCATGGTGACGGGACCCCTGCGCCAGTAAGCACCTTTGTAGAGGTACTGCCAGATGTCTTCAATTTGTTGCGGGTCACGGCCAATCAAGCAAGGGATGACGTGCTCTTCTAAGTAGCTCACCACCGACAATTCGCGGCCATTGAGGGTGGCATCGCCAATGCCCGTCAGGCCTTCGTCGGTTTCAATTTTGAGCGTGACGAAATTGCGACCTGGGCAGCAAACAATGACGCGAGCGGCTGTGATTTTCATAAAAGGTCTGGTGATGAATGTTGCGGTTTAGGCGTCTAAGGTGATGGCAAATTTCACCGTGGCATCGACGCCTTGATGAATCACCTGATCGTGCCAATAAGCCACGCGTTCAGCCCAATGTGCGTTGCGAGTCAATTCAATGCCCCACAAGTCTTGCCTTGACAACAAAGCTTTCAAGCTACTCGCTGCATCTGCCACTTGATCTTTGCCGATGGCCAACAAGCTTTCTGCTTGCGGGTCGTTCAAAGTATAGGCGTGGCCTTGTTCATTCACGGCCAGTGTATAGCGCAAGAAAATAGCGGCAGCCAAAGCATGGTGTTCAAAGGATTGACCTTTGGCCATTTGCCCCAAGATAGAAGGCGGCCAGCGCTGCGGTATTTTTTGTGAACTGTCGGTGGCAATTTGATGTACGCTGTGCTTTAAATACGGATTGCCAAACCTTTGAATCAATGCATCGCGGTAGTCTGCCCAATCGGTTCGGCTTAAATGAGGCGCCACTTCGCGGCTCATCAAGCGATAGACAAACTCACGAATGTGATCATCCCCAATGCAGCTGGCGATGTAAGGTCGCCCAGTAATGGCACCCATCAAAGCCATGGCGGAATGGCTGCCGTTCAGCATGCGCAGCTTGGCTTCTTCGTAGCTGTGCACATCGTTGGTCACGCGCACACCGCACTTGGCCAACAGCGCCGCATCACCTGGGTCCACGAAGTTGTCTTCAATCACCCATTCCCAAAATGTTTCAGTGCTGAGCGCGCAATCGTCTGTTAAGCCTAATGCCTCTTTGGCAGCGGTAGCCACTTCTTCGGTGGCTGCTGGCACGATGCGATCGACCATGCTGCAAGGAAAAGCGCAGTGGGCGTCCACCCATTGCATCAGCGCTTCATCTTGCGAACTTGCGGTGGCATGAATCAATGCTTTGAGTTTGTGGCCGTTGCCTTGCAAGTTGTCGCAAGATGCAATGGTGAGGCCACCCAGACCACCCGCGCCATTTGCATGGCGCAAACGCAAACCATCGATCAGCAGTTGTGCCAATGCAGGCGTATACCCTTTTTCTGTGACGGTGAGCGTGATCCAGCGCGTGCTCTTTGCGGCGATGGCCGCTAATACTTTGGGTCGCTCGGTGGTGGCCACACTGGTTTGCCACAGAGCACCTGGCACCTGCCACTCAACGCCTGTTGCGCCTGCAATGCGCACTGAGTACAAGCCATCTTGCGCGCGAAGTTTGTTGACCAAGCCTGGCTGTGTCATGCCCACGCCATGAATACCCCAACGCGAATCGCCTTCGCGCAGCAGTTGATCAAACACCATGGCTTGGTGCGCGCGATGGAAGGCACCTAAGCCTAAATGCACCACGCCTGTTTCTGTGGGATGGGTTGTGTAGCCTGGTGTTTTAACGGACGCAGAAACTTGAGAGAGCGTTGCGCGTTCGAGTAGGTGATCAGGCATGTCGGCTTTTCAGTTTGGCTTCCGCCGCTTGAATTTCTGACCATGTGGCGTTATCGATCCAAATGCCGTTTTGTTCGCGGTCTGCGCGCGCTTTGCGTTCGGGTTCGCCGGCCAGCACCACGCCTTCGCTGTTTGGGGCATCGGGGCTTTGGCGGAGCCAATCTTCAAAGGCCAAGGCTTCTTTTGCAAAGCTGTCTTGCGTGCCCAATTTAACGGGGTCGATGATCATCGTGAGCATGCCATTGAGGACCGCGCGTTTGTTGTCTGCTTCGCGATGCCATGTGCCGCCGCCTGTGAGCGCGCCGCCTAAAAGTTCGCAGGCCATCGCCATGCCAAAGCCTTTGTGTTCGCCAAAAGTCATCAGCGCACCAAACAAACCATTCGATTGAGGCACCACCACCACGCCTGGATTGTTGGTGGGCTGACCGTTTTCATCGATCAAATAACCATCGGGGACTTGCTCACCTTTGTTGTGAGCCACCCGCATCTTGCCTTGCGCCACCCGGCTGGTGGCATAGTCAAGCACGAAGGGCGGGCGATTGCCCATGGGAATGCCAATGCAGCAAGGATTGGTGCCAAATCGACCATCGCCACCGCCAAAGGGCGCAACCACAGGACGTGACAACACATTGACAAAATGCACCGACACCAAACCCTGTGCCACTGCCATTTCGGCAAAGTGACCAATGCGGCCCAGATGATGCGATCGACTCAGTGCCACGGTGCACACACCGTGTTGTTTGGCGCGTTCAATGCCCATTTGCATGGCTTGAACACCTGTGATCTGACCATAACCGCGTTGACCATCGAGGTTCAACAAAGGGCCGGTGTCTAGCACCACTTTGACGCCAGTGTTGGGGTTGAGGCCACCTTCTAAAACGGCATCGACGTAGCGCGGCACCATACCAACACCATGTGAGTCGTGGCCGCTTAAGTTGGCCATGACCAAATTGGCTGCTACTTGTTCAGCCTCGGCTAATTCACTGCCTGTTTTTTGAATGATGCTGGTCATTTGTTGACGCAGTTGGTCTGCGGGTATGCATTGGCTCATGAATTGACTTTCTATTACATCACCGCGCCGACTTGCCATGGCACGAATTCGTTTTGACCATAACCATGGCGTTCGCTCTTGGTGGGTTCGCCTGAAGCGGCTTTCAAAATCATCTCGAAAATTCGTTGGCCCATGTCGGCAATGCTGACGCCGTTGTCGACAATCTCGCCGCAGTTGAGGTCCATGTCCTCTTCCTGTTTTTTCCACAAGGCAGAGTTGGTGGAGAATTTCAAACTGGGTGAGGGCGCGCAGCCATAAGCACTGCCGCGACCTGTGGTGAAGCAAATGAGATTGGCACCCCCTGCCACTTGGCCTGTGGCACTCACGGGGTCGTAGCCTGGCGTGTCCATGTACACAAAGCCATGCGTGTTGATGGGCTCGGCATATTCGTAGACAGCTTGCAAGTTGCTGGTACCGCCCTTGGCCACAGCGCCCAGTGATTTTTCTAAGATGGTGGTCAGGCCGCCCGCTTTGTTGCCAGGTGAGGGGTTGTTGTTCATCTCACCGCCATTGATGTCTGTGTAGTTTTCCCACCAGTGAATGCGGTCAATGAGCTTTTGCGCCACTTCAGGTTTGACAGCCCGTCGTGTGAGCAAGTGTTCGGCGCCGTAAATTTCCGGTGTTTCGCTCAAGATAGCAGTGCCGCCATGTTGCACCAGCAAATCGACGGCTGCACCCAACGCAGGGTTGGCACTGATGCCAGAGTAACCATCCGAGCCGCCGCATTGCAAACCCACCGTAATGTGTTCTGCGCTGCAGGGTTCACGCTTCACTTGGTTGGCACGAGGCAACATTTCTTCAATGAGCGCAATGCCTTTTTCGACGGTCAAACGGGTACCACCGGTGTCTTGAATGTTGAACACTTTGAGCGTATCGCCTTCACGCAGGCTGCTATGCGCCAACCAGGTGTTGAGTTGGTTGGTTTCGCAGCCTAAGCCCACCACCACCACGCCCCAGAAATTGGCATGTGTGGCGTAACCTGCTAGGGTGCGCTCTAGCAATTTCATGCCCAAGCCTTCGGTGTCCATGCCGCAGCCGGTGCCATGGGTTAATGCCACCACGCCATCGACATTGGGAAAGTTGGCCAGCGCCGCGGGGTTGTTGCGTTTGGAAAAATGATCGGCAATGGCGCGCGCAGCGGTGGCGGAACAATTGACACTGGACAAGACGCCAATGTAATTGCGTGTGGCGACACGACCGTCTGAGCGTTTGATGCCCATGAAAGTGGCATGTTTGCGAGGTGCTTCGGGCTTCACGTCTTGGCCAATGGCGTAGTCGCGCTCGAAGTTGCCCTTCTCAGGTCCCATGTTGAGGTTGTGCGTGTGCACATGCTCGCCCGCTTGAATGACGTTGCTGGCAAAGCCAATGATTTGGTTGTAGCGCCGCACGGGCTGTCCGGTTTGAATGGCACGGGTTGCTATTTTGTGCCCAGGTGGAATGAGGCCTTTCACAGGCACACCTTCTACGCTGGCGCCGCTCATCAATTGTGTGCGCGCAATGACCACGTCATCGGCAGCATGCAGTCGAATAAAGACACTCATGGTTAGATCTCAAAAAAACTTTTTAGGCAGCCAAAGCACCAGGCTGGGCACATAGGTGATCACGATCAAGCTTCCCAGCAAAGGGAACAGCCAAGGCAGGATGGCAGCAGTGGTTCGCTCAACGCTGAGTTTGGCGACGCGTGCCAAGACAAACAGCACCATGCCCATGGGGGGGTGCAGCAAACCAATCATGAGGTTGAGCACCATGACCAAGCCGAAGTGAACCAAATCGATGCCTAGCTTTTGACAGATGGGTACCAAGATGGGGACAAGGATGGTGATGGCTGCTGTAGGCTCTAAAAAGCAACCCACGAACAGCATGAGCAAATTGGCCAGAAGCAAAAATTTCCAAGGCTCTTGTGTGAATCCCAAGACCCATTCGCTGATGGCGGCAGTCACGCCAGTGGCTGTGAGCATCCAACCAAAGATGCTGGCTGCTGCCACAATGAACATGACGGTGGCGGTGGTCTCGACCGTGTCCAAACAGATCTTCACAAACATTTTGAAGTGAAGGGTTCGGTACCAGAAAAATCCCAGAATGATGGCCCAGACACAGGCAGCAATAGCACCCTCAGTGGGTGTGAAAACACCGGTGGTCATGCCGCCAATGAGCAGCACAGGCGTCATGATGGGCAGCACCGCTTGAAAATTAAAAACTTTGTCGGCAATGAACAACAAGCCCAAGGCGACGAACACAGTCAATTGGGGCGGCGTTTCAAGCCAAGTGACCAAGCCCCAAACCCCGATAGGCCATCCAATCACGACCGCTGTTTCTGCAAGTGCTTTGAAGACGCGAGGCCATTCAAATTTCACATCGGAGCCCCAATTGTTTTTATGGGCAAAGTAAGCCACCGTGACCATCATGAGAATGGCCATCAAGGCGCCTGGCAAGATGCCTGCCAAAAACAGGGAGCCCACCGACACATTGGCCATCATGCCGTAAATCACAAAGGGCAAACTGGGTGGAATGATGGGGCCCAGCGTAGCTGAAGCGGCCGTGACACCGACTGCAAACTCGGTGCTGTAGCCATGGTCTTTCATGGCTTTGATTTCAATGGTGCCCAAACCTGCTGCATCGGCAATGGCGGTGCCGCTCATGCCAGCAAACACCACCGAGCCCACCACATTCACGTGGCCCAAACCGCCTTTCATCCAGCCTACCAAGGCCAAAGCGTAGTTGTAAATGCGGTTGGTAATGCCCGCGTTGTTCATGAGGTTGCCGGCCAAAATGAAGAAGGGCACAGCCAGTAAAGGAAAGCTGTCAATGCCAGACACCATGCGGTGAATGACCACGAAGGGTGGCGAGCTTTGGGTCCAGAATAAATAAATGAGCGAGGCCCCAGCCATGGCGATGGAAACAGGAATACCACCACTCATTAAGAGCAAGAATAAAATTTTTAACATGACGTTATTTCCAAGCTTGTGAGCAAAAGGCCAAGTGCCAATTAACGGTCGGTCATTTCTGATTCAGGGCGTTGCAGCACGGAGTAACCACGTTGCAGGTGAATCCGCATGACCCAGATCGCACGCAGGCACATGGCCGCAAAGCCTGCCATGACCACGCCGTAAACCAAGTTCATGGGCAAGTCAATGATCGTCATCTTGTAGCTGCCCAATTTCTCCATCATTTGCCCTGTGAGCAATGTGGCCGCTGCAAAAAATGCAATGCGCATGATGTCAACCAGCGTGTTCATGATTTTGGAAAAGCAGTTGGGCATGAACTTGTAAAAGAAGTCCACTTGGATGTGGTTGTTCTTGGCCACACCAATGGTGGCACCTGTAAAGACGACTGCAATCAAGAGGTAGCGTGCAATTTCTTCAGTCCAAGACGCTGAGTTGTTCAGCACATAACGGGTAAAAAATTGATAGAACACGGTTGCACCAAGCAACCAAAAGAATGCCAAGGCCACCCAAGCTTCTAAAGGGGTGCCAGACAAATCAACTTCTTCGTCGACGGCGTGAAACTGACCATCATCGCCCATGACTTTGGGCATTGCGTCTAGGTCGGGGGTGTTGCTCATGGCGGATCCTTAAAATACTCCAAGGTCGAGCCCTGCGGCTCGACCCAGATCAGTGCACCATCTGAACAAAGCGTGATGCACTGTATGAACAACTTACTTAGCAGCTTGAATTTTGTCGAAGTCCGCTTTGGTGAAACCCATGGAATCAAGTGGCTTATTTTTCAAAACAGCATCTTGGAATGACTTGCGATCGACTTGCACAATTTGCAGGCCTTTCTTTTTAAACTCATCCACCAATTCAGCTTCCCGAGCTTTGATTTTGGCAGTTGCGCGCACGGCAGCTTCTTGTGTCACATCTGTGAAAACTTTCTTTTCTGCATCAGAAAGTTTGTTCCAAACATGAGGGGCTATTTGCGTGGTCAAACCATCCACAATGTGACCGGTGAGCATGATGGCTTTTTGAACTTCGTAGAACTTCTTGGCTTCAATGGTGGTCAATGGATCTTCTTGTGCTTGCACGGTACCGGTATGCAGGGCCAAATACACTTCGGCAAAAGCAATGGGTGTAGGGTTGGCACCGCAGGCTTCAGGTGTGGCGCGGTAGGCGGGTACGTCTGGCACCCGAATCTTGATGCCCTTCATGCCAGCGCAGTTGGTGAAAGCTTTTTGGGCTGTGGTGTGACGGGCGCCGTAGTAGGTGTAAGCCGTCACTTGAATGCCTGTTTTGGCGCGGAACTCGTTCACCATCTCTGCAAACACGGGGCTCTTAGAGTAAGCAATGAGGTGGTCGCCATCACGGAAGATGAAGGGGTAGTAGGCAATGCCGAAACGCGGATAAGCGCGAGCCGCAAACGAAGGGCCGCTGATGATCATGTCGACCGTACCCAAAGTGAGGCCTTGGTTAATGTCGGTTTCTTTGCCCAGTGTAGATGCTGGGAAAACTTGAATTTCAAATTTGCCGTTGGTGCGTTTTTTAATTTCATCGGCAGCCCACACGGATTCTGTGTGATAAGCCTCTGAAGTCTCATACACGTGAGCCCATTTCAATTTGGTTTGCGCTTGTGCAAGGCCGCTGCCCATGGCGCCTAAGAGGCCCAGTGCAATGACGCTGGCGCTTGCGAGCGATTTCAATGCATTTCGTTTGGTGGTCATGTTGTCTCCTTTGGGTTAGATAAAAAATTTGAATTGCTGGCGAAAAACTAAGAACGAGAGGGTGCGCTTCGCCAGCTAGCGCTGAAACGTTTGTGGGCTTGCCGCAAATGCTTTTGCATGGTTTTGCGTGCACCTTGGGCGTCGCAGGATTGGATGGCTTTCAAAACCTCTTTGTGCTCATCGATGGCCGCCTCCCAAGAGGCTGGCGATTCGAAGTAATCACCCAGTCGCGCAAACAAGGGCCCATTTCTGGCCTGAAGGTATCTGTCCAGCGTGTCTTGCATGACACTGTTGGCGCAGGCATTGGCGATGGCCATGTGAAAGGCCATGTCACTGTCTCTTGGCATGCGCCCAGCTTTGGCATCTTTTTGCATGGCAGCCAAGGCAGATGACATGGCTTTCAGATCGGCTGGGGTGGCGTGCAAAGCGGCCAAGGCGGCCATTTCAGCCTCAATGAGAAACCGTGCGCGCATGACCTCCAGGGGGCCCCACTCCGAAGTGGTGTTCAGTGGCTTTGGTTTGCCTTTGCGGCTTTGCCCCAAAGATTTGACGTAAATGCCCGATCCGGTTCGAACTTCGATGACACCTTCAACTTCGAGTGCAATGAGGGCTTCTCTGACGGAAGGACGGCTCACGCTCAACTGGGTGGCCAAGTCGCGTTCTGCTGGCAAACGAGAACCCACTGCAAACTCACCAGACGAGATGAGCGTCTGAATTTGCTTGGCAATTTGGCGGTAAAGCCTTTGCGGTTCGTTGGGCTTGTCTGACATGAATGCAGCGCGGTTCTGTTGAAAGTGGTGTTGAGTTGGCAGTGAATGGAGGATGTCAGGGAATACGTGAATTGGACAATTGGTCAGACCAGTTGCACAATCTTCACATGGAATCAGAGGGAGGGTCAAGACTGTTTTGATACGCACAAACCCGAACTCTTCTCAATCAATTTTTCCGCTTACATGACTTCAGTCACTATCGATCGCGTTCAATTGCGTCAAGTTAACTTGCCGCCCAAGGTCGTGCGCACCGACGCTATTCAATCGTTTGTCACTCAAGAAACGATCTTGCTCACCCTGTTTTGCAGCGATGGCATCCAAGCCACTGGCTACGCCTACACCATTGGCACAGGCGGCAGTTCGGTGGTGGCCTTGCTCAAAGACCATTTGGTGCCAAGGCTCCTGGGCAAAAATCCTGTTCACATTGAAGCCATCTGGAAAGATTTGTTTTTTCACACCCATGCCACGGCCGTCGGCGCCATGACCAGTTTGGCGCTGGCCTGTGTCGATACGGCGCTGTGGGATTGGCGTGCTCAAAGCCAGCAACTGCCCCTGTGGCAATTGTTGGGGGGCGCTCAAAGCAAGGTACCGCTTTACACCACCGAAGGCGGCTGGTTGCAGTTGTCACCCGAGGTCTTGGTTGAGCAAACCTTGAAGGCCAAGGAAGAGGGCTTCAAAGGCGCCAAAATCAAAATTGGCAGGCCGCATGTCAGCGAAGATGTCGCCCGTTTGTCGGCCGTGCGCGATGCGGTGGGGCCTGGTTTTGAAATCATGACCGATGCCAATCAAGGCTTTCACCGTGCTGAAGTGGTGCGCCGCGCCAAAGCCTTTGAGGGGCTCGATTTGGCGTGGTTAGAAGAACCGCTACCCGCAGAAGATGTCAGCGGTCATCGGCATTTAAGGGAGCACACCAGCATTCCGGTTGCGGTCGGTGAGTCGATGTACCATCCCATGCAATTCCGCGAATATTTAGAGCAAGGTGCCTGCAGTGTGGTGCAACCCGACGTAGTCCGCATTGGCGGCATCACGCCTTGGATCAAAACGGCTCATTTGGCCGAAACATTTGATGTGCCCGTGTGCCCACACTTTCTCATGGAGTTGCACGTCAGCTTGTGCGCCGCGGTGCCCAACGCCACGTGGGTGGAATACATTCCTCAACTCGATGACATCACGCACTCTCGCATGAAAGTCCAAGATGGCTTTGCCTTTCCGCCCGAGTCGCATGGCTTGGGCATCGATTGGAATTGGGGAGCCATTGAGAAACGGCAACAAATTTATTGGGAGATCAAACATGCGACTTAACAACAAAAACATCTTGGTCACAGCTGCTGGTCAAGGCATTGGCCACGCGGCTGTCATGGCCATGGTGGCTGAAGGCGCCACCGTTTGGGCCACTGACGTCAACCCTGAATTGCTCAAAAGCTATGCGGACGTGGCCAACGTTCACACGGCCGTGTTGGATGTGATGAACAAGGACGACATCCAAAAACAAGTGGCGCTCATTCCTCGCATTGACGCACTTTTTAACTGTGCGGGTGTGGTTCACAGCGGGACCATTTTGCAAGCCACTGACTCAGACTGGGATTTCGCTTTCAATCTCAATGCACGAGGTCAGTTTTGGATGATTCAAGCGGTCTTGCCCAAAATGTTGGAGCAAGGTGGCGGTAGCATCATCAACATGGCCAGCGTTTGCTCAAGCGTACGCGGACTGCCAAACAGATTCATTTATGGCGCGTCCAAAGCAGCCGTCATTGGCTTGACCAAAAGTGTGGCGGCCGATTATGTGGCCAAGGGCATTCGTTGCAATGCCATTTGCCCAGGCACTGTGGAAACACCTTCTTTGCATGACCGCATCAACGCAGAGGCCGATCCCGTACAGGCTCGCAAAAACTTCATCGCCCGCCAGCCCATGGGGCGCTTGGCGCAAGCCCACGAAATTGCACCCATCATTGTTTTCTTGGCCTCAGACGAAGCCATTTTTGCAACGGGCAACGCTTACATGGTCGACGGTGGCATGACCATTTGACCCATTCACTGCTCAGTCAAAAAAATGATGTTGACACTTCAATTTCAAGACGCTCATCTCCCAACTTAATCAAGAACTTATGAATCAATATGACATGAAAGGCCGCCACGCGGTCATCACCGGCGGTGCAACAGGCTTGGGATATGCCATTGCCGAACGTGTCCTGGCCTCAGGCGGTCGCGTGACTTTGTGGGACCGCGATGAGGCAGGTATGGCCAAAGCGGTCGATCATTTGAAGCACCCAGGCTCAGTGCACAGTGTGCAAGTTGATGTGTCGCAACATGAATCGGTGGTCGCCGCTACGGCAGCCACACTGAAGGTGGGTCCCGTCGATGCAGTGGTCAATTCCGCCGGTATTACAGGCCCCGTTACACCCGTGGCAAACTACCCTGTTGATGCTTGGCAGCAGGTCATGGATGTCAACGTCAATGGCGTGTTTTATTGCTGCCGCGAATGGACGCCCCATTTGAAAGACAGGCCTGCTGGCCGCATTGTCAACATTGCCTCGGTGGCGGGCAAAGATGGCAACCCCAATGCCAGTGCCTACAGTGCCAGCAAAGCAGCGGTCATGGCCATCACCAAGTCGCTTGGCAAAGAACTGGCCAACAGCAATGTGCGTGTCAACTGCGTCACGCCCGCTGCAGTGAAAACGGCCATCTTCGATCAAATGACGCCTGAGCACATTCAGTTTATGTTGTCAAAAATTCCAATGGGCCGCTTCGGTACTCCCGAAGAAGTGGCGGCCATGGTCACTTGGCTTTTGACAGAGGATTGCTCATTCTCAACCGGCGCTGTGTTTGATTTATCAGGTGGCCGATCAACTTATTGATTTGTTTTCGATCACAATCTCGACATTCGAATTTCAATATCAAATCAACATCTTTTTCATTTCTATCGAAGGAAGTTCCCATGAAACTCGTGCGTTATGGCCAACCTGGCAAAGAAAAACCAGGCCTCATTGATGCAGCAGGCAAGCTGCGTGATTTAAGCGGCGTGGTCTCTGACATTGGCCCTGACCAACTGTCTGACAAGGCCTTAGCCAAGTTGGCTAAATTAAAAACGGACAAGCTGCCCTTGGTGCGCGGCAAGCCCCGCATGGGCTGCCCTGTCTCTCATGTTTCTAAGTTCATTGCCATCGGTCTGAACTATGCTGACCATGCGGCTGAATCCAACATGCCTATCCCCAAAGAACCCATTGTGTTCACTAAGGCCATTTCTTGCATTCAAGGTCCTAACGACGATGTCATGCTGCCCAAAGGCTCTGTGAAGTCCGATTGGGAAGTGGAGTTGGGCATTGTGATTGGCAAACGTGCAAGTTATGTTTCTCAAAAAGAAGCCCTTGACTACGTGGCCGGCTATTGCACCATCAACGATGTGAGTGAGCGTGCCTTCCAACTCGAATTGGGCGGCACTTGGGACAAGGGTAAGGGTTGTGACACCTTCGGCCCCATTGGACCTTGGATGGTCACCAAAGACGAAGTGCCCAACCCGCAAAACCTCAGCATGTTCTTGGACCTGAACGGCCAGCGCATGCAATCGGGCACTACCAAAACCATGATTTTTGGCGTCAGCAAATTGGTGAGCTATGTCAGCCAATTCATGACTTTGGAGCCAGGTGACATCATCACCACAGGCACACCACCTGGCGTGGGCATGGGCGTTAAGAAGGACGGTCAGCCAGCACCGGTTTATCTGAAAAAGGGCGACATCATGCACTTGGGCATTCAAGGCCTGGGTGAGCAAACACAGAAGGTGGTTGCGTTCAAGCGCAAAGCTTAAGCGCCTGCTTTTTGACAGGGCCGTTCTGCAAGAAACGGCTCACCAAGCGAGTCAGGAATAACCCTGATTCGCTTTTTCTTTGTGTTGACTCCTTCATTTTCATGCAAAATAGCACGAGCGTTCTATTTTGAAGACATGAACTCAATGACCGTCAGACACATCACCTCTTTGTCCCAAGTCTCGCAAGTGCCCGATGATGGCAGCGGGCGGACCCTGATGAAGGGTCGACAAACCAAAGCCGCCATTGTGGAGGCGGCCTTGGGCTTGGCATCTCAAATTGGTTTGGAGGGTCTCTCCATTGGCGCCTTGGCCGAAGTGACCGGCATGAGCAAGTCAGGTGTCTTTGCCCACTTTGGCTCTCGAGAAGAATTGCAAATTTCTGTCATCCGCGAATACCACGATCGATTTGAGAGCGAAGTTTTTTACCCAGCCCTCGCATGTGCGCGTGGCTTGCCCCGCTTGCAGTCCTTGTTTGACAACTGGATGCAACGCACCACGACAGAAATTGATTCTGGCTGCATCTACATCAGTGGCGCAGTGGAGTTTGATGACAGGCCAGGTCCCGTGCGAGACGCCCTGGCATCTTCTGTCAACACATGGCAAAACGCCTTGCAACGTTCGGTGGCCCAAGCGCAAGTGGAAAAACATCTGACCGACAAAGCAGACCCCTTGCAAGTGGCATTTGAAATCCATGGCCTGATCCTGGCGCTTCATTACGAAGCCAGATTTTTGCGCAACCCCGGTGCCGCAGAGAGGGCCCGAAAAGGCTTCTCCGAAATTGTCGCTCGAAACCAAGCTTAATTTTTTGAAAGAAAACCATGCCCACCTACACCCCGCCCCTGCGTGATCTCCAATTTGTTTTGCATGAATTGCTAGATTTGGAAAATGAATTGAAAGCTTTGCCCAAACATGCTGAAACCGACGCCGACACCATCAATGCGGTGTTGGAAGAAGGTGGCAAGTTTGCGGCTGAAGTGGTGTTCCCTTTGAATGTGTCTGGCGATGAAGAGGGTTGCCAATTAAATCGAGATACACATGAGGTGACGGCGCCAGCTGGTTTCAAAGAAGCTTATGCAAAATATGTGGAAGGCGGCTGGGCTGCACTCAGTGCCGAAGAAGCATATGGGGGCCAAGGATTGCCACTGGTGGTGAACCAGTGCTTTTTTGAAATGTTGAACTCTGCCAACCAAGCATGGACCATGTACCCAGGCTTGTCGCACGGCGCGCATGCTTGTTTGTCAGCACACGGCTCCAAAGAACAAAAAGACACCTACTTGCCCAAGCTCACCAGTGGTGAATGGACCGGCACGATGTGTCTGACCGAGCCCCACTGCGGGACAGATTTGGGCATGCTGCGCACCAAGGCCGAGCCACAAGCAGACGGCACTTACCGCCTGACTGGCCAAAAGATTTTCATCAGCGCCGGCGAGCACGACTTAGCAGCCAACATTGTTCACTTGGTCTTGGCCCGATTGCCCGATGCACCTGCGGGCAGCAAAGGCATTAGCTTGTTTGTAGTGCCTAAATTCAACGTGCATTCAGATGGCTCTGTGGGCGAACGAAATGGCATCTACTGCGGCGGCCTGGAGCACAAGATGGGCATTCACGGCAATGCCACTTGCCAGATGGTGCTTGACGGTGCTGTGGGCGCGATGGTGGGTCAATCCAACAAAGGTTTGGCAGCCATGTTTGTCATGATGAACGGCGCGCGTTTGGGCGTGGGCAACCAGTCCTTGGGGTTGACCGAAGTGGCCTATCAAAATGCGTTGGCTTATGCCAAGGATCGCATTCAAATGCGCAGTTTGTCGGGCGTGAAAGCGCCCTCCAAGCCAGCTGATCCTATTTTGGTTCACCCCGATGTCAGGCGCATGCTTCTGACCGCCAAGGCCTATGCTGAAGGCGGCCGTGCGTTGGCGTGCTATGGCGCCTTGCTGATCGACAAAGAACTCAACCATCCCGACGAAAAGGTTCGCGCCGATTCTGCAGAAATTCTGGCGCTGTTGACACCCATCGTTAAAGCTTTCTTAACGGACAATGGTTTTCAGGCTACAACCATGTGCCAACAAGTCTTCGGCGGTCATGGCTACATCAAAGAGTGGGGCATGGAGCAGTATGTTCGCGATGCGCGCATTAACATGATTTACGAGGGCACCAACGGCATCCAATCACTTGACTTGTTGGGCCGGAAAGTGCTTGGCAACCAAGGCGCAAGCTTGCAAAAATTTGGCAAACTGATTGGCAAGTTGGTGGCTCAAGAAATGGGCAATGAAGCCATGGCCGAGTTCATCAAGCCGCTGGCAGATCTAGGCCAAAAGATGACGCAGTTCACCACCGAAATTGGCATGAAGGCCATGGGCAATGCCGACGAAGTGGGTGCAGCATCTGTCGATTATTTGCGGGTTGCGGGTCATTTGGTATTTGCCTATTTTTGGGCTCGCATGGCGCAAGTGGCTTTGGCCAAAATTGCAGCGGCAGAAGAAGAAGCCCAACGCCCCGACCCTTTCTACAAAGCCAAACTGCAAACAGCGCGTTTTTACTTTGCACGCTTGTTGCCTGAGACCTTGAGCTTGATGAACACGGCACGTTCCGGTGCTGATGTTTTAATGGACACCGACTTGGCCTTGGCCTGACATACACTGGATTGATTTCCCTAGAAGGATTGAACGATGACAACAAACAATTTCACACATTGCTTTTTGAAAATCAGCGTGCTGATGGCTTCATGCTTCCTGATGCCCTTTGCATTGGCCAATTCCCCCGTGGGCCAGTGGCACACCATGGATGAGAAAACGGGTGAGCTCAAAAGCATGGTTGTCATTTTTGAGCAGCAAGGCGTGATGAAGGGTCGTGTGGAAAAAATACTTCGCAAAGATGCAGACCCTGCTGCGAAGTGCGAGAAGTGCAGCGATGATCGCAAAAACCAAGCCGTTGTCGGACTGGAAATCATTCGCGGTGCCAAAAAAGCCAGCGGCAAAAACGTTTGGGAGGATGGTGAAATTCTCGATCCTGAAAACGGCAGAACCTATGCACTGCGCTTAACGCCCATTGAGAATGGCGCCAAGTTGGAAGTGCGCGGTTCATTTGGCCCCATTGGCCGAACTCAGACTTGGGTGCGTGTCCCTTAATTTGTAGAAAGAAGCTTAGCCATGTCAGATATTTTGACCCACACCGACGCTGGTGTGATGACCCTCACCTTCAATCGATTAGACAAAAAGAACTCCATCACGGGTGACATGTATGCCGCCATGGCGCAAGCCGTTGACCAAGCTCAGGCAGACCCTGCCATACGCGTGTTGGTCATTCAAGGCCATGAAAGTATTTTCAGCGCAGGCAATGACATTGGCGATTTTTTAAACAAGCCACCTTCAACCGTTGACTCTCCTGTTTTTCATTTCATGCGTGCTTTAACCATGTTTGAAAAACCTGTGATCGCAGCCGTGGCTGGACCTGCTGTGGGCATTGGAACCACTTTGCTGTTTCACTGCGACTTGGTATATGCAGGCGACAACGCAGCTTTTTCCATGCCTTTTGTCAACTTAGGTCTGTGCCCTGAATTTGCCTCTAGCATGTTGGCGCCTCAGATGTTTGGTTACCACCGTGCCGCAGAAGCGCTGTTGTTGGGTGAGGCTTTTTTTGCCGAAGCCGCTTTGGAAATTGGCTTGGTCAATCGCGTGGTGCCGCCCACAGAAGTCAATGGCTACGCTCAGGCACAAGCCAAGAAAATGGCGTCCAAGCCTTTGTCAGCTTTGATTGAAACCAAACGACTGATGAAGAGTGGCCAATCCAAAGTTTTGATTGAGCGCATGGGCGAAGAAGGTCAAAGTTTCAGGCGCATGTTGTCTGAGCCTGCAGCGCGCGAAGCTTTTGGCGCTTTCATGGAAAAACGCAAGCCAGACTTCTCTAAAATCTAAGTTGTACGTACTCACTTAGATTCATCCATGTCTGCAGCAAATTCTGATCATCCGACTGAAATTGTTTTTGAGCCGGAATTCATTGCAGGCCTCAAAGACATTTATGAAGAGAAAATTCTCTTCAATCAATGGATGGGTTTAAGGGTTGAAAGTATTCGCCCTGCGGGTATCTTGGCGCATCTTGCGATGAAACCAGAATTGGTGGGCCATTTTGCTTACCACCGCATTCATGGCGGCGTGATCAGCGCTGCGCTAGATGCCATGGGCAGTCTGGCTGTGTTGGCCGCATTGGGTGCGCAGCACATGGCCGAATTGCCTGCCAAGCGCTTAGAACGATTTGCAAGCCACAGCACCATCGACTTGCGCATTGATTTCTTGCGACCCGGCATTGGTGAGCACTTCACCATCCATGCCGAGGCAGTTCGGGTGGGGGCTCGTGTAGGCAATGCCCGAATGGAATTTCGCAGCGCTGAAGGCAAATTGCTGTCAACGGGCACGGCGGCATACCTGACCTCGTGAGGCACGGGTAAGGGGCTAGGTTCACTAACCAGCACGGCTTGTCCTTGACTTTTTTCAGAGCCCTCTCAGACAAGTGCACAATGTGAGCTTGATTTTGATTCAGATTGTGTTCCATGCGCCACCACGGTGAAAGTTCTCCTCATGCAGCTACAGCAAGCCCTCAAGCTGCCGCTACTGCCAACCCCCCCAAAGATTCAGACAGCAGAACCCTGAAAAGACTGTTGCCTTATTTGCTCACCTACAAATGGCGAGTCGCTGCGGCATTGCTGTTCATGGTGGGGGCCAAATTGGCCAATGTCAGTGTGCCGCTGTTGCTGAAAAACTTGGTCGACGCCATGAGTTTCAAACCCAACGATCCCGCACAAATTTTGGTGGTGCCAGTGGCTTTGTTGGTGGGCTATGGTGCGCTTCGGTTGATGACCTCAGCCTTTACTGAACTGCGCGAATTGGTTTTTGCCAAAGCCACACAGGGCGCAGCTCGCACCATTGCCCTAGAGACCTTTCAGCATTTGCATGCCCTGAGTTTGCGTTTTCATTTGGCCCGTCAAACTGGCGGCATGACGCGCGACATTGAGCGCGGCGTGCGCGGCATTGAGTCGCTCATTTCTTATTCTCTTTACAGCATTGTGCCTACCCTCATTGAGGTGGCGTTGGTGCTGACCATTTTGGCCGTCAAGTTTGACGCTTGGTTTGCTTGGATCACTTTGGCCGCGCTGAGTTTTTATATTTTCTTCACGGTTCGCATTACGGAGTGGCGCACGCATTTTAGAAAACAAGCCAACGAATTTGATTCGGCGGCACATACCAAAGCCATCGACTCTTTGCTCAACTATGAAACCGTCAAATACTTTGGCAATGAAGCTTACGAAGCCAACCGGTATGACGAAAGCTTGGAGCGCTTGCGCAAAGCCAGGCTCAAATCGCAAACTTCTTTGTCGCTGCTGAATACCGGCCAGCAACTGATCATTGCGGCGGCCTTGGTGGCCATGCTGTGGCGCGCCACGCAAGGCGTGGTGGAAGGCCGCATGACCTTGGGCGATTTGGTCATGATCAACGCCTTCATGATTCAACTCTATATTCCTTTGAATTTTTTGGGTGTGCTGTACCGCGAAATTAAACAAAGCCTCACGGATTTGGACAAAATGTTTGTGCTCATGGACCGTGAGCGCGAAGTGGCCGATGTTCCCAACGCGCCAGACCTTGATTGCCAGCACAACGCACACTTGAAGTTTGAGTCGGTGTCTTTTGCTTATGAATCTGACAGGCCTATCTTGCACAACATCAGTTTTGAAATTCCTTCAGGCAAAACGGTGGCGGTTGTAGGCCCTTCGGGCTCCGGTAAATCTACGCTGGCGCGTTTGATGTTTCGCTTCTACGATGTGCAACAAGGCCGCATCACCATCAATGATCAAGACATTCGGCAAGTCACCCAGCACAGTGTTCGCAAGGCGCTGGGTATCGTGCCGCAAGACACCGTGCTCTTCAACGACACCGTGGCTTACAACATTGGCTATGGCCGCACGGGTTCAACGCAAGCCGAAATTGAAACAGCGGCCAAAGCGGCACGCATTCACGATTTCATCGCCTCCACCCCCAAGGGCTACGCCACTTCGGTGGGTGAGCGCGGCTTGAAACTCTCCGGTGGTGAAAAACAGCGCGTGGCCATTGCGCGAACCCTGCTCAAAAACCCGCCCATCTTGGTTTTTGATGAAGCCACCTCCGCACTTGACTCTGCCAATGAGCGTGCTATCCAAGCAGAGTTGGCCCGCGCAGCCCAAAACAAAACCACGCTGGTCATTGCCCACCGCCTGTCCACCGTGGTGGATGCTCATGAAATATTGGTCATGGAAGCCGGACACATCATTGAACGGGGCAACCACGCCCACCTGCTGCAACTCAATGGCCGATATGCGCAAATGTGGGCCTTGCAGCAAAATTCCGAGTCTGGCACTGAGGACTCGCAAGGGACTTCAATTTTGGCGGGCGCCTAAGCAAAGCAGGATAATTCGCGCATGGATACCAAGTGGCTTGAAGACTTTGTGAGCTTGGCTGAAACTCGCAGTTTCAGTCGGTCTGCTCAATTGCGACATGTCACCCAATCGGCCTTTTCTAGGCGCATTCAATCGCTTGAAGCCTGGGCCGGGGCTGACTTGATCGACCGCAGTTCATACCCCACGACCCTCACACCGGCTGGCGAGGTGCTGTTCGCCAAGGCGCAGGCATTGTTGCAATCTTTGCAAAGTATCAAAAATGAAATGAAAGATGACCATGACCCACAATCTGACAATCACGAAGCCCGATGACTGGCACCTGCATGTCCGCGATGGCGCAGCACTGCAAACTGTCGTGCCGCACACTGCCGCCCAATTTGGCCGCGCCATCATCATGCCCAATTTGAAACCACCCGTGACCACGGCAGCGTTGGCACTGGCATACAAATCACGTATCTTGGCTGCAGTGCCCAAGGGCGTTGATTTTGAGCCGCTCATGACTTTGTACCTCACTGACAATCTGCCTCCTGAAGAAATTGTGAAGGCCAAAGCCGCTGGTGTGGTGGCCTGCAAGTTGTACCCTGCAGGTGCTACGACCAACAGCGATGCGGGTGTGACCGACTTGAAAAAGATTTACCCGACGCTTGAAGCCATGCAAAAAGTAGGCATGTTGTTGTTGGTTCATGGCGAAGTGACCAGCAGCGACATTGATTTGTTCGATCGCGAAGCCGCATTCATCGACACCCAACTCATTCCTTTGCGCCGAGATTTTCCTGAACTCAAAATTGTGTTTGAGCACATCACCACCAAGGATGCGGCAGACTATGTGATGTCTGCCGATCGCTGCATGGCCGCCACATTGACAGCACACCATTTGCTGTACAACCGCAACGCCATTTTCACGGGCGGTATTCGGCCTCATTTCTATTGCTTGCCTGTGCTCAAACGCGAAACGCATCGCGTGGCTTTGCTCCATGCGGCCACTTCGGGCAATGCCCGCTTTTTCCTGGGTACCGACAGCGCGCCTCATCCCGCTCATCTGAAGGAACACGCTTCTGGTTGTGCCGGTTGTTACACCGCACATGCGGCCATGGAAATGTATGCAGAGGCCTTTGACAGCGTCGACAAATTAGATCAATTGGAGGCCTTTGCTAGCTTTAATGGAGCCGACTTTTATGGTTTGCCTCGCAACCAGGGGCAAATTACTTTGAATCGAGAGTCTTGGACTCCCCAAGAAAGCTATCCCTTTGGCGAAGCTGAGCTCAAACCTCTTCGTTCGGGCGAAGCTTTGCCATGGCGCATGGCCTAAGCCAAATAGACTGGACGGCGCCTTGGCTCATGCCTTGGCGTGAGCAAGGCGAAAAGATTGCGCAACAAGTGGCACAAGGTGCCTCGGTTGAACAAGCTTGCAATACATACCTCGAGGTGCTCAAACGAAAGTGGGTTGCGCAAGGTGCCCAAGACCTATCCACTTGTTCGATTCGTTTTGTACCGCAATCTACATTGCCTGAAGGCCATGCTTACGAGCAGTTCATCGACGACACGCAAACGGTTCCCACCCGCGACGGCTTGCACGATTTTTTCAACGCCTTGTGCTGGCTTCATTTTCCATTGGCTAAAAAGAAATTGAACCAAGTTCAAGCTGAAGCCATTCGAGCACAAGGTGTTGGCGCGGTTCGGGGTTCTGTGCGCGATGCTGTCACGGTCTTTGATGAAAATGCCGCGCTCATCCAATTGCCAGATGAGCTTTGGAATGCATTGATGGCGCGTGATTGGCCAACGGCATTTGTGGCGATGAAGCCCTGTTGGCAAGAGGCTCGAACCTTGATCTTTGGTCATGCTGCTTTAGAAAAATTGGTCAATCCCTACAAAGCCATCACCGTGCATTTATGGCGCGTCCCTTCAGGTTTGCCTTTGGCCAAGTGGGACGCTTGGTTGGCGCAAGACCTTCAGCCCGAAAAACTGGCAGCAAAACCTTTTCTGCCTGCCCCTGTTTTAGGCCTACCTGGCTGGTGGCCCGCCAATGAAGACCCCAATTTCTATGCAGATACCCAGGTTTTTCGAAGGCCTAAATTATCCTAATTCCGTTCTATTTTGAGGAATTAGGAGGCTTGACTTGATTTTGTTGGCGTCCCCCCTAACATTCGAACTGTGCACTTGGCCTTCGCTGGGTGGTGAATTTAAATTCCTCATGAAACGCATTATTTTGTTTGTCTTAACCAATTTGGCTGTGGTGTTGGTCCTGGGCATGGTTGCCAGTTTGCTGGGCGTCAACCGATTCCTCACCGCCAATGGTTTGAACCTGGGCGCACTTTTGGGTTATGCCTTGATCATGGGCTTTGGCGGCGCCATCATTTCTTTGCTCATCAGCAAGCCTGTGGCCAAGTGGAGCTCTGGCGTACAAGTCATTGCGCAACCCAGCAATGCGGACGAAAAGTGGTTGGTCGACACCGTTCAAAAATTGGCTGACAAGTCGGGCATCGGCATGCCTGAAGTTGGTATTTTTGAGGGTGACCCCAACGCGTTTGCCACAGGTGCCTTCAAAAACTCTGCTTTGGTTGCAGTCTCCACAGGCCTCTTGCAAAACATGACCCATGAAGAAATTGAAGCCGTTTTGGCCCACGAAGTGGCGCACATTGCCAATGGCGACATGGTCACCATGACCCTCATTCAAGGCGTGATGAACACCTTTGTGGTGTTCCTGTCTAGAGTCGTGGGCTATGCGGTCGACAGCTTTTTGCGCAAGAACGACGAAGAAAACACCGGCCCTGGCATGGGCTATTGGATTACCACCATTGTGTTGGACATCGTTTTGGGCTTTGCCGCAGCCATTGTGGTGGCTTGGTTCAGCCGTCAACGTGAATTCCGTGCAGATGCGGGCGCGGCAGAGCTCATGGGCCGCAAACAACCCATGGTGAATGCCTTGGCGCGTTTGGGTGGCCTGCACACTGCCGATTTGCCCAAGAGTGTGGCGGCCATGGGCATTGCGGGTGGTATTGGCCAGTTGTTTTCAACCCACCCCCCCATTGAAGATCGCATTGCGGCTTTGCAAAACAGCTAAGCGCAGCGTCCTCTCTATCAAGCGGGCCCAGTTTCAACCCTGGGCCCGTTTTTTCAGGTAACCCATGAGACTTGCCCTCGCCCAGTGGTCATTTATAGTGCAAGGGTGTCTAGATTTGTTCCCACCTCTCTTCAGCGATTTTTAACCCTCGCGCGTTTACAAAACTCTCGTCGTTTTGATCGATTGCCAGCCCCTGTTCGAGGCATGGCTTGGATGGCATTGGGTGGTTTGGCTTTTTCCCTGTTAAATACCATCGCCCGAAGTTTTTCCATGCAAATGGACCCCTTTGAGGCGCAATTCCTTCGCTATTTCTGTGGCCTGCTTGTCATGTTGCCTTTGCTTTGGCACCAAGGGCTGGCTGCCTATGTGCCAGTCGACATGAAGGGGCAGTTTTGGCGCGGCGGCGTGCACACCATTGGCTTGATGCTGTGGTTCGTTGCATTGCCCCAAATTCCATTGGCTGACATGACCGCCATTGGCTTCACGGGGCCTATCTTCATCATGTTGGGTGCCGCATGGTTTTTGGGCGAGCCTATGCGCAAAGACCGATGGATCGCGGCGGTCATTGGCTTTGCTGGCGTCTTGGTGGTGGTGGTGCCCAACTTGTCGGGTACTGGGGGTTGGTACAACTTGGTCATGTTGGCTTCATCGCCTGTGTTTGCAGCCTCGTTCTTGATCACCAAACATTTAACCAGAACGGAGAAGCCAGGCGTTATTGTGATGTGGCAATCCATCACGGTGACCTTGTTCAGTTTGCCTCTGGCTTTGATGAATTGGCAAGCACCAACGCTTTTTCAATGGGGTGGGTTTATGGTGGCAGGCGTACTGGGCACCATTGGCCATTACAGCCTGACCAAGGCCTTCAGTGTGGCCGATATTTCTGCCACTCAATCGCTCAGATTCTTAGACTTGGTCTGGGCCTCCTTGTTGGGATGGCTGGTGTTTGGCGATTTTCCAAGTCAATGGACTTGGTTAGGCGCCGCGGTCATTTTGGTCTCTACCGTTTGGATTGCACGACGTGAAGGCCGTAGAAAAGAAGTGCCACCGCCGCTCAATGCCCCCGATACTTGAAATTCAGGTTTTAGCGTCGCTGGGTGGCACGCTGTTTGAGGGCGGATTGCTAATGCCACTGGCCACATGCCCTGCTGGCACGTGTTGCGCTGCAGATTCAATGTGTCCCGTTTGATCGTCAAAGAAAAAGTCGGGCTCAAATTCTTTGAGAAATTCTCCTTTGGGCAAGCCGCCTAAGAACATGGCTTCGTCCACTTCAATGTTCCATTCCATCAAGGTGCGGATGGCGCGTTCGTGTGCAGGCGCACTGCGCGCTGTGACCAAGGCAGTTCTGACGCGGATGGCCGGTGTGCCTTCTTGCTGAAGCCTGTGAAGGGCAGCCAGCAAAGGCTTGAAAGGTCCAGCCAGCAGGGGTTGTGAGGCCTTGGCATGTTCATGTGCTTGAAATGCAGACAAGCCTTGAGATTGAAAAACACGCTCGGCTTCATCGGAGAATAAAACAGCATCGCCGTCAAATGCAATTCGCAATTCATGCGGGTGTGCTTCAGACGCATGCGCAGAGTGGGGGTACACCTGCGCGGCAGGAACGCCAGCGTCTAAGGCCGCGCGCACATCGGAAAGATGCGTCGATAAAAACAAGTTGGCATTGAGAGGTTTTAAATAACGCCATGGCGATTGACCACGCGTGAAACTGCCACGTTGAATCGAGAGACCATAGTGTTGTGCCGATCTGAACACTCGCATGCCTGACACGGGATCGTTGCGCGACAAAATGACCACCTCGACCCGCTGAGTATTGGCAACATTGAAGGCCAAGAGTTTCTTCACCAAAGAGAAAGCAACGCCTGGCTTGGCCGGTTCCTCTAGGCGCTCTAATTGCAATTTCATGTAGGCTCGGTCGTCGCTCTGCTCGAAGACCAAGTTCTCTTCTTCAAAATCAAACAAGGCACGCGATGAAATCGCCACCACCAATTGACCGTCTAGGCTGACTGCCATGGGATGCTCCTTGTTAACGAACCCATTGATTCAGCTCCATGATGGGCATGAGAACTGCCAACACGATCAGCATGACCACACCGCCCATGGCCACAATGAGCAAGGGCTCCAGAATGGTGGCCAAGGCCAAGGCGCGGCGTTGCACATCTGCGGAAAGTTGTTGGGCTGCACGTTGCAGCATGAGAGGCAGTTGACCGGTTTGTTCGCCCAAGCGGGCAAACATGGAGAGCAAACTGGGAAAACGTTTTTTCTGTCCCATGGCCATGGCCAAAGGTGCGCCTTCACGCACCAAAACCAAAGCATCGAGAACATCTTCACGCATGGCTTGGTTGGAAAGTGTGTCGGCTGCCGATTGCATGGCCTTCAAAATGGGCACGCCTGCCGCTGTGAGCATGGCTAAGGTGCTGGCAAACCTCGCCGTGTTGTAACCCGTGGCCAAGCGACCCACAATGGGCAAGCGCAACAAAGCCGCATCAAAGCGCAAGCGCAAAGCACGCTGCTTCATGGCTTGCTGAAATCCTAGCCAGCTCAAGAGCAACAAAAGTGCCACCGTCCATCCGTGGTTGCGCACGAAATCACTGAGTGCGAGCATGGCAACCGTGAGTCCGGGCAACTTGCGCTGGCTGCCTGAAAACACTTGCGCCACTTGCGGCACCACGGTACTGAGCAGGAAAATCACAATGAGCAAGGCAATGAGGCTCACAATGGCGGGATACAAAGAGGCGCTGAGGAGTTTGGCTTTGAGTGTTTGCTGATCTTGCAAATCGTCGGCCAATTGACCCAGCACGTCGCCTAAATTGCCACCTTGTTCACCAGCACTGATGACCGCTGTGTAGAGCGCTGAAAATTCTTTGGGGTGTTGCGACATGGCCTTGGCAAGGCCCAGTCCCGCGTTCACTTCAGCTCGCAAATTGGCTACCAAATGCGACTGCTTTTCTGATTCGGCTTCGTCACTCAAGGCGGCCAAGGCGCGCTCTAGCGGTAAGCCGCTGCCGACCAAACTGGCCAATTGCCGAGTCCAAACAGCCAGCGCATTGGCAGAAAAACATTTGGCAGAGCCAATGTCAGTTTGCCAAATGCTTTTTTTATCTGACGCGTTTTGCGCCAGCGCCTGCACGGCCAAGGGC
Organism: Comamonadaceae bacterium; assembly: GCA_027488115.1. GTDB lineage: Bacteria > Pseudomonadota > Gammaproteobacteria > Burkholderiales > Burkholderiaceae_C > Limnohabitans_A. The sequence continues at coordinate 35,748 of JAIYCG010000023.1, read as the reverse complement.
ACCAAAGATTGCGCGCGCAATTGTCCCCTTGCAGCTTTGGCACTGTCGGCCTCGATCACGCCCTTTCGCAGGACGCCATCATTTTGCAGTGCTTCAAAAGAATAAGCTGGCATGAAACTGTAGATTGAAAAGTGAACTTAACTTAACGCTCAAAGTAAAGCAGGCCCACTTGGGCATTGACCGAACTGTGCGGTCCAGAGAGTTTAGCCACGTTACCGACATCCTTGTTGACACCCAGGGTGCTGTACCAAGCAAAGCGGCGGCTTAGACTGTGTTTGTAGCTCAGACCAGAGCCTACAGAACCTGTGCCAGTTGTCAGCCCGCCCGCACCCTCGCGGTTCACCCCAGCGGCAGTTCGCCAATGTTCTGCAGGTGCCCAAGTGAGGCCTGCATTGAGACTGAGCTCGCTGTGCTCTGACAAGGGCCAGGCGTAGGACACGCCCAAGCCTAAGGTGCTGCTATCGCCGCGGTTCAAAAGATCTTGCGTCCATTCAATGCCGCCAGACCAACGGTCTGTGATGCGGATGTTGGTGAGAACGCGGCTGCGCAAGGTTTTTCGGCCTGGTTCGAACACATCAAAGGCTTCGCCTGTTGTCAGGTTGTGAATTCGCAAGGAAACTCCCAGGCTGACATCGCGATTTTCAACCCACTGGTAACTCAGGCTGGGTTCTTTGCGAAAGCTGTTGAATCGAAGCCATTCTTGGCCATCGCCAATGCCAACTCGCCAGCGCCCATAACGGATTCCGATGACCGGTCTCAGCTTCACACTTTGAGTGTCTTGGTTGATGTCGTCGGCGCGCACCCTTAGGCCTAAGGTGTAATTCCATCTGGCAGGTGTTTCTTCGGCGAGGGGTTCAGCGCTTGTTGCTTGAGCAAAGCATGAGCCATGCAACGCACCCAAAGCGCAAAGCAAGCTCATCAAGCAAAGTTGCGATGAGATGTTCTTTCGCAGAGTCTGCATGGTGTTGTCAATCTCGCGTCACGCGAAGCAACTCTTCTGCGCGCGTCATGCCCAGCTGAACCAGTCGTTCACCATCTTCTCGCATCAATACCATGCCACCTGCCAGTGCACCCTCACGAAGAAGTGCTTCAGATTGCTTTGAATGAATTTGGGCGCGCAGCGCATCGTCGGTGACCATCAGCTCAAAGATACCTGTTCGACCTGCATACCCAGTTTGTCCGCACTGTAAACAGCCGCGACCTTGGCATGCTGTACAAACTTTTCGAACCAGGCGTTGCGCCAAAACGCCCAATAGGGAGGAGCTTAACAAGAATGGCTCAATGCCCATGTCTGTGAGCCGAGTCACAGCACTGACAGCATCATTGGTATGGAGAGTGGCCAACACGAGGTGGCCCGTCATGGAAGCTTGTATGGCAATTTGAGCGGTTTCAAAATCTCGAATTTCACCAATCATGATGACGTCGGGGTCTTGTCGCAAAATGGCACGCAATGCCTTGGCGAAGGTCAAATCAATCTTTGAATTGACTTGCGTTTGTCCTACACCAGCCAATTCGTACTCGATGGGGTCTTCCACTGTCATGATGTTGCTGCCCGCAGCGTCCAAGCTCTGCAGTGCTGCATAAAGTGTGGTGGTTTTGCCCGAGCCGGTAGGGCCAGTGACCAAAATCAAACCATGTGGCTGGGTGACCAATTGCTGAAAGCGTTGCAGGGTAGGGCCTTGCATGCCCACAGACTCTAAGCTGAGTCTGGTTTCTGACTTGTCAAGCAAACGCAGAACAGCGCGTTCGCCATGTGCACTGGGCAATGTAGACACACGAACGTCTACTGCGCGTGAACCCAAACGCAAACTGATGCGCCCATCTTGCGGCAAGCGCTTTTCTGCAATGTCGAGTTCGGCCATGATTTTCAGCCGAGAAATGAGGGCCGCGTGCAAAGCCCGATTGGGTTGAACCACTTCACGCAAGTTGCCATCGACACGAAAGCGCACGCTGGAGTGGCGCTCATAAGGCTCAATGTGAATGTCACTGGCCCCGTCGCGAGCCGCCTGTGTGAGCAGAGCGTTCAGCATGCGAATAATCGGCGCATCGTCGCTGGTTTCTAACAAGTCTTCCACCGCAGGCAGTTCTTGCATCATGCGTGACAAATCGGCCGCTGACTCGACCTCACTGACAACGGCTGCAGCACTTGATTCACCAGGGCCGTATTGCGCTGTGTAGGCCTGACTAACACGCTGCCTGAGATCTAAAGTGTTTTCTCTTGCAATGTCCAACGACAACGCTGCATGGCCCCATTTGCGCATGACCTCTGACATGGCATTGGGAGCGCTGTCGGGGCAAAGCCAAAGTGTCAAGCGCGTGCCATCATCTTCCAACAAAAGTTGGTGACTGCGCGCAAAGGCATAAGGGAGCGGGTAGCGGTGTGCCATTAAGGTTTGCGGGTGTTTTCAGGCAGGACGGGTGAACCAATGGCTGGAATGCCAGGGGTCGCGGCGGGCTGAACTTCCATTTGAACGCTGCGCATTTGCTCATACCGACTCAAAGACAGGTTCTCAGTAGATGCGCCATCACGCACAACAACGGGCCGCAGGAAAACCATCAGGTTGGTTTTTTTGCGGCTGCGAGAATCGGCGCGAAACAAGTTGCCAAACAAAGGCACATCGCCCAAACCTGGCACTCGTTCTTGGCTGTTGCCAAAGTCGTCTTGAAGCAAACCACCCAACACCACAATGCCGCCGTCTTCTACTAAAACGCTCGACTCGATGGACCGCTTGTTGGTAATGAGGCCTGTGGCAGAGTTGATGGAGGCAGGATCAAGACGACTGACCTCTTGGTAAATTTGCAATTTGACGGTGCCGTTTTCGCTGATTTGCGGCTTGACCCTCAAGGTCAGGCCCACATCTTTTCGCTCAATGGTTTGAAACGGATTGACCGAGCCAGCATTGGTGTTGTTGTTGGTGTACTGGCCGGTGACAAACGGCACGTTTTGGCCGATCACAATCTTGGCTTCTTCATTGTCTAGCGTTAAGAGATTGGGTGTTGAAAGCACATTGCCATCGCCAGTGGTTTGTAAAAACCGCGCCAAAAAGCCAAGCACGTAGGTGCCGTTGTTGTTGTGCGCGACGCCGATATTGAGCCCTGAGGAAGGCGCCACAGTGCCACTGGCGCCTTGAGTTGCCAGCGAGATCAGGTTGGCGCCACCGACCCTGAAGTTGGTACCCAAGAGGCCGATGTTGGTGTCGCCTTTGCCGCCCAAAGGCCCTTGCCACTGAACGCCAAACTCGGCGGCTTTTTCTGCACTGACTTCGGCGATCAAACTTTCTACAAAAACTTGCGCACGGCGCGCGTCAAGCTTGTCAATGACCGCGCGCAATTGTCGGTACTGAGGCTCGGGTGCTGTGATGATGAGCGAGTTGGTTGACGGATCGGCTTGAATTTGACCGCCTGTTGAGGGTTGGCTCCCAGTGCTGTTGAAGCTAGCGTTGGCGCCTGTACCACTTGGGGTGTTGTTGGCGGCAGCCGTCATGCCTGAGGCCATGGCGGTGTTGGCGCCACCGGCAGCGTTGCCTTGTGCGGAGATGGCTGCACGCAAAGTAGCAGCCAATTTGGTTGAATCGGCATTTTTCAAATAGACCACATGGATGTTGCCGCTGGCGGCATTCGGCCCATTGTCTGCCGGTTGGTCAAGTTGTGACACCAAGGATCTGGCCAGCGTCATGCGGGCGGTGTTGGCGGTGCGCAAGATCAGTGAGTTGCTTCGCGCCTCGGCCATCACAGTGGTTTTAAAGCTGGCTTCAGTTTGACCTGCAGCGGGTGCGGCCCCGCTGGCGGCACCCGAGTCAAGCAAGCGTTGCAAGATGGGCACCAGATCAGTGGCCAAAGCATTTTTCAGAGGGACGACCTCCACGCCAGTGGCATTGGCGACATCCAAGGCTGCAATGATGCGTGCCAGACGTTGCAGGTTGTCTGCATAATCCGTAATCACCAAAGCATTGGTGCCAGGGTTCACATTGACCGTGTTGTTGGGACTGATCAGAGGCCTGAGAATCGGCACCAAATTGTTGGCGCTCTCGTGGTTAAGTTGAAATATTTGGGTAACGATTTGACCGTTCGAGGCCGGCACGGCGCCAGCAGACACGCCGCCGCTTTGCAACTTGGCGTCTGCTTCGGGAACCACCAAATACAACCCAGCCGACTCGACCAAAGCAAAACTTTGTGTGCGCAATTGAGCGGCAAACAACCTGAGCGCTTGGGATGGCGCGACTGGCACATTGCTGGTCAGCGTGATGGTGCCCTTCACGCGGGGGTCGACCACCACATTGTGGCCAGACAAGGTGGCCAAGGTTTTGGCCACAGCATCAATCTCGGCATTGATGAAGTTCAATGTGACGGGCTCTGGAGACTTTTTGGCGGGTAAGTTGCCAGCGTTAGCGCTGGCTTTTTTAGGTGTTTGTGGGACTTGTGCTGTGGCATGAACAGCCCCCAACACGAAAGGCAAAGCCAGCCCCAAGCAGACAGCCCAGCGCAGCCTGAGGAGCTTGAGAGTATGGAGTGTATGCGTATGTGAAGCCATGGTGTTCAACCTAATGAAAGCAAGCTGCGCGCCCCTTGGCGCCGTCCGATGATGTTCAGCAAATTTGACAAAGCTGCTGCGTGTTCAGGCACGGCAGAGGCTTCGCCCCGAAATTGAAGGCGAGATCCCTGCCATTGGCCTTGGCCGCTCAATAGCAAACTGCCGGATTGCGTGGTCAATGACAAAGAGGGAAACGGGCTGGTGGCCGAAGCGCCACCCAAATTAATTTGGTACGTGCCCATCGGTTTGAGGGTGCTCAATGTCGATGACATGTTTTCTGCAGTGAGTGTGATGTCGCCTTGAAGCCAACTGGGCTGCGCTTGGAAGTTGACCCGCAATTGCTTGGTTTCCAGTCTGAGGATGCCCTCGGGTTGAAGGGTGTTCCAAGGGGCGCCCAAGCCACTCAACAAATGCGCAGGCCATTGAGACAGGTGATCGTCTACATGTAATTGCCACGCTTGCATGCGCTCAGTGGCTTGCAAAGACAGACGCGCAGCTTTTGCCATGCAACAAACTGCGTTCAAATTGAAATTGAATTGCGGCCGATTTGAAGCATCGAACGACATGCTGGTTTGCCACTGAATGCGTCCTGGCAAAGCCAAAGCGTCACGACTGCCTTCGCCCCCAGTTAAGATCAATTTGCCCGAGCCCTGCCAAACAGAACCTTGCACTTCTTGAAGTTGCACTTGGCCTTGTGTGGCCTTGAGCAAAGCTTGCGCAAGCCATTGCGCAGGCAAGTGAATGATCAAGGCTGTCAACGCGCCGAGGACCGAGCCGACCATGACCCAAGACCATCCTTTTTGTGTGACTTTCGGGCGCACTTTGCCTTTCGACGCAAGGCCAGAATTCAACATGAAGGCTGATCGCTTGGTAGACATTCTTATCCGCCTGGCAAACTCAAAATGAGAGCGCCGCGCCACAGTTCTTTGTGATTGTCTTTGGTGGCTGCGCCCGATCCAGGGTATTTCTGAAGATGCGCCTCAATGGGCATCGCTTGTGACTGAGTTCGGGCCAGTGCCAAAAACTGTGCCAGAGAATCGGCAGACACACCACTGAGTGTGAGCGTGGCCCGCGAGCCTTCCATGTTAAGCCGAGCACCGGCGCCCAATCGTTCAGTAGCAGCTTGCTGCAACAGTGTGCTTGCTTCATTGGTTTTGATTCGGGGCGACTTTTGCAATGTTTGAACTTGAGCCTGCATGGCTTTCAATTGTTGGGTCTGCGCATCAAGTTGCGCCAATTGAACAGGGACCTCGCGCAAAGTTTTCAAAGCAGGTGCCAAGTTCCAAGTCCAAAGCATGAGTGCTAAAAACAGGGCGCCCAAGCCCAACAGTCGCTGACGGTCTTTCTCAGGAAGTGCTTGAAAGCTGTTAAAAAACTTCATGCTCACATTCCTGTCTTGAGGCTCACAATGCGCCATTGCGCCCCATTGACTTGGGCATCCAGGCCTTGGTTGCGAAGGGCTTTGACAAAGTCGCTGCTTTGGGCTTCGGACATTTGTAAACCTTGTAGCCTTGTCTCACCATTGCCTTGCACTTGGTAGTCAAGGTTGGAAATGCTTTGACCCGCCGGTAGGGCTGCGCCTACGGCTTGTAAGATCCACTCTAAATCGCGTGGCGAAACCGCACCAGAGTTGCGTTGTAAGCGATCGAGTTCCTTGGCCATTTGCAGAGGCGCGTCAACCACTGTGACATTGGGAAAGCTTTGAGTGAGGATGGATTTTTGTAAATCTCTTTGCAACTTCACTTGGGCATTGAGTTGCCATGCCGCGACATTCAAGCCCACACATTGGGCTAACACCAGCGCAGCCAAACTCCAACGCACAGCTTGCCATGCTGGCCCCTTGGCAAAGCTCTGCCAAAGTCGATTGGCTTTTTGAAGCCAGCGTGCAGAACCATGCGCTGCAAATTCAAATTGTGCCAAATCCCAATTGGCCGCGCCAGCTTGTGCATAGCGTTGCAAGGCAGAGACCACTTCGACGTGCCATGAGCTTATAAGCTCCGATGCAGCCCCTTGAATTTGTGACTGCAAATGACGCAAAGCATTTTGCGCAAGATCGGCCACCGCTGGATCGGCTTGAATCACAAGATTGCTGGGAATGTTCTGAGCATTGGGCAGAGCCTGAAGTTGCTCGATCCAATATTTCAAACCAGCTTGAAGTGGCAGTCGCCATGCGCTTTGAGAATCATTGACCCAAATCCAAGCGTCTTCAGGTGTGCCGCTGACCCAAGCCGAAACTTCACCCGCAGTGCAGCTGGGTGCCCACTCTGGAACGATGCGATGCACCACATGGCCCATGCCTTGCAGTTGCGATAAGTGATGCTTGAGCCAAGCCTTGTTGCAAGCTGCGACCCAGCCAGGTGAGTTGGGTTGCCACTCAGCTTGCATTGACAAATGCATGGCATCGGGCTCATCTAGCAAAGGCTCTTCCATCAAACTTTGCAGTGCAACGCCTAGACGACTGGCTTGTCGTTGCAGACCTGCCGGCAAGTTGATGCGGTGCCAAGAAATCGCCGCTGCTGGTACAAGGGCCCAAATTTCTTTGTCGCGCGCGCCAGCCGTTGCAGTGGGTAAGACTGTTTGAAGGTAGGTTGCGCCGATTTCAGAGTGCAACGGTAAAGTGAAAATTTGAGTGCTCATGGCTGGCTTGATTGTAGAAGCGACTCACGGTTGGGTGGGGGGAGTATTCCAGCAATTTTTTGCCGCCACACAAATGTCACATTGCCAGCGTCTCTCAAAATCAGTGCGGTTTCCTCTTGGGTACGGTCTTCCATGCGCAAGCGCCCCCAAACTTCAAAAAACCGGGTGCCCACCGAATGCCATCGAGCTTCCAGCGTTTTGCCGCCTAAGGCCTTGCCCGCGTCGGGCAGGTTACTGAAGTGAGCGCGCGTGCGTTGTTGAACAAACTGTTGCGCTGCGGCCAGATCCAAGCCGGGTACGACGGCGTAAACAACTTCGGCGCTGGCCGTATTCAGGTTCACAGGTGTGACCTCTGGCAAGATGGTCACAAAGGGGCTTAAACGCTGGACGGTGTCAGGGCTAAGCCCAACCCATTGCAATTGGGAAACTTTTTGAGGCAACAGGGCTGCGCCACTTGCAAGCTCTTGAGTCCTTAGTCCGCTATCAGATTTTGCAAGGCGAGCTGACTGGCTTGCAGCGCGCCACCCTTGGGCCAAGTTTTCAAGTTCTGATCTAGGCAAATCCAAAACGTTGAAGAGTCTGATGAGGGCCAGTTGCATGGGTTCGTTCATTTTGGCGCTGACTTTGCCGTCGCTTGCCTCAAACCAATTTGTTAAATTGATGCGGCTCTGGGCATCGGTGATTTGACCCGACAAAAAGACCTCAGGGTCGCCCTCTCGCAGTTGCTGATCTTGTGCCAGAAATGTCGAAAGTTTGGCCTCCTTCAGAGGCAATGCCCAAGGCTCGGCCAAATGGTCTGCACTGCTGCCTGCATTGCCCACATTGCCAGAAGAGCCTGGCACATTGGCCATAGCGTCTTCTCTCAAGATAAGACGTGACCAATCTAAGGCGCCATTCAAGAGCCAGGATGACTGCACCCTGTGCCGCTCTGCGCTCTCTACTTCGACATGTCGCCATTGCTGCCAAAGTGCCACACTGGCTAGGGTCGCCACCAAGGTGACCACCAACATGGCGCTGATCAAAGCGGCTCCGCGTTCAGCCTGATTGCGAGAACTGATGTGCTGGCAACTCATTGTTTGGCCACCGTGAAAGTGGGGCGGACCCAGTCCAAGGTCAATTTGCCTTGAACTTGGACGTTATCGGCCAATTCAAGGACCAAGCGAATGCCCTCCGGCAAGGAGGCTGAATTGCTTAAATTGTTGGCGTTTGCAGAGTTGGCAGCGCTCGAGAGGGGGTTGCTCCAAGCACCGTCTCGGTGGTAGTAAATTTGCCAACTGCGAATGGGCTGAACCAAGACTTCATGCGCATTGTTAGGCATGGGGTTGCCTGCCGATTCGCCCCATACCTGCGCTTGTGTCCAAGCTTGTACCCAAGCATCGCGTTGAGTGAGCGGGGCTGATTGCCAGCGCGTCCAATGCCCATTGCCAAGTGTCCAAGCGATCACTTGCATGCCCGCTTGAGGGTCTTGTGAATGCTGCCGTGTGATGCGCAGCACGCGGCCATCCCAATCGAGTGCTGGCGTGTTTTGCAAGGTCACCATGTTGTCCAGATCGGTACGCCACTGCGCCAAACCGACTTGCCATGTTTGGTTGGCATCGCTGCGTGTTTGCAAGGCCACTTGCGCTTTGGACATGCCATCCAAACCACGCCAAGAAATGAGGGCCATGAGTGCCAAGATCGCGCTGGCCACCAGCACTTCAATCAAGGTAAAACCTGCAACGGCTTTGCGCTTGTGTCGGTTGCGTTTTGACAGTTTAAATGTCAGATCAGGGCTTGACATCAATACCGCCCCATGACCGTTGAGAGCTGAAGCAGCGGCGTGTTGTCTGAGCCATTGCGTTGAACAACCCGTGCGTCCACCCTTCTGAAATTGGGGTTGGGTGTGACTTGCACTGACAAATTCACTTGTAAATCTAAGCCCGCTTGGAGGCAGTTGGTACTGCTTTCTCCTACAGGCGGCACTTGCCTAGACAAACGCAATCGGCTGAATTCGTTTTCAGCACAAATCTGTGCCAACCACTGCGTGGATTGGCGGGAAGCATTTCTGCTCAATGCGTCTGTCGAACGCATGCCCGCCATGAGTGCAATGGCCACAATGCCCAATGCCACCAGCACTTCAATCAGGGTAAAACCTTGGCTGGCTTGAAGATTGAAACGCCAGGGTGCAGGTGTGAGTTTCACGGCGCCGCTCGCTTCACTGAAAAAGGTTTGAGTCCATCGGTGCTGACCCAAAGCTGAAAATCTTTCAAGCGCAGTGCAACGCTTTGAGGCCCAATGATGGGGTCAGGACCTAAGACCACCACAGTGTTGGAGGCCACTTGAATTTGCGGTGACAGCCATTGTTCTGAAAGTGTTTGAGGTGGCAAACCTTCAAACACAAAAGCGCTTGGGCTGCCGCTGTTGTTGAGCGGCTGAGGGTGCCATTTGACGGGCAAGCCGCTGGCCCTAGACCTGGCCCTTGCCGACTCAAACAAAGCTGCCAAACGTTCTGCATCTCGCTCCAAAACGGTTTGCGCAGAGTCACGCAAACTGAAACTGACTGCGGCTGTGCCAATGGCAATCAGCGCTATGACCACCAGCAATTCAATGAGGGTGAAGCCATGTGATGCTCGCATCGGAATTTATTGCCAGCTACCGATGTCGGCATTCACGCCTTCGCCGCCCGATTGACCATCAGCGCCCCACGACATGACGTCGATCTCGCCTTTCAGGCCAGGATTGAGGTACTGATAAGGCCTGCCCCATGGGTCGGCCGGTAATTTGTCAAGGTAGCTTTTCCAATTGGTGGGGACGGGCTCAGCTGAAGGTTTGGTCACCAAAGCTTGCAAGCCTTGCTCGGCCGTGGGAAAGCGCTGATTGTCGAGCTTGTAAAGTTTCAGGGCTTGGACCAAATTGCCCACGTCAGTTCTTGCCGCTGTGACGCGAGCATCGTCGGCACGGCCTAAAACACTGGGCACTACCAAGGCGGCCAAGATGCCAATGATGGCCAAAACCACCATGAGTTCGATCAAAGTGAAGCCGCGCTGTTTTTGGGTTTGGCTTTGTTGAAGCGGCCTTGTGGCGTTCAAAGTTTGTACATCGGAGGCTGAATGGGCGGTTTCGAATTTCATTGCAAAAAGGCTCCCTGCTTTTTTTCACACTTCTCCATCATAATCTCCTCATGTTGCAAGTCATTCAAAGCAATTCCAAATCATTTTGGCCCGCGTTGTGCGCCTTAGCGCTAAGTGCTGTGGCCGCCTATTCAGTCTTCTCTTGGTTTTTTCAAATTCAAAGCATTGCTGTGGCCCCTTCAGCAGTGCCCAACGCCATTCAGGCTGTTGTACCCCAAACGGGTCAAAACGCCATTCAAAGCAACCATGTTGCTACCGCTTTAGGCGCCCCCAAAGCCATGGAAGGTCAGTCTGGCGCCAACATGGCGGCCTCATCCGACCACCAGTGGACCTTGTTGGGGGTGGTGGCAGGTGCTTCTGGTCGTGGCAGTGCTTTGTTGGCGGTTGATGGCCAGCCGCCCAAGGCCTTTTTGCCTGGACAAACTGTGGCGCCGGGTTGGGTGTTGCATTCTGTGGGGCACAGGCTGGCTCGCTTGGCGCCTAGTCAGCAAGACACCCCCACGGTCACTTTGGAACTGCCTAAGCCGGAAAACTAAGCCACGCGGGGTTTGAAGCTGTTTTTTGCTGAATTTAAGCAGACTGCTGCAAGAACATTCGGTAAACCGGATTCATTGTTTCTTCAACCCAAGGGTAGCCTAGGGTGCTCAAGAATTTATTGAAAGCCTTGTCGTCTTTCTCTGGCACTTGCAGGCCGACCAAAATGCGGCCGTAATCGGCCCCTTGGTTTCGGTAATGAAACAGGCTGATGTTCCAACCGGGGCGCATGAGGTTCAAAAATTTCAGCAAAGCACCTGGGCGCTCTGGAAAGACAAATCGCATCAGGCGCTCATTTTGTGCCAAAGTGGTGTGACCACCCACCATGTGCCGGATGTGCTCTTTGGCCAAATCGTCGTGGGTTAAATCCAAGTTTTCAAAACCGTGCTTTTTGAAGTTGTTGGAAATCTTGGTGCTCTCACCAGCCCCTTGCGTGGTGAGGCCGACAAACACATGCGCCTTGGCTGCATCGCTGATGCGGTAGTTAAATTCTGTGACGTTGCGGGGGCCGCCTGGCAAGTCGCCAATCAACTCACAAAAACGTTTGAAGCTGCCACGCTCTTCCGGAATGGTGACGGCAAAAATGGCTTCGCGTTCTTCACCGACCTCAGCGCGCTCTGCCACGAAGCGCAGGCGGTCAAAGTTCATGTTGGCACCACACAAAATGGCAGCATAGGTTTCGCCTTTGGTTTTGTGTTTGGCCACATATTGCTTGATGGCAGCCACTGCCAATGCACCCGCGGGTTCCACAATGGAGCGCGTGTCTACAAACACATCTTTGATGGCTGCACACACGGCATCGGTGTCGACGGTCATGTAGTCATCTACCAAGCCGCGCGTCACTCGGAAAGTTTCTTCGCCCACCAACTTAACTGCCGTGCCGTCTGAAAACAAACCCACATCGTTCAAAGTGACGCGTTTTTTGGCACTCACGGATTGAATCATGGCGTCAGAGTCGTTCATCTGCACACCGATGACTTTGATGTCGGGGCGCACCGCTTTGATGTAATTGGCCACGCCAGAAATAAGGCCGCCACCGCCAATGGCCACAAACACTGCATCTAAACGGCCTTGGTGTTGCCGCAACATTTCCATGGCAATGGTGCCTTGTCCAGCGATGACTTCTGGGTCGTCAAAGGGATGCACGAAGGTCAAGCCCATTTTCTTCTCAAGCATCGTGGCGTGCTTGAAGGCGTCTGAGTAACTGTCTCCCACCAAGACCACCTCACCGCCCAAGGCTTTGACAGCTTCAATTTTGACTTGGGGTGTGGTGGTGGGCATCACAATGACGGCGCGGCAGCTCAGCTTGCTGGCGCCTAAGGCCACACCTTGCGCGTGGTTGCCTGCAGAAGCGCAAATGACGCCCTTCTTGAGTTGTGCAGGCGTGAGGTGCGCCATTTTGTTGTAAGCACCGCGCAGTTTGAAGCTGTGCACGGCCTGTTGGTCTTCGCGCTTGAGCAACACGGTGTTGTGCAGTCGTTTGCTCAAGTTTTGGGCAGGCTCCAAAGCCGATTCCGTGGCAACGTCATAGACGCGTGCGTTCAGAATTTTTTTCAGGTAGTCGGAGGGTTTGAGGTTTTTCGCAGTCATACCCGAATGATAGCGGGCGAAAAAAATGCCCCGAGTTTTTCAACTCGGGGCAAATCCACCTTTTCAGAGGGTGGAGGAGACAAAGGGTTCGCACTCATTGTGATAAAAAAGCACGACTGTTCGAAATTTTACATAAAAAATGCTGCGGTGCAACACCTTTTCAAAAGCTTTACGATGTGCGTCAAGTTAATGTTAAATATTTGAAGAAAGAATTCACCAAAATGGAATGCACAGTTAGCTGGACCGGCGCTTCAGGCGCGCGCTCAGGCATGGGTTTTGTGGCCGAAACGGGCAGCGGTCATGTGTTGATGATGGATGGCGCGCCCGACGTCGCCAAACCTGAAAACGGTGGCCAAAACTTGGCTCCGCGCCCTATGGAAACTGTGTTGGCAGGGACGGGGGGGTGCACTGCCTACGATGTGGTGTTGATTTTGAAACGCGGCCGCCATGATGTGCAGGGCTGCTCTGTGAAGCTCACCTCCGAGCGTGCTGATTCCGACCCCAAGGTGTTCACCAAAATTCACATGCACTTCACTGTCAAGGGCAAGGGCATCCCAGCCGCCGCCATTGAGCGCGCGGTGGCCATGAGCCATGAAAAATACTGTTCGGCCAGCATCATGTTGGCCAAGACAGCCGAAATTACCACCAGCTTTGAAATGCTGGAGGCCTAAGTTACTTAAGTTACTTAAATTGCTTAAGGGGGCGAGACGTGAATAAAGTGGTTTAAATGCGATGCGCCACAGTGGTCATCACTTTGGCCGCAGCGCCCATCATGCGTTTAACCGGTTCGGGCAATTCAACAGCCCCTGACTTCTGGGCCATGCGTGCATGAGCTGCTTCGTCGGCCTTCATTTGAGCCACGATGGCTTTAGAGGCCAAGTCATTGGCAGGCAGCTTGGACATGTGTTCTGCAAGGTGCGCTTCGACTTGGTTTTCTGTTTCGACCACAAACCCCAAGCTGACTCTGTCTCCGCCTAGTTTGCCGGCACCATAGCCAATGGCAAAGGCACCTGCATACCAAAGGGGGTTGAGCAAGGAGGGGCGGCCGTTCAACTGCTCGAGTCGTTCTGAAGTCCATGCCAAATGATCGGTTTCTTCGCGGCAGGCTGCTTCTAGCTTGCGCTTGAGTACCGGGTCTTTGGAGGCCAAGGCCTGGCCTGTGTACAAGGCCTGGGCGCATACCTCTCCCACATGATTGACGCGCATCAGAGCGGCTGCCAAAGACTGATCGGCTTCGCTGAGTTCCGGCAATGCCGCAGGCACTTCCAGTGTGGGCCCCGTGCTGGCATCGCCAGTGGCAATGGCCACAAATGGCTTGGGCGTTGCCCTTGCTGCGCGGGGTGTGGCAAAAAGGGTGCGAAGGGCGCTGTCGGCGGCCAGGATCAAAGCATCGGCATTCATAGGAAGAAGTTTAGCCCGCTTGTTGTACCCAAGCAACATAAACCCCTGCTTTCTCAGGATTTTCTTTGCAGACTGGTCTGACCTCTGGTGCAATAGCCATAACTTCCCTAACGGAGGTTGGCTCAGGGTTTCAGTGGTTTGCGCTTCTGCAGACACTAGAACTGGGGCCCTTGTTAAACCTTGGAGAACTTCTCAAATGAAAAAATCCCTAGTCGCTTTGGCTGTTTTGGCCGCTTCTGGCGCCGTGATGGCCCAATCTTCTGTCACATTGTTCGGCGTTGTTGACGCTGCATACGCTGTTGGCAATGGCTCTATCTCTGACAAAACTCAGTTGCGTAACTCTGGCTACAACTCTAGCCGTTTGGGTTTCCGCGGTGTTGAAGACCTCGGCGGCGGCATGAAAGCCTCCTTCTGGTTGGAAGCTGGCGTGAACAACGACGACGGTACAGGTTCTGCTTCTAGCGCTTTGAACCAAGCTCAAACTGCTGCCAACGTTGGCACACAAGGTTTGACATTCAACCGCCGTTCAACAGTGAGCCTGGAAGGTTCAATGGGTGAAGTGCGTTTGGGTCGTGACTACACGCCCCAGTTCTGGTCTGAAACAGCGTTTGATCCGTTTGGTACAAACGGTGTTGGCACCAACATCGCTTTCGGCAAAGGTGGCTTGACTGGCGTTCGCGCTTCCAACAGCATTGGTTACTTGTCACCTTCCATGAGCGGCTTGAAATTGTGGGTTCAGACTTACATGGGCGAAAACGCTTCAACAGCAGCCAAAATCGGTAACGGCAATGCTTACCGCATCACTTTTGACCAAGGCGCATTGGCTTTGGCTTATGCTGGTAGCAAAACAACAACAGCCGCTGGCGTGTCCAACGACACATCCAACATCGCTGGTTCCTATGACCTCGGCGTTGCTAAGTTGATGGCTCAGTCCAACACGACCAAAATCACTGCAGCTGCTAACATCAAAGGCAGTGTAATCGGTGCTCTCGTGCCAATGGCTGGCGGTACATTCCGCATTTCTCAGTCACAAACAGAGCAAGCTGGTAAAAAGTCTTCGCTTACGGCTGTTGGTTTCGTGAACCCAATGAGCAAGCGCACAGACTTGTACGCTACTTATGGTCGCGTTTCTAACTCCGGTGGCGCTAACGTTTCTCTGAACGGTTCTTCTACTGCAGTTAACGCTTCTTCTACAGGTTACGAGTTCGGCGTTAAGCACTCTTTCTAATTTGACGCTGACGCAAGTCAGTTGATTTAGAAAAATAGAACCCCCGCTGTGGCAACACAGCGGGGGTTTTTACTTTCAGCCATCAAATCCTTTTCAAAAATTGCAGGTTTCATTTGTGGCATATTTCATCCTAGAAAAATTTGATTGGAGCAAAAATGCAATTTGAAGATATGAGCCGTCGCGATCACCTCAAATGGATGGGTGCCGCAGGCTTGACTGCCGCTGGCTTGCCAGCACTTGGCCAGACCAGCAGCTGGCCCGACAAGCCCGTCAGATGGATCGTGCCCTTTGCGCCTGGCGGAACTTCTAGCATCGTGGCGCGCTCCATTGGCGCAGAACTCACCAAACAATTGGGTGTGCCATTTGTCATTGACAACAAAGGCGGCGGTGGCGGTGTGCCTGCCATGCAAGAAGCACTGCGTGCGCCTGCAGATGGCTACACCATTGTCATGAGCCACATTGGCCTGATGGCTGTCAATCCACTGATTTATCCAGACAGTGGGTATGACGTCAACAAAGACTTTACTTCAGTGACCTTGCTGTCGCGAGTGCCCAGTTTGTTTGTCATCCACAAAGACGTGCCTGCCAAAGATTTCAAATCATTTGTGGCTTATGTCAAATCTAAACCTGGACAATTCAATTACGCTTCAGCTGGCAACGCCAGCGCGGGCCACTTGGCAGTTGAGGCTTTGAAAGTGGCAACAGGCATGTTCATCACGCACATTCCTTATCGCGGCACTGGCCCTGCGCTGAACGATGTGTTGGCCGGTCGCATTGAATTCATGTCGGCGGGCACACCTGCATTGCTGCCTCACATTAAGAGCGGCGCCTTGCGTTGCATTGCCGTAGGTACCACGCAACGTATTCCCGTGTTGCCTGATGTACCCACAGTGGCAGAGTTGGGTTACAAAGACTTTGAAACCGTTCAGTGGTACGGCATTACGGTTCGAAACGGCACACCTGTTGAAATCATCAACAAATTGCAGCAAGAATGCGCCAAAACCATGAAGGCGCCAGAGGTCATTAAACGCAATGAAACAGAAAGTGCCATTCCGGGTGGTGGATCGCCTGCTGAATATGCAGCGTTCATTGCCAAAGAACAGGCGCGTTGGAAAATGGTGGTTGAAAGAGCTCAGATCAAACCGGGTTGATCTTCCGCTTTCAATGCTTTAGGCTCAAAGCCCGCCACCCTTAAGTGGCGGGCTTTTTTAGGACTTTATGTTGGAACTCCGTGCCATGAAAAATAACACAAAAAATATCTCATTGAGCGCTCTTGTTGTGCTTAGCTTGTTTTCATCTGTTGCGATGGCACAAAAGTCAGTTGTCAGAGATGAGTTTTTTTGGTTAGGCCAAATGAACAAAGCCTCCACCATCATCAACAGCGAAGAAGGCTTGTTGGACAAGGCCATGGTGCCCAAAATTGCGGCCGGCATTGCGAAGGTGTTGGAGGACGGCGCACAAACCAATGCCAGAAGGCCCTCTACCGTGATCTCCTTCGAGCCTTTGCTCATTAGGGCTGCTGGGCAAGACGTGACCTTGCTCCACGCGGGCAGATCAAGCCAAGACATGCACGCTACTTTTCGTGCGGCCATTTTGAAAGACGATTTGCTGGCGCTGGCGGATCAGCTGAATCAAACTTCAGAGACCTTGGTGAAATTGGCGGAGCAGCATACCAAAACCATTGTGCCCAATTACACCAATGGCGTTGCAGCTCAGCCCAACAGTTTTGGACACTATCTCTTGGGACACGCTGCAGGGTTTGAACGTGATGCTCAGCGTCTTCGTGAAGCCTATGCCTGCATCGATCGCTCCGCCATGGGGACAACTGTGTTGAACGGAACCAGTTGGCCTTTGAATCGCAAACGCATGGCGCAGTATCTGGGCTTTGCCGCCATTGCAGACAATGCCTATGACGCAGGCCAAATTTCGTCGACTGAGCATCCTGTTGAAGTGGGCGCGGTGATCACGGGCATAGCTTTGCATGTGGGTCATTTCATTGAAGACATCATGACTCAGTATGCGCAAGCGCGGCCTTGGATTTTGTTGCAAGAGGGTGGCGGGAATACGTATGTTTCAAGTGCCATGCCGCAAAAGCGCAACCCTGGCCTCATGAATGACACCCGACGCGATGCATCAACGGCCATCACTTTGGCCATGGGCCCCGTCATTCGTGCACACAACATTACACCAGGCATGGTGGATGCCAAAGACTCCAAGAGCAATTCAGAGATGGTCAGAAGCGCTGTACGTGCCTTGCAAGGCTTTGACAAAATTTTGAACGGCATTGTGGTTAGCCCAGAAAGAGCCTTGGAGGAACTCAACAGCGATTGGACGGCTTCGCAAGAGTTGGCGGATGTTCTGATGCGCAAATACAAACTGCCATTCCGATTGGGCCATCATTTTGCTTCGGATATCGTGGACGTTGCCAAAGCCAAAAACATCAAGCCACTCGATTTTCCCTATGCAGAGGCAAAACGAATTTACAAGGACGCCATCAAGGACTACCCCGGGGTTGCCGCTGAACTGCCAATGTCTGAGCTTGAGTTTAAAGAAACATTGAATCCAATTGCCATTGTGCAGAGTCGTCAAACCGTGGGCGGGCCCCAAGAGTCCGAAATGAAGAGGATGTTGGCATTGGCCAAACAAACACTCAAAGAACAAAATCAATGGGTGCAAACCAAGAAAAATGCCATCGACAATGCGGCCAAAGAATTGGACCGTGATTTTGCAAAACTCGTTAAAACGCCTTGATGACTTTTCTGCTGCAAACTTGTCGCGCAGGCGTCTTCGGACTTTTGATTTTTTTCGCACAGGCATCCCATGCTGAGGCTCTCAAAGTCAAACCCGCACTCAATTCAAATCCAGAGCGTGTGCTGTTTGTGGGCAACAGCTATTACTACTACAACAACAGCCTTCACAACCATGTCTCGAATTTGGTCAAGGCTTCTGACGCTGCTTTGGGTTCTCGATTGCAGTTCAAATCGTCGACCATTGGGGGCTCCGCGCTCAACCATCACAACATGGCGCATTTGACAGAGCCCGGCAAAATTGGCGTGTCGCAGCCTTTTCAATGGGTGGTCATGCAGGGGGGAAGCGGCGAGCCTCTTTCACCAAGGCGTCGAGAAAATTTTCGCCAAACGGCGGCTGCCAATGCAGAGATGATCAAGGCCAGAGGTGGCCAAGTGGCTTTGTACATGACGCATGCTTATGTCAGCCCGCACAAGCAGGTGAACCCCCAAAACATGGTGGCTACAGAATCAATGTATGTCGAAGTGGGTAACGAAATTCAAGCGCTGGTCATTCCAGTGGGGCTTGCGTTTGAGGAGGCCTATCGACGCCTGCCGGCACTGCGTTTTCACAACAAGGATGGCACACATCCTTCGTTGCTAGGAACTTATTTGGCTGCCTGCACAACCTACGCCACTTTGTATGGTCGCTCACCCATGGGAAATACCTACCGAGCAGACGGTGCAATCGACGACAATGTGGCCGCACAGTTGCAACAAGTGGCACAAGATGTTGTGACTCAATTCTTCCAAAGAAATTAAATGATGCAAGCCCAGCTGTTTCAGTTTACTTTTCAAAGGTGCTTTTTCATGGCCTTGGGCATGTTGCTTTTGATGCTGCAGGGATGTCGCAATTTGCAGCCTGTGACTCAAGTCGGTCAGCAAGATTCGACAATTTCAAATCCTCAAGACGCAACCACATACTGGCAACCCACCGATCAATTGAAGTGGGATGTCGTGAAGATTCCGGGCAAAGTGGCCACGCAATATTCAGTCGTCCGCTTGAGCAGTCGGCAGACGCTGATGGCTAATGCCTCATCGTCCGCCAGCATGCTGCGAAAAGATTTGCGCATTGAACCGGAGCTGCTGAATGCCGTGAATTTTTCGTGGCAAATTCAAAAATTGATTGAAGGTGCCGACATGGCACAAAGAGATTTTGACGATTCTCCAGTCAGATTGGTGTTGGCCTTTGATGGCGATCGAAGTCAGTTTTCACCTAAAAATGCCATGCTGAGTGAACTGACTCACGCTTTGTCGGGCAGACCGATGCCCTATGCCACGCTCATGTATGTGTGGTGCAACCAGCGACCGGTCGATTCAGTCATTCAAAACCCGCGAACCGATCGAATACGCAAAATTGTGGTCGAATCAGGAGCCGGTCGTTTGAACCAGTGGACCACCTACGAACGCAATATTCGGGCTGACTACGAAAAAGCGTTTGGCGAGCCCCCTGGGGCGCTGATTGGCATTGGCATCATGACCGACAGCGACAACACGCGCAGCCATGCTCAAGCTTGGTACGGCCCCATCCAGTTGATTGCAAGCAAGGGTAAACCCGCGTTGTAATCCATACACACAAGCATGGTGTGGTTGGGGATGTCAGGTTACGCTATAAGTAGCGTTGTACGTTGAAGTTTGACGCTGTCTCAATTCATTTTTCACACTCCTATGAACTCAAAAGTCCCCTTTGTATTGACAGCCCTTTGTGCCTCCGTTGGTTTGGCACAAGCCCAAAGCGTTGAAGTGTTTGGCGTGCTCGATGTGGCCTATCTAAGCACCACTGCCACTGGCAGCCCTAAGGTGGTTTCATTGTCCACAGACAGCAACACGTCCAGCCGCATTGGTTTCCGTGGCACTGAAGATTTGGGCGGCGGTCTGCGCGCTAGTTTCTGGTTGGAAGCTGCACACTCCCCAGACACAGGATTGGGTAGCGGTTCCAATGCCAACAACCAGTCCTCTGGTCAGGTTTCCTCACCCACAGGGACACAGGGTTTGACTTTTGGCCGTCGTTCCACTGTCAGCGTTGCAGGCACTTCATGGGGTGAAATTCGTTTGGGCCGTGATTACGTGCCCAGCTTCAACAACTTGACCGTTTCCATGCACCCCTTCGGCACCAACGGTGTGGGCAATGCAGGCCAGCTGTTCTACCCATTGGCTGCCAATGGCACCACAGCACGTACCAGTGTGCGCGCATCTAACTCCATTGGTTACATCTTGCCGTCCAACCTCAATGGTTTCAATGGTCACGTCATGTATGCCATGGGCGAAAATGCTTCTGACCTTTACAACGCAGACGACGGCAAGCACATGGGCTTCCGCATTGGCTATCGCAATGGTCCTTGGAACATGGCCTATGCTTCAGGCACCACCAAGTACACCACAGCAGCCAAGGCCGCCAACGACTACGAGCAAACTAACTTTGCCATTAACTACCAAATGGGCGCCGCCAAGCTCATGTACTTGACCAATGTGAACAAAATTGGCGCCACCAAAACTCAGACTGACATGTACGGCACACAATATGACGTGAGCTCAGGTCAAGTTAGATTTGCCACCACCAAGTTGAAGGCAACAGGCGTTGGCAACGACGCGACACAATGGGCCATTGGTTATGTTCATGACTTGTCAAAGCGCACAGCCTTGTTCACCAACTATTCCAGAGTGAGCAATGCTGGTACCGGCAAGCAATTCACAGTGGGCAGTGGCAACAGCGTGACCACAGCTGGCGGATCAAGCACTGGTTATGAGTTTGGTGTTCGCCATAGCTTCTAATTAAGCCTAGTGCTTTCTGCGCAAAAAGGTCACTGAATTTTCGGTGACCTTTTTTACGTCTGTTAACATCGAAAATCGCCCCATTGTGGGGATTCCCCGCCTTTCAAAGCGGGCCTGTTTGTTGCATAGTGACAGCTTGATTTTCAGGGAAGCGAATGTTTGCTTTTGTCGTTCAACGCCTCATTCAGGCAATCATGGTCATGGTCTCGGTCGCGTTCATCGCGTTCCTCTTGTTTCAGTACGTTGGAGATCCTGTGCTGTTCATGTTGGGGCAAGATGCCACCGCAGATCAAATTACAGCACTGCGCAAAGATTTGGGGCTTGACAAGCCCTTTGTGGTGCAGTTTTTACACTTCTTGGTCAATGCTGCGCAAGGTGAATTTGGCATCAGTTTGCGTCAAGGCGCCAAGGTCTCCCAGCTCATTGCCGATCGTTTTCCAGCCACATTAGAGCTGGCGCTCATTGCTGCTGGCATGGCTTTGCTCATTGGTATTCCAATGGGCGTTTATGCGGCCTTAAGACGCGGCACATTTGGCAGCCAATTGCTCATGACTTTGTCCTTGTTGGGCGTTTCATTGCCAACATTTCTAATTGGCATCTTGCTCATTTTGTTTTTCGCTGTCTTGTTGGGATGGTTTCCCAGTTTTGGCCGAGGCGATGTGGTCAAAATTGGATGGTGGAGTACAAGCTTGCTCACAGCCAAAGGGTGGCATCACATCGTGTTGCCCGCGCTCACCCTCACAGTGTTTCAGTTAACCCTCATCATGCGTTTGGTGCGGGCAGAAATGTTGGAAGTGCTGCGCACCGATTACATCAAGTTTGCTAGAGCACGAGGCCTTTCTAACAACGCCATTCACTTTGGCCATGCACTTAAAAACACACTGGTGCCGGTGATGACCATCACAGGTCTACAGCTTGGTGGCCTTATTGCTTTTGCCATCATCACTGAAACCGTTTTTCAGTGGCCAGGCATGGGCTTGTTGTTTATTCAAGCTGTGACCTTTGCCGATATTCCTGTCATGGCTGCTTATTTGTGTCTCATTGCACTTATTTTTGTGGTGATCAATTTGGTTGTGGACTTGCTTTACTTTGCAGTCGATCCCCGTTTGCGAGTGGGTAAAGTAGGAGGGCATTGAATTGACGTCAATCACATCTGGTGCCACCCTGCAAAGCGCCTTAGCGCAAGGACGTGCCTTTGCTCACATTGCTAAATTTCATCCCGAACTCACCACTTTTCGGCGTGATCTGCATGCCAACCCTGAGTTGGGTTTTGAAGAAATTTACACCTCGTCGCGAGTCACAGAGGCCTTGAAGGTTTGTGGTGTAGATGCTGTGCACACCGGCATTGGCAAAACAGGTGTGGTGGCCTTGGTACATGGCAAAGGTCGCAGTGCTCAAAACCCTGGCCGCATGATTGGGCTGCGCGCTGACATGGACGCATTGCCCATGCCTGAGCACAACGACACCATTTGGAAATCTCAAAAGGCGGGGCTGATGCATGCCTGCGGCCACGATGGCCATACTGCCATGCTCATTGGCGCAGCTCGGTATTTGGCAGAGACTCGGCAATTTGACGGCACCGCTGTGTTGATTTTCCAGCCGGGGGAAGAGGGCTATGCAGGTGCCCGCGCCATGATGCAAGACGGTTTGTTTGACCGCTTCCCCTGCGAGCAAATTTATGCACAACACAATTCGCCCGATATTCCAATAGGCGTCATTGGCGTCACACCGGGCCCCATGCAAGCCGCAGCAGACACCATTCGAATTCACATCATGGGCAAGGGCGGACACGGTGCCAGACCGCATCAATCTGTTGACCCCGTTTTGGTGGCAGCGCACATCATTACGGCTGCGCAAAGTGTGGTCTCGCGAAATCTGTCTGCTTTCGATCAAGCCGTGGTCAGTATCTGTGCCATGCAAGCTGGCAACCCTGTTGCCAACAGTGTCACACCCGGTGACGCCACTTTGGTGGGGACTGTTCGCACCTACAACGAAGTGGTGCAGCAGACGATTGAAGACCGATTGCGTCATTTGTGTGAATCCATTGCACACGGCTTTGGCGCCACCGCTCAACTCACCTACACGCGAGGCTATCCGGCCACTGTCAATACAGTCCCCGAAGCCAATTTCGCAGCCGACGTGGCCACTGCCTTGGTCGGCCGCGACAAGGTGGTTCGAAATATGACACCCAGCATGGGGGCAGAGGATTTTTCGTTCATGTTGCAGGCTGTGAAAGGTGCCTATTTGCGAGTAGGACAAGGTTCCGTTGATGGTCCTGGCCCGCATCCCTTGCACAACAGCCGATACGATTTCAACGACGCTATTTTGCCGCTGGGTGCTGCTTTGCATGCCAGTTTGGTCGAGCAAGCCTTGCCAATGGCTTCCATCTGATTCGGCTGAGCCATCACAAGCGCCCCACTTATTTAGAAAGTTGAAGAAGGCATGTCCAATCCCATTTCTCGTTGGCTGAACAGTGATGTTGGTTACAGTTTCAGTAAATCCAAAACCGCCATGGCGGCATCCTTGATTGCGTTCATCTTCATCTTTTGTGCTGTGTTTGCAAAATGGGTGTCACCCTACAACCCCTTCGATGCAGCCAGTTTGGAGTTGATGGACGCACGCTTGCCACCTGCTTGGACGGCAGAAGGTACGAGCAAATATTTACTGGGTACAGATGACCAAGGCCGCGACATTTTGTCGGCGCTCATGTATGGCACTCGCATTTCTTTGGTGGTGGGTTTTGCCTCTGTTTTCGTGTCTTTGGCAGTGGGCGTCACCCTGGGTTTGGTGGCGGGTTTCAGGGGGGGGTGGATCGATGCATTTCTCATGCGCTTGTGCGATGTCATGCTTTCTTTTCCCGCGATCTTGGTTGCACTTTTAATTGCGGGTGTCGGTCGCGCAATTTTTCCTGATGCAGATGACTCCTTGGCCTTTGGCGTCCTCATCATTTCAATTTCCTTAACCGGCTGGGTGCAATATGCACGCACGGTGCGAGGCACCACCTTGGTGGAGCGCAACAAGGAGTATGTACAGGCCGCCCGTGTGACGGGTGTGGCGCCATTGCGCATCATGATTCGCCATGTGCTGCCCAATGTGTTGGGGCCGGTCATGGTCTTGGCCACCATTCAAGTAGCCACTGCCATCATCACCGAGGCTACTTTGTCATTTTTAGGTGTGGGGGTGCCACCCACTTCGCCTTCTCTAGGCACGCTCATTCGCATTGGCAATGACTTTTTATTTTCCGGTGAGTGGTGGATTACCATCTTCCCAGGTGTGACCTTGGTGCTCATTGCCTTGTCTGTGAACTTGTTGGGCGATTGGTTGCGTGACGCCTTGAACCCACGCTTGCGTTAAGAACAAATCCCCATTGAGGTTGCCATGAGTCTTTTACAAGTCAAAAATTTGGTGGTGGAGTTTCCAAGTCGGCATGGCACATTGCGTGCGCTCGATGAAATTTCCTTTGAAATTGCCCCAGGTGAAATCTTGGGTGTGGTTGGAGAGTCTGGGGCAGGCAAGTCACTCACAGGCGCTTCGATCATCGGGTTGTTAGAGCCACCAGGCCAAGTGGCTGGCGGTGAAATTTTGTTGCAAGGTCAGCGCATTGACAATTTGAACAATGACCAAATGCGCAACATTCGAGGCCGCAAAATTGGCGCCATTTTTCAAGATCCTCTCACTTCTTTGAACCCGCTCTATTCGGTGGGTCGGCAACTGACAGAAACCATCCAAGCCCACTTGCCCGTGTCTGATCAAGAGGCGCGGCAACGTGCGATTGCCTTGCTGCAAGACACGGGCATTCCCGCTGCTGCTGAGCGGATTGACCACTATCCACATCAATTCTCAGGCGGCATGCGGCAACGCGTGGTCATTGCTTTGGCCTTGGCAGCCGAGCCGCAATTGATCGTGGCAGATGAACCTACCACCGCACTCGATGTTTCCATTCAAGCGCAAATTATCAGTCTGCTCAAAAACATTTGTAAAAAGCGGGGCGCTGCCGTCATGCTCATCACGCACGACATGGGCGTGATTGCCGAAACATGTGATCGAGTGGCTGTCATGTACGCTGGCCGCATTGTGGAAGTAGGCCCTGTGCACCAAGTCATTCACCATCCAGAGCATCCCTATACGGCTGGCTTGATGGCTTCCATTCCAGACATGGAGGTCGATCGTGAGCGCCTGAATCAAATTGATGGTGCCATGCCCCGTTTGAATGCCATTCCTAAGGGCTGTGCCTTCAATCCAAGGTGCCCCAAGGTTTTTGATCAATGTCGACACGAGCGGCCGGAACTCTCGCAGGTCAAGCCATCTGGTCAAAGTGTTCAAACGCATGTGGCCTGTTGGCTTCAAAAAGTTGCGACTGCCGAGGTGGCACCATGAGCCAACTGAATACATCTCCAAACTCAACACCCTTGGTGGTGGCGCATGATTTAGCCAAAACCTTTGATGTCTCGGCGCCCTGGTTGGCACGCGTCATTGAACGCAAGCCACGCCAACTCCTCAAGGCGGTGGATGGTGTGAGTTTTGAAATTGAGCGAGGCAAAACGCTTGCTTTAGTGGGTGAATCTGGCTGTGGCAAAAGCACGGTTGCGAGATTGTTGGTGGGCTTGTATGAGCCGACTCGAGGTGGCCTGACCTTTGACGGTGAAGATGCGCATGCCGCTTTCAAATCAAGCAATGCGAAGGCCATGCGCAAACGCATTCAGATGATTTTTCAAGACCCCTACGCCAGTTTAAATCCGCGTTGGACAGTGGAGGCCATTGTGGGGGAGCCTTTGCATGAGCATGGTTTGATCCATGACGAGCAAGAACTCAAAGAGCGCGTTGCAGAGTTGTTGAAGTCAGTGGGCTTGTCCGCGCTAGACATGGTGAAGTATCCCCACCAATTTTCGGGTGGTCAGCGGCAACGAATTTCAATTGCGCGTGCATTGGCCACCGCCCCCGAGTTTTTGGTGTGCGATGAACCTACTTCGGCTTTAGACGTCAGTGTGCAGGCGCAAGTGCTCAACATCATGAAAGATTTGCAGCGCGAGCGTGGCCTCACTTATTTGTTCATCTCGCACAATTTGGCCGTGGTGCGACATGTGAGTGACAACGTGGGCGTGATGTATTTGGGGCAGTTGGTGGAGTTGGCCGACAAACACAGTTTGTTCAGCAATCCGCAGCACCCTTACACCCGCATGTTGCTAGATGCCATTCCCAAAATGAAGGACACGGGCCGATCTAGAACCCCTGTGCAAGGGGAAGTTCCCAATCCACTGAATCCGCCACCCGGATGCAGTTTCAATCCGCGCTGTCCGTTGGCCAATGAGAGATGCCGAACCGAAAGACCCGTTCTGCAGAATTTGAACGGTATCAAGATTGCTTGCCATGCGGTTGAAGAGGGCCGGCATTGAGGTCTTGAAAAGTGGAAGGCCAAAAAAAAGACACCCGAGGGTGTCTTTTTTTGTGAAGGTGTGAATCAGTTCACTGTGACATAAAAAATCTTAGGCGCATCGTTGGAGTTGTGCGTCATGGTGACGTTTTTCTTCATGGCCCATGGGCGCATCTGGTGATGCAATGGGATGTAGAGGACTTCGTCGCGCGTGATGGTCAAGGCTTCCTTGATCATGGCATCGCGCTTGTTTTTGTCGAGTTCTGTTTTCATGGACTCGATCAGTGAATCCACTTTGGCATTGCTCACTTTTGAGAAGTTAAAACTGCCATCAGCGCCTTGTGTGCGGGTCATGACCAATGATTGCAAAGAGTACTGTGCATCATAGGTGGCCACGCCCCAACCCAGCAAATAAGCGCTGGTGTCAAAGTTTTGCACTTTGGCAATGAAGGGGCCAAAGTTGATGGCATTCAGTTTGGCTTTGACGCCAATTCTGGCCCACATGTTGACCACGGCTTGGCAAACTTCTTCGTCGTTCACGTAACGGTTGTTGGGGCAATCAAGCGTGAACTCGAGGCCGTTGGGGTAACCCGCTTCAGCCAACAGCTTCTTGGCGCCTTCAACATCGGCAGGGCCGGTTTTGTCCATGTCAGCGTTGTAACCGTTCACGCCAGGCGCAATGATGAGGCTGGCAGGCACAGACAAGCCGCGCATGATGCTGCGCTGGATAGCCGTGCGGTCAATGGCCATGCTCAAAGCTTTGCGAACGCGAACGTCTTTGAAGAAATTCTTACCCTTTGGGGCGTACTTCAATTCGTCACTGCCCAAGTCAAAGCCAAAGAAAATGGTCCGTACTTCGGGGCCATCTAAAACGGACAAGGTGGGTGTGTTGCGCAAACGTGCGACGTCTTGTGTGGGCAAGTCAGTGACCGCATCGACGTTGCCAGCCAAAAGAGCCGCAATGCGTGTAGGGTCTGATTTGATGGGGGTATAAATGATCTCGGTCACGTTGCCTTGCAACTTGTCCCACCAAGCCTTGTTGGCTGTTAAAACCACGCGCTGGTCTGGCGCCCACTCTTTGATGATGTAAGGGCCTGTACCGTTGGTGTTGGTGGAGGCGAAGGTAATTTCTTTGGCCTTGTAGTCTTGAATTTTTTCAGACTTGTTCTTAACCGCCCAGACCTTGCTCATGATGAAGAAGGTGGTGAAGTTGTTGAACATGGTGGGGTTGGGCTTGTCCAAGATCACGTCCACAGTGTGGTCGTCGACTTTTTTCATTTCTTTCACGCCGGCCACATAAATCTGCATGGTGCCTTGGGGTTGACGAATGCGATCGAAGGAGAACAAAACGTCATCAGCGGTGAAGTTGGAACCATCGTTGAATTTCACGTTCTTGCGCAAGTTGAACCGCACAGTGGTGGGGTTGACGTTGGACCAGCTGGTGGCCAAGCTGGGTTCAATTTTGTAGTTCTTGTCGTAGCGCACCAAGGTTTCATAGGTGTGACCCACGATGTTGTTGGTGGTGGCATGATTTTGTGAATGAGGGTCCAAAGTCAAAATGTCGTTTTGAGCGGCCCATTTGAATTCGACGGCCTGAGCGCTGCTTGCGCCCAGCAGGGCTGCCGCCATGCCAATCGCCAGCGTCAGAAGGCGTGAGGTTTTGAGGAAGCGTTGGTACATGCTAAATCCTGTCTAAGTTAAATGACAAGCCCATTCTAGGGGAGGGCTGTGGTGTTTCGCAAGCGGCATCAGGGTAATTGCCAACTGCGACAAGGCCAGATTTATCGGTTTTAATGTGGTTTTTGTAGCCACAGGCAACTTCCTTATGAACACGATCTTGTTTCAATCGGCCAATGTGCTTGATGTCGCGTCCTTGCAATTGAAGGCGGGCCAAGACGTGTGGGTTGAAAACGGTTTGATCAAATCGGTGGTTCCCCACCAACCAGACGTTTTCATTGCATCTGGCACCAAGGTGGTGAAAGCCGAGGGTAAAACCCTCATGCCTGGCTTGATCGACTGCCACGTTCATGTGATCGCTGCGCATCTGAACCTCAACGTCACAGCCAACCAGCCCAATGTCTTTGCCACACTGCGCGCGTTGCCCATCATGAAGGGCATGCTCATGCGCGGCTTCACCACAGTGCGCGATGCCGGTGGTGGTGACTGGAACTTGGCCGAAGCCACTCGCACTGACATGGTGGTCGGTCCGCGAATCTTTGCATCGGGTCGTGCGCTGTCACAAACGGGAGGCCATGGTGATGGCCGACCTCGAAGTGACGTGATTGAGCCCTGTGGTTGTTCCAGCCGGGTTGGCGCTTTGGCAAGGGTGGTCGATGGCGTTGACAATGTGCGACTGGCCGTGCGCGAGGAAATCATGAAGGGCGCCAATCAAATCAAGATCATGGCCTCTGGCGGTGTTGCTTCACCCAACGATCCTATTCATTACCTGGGTTATTCAGAAGCTGAAATTAGAGCCATTGTGGAAGAAGCCGAGCATGCGGGCACGTATGTGATGGCTCACGCCTACACACCCAAGGCCATTCACAGAGCTGTGGCATTTGGTGTGCGAAGCATTGAGCATGGCAATTTGATTGACGAAGCGACATCTCTTTTCTTGGCTGAAAAAAATGCCTTTGTGGTGCCCACCCTCATCACTTACGAAGCATTGGCCAATGAAGGGGCTAGCCTGGGACTGCCTGCAGTGTCTGTGGCCAAAATTGAAACGGTGCGAAGCCAGGGTCAGAAGGCCCTGGAAATTTTGGCCAAAGCGGGCGTGACCATGGCTTTGGGCACTGATTTGTTAGGCGAGTCACACCGTCATCAATCTGAGGAATTGCGCATTCGTGCCGGTATTTTGGGCAATGGCGCAGCCTTGCAGCAAGCCACCTTGAACGCTGCTGAATTGTTAAACATGTCGGGTCAATTGGGCGTGGTGAAAGAGGGTGCCATTGCCGATTTGCTGCTGGTTAACGGCAACCCATTGGTGGATATTTCTTGTTTGTTGGGCCAAGGCGATCACATAGAAGTGATTGTGAAAGATGGCAAGTTTTACAAGCAATAAGTCTGTTGTCGGTCTGCTCTTTGCAAAATGCACAGGCCCAACACCCATTGAGTAAGCTCAATCAGGTGTAGCGCTTGTTGCGTAAATTGTTTTTCATTTCGCGCAAAGCCGGCTGCAAGGTCTCACCAATACGGAGCGCGACGGTGGTGGCCAAGATGTCAATGATCAACAAATGCAAGAGTCTGGAAACCATGGGGCTGTAGCGGTCATAGCTTTCTGGATGGTCGGCGGTCAAATGAATGTGCCCTGCTGTGGCCAAGGGCGAGCCACTGGCTGTTATCAAAATGGTGGTGGCACCTCGTTTGCGCGCAATGTCGCAGGCGTCCATCAAATCTCGCGTGCGGCCAGAATTGGAAATGATGACCACGCAATCACCTGGGCCCAGCATGGAGGCGCTCATCACTTGCATGTGGCCATCGCTGTAGGCAATGGTGTTCATGCCTAAACGAAAAAATTTGTGCTGTGCATCTTGCGCCACGATGCCTGAGTTGCCCACACCATAAAACTCAATCCGTTTGCCTGTACTGTGGGTTTCAGCCAAGGCCTGCACGGCTTGGTCAATCGCAAACGATGACGCATCGTTGCGGTATTTCAAAAAAGCCGCCACCGTGTTGTCAATGACCTTGACCATGACGTCACTGGTTTTATCGTCGGCATCGACGCTGCGGTGAATGAAGGGAACGCCTTCGCTCACACTGCCAGCCAACTTCAGTTTGAAATCAGACAAGCCGTCATAGCCCACACTTCTGCAAAAGCGAACCACCGTGGGTTTGCTCACATGCGCGCGATCTGCCAATTCGGTGACAGGCAAATTGGCAAAGGCGCGAGGATCTTGCAGCACCAACTTGCCAACGCGCTGCTCAGCGGGTGCCAAGGAAGGGAGGGATGCCTTGATGCGGTCTAGCATGGCTTAGTTTTCCTCCGTCCAGCAAAATCCATCACGCGCAATCATGGCGGTAGAAGCACTGGGCCCCCAAGTGCCGGCGGCATACTGACGAGGGCCTTGGGTGTCGCTGGCCCAGTGTTGCAAAATAGGTTCAACCCAGCGCCATGCTTCTTCTTGTTCGTCGCTGCGCACGAACAAATTCAAACGGCCATCGAGCACATCTAACAGCAAACGCTCGTAGGCGCCTACGCGCTCACTGCCAAAACGTTTGTCGAAATCAAGGTCGAGGTGAACAGAGCTCAAGTTGTTAGAAATTTGATTGCCCGTTTTGATGCGCTTGTTTTGGCCTTCAGCAAAGAGGTGCAATTCCAAGCCGTCTTTGGGTTGTAAATGAATGACCAGTTTGTTCACGCCGCCTGCGGGCGCTTTAAAAATAGCGTGCGGGGTTGGGCGAAAATTGATCTCAATGTAGCCCTCGCGAGAGGCCAAACGTTTGCCTGTGCGAATGTAGAAAGGCACACCGGCCCAGCGCCAATTGGCAATTTCTGTTCTCAAGGCCACAAAGGTTTCTGTCGTGCTGTTGGGGTTCACGCCAGTCTCCTCGTTGTAAGCTGGCACAGTGTGTCCGTTCACATTGCCCTGGCTGTACTGGCCCCTCACCACGTGTTGGTTGAGTGTTTCTGTGGTCCAAGGTTTAAGGGCTCGCAGGACTTTGAGTTTTTCATCGCGAATGGCATCGGCGTGTGCGTTGATGGGCGGCTCCATGGCAATGGCACACAGCAATTGCAGTGCATGGTTTTGCACCATGTCGCGCAGTGCACCTGTGTTTTCGTAAAAAGCGCCGCGCTTTTCTACGCCCAACTCTTCGGCAATTGTGATCTGAATGTTGGCAATGTGCTCGCGTCGCCACAACGGTTCAAACAAGGCATTGCCAAAGCGCATGGCAAACAAATTTTGCACTGAGGGCTTGCCCAAGTAATGGTCAATTCGGAAAATTTGTTGTTCTTCAAAAACCTTGCGCACGCTTTGGTTGATCGCTCGATTGGATTTGAGATCGTGACCCAGTGGCTTTTCCAACACAATGCGGGTTTTGGATGTGTTCAGTTTTGCGACGGCCAGTTGTTCGCACACGATTTTGAACAGGCTAGGCGCTGTGGCCAAGTACATCACCACATGGTCGGTATCGCGCTGGGCTAAGCGGTCACCCAATTTGGCGTAATCGTCTGGGTTGGACAAGTCCACGCGCTCGTAGTGCAGCATGGCTTTGAATCGAGCAAATTCTTCGTCGTTGGGGCGTTTTGAGCCTTCGACTTGCTCAAAACGAGATTGAATGAGGGTTTGATATTGCTCGTCCGACATGCTGTCGCGTGCAACGCCAATGATTCGGCCGCCCGCAGGCAAAGTGCCGTGGCGGAAGGCTTGAAACAGGGCGGGCATCAATTTGCGCCAAACCAGGTCGCCAGTGCCGCCGAAAAAAACTAGATCAAAGGACATGTTTATTTGTTACATAAAAATGAGTTTGTAATGTAACTTTGTTTCATCGATAATTCAAGCCTTGATTAAATGTTTTTGCCATGAACCAACTTGACGCACTCAAAGCCCACACCACCGTTGTTGCAGACACCGGTGACTTTAAACAACTGGCCCAGTTCCAGCCGCAAGACGCAACCACCAACCCGTCTCTGATCTTGAAGGCTGTGCAAAAGCCTGAATATGCACCTTTGCTTTCAGAGTCTGTGGCCGCTCACAAAGGTCAGCCGCTGGATGTTGTGATGGACCATTTGTTGGTGCGCTTTGGTTGTGAAATCTTGAAGACCATTCCGGGCCGTGTGTCTACGGAAGTCGATGCGCGTTTGAGCTTTGACACTGTGGCCACGCTGGCACGTGCACGTCGATTGATGAGTTTGTATGAGGCACAGGGTATTTCACGCCAGCGTGTGCTGATCAAAATTGCTGCGACCTGGGAAGGCATTCAAGCCGCTGCCGAGTTGGAACGAGAAGGCATTCGCACCAACCTCACCTTGTTGTTTTCATTTGCACAAGCGGTGGCTTGTGGTCAAGCCAAGGTTCAATTGATCTCGCCATTCGTAGGACGCATTTACGACTGGTACAAAAAAACAGCGGGTGCTGCGTGGGATGAAGCTGCCAATGCCGGTGCCAATGATCCGGGTGTGAAGTCGGTACGCGCCATTTTCAACTACTATAAAAAGAACGACATTGCCACAGAGGTGATGGGCGCCAGCTTCCGCAATGTGGGTCAAATTGTGGCTTTGACCGGATGTGATTTGCTGACCATCAGCCCCGACTTGTTGGCTTTGTTGGCAACCAATGAAACATCGTTAACAGCATCGCTTGATGCACAAGCTGCCAAAGGCATGGACTTGCCATTGGTGCAATACAGTGAATCGGGTTTCCGTTTTGCATTGAACGAAGACGCCATGGCCACCGAAAAATTGGCGGAAGGCATTCGTGCTTTCTGTGTGGATGCCATCAAGTTGGAAGGCTTGATGTTGGCGGCACAAAAGGCTTGAAGAGCATAGAGAGGCTTTGTATGCGTGGTGATCTAACAGCCGCTTGGCAGGGCTTGAGCGAGTTGGCTCCAACATTTTCTGGTTTTGATTTGCGCGCTGAATTTGCGCGCGACTCAGGCCGTGCTGCACATTTCAGCCAAGAAGCGCCAGGCTTATTTGTCGACTTGTCAAAGAACCATTGGGATGCGCGCATTGAAGCGCAATTGTTGGCACTGGCCGAGCAAGCCGGTGTGCTGACGCATCGCCATCGCATGTTCAACGGTGAGGCCATCAACACCACAGAAAACCGTGCAGTCATGCATTGGTTGTTGCGTCATCCTGCTGAAGGCGCTACTGCGGATGCACTGCCTGCGTCAGTCAAGTCATCGTTGAAGGATGTACACCAGACCTTGAATGCCATGCTGTCGTATGCCGAGAAGATACGACTGGACTCGCAGATCACCGACGTGGTGAACATCGGCATTGGGGGTTCCGATTTAGGCCCACAAATGGCGGTGATGGCTTTGCAGTCCTGTGCTTTAAAGGGCAAGCGGTTTCATTTTGTGTCCAACGTCGATGGCCATGAATTGGATGCGGTGTTGAGCGGTTTGAAAGCAGAGAACACCCTTTTCTTGGTAGCTTCTAAAACATTCACCACCTTAGAAACTATGACCAATGCCTTGTCGGCCAAACGTTGGTTTGAATCGCAAGGCGGCACCGAAGTGCCGCGTCATTTTGCAGCGCTCACCACCAATATCGAAGCTGCTGGCCAATTTGGCATTCAAACTTGTTTTGGTTTTTGGGATTGGGTGGGCGGCCGATACTCTTTGTGGTCGGCCATTGGGCTGCCTCTGGCCATTGCCATTGGGCCAGACAAGTTTCGTCAATTTTTAGCGGGTGCACATGCAATGGACCAGCATTTTCTTCATGCCGATCCTGCGCAGAATTTGCCCATTCGTTTAGGTCTGCTCGATGTTTGGTATCGCAACTTTTTGCACTACACCAGCCGCTGTATTGCACCGTATCACAGCGCCTTGAAACGCTTTGCGCCCTACTTGCAGCAGCTTGAAATGGAAAGCAACGGCAAGCAGGTAGATCAAGCGGGGCAAGCATTGCCTTATGGCACTTCCCCCGTGTTGTGGGGCGAGCCAGGTACCAATGGCCAACATGCATTTTTCCAAATGCTGCATCAAGGCACCGACGTGGTACCGCTTGAATTTGTGGCGGTTAAAAATGCCACGCATGCGTTGCCCGATCACCAAGCTTTGTTATTGTCCAATGTGCTGGCGCAAGCACAAGCTTTGATGGTAGGCAAGTCGGATGCGGGGGGACATAAAAACTTTGCAGGCAACCGACCCAGTAGCTTCATCTTGCTGGATGACTTAACGCCATTTAATTTAGGCGCATTGATTGCTCTGCAAGAACACCGCGTATTTGTGAGTGGGGCGGTGTGGGGCATTAATAGCTTTGACCAATGGGGTGTGGAGTTGGGCAAAGTGTTGGCCAAAGACATTCATGCACGCATTGAGTCGGGTGATGTTACCGGATTAGACGCCTCTACAGCGCAATTGCTGCAAAGGGTTCGCGAAGCTTGAACTTGAAGAGGGCCAGACAATTCTGGCCCTTCTTTCTTCAGTGCTTGTGGCTGCTGTGATCGTGTGCGTTGGTAGGCTTGTCCTGCACAATCACTTGCCCCTTCATCCCCGCTTCAAAATGGCCTGGAATGAGGCACGCCATCTGCAAGGTCTGCGCTTGGTCGAACTTGATGACCCACTCTTTGGTTTCGCTTGGCTTGACGCTCAGTGCCAGCAAGTCATTGCCAGAAGCGTGATCGTGTACGCCTGAGTGCCCTGCCGATTGTTTCATTTCAATGGCGTGGGCTTTGAGCGCAGCTTCAGAGCCCAAGACCATTTCATGCGGCAATTTGCCGCTGTTGTGCACCATCAATTTGAGCGTTTCACCCGCCGCAACTTGCAACAAATCGGGCGTGAAACGCATCGTGTCGTTCATGTCGACTTGGACGGTGCGATCGACAACCAAGGCGCTTGTCGTCGGTGTGTTCGTAGGGGCTTCGTGAGTGTCATGCGCGTCTTCTGCGCCATGTGCATGACCACCAGCGGCCCATTCTGGGTTGCGCTCGAAGGCTTGATAAGCCGCCCAACTGCTGGCGCAAACCGAAAGCCCCAAGCTCAATGAATACACCATCAATGCGCGTTGCATGCGCATTTTGAGTGTGAACATCAGAGCCAAAATAGAAATGGCAAATCCCAAAGGGACGACCCACGCACTGCGCGCAGGTGAGTCTGGAAAGTGTTGCAGGCCGCCAGTGAAGAAGCCCAAACCAATGGACAGTAAGGTGCCCACCCAAAGTGATTCAATCAAACTTTGCGTACTGTTTTGACTGCGGTGCTCCATCCATGCGCCGGCCACAAACAGAACGATGCCGATTGCTGCGGTCCATAGCGAGCGTTCGCCACTGAAAAAACCATGGTTGACTGCGCCCGAAATAAAACTGATGCCCGAATATTTGAGCAGCATGGCGCTGTGTTGAATTTGAAAGCTTGCGGTCATGGGCGTTTGATTACCTGATAAGCATTGAAGCAATGCACAAGTTCATCTTAGATGACTTGTTGTGAGAATGCACAGTCGAAAAAAAACCCCGCAATTGCTTGCGGGGTTTCTTGTGCAAAGTCAAAGGTCTTTGCAGACCCTTGAGGCTGCGGGCAATTACATGCCCATGCCGCCCATACCACCCATGCCGCCCATGTCAGGCATGCCACCGGCGCCAGACTCTTCTTTTGGTGCTTCTGAAACCATGCACTCTGTGGTCAACATCAAAGAAGCCACGGATGCTGCGTTTTGCAAAGCAGTGCGTGTGACTTTGGTGGGGTCCAAAATGCCCATTTCAATCATGTCGCCGTAAGTGTCGTTAGCAGCGTTGAAGCCGTAGTTGCCTGTGCCGGCCATCACAGCGTTCACCACCACAGATGGCTCGCCACCTGCGTTGTACACAATCTCGCGCAAAGGTGCTTCTATGGCTTTCAACACCAGCTTGATACCAGCGTCTTGGTCAGCGTTGTCGCCTTTGATTTCGCCTGCGTTTTGACGAGCGCGCAACAAGGCAACGCCACCGCCAGCCACAATGCCTTCTTCCACAGCAGCGCGAGTCGCGTGCAATGCGTCTTCAACACGGGCTTTCTTTTCTTTCATTTCGACTTCGGTGGCAGCGCCCACCTTGATCACGGCAACACCGCCAGCCAACTTGGCCACGCGCTCTTGCAGTTTTTCACGGTCGTAGTCAGAAGTGGCTTCTTCGATTTGAACGCGGATT
>JAIYCG010000027.1 GCA_027488115.1 Comamonadaceae bacterium | reverse complement strand
TTTAGATCCGCCAAGCACCTTGATGCAAAGGACGGACTTAGCGCCGGTGTTGTCGGCAACATCCAACCGAGTTTCTGTCTGAATCATTTCAATATTTCCCAACTTGCACCTTGTGCACCGAAGGTCAAAAAAGCTTTTTGCAAAGCCTTTGATCATTTACAGCACCAAGATCAGTCTTGGACCCGTCATCCACACCGTGAACCACTCACAGCGCTTTTGTTTGGGTAGATAACTCCGCTTTTTTACAAGCGAAGCCCGCGATATTACAACAATTTTGGGCGGTGTCAACACTTTTTGGGCCAAAAACCCAAGAAAACTGCATTTAGGGCATTTGATAGGACTTTGCCAAGGCTTCAAAAGCCGCCAATTGTGGCGAAACGCCCGTTTCAGTGATCAGGATGTCTGCCACCAAGGGCGCCGTCGCCAGCGCTGCACTGGCATCCAAAAACAACAAGCGATTTCGACGGGCCAAGACATCTTCAACTGTGCGAGCATATTCATAGCGCGCTGCAAAACGCACCATGGCTTCACTTAATTGGCTGCTATGCAACGCTCCCAAGCCGGTGCTTGCGCCAGGCAAGCTTGCCAAAAGGTCTGCATCTGTGCCGTAGGGACTGACCGAAACCGAGGCGCCGCCATTTCCGCATTCCTTTTGCATGACATCTGCTGTCTTCAGAGTCTGAGCACCCCACAACTTGGTCTCAAGCGTCACGTCTTCAGAAGTCAAAGAGATGAGTTGCGCCTTGCGAATCGATTGCATCACATCGGCCGCCATGGCGCGGTACGTCGTCCACTTCCCACCTGTGACACTGACCAGGCCATTGGAGGCTACGCTGATGGCGTGTTCCCGACTCACATTTTGGGTCGCACCTTGTTCATTGGATGTTTGATCTGGGCGCGCCAAAGGCCGAAGCCCTGCCCAAACACTGCTGACATCTGAACGCTGAGGTGGCTTGACCAAGTATTTGCCAGCTTCTTGCAAAATTTGGTCAATTTCAGATTCCAGCGCTTTGGGCTCCCAATCCACCTGCGTTTTGGGGGTGTCTGTGGTGCCCAGCAATACTTTGCCCTGCCAAGGCACTGCAAAAAGAACGCGGCCGTCTTGGGTGTGCGGCACCAACAAGGCCGATGCTCCCGGCCAAAAGGAAGCATCCACCACCAGGTGAGCGCCTTGGCTTGGCCTGACCGCACGCGGCAGTTTGTCGCCACTCAGTTGACCGGAAGGAGCATGCAACATGGCCTCAATGTGGTCAACCCAAACACCCGTGGCATTGACCACACAACGGGCTTTCAAGTTGCGCTCTTGACCCGTCTCAGCGTCTAAGCAGGTCAAGCCTTTAATACGCCCTGATGGATGCTCCGTCAAAAGGCCGGTGACCGGCATGTGGTTCAGCATCAGCGCACCGTGCGAGGCTGCTGTGCGTGCCAAGGCCAAAGCCAAACGAGCATCGTCAAATTGGGCATCCCAATATTGGACACCCCCCACCAAATGGGTCACCCGAACGCCTGGCAGTGCCAGCAAGGTTTCTGCATGCCCAAGCAAACGTGTAGGACCGAGCCTTGCAGGGCCTGCTAGCAAATCATAGAGTTTCAATTCAAGGCCATAAAACCATTGGTCTCTTCGTCGATAGGCTGGCATGACGAACGGCATGGAGTGGACCAAATGCGGCGCATTCGACAGCAGGTGTTGGCGCTCCCGTAAAGCTTCCCAAACCAAGGGCAAATGGCCTTGCGCCAAATAACGCACACCGCCATGAACCAGTTTGGTCGAGCGAGACGATGTACCTTTGGCAAAGTCATGGGCCTCTAAGAGCACCACTTTCATGCCACGAACGGCCGCATCAACGGCAACGCCAAGGCCCGTCGCACCCCCCCCAATGATGGCCAGGTCAAACTCTTGGACAGTGTCCAATTGCGCCAGTATCTGCGCCCTGTCAGTCAACAAAGGATTCATTCCGTGCTTCTAATCTTTTGCCCAAGCACGTGAACGGTCAACGGCTTCTCGCCAACGTGCATGGCCTGTTTGCCTGATTTGAATGGCGCGATCGCGGGTCTGAGGCTCGAACTTTCGATCGATCGACCATTGCCTTGTGATTTCATCGGCATCCGACCAAAAACCCGTGGCCAACCCCGCCAAAAAAGCAGCGCCCAAAGCCGTGGTTTCAGTGACGCGAGCCCGCACCACCGTCACGCCCAATGCGTCTGCCTGC
Source organism: Comamonadaceae bacterium (assembly GCA_027488115.1). Classification (GTDB taxonomy): domain Bacteria; phylum Pseudomonadota; class Gammaproteobacteria; order Burkholderiales; family Burkholderiaceae_C; genus Limnohabitans_A. The sequence continues at coordinate 55,177 of JAIYCG010000027.1, read as the reverse complement.
ATTTGCATGAGCAAATTGTTTTGGCTGGCGCCGCCATCGACACGCAGTTCGGTCAAGGCCAAGCCACTGTCTTTGGACATGGCCAAAAACACGTCGGCCACTTGCCATGCAATGGCCTCTAAGGCAGCACGCGCAATGTGCGCGCGTGTGGTACCACGTGTCATGCCCAACAAGGTACCGCGTGCCTGTCCATCCCAGTCAGGGGTACCCAAACCCGCAAAGGCGGGCACCAAATAAACATCGCCCGAGTGGGGCACACTGGCCGCCAACGCTTCAATGTCGCTGGCTTTTTGAATGATTTGCAAACCGTCACGCAGCCATTGCACCGTGGCCCCAGCCATGAACACAGAGCCCTCTAACGCATAAGCCGTTGGATGCCAAACCTTGGCAACAGATTGGGGGCCTTGCCAGGCCACCGTGGTGAGCAATTGATGGCGACTTCTGACCGGCACATGGCCCGTGTTCATGAGCATGAAGCACCCGGTGCCATAGGTATTCTTGGCCATCCCTGGCGAAAAACAAGTTTGTCCAAAAGTGGCGGCTTGTTGATCGCCGGCCAAGCCAGAAATAGGAATCGACACGCCCAAAAGCTGCGCATCTGTCTCGGCCAGCACACCGCTGCTAGGGACCACCTGGGGCAACATTGAAAAGGGGATGTTGAATTGCTTGAGCAAAGCTTCATCCCACTTGAGCGTATGCAAATTGAACAACAAGGTTCGCGACGCATTGCTGGGATCGGTCACATGAACCCGGCCTCCGGTGAGTTGCCAAACGAGCCATGTGTCGATGGTGCCAAAGGCCAAATGACCCTGCTCTGCCAAACGCCGCGCGCCTTTGACATGGTCGAGCAGCCAAGCAATCTTGGTGGCTGAAAAATAGGCATCCAGAACCAAGCCCGTTTTCCTTTGAATTTCGGCCGCCGCCCCTTGGATTTTGAGCTTGTCACAAACACCCACGGTTCTTCGATCTTGCCAAACAATGGCCGGTGCGATAGGCTGGCCTGTTCTTCGGTCCCAGACCACGCTTGTTTCGCGCTGGTTGGCAATGCCAATGCTCTGGATTTGCGAAGCAGAGACACCTGCCTTTTGCAGAACGGCATGCATGACATTTTTTTGCGATTGCCAAATTTCAAGTGCGTCGTGCTCAACCCATCCTGGTTGAGGAAAGAATTGCGTGAACTCTTGTTGAGCGCTGGCAACAGGCTTTGCATCGCGGTTGAACAGCACCGCTCTGGAGCTTGTGGTGCCTTGGTCAAGTGCAAGGATGTACTTCATGGCGCAAAGATTAACCGAAACCTGTCTTCCGAAAAAGAGACAATAAGCCTAATTGGCCAAATCGGACAAAAAAATTTGTTTGTGACACACCCTGTCAATGGGCCCTTGTTTGAGCAAAGATTGATTCATGACAACATCGACTCACCTTGATTTTCAAAAAGTTCGCTTGGCTTTCATTGGCGGCGGCAACATGGCCAGTGCCATTTTGGGCGGTTTAATTCGGCAAGGCCTTGCGCCAAAACAAGCGCTTGTGATTGAACCCTTTGCAGAAACAGCCGCCAAACTTCACGCCGCGTTTGGCGTTGAAGTTCATGCAGGTGCATCTGATGCTTCAGAAGCCTTAGGCCATGCGCATTTGGTGGTTTGGGCTGTCAAGCCGCAAGTTTTCAAAGAAGCTGCATGGCCGGTGGCTGCGTTCACGCAAAGTGCACTTCACTTGTCGGTGGCGGCAGGTATTCGAAGCGACAGCATCGCGCGCTGGCTTCACACCGAACGCGTGGTACGCAGCATGCCCAATACACCTGCACTGGTCGGCCAGGGCATGACCGGCTTGTTTGCCCGTGAAGGTGTGTCGGCAAGCGACAAACAGTTGGTCGAACAAATCTTGCACAGCACCGGCGAGAGGCTGTGGGTCAAACAAGAGTCCGATCTGGACGTGGTCACGGCCCTCTCGGGCTCTGGGCCTGCCTATGTATTTTATTTTTTAGAGGCCATGACCGAAGCGGGCGTTCAAATGGGCTTAAGCCAAGAGCAGGCCTACCATTTGGCAACGGCCACTTTTGGGGGCGCCACGCATTTGGCGCGTCAATCAAGTGACTCACCCGAAGTGCTGCGCCAGCGCGTGACCTCCAAGGGCGGTACCACTTATGCGGCCATCACCTCAATGACCGAAGCCCATGTGAAAGAAGCCTTTGTGACAGCCATGCTGGCGGCTCAGAAGCGAGCGGGTGAGTTGGGTGACGAATTCGGCAAAGACTGATCAAACGTAGCTGAGCGACAGCCCCGCAAAGGCAGCAAAGCCCACCCAGTGATTCAGACGGAATGCTTTGAAACAACCATCACGTGTTCGGTCTTTAATCAGCCAAAAATGCCAAGCGGCCTGGAGTGCCGCAGCAGCCAAACCCGCTATCACAAAAGGCTTGTGGGCGGCGTCCAGCACCCAGCTCCAAACACCCACGTAGGCCGCATAGAAAAACATGACCGCCGCCACATCCCATCGACCCAAGGTAATGGCAGAGGTTTTCATGCCAATTTTCAAATCATCATCGCGGTCAACCATGGCGTACTCGGTGTCGTAAGCCAAGACCCAACACAAATTGCCCAGCAACAAAACCCAAGCCAGCAAAGGCACTTCGCCTGTAACAGCTGCAAACGCCATGGGAATGCCGAAACTGAATGCAACGCCCAAAACGGCCTGTGGCATGGCCACAAAACGCTTGGCATAAGGGTAGAGAAAGGCCACCGCGAGGGCCAAGCAAGACCACGCCAATGTTTCTACTCGAAGGGTGAGCACCAAACAGAAGGCCAGCAAAGCCAATACCGCACCAAGCGCCAAGGCTTCTTTGACGCTGATGCGGCCACTGGTGACAGGCCGATCTGCAGTTCGTTTGACGTGCTTGTCAAAGTCTCGATCGGCCACATCGTTCAAACAGCAACCCGCACTGCGCATGAGGATCGTGCCCAGCGTGAAAACAATCAATAAATGCCATCCTGGAAAACCGCCCGACGCCACCCACAAGGCGGACAGCGTTGGCCACAGCAACAAAAGCCAACCAGCCGGCCGATTCCAGCGAATGAGGTCTAAGTACAGCTTGATTTTTTCACGCATGGCATGACAAACTTCTTAATTTCAAATCAATTTCATTTGGGCCAATGCGCTCATGACAAACGTGTCACGCCGGGCAGTTCACACGCATAAATGGCATTTCGAAGGGCCGCAATGGCCTCATACCGCGTGAAGCTTTTGCGCCAGACCAAGACCACCCGCCGCGTGGGGGGCAAGCCCCCTGCATCGTCAACGATGGGTAAATAGGTGATGTCAGGGTCTTCGTGTTTTTTTCGCTTGGCGGTTTCAGCCAAGGCCTCTGCCGGAACCGACAAACGCGGTACCAAGGTGACCCCCATGCCAGCCGCCACCATGTGCTTGATGGTTTCCAATGAGGAGCCTTCAAAGCTTTTGCGAATGCCTTCTGCGTTGCTAGAAAACCTTGCGAACTCTGGGCAGACTTCGAGCACATGGTCTCTGAAACAATGGCCATTGCCCAGCAACAACATGGTTTCGTTTTTAAGTTGCTCTGCGGTGATCGATTTTTTCTTAGCGAGCACATGCTTCACTGGCAATGCGGCCATGAAGGGCTCATCGTACAAAGCGGCGGTGGCCAACCCCGTTTCGGGAAAGGGCTCTGCCAAGATGGCGCAATCTATTTCACCCGCACGCAGCATCTCCATCAGTTTGACGGTGAAGTTCTCTTGCAACATCAAGGGCATTTGCGGCGCCTTCTTCATGATCTGACGCATCAAATCGGGCAACAAGTAAGGGCCAATGGTGTAGATGACGCCAAGGCGCAAAGTGCCTGCCAAAGGGTCTTTGCCGCGCTTGGCAATTTCTTTGATTTCTGCAGCTTGTTCCAACACGAGTTGCGCATGGCGAATGATTTCTTCGCCCAAGGGTGTGGCACTCACCTCGTTGGCGCTGCGTTCGAACAATTTCACATCGAGCTCTTCCTCGAGTTTTTTAATGGCCACCGACAAGGTGGGCTGCGACACGAAGCACGCATCGGCCGCCTTGCCAAAGTGCCGCTCGCGGGCCACGGCCACAATGTATTTGAGCTCAGTCAGGGTCATGCCAATTTCTCAAGCTTTCAAAAACTCAGATTTTCCACCCAACCAGCGAGCGATGTGTCGCTCGGCCATGTCGGGGTATTTTTCTAACAAGCGCGGTGCGGTTTGACGGGCCCATTCGAGCAAATGCTCGTCTGTGGTCAAGTCGGCAAATCGCAACAAGGCTGCCCCCGATTGTCGCGCACCCAGAAACTCGCCAGGCCCCCTGATTTCTAAATCGCGTCTGGCAATTTCAAAACCGTCGTTGGTGTCGACCATGGCGCGCAAACGTTCTCGCGCTGTTTCACTCAAGCGGCCACCCTCAGGGGTGCCATACAGCAAGACGCAGGCTGAAGCTGCTGCCCCGCGGCCCACACGACCGCGCAGTTGGTGCAATTGGCTCAGGCCAAATCGCTCTGCATGCTCAATCACCATCAAAGAAGCGTTGGGCACATCCACACCGACTTCAATGACCGTTGTGCTGACCAAGACGCCCATGCTGCCTTGCGTGAACTGCCCCATGACCTCGCGCTTTTCATTGACCGACATTCGGGAGTGCAGCAAGCCCACCGTCACTCCGGGCAGCACTGCAGAGAGCTCTTCATGGGTGGCCGTGGCGTTGGTCAAGTCCAAGGCTTCACTCTCCTCAATCAGGGGGCAGACCCAATAGACTTGCCGTCCTTCGGCCAATTGCGCGCCAATGCGGCCAATCACTTGATCGCGCCGACTGTCTGAAATCACTTTGGTTACCACCGGCGTGCGGCCCGGTGGCAATTCGTCAATGACCGACACTTCTAAATCGGCGTAGTAACTCATGGCCAAGGTTCTTGGAATGGGTGTGGCGGTCATCATGAGCAAGTGCGGCTCCATGCCCGTGTCTTGCATCTTGTCTCTCAGCGCCAAACGCTGCGCCACGCCAAAGCGATGCTGCTCGTCGATGATGGCCAAGGCCAAGTTTTTGAACTTCACCTGCTCTTGAATGACAGCATGTGTGCCCACCACCAAAGCGGCTTCGCCTGATTCAATCAAGGCCAGCATTTCGGTGCGTTCTTTTTTCTTCTGGCTGCCTGTGAGCCAAGCCACGCGAACGCCCAAGGGGTCCAGCCAGCCCACCAACTTGGCAAAGTGTTGTTGCGCCAAAATTTCGGTAGGTGCCATGAGGGCGCACTGCCAGCCCTCATCGATGGCCAGCATGGCCGCCAAAGCAGCCACCACGGTTTTGCCGGCACCAACGTCCCCTTGCAGCAAGCGGTGCATGGGTGCAGGTCGCGCCAAATCTTGGGCAATTTCAAGGCTCACCCTTTGCTGTGCGGCTGTGAGTTGAAATGGCAAAATTTCTTTCAGTGTGTCATGCCAACCACCCGCCTTGGGCTTGAGTCTGGGGGCCTTCAAGGTGTCGCGCTCAAGCTTGGCCATGCGCTGAGAAAGTTGCTGCGCCAACAACTCTTCGGCTTTCAGTCTTTGCCACGCAGGGTGCGAACGATCTTCAAGGGCGGCAATCGACACATCCGGGGTGGGATGGTGTAAATAGGTCAAGGCTTGGCGCAAAGTTGGCGATGATTTTGCTTGGGGCGCTATCGGCCAAGACATGGACGTTGGCAAAGATTCGCCCAAATCAGCGCGTGACAAGGCCCCCGCAATGGCGCGACGCAAATAGGTTTGCGGCAAGCCCGCAGAGGTGGGGTAAACCGGCGTCAGCACCGAAGGCAGTTCACCCGATGCAGCCTTGAAGGCGGGGTGCATCATGGTGAAACCCATCAACCCCCCTTTGACCTCTCCCCTGGCCCTGATCACTTGCCCAACTGCTAAGGCCTTTTGCTGGGCGGGGTAAAAGCTGAAAAATCTCAAGACACAGGTATCGGTACCGTCGTCGACCCTGACCAACAGCTGCCGACGCGGGCGAACTTGGACCTCCGAGGACACCACCGTGGCTTCGATTTGAACGTCCTCGCCCTCGCGGGCATCGCGAAGTTTGACGATGCGGGTTTCGTCCTCGTAGCGCAGTGGAATGTGCAGCGCCAAATCAATGTCGCGGGCCAAGCCCATCTTGCGCATGGCTTTTTGCGGTGCAGACAGGGGTTTGGGTGGCGATGAAGCGGCAGGGTCAACCATGGCCTCATTGTGCCGTGGATGCGAGACTTGAAGGCTTCAAGACCTCAGTTTCTAAGCTCCCATTAAGGCGTTTTGCTTGGCATGTTGGCCGCTTTGGCAACCACGAAGGCGGACACCACATCTCGAATGGTTTTGCGCCCCTCCTGCGACAGAGACAAATAGCGGTCGACCATTTCACGATCAGCCAACGCCATCTCAACGGGGCCCGCATTCATTTCATACACATAGGTCTTGCCAGGGGCACGGCCAAAGCGCAGTTCGTCAGGACTCACTTGCAGCCAATCGGCCAATACACGTAGCTTGTCCTGAGTGGGCATAACTTTTCCCAACAACCAGTTACGGGCTGTATGGGGTGTAATGCTCCGTCCGTGATAGCGGAGGTTGAAAGCGTTGGCTACCAAAGTGGGTGAGGCGCGAACACCTGCACTCTCTAATGCACTGCGCAAGCGATCAGCGAACTGCTGCGATTCGGTTACTTTTGGCATGCCCATACATTAATGTCTTGGTTTTGCCTCAAGTTAAAAACACATCGGTACTTTCTTGAATGCAGCTTACATAGTGCGCCCATTTACAAAACTTAGTTGGACTTTATTGATCAAGCTTTGTCCTAAGTCATGGGAGAATTGGTTTTTTCAACTTGGAACGGGTCTGGTTCGGCCCTCAAGACAATGACTGTTTCTGCAACCCACAGCAACTCCAGCGCCAAACGCAATTTCAGTTTGAGCGATTTTGACTTTCAGCTGCCCCCTGAATTAATTGCCCAACACCCCGCCAGCGAGCGAAGCAATTCGCGTCTTTTAGACGGCAGCGGCGCGGCGCCCCTTGATCGAATTTTCAAATCTTTGCCGCATTTGATGCAGCCAGGCGATCTGCTGGTCTTTAACGACACCCAAGTCGTGAAAGCCCGAATTTTTGGCGAGAAATCTAGCGGCGGCAAAGTGGAGCTCTTGATCGAGCGAGTTCTGCCAGGCCATCGGGTCGTAGCCCACATGAAAGTGAGCAAAAAGCCACCCCTTGGCGCCACGCTTCGAATGGGCATCGACCACCAACACGGCGCTGCCGGTTTTGAAGCTCAATTGTTGGGGCGCTGGCCAGATCAAAACGGCCCTTTGTTTTGTTTTGAATTGAGCAGCGAGCCCCACGCGCTCATGGCGCAATACGGTCACATGCCCTTGCCCCCCTACATTGAGCGCCCCTGCGATGGCAGCGCCACTGAAGCTGAAATTGCAGAAGACGAAGCACGCTATCAAACTGTGTTTGCGCGAAACCCCGGTGCCGTTGCTGCACCGACGGCCGCTTTGCATTTTGACGCTGCGCTGTTGGAGCAGTTGAAAGAAACGGGCGTCCATACCGCAAGCGTCACCTTGCATGTGGGTGCCGGCACCTTCCAACCCGTGAAAACAGAAAACATTTCTGAGCACACCATGCATTCCGAGTGGTATGACATTCCAAAGTCCACCCAAATGGCTTTGCAAGAATGCAAAGCCCGAGGCGGCAAAGTCTGGGCGGTGGGCACCACATCGGTTAGAACTTTGGAGTCGTGGGCCCAATCGGGGCAAACACAAGGTGATACGCAAATTTTCATCACACCGGGTTTTGAATTTCAATGGGTTGATTGTCTGATCACCAACTTCCATTTGCCCAAAAGCACTTTGATGATGTTGGTCAGTGCTTTTGCCGGCTATGAGCATGTGATGGCTTTGTACAGCCACGCCATTGCGCAACAGTATCGATTTTTCAGCTATGGCGATGCCATGCTCTTGAGACGTTCGAGCGCTCTTTCAACCTCACTGCATAGAATGAAGCATGCTTCAATTTGAACTCCTCAAAAAAGATCCCCATAGCCACGCGCGCAGAGGTCAGTTGACCCTGAACCATGGTGTGATTCAAACGCCTATCTTCATGCCTGTGGGCACCTATGGCACCGTGAAAGGTGTGATGCCTCGCAGCCTAGAAGAAATGGGCGCTCAAATTATTTTGGGCAACACCTTCCACTTGTGGATGCGCCCTGGCCTAGACGTCATGCAAAGTTTTGGCGGCTTGCATGGCTTTGAAAAATGGCAAAAACCCATCCTCACAGACTCAGGTGGCTTTCAGGTTTGGTCTTTGGGTGCCATGCGAAAAATCACAGAAGAGGGCGTTCATTTTTCATCGCCCGTTAACGGCGACAAGCTGTTCATGTCGCCCGAGGTGAGCATGCAAATTCAAACCATCTTGAACTCTGACATTGTGATGCAGCTCGATGAGTGCACGCCTTACGAAACCAAAGGCCACCTCACCACAGAAGCAGAAGCTCGCAAATCGATGGAGATGAGTTTGCGCTGGGCCACGCGCAGCCAAAACGAATTTGCGCGCCTCCAAAATCCCAATGCTTTGTTTGGCATTGTTCAGGGCGGCATGTATGAAAACTTGCGTCAAGAATCTCTCGATCAATTGGTCGATATGAATTTTCCTGGTTATGCCGTTGGTGGTGTGAGTGTGGGCGAACCTAAAGAACAAATGCTGCAAATCATGGCGCATACGCCACATCGTTTGCCCACCCACAAGCCGCGCTACCTCATGGGCGTGGGCACACCCGAAGATTTGGTAGAAGGTGTGGCGCAAGGCGTTGACATGTTTGACTGCGTCATGCCCACACGCAATGCGCGCAACGGTACGGTGTTCACCCGCTTTGGCGATTTGAAGCTTCGCAATGCAAGGCACAAGTCAGACCCACAACCCTTGGACACCACCTGCACCTGCCATGCGTGTGCAGGCACGTCTGGCGTGTCATGGGACGATGGTGGCAGAGAAGGTTTTAGCCGTGCTTACTTGCATCACCTGGACCGCTGCGGTGAGATGTTGGGCCCCATGCTCACCACCATTCACAACTTGCACTATTACTTGAACCTCATGCAAGAAGTCCGCTCTGCTTTGGAGGCTGATAGCTTTGCCAGCTTTCAAGTGCAGTTCAAACAAGCGCGTGCGCGCGGCGTTTGAAGTCAGTCTTTTTTCAAACGGCGGCTTCAGGTGTGGTGAAGACCGTCAACACGCCGGTGTAACCATACAAATGCTGGTAGGCGATTTCGCCGCTGGCAAAAAATCCGACCAAGGGCACATCGCCCAATGCATGGCGAATCCATTGAAGCTCGGCACTGGGCCCCCCAAAGTGCGGACCGCCTCGGCCAGAACAGCTGACATAGACCGCACCCGCAATGCGCCGTGCCAGATGAGGGGCCGCCTCAGCCTCACTGGCCGCCAACGCGTTGGCCATTTCCAAACTCAAAGTTTCGGGCTCTAGCTCTTCTCGAATTTCAGCGCAGATGCGCCGAAGATCTGACTTTGCAGCTTGCAAACTCATCTGACAAAAAGTCAGCTTCTGGCCTGCCTCAAGATGGTCTGCAATGGCCACGCCTTGGCGTGCCGGGTCAAGCCCGACGATGTGCCTCACGCGCACATCCACACCCAAACTGCCGGTTCTGCCCAGCCCTTGCTGACCGGCAGACGTAAGACCCACCAAGGTGTTTCGCACCGCTTTCAATGCAGTTTGGGGTTCTGACAGCGACACCCTCAGGTCGGTCATCAACACCTCCAATGCTGGCAAGCCATCGAGTTTGTAGACCACATGCCCTTCGGCCTCTGTGATTTCGCGCTCTTTGCTGATGGGCGCGCAGCCTTGCGTCACACGCGACAAAATTTGCACGTCAGGCGACCACGCCACGCCGCTTAAGCCGCCCGTTAAAACACCTTGCCTAGGGTTGTCTGAGTTTTGCCAAGCAAACTGCACCGCTTGGTTTCGACTGGCCGTTAGGCCACCGAACAAATAGCCCGACTGGGTGCGCGCGGACATTTCTGCAATCAGTTCGGCCAAGTCTGGCGTTTGCGGATCGGCATGAACCAAGGCACTGTGGGCTTTGAAGTGCGGCGACAAGGGTTGCGCACCCGAAAAGACGCGGTATTGGTCGGCAGGCAAATCACACAACATGAGGGCCATGCCAGGCTCATCAAAGTACTCTGCGTTATTGGCTGCGACCCCCACACCCACGGTGCCGGCCCAATCTTGCACCATGGGCAGTTCTTCCCTGAAATGCGCCAAGATGGGTTCGGCTTCGTTGGCATACGCATCGGTGATGTACAACAAACCTAAACGCGGACAAGGCGCATGACCTGGCAATGTCATTTGTGCACGCAATTGGGCGATGACCAAACCCGCGGCCATTTGCCACTGAGGGTGTGTGGCGTGTCCAAAAGGAAATAAATTCATGGGGCTGGTTTTTTTGCGGGCGATGGGCGCGATGAACCTGCTCGCGATGAACTAGAACGCGCCGAACTTGACCGTGCAGTGTTTGAACTTGACTTACGGGCTCTGCTTGGTGCGGCCTTTTTCGAGCCGGCCTTAGGCCCGTCTTTCATGGCTTGGGCCGCCACATCTTTCACAGCTGCTGCGGCAATGTTTTGGAATTGTTGTGTGAGAGATCCCCACCACTGCATGGGATCCACAGCAGGGCCCTGATCTTTGCCAGCATCGCTGGCATTGCTAGGGTCGCTGCCTGCGCCAGCATTGCTCTGGGTTGCTTCAGGCTTGGCGGTGTCTTTGGCTTGGAGGTCTGGCATTTTGGCAGTAAATGCCTTGGCCAGCTCAGACATGTTCACGTTCATGCCCTGCAAAGTGGACAAGGTCATTTTTTGAACCTCCAAAGCCTGAATGGTTGCCTTGAGTGCTTGGGTGTTTTGCTCTAACCAAAATTGAACCGTTTTGAGTTCTTGAATGCGTTTGTCGAGCTCTTCCACACTCAAGGTTGGCGCCACCCAGCTGGCCATGTTGGGCATGCCCTGAGGTGAGCCTTTGGCGCCTGGGTTAGCGGCTTGCCCTAAGTTTTGCAGGAAATCAAAGCCAGGTACGAATTTTCCAAATCCGAAAGCTGAGGGGTCGCTCATGGGGGCTCCTAGAGGTGTGTGTGAACCATTAGCTTAACGCATACCAGCCCGCGTCAACTGCGCGACGCTTCATTGAACTTTCAAAGGCTAAGCTCTTGGTTTTTATCTGTATCAGGAGACGCAACATGCTGACACTCTGCGGCTTTGGCGCCAGCAACTATCACAACAAAGTTAAATTGGTGCTGCTGGAAAAAGGCGTGGCCTTTGAAGAGGAGTTGGCATGGGTGGGTGAAACCGATCCAAGTGCCAGCCCACTTGGCAAAGTGCCTTATTTGAAAACAGACCAAGGCGCTGTCTGCGAATCAGCGGTCATGGTGGAGTACATCGAGCAACATTACCCAGAGCATCCACTCATTCCCAAGGATGCCTTCGCAGCTGCCAAAGTACGCGAATTGGTCACCTTCTTAGATTTGCACTTGGAATTGGTAGCGCGCAATTTGTACGGTGAAGCTTTCTTTGGCGGCAAGGTCAGCGACGCTGTCAAAGAAAAAATTGGCGCTCAACTTGAAAAGAATGTCGCCGCATTTGCAAAGTTGGCACTTTTCAAGCCCTTCATTGGCGGCACAGAAATGAGCATTGCAGATTGCACGGCTGCAGTTCACTTGCCTGTCGTGTCCGCCGCAACCAAAACCATTTACGGCAGAGATTTTTTGACCGACTTGCCTGTCAAGGACTACATGAAGATGTGGTCTGAGCGCCCCAGCATGCAGCGGGTGCAAGCCGATCGCAAAGCCAACAATGAACTGTTCATGTCCCGCATGAAGAGCAAAGCTTAAAACTGAGGCGGCCGGCGTTCTCTTAAGCTGGCCAGTCCTTCTTGAACATCGGGTCCGGCAAAGCCCATGAACTCAAGCGCCAAGGATGCATCAAAACTCGGGCCTGCTTGGCGCAGCCAATTGTTCAACGCATATTTGGTCCAACGGATGGCCGTTTGGCTGCCGTTGGCCAAACGATCGGCCACTTCGTAGGCTTTGGCAAGCAATTGGTCTTCATCCACCGCCAATGACACCAAGCCAATTCGCTCGGCCTCTTCGCCGCTGACGGGCTCACACAGCAACAAATAATATTTGGCTTTGGCCATGCCACACAGCAAGGGCCAAATGATGGCCGCATGATCGCCAGCCGCAACACCCAAGCGCGTATGGCCATCGACAATTTTGGCCGTCTTGCTGGCAATTGAAATGTCGGCCAACAACCCGGCGACCAAGCCCGCCCCCACCGCCGGCCCATGCATCGCACTCACAATGGGTTTGTCACAGTTGATCACGTTGTAAACCAAGTCCCGGGCTTCTTTCCAAACTTGACTTCGAATGTCGAAATCACGTGCCATGTCTTCCACCAGCGCCAAATCGCCACCCCCTGAAAAGCCCAAACCCTCACCGCGCAACACCGCAGCTCGCACGCTGTCATCGCGCGAAACATCGCGCCAAATTTCGGCCAATTCCCAATGACCTTCATGGCCGGCTGTGGGCAGTTTGCCGTTGCCCCCTGGCCCGCCGGCTTTCATTTGAATGTCCAACACCGTTTGCTTGGCGCCTCGGCGGGTGATGCTCAGCGTTTGATAACGGCTGTAGTCAATGTGAAGGCTCATGGCAGTCTCCTAAAAAGAAAAGCGCTTCACAGAGACTCTGTCAAGCGCTGACATTGTCGCCTGAACTTGACCCAAAATGCTGCGCTTGCTTGATGTGCATCAATCAGCTTTGCCCAAAAATGCCTACGATGACTGCAGGGTATCAATGCAAGCATCACAAAAATTCAGACCATGAAAAACGAATTACAAACAGAGTCTCTCAAGCAGTTGCTGTTGGCACAAAAAGTTCAACTCATCGATCAAATAGAGCAAGGGCTTGGCGGCTTGAGCAGTCGTGCTGAGGCCGCCTCAGAGCTTGCGCCCGCTGAACAATCACATGCTCAAAATATCACTGAGCGCGAAACCGCTTTTGCGTTGCATGAGCATGCTCTTGCAGAGTTAGAGGCCACCGAGTTGGCTCTGATGCGCATCACGCAAGGCACTTATGGACGCTGCATGGCTTGTGAAACCCAAATCTCCATCACCCGTTTGCTGGCATTTCCCTCGGCCATGCGCTGCATTGCGTGTCAGACAGCCACTGAAAAATTCACAGGCCCCGATGCAGCGCTGCATTGAAGATTCAATTCAGGTTTGCAAGGGGACGATTTTCTGGTCGATGGCGCCAAACACGCTTTGACCATCTTTGCCCTTCATTTCAATGCGAATGGTGTCACCAAATTTCATAAACTCGGTGCTAGGCTTGCCATCCAAAATGGTTTCGATAGCGCGCTTTTCAGCAATGCAACTGTAGCCTTTGGGCCATTCTGGTTTGCCATTGACGTCCACGCTTTTGTTGCTCACCGTGCCACTGCCCACAATTGAGCCCGCACGAACATTGCGTGTTTTGCCCATGTGCGCAATCAGTTGGCCAAAGTGAAAGGTCATTTCGGGCCCAGCTTCGCACATGCCCACTTTGCGGCCATTCCATGTGGACTGCATGGTCAAGTGCAAGCGGCCATGATCCCAAGCATCACCCAATTCATCCAAGGTGACAGCCACTGGACTGAAAGCGGTAGCCGGTTTGCTTTGAAAAAAGCCAAACCCTTTGGCCAACTCGTTGGGAATTAAATTGCGCAGGCTCACGTCATTGGCAAGCATCAGCAAGCGAATGCCATCCAGTGCATTTTCTGGTGAAACACCCATTGGCACATCGCCAGTGATCACAGCAATTTCAGCTTCAAAGTCAATGCCAAAGGCTTCGTCTCGGCACACCACAGGATCGCAAGGACCCATGAAATCATCGCTGCCGCCTTGGTACATGAGGGGGTCGATGTAAAAACTTTCGGGCACCACAGAACTGCGCGAGGCCCGCACCAATTCCACATGGTTCAAATAAGCAGAGCCATCGGCCCACTGAAAAGCTCTGGGCAATGGTGCCATGCATTGTTGAGGATCAAAAGGAAAGGCGTGTCGCGCCTTGCTGCCATTCAAAGTTTGGTAAAGATCTTCCAACTGGGGCGCCAAAAAGTTCCAGTCGTCCAACACTTGTTGCAGACGCTGCGCAATGCCCGTCGCATAATGTGCTGTACTCAAGTCTCGTGAGACCACGACCAATTGGCCGTCCCGCGATCCATCTTTGTAAGTCGCTAATTTCATGGGGGCACCTCCAAATAGAATCTCAATGTCAGAATTCAAACTGAACGACATCGATTCAAACAGGAATTAGTTTAACCATTCTCGCTCTCGCTCAAATGACTTCAGATTGACATGCAAGCCTCAGCCACTTTATCCCATGCCACACGCCCTGCTGGGAACGAATCCCAGCGGTGGCGAGCTTTTGCGGCATTGGTGGCTTTGGTTTTGCTTGCCCACCTTTGGCTGCTCCTGTCGTCTGGGGCAGGTATTTGGCGACTTCAACCTGAATCTCAAAAACTGGGGCCCTTGCAAACTCGGGTACTGAGTTCTGGAGTTTCGCAGGCATCACCGGTCAGCCCAAGTCCCGAAAAAGTAAAACAGCCCACACCTGCCAAAGCCAAAGCACCCACAAACTTCAATCCAGCCTCCAGTGCGGGTATCAGTGCCGTCGCATCCTCAGTGTTGCCAGCACCTGAGGAAAGCACCGCTTCGCCAAGCTCCGAAAAGAGCGCAGAAGTTTTGCCAAAATCTGGACAAGCTTCAGAAGCTCTCTCCAACTCAAGCCAACAAGCCCCTCCAGCCGAAGTAGCGCCTTCGCCCACAGACACAGTGGTCGCATCCAGCGCGCCCCTGCCACCGCCTTCGAACGCCCTCACAGCCAAGCCAGGCGACTTCCCTCCCAACATTCAGGTCAACTACAAACTCACGGGCCAAGAGCGCGGCTTGACCTACCACGCATCGGGGACACTTAAATGGCAAACCCAATCGACCCCCCAAATGCCCAAGGCCTATGAGGCCGAACTTCGTGTGAAGGCATTCTTGGTAGGCAGTCGCATTTGGCGCAGTGTGGGCCTGTTAACGGAAAACGGCTTGAGCCCTGTTCGTTACTCAGACAGCTGGCGCAGCGAACGCGCGGCCCATTTCGACGCAGCTCAAAACAAGATCAGCTTCAGTGGCAATGCGCCCGGTGTTGCACTGCAATCAGGCGCGCAAGATCAGGTGAGTCTGTTCATTCAGATGGCGGCTACGGTGGCCGCCAAAAATTTCAAACTGGGCTCTGAGCTCAATGTTCAAACTGCCACGGCGCGCGATGCTGTCAATTGGGCGCTCATTTTCAAGTCAGAAGAGCTCATTGAGGTCGATGGCAAGCAGCTGGCAACGCAGCGTTGGGTGTGCTTGCCGCGGGGCAAGTTTGACAGTCAAATCGAAATGTGGCTTTCACAATCGCATGGCGGTTTGCCTGTTCGCATCAAAATCAGCCAAGTCACTGGCAACTTCATTGACATGGAAATGCGCAACACCGAAACATTGCCTGCCTTGCCCTCTTGAAAAAATTTACATCAACCCGATCTCAAGTAGACAAACTTCAGTCAGAATGTCACTATGAACTTGTTGTACGAATCTGAATCTTTTGCCGTCATGCATGTGTTAGCAAACGACACCGGTGAGGCGGCACCCATTTCAGCACCCCCTGTGCTCGAGCGACACGGCTTTGAAATTGTCGACAAACGATCGGGCAAAGAGGTTTACCTCGATGGCTCTTGGGCAGAAATGTTCCAAATGCACATTCAGGCATGGCAACAAAACACGCCTACCCAAGAAGAAGTAGAAGACACTTTAGAAAGCTACACGGGGCTGGCACAGCAGCCTGTTGTGGTTCACTGATTGGTTTGACAAGCTCACTCGCCGCTTCATTTCGGTGGCTACGCCAACAGATCAATCGGGCACTTCAACTTTGCGGTACAGCGGCCCCACAATGAGCAACACTGCCATCAAGCGGCAAACCTGAAACGCCGTCACCACGGGCGCACCCAGCTCCAAGACTTTGGCCGTGATGGCCATCTCTGCTATGCCGCCTGGCGAGGTGCCCAATATTAAGGTGGCAGGGTGCAAACCTGTGCTCCAAGCCAAAGCCCAGCCAAAGCCGATCGAGGCCAATAGCATTCCGAATGTTCCCACCGCAACCGACAGCAACCATTTGGGCGCGGTCTGTAAAAATTTGCGTTGAAAACGAACGCCCAAGCTGATGCCAATGAAGAGCTGCGCCATGTTAGACATCTCCGGCGGGATGGCCGTCCATTGAATGCCGGCCAAGGTGAGCCCCATGGACACAATGAGCGGCCCCATGAACCAAGGATTGTTGCGTTTGATGAAAGCCATGCACAGAGCGCCCGCGCCCGTGGCCATGGCCAGGTAAAAAATACCTGGCCACTGCAAAATTCGAGGCCCTGGTAACAGACTGCTGTTGACACTCAAACCCCAGTGCGATTGGAACCACTGCATGCCAAAGGGCAAACAGACCACCACCAACACCAAGCGCAAACTGTGCGAAGCGGCCACCAAATCGGTTCTGGCGTAGTGCCTTTCTGCCATCAGGGTCATTTCGGAAGCACCGCCAATGGCGCCAGCAAAGTAGGAAGTGGCCCGCATGTGCTTGGCCGAGAGTTCGGGCATGTTGGGCGCATTGCGCCAATGCAACCACACACCAAAGCCATAGCCCATGGCCAATGCCCAAGCGATGCCCAACAAAATGGCCCACCACAAACTGAGCACCAATTGACCCACATCGGCTGTAAAGTACAAGCCCAATGCACAAGCAATGACCCATTGCCCCACATTGCGAAGGTAGCCTGAGCTTCGGGTTGGGACACCGCCCACCGACAAGCACGCGGTGGCCAACAAAGGGCCAATCATCCAGGGAATAGGCGTTTTCAACCACTGGCACAACAATGCGGCGGCCGCTGCCACCAGCAATGTCAGTGCAATTTGAGAAAAGTAAGCCAGCGAACGCAACAATCAACTCACCGGTACATGCGGCTTTCGCAAAGCGTTGTCAATGCAATGAAAAGATGGCCTTCAGACCAAGCCTCAAGCATGTTTTCGAATGCTGTCTGCCAACACACTGACCATGGTGTCGATGTGCTCTTTTTCGACAATGTAGGGCGGGCAAAGGACCAGGTTTTCGCCGGCGGCTCGCACCAAAACACCTTTGTTGTAGCACTCTAAGAAAATGTCATAGGCCCGCTTGCCAGGGGCTCCCGCGAGGGAAGACAACTCAACCGCACCCGCCAACCCCAGGCTTCGGATGCCAATGACATTGGGCAGGCCTTTGAGGGCGCTGTGCATGGCATCGCCCAACACAGGCCCCATTTGACCGGCGCGTGCAAAGAGGTTTTCTTCTTTGAGCAGTTTCAGGGTGGCAATGGCCGCGGCGCAGGATACGGGATGGCCTGAATAAGTGTAGCCATGGAAAAACTCAACCGCGTACTCGGGAGCGCCAGCGTTCATCATGGCGTCGTAAATGAAATCTCGGCAAACCACGCCGCCCAAAGGAATGACGCCATTGGTCACGCATTTGGCAAAGTTGAGCATGTCGGGCACCACGCCGTAATAGTCGGCGCCGAAGTTGGTGCCCATGCGGCCAAAACCTGTAATGACCTCATCGAAAATAAGCAGAATGCCGTGCTTGTTGCAAATTTCACGCAGGCGTTTTAAGTAGCCCTTGGGCGGCAAATACCAACCCGCAGAGCCCGCAACTGGCTCGACAATGATGGCTGCCACGTTGCTGGGATCGTGCAAAGCCAAGATGCGGGTTTCCAGCTCTAACAATGGGTCTTCTTGCCAAACGGGTTCTTGGTTGTGAATGTAGGCGTGGTTCACAGGGTCGTGAATGAAACGCATGTGATCGACACGGGGCAGCAATTGCGCGCCATAGACTTTGCGGTTGGCAGGCAAACCGCCCACGCTCATGCCGCCAAAGTTGACACCGTGGTAGCCCTTTTCACGCCCAATGAACACGTTGCGGTGACCTTCACCGCGGGCTCGGTGATAGGCCAATGCCACTTTCAAGGAGGTGTCGGCAGCTTCAGAACCCGAGTTGCAAAAAAGCACCTTGTTCAAGTCGCCAGGGCACAAGTCGGCAATCATTTGCGCCGCTTGAAACGCTTGGTCATTGCTGACTTGAAAAGCCGTGGCGTAATCCAGGGTGTCGAGCTGTTTTTTGATGGCTTCGGCAATTGGCTTGCGGTTGTGGCCTGCGCCCACACACCACAAACTTGAAATGCCATCAAGCACTTGACGGCCATCGTGGGTGGTGAAGTGCATGCCTTCAGCGGCCACAAAAATGCGCGGTTCTTGCTTGAAATGGCGATTGGCAGTGAACGGCAACCACTGGTGCTCCATGTTGATGGCAGCAGCAGGCTTGCTGGCTGTTTGCATGGAAGGGATAAGGGACTCTAACGGTGCCATGAATGTTCCTTTTGGCTCTTATCAAACATTGATTTCGAGCCTCAGTGTAAATTGAGCCATGCTGGATCGCAATCCCTATTTGGACAGCCCTGACAGAAAGTCACGACGGTTTTGAGCTTTGATTGGCACGGACAGGGCTAAAGCACAAAACTTTGCCGCCTTCCCTGCGACAATATCGACCATGAATCACGCCTACATTTTGACGCTTTCCTGCCCCGACAGAACGGGCATCGTGCACGCTGTTTCGGGGTTTTTGCTGGAACGCGGCGGCAACATTGAAGAAGCCGCGCAATACAACGACCACGCTACGGGCCTTTTTTTCATGCGCGTTCAGTTTGCCTGTGATCAGTTCAGCGCAGAGGATTTGAACAGCCAGTTAAGTGGTTTTGCCGTGCCTTTTCAAATGACTTGGCATTTGCACAGCACCACACAGCCCATGCGCACCGTTATTTTGGTCAGCAAAGAGGGGCATTGCCTGAATGATTTGTTGTTTCGCTGGAAAAGCGGCTTGCTGCCCATCGACATTCGCGCCATTGTGAGCAACCACCGAGACTTTTACCAATTGGCCGCCGGCTACAACGTGCCCTTTCATCACATTGCCGTCACTGCGGCCAACAAGGCAGAAGCCGAAGCCAAGCAATACGAGATCATTGAATCAGAGGGCGCTGAGTTGGTCGTGTTGGCGCGCTACATGCAAATTTTGTCGGACGATTTATGCCGCAAGTTATCTGGCCGCGCCATCAACATTCACCACTCTTTTTTACCCAGCTTCAAGGGTGCGAAA
The DNA here is from genome assembly GCA_027488115.1 of Comamonadaceae bacterium. Lineage (GTDB taxonomy): Bacteria > Pseudomonadota > Gammaproteobacteria > Burkholderiales > Burkholderiaceae_C > Limnohabitans_A. Next base: position 35,877 of record JAIYCG010000027.1, on the reverse strand, counting down.
CCTTACTACCAGGCACACGACCGCGGCGTCAAATTGATTGGCGCCACCGCCCACTATGTGACGGCCGATTTAGACGAAGGCCCTATCATTGAGCAAGACGTGGCGCGGGTAGACCATTCCAAAACTGTGGACGACCTCACCACCCAAGGCCGTGACACTGAAAGCCAAGTGCTGGCGCGCGCCGTGAAATGGCACAGCGAGCACCGTGTGCTGTTGAATGGCCACAAAACAGTTATTTTTAAATGAATGAGCGCAGCATTGCGAATGCCTCTATTGAATTGAGAATGTGACATGAACGCCCTCACCAACTTGGATGCACTGTCTCGCACCGACCGGCAAGCGCAAGTCGTTCGCGCATTGAGCGCTGTCATGCCCGCGCACACCTTGCTCTACACCCTAGAAGACACGGTGCCTTATGAATGCGACGGCCTCACAGCTTACCGCGAACGCCCCATGGTGGTGGCCTTGCCCGAAACGGAAAGCCAAGTTCAAGCGGTTTTAAAAACCTGCCATGCCTTGCAGGTGCCCGTGGTGGCACGTGGCGCTGGCACAGGTTTGTCGGGCGGCGCCATGCCCCACAAACTGGGCGTCACCTTGTCAATGGCCAAGTTCAATCAGATTCTCAAAATGGATCCGGTTTCTAGAACTGCTGTGGTTCAATGCGGCGTTCGCAACTTGGCCATTTCCGAGGCTGCTTCACGCCATGGCTTGTATTACGCGCCCGACCCGTCCAGTCAAATTGCCTGCACCATTGGCGGCAATGTGGCAGAGAATTCAGGCGGTGTTCACTGCCTCAAATATGGTCTCACTTTGCACAACGTTTTGAAGGTCAAAGGCTTCACCATCGAAGGCGATGCGGTCACCTTTGGCAGCGACGCCCTAGACACAACTGGCTTTGATTTGCTGTCGGTGTTGGTGGGCAGCGAGGGCATGCTCGCCATCACCACAGAAGTCACTGTCAAATTGGTACCCAAACCTCAGTTGGCACGCTGCATCATGGCAAGCTTCGATGACATTCGCAAAGCAGGCGATGCGGTGGCCGCTGTCATTGCCGCCGGCATCATTCCAGCGGGTTTGGAAATGATGGACAAGCCCATGACCGCAGCGGTAGAAGATTTTGTGCATGCCGGTTATGACTTGAATGCTGCGGCTATTTTGTTGTGCGAGAGCGATGGCACACCCGAAGAAGTTGAAGAGGAAATTGGCCGCATGAGCGATGTATTGCGGGGCTGCGGTGCCACGGCCATTGCCGTCAGCAAAGACGAAGCCGAGCGCCTGCGTTTTTGGAGTGGTCGCAAAAATGCGTTTCCAGCCTCTGGCCGTATCAGCCCCGACTACATGTGCATGGACTCCACCATTCCGCGCAAGCGATTGGCCGATATTTTGTTGGCCATTGCCGAGATGGAAAAGAAATACCAACTGCGCTGCGCCAATGTGTTTCATGCTGGCGATGGCAACTTGCACCCCCTTATTTTGTTTGATGCGAATGACCCCGAACAGTTGCACCGCTGTGAATTGTTCGGCGCTGATATTTTAGAAACCAGTGTCGCCATGGGCGGCACCGTCACGGGCGAGCATGGGGTGGGCATTGCAAAACTCAACAGCATGTGTGTGCAGTTTTCTCCTGAAGAAAACGCCCAAATGTTTGCCTTGAAAAAAGCCTTTGATCCCTTCAGTTTGCTCAATCCTGGCAAGGTCATTCCTACGCTGAACAGGTGTGCGGAATACGGCAAGATGTTGGTGCGAGGCGGCAAAATTGCGCATCCTGATTTGCCGCGGTTTTAAGCTACCGACAGCAGGATCAAGTTGCATCAAGCAACTTCAAGCAACATCAACCCAGCCTGCGCGCTGAGTTTTTAGGAGCGCACGCCAAAAATAGCCGTCCCAACACGCACGCAAGTGCTGCCCTCGGCAATGGCAGCCTCTAAATCGGAGGTCATGCCCATGGACAGCGTATCGAGTTTCAAACCCGCTTTGTTCAAGCCGTCCAACAGCTCTTTGGCCTGCCTGTGAACAGCACGCGTCTGTGCTTCATTGTCAGCGGGTTCTGGAATGGTCATGAGCCCCCGCAATTGCAAGTGCGGCAATTTGGCAACGGCTAGCGCAAGCGCCAAGAGATCTTGCGGCGCAACGCCCGATTTGTTTTGGCCGCCATCGACATTCACTTGCAAACAAATTTGCAATGGTGGCAAGTGGGCGGGTCGTTGCGCAGACAAACGCTCGGCTATTTTCAAACGATCAACACTGTGAACCCAAGCAAAATTTTCAGCCACCAACTTTGACTTGTTGCTTTGAATGGGGCCAATGCAATGCCACTCCAAGGGCAAATCTGCCAAGGATGCGATTTTGTCGACCCCCTCTTGAATGTAGTTTTCACCAAAAGCCGTTTGGCCTGCCGCATAAGCTTCGCGCACAGCTTGCGCTGGCATGGTCTTGGAAACTGCCAACAGTTTCACGGCGTCTGATGCTCGGCCAGCCACCGCAGAGGCAAGCTCAATTCGCTTGCGAACTTGCTTGAGATTGTTTGAAACGAGTTCTTGCATGGGGACAAGGTTACCAAATCTAACAACGCCAAGGAAATTCATGGACAATCACTGGCTTGAACATCTCTTCAACCCACTCAATTCGATCATCATGAGCAGCCTGAACGCAAAAACTTACGAATCCGCTCCTTCACAACATGTGGCCTTTCTAGGCCTGGGCGTCATGGGCTTTCCCATGGCTGGCCATTTGGCCAAGGCAGGTCATGCCGTCACGGTGTACAACCGAAGCGCTGCCAAAGCAGCAGCTTGGTGCCAAGAGTTTGCAGACTCACGCCAACCTGCGCATGCCCCTACGCCCCGTGAAGCTGTGAAAGATGCCGACATTGTCTTTTGCTGCGTGGGCAACGATGAAGATTTGCGTGCAGTGGTGCTGGGCGCAGACGGCGCTTTTGCAGGCATGAAAAAAGGCGCTACGTTTGTTGACCACACCACGGCCTCCGCCAATGTGGCCCGCGAACTCTACGCAGCAGCCAAAGCGCTGGGCTTGAATTTCATTGACGCGCCCGTTTCGGGTGGCCAAGGTGGCGCTCAAAATGGCTTGCTCACCGTCATGTGTGGCGGCGATGCTGCCATTTTTGAAGCCACCAAACCCGCCGCCATGGCGTTCTCTCGGGCTTACACCCTGATGGGCGAGTCTGGCGCAGGCCAACTCACCAAAATGGTCAATCAAGTGTGCATTGCGGGCTTGGTACAAGGTTTGTCAGAAGCCATTGCTTTTGGACAAAAAGCAGGCCTCGACATGAATCTGGTGCTGGATGTGATTGGCAAGGGCGCAGCGCAAAGTTGGCAAATGGACAACCGCGGCAAAACCATGGTGGCGGACAAGTTTGATTTTGGTTTTGCGGTCGATTGGATGCGCAAAGACTTGGGCCTGGTCATGGACGAAGCCAAACGCAATGGCGCGCGCTTGCCGGTGACAGCCTTGGTCGATCAGTTTTACGCCGATGTGCAACAAATGGGCGGCCATCGCTGGGACACCTCTAGCTTAATCAAGCGTCTGGGCTAAGCGCTTCAAACGCCTCAAGCAAAAGGGGCTCTGAATCACTTCAGAGCCCCTTTTAAATTGAACACCAAACCTTAAATTTTAGGTTGTGATTGAGGTGACAAGGGCTGCGCGCTGATGCGCTTCAGCTCTTCTTCGGTGATGATCTCAAACACTCGCACCACCTTCACCACACCGCTCACACTGCCGCTGCGTGCAATTTCTGAAGCGCGCTGTGCCTCTCGAGTTGTGACACGGCCCATCAGGTAAACAATGCCGCGCTCTGTCACGACTTTGAAAGCATTGGATTGCAAATCTTTGGCATCCACCAGCAAGGCTTTGATTTGACCTGAGGTGATGATGTCTTTGGAGCGCTGTGTGATTGAGCTGGCAGGTTCTATGGCCAAGTCATTGACAACAGAGCTAACATTCTCTTGGCTTTTCGCCAATCTCTCAGCACGTTCTCTTTCTGAGGCTGAACTCACTTCGCCCGTCAGCAGCACCATGCGGTTGTAGCTGGTCACATTCACATGCGAAGCTTCAGTTAAGATCTGACGCAGACCTTGCGCTGTTCGAAGCTCAATGCTTTCGTCCTCTAACTGTATGCCTGCTGTGCGACGATCGATGGCCACGAAGCCTCCCACCACGGCACTGCCAATAATCAAAGGCGCACACGCCGACAAGCTGGCAACCAAGGTGCTGGCCGCCAACGCAGAAAACATCCAACGATTGAGATTGAGTTTCACTTGAAGAGTCCTTAGAAAGTCATAAAGCATTTTAGCGCGTCGATTCAAAAAAGGAATGTCCTTCTTTCGTTCATCCCAAGGCGTCTTGGTCACCCATCAGTTGGGCATCTACGCCGTCGCACAGACAGTGGAGGGCCAATTGCTGAACTTCGCGAATGCGGACTGCACGATCGTGGGGGATGCCAACATGCACATCCGTTTCACGCAGCGCTTTGGCAACTGAGCCACCGCCTTTGCCTGTCAGGGCAATGACCGTCATGTCGCGTTCGTGCGCGGCATGCAAAGCTCGCATCAGACCCTCTTCTTCGCCCGTGGCAGTGAGCAACAACAGCACATCGCCAGCTTGGCCTAAAGCACGCACTTGCCTGGCCAAACTGGCATAGGCAGGATCACCTAAACCTTCGTGAAGCAAGGCAATGGCTGCGAGTTCGGGTCGTTCACGCTCAAAGCCACCCACAAACAAACTGGCAAAATACTGAGCCAATGCTGCCGCACTGCCTTCCCCACAAACCAAGACTTTGCCGCCACTGGTGATGCAAGCCATGAGCGCCTGAACGCCCGCATCCAAAGGCTTGGCCAAGGCTTCGGCCGCTTGGTATTGCAGGTCAGCGCTGTCGATGAAGTGTTGTTGAATACGCAGTTCTAACATGAACTGCATGATACTCGCAGCAGACTTCAGCCAATGCTGCGGCAATTAAGAAATCGCATCAAAGGCCGCCTTGATCCAAATCATGCCTTCGGGCTCCCAAGCAATGACGTCAAAGCGCGCCGGAGGAAGGCTTCGCCAACGCATCAAGAAAAATCGAGCGGCAAACACAATGCGCCTTTGCTTCGTGGCGCCCACACTGCCCAATGCACCGCCAAATTGACCCAAGGCACGCTTTCGAACCTCCACAAACACCACGGTGCTGTCGGATTCTTGCAAAATGAGGTCAATTTCTCCACCACCCCGCCCAGGCGTTCGATAATTGCGCTGTAACAATCGCAAACCTTGTTGTTGCAAAAAGAGCAGCGCGGCATCTTCCGCGGCATCGCCACTTTGCTTCGTTGTCCGATTGAGGAGCACCATTGAATTTGCCTTCTGAAAAAAATGAAGCCATGCCAGTCACCGCCAATGAGACGAGTTCTGGGGGTTTGGCTTCGACTTACAACAAGGCATTTCAAGCAGCCCGCGACGCTGTGGGGCCGCAAAATCACCCAGCCAGCACACTGTATGTGGTGGCCACGCCCATCGGCAACCTGGCCGACATCACATTGCGAGCTTTGTATGTGATTGAAAGAGCCAATACCTTGGCCTGTGAAGACACACGTCATACCCAACAACTGCTTCGAGCCTATGGATTGGACAGAAACAATTCGCAGTTATTGGCCGTGCATCAACACAATGAAGCCGAGGCTGCCGCTCAAGTGATTGCCCGTTTGGCCCAAGGCGAACGTGTGGCCTATGTGAGTGATGCGGGCACGCCAGCCATTAGCGACCCTGGTGCACGATTGGTTGCAGCTGTCGCCGCTGCAGGTTATCGCGTCATGCCTTTGCCAGGTGCCAGCAGTGTGACCACCTTGCTAAGCGCTGCCGGTGTCATGGGTGAAGGCGGCTTTGTCTTTTCAGGTTTTCTATCTTCCAAAGCCACAGAAAGACAGCGCGCCATTGAAACGCTGAGCGGTGAATCGCGCGCCGTGGTGTTGCTAGAAGCACCGCATCGCATTGAGGCCTTGGCCTTGGCTCTTTCAGTTTTGGGAAGCCGGCTGATTACGGTGGGCCGGGAATTGACCAAACAATTTGAAACGGTGCACACCGTTGAAGCTCAAAAATTACCGGCTTGGTTTGCAGAAAAATCTGATCATGTACGCGGTGAATTTGCGCTGGTTATCCACGCTTTGGAAAAACCCAAGTCTGAAAATGACAACGCCTTGGATGCCGACAGCTTGCGAACTTTGAAGTTGCTTCTCACTGAGTTGCCTTTGAAAACTGCCGTCAAAATGACCAGCGACATCACGGGCGTTTCCAAAAACTTAATCTATGACACTGCGCTGAGCTTGAAGAAGGGTCATGACTAGCGTTTGCGCAGACCCAGCCACATCACGGTGCCCACCACCAAGAAGGCCCCTACCAGTTGAATAGGTGCAATCGCTTGATCCAGCAAAGCCCAAGCCAACACCAAGGCAAACACTGGCTCTACGTTCATGATGGCCGAGTTGCCCACCACGCCCAACCTGGGCAAGACCGTGAACAAAATGGTGAAGGCCGTGCCATACAAAAACGACAACATGCCAAGCCCCCACCAACCGGCGGGTGCTTGCGGCAAATGAAAGCCCCCCTGACTGATGGCCGCGGCCACTGCCAAAACGCCGACAATGGTCATCGAAGAAAAGGTTCGGACGCGGCCATCTAGGCCCGTCGTTTCGTGCTGCGTATAGACCAGTGCCAAGCCAAATGTTGCGGAGGCCGCTAAAGCAAACGCCACCCCAGAGCCAATTTGTGACCAATGCTCTGCAGCACCCAGGCCAGAAGCGGCGCCCAATACATCGAGTGCCAAGGCCAAGCCGACCAACAAAATAGGCATGCTCCAAAGCACCGCCTTTTCAGCTTGATGTTTGTAAAGCACGCGCGCCCAAAAAGCGGTCGACAAAGGGTAGGTGTTGAAGGCCAACAAGGCCAATGCCACTGGCAGTCTGGCCACCGATGAATACAAACACACGCTTTGAACCGCAATGAGTCCACCAATGATCAGCATGTATTTTTTGTGGTTTGACTCAACTTGAATTTGAACTTTTTGTTGCCACACAATCAAACCCACCACCACCGCTGTGATCACACTGCGAAAGCTGACCGCTGTGACCACATCGACGCCATTGTTGAAAGCCAAGCGTGCGGCCACATGGTTGGCGCCCATCATGAAAGCGATGAGCAACAAGGTGGCGAAGGCCGTGCTGGTGAGAGATTTCGATTGTTCAGTCATGCACTCATTCTGCAGGATAGAGGCCGTGCACCCTGGCATGCAGGCGACTGAGGCCGAGCAGCGCATCGGTATAGGGCGTGCTGACCTGCGTGAGTTGGCCCAACTCACGCACCACGCTCACCAGTGCATCCAACTCAACCGCTTTGCCAGCCTGCACATCTTGCAACATGGAAGTTTTGAAAGCCCCCAGTTTTCGGGTCACGGCATGTCGATCATCGGGCATTTGGGCAATGGGAATACCTATTTTTTCGCCAATCTGTTTGGCCTCGAGCATGATTTTTGAAACAAAATCTCGAACCAAGTCATCTTGCAAAATCAAATCGGTGGTGGCCCCCGTGAACGCACTGATGGGGTTGACGGTCATGTTGCCCCAAAGCTTGTACCAAACATCTTTTTGAATTTGTGCAGAGGCACTGGCGTTGAAACCAGCGGCTTGCAATGCACTCACAAGATCTTGCACACGTTCACTGGCGGGCCCCGTTTGCGTGGCTGGCTCACCCAATATCAGGCCTTGTCCAAAATGATGTCGCACCACACCGGGTGCATCCAATGAACAGCTGGAATGAACCACGCAACCCACCACATGGTGGGCAGGAATGGCTTGGCCAATCAGGCCTTGAGGGTCAATGGTGTTGAGGCGAGTACCTTGAAGTGAATCGCCAAAGCCTTCAAAGAACCACCACGGCACACCATTCATGGCCGTCAACACCATGGTGTGGGGCGCCAACAAAGGCGGGATGCCTTTGGCCACATCGGCCATGGCTGGCGCCTTGACCGCCACGATGACCAAGTCTTGAGGGCCTAAGTCAGCGGGATTGGCCGAGACTTTGACAATGGCCTTCAAGTGCGTCTGATCCGTTTGAAACTGGGCTTGCGGTTGAATGCATTGCAGGCCATTTGTTTGCAAAGCCGCAAGCGTTGCGCCGCGAGCCACAACACTGACCTCATGCCCCATTCTGGCCAAGTGCACGCCGATCCAACCGCCAATGGCACCAGCACCGTAAATACAAACTTTCATAAGCGGTAGCTTTCCTCAGGTTTGTGCCATTGCCGATCGACTTGTCGAATCAGGGCGTCCAACACATCGTTGCCAGCCCCGTGGTTGGGATTGAACTGCAGCGCATCGCGCGTGCACTTGGCTGCAACTTCTTCACTCACTGGAATGGCCTGCGAAGCTCCCCCCATGCTGAAGGTGGCCAATTGAATTTCACAGGCTCGCTGCAAAGTCCAGAGGATGGCAAATGTTTGAGGCAAGGTGGCGCCCCAAGAGAGCAAGCCGTGGTTGCGCAAGATCACAGCCTGTTTGTTGCCAATGCTCTTGAGCAATCGCGGCGCTTCGTCTGCATGAATGGTGATGCCTTCAAAGTCATGGTACGCAATCATGTTGTGCAACTGCGCCGTGTAAAAATTGGTTTGCTGCAAACCCTCTTTCAAGCAGGCGACCGATACACCTGCAGTGGTGTGGGTGTGCATCACGCAGTGCGCCTCTGGCAGGTTGTCGTGCAAAGCAGCATGCACAGTAAATCCAGCGGGGTTCACCGGATAGGGTGAGCCATCGAGTGCCTTGCCGTTCAAGTCAATTTTGACCAAGTTGCTGGCGGTGACTTCGCTGTAATGCAAGCCAAAGGGATTGATCAAGAATTGTTTTTCGGCACCACAAACTTCTTGCGGCAAGCGCAAGGTAATGTGGTTGTAGATCATTTCGGTCCAGCCTAAAAAAGCAAAAACACGGTAACAGGCCGCCAACTGCACGCGGGCCTCCCATTCTTTGGCATGCACTTCATGGCGCAGCGAACGCACAGCAGGCAGTTGGTGTGTCAGCATGATCAGTACACCTGGCCTGAGGTTGGCAATGCGATGCCCGCATCGGGCTTGAATTGACGCACCAACGCCGCAGTTTGACGAACCAAAATTTGAGTGTCTAGGCCCACCGCCACAAACAAAGCGCCGAGCGACAAATAGTGTTTGGCTTGGGTGACATCGGACGTCAAAATGCCCGGTGCCTTACCCGCTTTCAAAATGCGTGCGATGGCATCTTCAATGGCGGCCTGCACTTCCACGTGGTTGGGGTCGCCCACATGACCCAATGAAGCCGACAAGTCTGCCGGGCCAATGAACACGCCATCTACACCGGGTGTGTTGGCAATGGCGTCCAGATTTTTCAAAGCTTCGCGTGTTTCAGCTTGCACCAGCAAGCAAACTTGTTCGTTGGCCTCTTTGGTGTAATTGGGGAACATGCCCCAGCGTGAAGCACGCGCACCGCCCATGCCACGCACACCACCCTTGCCATCGTTTTGCGGATAACGCATGGCTTGCACACATTGCGCGGCTTGCTCAGGCGTGTCGATCATGGGAATGAGCAAGGTCTCAACGCCCAAATCCAAGTACTGTTTGATAAGTGCCGTGTCGCCCACGGGCACGCGTGCGATGGCGTTGTTGACGGGATAAGCCGCAATGGTTTGAAGTTGCTGTTGAATGGTTTGCAAATTGTTGGGCGCATGCTCACCATCAATCAACAGCCAATCGAAGCCGGCCATGGCGCACATCTCGGCGCTGTAACTGCTGGCCATGCCCAACCACAAACCAATTTGGGCGTGCTTTTCAGTGATGGCTTTTTTGAAACGATTCACGGGTGTTTTCATCATGTCTCTTTCTTAAATGAATTGAAATTGCAAACGGCCCAGTGGGCCATAGTCGGCATCGAACAGGTCCCCCATTTTGGCTGGAACTGGTTTTGTAAATGAGCCGGCCAACACAATTTGCCCAGCTTTCAAATGCTCACCCCATGGGGCCAACTTGTTGGCCAGCCAAGCTATGCCCACCGCGGGATGGCCTTGCACGCCAGCCGCCAAACCCGTCTCTTCGACCATCCCATTCAATTTCAAAATAGCGCCACACCATGGCAGGTTGGTGGTGAGCGGATTGACCTTTTCGGCGCCCACCACAATGCCCGCGTTGGCTGCGTTGTCGCTGATGGTGTCAAACACTTTGCGCATCACTTTGGTGTGGCGATCAAATTGTTCGATGCGCGAATCGATGATTTCGATGGCGGGTGTGACGTATTCTGTGGCTGCCAACACTTGCTCAACTGTGACGTCTGGGCCATGCAGGTCTTTCTTCAAAACAAAGGCCAACTCGACTTCGACGCGTGGCACGACAAAGTCTGTGTGGGCAATGTTCAACACCTGGCCTGGCGTGCAGGTGTACAACATGTTGTCGAGCAAGGTGCCGTAATCGGGCTCGTCAATTTGGCTGGCCTGTTGCATGGCACGTGACGTCAGGCCAATTTTGTGGCCGATCACTTTGCGACCTTCGGCCAATTGCAGCGCCACCCAGGCACGACTCACACGGTAACCATCTTCAATGGTCATGCCGGGAAAGCGTTTGGAAAAGTGCTCGACCTGTTGCCGAGTTTTTTGCGATTGCTGCAACTCGGCAGCGAGTTGTGCAATTTGGGCTGAATCAAACATACAGACTGTCTTTCAAAAACGCGAAGCGCTGTGAACTGATAACTGATTTAAAGGGCGGCAAACAATGGGTGAACATTGCTGTGCTTGTGATCAAACACTTCAGGCCCTACATCGATCTGCAAGGTAATGCCGATGTGTCTTTTTGCAAAGAGCTCTGCAAAATGTTTTTTCGTGACTTCCACCAACATTTCACCAGCGCGTTGTTGGGTGGCCGCACTTCGCCCCTTGCCCATTCTCACATTCAAATAAACGAACGCATAGTCTTCTGAACCACCGTGTGGATTGTGCTCAAACTGGGCAGCCCGGCGGCCTGCAGCCCCCCCGTCGGCCACGGCGTAATGGGGGGCAGGATAGGCCAACACGCGCGTGCCGCCCGTGGGAAACACTTGTTTGCCCCCTTCATCGACCACCGTGAGCATGGCATCGGCCAAGCTGCGGCACAGAACTTTCATGTTGGTTTCTGCGTCCAACTGTCCGGTATAGAGAATGACCAAATGAGGCATGGGCGTGCTTTCAAAAATTACAAGCGACTTGCACCTGCTGCGTAAACAGCCGATGGGTCTTTTAAGCTTTTGAGACTCAGTGTATGCAAGGCATGACCTGCATCGTCGTTGACAGGATTGACCGGAAATACTGCATTGATTTGTCCGGTTCCCGAGCTTGGGAAATAAGGTGTGATCACTTCGGCTTTGCCTTGGTACTGATCCCAGCCCAAGGCACCCAGCAACATGGCGGTATCGTGCATAAAGCCTTCGCCATGGCCTTTGGCAGCGTACTCGGGCAGCATGGCGCAAAAAGTTTTCCAGTCACCTTGCTGCCAAAGTTCAACCACATTGTGATCAAGTTGCTCTAAAAATGGACTCCAGATTTTGTTGGCATATTCAGGTGCCAGACCATTTTGTGCGAAGCGATGCGACAAGGAGCCACTGGCAAAGAAGGCCACCTTGCCAGCGTATTGTTGCTCTACCGCGCGGCGCATGGCCCAGCCCAATTGAGCACTTTCGGCCAATGAATGCACCATGCACAAAGCCGACACCGAAATCACTTTGTAGTGCCTGTCTGCGTTCATGTACCGCATGGGCACCAAAGTGCCATATTCCAAAGCCAAGCTGGTGTGCTCGTGTGCCAGCGTGGTCACGCCAGCATCGTTGCATGCCTTGGCCAAAATGTGGCCAAGCTCAGGATTGCCGTCGTATTCATAGGACATGTTGCTGATGAAATGAGGCAACTCATTGCTGGTGTAGTTGCCCTTGAAATGCGCAGCATTGTTCAAGTGATACGCTGAGTTGACCAACCAATGCGTGTCAAACACCACAATGGTGTCGACGCCCAAAGCGCGGCAGCGTTTGTCGATTTCATGATGGCCCTCAATGGCCGCTTGGCGCATGCCCTTTTGCGGCCCGTCCAACTCGCTCAAGTACATGGAAGGCACATGCGTGATTTTGGCGGCCAATGCAACTTGTCCCATGCTCAGACTCCCCAATGCGGAATGTGGTGTGAGCCCATCGAGACCGCGACGTTTTTAGGCTCGCAAAAAACTTCGTAACTCCAAGTACCGCCCTCTCGCCCTGTGCCACTGGCCTTGGTGCCTCCAAAAGGTTGTCGCAAATCGCGTACGTTTTGGCTGTTCACAAAACACATGCCGGCCTCTACTGCCGCCGCCACGCGGTGGGCACGGCCAATGTTCTCGGTCCACACATAACTTGATAGACCGTATTGAATGTCGTTGGCCAATTCAATGGCGTGCGCTTCATCTCGAAAGGGAATCAAGCAAGCCACAGGGCCAAAGATTTCGTCTTGCGCAATTTTCATGCGGTTGTCGACATCGGCAAACACGGTAGGCCAAACGAAGTTGCCTTTCTTCACACGTTCAGACAATTCAGGTGCGTAGGAAGGTTTGTCCAATCCGCCGCACACAAGCGTCGCACCCTCTTTGGGGCCCAACTCAATGTAACTTTTGACTTTGGCCAAATGCGCTTGGCTGATCATGGGGCCCACGATGGTGTTTTCATCCAGCGGGTCACCGACTGAAATGCGTTTGGCACGCTCTGTGAACTTTTGCACAAAGTCGGCGTAGATACTTTGCTGGACCAAGATGCGACTGCCCGCTGTGCATCGCTCACCGTTGTTGCTGAAGATCATGAACACCGCGGCATCCAACGCGCGGGGCAAGTCGGCATCTTCAAAAATAACAAAGGGTGATTTACCACCCAGCTCCATGCTGAATTTTTTAAGGCCGGCGCTTTGCACAATGCGATTGCCTGTAGCAGTAGACCCTGTAAAAGAAATGGCGCGCACATCAGGGTGCGACACCAAGGGCTCACCTGCCTCTTTGCCATAACCATGCACCAAATTCAAAACGCCAGGCGGCACGCCCGCTTCAAGCGCCAACTCTCCCAAACGTGCTGCCGACATGGGCGAGAGCTCGCTCATTTTCAAAACTGCTGTATTGCCAAAGGCCAAGCAAGGCGCCACCTTCCAAGTGGCTGTCATGAAGGGCACATTCCACGGACTGATCAATGCGCACACACCGACGGGATGGAACAGCGTGTAGTTCAAATGCGTGGGCGTAGGGTAGGTATGGCCATCCACGCGCGTGCACATTTCTGCAAAGTAAGAAAAATTGTCAGCGGCGCGTGGCACCAACTGCTTGCCTGTTTGCGAAATGGTTTGACCACAATCGCGTGTTTCTGTTTCTGCAATGGCAGGCACGTGCTTGGTAATGAGCTCCCCGAGCTTGCGCATGATCTTGGCGCGGTCTGTGGCCGGTGTTGCGGCCCATTTTGGGAAAGCGGTCTTGGCGGCGGCTACCGCTTGATCGACCTCATTCAAGCCGCCCGATGACACCTCCGCCAAAACTTCTTGTGTGGCGGGGTCCCGGGTTTCAAAAGTCTGAGCACTCGCCATTGAGCGGCCATTGATTAAGTGATCTATGCGCATTTTCTAGTCCTGTTTTCTGATGGATGGATGGCGGTTGATTGGCGCAGCGCCTACTCACCCAAGGTGTTGATCAAGTCGCCCACGCCTTCAATGCTGGTCACAATCACATCGCCAACATCGCAATTCACCACGCCATCTGGCGTGCCTGTCAAAATCAAATCACCTGGCTGCAATGTCATAAAGGCACTGAAGTACTCAATGAGGGTGGGTACATCAAAAATCATGTCGCGCGTGTGGCCGCTTTGAGTCACTTTGCCGTTGACGGTGGTTTGTAAATTCAAATTCATGGGGCTTCCATACACCTCATGAATGTCTTTAGCATCGACCAACCACGGACCAATAGGAGTACAGGTGTCGCGGTTTTTCACACGGAAGTTGGGTCGGTACCAGTTCTCTAAATAATCGCGAATGGCGTAATCGTTGGCCACGGTGTAGCCACCCACATAGTCATACGCATTTTCTTTTTTCACCTGCTTGGCCGTACGGCCAATGACCACGGCCAGCTCGCACTCGTAGTGCATGTAAGTCACGCCGTGAGGTCTGCGCGTGAGGGCTTTGTGGCCAATGAGGGAGGCCTCACCTTTGACAAACACCAAGGGTTCTTCGGGCGCTTTGAACGCCAGTTCTTTGGCATGATCAGCATAATTCAAACCCAAAGCCAATACGGTTCTGGCTTGCGGCACTGGCACCAAGGGCGGCAACCACACCACCTCTTCAAACTTCAAACGTTTGCCAGCCCAAGGGCTGCGCGTGAGCAACAACTCGCCATTTGACTCAACGGCCTCATGCACAGCGCCAGCCCAAGCAATGCGTGCGTGTTTCATGCGGTGGCTCCTACAAAATGATTGACCAAGCTTTCAAAGCCAAGCGCTGAAATTTCCACGACATCGCCTGCTTTGGCGCGCGGCCGCTTGCCGTCAGGCAGACAGTCACTTCCCAACAACAAAACATCGCCCGCTTGAAAGGTCATGAATTCTGAAATGTCTGCAAGCAACATGTGCGAGGCTCGCACCGTCTCTGCGTAGTTCACACTTTGCACAGTTTGGCCATTGACTTTGACACTGAGCACCATGGCATCGGTTTGAACTTCGGCAATGGGTTTGGCCATTGCACCCACCCCCAAAAAGCCATCGACGCATTTGAATTTGACAGGTGGCCTGTAATAGCTCTCGTGCGGAATAGACACATCGTTGACCAACACACACGACACCACCCGAGCATCGGGGCCAAAGACCCACGCCAAATTGGCGCCCACATCGACTTCAGGCACATTGGCAGGGATGGCAATTTTGTGGCCCGACGCGGTGAAGGTGTTGGCTGTTTTGATAAATAACACAGGCGCTTTGGGTGCGCCCTTGTGGGGCGCGTCGTTCATTTGCGGAGCTCTGAGGTTCCACTCTTTTTTGAAATTTAAGAGCGCGCCGTAGACGGTCCCTTGGGGCCAATAGGTGGGGGGATTGTTTTGCATGTTTAGGCCATCTCTTCCGAGATCTGTTCGGTATTGAAAGTTTCCAGTTGAATCACCGCATCAAGCAATTGATACAACTGCGCTAATTTTTGTTTGCCCAATTCACTTTCCATGAAGGCGTAATGCGCTTCAATGGCCTCTGACAGTTTGGCCACCTTGTCCAAGCCCAGGTGGGTTGCTCGGACCACGGATCGGCGCGCATCCTGTGGGCAACGACGTCGCTCAATCAGGCCATCTCTCTCCATGCGTGTCAGCACACCCGTGAGGCTTGGGCCCAATAAAAATGCTTCGCGAGCAACTCGGCCCGTTTCCACACCCTCGGAGAAGTGTGCGTTTTCACCCAAGACCCGCAACACTCGCCACTGCTGATCGGACAAGCCATGCTCGCGCAAACTGGGGCGCGTGTGCGTCATCACCGCCTCGCGCGCTTGAAGCAGCAGTCGGGGGAGGTTGCGGTGGACAAAAGTTTGTTTTTTCATTTGATCTGGATTTATTTAACATGTTAAATGAATTTCAAGCTTTTAGAAAATCGGGTAAACCCGTTTTTTTCAAACCCAAGCGTCAGCGCCTCACCTCATGAGCCTCAAGCCAATCAATAATTGCACGATGAACGCTTCATTTTTTGAAAAACAGGGCATCCGATTGATTCAAGCGCCCATGGCAGGCTCTCAAAATCACCGCTTGGCAGCAGCCGTCTTCCAAGCCGGCGGTTTGGGCAGCATTCCTGCGGCCATGCTCACAACCGAGCAATTGCAAAACGAATTAAGCTCATTTCAAGATGCCCTTGCCTGGGACATTGATTCAGCGCTTGCAAAGGGCTGGGGCCAGCGACTGCCTGTCAACGTCAACTTCTTTTGCCACAGCCCACCACAGGCTCAACTTGAAACCGAAAAAGCATGGCGCGAGCAGCTCACGCCGGCTTATCTTGCCCATGGCATTGACCCTCAATCTGTTGGCTCTGGCCCTGGCCGCGCACCCTTTAGCGAAGAAAGTTTGAAGCTCATGGGCCAGTTCAAACCGGCCGTTGTCAGCTTTCACTTTGGCCTGCCGCAAGCCGAATGGGTGCGGCAACTTCAAGACGGGGGCATTCAAATTTGGTCTTCTGCCACCACCGTGCAAGAGGCGCAATGGCTTGAACAACAGGGTGCCAACGCCATCATTGCCCAGGGGCTTGAGGCAGGGGGGCATCGAGGCATGTTTCTCACTGAAGATCTGAACACACAAGTGGGCTGCATGGCGCTGCTGCCGCAAATCGTCAAAGCAGTAAGGTGCCCTGTCATTGCTGCTGGCGGCATATACAGTGCGGCTG
This sequence comes from Comamonadaceae bacterium, assembly GCA_027488115.1. Classification (GTDB taxonomy): domain Bacteria; phylum Pseudomonadota; class Gammaproteobacteria; order Burkholderiales; family Burkholderiaceae_C; genus Limnohabitans_A. The sequence continues at coordinate 19,459 of JAIYCG010000027.1, read as the reverse complement.
CCGTGAGCGCGGCCAAAGCCTTGGGCGCCAGCGCGGTCCAAGTGGGCACGGCATTCCTCACAAGCCACGAAGCCACTACCAGCGCGGTGCACCGCCAAGCCTTGCTGTCAGAGCTTGCGCGGCACACGGCCTTGACCAATCTTTTCAGTGGCCGGCCAGCGCGAGGCATTGTGAACAAATTCATGCGCGAGTTCGGCCCGCTCAATTCAGCAGCCCCCGCTTTTCCTTTGGCCACGGCGGCTGTCGCGCCACTCAGAACCGCTGCTGAAGCCCAAGGCCTGAGCGACTATTCGCCCTTGTGGTCAGGCCAAAACGCATCCGATTGCGAAGCCTTGCCTGCAGCCCAAATCACGCACAAACTCTTACAAGGCTGGGAATGAAGCGGCCCTTTCTGAACTTGACAACGTCTCAGTCGGCGTCAGAGTGTTAGGCTTGCACCATGGCCAAAGACAAAACCATTTTCACGTGCTCCGATTGCGGCGGCACCACGCCGCGCTGGCTGGGCAAATGCCCCGCTTGCGGTGCTTGGAACACGCTCATTGAAAGCACCTTAGACGCCGGCGGCAGTGCTAAAAACAGATACACCAGCCAATTTCAAGCCTTGGCCAAAACCTCTGAGCTCACCAAGCTGGGCGACATTGAAGCCACTGACGTTGACCGCACGGCCACCGGCCTGGAAGAGCTAGACCGCGCATTGGGCGGTGGGGTTGTCGAAGGCGGTGTGGTTCTCATTGGTGGCGACCCTGGCATTGGCAAATCCACCTTGCTGCTCCAAGCGCTTGATGCCTTGCAGCACAAAGGCATGAACACGCTGTATGTCACGGGCGAAGAGAGTGGTGCACAAGTGGCGCTGCGCTCCAGACGCTTGGGCCTAGACAACAGCCAAGTGCAGGTGCTTGCCGAAATTCAATTGGAAAAAATACTGGCCACTCTGCAAGCCGAGCGCCCCAACATTGCCGTCATCGACTCGATTCAAACGGTTTACTCAGACCAACTGACCTCAGCGCCTGGCTCCGTGGCGCAGGTTCGGGAATGCGCTGCGCACCTCACCCGCGCCGCCAAGGCCACTGGCACAGCCATTGTGTTGGTAGGCCACGTCACCAAAGAAGGCGCACTGGCAGGCCCACGTGTTTTAGAGCACATGGTCGACACCGTGCTGTACTTTGAAGGCGACACGCACAGCAGCTTCCGACTCATTCGGGCCATCAAAAACCGCTTTGGTGCGGTCAACGAAATTGGCGTGTTTGCCATGACCGAAAAAGGCCTGAAAGGCGTTTCTAACCCCAGCGCCATCTTTTTGTCGCAACACGCAGAGCCCGTGGCGGGCAGTTGCGTCATGGTCACTTTGGAGGGTACGCGCCCCCTCTTGGTCGAAATTCAGGCCCTGGTCGACAGCGGGGGGCCAAGTCCTCGCAGGCTGTCTGTGGGCTTAGAAAGAGACCGCCTGGCCATGCTCTTGGCGGTCTTGCACCGGCATGCAGGCGTGGCTTGCATGGACCAAGATGTGTTTGTGAATGCGGTGGGTGGTGTTCGCATCAGCGAGCCGGCTGCTGACTTAGCGGTAATGTTGGCAATCACTTCATCTCTTAGAGGCAAGCCTTTGCCCAAGGGTTTCATTGCCTTTGGCGAGGTCGGTCTGGCGGGTGAAGTTCGGCCGGCACCGCGCGGCCAAGAACGCCTCAAAGAAGCCGCCAAGTTGGGCTTCACGGTGGCCGTCGTGCCCAAAGCCAATGCCCCCAAAAAGAACGACAAGAACTTTGAAGGCCTCACGATTTATCCGGTTGACCGCATTGAAGACGCCATGAATTGCGTCCGGGGACTTTAAGATCCTGCCATGAACTTTTCCAAAATTTTGATCCCCATTGGGGTCATTGCCTTTGTCGCTTGGGCCTGGTACCAATACAAATGGCCTGGCGTAGCGGTGTCTACCGGCGCCGTTGTCATGTGGATCTTGCTGCATTTCACGCGCATGGTGACCGTCATGAGCAGGGCTGCCAACAGACCCATCGGGCATGTCGCAAGCGCTGTCATGCTGAATGTCAAACTCAAAAAAGGTGTGAACCTGATGCACGTCATTGCCTTGACCAAGTCTTTGGGTGAGCGCTTGTCGGAAGAGAAGGCCGAACCCGAAATTTTCAAATGGACAGATTCAGGTGACTCCTATGTCGTTTGCACATTCAAAGGCGGCAAGCTTCAGACATGGGACATGACCCGGCCCTCACAAGACGAAACCGAAGAATCCAAACCATCGACCTCAGACCTGGTGAATTCAGGCAAAACAAGCCCATAAGGCTCGTAAAATAAACGCTTTGCGAAACTGGCAACAAAGGACAAAACAATGAGCACCGCAACCCCCTCCATGGAAGACCGTGACGGCAAAATTTGGATGGACGGCAAGATGGTCGAATGGCGCGACGCCAAAATCCACGTCTTAACCCACACACTGCACTACGGTTGCGGCGCCTTTGAAGGCGTTCGGGCCTACAAAACGGTCAATGGCACGGCTATTTTCCGTTTGCAAGAGCACACCGACCGACTGTTCAACAGCGCCAAAATCTTGCGCATGAAATTGCCCTTCACCAAAGAGGAAGTGTGCGAGGCCCAAAGAGCTGTGGTGCGTGAGAACCATCTAGAAAGCGGCTACATCCGCCCTCTCACTTGGATTGGTTCAGAAAAATTAGGTGTCAGCCCCAAAGGCAACACCATCCACCTCATGGTGGCTGCATGGACTTGGGGCGCTTACTTGGGCGAAGAAGGTTTGAAGCGTGGCATTCGCGTCAAAACCTCCAGTTTCACACGCCACCACGTCAACATCACCATGACGCAGGCCAAGGCCGTGAGCAACTACACCAACTCCATTCTGGCCAACATGGAAGCCGTCGATGAAGGGTACGACGAAGCCTTGTTGCTCGACACCTCCGGCTTCGTGTCTGAAGGCGCAGGCGAAAACATTTTTGTCATCAAAGATGGCGTCATCTACACCCCCGATTTATCGGCTGGCGCTTTAAACGGCATCACACGCAACACGGTGTTTCACATTGCCAAAGACTTAGGCCTTGAGATTGTGCAAAAGCGCATCACACGCGACGAAATTTACATCTGTGATGAAGCCTTCTTCACTGGCACTGCTGCTGAAGTCACACCCATCCGCGAACTCGATCGCATTGAAATTGGGGCTGGCAGCCGTGGCCCTGTCACTGAAAAAATTCAGACAGGTTTCTTTGACATCGTGAACGGCAAGAATCCAAAATACGCTCACTGGTTAACAGCCGTTTAATTCAAAGAAGGACCCTGTTCATGAGTCAAGCTATTGAACTTCTGGCCAAAGACTTGAACCCACAAGGCGGTGTTTTTTGCCCCAGCCCCAAGGCTGACATGAAAGTCTGGAACACCCACCCCAAGGTTTACTTAGACGTCGCCCGCGAAGGCCATGCCAAGTGCCCCTATTGCGGCACGGTGTACCAACTTAAAGCGGGTGAAGCAGTCGGTCACGGCCACTGAATCACCGCGTCCCTTTATGTCGGTGCCCTCGCTGACCATCGCGGTCCTGACCAAAAACGAAGCGCATCGCATTCAGGCTTGTTTGGCCAGTGCAGCATTCGCCCATCAAGTCTTGGTGGTCGACAGCGGCAGCACCGATAACACAGTGGCTTTGTGCCGTCAGTCGGGTGCTGAAGTTTTTGAATACCCAGACTGGCAAGGCTTTGCTGTCCAACGCAATCGACTCATTGCCCATGCCAGCAGCGATTACATTTTTTTCTTAGATGCCGACGAGCTCATCACGCCCGAGTTTCAGAAAGAGCTCCAAGCCATCGTGCAATCGAATGCCAAAGCGGTTTGGCAAATTCAATGGCGCATGGTGGCATATGGCCACGAATTGAAATACTACATTTCTCGGTCTAAAGTAGAACGCCTGTTTAGGCGAGACATGATCAAAGAGTATGTGGGTGCTGTGCACGAACAAGCCATCTTGCACAACGAAGACCCTGCCGCACCGATACCGCGCAAAGTCATTTCTGCCAAGTTGTTGCACCACTCACGCGAAACGGTTCGCGGCAGTTTAGAAAAGCTCACTCAGTACGTCATGTTGGGTGCCAGCAAACGCGCGCAAGCTGGCAAAAGCGGCGGCGTTTTGCGCGGCTTGGCCTCTGGCTTTGCCATGTTTTTGCGGCTGTATGTTTTTCGATTGGGATTCATGTGTGGCGGTGCAGGCTTTTTGTATTGTCTGTTTGTGTCCTTGGAAGCTTTTTTTCGATACGCTGCTTTGCATTACGACAAAGACCATCTGCGCAACGACGTGGGCCGCGCCTAAACTTCTGCGGGTATGCTTATTCGGCTTTGCTTCTTAGCCTAGGCAAGCGCACCACAAAACTGGCACCACCACCCAAGCGCTCTTCACAAGTTACATGACCTTTGTGCCGCTGGGCAATCGACCTCACCAGCGCCAATCCCAAGCCCACACTGCCTGCACGTTCGCTAGCGCCGGGTAGCCGAAAGAAGGGCTCAAAAATTTTCTCGCGATAAGGCAAAGGCACACCAGGTCCTTTGTCACTGACAGTCAAAATAATTTCAGTTGATGACACAGACCCTGTGACCAGAACATCCTCAGGGCCGTTGATTGCGCCATATCGGCTTGCGTTTTCTAACAAGTTGCGAATCAATCGGCGCATCAATTTCACAACGCCTCTCATTTCAATGTGCTTCACGCCCGATTGAACTTCAAACACAGCACCGACGCGGGCACACTCTTCGGCACACAAGCCCATCACGTCAACCACCTCAACCATGCCCATATCGACTTCTTGCGCATCGAGTCGACTGGCCAACAAAATCTCATCAATCAATTGATCGAGTTCAGCGATGTTGCGCGCAATTTCTTGCTTGGCCACTTCATTGTGATGGCCGCTCATGAACTCCAAGCCCATGCGGATTCGAGTCAGTGGCGAGCGCAATTCATGGGATGCATTGGCTAGCAAAGATTTTTGAGAAGCCAACAGCAATTGTTGAGCGCTCATTAAATTTTGAATGCGTTCGGCCGCAGCGTTAAAGCGTCGCGACAAATCTGCCACCTCGTCATCACCTTGCTCAATCATGCGCACTGTGAGGTCGCCTTCGCCCCAGCGCTGAACACTTTGTTGTAAAGCTTCTAAGCGCTGCGTGAGTCTGCGAACAATGGGGTAGACACCCAAAGCCACAGCGAAGCCGACCAAGAAAAGCATCCAGACAAAACCATAAGGAGGCCGCGCCCACCATGGCGACAAGTCGCGTGACATGCCATTCATGGGTCTGTTGAAGCCACCGGGTCCTGCTCCCTCGGCTGGCCCTTGCCCTGCCACCAGCGGTCGGCGAGGCAGCAAGAGTGTCAATTTTTGACCATCTGGCAGAGTGAGCTGAAAGTTGACGCCTACGCCACGTTGTAATTGACCAGGCACCATGGCCAACAGCTCACCCTGCTCATTGCGAACTTGCAACTCGCGCACACCTTGAGGGCCGTTGTGTGCAACATGTTCTACCGACAAACTCCATGCCCAACCTACCAGCAACATGAGAATGGCAACACCCAATACCACGGCTAGCCAAATTCGCAGGTACAAATGTTTAGAAATTGAAGAGAACCAAGCCATCGTGAAATTAATGTTGCTGTTTGGCAAAAACATAACCCACGCCACGCACGGTCAAAATTCTTTGAGGGAACTTGGGATCGTCCTCAATGGCCATTCGAATTCGGCCCATGTGAACATCGATGGAGCGGTCAAACGCTTCTAACTCACGGCCTCTCACAGCTTCCATAATTTGATCACGCGTTAAAACGCGGCCCGCCCGCTCGGCGATGGCCACCAAAAGATCAAATTGATAAGACGTGAGTTCGCACAGTTTGCCACTCACAAAAACTGCGCGGGCATCGCGATCAATTTCCAAACTGCCAAACTGCATGCGCGATGAGTGATCTGACCCTGCGTCAGACTTGCGCCTCAAAATAGCGCGAATGCGCGCCAACAATTCGCGCGGCTCAAAAGGTTTGGGCAAGTAATCGTCGGCGCCCAACTCTAAGCCCACAATGCGGTCCATGGGGTCACCCTTGGCTGTCAGCATGAGGATCGGCGTATGGCTTTGCGCACCAGACATGGTCCGTATTTTTTGACAGACTTGAAGACCATCCATGTCAGGCAACATCAAATCCAAGATGACCAAATTGGGAGAGTTTTTTTGAACTGCGCTGAGGCCACTCCATCCATCACCCGCATGCGAAAAGCCAAATCCTGATTGACGCAGGTAGTCGCCCACCATCTTGGCTAAACGTTCGTCGTCCTCAATCATCAAAAGCTGCACGGTCATAGTTTCACTTTACGCCATGATTGACATGATGCCCCTAGAATTTAGCAAACACCTCACAAATGATTGGAGCGTTCGTAAAGTTTCGTAAATCAGTCTTTGTCGGAAGGCTGAAACCGCCAGGCCAGCGCGACCAAAATGAGCACCGGCATGCCTAGCAAGGCGGTGGCATTGAAGAAGTCGGCATAGCCATGTGCATTGACAAAGTCACCCGAGAAACCAGCGATAAATTTGGGCAAGAGCAGCATCATGGAGCTGAGTAACGCATATTGCGTGGCCGAATACTTGATGTTGGTCAAGGAGGACAGGTAAGCAATGAAGGCGGCAGAGGCAATGCCACTGGCCAAGTTGTCGGCCGATACAACCGCAATGAGTGCGCGCACATCATGGCCGTGCCCAGCCAGCCACCCAAACAACAAATTGCTCAGGGCACTGAGAATGGCACCCAGCATCAAAATGCGCATCACGCCCCAGCGCAATGCCATGACACCGCCCACAAATGCACCCAACAGCGTCATCAAAACACCATACACTTTGGTCACGGTGGCCACCTCTGCTTTGGTGTACCCCATGTCCACATAAAACGGATTGGCCATGATGCCCATCACCACATCACTGATGCGGTACACCGCAATCAAACTGAGTATCAATGCAGCCTGCCATTTGTAGCGCTTGATGAAATCGGCAAAGGGGTCGATCAAAGCCCCTTGCAACCATGCCTTCATATTTCTGGCCGGTGGCAATTCAGTGGGGCTAGGTTCGCGGGACATCCATACGGTGATGACGCCCACCAACATGCTGGCGGCCATGACCAAATAAGCTGTTTGCCAAGCGGCATGCAAATAGCCTGTGGCATTTTCACCCTGTACCCATGCGGCAACCCACAACACACCCGCGCCAGCCCAAATCATGGCCAGTCTGTACCCTGTTTGGTAACTGGCTGCCAAAGCGGCTTGTTGTGCAGGCTCTGCTGACTCAATGCGAAACGCATCCAGCGCAATGTCTTGCGTCGCAGAACCCACGGCAACCAACAAGGCGCACCAGACCACAGGGCCTAAAGTTTGAGAAGGGTCGCTGAGCGCCATGCCTACCAAACCGAGTATCACCATGGTCTGGGCTAACAGCAACCAACTGCGCCTGCGACCTAATCTGTGGGTTAGGAAAGGGATGGGCATGCGATCAACCAGCGGCGCCCAAACCCATTTGAAACCATAGGCCAAGCCCACCCAACTGAGGTAGCCAATGGTGCTTCGGTCAATGCCGGCTTCACGCAAACGAAAGCTCAAAGTGCCCAGCACCAGCAACAGTGGCAAGCCTGCAGCAAAGCCCAACAACAGCATGCGCAAACTGGCCGGCTGTAAATAGACTCGCCAAGAGGCAAGCCATGAAAAAGCGGGCTGATCTGTTGCGGTCTTTTCTGTCATGGCTTGCATTATCCAAGTTCAGATGAGGTTTTGTGAAAATTCCGATTTGAAATCTGAAGGTGCGGCACTATGATTGAAGAATGTGTTGGCGATGTTTTTCAAATTTAAACGTGTCTGATCCCTTGGCAGCTTCATCCCACGAAGCAGAGGGTTTTTCTCGGCGCGGTTTTTTGAATCATCTAAGTGGGGCTGGTTTGGGGCTCACAGGCTTGCTGGCCGGAACCGCACAGGCGCAGGTCGATGTGGGCCAGTCGTCAAGTATTCGCAAACTGATTCCTGCCGAAACGCTGGAAGCCTCTGCCAGGCAACAATACCGGCAGACCTTGGGCGATGCCGACAGCAAAGGTGCGTTGGCACCCGACGATTACCCACAACTCAAACGCTTGCGCGCCATCGCCGCCAAACTGATTCCTTTCACATCGCAATGGAACCCAGACGCGCGCAAGTGGAAATGGGAAGTCAACTTGATTGGCAGCAAGCAGCTGAACGCTTGGTGCATGCCTGGCGGCAAAATTGCTTTTTACACTGGCATATTGGATCAGTTGCAATTGAACGACGATGAAGTGGCCATGATCATGGGCCATGAAATGGCACATGCCTTGCGAGAGCACTCCCGCGAGCGCTTGGCCAAATCCAAAGCCACGAGCATGGGCTTGTCTGTTGCCTCTCAACTGTTGGGTTTAGGTCAAATGGGCGATGTCGCAGCCAACTTGGGCACCCAATTGCTGACCTTGAAATACGGACGTGACGACGAAACAGAAGCTGATTTGGTCGGCCTTGAAATTGCTGCTCGCGCTGGCTTCAAACCTGAAGCCAGTGTGCAGCTTTGGAAAAAAATGTTGAACGCTAGCGGTGGTGGCAAAAGTCAACCGAGTTTTCTTTCCACGCACCCCAGTGGCAACAATCGCATACAAGAACTTGAAGCCAACTTACCCAAAGTGGCTCACCTTTACGAGCAAGCAATGCAAAGCCGGCCGGCCACAATTTTGAACTGACCTCTTCAGGTCATGCGGTTTCAGGTCCCACCCACATAGGGGTTGCTCAGGCGCTCACGACCAAAAGTGCTTTCAGGACCATGGCCTGGAATGAACACCGTGTCATTGCCCATGGGCCACAAACGCTGCGTGATGCTGGCGATCAAGGTGTCGTGATCGCCTTGCGGAAAGTCAGTTCGGCCAATGCTGCCCGCAAACAAAACATCACCCACAAAGGCTCGCTTGATTTCAGGGGAATGAAACACCACATGGCCCGGCGTGTGGCCAGGGCAATGTCGCACGTTCAGTGTGTGTGACCCCAGCATGACCGTATCGCCATCTGCGAGCCAACGTGTTGGCGTGAAAACTTCTGCCTCAGGAAATTGAAACATGCGGCCTTGGTCTGACAAACGATCAATCCAAAACTGATCGCCTGGGTGCGGGCCCACGATGGGCAAGTTTAAATTGCGCGCCAACACGGCCGTACCGCCTGCGTGATCGATGTGGGCGTGGGTGAGCCAGATTTGCTCAAGTTTCAATTGCCGCTGCTCGACCTCCGCCAAGATCAGGTCAAGGTCACCGCCTGGATCGATCACTGCCGCTTGTTGCGTTTGATCGTCCCAAATTAATGAGCAGTTTTGTTGAAAGGGCGTGACAGGGATGGTTTGGTACTGAAGCATGCTGGTATTTCAATCGGTTGCGCTTGCAAGGCAATGTAACAAAGTTGGATGCATAAACTCGTATTGTGAGGTCTTGTTCACTGACACACACATGACCACACCACTTTTTCGCTCAGAAGTCACCCAGTCCAAGCAGGCCTCTTGGATGGGTCCCATTCAGCTTGCACACAATCCGCGTTTCACCCTCGTGGCCGGTGTGGCTTTGGTGCTTGCAGGTGCCTTGTTGGCATTTGGAGCTTGGGGCAAAGTGGCGCGCAAAGTTCGCGTGCCTGGCGTCGTCATGCCGCAATGGGGTACGGTGGAATTGAGCGCCGCCATTTCAGGCGTGCTACTTGAACTGCGCGTCAAAGAAGGCGACTGGGTTGAACAAGGTCAAGTTTTGTTTGTGGTCAACACCGACAAAACCACTGTCGAAGGCAGCACGGCCAACTTGTTGGCATCTCATTTGGCGCAGCGGCGCAGCACCATGTTGGCTGAACGTGCCTCGCGCATGGCTCAAAACAGACAAAGCGAAGCACACCTCACAGATCGCATTCGCTCCTTGTCCCTTGAAACAGCACAAGCGGCCCAAGAACATGCACTGGCAAAACGCAGGGTGGAGTTGGCACAAAAAACCTCATCTCGGTTTGAGCAAATGGCACTTGAAGGTTTCGTCTCTGAGATTCAGGCGCAAGGCAAGCAAGAAGAACTCATCGACCTTCAATCGCGCTTCGAAAATACACTGCGCAGTGGGGTTGCCTTGGCACGCGAACACAAGGCCGTCCAAGCCGACTTGGCACATCTTCAAAAACAGCTGAACATCGACCTGCTCCAGCTTGATCGCAATCTGGCCAGCCTCGATCAAGAAACAGCCGAAATTCAATCTCGCAAAACCAGCAGTGTGTTGGCACCCCAAGCGGGCCAGGTCAGCACACTTCATCTCAGTTTAGGCGCCACGGCACTCGCGGGACAAACCATTGCCAGCTTGGTGCCCCAAGCCAACGCAAATACACCTGATCGCTCACCACACACTTTGGTTGCCGCCCTTTTTGCGCCCACACGTACCACTGGCTTCATTCAGCCAGGTCAAGAGGTGTGGCTTCGCTTGGCGGCCTACCCCTATCAAAAATTTGGACTGGCCAAAGGCCGAGTTCTCAAAGTCAGTGGTACACCCATTGCCCCTCAAGATTTGCCACATGGTCAAGGCACGGCGCTCATGGCCTCCACGCAAAGCAACGAACCACTTTACAGAATTCAAGTTGAGTTGGCATCCCAGCATGTCATGGCGTTTGGCGTGGCTCATCCCTTGCGCCCTGGCATGACTTTCGATGCCGACGTCATCCACGATGTACGCGGCATTTGGGAATGGGTCTTTGAGCCACTCTTGGCCATTCACGCACGCCAACAAACATCATGAACCTCATTCAAAAAATCAGAGCTTCGCACCTTAATCGGCATGGCTTCATCGATGTCACTGTGGGGCTGGTGGCCTTTCAAGCTGTCCACACCACAAGGGTTGTTTTATTTGGCCAGCTCGAAAATGAGCCCCATGGAGAAACGCTGCCGTCGATGGGGAAAATTATTTTTTTGGCACTGGTCATGGCACCGTACTTTGAAAATTTGCTGTTGATCGGGCTTGCCGGCCTCCATGAAAAGCTGTTTAAACGGACGGGGCTTTTTGTGCTTGCGCCTTTGCTGCTGACTGCGCTTCACTTCCTCACACCCAAAGAATTTCCATTTCCAGTTTTTATTCGGGTACTGACGCTGTATGCAAGCTTCTACTTGTTTTTGAAACAGTACGACTTGCACAAAAACGAAGTCGGCAAACACAAGGCTTTGCTCATGACAAGCAGCATTCACTTTGCAATGAATGCAACAAGCATTCTGATCGTCTATTTATCAGATTCATATTTCGCCGCTGAAACGATTTTTTCAGCACAACCAGGAGAATGAGATGAGAAGTTTATACACAGCAGAGTTAGAAGAGGTACAAGGCGGGAGGATCAGCGGCTCACTTGCTGTCAGTATCATCAGCGTCATTTCAGACGCTTGGACTTTGATAGAAGCCGTTGTCAATGTGAACTACCAAGCCCTTGGAAGTGGCACCTCCGTAGACGCGAATGGCTACAACCCTATGGGTGACTTCACCAACGGAATTTGCGCCAGATAACTTTCCCCTGCAACAGCCTGCGTACTTTAGGTGCGCAGGCTTTTTTTGTCACACATCAGAACTGAGTCCGCCTTGAACCCCGTGTTGCAACTTCAAACTTCAGAATGTGGCTTGGCTTGCTTGTGCATGATTGCCAACGCACATGGCCAACATTGGCACCTCATGGATCTGCGCCAGAAGTTTCCACAATCACTCAAGGGCGCCAACCTCAAGCAAATCATCGATCACAGCCTGGTTTTGGGTTTCAATGCCAGGCCTGTTCGCTTGGAATTAGATGAATTGCAGCAACTGCGGATGCCATGCATCTTGCATTGGGACTTAAGTCATTTTGTCGTTTTGCAAAAAATCAGGGGCAACAAAATAACCCTGCTCGATCCTGCCCTAGGCATCAGGGTCGTATCGCACACAGAAGTTTCACAACACTTCACTGGTATCGCCTTAGAACTCACGCCACAAGCTGACTTTAAAACCAAGCCCTCGCCCAAGGCCTTTCCGCTTTCAATGCTCACTGGCAAGCTTCAAGGCTTTGGTCAATCTGCTCTTCAAATATTGGCTTTGGCATTTGTCCTCGAACTGTTTGCCATCTTCATGCCCATGTTCAATCAAGCCGTGGTAGACGATGTCCTAAGCTCGGGTGACCACGAACTGCTTTCTGTTTTGGTCGCAGGGTTTGTCATCATTCTTCTCATCCAATCTGCGCTTTCCTACGTACGCAGTTGGTGGGTCATGGTGCTAAGTCAATACGTTTCTATTCAATGGCTGGGCAATGTGTTTGCGCACTTGGTCAAGCTGCCAGCAGATTGGTTTTCTCAGCGCCATTTGGGCGATATCTCTTCGCGCTTTGGCGCAGTTCATGACATTCAAAGAACGCTCACACAAACCACCATTGAATCGCTGCTCGATGGCTTGATGGCCATCGCTGCACTTGTCATGATGTTCATTTACTCACCCACATTGACTTGGGTGGTTGTGTCCGCCTCGGCTTTGTATGCGCTTGTGCGCTGGCTCAGTTACTCACCCTTTAGACATGCGGCCTCTGAGCGTTTGGTTTTGGCTGGTCAAGAACAGAGTCACTTCATTGAAACACTTCGCGCCATGACGCCGCTCAAATTATTTGCACGAGAAAATGAACGACGTGCAAGGTGGCAAAGCCTCATGGTGGAAGTCATGAACCGCGATTTTCAAACCGCCAACTTGAACATGGGCTTCAATGTCGCACGCACACTTATTTTTGGCCTTGAAAATTTGTGCGTCTTTTGGCTCGGCGCCAAAATCATTCTGCCCTCGCAAACACAAGATCACAGCGCAAGTGTTTTTACCGTAGGTATGCTGCTGGCTTTCATCAGCTACAAGGTTCAATTTACAAGCCGCATCACGGCGCTCATCAACCAAGGCATTGAACTCAAAATGCTCAACTTGCACCGTGACAGATTGGCCGATATTGTGCTCACGCCTCCCGAACAAGACACGCCACAAGGCAACATGCCCTACAACGACTTAGAGCACTTACCGGCCAGCCTCGAGTTGCGCAATGTTTCTTTTCGCTACAGCGATTCAGAGCCCATGCTGTTAGAAAACTTAAGCCTTTGCATTCAAGCTGGCGAGCACGTGGCCATCACTGGCGCCAGCGGTTGCGGGAAAACGACTTTGCTTAAAGTTTTATTGGGCTTGCTTCTTCCTACACATGGCACTGTTTTATACGGTGGTGTGCCCATCAGTCAGCTGGGCCTGTCCAATGTTCGTCGAAAAATAGGGGTGGTGATGCAAGAAGACGCTTTGCTGACCGGCAGCATTGCCGACAACATTGCCTTCTTTGATTTAGCACCCGAGCTTCCAAGAATCGAAGCGTGTGCGCAATTGGCAAAAATTCACAATGACATTGCGCGCATGCCCATGGGCTATCACACCCTCATTGGCGAGCTGGGCACAGGCCTTAGCGGGGGCCAAAAGCAGCGCCTCTTATTGGCGCGCGCGCTCTACGCGCAACCTTCTGTGTTGGCCTTAGACGAAGCCACCAGCCATTTGGACATGGAAAACGAAAGCGCAGTTTCAAGCACCTTGTCTAAAATGAAGCTTACGCGAATCGTGATTGCCCATCGCGCTGAAACCATTGCCCGCGCAGACCGACAAATCAGCTTCAGCTGTGCTTCATCACTGAGTGAAAGCGAGTGAGTTGTATGTGTCAGTAATGCGCGTAAGATAGGCTTCTTAAGGTACAACCCGTGCCTACCCGATCGTCTATCTGCCACACCGCGCTACCAAACCGACATCTGCCATCAATGACTTGCCGTCTAGTGGCACGCATGGCTATCTAACCAAGCACGAGTCGATCGCCATTCAAGGCGTTCCCAATTTGTACATTCGCTCATTGCTAGACAAACAACAGTTTTATGACCCCCACGACGCAGCCCTGGCTCAAGGCATTTCGTCTGCCTTTTGGTCACTGTTTGGTTTGCTTTGGCCTTCAGGATCCAAGCTCGCTGAGCGCATCGCGCTCAGACCCGTTAGCTCAGAGGAACGGATCCTTGAAATTGGCTGTGGTTTGGCGCTCTCTAGCTTGGTTGGGCACCGGAAAGGCGCCAACATCACAGCTTCAGACTGTCATCCCCTGGCTGGAGAGTTTCTCAAAGAAAATTTACGCCTCAACAACTTGGGCCCTATGGATTACAAACATGGTCAATGGGGCGATCATGCTGCGCAACTTCAAGACCCTGCCGTGAACAGCAAGTTCGATTTGATCATTGGCAGCGACATTCTTTACGAACGCGACGAACGTGGTGACTTGGCGCATTACATCAACGATCACGTCGAAGATCACGCAGAGGTTTGGGTGGTCGATCCCAATCGTGGCAACCGCTCACACTTTCATCGCAACATGGCTGCGCAAGGATTTACGCTGAGCGAAGAGGCCTTGGACATTGCAGCCACAGAAAATGTGGCCGCCTACAAAGGCAGAATGCTCACCTACTCTCGCGATTGAGCGAGTGCATGGGTGTTCAATTGCACAGCACCAATTTCAAAGCGTCCAATGGTAGTCAATGGTCAATGGCGCGTGATCGCTGAAACGAATCTCTTTGTAAATGTCAGCTTTTTTGGCGCCTGCCGCCAAGCCCGCAGTAGCCAATTGGTAATCTAAACGCCAACCCACATTCTTGGCATAGGCTTGCCCGCGATTGCTCCACCAGGTGTAGCATGCGTCTGTGGTGTCAGGATGCAATTGTCGATAAACGTCGACCAACGGACCTTCGGTCGTCATGTGTGTCATCCAAGCGCGCTCTTCAGGCAAAAAGCCGCTGTTCTTTTGATTGCTTTTCCAATTCTTCAAATCGGCTTGTTGGTGGGCAATGTTCACATCGCTGCACACAATGAACTCGCGCTGCGCCCCCAAAGATTTTAAAAGCGGCCCCATGTGGTCCAAGAACCGAAACTTGGCTTCTTGTCGTTCCGGCCCTGATGAGCCACTGGGGAAGTAGGTGCTGACGATGGACAGCTTGCGCTTGGGCGTGTCAAAGCGCAGCTCTACAAACCGGCCCTCGGCGTCGAACTCGTCCGAGCCCATGCCCACCAACACCTCGCTGGGTTCGTGCTTGCTGTAAACCGCAACACCCGAATAACCCTTTTTCTCAGCAAAGTGAAAATGTCCCTTCAAGCCCGCCAAAGTCTCAAATTTGCCCGCCACATCGGGTGCTTGCGCTTTAAGCTCTTGCACGCAAATACAATCGGGATTGTTTTGAGCAATCCAAGTTTCCACCCCTTTGGTGGCCGCTGAACGGATGCCGTTCAAGTTCAAGCTGCTTAATTTAAACAAGGATTTCCCCATGGTGACTGGACACACACCCCAAACCGACACAGCGGCCTTGGCGCAAGAGTTTGTTCAATTCTCCGTCGATGCGGGCGTGCTGAAGTTTGGTGAGTTCAAAACCAAAGCCGGCCGCATGAGCCCGTATTTCTTCAACGCAGGCTTGTTTGACGATGGCGCCAAACTCGGAAAACTCGCTCAATTCTATGCAAAAGCATTGATCGCGAGCGGGCTCGAATTCGACATGATTTTTGGACCCGCCTACAAAGGCATTCCTTTGGGCGCGGCTGTGTCCATCGAACTCGCTCGCTTGGGCAAAACCGTGCCCTTTGCCTACAACCGCAAAGAAGCCAAAGACCACGGCGAAGGTGGCACTTTGGTCGGTGCACCGCTTAAAGGCCGCGTGCTGATTGTGGACGACGTGATGAGTGCTGGCACAGCAGCGCGCGAGTCCATTGAGCTGATCAAAAAAGCCGGCGCGACTGCGCATGCCATTGCCATTGCCTTAGACCGCCAAGAAATGGCCACTGAAGTGCAGGCCGATGGCTCGGTCAAAGATGTGCCCCACAGCGCTGTGCAATATGTGCGCAACACCCTGGGCATGGGCGTGTGCTGCATTGCCCAGTTGTCTGACTTGCTGGCTTATTTGTCCACGCAAAGCGGCAACGCGATGGGCCAACACCTGCCCAAAGTACAGGCCTATCGCGATCGATACGGCGTCTGAGTAAGAAAAAGTTCCCTTTTTAAATTCAGCCTGAAGCGTAAAAAAACAATTGACGCTTCAAATTTGAAGCGCAAATCCAATCAGCTCTGTAATTTCTTGAGCAACAACTCATTCACCTGCGCAGGGTTGGCCTTGCCTTTGCTGGCCTTCATGATGGGGCCCACCAAGCCGTTCAAGGCTTTGGCATTGCCCGCTCTGAACTCTTCTACGTTCTTCGGATTGGCGGCCAACACTTCGTCAATGATGGCTTCCAGAGCGCCCGAGTCGTTCATCTGCTTCAAGCCTTTGGCTTCAATGATGGCGTCCACTTCACCGCCTTCAGTCCAAAGCGCATCAAACACTTGTTTGGCTGCACTGTTGCTGATGGTGTTGTCGGCAATGCGGCCAATCATGGCGGCGAGTTGCGCAGCGCTGACGGGTGCGTTCTCAATGCTCACTTCGCCAGCATTCAAGCGACGTGACACCTCACCCATCACCCAGTTGCTGACCAACTTGGCTTGACCACAGGCCTTGGCGGCCGCTTCAAAATAAGAGGCCATGGCTTTGCTTTGGGTGAGGGTGGTGGCGTCGTATTCTGGCAAACCGTAATCGGCTACAAAACGCGCCGCCATCACGCGGGGCAATTCGGTCATCTCAGATTGCACTCGCGCCACCCAATCGCGACCAATCACCAGAGGCGGCAAATCGGGATCGGGGAAGTAACGGTAATCGGCCGCATCCTCTTTGGTACGCATGGCGCGTGTTTCGCCAGTGTCTGGATCGAACAATACGGTGGCCTGTTGGATCTCGAAGCCGTCTTCAATTTGTTCAATTTGCCAACGCACTTCAAAGTCGATGGCTTGCTGCATGAACTTGAAACTGTTCAAGTTTTTAATTTCCCGGCGTGTGCCCAAGGCTGCACCAGGCTTGCGCACCGACACGTTGGCATCGCACCTGAAACTGCCCTCTTGCATGTTGCCATCGCAAATACCAATCCAAGTCACAATTTTGTGCAACTCTTTGGCGTAGGCCACTGCCTCTTCGCTAGAGCGAATGTCGGGCTCCGTCACAATTTCTAAGAGCGGTGTACCCGCGCGGTTGAGGTCAATGCCGCTTTGGCCAATGAAGTCTTCGTGCAAAGATTTGCCCGCGTCTTCTTCCAAGTGCGCACGCACCAAACGAACGGTTTTCTTTTCATCACCCACAAAGAAAGACACCTCGCCGCCTTGCACCACGGGAATTTCAAATTGGCTGATTTGATAGCCCTTGGGCAAATCGGGGTAGAAGTAATTTTTGCGCGCAAAAATACTTTCTTCTGCAATGTGTGAACCCACTGCCAAGCCCAGTTCAATGGCGCGCTCTACCGCACCTTTGTTCATGACGGGCAGCGTACCTGGCAAGGCCAAATCCACCGCACAAGCTTGAGTGTTGGGCTCTGCACCAAACGCTGTCGATGCACGGCTGAAAATTTTGCTCTGTGTTGAAAGCTGTGCGTGCGTTTCAAAACCAATGACCACTTCGTAGCCTTGGACCCAGAGAGATTTTTGTTTCGTACTCATTTTGCGCCTCCTGGTTGACGGAGGTGAAAGTCAGTGGCTTGCTGCAAGCGGTGTGCCGCGTTGAGCAACTGCGCTTCTTTGAAATAATTGCCAATGAGCTGCAAGCCAACAGGCATGCCCTCTTCGCCAAAGCCCGCTGGCACGCTCATGCCTGGCAGACCCGCCAAGGACGCAGGAAGCGTGAAGATATCTGCCAAATAATTGGCGACAGGATCATCGGCTTTTTCGCCCAACTTCCAAGCCACAGTGGGCGCGACAGGGCCGGCAATGACATCGCAAACTTGAAAGGCTTGTTGGAAGTCATCGGAAATCATGCGTCTGATCTTTTGCGCTTGCAAGTAGTACGCATCGTAGTATCCGTGAGACAGCACATACGCACCCGTCATGATGCGGCGCTTCACTTCTTCGCCAAAGCCTTCAGCCCGCGAACGTTTGTACATGGACACCAAATCGGTGTAATCCTTGGTGCGATGACCAAACTTCACGCCATCAAAGCGGCTCAAATTGCTGGACGCTTCTGCTGGGGCAATGATGTAGTAAACCGGAATAGAAAGCTCAGTGCGTGGCAAGCTGATCGGGACCAACTTGGCGCCAAGCTTCTCGTATTCTTTCAATGCAGCGTCGACGGCGGCGCGAACATCCTGCGCCAAGCCTTCACCAAAAAATTCTTTGGGAATGCCAATGCGCAAACCATCGAGTGAAGCATTCAAATCGCGCGCAAAGTTTTCTGCAGGCACATCCAGCGACGTGGAGTCACGGTCTAAGTCTGGGCCGCACATGGCTGACAACATCAGCGCGCAATCTTCAGCTGTACGTGCCATGGGACCAGCCTGGTCCAAGCTGGACGCATAAGCAATCATGCCGTAACGTGATGCACGTCCATACGTGGGCTTGATGCCGGTAATGCCACAAAAGCTGGCAGGTTGTCGAATCGAACCACCGGTGTCTGTGCCCGTTGCAGCAGGTACCAAGCGCGCGGCCACTGCGGCAGAGCTACCGCCAGACGATCCACCCGGCACACGCGAAGTGTCCCAAGGGTTGGTGACCGGTTTGTAAGCCGAGTTTTCGTTGGAGGAGCCCATGGCGAATTCATCGCAATTGAGCTTGCCTACATTGACCATGCCTGCACCGCCAGACTGCACACCCAGCTTGCGCACCACAGTGGCATCAAAGGGCGAACGATAGCCCTCCAACATCTTGGAGCCAGCGGTGGTGGGAAATTCGATGGTGACAAAAATGTCTTTGTGCGCCATGGGCACGCCAGCCAAAGGCCCGGCAATGCCCGACGCAAGTTGGACATCGGCCTCTTTGGCTTGCGCCAGGGTGGCTTCTGGGTTGAGACTTAAAAACGCGCCCGACGTATCCGCTTGGCTGCGTGCCAAAAAGTGCTGGGCCAATTCGGTAGCGCTCACTTTTTTGGCGCGAAGTTCGGCAGCCAAAGCTGCAACACTTAAATCATGTAAAGCAGTCATGACGTTCCCTTATTCAATCACTTTGGGAACCAAAAACAAGCCGCGCTCAACAGCCGGAGCGCTTTGTTGATTGGCCTCTCGCTGATTGGGCTCAGACGCCACGTCATCGCGCAAGCGCAAGGCCATCTCTTGGATGGTGGCAATGGGGTGTGGCAAGGGTTTTACACCGGTGGTGTCAACCGCGCGCATGGCGTCCACAATGCTGAAAAAGCCATTGATTTGGTCCAACATGCGTTGGCCCTCCTCTGGCGGTAGCTCTAACCGGGCCACATTGGCAATTCGGTCGATGTCTTGGGCAGTTAAGGACATAAATAGTGACTCATGACTGGCGCTTCAAGCGCCACAAATTTGGACTTTTAAACCGCA
>JAIYCG010000046.1 GCA_027488115.1 Comamonadaceae bacterium | reverse complement strand
CGTTGTAAGAAGCGTTGCTCAGGTACTCGCCGTACAGAGCGCCAGCGACTCGAGTGATGATTACGCCGTTTGTTGAGATTGGCATTTGAGAGTTTCCTTTTTAGGGTTTATGTAAAAAAACTGATTTCTTTGCAAAGAAACCGAGTGCGAGCTAAGCAAAAAGCCCACACTCGACAGAGCGCACTGGGGTCAATGCGCTCTGCAGAATGCAGGCTTTTGTGGGTTTATGAATGCTCAAAGCATTACAAACTTTAGTACGTTTGTTGCTCATAGTAAGCAATGAAAGTCTGGTGTGAAGACTTTTTCATCGACTTTCTCCTTTTCAAAGTTAATTAAACATGCACAGGTTTCCTAATAGAGGAAGCCCATTTATGCGCTGTGAGGGGATTGTAGAAGATTTCTTGAAGCGTTTTTTGTGATTTGAGTCACACACAAGGGCATGAAAACGCTTATTTGCAAAAAAACAACGCATTTTCGTGAGGATTTTGAACAATTTAATCATTTGCCCACCTGACACCCATGTAAAAACTTGAATTCTTCAAATTAAACAAGGTGTTATTGGATTTTTGTGAAGTGGCTTCAAGGTTTAGTCCGATATGCCATTGTTTTGTAACTGGCACCCAATAACCCAAGCCTAAATCTGTGCGGCGAGTGCTGGATTTCAGGTCACCCAAAAGCTCGCTGTACGCTAATTTGTCTTGGCTGTGGGCATAGCGCAACCATGCTGACAATTGGCCAGAAACAACTGGCCATAAAGCCATGTTCACAATTTGCTCATGGCGCAACAAAATGTCTTTGCGCTCGCGGTGACCTCCTGGCCGGCTGATGTCTTGCGCTTTGTCTTGCCCTCCGCCTAGCGCCAAGTAAGTTTCTTGGTTTTTGGAGCTGCTGCACACCCAATCGATGCGGCCATAGGTGTACACCCCGTTCAAAGTGCTCGATTGTGGAAACTGCTGGTCTATTCGGCCAATGGCTGGCGCCCATTTACAGGCCGCCCCCAGAGAGTCCCAAGCATACTTAAGTTGTAAGCCTTGATCTTGGTAGGCTGTTTGATTGCCTAGCCAAAACTCCGTGCCGCCAGCCGTGAATTGCCAAAACCCAGAGGCATTGCCAGCCAACATGGGCAGGCTGTATTTCAAAGCACCTTCTGCAGTGCGGTTGTTACCATTCACGCTGGCCGCACCCGTTTTGGCAGCCAAGGTCAGATTGACAGACAACGCCTGGCCACCTGCCCCTCTCATCACACCTTGCAGGGCTGCCGTACTTTTGAAAGCTTCCCCTGCCACTGGCTTGGCATTGTCAGTTAAGCCCAAAGTGACTGGGCCATTGGAGAGGTACAGGGTCAGTGAGTCTGTGTGGGTAGCGCTGTTCAAGTTACTTTCTCGGCCGTAGGCAGTTTGAATCATGCCATTCCATTGCCACAGGGGAGCCGAACCCACTCTGGCTGCGGCTGAACCGGTTTGTACTGTACTCAGTTGTGCTTTTAAATTGGGTTGAATGTCGGGCCGTTGCAAAACATTTTGCAAAATGGCACGTGCTGAGCCCTGCAAGCCAATTTGGGCCAAGGCCTGGGCGTAATCAAGCTGAGCACCAGGCAAGTCGGGGTTAAGAAGCAGGGCTTTTTCTAAAGAGACTGCAGCCGCATCGGTTTGACTTAGGGCCAACAACTGGGCACCACGGTGCGCATGGAAGAACGCGTTGTCATCACAAGCTTCTGCCCAAGCTGCCAATTGCATCAAAGTGGCTTGCTGCCATTCTTGAGGGCTGGGGCAAGCATTGGATGGCACACCCGATAGGTTGTTTTGCGCAAACGCAGCAGGCGCGCTCAAACCCAAGGCAAGCAAGGCTAACAAGCCCCATCTGGGCACCGGCTTTGTGCGAAATGTTCCGCAGCCAGACTGTTCAATCGGCACAGCTTTGATGATGAATAAAAGAAGGGTAGACGACTAGCCGATCATACTGGCTTCGGAAGCAAATCCTGCATCCAAACCAGATACCAAATGCAAATGCGAGGGGTCTACCTCAATTTGCAAGGCATACACCGTTCGCGGTGTGCGCATGCCGGACAACAAAAAGTCACCCAGCTTTTGCATGTCTTCATGGCCCGACTGCGCCTTGGCCTGCGGGCCCACCAACACGGGGTAACCCAACTCTGAGGTGAGTTTTTCTAAACGAGAGGCCACACTGACGGCCTCGCCCATGACGGTGTGAACGCGGCGCCGAGCAGGGCCAAAGGAGCCCACCATGACAGGGCCAGTTTCGATGCCAATGCCGATGTCTAGGGGCGGTGTTTTTCTGGAAGCCACTTTGGGCAACTGGGCCACGCCTTCTTTCCAAATGACTTCGGCTGCCTGCATGGCTTTTTGGGCATGTTGGTTGCAGGGGCTCGAGCCGTTCCAAACCGCTGTAAGGCCATCGCCCACCATTTGCTCTACAACGCCACCATGCTCGGTCACGATGCGATCAAGGGTGGTGTAAAACAAGTGAAGCACCATGGCGGCGTCTTCGGGTTCGCGTTCTTCGCAGTAAGCCGAAAAGTTGCGCAGATCGACCAACATCACGGTGGCTTCACGGGTTTCAGCAACCACCTGCGCGCTTGGGCCCTCAAACGCCACGCGGCGAGCAGCGCCTTCAGGCAAATAGCTTGACAGGTTTTCGAAGAGGCGCTCGCGCTCGGCGCGCACCCGCAACATTTCAGAGCCAGTTAGAAGGACGGCGGCCAAAGCCACAAACATGACCGGCTGACCCCAGCCCAACCACTGGTGCCAAACCAACAACAAGGCGGCATGCACACCAAAGACAGATGCGCCAGTGGCCACGGCGACCATTGGCATGACCACGGCGGCTTTGGGACCCGCAGCACGCAAAGAAAAGACCAAGACCAGCAAGCTTAGCAAACCTGTGGCCAATGGCCAAAGTGGCGCCCACAATGGTGTAAAAGGTGTGCGGGCATCTAGTGCCGCAGACATGAGTTGCGCGTGAACCTCTACACCGCCCACAGCGCCACCTTGGGGGGTGGGCACTGCATCACCTCCACCAAACGCGGTAGAGCCCACCAAGACCCAAGCCCCCTTGAGCATGCTAGATGGCACTTTGCCCTGCAACACGTCTACGGCTGACACGGAGGCAAATCCTTCGCGAGGCATTTGGTATGACACACGCAACTGGCCTTGGGCATCCAAGGGCAATTGCAAGCCGCCAATGTCCAATGTCTGAGCGCTGCTTGCACTGAACAAATCAGACGATGCTTTGCGCCATACTGGCTGGCTACCCGTGGCTGCCGCCAAGCCCGCGACCATCAAAGTGGGATAGGCCTGACCGTCGTAGCAAACAATGGCTGGCACTCGGCGAATGCTGCCGTCGGCATCGATGGTGGGCGTGATGTGACCCACGCCAGCGCTGCTTTGTGCAAACAGGGTCTCGGCACCCATGAAGCCAAAGGCTGGGGTTCCTGAAGCTTGTGCCGTATTGCCTGCTGCTGGGCAAGCACCGATAGAACCAGCCAACTGACCAGACTTCAATTGCGCCTGGGGATTGAGCGCAAACAATTGAGAAATGACGGTGGGTGCGCCAGCCTTCAGGGCGGCTGCCAATTTCTGGTCTTGCGTGAGGTCTTGAGCACCCTCAAAGAGAACATCAACCACTTTGAGGTTGACACCATACGCATCAAGGCCTGACAGCAAAGTAGCCACTCGCTCACGAGGCCATGGCCATGGACCCAGTGCCTGAGTGCTTTTTTCGTCGATGTCGACCACCACGACGCGACGCTCGGTGGCATTTGGGTTGGCCAAAGACCAAGTGCGGCTGGCCACACTTTCTTCCCATTGTTGCAATTGGGGGGCCCAAATGGCAGACACCAAAGCCATCATGACCGCTGCCATCACTGACACAGCGGCGTAGAGCCACAAAGGTTTTTTGAGAAGTGCGTCCAGTTTCATAGCACTGGCTTAGCGACCCCAGAGGGTGGCACCTACAAAGGAGCCACGACCCGCCTGGGTTTTAAAGAGGTAACCGGCTTGGCGGGCATCCAAAGAAATGGCGCCAGCCAAGCTGCTGGTTGGCGCAGCTTCGGGGCCCGAGCGGCCCAAGAAGATGCCTGTGCCGGCGTTGATGCTGCCGGATTGCGTGAAAATTTGAATGCCTGTGCCCTCGGCACTCAGGCCAAGTTGGGTGGCATAAGATTTGGCACCAAAGTCGATGGACAGGTTGCCAGACGTCACACTGGCTGGCACCATTTCGTTGGCAGCGTTGCGGTAATACGCAGAAGAAGACTTGAGTGCAAATTCTGCTTTGGAGGTAAGGGTTGGCAACACATTGATGTTGCTTGGCTCACGGAACAAGAAGTAGTAGCCATCACCGACCGTCACTTCGTTTCCGCGCATGGCTTCCAAAAAGGGCACTGTGAGGTTGTCGTTGGCAATGGGGTCACGGGCCCAACGACCCCAAATGAGGCGATTGTTACCAACGGCATTGAGGGGGTTTTTGGCTTCGGTGTCGGATGCCAAAGGCTTGTCGGCAGCATCGCGAACTTGGCGATCTAGTTGCAACAGCTTGGTGTTGTCTGACTGACCTGGTTTGCTGACATTTTGAAAGCTGGGGTCGGTGGTGCCAATTCGGTAAACCAAAGCTTGGCCCAACATTTCTGCGGTAAGTTCTTTGGCGCGGGCTGAGGTACAAACGCCCAAAGCATCGGCCTTGCAACTGCTGTCGAAAGGGGCCATCACGATGGCACCTTGATTAACCGTCACGCGGATGACTTCTTTAGAAACTTGGGTGACAAAGTCGGTGCCCTTGACGCCAATGGCGACCAAGGGGGTGTTCAGGCGAAAACGTTCTTTGGCCGCTTGGGCTGCAGCACCTGAGATGGAGCGCGCTTCGCCAGAGTCAAGGCTGAGGCGAACCACGGAAGCAGAAGGGTCGGCTGGACTGTATTTGAACTCGTGAATGCGAAAAACAGAATTGGGGCGCACACTGACTCGGGCACCATCAATGAAGCGAATGTGCACGTGACCATTGTCAGTGGTGCGAATGACATCCCCCTCTTGCACCGAGCCGCCCTTTTGAGTTTCGACGACGACTTGGGCGCGGTCAATTTGCGACTTGCCAATGGTGAGCGTAACCTCACCCACCACTTGGGTTGCGTGAACCCTGCCGCCCAAACTCAACAACACCATGAAAATCAAGAATGAAGCGACCACTGCCCACGCGCGGCTGAACGAGCGGGCCAAAGCTGCTGTTTGAGTGTGTGGAAGGGCTTGAATATGCATGTTATGGCGCAATGTAGGGGGCTAGTATAAAAAGGAAAAGACACCTCAAGATGTGCGCAGGATCACACGCCAGACAAAACAAGACGGCTTTGGAGCATGCTCGATTGGACTGATTAACCCCTAAGATAGGGGGTTCAAACCATGGCCATCCACCCTTCGCTTTTGCAACAATTTAACCTGATGCGACTGTTTCAAGCAGACGCATTGGCAGCGCTTGCTTTGCATTCCAGCACACACGCTTTTTCAAAGCGGGAGGTGGTTTTGGCAAAAGAAAAACCTTCTAGCAGCCTCATGTTTCTCCTTGAAGGGAGGCTACAAGCCATTGACTTTACGCTAGATGGCCGCGAAGTAGGTCTTCACTTTATTGAAGAAGGACATTACTTTGGCGAGATCTCCGTGCTGGACGGCCTGCCCTCCCCCGAGGTGGTCATTGCCACCAAGAAGTCGCAAGTGGTGATGGTGCCAGCCCGTGACGTACGCTCACACATTTTTGCAACGCCGCAAGCCATTGAAGCCATTACCTCGGGCCTGACCAAGCGCATCCGAGACCAAGCGAACCAACGCCAGATCCTGGGCATCATCAGCCCCTTGCAACGAATTTGCGCCCTGTTACAAAACTTGTCCAAAGATGGCAAGAACCCCAATCTGATTACCAACGCGCCCACGCACCAAGAGATTGCCATCATGGTCAATCTCACGCGCGAAACCGTGACCAGAGCCTTTCAGGTGCTGCAATCGCAAGGCGCTTTGGCGCGCGATGGCGACGATTTGAAAGTGGACACTGGCAAGCTGAAACAGCTGGCAGAAAAGTCGGCTGATTGAGCATGACTGGTTTTGCTTCTAATTTTTTGAATCACTTTGCCTGGCCTTGGGGTCATCGCAATTTGATTTGGCAGTTTGCGCGGCGTGAGGTGTTGGGCCGTTATCGCGGTTCGGTGTTGGGTGTGGGCTGGACTGTGCTCACGCCTCTGGCCATGCTGGTGGTCTACACGCTTGTGTTCAAGCACATTTTCAAAGCCAAGTGGCCAGGCGTGGACGATGGCAACTTGAGCTTTGCGCTCAATTTGTTTGCAGGCCTGTTGGTGTTCAACTGGGCCGCAGAATTTTTAAGCCGCGCGCCCAGGCTCATGACCGATCAGCCCAACTTGGTCACCAAGGTGGTGTTCCCTTTGCAAGTGCTGCCGTGGTCTGGTCTGATGTCGAGCTTTTTCCATGTGCTGGTTTCGTGTGTTGTGTGGCTGGCCGGTTGTGTGTTGTTTGGCCAAGGCATTCATGCGTCTTGGTTGGCCTTGCCTTTGGTGTTCATGGCTTTGGCGCCCACTTTGTTGGGCCTCGGCTGGGCACTGTCAGCGCTGGGGGTTTACTTTCGCGACCTGAGCGAAATTGTGGGCCTGTTCATGGGCATGTTGCTGTTTTTGACGCCGGTATTTTTTCCGCTCAGTGTGTTGCCCGACTTTTTGCAGGTGTGGGTTAACTTCAATCCATTGGCCATTCCCATTGAAGCTCTGCGCAGCATTGGCTTGATGGGCATGTGGCCCAATTTCGCGTCTCTGTTTCAGTTGTTCGCAGTGGGCTGCCTGGTGGCAGTTGGCGGTGCTTGGTTGTTTGAAAAATCACGCAAGGGGTTTGCAGATGTCCTCTGAAGCGCCCGTGATTGTGCTGGAAGGCGTTGGCAAAACCTACAAACGTTTTGCAAAACCATCAGATCGTTTTTGGCAAGCTGTATGGCCAAGTGCCCTTCGCAGTGGTGATGCAAAAACCAATGACTTTGTGGCCTTGTCACCGCTCAATTTAAAAGTACAACGCGGTGAAGCCTTGGGCCTGATTGGCCGCAACGGCGCAGGCAAATCTACGCTGCTTCAAATGGTCTGTGGCACCTTGAACCCAAGCTGCGGCACTGCCGTAGTGAACGGCAAAATTGGCGCCTTGCTTGAATTAGGCGCAGGCTTTAACCCCGAATTTACGGGGCGCGAGAATGTTTATTTGGCAGCCGCGGTCATGGGCTTGTCGGGCTCCGAAACTGACGCCTTGTACGAAAGCATTGTCGAATTTTCTGGCATTCGCGAGTTCATTGACCAGCCCGTTAAAACTTATTCCAGCGGCATGTATGTGCGCTTGGCTTTCTCGATTGCCACCAGCGCCAACCCTGATATTTTGGTCATTGACGAAGCGCTGAGTGTGGGCGATGGCGCGTTTGCCAAAAAGTCTTTTGAGCGCATCATGCAACTCAAAGCGCAAGGCACCACCGTGCTGTTTTGCTCGCACTCCATGTACCAAGTGGAATCGTTTTGCGACCGAGCGGTGTGGCTCGATCATGGGCAAGTGCAAATGGAAGGCCCAGCCTCGGAGGTGGTGGCCGCTTACACCGACAGCTTGCGGGCAGAAGGCGGCGATGGTGCACTGAAGAGTGCAAGCGCTGTGGCCGCTGGTTTAGAAGTTGCACCAACGGGTGTTGATCTTGATGCTTTGGGTTCGGCTTTGCCTACCGAAGCGTCAGCCCCAAAACCTGCGGCTTCTGGGCTGACGCGCATCACAAGCATTGAAGTGGCTGTGGACGGCGTATCGGGTCGTGAATTGCATGCTGTCAGTTTGCAAAGCGATGTGCACATTACCGTGAAGTTTGAGTCAGACCTTGCGCAACCCTGCCCTACTTTTGCCACAGGCTTTGCTTTGCCAGACGGTCAAATTTTTACCAGTGCTTACACCTTGTTTGACGGCGTGCAAATTGAGCGCGATGCGCAAGGCCGCGGTCAAGCCACTGTGGTCTTTGAAAAACTGCCTTTAATGAAAGGCCGTTTTTCAGTTGGCGCTTATTTGTTTGATGAGCGTGCACTTCATGTGTACGACGTGGTGCTTCAGGCGGCTACCGTGGTGGTGACGCAGCCTGGTGTGCACCAAGGCTTTGTGCAATTGCCGCACCGCTGGTCATAATTTTCAAGCGAACTTCTGCGGCGTTTGCAAGGCTCCCAACAAATCGTAAAACTGTTGTTCAGGCGAACGCATCACGTGCGGGCCAATGCAATCCAAGGCCGTTTGCGTCAGTGCCTCTGGCGTGCAAGTGCCAGGGTCAATGGCAGGATACAAGGTGAGCAAATGACGCTGCGTTTGGGCGTTGTAGGCAATCGCGGCAGGCACCACTTGGGCACCTGTGAGTTGGGCCAATTTGGCGGGGCCAGTTTGCAAATAAACGGTTTGCCCCATGAACTGAAACTGTTGCTCGGGCTTGTCGGCGACGGGTTCACGCACATCCAAGGCGACGGTCAGTACGTGGTGCGCTTGCTTTAACCAACGCACCGAACCTATGGGACTTTGGTCCGTGTAAAAAATAACGGGCGCGTTGCAACTTTCAGCAGAACGTTGGTGCACACCCAACCAAAACTCTTTTTCTTCAGGCGTGCAAAATTCCAAATTGCGGCGTGACGCAATGGATGTGATCGGTGCGCCACCGCACAGATGGTGCAAGGCGCCGTTCATGAGCAACCAACTGCCGTGGTGCACAAAGACTACAATGACCGAGCCCTTGGCCAAGGCTTCTGAGTAGTGCGACGCGCCTTCAATGGCGACGTGTTTTTGAATGTAAGACGCGCGGTACAAATAGGTCTCGTCGCACATGAATTGCCGGTAGGCTGCGAGGTCGAAGGGAATAGCAATTGGCGGTGGTTGATCAAGCGCAGCCCGTGTTTGTGCACTTGGCGAAGATGGCGTGGCGTCTTCTGCCTCTGAAGCCTTCGCAGTTTTGAACCAGGAAATTAGCCTTTGCCACATGTTGTAATTCTTAATACCATGTTATTGTTGGCGCAATGATAAAACATCGCTACGCTCATGAAATAGACCCCAACGGTGGCAGTGCCGCCGCGGTGTTGGCCCGCATGGTCGAGCCTGGCCAACGCGTGCTCGAACTAGGCACTGGCCCTGGCACCGTCACACGCATTTTGCATCGCAAAGGCTGCAAGGTCACGGGCGTAGAGATGGACCCCGAAACTTTGGCCACCTGTGCGCCCTTTTGCGAGCGCACTGTTCAAGCAAATTTAGAAGACCCTGATTGGGCAACCCCCTTGGCTGGCGAAAAGTTTGACGCCATCATTTGCGCTGACGTGCTTGAGCACTTGCGCGACCCAAGGCCCCTGCTGAACCAGTTGCATCTTTTTTTAGAGCCGGGCGGCAGTGTGCTGATGTCACTGCCCAATGCGTCCCACTTAACGGTCGTAGCCAGTTTGTTGGTGGGCCGCTTTCCATACCAAAAGAGCGGCTTACTCGACCACACACACCTTAAGTTTTACGGCCGCGAAGACCTTGAAGTTTTGCTGCGCGAGTGCGGTCTTTTGTGGCAACACTGGCATACCGTGCACGTAGACCCGGCTCAGGCAGAACTCAAAAATTACTGGCACCAGCTGGATGAAGCCACCCAGACTTTGTTGAAATCAAAGTGTGCAGACGGTGAGGTCTACCAACACGTGCTGCGCGCACAACCGGCCACTGAAATGGCACACTTGGCAAAGTTGGTCATTGAGCAAAAGACTTCAAATGAAAAACACATTGCAGAATTGCATGCACTGAATGCCAATTTTGCCATTCAACAAGCTTGCCTGCAGGCCGAGAAAGAGTGGCTGGCATCGCAGCACGATGCCGAGGTCAGCTCACTTTCCGTGCAACTTGACGGCGCTTTAACGCAATTTGAAAACACCCAAGCCACCTTGGATTGGACCCAGTCTCAACTGCAAAATCATCAACAAGCCATGGCAGAATTGCGTGCAGAAATTGATGCCATGAAACGTTCAAAATCTTGGCGCATCACCGCGCCTTTGCGCAAATTGTTTGGCAACCGTACAGCTTAAATTCAGAGTGGCTTTAGCGCCGAATGCGACGCCACAAAGACACCCATGCTTTCAGCGGGTGGTACAAATTGCGAAGACCCGGCGTATTGAGCACCAACTGCTTAAGCCATGATGTGGGCACACCTGCCACATGGTTTTGACGCGTCGCCTCATCCACGATTTGTTGAACTTCTGGCAGCGTCAACTCCACCTTGAGCAGATCGTGTTTGGCTTTGGCTTTGGCGTAGTAATTGTCCAGCACCGCCTGCCTTTGAAGAGCCTTGTCTAGTTGATCGGGCACACGGTACAAAGACGTCACTTTGGGCACAAGTTTGAATTCGTTTTTCAACGAATAGCGCACCCACAAATTCCAGTCTTCTAAGTTTTCTAAATCCAAATCGAAGCCGCCATTTTCCTCATAGAGCCTTCTTTGGAACAACACCGTTTGGATGGGGAAATAGTTGTGGTGCCACAGGGTGGGACGGTGGAACGGCTGACGGTGAATGAGGCTGTGCATGACGTTTTGGTACACCCATGGCTCTTCACTTTGTACATGCGTGCGCACTTCGTAGCTGAGCGAATACACTGCACCCAAAGTGGGTTGCTTGAGCCATTCACAGACCAACACTTCTAAGTGATCGGCGTAAAACAAATCGTCGTCATCTAAGAAGCAACACAGCTGACCTGTGGCGGCCTCCAAGGCTTTGTTGCCCGCCACGCAGCGGCCCGACTTGGGCAGCGGCACATAAATAAGCTTGGCCAAGACACCGCTGTTGCGCAGTGCCTCAATGGCGCCTTTGGCACTCTCTATACCGAGGCCTCCGTCTTCCACCACCACCAACTCAATGGGGCCACCCATGTGGGCATAAGTTTGCTGCGCCACACTGGCCATGGCCTCGGACAACTTACCTGCCCTGCCTGGCATGGTGCGCATCAACACACTGACCAAAGGTGCGCCATGTGCAGAAGCTTTGGCTTGCTCGATGGGAGATTGCGCAGCTACTGGGTATTCGTAAAACGCACCCTCGCGTGCCATTTCGTAATCCCACATGCGAAATGGGAAGTGTTCTTGGCTCTTGCGACGAGAGCTTAGAAAGCGCGGCGCCAGTTTCATCAACTTCCAGGTTTGCGCCAGCAATTTGAGGCGCATGCCCGGAAACAAGGGCCTGAGCGCAAACAAGCCCGCAAACATGGCAAAGCCTTGGAAGACCTCGTGCCTGCGGCCATATCGGCAGCGTAGCAACACATTGGCCAAGGTACTGCCCAAGAATTGCTGGGGTTTGATTTGTGCCGCTTCTTCGTAAGTGAAATGCCACACAGTGGCGCTCGGTACATAGCGCAAGGTATAGCCATGGTCACGCAGACGATAAGACAACTCGACGTCTTCGCCATACAAAAACAACATCGGCTCGTAGCCATTGACGGCTTTGAGCGCCTCAGTTTTGAACAGCACACAGGCACTGGAGCACCAAGCAGTTTCACCCGTCACTGGGTGGTAGTCTTTGGGGTGTTCGTAAGGTTTTTGACGGCATTCCCAAGCTGCCACATGGGCGCCTGCCTGACCTGGGCTTTGAGCTGCGTCTAATTGAGCGGTGCGCAACAAGGTGGTGAGGGTGTCGTGATCAAACTCGAGGTCCACATTGGTCACCCAGAAAAAGGGCGTCTTGGCCAGCGCCAGGTTGCGGTTGTGCCCAGCACCAAACCCGATGTTGGGGCCTTGGTGCAATTGCACGCTGGCAAAACGATGACCTGTGGCGTTGCCTGAGGTGACCAACTGCGCTTGCAGGGCGGCAAAAGTACCATCGGTGGAGCCATTGTCGAGCACACACAGGTCAATTTGGTCACAAGGCAAGTCTTGCTTCAACAAGCTCGCAAAAAAAGCCGGCAGCCATTTTGCCGAGTTGTATGTGACGATTGACAGCGTAAGGACAGGAGCGGGTCTTGTTGTTGTCTCTTGCATTGGCCGCGTTGATTTTAATTTCTTGAATTATCCGCGAAAGGGCTTGAGCTTTAGGGCTGGTTTCTCAACAAAATGCCAGGATAAAGCAGCCAACAGGAGTGTGACGGTCAATGTGCTGCCCAAATAAGAGAAAAAATCGATCTTAGGGAACAAATAAACAATGGTTTGCTGAATGGGAAACGCGTAAATGTAAATGCCATAGGAATAATCCCAGGACGAAAGGCGGGCCAACGGGCTGTCCTTGGCCGTTCCAAAGGCCAAGATGATGAAGGGCAGGAAAATCCAAGAGGCCATGATGAACACCACCATCCAGCGACTTAAAGCCAACCAGACCATGACGGCCAAAATGGCATTCGTGAGGTTGAAAAACCGGTCTATTTTGAACTGGTTGATGCAAGCGCCCACAAAGAAGTAAACACCGCACAACACCAACTGGCGCATGTCTGTTCTGTAAACCACCAGCATTTCGGTGGCCTGAAAAGCCCAAGCTGCAGACAGCGCCATGAACCCCACAGCTGCTGCCAAGGCACCCCACTTGGGTGCTCGCAAAAACCCAAGCACCACAATGAGCAGGTACATGGCAAACTCTACGGGAAGGCTCCAGAGCGAACCATTGACGGCATTGGGCACCCTGTTGTGGGCAAAGACGCCCGGCAAGTGGTAGGTGATGTAAAGAAACAAATTACTGAAGTAACCACGGGTGTGTTCATTTTTCCAATACTCGGCTTGGGAGACTTCGGTCAACCAGGGGCCCAGAACAAATACACTCAAAACAGTACAAACAAACAGCGCCGGAAAAATGCGCAATGCACGTCGAATTAAAAACCGAATGACATTGGGATCTCTTTGCCAACTTTGCGCCACCAAGTAACCGCTGATGGAAAAGAAAATATAGACACCCAAAGGTCCCATGGTCAACCATTGCATGAACATGGGCTCTGGCAAACCCAAGAACACAAACGCGTGCCCAAACAAAACCATGCTGGCCGCCAAAAGTCTGAGGGCCGTGAGGTTGTCCATGTGTTTAACCAAAGCCTGTGTCACTCAATAGGCTCCACGTTTCGCAAAAACGACTTTGATAGTTTTGAACAAAATGGCCAAGTCGTACCAAAGCGACCAGTTCTTGACATACCAAGCGTCTAGATAAACGCGCGTTTCGTAGTCGACATCATTGCGGCCACTTACCTGCCACAAACCTGTCATGCCTGGGCGCACCATGAGGTAGTAGCTTTTTTCTAAGCCATATTTTTGCAATTCTTCTTGGACAATGGGCCGAGGACCTACCAAGCTCATTTCGCTTTTAAGCACATTGAACAGTTGTGGCAATTCATCAAGGCTGGTGCGGCGCAAAAAAGCTCCGATGCGGCTGATGCGCGGATCGTCTTTGAGTTTGTGCTCTTTGTCCCATTGGGCTTTAAGCAGGGGGTTATGTTGCAATAGCTGCTGTAGTTGTTGCTCGGCATTGGGCACCATGGAGCGGAATTTGTAGCAAGCAAATTTGCGATTGTTCTTGCCAATGCGCTGGTGTGAAAACAACACGCTACCGCCTTCAAGTTTAAGCAACAGTGCAATGACCAACATGAAGGGCGACAAGATCACCAACAGCATGAATGCGATGCAAGCGTCAAACAGGCGTTTGGTTAAACGTGCAGGCCATCGCCGCAGATTGTTTCGGACACGCAAGAGCGCAACTTCATGAGAGAAGAAATGCGACATGTCGGTGCCATACAAAGGCACACCGCGCATGGCCGGTATCACGCTAATGTCGGTGGCACCCCATTGCGTGAGGGTGCGTAACCAGTGTTCACGTTGCTCGGCCTGCGAATGTTCTAGGGCAATGACCCACTGAATACCGGGTTGATCGGCCAAGATTTCGAGCTGGTGCAAGGTTTGCAGGGTTTGACCCTTGTTTTGAAGGCGTGGACAGGGCTCCTCCACATTGACATAACCTGCC
This sequence comes from Comamonadaceae bacterium, assembly GCA_027488115.1. Classification (GTDB taxonomy): domain Bacteria; phylum Pseudomonadota; class Gammaproteobacteria; order Burkholderiales; family Burkholderiaceae_C; genus Limnohabitans_A. The sequence goes on along the minus strand of JAIYCG010000046.1, from coordinate 43,711 downwards.
ACTTCAAAGCCCATTCGGGGTTCGCTCTCTAGAGCAATGGCAGCTTCAAAGGCGTTTTCACCGTGGCCAATGATGATGGTGGGGCGAATCCACAAGCCCATTTGTTTGAGCATCCAGCGAGTGATCACTCGGCCCCACACCACCATGACAACCGCCAAAACCCAAACCAGCAACCACCACAAGCGCGACGAGTTCCAGCGGGTAGAGGCCACCAGCGTCATGTCGAGCAAGGCCAAGCTGCCCATGAGGCGCAGAATGTCGCCCAACTCGTCCCAGAAAGGACGGCGATCGCTGTAGTGTTGAAAACGCATGAGGAACAGCATCAACCCAAAAAATACCAAACCACACCAGGCCAGATAGCGCTGCATGTCTTGGGTGGAAAACCACACACTGACATTTTGACTGGGGTCGGCTGCTACATTGATCAAGGTGGCAAGCGCGAATGCAATGGCAAAAGCAATGGCATCGCCCAGCAAAATGGCAAATTTGGAAACGCGAACCTGAAACAGCGAGAGGGTGTTGATCATGCGTGCTGCTGCCAATAAGATTTGGACATGCTAAGCCGGCGCTTGATTGAGGCGGGAAGCCATCGATGCCATTGACCCAATTTGTAACCCAGCAGCTTCAGGCTGTTGGTGCAGCCCATCTGAAACAGGCCACGCATCAAGTTGGGGGCCAAGCCTGGTCGAGCGTTGGTCGCTGGTTTGCCACTTGCAAGCAACTGCAAGTGGGCGAACTGGTGGCGCATCAGACGCCAGCCTTCACCCTCGGCACGGCCAAAGCTTTGCAAAAGCCATCGGTTTTGAGCGTGAAAGACGCCTGTGTCAAACATGCGCTGAAAATCCTGTAGGCCGTTGTACTGGTGTGAATGATAAACGGCTGCATCGGCTTGGTACTGCAGGGATTGACCTGACAGCAAGAGCTTGCCAGCTGTGAAGGTGTCCTCACCCAATGGCAACCCAGCAGGCAGCCCGCCCAGAGCTTGTAAAGCTTTCAGGCGGTAAGCACCAAAAGCATTGGAAAAGAAACAGGCCTTGATGCCCAAGCTGTCTTTGTCTTGCAGGGTGACGGTGCGGGAGTGGGCTGGGTAATTGAAATGCCGGGTGTGGGCTTCCAACCAATCAGCATGCGGTTTGGGCAACTGGCGGCCATAAACGGCGGCCACATTTGCGTTTTGAAAGGCGGTAAGCAAATTTTCCAAGGCATCAGGCTGGGCCAAGATGGCATCTTGCGTCATGAACACCACCACACTGGGCGCTATTTGCGGATGGGCCTGCAAGGCTTGGTTCAAAGCCCATTGACGCGTGCCGCCATGGTCAAACTGAGCCGCCTTGATGTGCAAGAGGGTGAAGGCTGAGGCCTTGGAGGTCGTTTGTGTTTCGGGAGTTTGGGGTGTTTGACGTGCTGCTGCTTCTTGAACGGCTTGCTTTGTCAACGCCAAACTGCCGTCTGTTGAGCCTGAATCGACCACCACCACCCTTGCTGGCTGCCGCTTTTGAAATTGCAGCGCCTGCAACCATTGGGCCCAGTTTTGTTGGCCCGGGTTGTAAGTGGGCACCACCACCCAAAATGGGTTCGTTGCGTCGCCTTCCAAAGCAAGCGAATGCAAGTTGGATGGCAGGGACTCAGAGGAGTTTTCTCCCGACAATGTGATCTGGGACACGATAGCTGTCAATGTGCGGCAATCTATAATTTGAGTTCGCTGTTTAAAGAAACAACCCGCATTGACGCGCCGCCCTTTTCCTGCTCTTGCATTTGCCCTTTTTGCGCTAACTTTGGCCAGCGCACCGACAAACACCAAATTGGGTGGCTTGGCGTGGGTCCTGCTTTGCTTGATGGGGTTTTGGGCATTTTTGCGAGCGGAGCGAATTCAAAGAACAAATATTGACTTGCATTTAACGGGCGATGTAGCCATTTCTAGCCCATCGCCAGTAGAAGAAGCAGCCAGAATTTGGCTTTTTGCATGTCTGGCGGCTACTGTCATTCGAATCATACCGCACGCCTTTTGGCACGACGGCTGGGACCGCCGACATGCCGAATTTCGCCTGGTCTTGGGTGCCATGGCCACGGTAGCCCTGGTCAAATGGCCGCCGTTTTACCGTCTGATGGGTTCCCAAAAATCCCATTTGATCGATGCCTTGGCTTTGTCTTGTGCCATCGGCATGGGCGTGACGGCCTTGTTTGGACGTGAAACGCCCTTGCATGCCATTGCCTGGGCTGTCAGCCTCAGTTTTTTGGTCTGCTTGCTTGCACCAATGGTGTTAGACCCCGTCTTTTCTCCAGTTCGACGCAAATTTTGGGCATTGGCTGTCTTGATGGGCTGCATGGGGGTGGTGCTGAGCCAGTCCCGAGGCGTTTATGGATTGCTGATTTGGATGGCGTTGGCGAGTTATGTGGCCGCATCCAATCGCACCTTGTTGCAAATGTCCACCTTCCGACCTCGCACTTGGTTGGCATTGTGCTTGGTTTTTGGCAGTTTCATCTGGATGTTATACGTCCAACCCGCTTGGCTAAGCGCTATCTTCCACCGCTTGGCCGAGGTCTGGGTGGAGGCCGCCATGTCCCAAAGCAATCCCAGCGAAGCGGCCAATACCTCGGTAGGCTCGCGTTTGTTTTTGTGGAGCAAGGCGCTCGATGCCATTGAAGTGCAACCTTGGTTTGGCTATGGCAAAGAGAACAGCATTGCCATGATCAAACAGTGGGGCCTTGAAATCAATTCTGTGCAGGTGCAAAAACTGGGGCACTTGCACCACGAATTTTTGGATGCGTGGGTTAGCCATGGGCTGATGGGCATCATCAGTTTGTTAGTGCTGGCCACAGGGATGGCCTTGGTGGCCCGCAAGTTGTGGCAACCGCACCCGCGCGCAGCGCAAGGCATCTTGGGCATTTTGTTCATGCACCTCACTGCCGGATTGTCCAATACCAACATGGTCCATAACTACTATGGGGCCATGTTGTCCTTGAGCATTTCACTGGCGCTGGTGATGGCGGCCAGTGAAGAGACACAGCATTGAACTTGAAGGAAAGTGCCGCAAGCATGTGGCATGTGTTTATCTGGCCAGAACAGCCTCCAAAGCTTTGCCGGTGTGCGTACCCAAACGAACCACGTCTTCCGGACTTGCACTGGCCACCACTTGGCCACCCGCCTTGCCCCCGTCTGGGCCCAGGTCAATGATCCAATCGGCTTCGGCAATCACATCGAGGTCGTGCTCAATCACCAACACGCTGTGACCCGCGTTGACCAAGCGGTGCAGCACATGAATGAGTTTGTCGACATCGGCCATGTGCAAGCCCACCGTGGGCTCGTCCAGCACATACAAGGTGTGCGGCGCTTTGTTGCCGCGCTTGCCCACTTCGTCTCTCACCTTGGTCAGTTCCGTGACCAATTTGATGCGCTGTGCTTCGCCACCGCTGAGGGTTGGACTTGGCTGTCCAAGTGTGAGGTACCCCAAACCGACGTCTTTTAAAAGTTGCAGGGGATGCGCAATGGAAGGCATGGTTTCGAAGAAGCTAACGGCTTCGTCCACTTCCATGGTGAGCACGTCGCCAATGCTTTTGCCGCGCCAGGTGACGGCCAAGGTTTCGGGGTTGAAGCGTGCGCCACGGCAGGCTTCGCAGGGCACCTTCACATCGGGCAAGAAACTCATCTCGATGGTTCTGAGGCCTTGGCCTTCGCAGGTGTGGCATCGGCCCTCGCCTGTGTTGAAACTGAACCTGCCTGCTGCATAACCACGGGCTTTGGCCTCTAAAGTTTCGGCGAAGAGTTTTCTAATCGTGTCCCAGAAACCGATGTAGGTGGCGGGGCAACTGCGGGGAGTTTTGCCGATGGGGGTTTGGTCTACTTCCAATACGCGGTCGACGGCTTCGAAGCCTTTGAGCTCTGTGCAGCCTGTGAGGGTTGGGAACTTGCCGGCCTCTTGTTCGTCTCTGCCTGCTTTGGTGCTGCGTTGACTAACGTGTGTTTGCACGTTGGCCAGCAATACGTCGCGGGCCAAGGTTGATTTGCCCGAGCCGCTGACGCCCGTGACGGCCACCAATCGTTGCAGTGGAATTTCTACGTTGACGTTTTGCAAGTTGTGCAGGTTGGCACCTTTAAGTTCTAACCATTTCAAAGTCTCAGACATGTTACGGCGTGTTTGCAAAGGATGCTTCATAGCGTGCAGCAGGTATTTGCCTGTCTGCGAATCGGCCGCATCGGTGATGTCTTTGACACTGCCCTGCGCCACCAACTTGCCACCACGCTTACCTGCACTGGGGCCAATGTCGATGATGTGGTCGGCTCTTCGTATGGTGTCTTCGTCGTGCTCCACCACCACCAGCGTGTTGCCTTTGTCGCCTAGCTTGTGCAAAGCGTTCAACAATATTTGATTGTCGCGTGCGTGCAAACCAATGGTGGGCTCATCGAGTACGTAGCACACGCCTTGCAAGTTGCTGCCCAGTTGGGCGGCCAATCGGATGCGCTGCGCTTCACCGCCACTGAGAGTGGGTGCGCCGCGGTCTAGGGTAAGGTAGCCCAAGCCCACTTCTTCCAAGAATTCCAAACGGCTTTCAATCTCGGGCAAGAGGTCGCGCGCAATGTCTTGTTCGCGCTGCGACAGTTCGTTGGCTTTGGCCAAGCTTTGAACCCACTTGCGCACATCGGTCACGCTCATGCTAGCAATGTCGGTGATGGGCAACAGCTGCGCTGTGAACTTCACGTGCCGTGCAGTTTGGTTGAGGCGAGTGCCTTCGCAATGCGGGCACACTTGTTCAATCAAGTCTTCAATTTCGGGTTCGGCAAAGCTTTGCTCTCGGCCTTTTTGATCGTCGTCTCTGATCGAATCGTCAAACACTTTGCGTTGGTCTTTGGTCAGCTTGACGCCCGTGCCCACGCACTCGGGGCACCAGCCGTGTTTGCTGTTGTAACTGAACAGGCGGGGATCGAGTTCGTTGTAGGACGTGCTGCAAACGGGGCAAGCGCGCAGTGTTGAAAACACTTGCAACTTGCCAATGTGTGCCGTAGCTTCGGTGGCTTCCATGGCTTCTTGCAGGCCCTTCAAATCGCTCAAAACATGCACCACGCCTTTGCCTAGCTCGAGTGTTTTGGTCAGCGCTTCTCTGAGTTGCTTTTCTTGATCGGCACTGATTTTGAGGCTGGCCACAGGCAGCTCAATGGTGTGCTCTTTGAAGCGGTCAATGCGCGGGAAGTTTTGGGTGGGCAAGAAATTGCCATCCACTCGCAAATGCGTGTAGCCACGGGGACGAGCCCATTCGGCCAGTTCGGTGTAAACACCTTTGCGGTTCATCACCAAAGGCGCCAGCAAACCAATGAGCTGACCTTTGAAGTTTTTGAGCAACTGTGCCGCAATGCTGTCGGGTGTTTGCGGCGCCACAGCAGCGTTGTCGTGCACGCAGTGTTGCGTGCCTAGCTTGACGTAAAGCAGCCTTAAGAAATGCCAAACCTCGGTGGTGGTGCCGACGGTACTTTTTCTACCGCCACGTGACAAACGCTGTTCAATGGCCACCGTGGGCGGAATGCCGTACACCGCGTCCACTTCAGGACGACCTGCGGGTTGCACAATGCTGCGCGCGTAGGCGTTCAAACTTTCGAGGTATCTACGCTGGCCTTCGTTGAACAAAATGTCAAAGGCCAATGTTGATTTGCCCGAGCCACTGACGCCGGTGATGACATTGAATTGGCCACGCGGAATGTTAACGCTCAAGTTTTTGAGGTTGTGTTCTTTGGCATTGACGATGCGAATGCTGTTGTCTTCTGCGGTTTGTTTTCGGACCACTTTGGCTAGCGCTTGCTTGGGTGCTTCAGCAACTTGCAAAATGCCACCCAACTCGCCCATGGCTTGCGCATACTCACGCAGCGCCAATGCAGTATGCGATGTTGCATGGTTGCGAACATCTTCTGGCATGCCCTCGGCCACCACATAGCCGCCTGCATCACCGCCTTCTGGCCCCAAGTCAATCAACCAGTCGCTGGCTCTGATCACATCTAAGTTGTGCTCAATCACAATGAGTGAATGGCCGCCTTCTAACAACTTGCGCAATGCGCGCATCAGCTTGGCAATGTCGTCAAAGTGCAAACCAGTGGTGGGTTCGTCGAACAAGAACAAAGTGCCCTTTTTTGCCAAGGATTGCTTGGACGAGGAGGCTGTCTTTGCAGCACCTGCCAAAAAGCCCGCCAGTTTCAAGCGCTGTGCTTCACCACCCGACAAGGTTGGCACGGGTTGACCCAACTTCACATACTCAAGGCCCACATCCACAATGGGCTGCAACGCACGAATCACGTCGCGGTCTTGCGCAAACAAGACGGCCGCTTCGCTGACCGTCAGGTCCAGCACATCTGCAACGTTCAAATGCCGCACCCGCAAATCGCCAATGGCTTGGCGTTCAATGGTAATTTCTAAAATTTCAGGACGGTAACGCTTGCCATCGCAGTCGGGGCAACGCAAGTACACGTCGCTTAAGAATTGCATTTCTACGTGTTCAAATCCCGATCCGCCGCAAGTGGGGCAACGGCCGTCGCCGCTGTTGAAACTGAATTTGGAGGATGTATAGCCGCGCTGTTTGGACAGTGGTGCGACTGCAAAAATTTCTCTCAGTGCATCCCATGCACCGACATAACTCACAGGATTGGAGCGCGCAGTTTTGCCGATGGGTGATTGATCAACAAACACCACATCGCTTAAATGATCGGCGCCCAACAAGCGATCGTGCGCGCCAGGTGTTTCGGTGCTCTTGCCAAAGTGCCTGAGCAATGCGGGGGCCAACACGTCTTGAATCAAGCTTGACTTGCCCGAGCCGCTGACGCCGGTGACGCACACCAAACGCTGCAACGGAAAATCTATCGAAACGTTTTTGAGGTTGTGCTCTTTAGCACCTTCCAAGATGAGGCGCGGCGTGTTGTCGGTCACCATGCGCTTGAAGCCCATGCCCACTTGCTTGCGGCCACCCAGGTAATCACCCGTGAGGGTGCTGGCATTTTTTAAATCTTGCGTGCTGCCATCAAACACAATGTGGCCGCCCTTCTCGCCAGGGCCGGGGCCCATGTCGATCATGCGGTCTGCGGCCAACATCACGGCGGGGTCATGTTCTACAACGACCAAGGTATTTCCTGCGTCACGCAGTCGGTGCATGGCTTGCGTGATGCGGTTCATGTCGCGTGGGTGCAGGCCAATGCTGGGCTCGTCCAACACAAAGAGCGTGTTAACCAGCGAGGTGCCCAAGGCCGTGGTGAGGTTGATGCGCTGTACTTCACCACCGCTAAGGGTGCGGCTTTGGCGGTCTAGCGTGAGGTAGCCAATGCCCACGTCGCACAAGTATTTGAGACGATTGGTAATTTCTTCTAGCAAAAGCTTGAGGGCTTGCGCTTCGCCGTCTTGGCTGTTTTCTTGAATGGCCGTGGCCGACATGCGATCGAAAAAGTTTCGCAGTTTGTCGATGGGCATGATCATCAAATCGTGCAGACTGAGGCCGGGCAATGCTTCAAGTTGTTGGCGTGTCCACTTAACGCCTTTGGGCATGAAACGTTTTTCTTTGGGCAATGTGGCGTTGGCATCCTCTGCACTGCCAATGCGCCAGATGAGGCTGTCGGTTTTAAGTCTGGCACCCCCACACGAACCACATTCGGTGTAGCTGCGGTATTTGGACAAGAGCACACGGATGTGCATCTTGTAGGCTTTGCTTTCTAGATAGCCAAAGAAGCGGTGCACGCCGTACCACTGCTGGTTCCATTTGCCGTTCCAATTGGGCGAGCCTTCGATCACCCACTTTTGTTGTTCGGCTGTCAGCTTGAACCATGGTGTGTCGCGCGGAATGCCTGCGGCTTCGGCGTGCCGCATCAGGTCGTCTTGCGCGTCTTTCCAGGCAGGTGTTTGAATGGTCTTGATGGCGCCAGCCCTAAGGGTGAGCTTGTCGTTGGGAATGACCAAACCAAAAGCGACACCAATGACGCGTCCAAAACCCCGACATGTTTCGCAAGCCCCCACCGCCGAGTTGAACGAGAACATCGAAGGCAACGGCTCGGGATACCGCAAATCACTTTCAGGACAATGCAGCCCCGCCGAGAATCGCCACATGCTGGATGAATTGGGGTCAGATCCAAATAAATTGGGAGAGCCCGAAGAGGGCGAATCCACTTTTTTTGGCTCTGACCCCAATTGAGCACCTTCCTCAACCACATAAACATTCAGTCTCCCACCTCTCTTCAGCGCCACCTCAATGGCCTCCACCACCCTCGCCTTCTCCGAACTTCCCAACCTGAACCTGTCCGCCACCACATCCAACACCTTGCGCGGCCCTGAAGGCGTGGCCACTTCCCGCTCAGCTTGCACCTTGGTAAAGCCACTGGCCGACAACCACTGCTCTACTTGTTCAGCCGTTGTGTTACCTGGCAACTCCACAGGAAACGTCAACACCAAACGCGGATCGCCCGCAGCTTCGGCTCTTTTGACCAACTCCGCATAAATAGACTCAGGCGTATCGTGCTTCACTGGCCTTGCGGTCTCACGGTCGTGCAGATGTCCCAGTCGAGCGAACAACAACTTCAAATGGTCGTTGAGTTCCGTCATGGTGCCCACGGTGGAGCGCGAGCTTCTGACTGGATTGGTTTGGTCAATGGCAATGGCCGGTGGCACGCCTTCCACCTTGTCCACGGCAGGCTTGTCCATGCGGTCTAAAAACTGCCGCGCATAAGCGCTGAACGTCTCCACATAACGCCGCTGTCCTTCGGCGTACAAAGTATCAAACACCAAACTCGACTTGCCCGACCCACTGGGCCCAGTCACCACGGTCAACTCCCCCGTGCGAATGTCCAAATCAATGTTTTTGAGGTTGTGCTGACGAGCACCGCGAATCTTGATAAAACCGTTGGACATAGATGCAAGCTTAGAAGGTGGAGGCCCAACATTCTAGGCTTGCTAAATTTTAAATTGGGGTCAGATCAACATTAATTTTTGAATGCAGGTAACCGTCAGAATTGATATTACCCAGAGAACCCCATATGAAAGTAACCAAGTCATCCTCTTTTCAATGACCTAAATTGGGGTTCTTCAACTGAAGAATCAAGTCGGCATTAAACGATTTGCAACGGTTGAACCAATCACGTCCATTGCCTGACCACTGACTGCGTCACTGATTCTTGAGGTAACTTCATCTTTCAAATCAAAGTCAAAAAGAATGCCTGTGTTTGGAGTGTCAGTAAGTTCAAGTCGGCTATTTGCGCACATCCTCATGGCTGTTAACCGAAGTGGACTGAGCTCCTTCGCCTTAGCTTCGTAAGCACTCATCCATCCAGCATCGGTCATCGTTGCTTTTACTTTCCATGAATCAAGGAAACCAGTATTTGCTATGAGGCTACTCTGCGTAGCGACAGCAAGATAGACACAACCTAAAATAGGTGCCGCATTAAAAAGTTCCGCAGGATTGACATCTCGACGCGGGTCCTGTTTCATTTTTGCCAACAGCGCATTCCCTGCCCGCATCACTCGCAGATCAGAGAGAACATCTGCCATCTTGATACAAAGCTTAGCCAATGCGGTAGCGATGCCCACCACTGTTCCTGCCACATTGCCCGTCCAAACCAAACCTGCAACTGAAGTTCCAGCGTTGGCCGTATCCATTAAAGCGGTAGCACCCGTTCGACGCAACTCAGCGTTCAGGATTTGCATAATTGCATCACGAGCAGCAGTAGAAAAACGGTTAGTGGCATCTATGGCAAGAGCCGCGCGGGCCAAACCATAGTGTTCAACTGCTTGTGCTACAAATTTTCCGACCGATACCAGCATCTTGCCACATGCCACTATTTGTCCCACAAATGGCATAAGAGCAGCAATGACTCCCTTGACAAATTCAATGAATGCGTTGGGGAGAATGTCGATCAAGAAATTGATTGCGGTTTCAAGAACCAAATCGAAAGCTGCGCATAGTGGCGCAAATGCCGCCTCCAAAGCTTCGCGCAAGCTGTCGAAAAGTTCTATCAATTTTTTGAAGGCTACGCGTAATCCGTCAAGAAGCAATTTGCCACCAGCTTTTATAAGGCTGCCTATTTCCATGATTGTTCGCACGATAGGACTGTCAGCCACGGCTTCTACGACTGGGGTCATTGCTTCTCCCAATTCCTGACTTGTCTCGTTCAAATCGTTTGCGTCCTCCCTTATTTTGGTAAATTTAAAGGCTAAGGTTTTCCCTTGAAATATGGCGGCATAGTCACCCCCATGTCGGGCTTTTGTCATTTCATTAATTGCATTTTGAACTGCATGATTACGCATTTACGGCTCCTAATTGGATGGTTTTACGAAGATTATTTAGATTTTTGAGGGTCGAGTCCCAGCACCGTAAACAAGCGATTCAAATCCCCTTCTTCACGCAGCACCTCTTGCATCAGTTCAGGCAGAGGCATGCGCCCCCAAGTAACGGCGCGGCGGACCAAGTAAGGCGTGGGGCTGTGCGGCTCAATGCTTTGCAGATAATTGGCAATGACTTCAAGCTGCTTGTAAGCATCTGCACGAGAACGAATGGGGCCAGCAGGAAGGTTCGGGTCCACCATCTGATCGCTGAAGTCGGCTTGCATCGTCGCGGTTTTGTTGGCGTTCACACGGGCGTCTTGAGTCGGGTCGGTTTGCATGGCATTCTCCGAGGGGGTGTGCGCCGTTGGCGATGAGACGCTTGGGCGGTTTGACAACAGGCTACTGATGGCGCGGTCCATCAAACTTAAGATTTCGGTCACTCGGGACATGCTAGGGGCTTCTTTGTTCAGGCGTTCGTCAATCAGTGCATCAAGGGCTTTCCATTCCGACATGGCCAGTGCAATGGATTCCCTCAGTTTCAACAAATGGCTGGCTGCAGTGGTGGCGCCCACCAGCATCAACTCATCTCGGCTGGGGATGGCAGTAACTTTGACGACGTTGTCGTTGCCATCGTCCGCTTTGGGCGGTGTCAAAAGTGGCGCCTTGGTCCAGTCCTCTAGGCTGATAAAAGAAGGCTTGCGATCAGGCCAAGGCATCAAGTTGATGTTCAGTCGCAAGGTCAAGGGCAAGCTTTCGTTCATCCAAGCCAGCGGGGCCACCCGCGCATCGTAGTCGCCGTCTTCGCTCTGTTGAGGGTGCACGCCTTCCCAATAGTTGTCCAGCAAACCCTGTATCAGTCGAATACCTGCGCGCAAGCCATCAACTTGGTGGAGGTAAATCCATGCCTCGGTGAGCCAAGCTGCAACTTGCAGATCTTTGCTGCGCTCGCTCAGTGTTTGACTGCACAGTGAAGCGACCAGGGGCCAATCGGCTTTTTTCAGGGGTCGCTCCCACTCGCCTTGCGGCAAGCTGGGATCGTCGGACTCTCGTGCCACGCGGATTTCCGCGATCACGGGGTCGTACCGAACCGACGGGCCTGTTGCATCCCCCCCAGCCAAAGGCTTGAGCAAGGCATCAACAGCGTCAAAAATCGGAGGATGGTTGTTTTCCATGGAACAAATGATCAGGGTCAGGGTTTGATGGGCTCTGGTGCCCGCGTGGGCAGTGGGCCAGGCCAGATCAAGGGGTTGCGTTTGCCGGGTGGGCTCAAGGTCAAGCGCAGGTAAACCTTGGCGCGGCTTTCACTGGCCAAGGGCGGTGTGGTTGATGCAGCAACGACTGCCGTGGGGGTTGGGCCCTTAGCCGTTGTGGGAGTGCCCAAAGCAGGCAAGCTTTCCATCAACAATGGAAATTCCAGGCGCAACAATTGACTGCGACCGTCGCCTCGGGCTTCGTTTTCACGCTGACGGCCAATCAGATTGAACAGCGACCATGCATCTGCATACCGCAAGGTGACCGTTTTGCCATCCACGCTCAAAGCCGGTTGTCGAGGATCGGCCTGAGGAACGGCCTGTCCATCCTTGGCAAACCTGAGCGTGAGAGTAATGGGTTGACCGGGCTCCCAGCGAAGCGGCTTGGGCACGTCTCTCAGGCTCAGGCGTTGACGCCCGATCACCAAGGTCCAATCTATGACCTGGTTGCCAAGCACTTCAGCACCTTGGTTGGCCCTGAACTCAACCGCCACGTCATAGCCCACCGGCGCGTTTTCTTCGGCGGCGACCAAGGGCGCCATGAAGCTGCGGCTGCGGTCAAACTGGTCTACAAAACGTTGCACAGGCGCTGTTGTTGCCGCACCTTTTTGATTTTGTATCAGGGCCTGCATGGCCGGACGTGCCCGCTCATACGTGCGGAACAAGGCTGCGATTTCGTCCAATTCAACCATGGGCGCCTCAGCAGCCCAACCGGGTGCGGCAAACGGCGGACGGCCTGCCAATGTTTGGTTGAAATCGTTGGTGAACAGACTCCATTGGGCAAACTGTTCTTTAGATTTCAACTCATTGCAGCGCAGACTGAGCGACGAGGCAAGCTGGGCATGGCGTTCGGCAAAGAAGTCAGCAGGACGCCCATTGGGCACTTTGCCCTGAAGCCGTTCTTGGCAGTTCTGTGAGTCAACGTCTCCCGCCATGGCAACAATGAACTGCTCCAATCCAAGCAAGCTGCTGTTGGGGTTTTTCAGCTTGAAACGTTCGAGGTCTTTTGACAGTGCTTGCCAACGCTGAACTTGGTTGCTGTTGAGCGCATCTCTGTTGAGCAAGCTGATCACGCCGTCGGCCTCTTTGCTCAGTTGTTCGGCACGCGCCATTTGCTGGGCCAAGTAAGACTGCAGACTGGATGCATCTGACAAACCAAACGCACCCAAAGTGGGGCTCTTTTCACCTTGCCAGAAGGCAAAACTGCGCCCTTTGGCGGCAAACAGTTCAGCCCGGTTCAATGACTCGTCAAGGGCTTGCAGTTTGCGCAGTGCGTCTCGGTTGATCAATGCACGAAGCGCATCCCCTTCTCGCCGAGCACCCAAGTCGGCCAAGAGCGACTGGACGCGGTTCAAGCGCGTGCGCTCGGCATCCAGGGTAGAACTGTCCACACCCAAACCTGAAGCCTTGGCACCAGTGCTCAGGGCGGCATTCACGTGCGTCATGACTTGATTGCTCAGTCTGCTGTTGACGATTTGCGTGATGGCACGATGGCTGCCAGCGGGCAAGCGCGGCAAGATGTCGCTTTTGAACTTCTTGCGTTGATCTTGTGTTGCAAGCGCCTCATCTAGGCGTGGCAAATCCCAATTCAGGCCTTGTTTGGCATCTGGGTTGTTGTTGAGGTCGGGGGCTGGCACGCTGTTGGCCGTCGCCATGTAAGGCTCCGCCATCAAAGCAGCCATGCCCATGCGCAAGCTGGACAAATCATTGCCCAATCTGTATCGCATCTCTTTGTCATCCCAAACAACTTCAGTGTTTGGATTTTCGCTGAGCAGATCGTTGAGCTCAATGGAGAAGCTTTTGTAAGCCGTGTCAAACTTTTCTTTGGTGAGCAATGCCAAGTTTGGCCCTAGCAGTTGTGAGGCGTTCAAGCGCGCCAACAAAGTGTCCCAACTTGCGCCAGGTGCAAAATTGGGCCGTCTCATCCAAGCTGAATAACTGGCCCCTGCAGCCAACATGGCTTCATGCGCTTTGATATCGGACATCAGCGAGGTCAACAAGTCCAGCTGCGCTTTGCCATCGCCGCTGGCATCTACGGCTTCGGTGAGAGAGTTGACACTGGCATTCAAATCACGCTGGCTCAGCAGCAAGGGATTGTTGTCAAACGCAGCTTCTTGCAAAACCAAGCTGCGCTGGCGCAAGCCACATCGCAAAGCATCTTGAACAGGCGCAAGTTGCACCTTGTGTTCGCTGGCCGCCTTGCTTCTAAACAGTTCAGAACTTCGTTGTGACACCGTGGCCAGTTCAGTGCCAAACACCAGCTTCACCAAAAGCTGCAGGTCAAGGGGGTTGGGCGGCAAGCCAGGTGTTTGCAGGCGTTGCAAGGCGCCGTAGGCTAAATCTGTTTGTTCGACCTGACTCACATAAGTCAGAAGTGCCGCAAATTCAGGCAGCTCTTGGAAACCCAGCTGCACAGGTCTGCCAAGATCAACTGCATTGGTGTTCAAGCTTGTGCAACTGGCGCCTTGAATCAATTCGCCAGTGCTGTTGTCTTGCGGAACCCCTGTGAGCTGGCTCACCTTGGTGTGAAGCGCGCGTTGCAAGGTGGCGGCAGCGATATCGCCAAAGGCGCGTTCCAAATACTGGCGCAAGTCGTCTGACAAACTGTCCACCACAGGCCAAGAACCCGGCATGAAGACAGACCAGAGGCGCTTGCCATCCATTTGCTCCATGACGCCCAACAGCGCCAAGGCTCGGCGATTTTGAACTTCAGCAGAAATGGTTTCACCGTTTCTGATCGCCAATGCACGCTGGTCGTTGTCTTGTTTGAATTTCAACAGAACACTGTGCACGGCATCGCTTTGTTTGTGCAAGATCACTGAGCCTACCAACAAGCCCAAGCTCCAGCAACCAATCAAGGACAAGGTGACCCAACGAGCACCACGCCCCAGCATCGGACGGCTGGTGAGTTGACTGCCTGACGGCCGTGCCAAGCCATATTCAGCAAATATCTTTTGCTCAAACAGATCACGCAAAAATACAGGCGAAGGCTCTGCGCGCCAATTGCCCTTGTCCAAACCTTGACGTGCGCTATCCAACGCCCTGGGCGACAGCGCCAAACCTTGGCCAGAGGGCGAGTCTGCATCAGTGGCCTGATCTTTAGCGGGGACGGCATCTGCGGCACCAGCACCTTCGGCATTTGGCGCGTCAGCCATGGGGTCATCGGCACTGATTTGTTGTGCTTGAAAATCTTCACTGTCCAGTGTGCTTAGCGCACGCTCCGCGACTTCGCCCGCATCGCCCGTGAAATAAATGCCGCGCATCAAAAACGGCTCGTGGTAGGTGCTGGGTCGCATCAACTCATTGACATAGAGTTGCAATTGCGGACGCAAATTGTCAATTTGACCCGGTAACAAGAAGTAGGGAGAGCTGTCGCCTTCGACGTTCAACACATACAACTCAGCGGACGTGTCCGACAAGGTTTGCACCGTGTGGTCAACGGCTTGATCGACCCAGTTGTCTTGATAGGTTGCGGTAATTTCAAAGGGTGAAGACCAACCCAAAATGCTTTTGCGCATAGGCTCGGGCAATGCTCTGGCAAAGGGCGCAAAACCGGTTAAGCGCTCACAGCCTGAGACCATGACGTAAACCGAGAAACGCATGGCAAAACGATTTTGCGCTTTCCACAAACGCCTGTTCGCCAACTTGGCGAGACGGTTGAGTTCCAAACGGGCATTGGGATCGCTGCTCATCAGCAGGTCGACTGGCACGGTGACCACCAGCGAGTCAAACGGCCTTTCGGGTCGGTAGTCTCGGCAGAGGTTCAGGAACTCCTCCCAAGGACGCTCTGAGTCGTCTTCGCTGTCGGGGGAGCCCAAGTAAGCACCCAACATGTTGATGACGATGCCTTTGTCGAAGAAGTTCCATGAAATGCCCTGCGAACTGGCGCTGGCAGTGGAGTCAGCGCTCAATGCCTGGGCAATGCCAGAGTGGCCCAGGGCGATGGGCTCTGGCTCGAGCCCTTCATTGAGCACCAAAACCCAAGGCAATGAGAGGCGTTGAGATCTGTCAGCAATGTTGGCTTCAATGAGTTCAATCGCCTGTCGAAAAGAGGCACGCAAACTGTCGTTGCGCATTTTGACCAACCGGCGGGAATTGTCTCTGTTTTCTTTTTCTGGGCGACTGGCCACCCAGATCACAAATCCAAGTACCAACAGCACCAGCAAAACCAGTGCCAGCAGGCTCCAAATGACGAGGTCAGACTTTAAAAACATAAGTTACCAAACATAGTGCCGTCAATGCGCATCCAACTCATGGCTTGATCTCCTGCATAGAAGTGTTCGAGCCATTCAAGGCCTGGCGAAGTTGCCAGGTGGGCCACAACCACAAGATTTCTGAAATGGCCAAGAGGCCGATCACGCTGCCAATGAAAATCAATTTCCAACGACTCAAGGGCGCCATGCGCCTCGGTGCAATGTGTGACAAGGTGTTGGCATAGGGCTGAGGTGACAGGACGCGGTCACGCCCTGCCAAATCGGCTTGGCGCTGGAATACAAATTGGAACAACTCGCGACGCAAACCCGCCAACACATCTTGCGCGTTTTGACCTCGGTACTGCCCCTGAAAACCCAAGGCCAATGTGAACAGATACAACTGCGCCAGCGTTCGCTGGGCGGGCTCTCGCGCACGCAACAAATGCTTGATGTCGTCAAACACTTTTTCACCAGCAACGCTAGAGCGAAACATGGACGCTTCCAGCAAGTGCTGGCTCCAAATCTCGCGTCCTGACCAGTCTTCCCTGAGCAACACCTCATCGGCCAAAGCGGCCTTGAGGTAGCGTGCGTCTTGGGCCGCTTGTTGGGCGAAACGGCTGCCCGCCTGGCGGTACTCGAGCGATTGCATTTCAATCAAGTTTTCCAATTGGCGACT
This sequence comes from Comamonadaceae bacterium, assembly GCA_027488115.1. Lineage (GTDB taxonomy): Bacteria > Pseudomonadota > Gammaproteobacteria > Burkholderiales > Burkholderiaceae_C > Limnohabitans_A. The sequence continues at coordinate 27,315 of JAIYCG010000046.1, read as the reverse complement.
GACTTGGCGAGCCAACACCGTCATCTCTGCGGGGTTGTTGCAAGGCGGGGCCGATTGCCAAATCCGTTCAAGTTCTTCGTAGAACTGACGAAATTGGCGAACCAAAGAGTCGTCGTTCACTGTTTCAAGCGCAAGGTTAGCCATGTGTGGACTCTTGTGTGGACAGGTGTTGAGGTTGGAGGCGCATTAAGACTCATTGCCTTTGACAAACAGAACCAACTCTTGCGGTCTTAAAGCCGCATAAGTTTCATTGTTGTTGCTCACGACCAACTGCTCGCCATCTTGCATCATGGCTTCTGACGTCTCAATGGCAAACAAAACATAGCCGCTGCTGGCGCGAAGACCCAACTCGGGGGCTGCCTCAATGCATTGCCGCGCAGCACCCAATACACGCCGCTCACGCAGTGAAGCCCATGTGGATTGGGTACCAATGACGGCGCCCTCCATCCAAGCCATGAGGTCCTTGTCGGGTTTGCCGCGAAGGCCCAAGACCAATCGGGGACTGACCCAGTCTGCTTGCATGTCCAATTTGAAGAGCCCAGCATCAAATTCAAACAAGTGCATCAAATGATCTTGACTGATGTCAGCCACAGATTCTTCCAAGGATTCCAGCAGGGGGGTAAAAGCCGCATCAGGAAAAGCATGGTCGTATGCTGGGGGCAATAGGGACAAGGCACCAGGCCTCAACAAGGCCAAAGGCGCCAGCAAACCACAAAGTGCCAGATACAAAGTGTGGGGGTGAAGAGGCTGCGTTTGAAGCACGGCTTCCAATGGCGCCAAGCCTTGCATCAAACTGCGCAAACGGTCTTTTTGCTCTAAGGTGGTGATGCGGTCTTCGGTCCGCGATGAGGGCACTTGCATTTGTCTGGCGACAAAGGCAGCCTTGCCTCGGAGTTCATTGGCCAATTGCCAACTGCGGATCCACAAGGGGTGGCTTCGGGGCAGCAGCATGAAAGGGGGCAGGGCCTCAGACATGCGAATTTGTTTGTTGTCTTTGAGCACACTGCCTAGTCGCAAGTGCTGCCAAAGCGAAGGGGGTTGAGCGCCAACTTTAAGACCCAATGCGGGACGCATGCGAGGCAGGTCGGCCTCGACCGCTTCGGAAACCTCGTCTTCGATGGGCGGCATGCTCAACGAAGAAAAGCGTGACGGTGCGCCTGGCCTGTTCATGAACCGAGCACGAGGCAGTGTGAGCCAAATCTCTTGCGACGCCAACTCCAAAGCCTCGGCCTGTTCCGTCAGGTCAAGCTCCAACACCCCGTGATCTGCATGGTTGGCATCGTGCCAAACTGCGGTTCCGTCGGGCATGACCGCGTCCAGTTCGAGAATGCGCAACAAACCATTGGCCAGCAAGCCAGCGTCAACTTCCATGTGCCTCACACCCCAAGCAAGAGGTGCTGCGGCCAAGGCATGCCAAGCCACAAGCGCATCGGTGCGGGCTTGTGTTTGTTGAAAGTGCTGGGGGGCCAACAACATGCCTTCGTGCCACTGAATGCGCTCCGGTATGGGTGGAAAAGCGTGAGTCATAAGTTCTTATCTCTGTTCTAGATAGATCAACGTGGTTTGGATTTCACGCTGAAACTGCGTGCATCCAAGTCCACTAAAAATGCGGCGCTTCCCATCGGAAGAAGGGCGCGATGATCTCCGGGGGTGATGTAGTCTGCAAACAACACCATGCCGTTGACGCGCGGAGATCCCAGTGCGTCTTCGCTCAGTTGGAGGACCTGCTGCGGCACCAACTCCCAGCTTTTGATGGTGAACGCATTGGGGTAGGTTTTGAGTATCTCGTCCTTGCTGGCGAACCATTTGGCGGCAGGCAGGGTCAATATTTTTTCAAGCGCAGCGGCATCCCGCACAAAGACCAAGTCGATGGCAAGCGGGCTATTTTGGTTCACATCTGGCGCGGCCACCAAGGTCATGGCTTTCCAGTCCAAGAAGGATGGACCCGGGGACCCTGTGAAGAGATTGGCTGTGGAGGAGGCCACTACATTGGCCATGCTGCCGATCATGGCGCAACCACTGAGGTTGATGAGCCCTGTAGCGATGGCCAAATTGACGGGCCAACGCTTCAAGCGATTTTTAAAATGTGTTGTAGAAATAGCCGTCATCGTCCTGGTGCCACCATCAAGGCGGGCGTTAATGCTGGGGATACTTTGGTTGCTGTAGATGCGTCTATTTCAAGCTGGCGCAGACCCAATGCAACGCCCAATACCAAGCTTAGCAGACCGGCCATCAAGAAACAACTTAACATGATGATGGCTGTAGGACGGCTTAAGGTAAATCGCACGGGGCCATCGAACAATTGAAGGTCCGAAGAAACAGTGGTTCTTTCTTTCGGCAGGCCACCGCAGACAAACACGATCATCACGTAACTGCTCAAAAGCGACAAAAGCCTAGCGGGCCCTTCGCTGAAAATGTGAACGGCTGCAAACAGCGGCAGCGCAGCCTCATGCGGCAATCGCAGGTAGGCAACCACTGACACTGCAAAACCCAAGCTGGCCAAACCCGTACTACCTGCCGAAGCCAAGGCCGCCATCACCGCAACAGGCGCCAAGCCCAGCATTTCCAACAAAGTGATGGGGTGACCATACAGCTGTGCCACAAAAACCCCTAGCATCGCGAACTGCATAGCGGCACCTGTGCGCAGAAAAACGGCACTGGTCGGCATCAGCATGTCAACGATGCCCCTTGAAAAACCCAAGCGGCTGCTCAAACCCTCAATGCTGGCGGGAACTGCTGCCAGCGGACTGGCAGACACCAAACTGATCACCGAGGCTTCTTTCAAAGATTGAAGTATTTGAACCCACGGCGCCTGAGTCAATTTGACGAGCAGCAGCAGCATCAACACCGCCAAGATGCTGCACAAACACCAAAAAGCCAATAAATAGCCGCTCATGGCTCGCACCAAAGTCGGGTTCCATTGACTGGCGATTTGTGCGGCATAGGCCAACACCAGCAAAGGCATGGCCAAATTGACCATGCTGATGGATTTTTCGAGTGCGCGAGAAATAGCGTCCAACATGTTCACGGTTGTGTCACTCATGGGGCCTCGTTGCACGGTGAACGCAAGACCAAAAAACAAAGTGCAGAACATGACCGCGACCAGATCACCGCTTGTTAAAGCGAAAAATACGTTGGAGGGGATCGTCCAACCCCGCTGAGTCTCACCGAGGCCCTGACTGCCTCCCAGTGAAAAGGTTTCACCCACAGGCGCTTGCGACATGATCAAACGGCCTAGCGTCAATTGATCATTGGCACTCAGCTGTCCGCCCACTTGCCACCCCTGAGCAACCACAATACCCGCCACGGCGCAAATGAGCATCAGTGAAGCGCTTGCGACCGCAATCATGCCCAAGCGGTAGGCCGGATTGGGCAGACCCATCAAATGACGCAACCCAGAGACTGTGGCCAACACCAACAAGGGCATGCAAATCAAGTTGAGCAGTGCCGTGCTCACGTACACCACACCCAAGGCTGGCAATGACCATGCTGGCGGGGCCATGCCGAGCACTGTCCCTGCGGCAGCGCAAAGCAGCAGCAGCAAGGGGTGAGTGGCGTAGGCGGCTTTCAATTTCATGGCTGAGGTCAAATCTTCAGCGGTCTAGGGCAAATCATGGAGACGGCAGCAGTGTTGCAGATGACCAGCACCAAGGTGCGCAAGATGTCGCACAAGGGATCAACGGCCAAGAACAAGATGAGTGCGGCCTCGAAAGGGAGTCCCAAGTAGCCGCAGGCCACACCGGTCAGAGACAGGGTGACCAATCCAGTCATGCCCGCAGACGCAAAGCCTGCTAGGACAGACGCGGCCAACAGCACAGCGAGTTCAGAAGCCGTCAAACTGCGTCCATAGAGTTGTGCAATGAACAAGGTGGCACATGCGTAATACAAAATGGGCCCAACCCTGAGCATGGACACACTCAGAGGCACCAAGAGTTCAACTTTGGCTTTGGCAAAGCTCAGTCGGTGAACAAGCGCTTCAATCATGGCGGGCATGCACGTCACACTGCTGCGCGTGGCAATGGCCAAGACAAATGGCTCTCGCAAAGCGTCCATGGTCTCGCTCAGGCTGGCGTTGCCGCGCTTCCAAATGATGAACACAGCCAGCGTCAGGCAAAGTAAACTGGCCAAGCCAAAGGTCAGCACAAAGTTGGCCATGGCTTGGACAGGCTCAATGCCTGACTTGGCAATTTGAGAGGCGCTCGTGCAGATCAACACCACAGGCAAGGGGTAGTTCAGCCACCGCGTGAGGGTTTGACATGTCTGGTAAACCGTCTCCAAGGCATGCGACAAGCCGCCGGCAATGCGGTTAGGAACATGACCCAAGGCCATGCCAAACATCAGTGAGAAAACCAAGGCCTTGAGTGTTTCACCCTTGGCCAAGGCTTCAAAAATATTCGAAGGTATCAAACTTTGGACCAACTCTTCCAAGCTTTGACTTTTCTGACTGTCGGCATTGGGGCCATATAAATTCATGACCGTGTCTGTTCCAGACAGATCATCCCCAATGATTTGGCCCATTGTTGCCAAACTGGTTTCAGAAAGCTTGCCGCCGGGTTGGGCCACGCTCATCGTCAGAATGCCAACCATGGCAGCCACGACTGAAAAGCCCGCGAAGGCCAAGATGACGCGCCCGACAATGGAACCTGCACCACCCTCTTGAAAAAGTTTTTGAAGACTGAAAACAATGGCAGAGACCATGAAAGGGAGGACGATCATTTTGAGCAAATCGACATAAATATCGCCCACCACAGCCAACTGCAAACCCAGGGAGGGCAGCGCCCATCCCAAAGTGAATCCAATCACCAGACAAACCAAGATGAACCAAGGCTTGAGGATGAATTGTTGGATTTTTTGTGCGTTCACGGATTTTTCTCCAGCGCGTTCAAAACTTTTTGAATGTCTAACTTTTCACGCTGTTGAGACAGGACTTGGTTGACAAAGGCGAGCAAGGTGAGATCGTTCACACCCACAGCAATTCCCAAGGCATCGTCCAGGTCTTTGAGGGTGACCGTTCGCAGCGTCAGTGCCAAGGAAGGCGTCTCCTTGAGCAAGCGCTTGATCTCGAATTCGTCGCGGTATGCCGCGATCACCTCGCCCGAATTCACAGCTTTGTAAATTTCTTTTCCGTTGGGGTACTCCATGATCTTGGCCTTGGGGAAGTTGACCTTGGCAAAGTCCACAAACGAAGTGCCTTTGATGACACCCAAACTGCCACTGTAGTCGCGGATCACTTCTTCGACTCGCATGTTAGAAGCTAGGCGAGCGAACGCGACCCGGTTGATGACCAACGCATGGTTGAGCGTCAGATACGGCTGGGAGAAATGAACCATTTGTGCGCGAGCCAATGTCCGCGACAGCTTGCTGATACCCAGATCGGCTCGCCGTTGTGCGACAAGCTCAACCACTTCGTTGAAACTTTTGGCATCTCGATTGAAACGGACTTCTACGTTGAGTGCTTTTGCAATCGATTTGGCGAGATCCACTTCTAAGCCAACCAATTCGCCGTTTCGCTCATAAAAGAAGGGAGGCGTGTCATTGGCGACCATGGCAACAACCAATTCACCACGCTGTTTGATGCGGCCAATGTCCACCGCCAGAGGGCTGGCATTGGCCATTGCACTGGAGGCACTGGAGGCACTCGATGCACTGGCCGGGTTGTTGGCGTTGGCAGTGGCCGCCGCTGCATTGCCGAAGCTTGTCAAAAGTACCCAAGCTAAGACAGGGACTTGCAGCAAAAGCTTGAACCAGAGCACCCATCTTGGAAGGCGCCAGCGATGCGGATCTAGGCTAGAAGAGCAGTGAATTTCAGAAAACATCTTCAGGTCCATCAAACAATTGGAAAACATCAATTGGATCTGCCAATCGTGACAGTAGGATTGACAACGGGTGGCGAAACTGCAACACCGACGGATGGGAGCGTGGGGGCCGCAGGCATCGCAGGTACCGCAGGCATGGCTGGTGCGCTAGGAACTGCAGGCATTGCGGTCATCGGCGCGGCTGCATTGTAGGGATGCGGGGCGATCGCTGCTTTCTGCAGGCGTGCTTCATCCGCACCCCATTGCAGTCCGAGCTGGAAGCCCAAGGCAAATAAAAGGGCCATCAGAGAAATAAAACCGATGACTGCGATGGCAATCAAGCGGGGGGTCATGTTGAAGCGGTAGTCCATTGCAGAGGTGGTAATGAGTTGATCAATTGAAAATGCGGTCAAGGCACCATGACAGTGAATTGCCCAGGAAGGTTGATAGAGATGACGCCGCCCCACATGCACATGAGCTTGGAGCTGTTGTTAAGTGCAGGCATGTTGCCGAGCAACACGGTCGGTGCGCCTGGCACCCAAGGGGCCATGGTCATGGGGATGCAAGGCATGGGAACCAACACGCCCAGTGCGGCTGCGGTTGCAGCGGCGACCATGGGGTTGGCCATCGATTGGCACATGCCAAAGGGCATGACGTTGGCCATGGGTTTGTTGTCCATGATGTTGGCAGCGGGAGGGCCGCCGGCCATCACCATGCTGACGGGGATGACCATCAGAGAGCCAGGTGCGACACCAAATGTGCATTGCGTCATCGCTCCGGTACAGACTTGTTGTCCCATCGACTTAGCCCCTCACCAGTTTTTCTAAGCGCGCCAGCAGGCCGGGTTGCGCTTGTGCGTTGTCCAGTTGGTGGCCTTTGCTGTCGTAGCGTAGAGGCGGTCCCACTGGAATACCTTGTCTGTAGACGACTTCTTCCATCAATGCACCACCCGGCCAGTAGCGCCGCAAAGGCCCTTCGAGCACATTGGCGCGGTAGGTGGCCACTTGAATCAGTCCACCATCTCGGTCGAAGTCGCTCACTTCGCCTTCGAGCAAACCCGCTTGGTAAACCGCTTGGCGCACCACCCGACCTTCGTGAAAAAAGCGGGCTGGCCCTTCAATTTGACCTTTGACAAAGTGCATCTTGGCACTGGGCTGGCCATCACTGTGGTACGTCATCGCGGGGCCATGGGCTGCACCGTCCACAAAGTTTTGTTCAGAAACACAACGACCCTGCACAAAGACACGGGTCAGGCCATGCTGGCGGCCTTGAACATAGGCCGCAATTTGAAGTGGTTTGCCATGCTCATCAAATTGGTACAACAAGCCATCCAATTGGCCGGCATCGTAGTTGGCACTGAGCTGCGGTGTGCCATTGGGCCAAAAACGGTCCATGCGGCCATGCAGTGCGCCCTGTCGCATCCAAGTTCGACTAATCAAGCAGCCGTTTTCGTCATGTTCCTCGAGGCGCTCGGGGGCCAGACTTTTCAGTGGCGTCATCCCATCCGATGGACCGATGGACGATGCGGGGGTGTTGGGTGCGGTCAGCATGGTTGTTCGCTTTGGCAACTCAGTTGATCTTGACCAAGCCGCCTTTGATGGTCAGCATGCCGCCGCCATCAACCGTTTGCATGGCCGAAGCCTTGTGCGTGATCATGGCGCCCTTGTTGTCCAAGGTTGTGCCAGCTTCATTGACCAAACCCATTGACGCTTTGTTGGTCAGGGCCGTACCCGCCTGATTGGTCAAAGCGGTGCCGGCTTTGTTGGTCAAGGCGGTCCCTGCTTCGTTGGTCAAGGCGGTGCCAGCTTTGGCGGTCATTGTCGTGCCCGCATCCAGCAAAACTGTTTTGGCTGACTTGATGGTAATGCCGCCCGTGACGTCCAATAAAAAATCACCTGTGACTTTGAGCGTGAAGTCACCTTTCACGGTGTGTTTGAAGTCGCCCTCGTTGTCGTGGGTTTCATCCCCCGTGATGGTCAAAGCGCGGGTGCCTTTGACCTTGTGAATTTCTTTGCCTTTTTGCACGTCGACGGTTCGGTCACCTTCGGTCAGGGTGTGAATCTCAGCGCCCTTCGTCAAGGTGGTGGTCAGCGCATTTTCAATCTCGACTTTCATGTCCTTTTGGGCATGCATGTAAAACTCTTCGGCGTCTTTTTTATCTTCAAGACGGATCTCGTTACCTGCCGTGCCCTTGGGCGAGGATCGGGTTTTGATGACACTTTGTGTCTGGTTGGTCGGCAAAGTGACGGGCGTGGCGTTTTCACCGTTGTAAACGCTGCCGGTGATCAATGGGCGGTCCGGGTCAGCATCGATGTAACTGATCACCACTTCCTGCCCAATGCGCGGCATGAACAAGGTGCCAAAGCCTTTGCCTGCAGCGCTTTGCGCCACGCGGATCCAGCAAGAACTTTTTTCGTCTTTGACGCCCACACGGTCCCAGAAAAACTGCACTTTGACACGACCGTCTTTGTCGGTCCAAATCTCTTCGTTGGCCGGTCCAACCACCAAGGCTGTTTGGCTTCCGGCAACCCGAGGTAGCGGTGTGAGTCGCTGCGGGCGAAACGGCACCGTGGCTAAAAATGCTTCGAACCTGTTTCGGTACATGTCGTTGCGCGCAAAATGATGGACGCGCCGCAACACATAGGCTGCGTTCAAGCTGGTCCGGAAATGACCGGACAATGTGAACTTGGTGCCTGCCGTAAAGGGGTAAACATAACCGTTGCCACGCAACTCTTGCGCTTGCAATTGACTGGCTTCAACTCGCAACTTGGCGAGGGCATTGCCTGCGGCCACTGTGTCATGCTTGCCTGGCCACTGCAACAACTCACCCTTGCCCAAGGTGCCACTGGCGTTGGCTGCCAACGCGGTACTAGGCTTGCTGGGGTCATAGTCTCCCAGACTGTGCTTTTGCGTCACCAAGCGGTTTTCCAACTCGAAAGACGCAATCGTGTCGATCATGTGGTCTGAGCCAGACTCAGGGAAAAAGCGTACTTTGGCGGCGTCTGTACAAGCCACATGGGCTGTGGATGCATCGGCCAAGACCATGGTGTGCGCACCGTCCTTGAACGTGAAAAAATAGAAAATGCCCACACTTTCCATCAAACGCGAAATGAAGGCGAATGCCGTTTCATCGTGCTGCACACAATAATCGAGCGCCGTATAAGTGCCCGTCAGTTTGGCCTCAAAGGTGATGGCAAATTCACCCAAGACGGCTTTGATGATGTCTGGGATGGACTTGGCTTGATAGATGGCGCGGTCACTGCTGAGCGTCAGCAGCCACAATTTAGGCACCACTTCAGCGGTGTAATGCGCCAGCCCATCTTCACCACCACTTTGGATAAAGCGGGTGGCAATGCCATTGAAGTAGCGCTTCGGCCCGTCTGGAATTTCCATGGTGACGGTCACGGCATTGCCAATCATTTTGGCGGCATCCAAGTCGCTGCTCAAACTGCGCATGTGCAACATGAGTTTGAACATTTCAGAGATGCCCTCGGTCGCTTCCATCGCGTCAAGCACCAACTCGTCCGTCCCCAAAGGGGTCGTGACCTTTAGAAAAGTGTTGTGCTGAGCGAATCCGGCGGTCATGGGTTGGCGACTCGGTTTTCGTTGCTGAAACGGTAGGCAAATCGTCCGTGCGCATCGATCGACATGGCGATGGCGGCAAAGGGTTGGTCCAAGGCCATGCGCTCGAGCACCAGGCTGGAGAGTTCGGGCAGCACGGACTGTGTGAGGATGTAGTCCACATTGCGCGCACCGCTGTCCACTTCTGTACAGCGCTCTGTGATGGTCCGAACGACAGCATCGTCAAATGTGAAATGTGCAGCGTGGTTCAAACTGATGCGATCTGCGAGTCGGCCCAGTTTGAGCTTGACGATGCCCATGATCTGCTCATCTCCCAAGGGGTAATAGGGCACCAAAACCAATCGACCCAAAAACGCAGGACTGAATTGCTTGAGCAACGCAGGCCTGAGACGCTCGACCAGTTCTTCGGCAGAGGGCCTCACGCCATGCGCGCAAGCATCGGTGATGATGTCTTGGGCTGCATTGGAGGTGAGCAAAATCAAGGTGTTTTTGAAATCGATCTGCACCCCTTCCCCGTCGTCCATGACACCTTTGTCAAAGACTTGGAAAAACAATTCAAGCACATCGGGGTGGGCTTTTTCCATTTCGTCCAAGAGCACCACGCTGTAGGGTCGTCGACGGACCGCTTCGGTCAACACGCCACCTCGGCCGTAACCCACATAACCGGGGGGTGCTCCCTTGAGGCTTGAAACGGAATGCGCTTCTTGAAACTCGGACATGTTGACGGTGACCATGTTGCGCTCTCCGCCATACAACAGGTCGGCCAAAGCAATGGCCGTTTCTGTCTTGCCCACACCACTGGGCCCGACCAACATGAAGACGCCCACGGGCTTGCCGGGGTCGTCCAAGTCAGCGCGGAAGGTGCGCACGCGGCGGGCAATGGCATCCAAGGCTTGGGGCTGCCCCACCAGGCGTTCGGCCATGCGGTCTTGTAGATGCAGGACGGTATGCAACTCGTCCGCCATCATCTTGCCCACGGGAATGCCCGTCCAATCAGAAATGACAGAAGCTACCGTGCCAGAGTCAACGCAGACTGAGACCAAAGGATCGTCATCTTGCAAGGCTTCTAGGCCTTTTTTCAAACGCTGCAGCTGCATGGTCACGAGTTGCGGATCTTGCTCCTCGTCGCCGTCTGAAACTGTGGCCGTGCCATTGGCGATGCGACGGCGCAGCGCCACGATCTCAGCCACTGCCTCTTTTTCTCGAGCCAACTTGTCTTGCAAAGCCACCAGTCGGGTTTGAATGTCTTTCAAACTGTGTTCGGCCTTTGAAATGGCTTCAAGGCGATCAATGCCCGTGGCTTGTTCGTGACGCAGCACACGCAAGCGACTCTCCGTGTTGCCTTGTTCGCGTTGCAAGGACTCCACGCCCTCAGGCAAGCCGCTTTGCCCAACGGCCACTCGGGCACAGGCCGTGTCAAGTACGCTGATGGCTTTGTCGGGCAGTTGCCTGCCCGTGATGTAGCGCTGCGACAGCTTGACGGCATCGCACACGGCTTCGTCCAAGATCTCGATGCCGTGGTGTTTTTCAAGACTGGCCACCATGCCGCGCAGCATTTCGATGGCCACATCGGGCGCGGGTTCGTCAATCTTGACCACTTGAAAGCGCCGCGCCAAAGCGGGATCGCGTTCGACGTATTTTTTGTACTCAGCCCACGTGGTGGCCGCTATGGTGCGCAACTCACCGCGGGCAAGTGCTGGCTTGAGCAAATTGGCAGCGTCGCCTTGACCTTCTGCCCCCCCTGCGCCGATGAGTTGATGGGCCTCGTCAATGAACAAAATCACGGGTGTTGACGATGACTTGACTTCAGCAATCACCGACTTGAGTCGGTTTTCAAACTCACCCTTGACACCAGCACCGGCCTGCAGCAATGCCAAATCCAATGAACGAACCGAGACGTCTTTCAAGGCTGGGGGCACTTCTCCCCGCACAACACGTTGTGCAAAACCTTCCACCACGGCCGTCTTGCCTACACCCGCTTCTCCGGTGAGGATGGGGTTGTTTTGGCGTCTGCGCAACAAGACATCGATGATCTGACGGATCTCATTGTCGCGTCCGCGTATCGGGTCCATCTTGCCTTCACGCGCTTGAGCCGTGATGTCGGTGGTGAACTGGTCGAGCGATGGGGTTGTTGAGCCACCCTTGCCCAAAGAAGGCATTTTGAGCGGGGCCGTGCCATTGGCCACATCAGCTTGTCCACTTGACACCTGTGCGCGGGTGGCGCCACCTGCATCTTCTGCTGACTGCGACAGCAAGTCGGGCAGTTGCTCGCGAAGTGTTTTTCGCGGAATTTCAAGCAAAGCGGGTGCGGTCTCTATCAGCAGGCCTCGCAGGCTGTCAACCTCCAACAAAGCCAAGAGCAAAGTTCCTGATCGAACTTGTTGCTCGCCCAACAACATGGAGCTGAGCAACCAAGCCTCTTGAAACCAAGGCGCGAAATGGGGTGACAAAGCAGGGGTGCGACCATTGCCACGTTTGAATCGGTCTAAGCTTTGCTGCAACTGCGAATTCACCAAGCTGGCATCCACACCAAAATGCGGCAAGATCAGCGCGATGTCGGGCGAACTCTCCTCGACCAACTGAAGCAACAAATGCTCAATGTCCACATGAAAATGAGTTTGACGACCGCACAACTCTGCCGCTTGCTTCATGGCAAGCTTGCATTCAGGATTGAGCTTGCCCAGGAGGGTGCGAATGTCTATTTCCATTGTTTATTTGCTATCTTTAACAAAGTGCAGGCATCAGCCGGGTTTTGATCGGCTGCAAGGCTTTGGGTTTCAGTGGATCGCCACCCTGGGTCAACCAACTGGACCAGCCCAATCGGGCCTTGCCCAAACCCAGCAAACTCGCAGAAGCTTGGGCTTGGGGTTGAAGCACCAAACGAACTTGCAAGGCCGACTGCGTGTGACGACTGATCAGCCAAGCCATCAACAAATGGTCTCTGCCGCCTGGCAGCAAATCTGGCAAACGGCTGATGGGTGTGGCGTCCACCGTGAGTTCAATGCCCGCAGCGGCATCCCAGGCGCGACAACCAAGGACGGCATTTTGACCCAGCACAGCCCGCCCAATGGGCGGTTGGTCTACACAGTCTAAGTTTTGCCACCCCCCCACAAATTGCCGCCCCTTGATGCGAAGGTTCAGCCGATCGGACAGCAAAGTGAGCAGATTGACCATAGACCGAGGCGCTGCATTTTGCAAACCGGCATGACTAAGGCGGGCCACTTCACCAAATGGACCGCGCGCGCCTTCAGCACGCCCTAAGCCACTGAGTGCGTCGATGGTTCGGGCCAGTGGGTTGTCTTGTTGGTTGGCGCGCCAGTTCAGTCCGATGTGGTGCTTTTTTCGGCTTCGGTATAAAAAGGCCAGCCATCGGTTGTGGAAAATGTCCAAAAAATCCAATGCGGCTCGGTCTTTGGGTGCACGCCGTTGCAGCAACAGTTCTGTGAAAGGCAAAGGCAGGGGGCCGTTGGCACCGGCCAAACTCATGGCCGCTGTTGTCAAGGTACTGCGCCCTTCTGGGGTGCTGGGAGGCTGCACGCTGACGACATCACTCGGTGCAAAGGCAAGAGAAATATTGCCACGCAGCAACACTGCTTCGTCAAGACCCACCCCCGTGCCTAAACCAGCACGGTCGGGTGCATGGCGCTCTAGCAGGCTGATGGCCTGGAACAAGTTGAAGCCTTGCGGCCGGCTGTACAGCCTGTCAATCAAAGCAAGTTCTGATGGCCGCACATGGGCTCCCAACGCTTCCAGTCTTCGCCATTGCGACGGGCTGTCAAGCGCACAAATGAGTTGACCGTGGTGTACAGCGCGAAAAAGCGCGCCAAAACGGCAGACAGCAACAAGGGTGAGCCACCTACAAACGCAGTTTCGTCGAAACCCAATTGCACCTCGGTGCCACGGCAAAAGCCGCGCCAGGCGTCGTTGCCCAAACGCGCAGTGACACCGCGAGCTTCCAAAGAACGTACACCTTTGATTTGTGACAAGTCTCGGGCGCTGTTGGAGGCAAACAAGCTGAGCATGTCGCGCAAAGTTTGCACCCCGTTGCCACCCCCAACCAGTGATTGGTGATTCAACCTTAACAAGCTCACCAAGCGCCAAAGTGCAGCGCTCGACAAGGGGGGGTCGCGCTGCTCAGACGGCTCATACAAACACGTGATTTCCAAGGCGGATGAAATGTTTTCTGCACGCAAGCGTGTGAGTGGCCGCAACTGGCTGGCCAATCGGCGGTTGGTACATAAAAGCTGCGCAAACACCACCGGTTCGGACGGTGCGGTGTGGGTGTTGCTGGGGTCGACAAACGACAAAAACATGTCCGTGCCTGTGATGTTGGCTCGCAGGCTGGCTTCGCGCCGAGAGGACCAAAACACGTCAGCTCGTTCATCGGCACTGTCTTGTTGACCCCCCTCGTTCTCGTTGGGGCTGGAAGAGACTTGCGCATCCAAGGCCGTGAAAGGGGGGATGCGTTGGGGTCGATCGGCATCAGGGTCTGACGCAACAACGGACAAGATGGAATGAACTTCCGTGCTGCTTTCAAACTGACGGTCGCCCACCAGCAGGTACTCATGGTGGCGGTGATCAATCGTCAGCGGCTCACTGGTTCGGTTGAATAAGTTGACAATGGGCACGCAGCCCAGCTTGAAGCTTTCGGCGTCCAATCCACGCAGCCCACGGGCACTGCGATCAAGTTGCAAACGCAACTCAAAATGCGCGCCATTGCCCGTCAGGCCAGACAGGCCCGTCAGGTCAAAGAAATGAAATTTACCGGGGAAGGAAAAATACTCTTGAAGCAAGCCATAGGCGCTTGCCGCATGCGGAGGATTGGGTAAAACTGACTGGTCTTCTTCATAACCCACCTCGCGCCATGCAGTGCGCGGCAAGTGGCGCACTTGGCCCTCGGCATCGACCACATCAATCCCCGTGACTGCGCTGACCAGCAACTCATAAAGTGGCATGGTACTCATCCAATCGCCATGCAAGTGCAGGCGGAGAGTGTCCAAGGCCAACTCATTGGCGGTGAGGCCTTCGGCGCAGCTGACTTGCAAACACACCGTGGATGCACCAGACAAACGAACATCTGAGATGTTCAGTGGCCAAAGCACGTTGTCCCAAGCTGTTCGCATGCGACAGGTTTCGCCGGTGGCTGTCCGCGCAACCAAGGGGGTGTGGCGTGGCACCAAGTAACCTGCAGTGACCTTGCCTTGGGTGGCATCCAAAGCGAGTTGCGCCACCGAAATTGACGGCACGGGTTGCATCAAGGATGGGCACTGGCTTTCGAGCAAAGCCGCAGCAACTTGGGGAAACTCACGGTCTAAATCGCGGTGGACGCGCGCTGCTAAAAAAGCATTGGCTTCGATCAGCCGTTCGGTATGGGGGTCAGGCGATTCGGCCCCCCCCACCGCCAGTCGCGCAGCGACTTTGGGGTACCGAGCTGAGAAGTCGGCACCCTGGTGTCGTAAATAAGCCAGTTCGCGTTTGTAATATTCAATCAGGTCATCATCGGCCAGCATCAAACAGCCTCCGATACGCCATCGGACAAGTTCACCGGGATGTCAAAGTCGACCCGTCGCAGGGTCATTCCCAAACGAACTGCACCCGATATTTGCAACTTGGCCTGACCCCTGTGCCCACTGTCGTCTTGCAGTGCGACCACTTGGGTGTGAGAGAGGCGAGGCTCAAAAAGTGCAATGGCATGCTGAACCGCTTGGCTGACCGTTGTCAAATCTTCGGTAGATCTGCACGATAAGGATGAGAAATCGGGGATGCCAAAGTCCAGCACGGTACCTTGACACTTCAAAAATTCAGCCATTGTCAAACTGCTGCGTGTGTTGAGCAAACTGGCGATTTCATTGGCAATTGACGCTTGCAACCCCGCAGCGTCAAAGGCCGCAGCGTCACCGATTTCACCGTTTCGAGCACAAAGGCGTTGAAACAGCGGAATGGCGGCACTGCGGGAGAGTTCAGACATTGACTAACGCAAAGCTGATTACTTGGGTGTGGCCGCGATGTTTTTAACCAGATCCCAACCAAAACCAGCAGAACCTTTTTTCGTCGAGTCCTTGTTTTGCTGTGAATACACCATGCTGATGGCGCTGTAGTTCAATGAGAAAGAGTCGCTGGGCTGTCCGCCGCCGCCGCTGGTCGAAATGTTAGAGACCATGGCATCGGTCAACACGTATTCGATCAATGACATGAACTTGGAACCTTCGGTACGGCCAATGTGAATTTTGGCATCGCCTAACTTGGTACCCGCGACGCAAGCACTGTAAAGGGCGGGTGTCGAAATGTCAGCAGACTTCGAAAAGTTCATCTCTGAAAAGTTAGGACGACCCGACGTACGCTCGGTGTTGGAGCGGTCCATTTGCATGGGGATCGACGCGCTATGGCTAAACGATTGAATGATGATTTGGCCAATGTTGCCATCCAACTCGCAATTGCCTTTAATGTCTTTGATTTCAAGAATGATGGTATCCATGAATTTCTTTCAAAATTTAATGAAAGGCGACTTTTTTTGTCAGTCGCCTTGGGTTGATGTCAATGGGCGAGGAATCATTAACCCGCAGCAGCAGGCAACTCAGCTACCAAGCGAATGGATGCAGTCAATCCTTCCATTTGGAAGTGAGGCTTCAGGAAAACCGTGGCGTTGTAAACACCGGGCTTGCCTGCAACATCCGTCACGTCAATGCGTGCTTCACTCAAGGGGAAGCGCGCTTTCATCGCTTGCGGTGCAGCATCGTTCAAAAGAACGTAGTCAGCGATCCAATTGTTGAGGTATTCCTCGACGCCACCGCGTGTTTGGAAACTGCCCACTTTGTCACGCATGATGACTTTGATGTAATGCGCAAAACGCGATGCAGCCAAGACATAAGGCAAACGTGATGAAAGTTCAGCACTCGCGTTGGCATTGTCTTTGTTGTAGACCTTGGGCTTGTTGGTGGTCTGACCACCAAAGAATGCCGCATAGTCAGAGCCCTTGGCGTTCACGATAGAAATGAAGCCGAGGTCATTGAGTTCTTTTTCACGGCGGTCTGTGATGCTCACTTCAGTTGGGCACTTCAGTAGCACGTCGCCTTCGTCTGTTTTGAAAGCGTGGGCTGTGAGCGACTCAACCTTGCCACCGCCTTCAACGCCACGAATTGCTGTGGTCCAACCATAATTGGCAAATGCGCCAGTGATGCGCAAGCCCAACTGGTAAGCGGAGTTGGCCCACAGGTATTTGTTGTGATCGGTGCCGTCAACATCTTCTTCGAAGTTGAAGCCTTCAACGGGAATGGTTTTGGGGCCATAAGGCAGGCGGGCTGCATAGCTTGGCAACACCAAAGCCACATAACGTGAATCTTCGCTTTCGCGGAAACCACGCCAAGTGGCCAGTTCGGCACTTTCAAAAATCTTGGACAGGTCGCGTGGAACACCCAGTTCTGTGAAAGACTTCATGTCGAACATGGCAGGCGCTGCGGCTGCAATGAACGGCGCATGTGATGCGGCAGCCACTTTGGACATGCGCTGCAACAAGGCTTGGTCTTGAGGGTGACGGCCAAATTGGTAGTCGCCAATCAAGAGTGAGAATGGACTGCCACCGAAGGTGCCGTACTCTTCTTCATAGATTTTCTTGAACAAGGCACTCATGTCGTGATCGACTGCAGTTTCCAAGTCTTTGAGCAGCTCTTTTTTGCTGACATTCATCAAACGAAGCTTCAGACGGGGGCCTGTTTCGGTGCCAAAGACCATGTCATGAAGACCGCGCCAAGACGCTTCGAGCGCCTGGAATTTTTCGTCATGCATGATGGCATTGAGCTGAGCCGACAAAATTTGATCGATTTCAGCAATGCGCTCATTGATCATGGCGACCACGCCCTTGTCGGGACTGGTTTTCATGCCCTCATCCAAAATTTGCGTGGCAAATTGGCCCAGCAATTTTTTGGCGTATTGGTCTTGGGAGGGTTCAACCGCCATATTGCCTTCTTGAACAATACGGTCGAGCAAGCTGATGTCGCTGCTTGTGGTTGCGGTGGTACTGGCGCCAGCGGCGTCGGATTTCTGTTTAGTTGCCATGGATATCTACCTAAGAATTAATTGAACCTAAAGCAAGCCGAGGCTTACTCTGCAGCGGGCGCTGCCTCATTGGCAGTGTCAGAGCCCTCTGGTGCGCTACCGCGCAAGGCTTTGAGTTCTTCAGTGTTCTGAACAATATTTCCCAGCAAGGCGTCAAGTTCGTCATTGCCATCGAGCTTGCCGAGCAAGTCACGCAACTGCTGACGGGCTTCCAAAAGGCGGGCCAGTCGGGGGACTTGATTGACGATCGATTCAGGGTGGAAATGGTCGAACTCAGTGAAATTGAGTTCGATTTTCAAATTGCCTTCGCCTTTGAAAGTGTCTGGCACCGAGAGGTCCAGACGTGGAGCGATTTTGCCCATGATTTCGTTGAAGTTATCACGATCGATTTCTACAAAACGACGGTCTTTCATTTTGGCAGGTGGCAACAAAGGCTGACCACTCAGATCTGCCATCAAACCAACAACCAATGGCAATTCTTTTTTCTCAATTGCATCACCAATTTCAACGTCATAGGTGATTTGGACACGAGGGGGGCGATTGCGCCCTACCCACTTTTGCAAACTGTCTGACATGCGAAGCTCCTATATTTGATGCTGTAGTAATGGCCGACTGATCAAGCCAATCATTGTTGTCATCTCTAAGATGATTTGTTACTTTAACAACTTGATGTGAATAAAGTACACCTTGAAAAGATAATTCACCAATGTTGCTAAAAAGATGAATTTTCTCAAAGGTTTCATAATGTTAGAGTATTCCCATGCGATAAGGAAGCTGTTGTTGTTTTTCTTGCGTCACATCAAAGCGTGACTTGTTAATCTCATTTCCAATTCGAGGCATTTTTTGTATGGAACGTGATCAGTTTGCACAGTTCTTAGATCAGTTCACGCGACTGGTTGACACCATGGGGCGCATTGAGTCGCGTCTGGCCAAAATGGAACGTTCCTCTTCTGATTCAAACGGGTTTCCCTTGGGTCGATTGACTGCGGCCAGCACAGCCAGCGCTTCTAGCAGTTCACCCTTGGCTGGCTTGCCTTCTTTGTCCGATGTGCCCGTGATGCCTGTCTTGCCCCCTTTGTTGGATGTCTTGGAAGATGTGCAAATTGAAGGGGCTGAGGTGTTGCCAGAAGTCCAGCAGTCTTTGGAACAAATCAGCGGCACTCTCAAAAGTGTTCAAGGCGCATCGGGTTCCATGGCGCCCGCTCCCAACAAGGTACCAGACGTTAAGACAGCGATGGACAGCACCAGTGCCGACATCACCCAAACCTTGGACAAGCTGTAAAGCCTACCTGTGAAGTTCGTCACTACCGCGCAGACCGCCCTGACTGAGGGCGCCGCCCAAGTTGCCGCTGCCGCTAAGAAGGGCAGTGAGGTTCTCAGTACGGGGCTGGCCGATGCTTTGGTGCAAGGTCAAAAAACAGTCACGCAAATGGGCAGCGAATTTGCGCAGATCACCCGCGAACTGGGCGCGCTTGCAGGTCCCCTAAGCCCCAGCGAGATTGCCAACGACCTGGCGCCTGCCCTGACCCACTTGCACAAAGACTTGCAGGCCATACCAGGGCAATTGACATCCGCAGGGTCTCGCTTGGTGGAGGCTGGAAAGAACTTGGGCGGTTTGGCCGGCGATTTAAAGACTGTTGCAGGCGGTGTCACGGCCTTGCCTGGACGTGTCGTGTCCTTGCGCCCGGACCTGTCAAACGTGATGCCTGGCATCAAGGCTTTGCTGGACCGCGTGCAAGCCTTGTCAGATCGGGCGCAAGGTGTACAACCGCGCTTGGTCTCGCTGGCCAGTGAACTGGGGCCGTTACAAACCAGTTTGATGGCCCTGAAAAACCCGACCGAGGTCATTTCGCCGGCGGCGCGTCAGAAAATTTTGACCGATCTGCGTGTCTTGGCCAAAACAGCTGGCGACACGGCGCGTGAAAGCTTGGCGGAGATCAGTCAAGGCATTCGCACCGAAGCTGATGCGGTAGAACTCGAGCTCAACCACATTGCAGACGGTTGTGCCGACATGGTTGAGAAACTTGCAGCCGACATCACCGCATTGGTACTTGAGCTCTTTGATTTGCTCAAGCCCATCCAGCAGAGATTGATCGATACGGTGGCCGCGCTTCAGCAGGAGTTACAGAACCTGCAAGACTTGATTGACGGCTTTCATGGCAATGTCGACGAGCTTGCTGACGCGCTCAACATACCCATCGCCAAGGTACAAACCGCCATGGACGGCGTGGCCAAACAGATCTTGGCCGTTGGTGACATCGTCGATGGCGTAATTGGCAACATCGACAAATTGATTGCCCAAGTGCGACAAGTGGTTAGGGACATCTTGGACACCCTGGACCAAGCAGCTGATGGCGTTGACCATGCATTGGACGGTTTTAAACAAGCCATCACCGAGCTGAGTGAGGAAATCGACAAGATCAAATCGCAATTGGCGGCATTGCCAGAACGTTTCAGCGTGGTGACCGACCAAATCGATGCCGCCCAAGCTTTGATCGAAGACATCCGAGCCAAAATTTCGGACTTTGTAAGGCAGGCTGACAGTGCCTTGGCTGCAGCCAGCGCAGAGCTCGATCAGGCGGGAACCCTGTGCGACGAAGCCATCACCATTTGCACACGTTACCAAATGCGCGCTCCGCCACTGATGGTTGCGCGAACACTTTTTTTGGGTGTCAAACAAAGCTTGCCAGGCATCAAGACCACCATCGCCACGGCCCGAACCACTGTGAAAACTGCAGGCAAAACGGCCGAGGGTTTGCTGGACCAGGCGCTTGCCGCTGTCGATGCCTTAAGGGGCGTCCTCAGTCAAGTGATGGCACAGATCCAATTGGCCATTGACAAATTGGTGGCCTTGCTTGTTCAACTCCAAAACACCTTGGTGCTTGCTCAAGAAAAGTTGGTGCAGGTTTCTCAAAAAATGCATGCGGCGATTGACGCCATCAAGCCCAAGCCAGAGGCCTTGATCGACCAAGTCGTGGCTGTTCGCGACGATTTCTTGGCCAAAGCAGCGCCCCATGAAAAGATTCAGGCCTTGCACGACAAAGTTCTCAGTCTGACGGCCCAAGCGCTGACACCTGTCAAAGCCAAAATTGAAGAAGTAAGCGGCCAAGCACATGGCGTCATCGACAAAGCCAAGGCCCAATTGACACCCCCCTCTGATGCCATGCAAGCCAAGCTCGACGAGTTGGATGCGCATCTGGCCACCTTGCGAGCGCAAATTGAAGTTCCAGGGCAACGCCTTCGTGAACTGCTGGACCAAGCGCTTGTTCAAGTCAATGCGGCGCTGAATCAAGGACGCGCTGCTCTTGACAAAGTCATTGATCAAGCGGAGAGCAAAATCAACATTGCTTTGAAACGCGCTGAGGACATGGTCGATCAAGCTTTGACAGCCATAGAAACCCAAAACACGCGGCTGAACGAAGGGCTGCAACAAGCCTTGACACAAGTTGATGCGCAATTGGCGGGCTTGCCCCCAGTGGCCCAGCAATTGCTCCAAACTGCTCGGGACCAGGCTGAAAAGGCAGGCCTGGATGTGAAAGGCCTTGAGGCCAAGGTGCAAACCTTGCGTGAAGAAACCGAAACGGCCCTGAAAAAACCAGTGGACGACGCACAAAGCGCGGCTGACGCAGCCCAGACTGAGCAAGAAAAGCTCGCGCAAGCCGATCAAGACTTGCGTGCCAGTGCAGAAGAGGATGCGGCCAGCATGGCTCAGAAAGAGGACACGACTTCTTCACTCAATGATGGCTTGCAAGAATGCCGCGACGACGCAGAGCAGGCCGTTCAAGTCACGAGCAATGCCCAAACTGAAGCCCAAGCGGGCTTGGACGGCGCCACAAGTTCGTTGGAAAGCATCCAAGCTGACGCAGATGCCGCGATGTCCGATGCATCGGCCGAAGCGGAATCGGTGAACGACGATGTCAACGCAGGTTTGCTAGGCTTGGCCGCTGAAATGTCCAGTTTGAAGTCGGCGGTGCTGGAAGCCCAAGCCAGCATGGGTGCGAGATGCGCTCAAACCTTGACGGAAGTTGAGGGCTACCGTGACGAAGGTCAAGCGCAAATCAATGCGGCAGCGGCCGACGTTGAAGCAGCGCAAGCGCAAGTTGAAGCAGCGCAAGCCGACATTCAGGCTGCCGAAGCGATTGTCGATGCCGAAGTTGTCAAGCACGGAGGCGAACCACTCGCCCGAAATTCTGCTGCAGCCAAGGAAGCCAAGGCCGCTGAAGCACAACAAGCCAAAGAACAAGAAGAAAAAGCCGCTGCTCAGCAGGCTGCTGCTGAACCGTCTTCCTCAACAGCGGACCCAGCAACTGACACAGCAGATTCGAGTGCGGGGCAAACTGCTTCAACGCAAAACTCACAAGAGTCTGCAAGCAAGGAATCGGCAACTGCTGACAGCGCAACAGCAACAACTGACCCGGCAGGACAAAACGCTGCGGCAGCATCTGACACTTCAACTTCAAATGACAAATCCGGCGAGCCTGATCCAGCCAATCAGAGCGAGGAAGTTAAGAAAGCTGCTGATTCAGCGAAGAGCGACGCCGAAGCTGTTGATGCTGTCAAGCCAAGTTTGTCCAGCAACGCGGGTTCTGAGGCCCAAACTGAAGTTGACGGCCAGTCCACTGCCCAAACTGATGGCGACATCACCCATGCCGACAAGGCTGAGCAACGCAATGCCAAAGATCAAGCGCTAGCAGACGGTGGCGCCGAATCAAAGCCTGGAGTTAACACGCCAGCTTCAGAAGCAGCGCAGTCGGAATCCAAGCGTGATGAACAACAAGAAGAATACGATGAGGATGAGGATGAGGAGGACTTTGGGGAGGATGAGGACGGTGCGGAAAGTGATCCGGATGACACAAACGCTGATTCCGAAGAACCGAGAGGGTCAAACGAAGTGACCCGCGATCCAGGGCAATCAGGCGGGTCAGAAGCCAGCAACCTGGCAGCATTGGCTGCGAAGCGCATGTCCGGACGTGGAGTCAAACCCAAACCAAAATCAAAACAAAAAACCAAGGCCAAGCCTACTGCCACCCAACCAGCAGCTTCCCCAGCCGCTTCAGCAAGGCCTCAGTCAGAAGAACTTTTGGCCTCACCGTCAGCCGACACTGGCAACCCTGCGACAAAGTCGCCGATGACTTCAGCAGCATCAGACAATGGTGAAAGCGGGTCCTCTGGGGAGTTGGCTTCACAGACAAGTGCAAATCAGACGCAGGCCCGTGATGAGCCACTGCCAGATCAAGCCGAACAAACATCGCTCGCCGATCAGGACGCGCGATCTCAAGCGGTTGAATCAGAACCGCCAACCAACTTGTCAACCAACCCGCCAAGCTCTTCGGCGCCGGACTCGGCCTTCTCTTCTTCTACAGAGCCCGTTTCTGCGGCTGAGCAGGACAGCCAAGCTCAAACACCCACTGCGCCAGACTCCGCCTTTTGGTCTTCGTCAGAGGCGAGTTCACCCACGGAGACGGACAATCAGGCGCAAAAGTCGTCGGCGCCAGACTCGGCTTTCTCATCATCGACAGAACCACTTTCGGACTCTGAGGCTTCATCTGACACCGCCAATGAACCCACCGATGAGGATGCTTCAGATTCCTCGGATGAGGAAGCGCCACCAACTGACCAGAGCGCCACTCAGCCGCTCGATGAAGCCGATGCCGAATCAGCTCCGACTGACCTCTCAACGCCTGAGCCACGTCCCACTGGGGTTTGATTGAGCTCTTTTGATTTATTGTGTATTTGATCTGTGTTTGTGACTTTTGAATTTTGAATTTTGAATACCGTCAAAAAAATAGACTCTTTTTAGGCGCGTTTTTTGCTTTAGTTTTGGTGATTTTGCCGGCCTGTTGTTTTGTCGACAAATTGTTCAACGCACCTCTACTTGAAAGCACGAAATGACATTCACACACTTTTCTAGCGCTCTTCCAATTCCCATGCTCCGAACTTTTTGTTTGGGTTTGACACTTTTTAGCATCGCTTCATTGAGTCACGCACAGGGGCAATCACCCGCACCATCTACCGCCCCCCTTAGCCGACTAGAAAATTTAGGCAGTCAAATTTTCAAAGACCAAGCCTTGTCATAACCCAGAGGCACTTCATGCAACGACTGCCATCTGGCCAGCTCGGGCTTTGCCGGCAACAACGGATCCAGAATTGGCGTGGCGCAAGGTAGCACCCCTCAAGCCATCGGCGGCCGAAACGCCATGTCCAATGCTTACACATCGTTCACGCCCAAATTTCAATTCAGAGTCACCGCCGAAGATGTTGACCCAGTGGGCGGTTTCTTTTGGGATGGCCGCTCGGACACCGCAGAGCTTCAAGCCTTGGGCCCACTGTTGAACAAATTAGAAATGAACAACAAAGATGCAGCCAGCGTGGTGCGCAAAATTGCATCTGCCCCGTATGCACAAATGTTCAAGGATGAGTTTGGCAGCCAAATCTTCAACAACCCCAGCTTAGCCTTTCAAAAAATAGGCGTGGCCATTGCCGCATTTGAAAGAACTTCTGCACTTCAGCCCTTCAGCAGCAAATACGACCAATTCATTCAGGGCAAAGCGAAATTCACACCGCAAGAAACCAATGGCATGAAGGTGTTCATGGATGCCAACAAAGGCAATTGTGCTTCTTGCCACACGATGAACCCATCCTCCCCCAAGCCCAGCGATTCATTGTTTACGGACTTTGCTTTTTATGCCACAGGCATTCCACGCAACATGGCCATTCCTAGAAATGCCAACCCTTCCTTTTACGACTTGGGCTTGTGCGGACCCGATCGCACCAAGCCAGCCCTTACCAGCAACGTGCCCGCCAACATCAGCATTGAAAAGTTTTGTGGCACCTTTCGCATGACATCCTTGCGAAATACAGCCGAAAGAAAAGCTTGGATGCACAACGGCTTTTTCAAAGACTTGCGTGACGTTGTGAGTTTTTACGCTACACGAAACAGCGATCCAAAGCGTTGGTACGGCCCTAAAGGTATCCCCAATGATTTGCCTTCAGCATATGTTGGCAACATAGTGAGCGACCGTGTGCCATTCAATCGCCCAGCTTCCGCGGGTCCCGCGCTGACTGAAAGGGAAATTGACGATGTGCTGGCATTTCTTAAAACCTTGAGCGATGCACCCGCGCAGCCTCAAGGCCCAGAAGTTCCGCCTTTGGTTGGCGTCAAAAACAACCCTTTTGGTCGCTGATTGAGGGAGCCTGTTCGATCTGAAGCAATTATTTGCTTGCAGGGGCAGTAGCGGGCGCAGCAGCGGGGGCAGCAGCAGGTGCCTCAACTGCAGCAGGGACAGGGGCAGGCGCAGGAGAGTTAACGGCCTCTGCGCCGTGCTTTTCGCCTGTCATGTCGATGTTGTCGCCGCCTTTAGAAATGACATACAAGGCCAGGCCGGCAAACACAGCGAATCCAACAGCAATTTTCCACATAAGGTTTCTCCAAAAATATTGTGTATTAACTGGGGTCAGATCAACATTAATTTGGTCAATCAGAAGGGCTAAAGGCTAAGGGGGCTGACGATTTCTGGTACCCCAGTATGAGGAAGCCCCCTTAGCCTTTAGCCCTTCTGATTGGAAATTAATGTTCATCTGACCCCAATTAAAAAAAAGCCCTCCGAGGGGAGGGCTTGAATGTAGCACCGAGATGGTCTCGGAAAGCTTACAAATTAGTCGTTGGCGTAAATGTCGACGTCTTTGGTTTCTCTGATGAACAAGCCACCAATCACAACCGTTGCGGCCGCAATGATGACGGGGTACCAGAGACCGTTGTACATGTTACCGGTTTGAGCCACGATCGCGAAAGCGGTTGTAGGCATCAAACCACCAAACCAGCCATTACCAATGTGGTAAGGCAAGGACATGGAGGTGTAACGAATGCGTGTGGGGAACATCTCTACCAACATGGCAGCAATAGGACCGTACACCATCGTGACCAAAATCACCAAGTAAGTCAGGATGATGATCACGGTGACTTTGTCAAACTTGGCCATGTCAGCTTTGGCAGGGTAGTTGGCTGCTTTCAAAGCAGCGCCCAAGTTGCTTGCCAAGAGGGTTGTGCCCGCCGTTTTTTCGTTGCTCAAATCTTTGACAGATTTGGTTGCAGCTTCAATGGCCTTCGCGTCTTTTGGCTCAGCAGCGTTGAGGGCTGCGAGTTTCTCTTCAGCTTTGGCCTTGGCAGCGGCAATGTCTTCTGGAGAGTACTTGACGTTCACAACGGTTTCGCCCACCTTGATCACAGCAGGGGTGCCAGCTGGCGCCGCGATGTTTTCGTAGGAAACAGACGCACTGGCCAAACGTTGCTTGGCAATGTCACAAGAAGACGTGAACTTTTTCGTGCCAGTGGGGTTGAACTGGAATGAACACTCACCAGGATCGGCGGTCACCGTGACCTTGGCAGCCTTTTGAGCAGCGTGCAAGTCTGGGTTGGCAGCCTTTGTAAGGGCTTCAAATACTGGGAAGTATGTAACAACAGCTAAGAAGCAACCAGCCAAGATCAAGGGCTTACGGCCAATCTTGTCAGACAGCGTTCCGAAGATCACGAAGAAAGGCGTTCCAATGATCAAGGAGATGGCCACCATGATGTTGGCTGTTGGTCCGTCCACTTTCAAAGCTTGTGTCAAGAAGAACAAAGCGTAGAACTGACCAGAATACCAAACCACAGCTTGACCCATGACCAGACCAAACAAGGCCAAGATCACGATTTTCAAGTTTTTCCATTGACCGAAGGATTCAGACAAAGGTGACTTGGAAGTTTTGCCTTCTGATTTCATTTTGACGAAAGCAGGTGACTCGTTCATGCTCAGACGGATGTAGACCGAAATGGCCAACAACAGAATAGAGACAAGGAACGGAACTCGCCAGCCCCAATCGCTAAAAGCTTCTTCGCCAATGATGGTACGTGTCGCCAAAATCACCATCAAGGACAAGAACAAACCCAAAGTGGCTGTGGTCTGAATCCAAGCAGTGTAAGCACCACGTTTGCCCATGGGCGCGTGCTCGGCCACATACGTGGCAGCACCACCGTACTCACCGCCCAAAGCCAGACCCTGCAACAAACGCAAGCAGATCAGGATGACGGGAGCGGCCACGCCAATGCTGGCGTAGTTAGGCAAGATACCCACGATGAAGGTGGAGACACCCATGATCAGGATGGTGACCAAGAAGGTGTATTTGCGTCCAATCATGTCGCCCAAGCGGCCAAAGAAAATGGCGCCGAAAGGACGGACGATGAAACCAGCAGCGAACGCCAACAGCGCGAAAATGAACGCTGAGCCTTCATCCAAACCGCTGAAGAACTGTTTCGCAATGATTGCGGCGAGTGAACCATAAAGGTAGAAGTCGTACCATTCGAATACCGTACCGAGGGAAGAAGCAAAAATAACCTTCTTCTCTTCGGGCGACATCGGGCGTGGATCTGTTGTTGCCATAGAGCTGTCTCCAAAAAATAGCCCTCGACACGAAGGCTTGGGCGCATTCTTGGGGCAGGCTCTGACCACCCTCTGACACCAAACCAACACAAGCTGACAAACTAAGGTGAAACCCTTTGTTTTATTTTTACATCATGGGATTGATTGAAACCAAAGGGTAAACACGGGGGGAAGCTAGCCCTGGGCCAACCCCCAAGGTCGGTGCTGGTGTGCGAATTGGCGGCGCCGTCCTAGCGCAATCGACGGTCTCATGAGAAGATGCCATCAATGCCAACGCCCCTCACGCAGCTAGCCTTCAACAACCGAGTCAATCGTTTGCGTTTGAGCCTTTTGTTCATCTGGGGCAGCGTCTGGTCTTGACCCTGTAATCCAGTACCGCCGGTATGTTTAAGTTACCGATCGTTTCTCCCTGAACAGCGTTGGTGGCAAGTAACCAAGTGCGCTGTGCGGGTGATACGAATTGTAGTCAT
>JAIYCG010000038.1 GCA_027488115.1 Comamonadaceae bacterium | reverse complement strand
TTTTTTAGATTACCGGAGAAGAACATGGGAAGAATCATTGGCATTGACTTGGGCACCACCAACTCGTGTGTGGCCATCATGGAAGGCAACACCACCAAGGTGATTGAGAACGCCGAAGGAGCGCGAACCACCCCTTCCATCATTGCGTACCAAGAAGACGGCGAAATTTTGGTCGGTGCATCCGCCAAGCGTCAAGCCGTCACCAACCCCCGCAACACGCTGTATGCGGTGAAGCGTTTGATTGGCCGCAAGTTCTCTGAAAAAGAAGTTCAAAAAGACATCGACCTGATGCCTTACACCATTGCCAAAGCCGACAACGGCGACGCCTGGGTGGAAGTGCGCGGCAACAAATTGGCCCCTCCCCAAATCAGCGCTGAAGTGTTGCGCAAGATGAAGAAAACCGCCGAAGACTACCTTGGCGAAGACGTGACAGAAGCCGTCATCACGGTGCCTGCTTACTTCAATGACGCACAACGTCAAGCCACCAAAGATGCTGGCCGCATTGCGGGCTTGGACGTGAAGCGCATCATCAACGAACCGACAGCCGCAGCTTTGGCTTTCGGCTTAGACAAAACAGACAAAGGCGATCGCAAAATTGCGGTGTATGACTTGGGTGGCGGTACGTTTGACGTGTCCATCATTGAAATTGCCGACGTTGATGGCGAAAAGCAATTCGAAGTGTTGTCCACCAACGGCGACACTTTCTTGGGCGGCGAAGACTTTGACCAACGCATCATTGACTTCATCATCACTGAGTTCAAGAAAGAAAGCGGCGTTGATTTGTCCAAAGACGTGTTGGCCTTGCAGCGCTTGAAAGAAGCCGCTGAAAAAGCCAAGATCGAATTGTCAAGCTCTGCTGGCACCGACATCAACTTGCCTTACATCACAGCCGATGCAACAGGTCCTAAACACCTGAACATCAAGCTCAGCCGGGCCAAGTTAGAAAGCCTGGTTGACGAGTTGATCGAGCGCACCATTGCCCCTTGTCGCATGGCCATCAAAGACGCTGGCGTGAACGTGGCAGACATTGACGACATCATTTTGGTGGGCGGCATGACTCGCATGCCTAAAGTGCAAGACAAGGTCAAAGAGTTCTTCGGCAAAGAGCCACGCAAAGACGTGAACCCTGATGAAGCTGTGGCCGTTGGCGCTGCCATTCAAGGTCAGGTGTTGTCTGGTGATCGCAAAGACGTGTTGTTGCTGGACGTCACACCTTTGTCCTTGGGCATTGAAACCCTGGGCGGTGTGATGACCAAAATGATCACCAAGAACACCACCATTCCCACCAAGTTTGCACAGACCTACTCGACTGCTGACGACAACCAGCCAGCAGTCACCATCAAGGTTTATCAAGGTGAGCGCGAGATGGCCAGCGGCAACAAGTTGCTGGGCGAGTTCAACCTCGAAGGCATTCCACCCGCGGCACGCGGTACTCCCCAAATTGAGGTGTCATTTGACATTGACGCCAACGGCATCCTGCACGTAGGCGCCAAAGACAAAGGCACTGGCAAAGAAAACAAGATCACCATCAAGGCCAACTCGGGCTTGTCTGAAGCTGAAATCCAGCAGATGGTGAAAGATGCCGAGTTGAATGCCGAAGACGACAAGAAGAAACTCGAAATCGTTCAAGCCAAAAACTCAGCCGAAGCCACCGTGCACAGCGTGAAGAAAAGCTTGACTGAATACGGGGACAAGATTGAAGCTGACGAGAAAACAAAAATCGAAGCGGCTGTGAAAGAATTGGAAGAAGCTTTGAAGGGCGAAGACAAAGACGCCATCACTGCCAAAACCGAAACCCTCATGACCGTCAGCCAAAAGCTGGGTGAGAAAATGTATGCGGACATGCAAGCCAAAGAAGCGGCTGCGGGTGGTGCGACGGGTGGTCCTAGCGGCCCTGGTGCCGATACCAAACCCGCAGACGACAATGTGGTCGATGCAGAAGTGAAAGAAGTTAAAAAAGGCTAAGCCTTTCATTCAAGGGCTTTAGCCCGAGCCGCCGCGTCAGCGTATTCCTTAGGAAATCGCTTTCGCGGCGTTCTTGTTCAAACAGTAGCAAAAAACGATGGCCAAAAGAGACTTTTACGAAGTATTGGGTGTAGCCAAGAACGCCTCTGATGAAGAGATCAAAAAGGCGTATCGCAAATTGGCCATGAAGTTCCACCCTGACCGTCATCAAGGTGAAGACGCCAAAGAAGCAGAGGCTAAATTTAAAGAGGTCAAAGAAGCCTACGAGATGTTATCGGACGCTCAAAAGCGTGCAGCCTACGACCAATACGGCCATGCCGGTGTTGATCCCAACATGCGCGGTGGCGCAGGCGGTGCGGAAGGTTTTGGCGGTTTTGGTGAGGCCTTTGGCGACATCTTTGGCGATATCTTTGGTCAGCAACGGGGCGGTGGCGGCCGGGGTGGCCGACAAGTTTTCCGCGGTGGCGATTTGAGCTATGCCATGGAAGTCACTTTGGAAGAAGCTGCGGCTGGAAAAGATGCACAAATTCGCATCCCTGGCTGGGAAGAATGTACGCCATGCGATGGCTCCGGCGCCAAAAAAGGCACCAGTGCTAAAACCTGCGGTACTTGCCAAGGGTCTGGCACGGTCCAAATGCGTCAAGGCTTTTTCAGTGTGCAGCAAACCTGCCCGCACTGCAGAGGCTCCGGCAAAATCATCTCTGACCCCTGCCCTTCCTGCAGCGGTCAAGGCAAGCTCAAAAAGCAAAAAACGCTCGAAGTCAAAATTCCAGCGGGCATTGACGATGGCATGCGCATACGCAGCACCGGCAACGGTGAACCGGGCACCAACGGTGGCCCGCCTGGCGATTTGTACATTGAAATTCGCCTCAAGAAACACGACATTTTTGAACGCGATGGCGATGACTTGCATTGTTCCGTGCCCATCGGGTTCAGCAAAGCGGCATTGGGGGGTGAGATTGATGTGCCAACACTCAGCGGCAAAGCAGCCATCGACATTCCCGAAGGCACGCAAACTGGCAAGCAATTCCGTTTGCGCGGCAAAGGCATCAAAGGCGTTCGCGCCAGCTACCCTGGCGATTTGTATTGCCACATCACAGTGGAGACCCCCGTCAAGCTCACAGAGCACCAGCGCAAGCTGCTCAAAGAATTTGAAGAGTCTTTGCAAAAAGGTGGCGCCAAACACATGCCGACAGGTAACAGTTGGACTGACAAACTCAAAGGTTTGTTCGGCGCATAAGTTGCAAACTTAGGCTTGTTCTGACTGGCTTTCAATCTCTCGATAGAGAGCGCGAGGCACCAGACGCCCTTCGGCAACGCATTGAAACAGAATTTCGGTTGCGCGCGGTTGCGCCTGAGCAAGTGTCTCTTTGGCCAGGATGAAGAAATTCTCAGAGAAAATTTGGCAAGCCTTAAACTTGGCCTATGACCACCAAGAAACGTCCTACCTCAGCCTTCCAACAAAGCGCATGGCATCCTAATTGGATTGTCATTTTGAGCAGCCTGTGGTTGGCCACCCTTGGCAACACCCCCCTTTGGCTGCAAGTGAACAAACTGCCCGAAGTCAATGGTGTCAGGGGCATGGCTTTTGCCGTGGGTTTTGGTGTCATGATCATTGCAGCCACCACTGCGATCTTGAGCTTTTTCAACTGGCGGTCGCTGCTCAAACCTGTGGTCACCGTGTTCTTCTTGAGCGCTGCAAGTGGTGCCTACTTCATGATGAGCTACGGCATTGTCATTGACAGCACCATGATCACCAACGTGGTCCAAACTGACACCAAGGAAGCCTTGGATTTGATGAATTGGCGAATGCTGATCAGTTTGCTGCTTTTAGGAATTTTGCCTTGCTGGGTCTTGTGGAAAACACCCGTCAGATCTTTGCGTTGGAGCCAACAAGCAGGGAGCAACCTCATCGCATTGGTCGCATCGCTGATTGTGATCGTGGCTGTTCTTCTCGCCATCTTTCAAGATTACTCATCCATCATGCGCAATCACACGCAGTTGCGTTATTTGGTCAATCCATTGAACAGCTTCTATGCCATTGGGGTGGTGGCTGCCAAACCATTTCAGCGTGACAACCAAACCCTTTTGCCAATCGGACGAGACGCGCAAGTCGCTCAACTGAAGCCTCTTGAAAAACCACCCCTTTTGCTCTTGGTGCTGGGTGAAACCGCTCGCATGGGTAACTTTGGCGTCAATGGCTATGAGCGCGCTACCACGCCAGAATTGGCCAAAGAAAGCATCATCAGTTTAAAAGGCGTGATGTCATGTGGCACCAGTACAGCCACCTCTGTGCCTTGCATGTTTTCCCATGCAGGCAAAGAAGCATTTGAATCACGCACAAATAATTATGAAAGCTTGATCGATGTTTTAAACCATGCAGGTTTGGCTGTTCTGTGGATCGACAACCAATCTGGTTGCAAAGGTGTGTGTGAGCGTGTGCCTCAAGCTCTCACCAAAGATTTGAAACATCCGACTTTGTGCAAAAACGGAGAATGTTTTGATGAGATCATGCTGGTCGATCTTGACCAGCGAATTCAAGCACTGCCTGCTGAACGACGGGCTAAGGGTGTTGTGGTGATCATGCATCAAATGGGAAGTCATGGCCCTGCCTACTACAAACGAGTGCCAGACACTTTCAAAAAATTTCAGCCCGAGTGCAAAAGCAATGCGCTCCAAGATTGCTCTCGTGAACAAGTAGTCAATTCTTTTGACAACACCATTGTCTACACCGATTATTTTTTATCACAAGCCATTCAATGGCTTAAAAAATCAGAAGCCACTTCTGCGCCAGCATTGCTCTATGTTTCAGACCATGGAGAGTCATTGGGTGAGAACAATTTGTACTTGCACGGACTGCCCTACCGTGTGGCACCCGATGTGCAAAAACGCGTGCCTTGGATCAGCTGGTTTTCACCTCGGTTCGAAAGGCAATCGGGTTTGCTAAGCACTTGTTTGAAAAACAAATCAGAAACTGCCCTCACTCATGACAACTACTTTCATTCAGTTTTAGGACTGATGAATGTCAGCACTGAGGTTTATCAAGAAAAGCTAGATGTACACGCCGATTGCAGAAGCAAGTCATAAAAAGCGGTCCAGTAACTTTCGAGAAAAGCGATCCATCTGGGCCAAGTCGCGAATCAGGAATTGAACGCCGTGGCCATCGGTGACCAGCAACACAGTGCCTGACAAGCGGCGAATGTCTTCTTCACCATTCAACAACAAACTGGTTCTTCCTCGATCGGTCTCAATGTCCCACGTGCTGGGGGTCACAAATCCGCTCACACCGTAAAGCTTCAAAATCTGTGGCATGAACTCGCGCTGCTTGATGGCCTTTTCAACTTTGGCACGCAAGGGCTCTGCCAGCAAATTCAAATGGGCAATCCATAGCAACTCTTTGCCATCGATGTCCACCAAGGCAATGCCAGCTTCAGGTGCTGCGACTGGAAATGACCGAACTGCCATCACGTTGTCATGCTGTTGCCCGTCTGCACTGACGTAATACCATTTGCCAGAAGTGCTTTGATCAAACTGGAAATTCATCAAGGATGTGTTCATGAAGCGCTTGACTCCCTTAAAACAGCACCTTCAGATTCGGCTTGCCTTTGCTGCGCTTCATACAGGCGCCAATAAGCGCCTTGGCTTTCAATGAGCGCATCGTGAGTGCCTTCTTCAACAATCAACCCTTTGTCCATGACCACCAAGCGGTCTGCTTTGCGCAGGGTCGACAAGCGATGAGCAATGGCGATGGTGGTGCGGCCACGAACCAAGTTGTCCAACGCGTTTTGAATTTCTTTTTCTGTTTCGGTGTCTACCGCTGAAGTGGCTTCATCCAAAATCAAAATGCGTGGATTGATCAGCAAGGCACGCGCAATCGAAATACGCTGACGCTCTCCCCCCGACAAACCCTGTCCTCGCTCGCCAACCAGTGAGTCATAGCCTTGCGGCATGCGCAAAATAAATTCATGCGCGTGTGCAGCCCTGGCGGCCGCCACAATGTCTTCACGCGTGGCATCGGGCAAGCCATACGCAATGTTGTCTGCAATCGTGCCAAAGAACAAAAACGGTTCTTGCAAGACCAAACCAATGTGCCTGCGGTAGTCCGCCACCTTGAGTTGCTTGATGTCGA
This sequence comes from Comamonadaceae bacterium, assembly GCA_027488115.1. Taxonomy (GTDB): domain Bacteria; phylum Pseudomonadota; class Gammaproteobacteria; order Burkholderiales; family Burkholderiaceae_C; genus Limnohabitans_A. The sequence continues at coordinate 78,171 of JAIYCG010000038.1, read as the reverse complement.
CACCGTCCAATGCAATGCTGCCCTCTGACAAATCATAAAAGCGACACATGAGATTGACCAAGGTACTTTTACCAGAGCCACTGTGCCCCACCAAGCCAATCATTTCGCCAGGTTGGATGTCCAAATTCAACTGCTTGATGACGGCTCGGTTGCCATATCGGAAACTGGCATTTTGCAAAGTGATGCGGCCTTGTACATTGGACAAAGCAACCGGATGGAGGGGCTCAGGCACGCTGGACACATGGTCCAAAATTTCAAAAATTCGTTTGGCACCCGAGGCTGCTTTTTGGGTCGTGGACACGATCCGGCTCATGGAGTCAAGACGGGTATAAAAACGGCCGATGTAGGCCAAGAATGCCGTCAGCACGCCCACCGTGATCTGGTCTTTTGAAACCAACCAAATGCCAAATCCCCAAACGACCAACAAGCCCACTTCCGTCATGAGCGTGACGGTGGGAGAAAAAACAGACCAAACCCGATTTAATCGATCGTTGACGGCCAAGTTGTGTTTGTTGGCATCGATAAAGCGCTGAGCCTCTCTGTCTTCTTGGGCAAAAGCCTTGACCACCCTAATGCCGGGAATGGTGTCAGTCAAGACATTGGTGACCTCGGACCAAACTCGGTCAATTTTCTCGAAGCCTGTGCGCAGTCTTTCCCGAACCACATGGATCAACCAACCGATGAAAGGTAAAGGCAAAAGTGTGACCAAGGCCAAGGTTGGGTTGATGGAAAACAAGATGACTGCTGTCATTGTGATCATCAAAATATCGGTCGCAAAGTCTAGCAAGTGAAGCGAGAGGAATACATTGATGCGGTCCGTTTCACTGCCAATGCGGGCAATCAAATCACCGGTTCGCCTTCCACCAAAATACTCTAAGGACAATTTGAGCAAGTGCTGATAAGTGGTCGTTCTTAAATCAGCACCAATGCGCTCAGAGACCAGGGCCAAGATGTAAGTTTTGATCCACCCCAAGCTCCAAGCAACGATGGCAGAGGCCAGCAAACCTAAAAGGTACCAGGAGACGGTTTCAGGGTCTATGGTCTTTCCATTTTGATAAGGAATGAGCACATCGTCCATCAATGGCATCGTGAGGTAAGGGGGTACCAAAGTGGCGGCAGTTGACGCCAATGTCAAAACAAAACCCAGCAACAATTGCCCTTGGTAGGGCTTGGCAAAACGCCATAACTTGAACAAAGTCCAAGTTGAGGGGGGCACTTGGTCTTTTTCTAGGCAAACTGCGCACTCCTCATCAGACGCATCCACCACATTTTGACAAACTGGGCACAGACTGTGCAAAACCTGCCCTATCCCGGGTTCTGGCCAATCCGCCTCGCTTGAAACGGGCGAATTGAGGGTTTTGCCTAAAAAGGTAGCGGGTTTGGCTTGAGTCAGCAGATGGTTTTCGAAGCGCAACTTCCATCTGAGAACAACCGCTTCTAGCCCCAAAGTGAAGCGCCAAGCCGCCAACCTCAACCCACCTTGATGCATTGCCAAGGTACCGACACCCGCATGGTCCAGCACTCGGAGCGTCAAATCGGGTGACAACGGCCAAATATTCCAATTATTTTGAGCCTCACTCGACGCGATGACCCTTTGATCGGTCAAAATAACCAAGGTTTTTTTAAAGCTCAGTTCATCGTTCAGGTCAACTTCTAGCCAAGCTAGAACGTTTTCATCAAAATGAACTTGAGACAACACGCCCTCCTGCCAACTAAACGGCAATCCCAGCAAATCGATGGGAGGATGGGTTTTGGAGTTCATAAGTATTCAAACAACAAGAGTCAACCAGTGTTGGCGGCAAACAAAAACAGCAAAAGAAGCGGCCAGGACACAGCCCATGCACCTTGTTTATCAGACGATCCATGCCAGTGCTGCAACTGGCCAGTCATTGTATCTCCGGACACGAAACGCCCCGTGCCTTCTCTCAGAATTGTGAAAAGCACGAAAATGAGTTCTAAAGATATCAAATTCATTCGCATGACCCATCTCAAGGGTCCGAACATTTGGACATACCGCCCTGTCCTCGAAGCTTGGATTGACATTGGCGATTTAGAAGACTTCCCCTCCAACACCCTCCCTGGATTTAACCAGCGGCTTCAAGAGATGCTGCCTGGCCTTATCGAGCACCGATGCAGTGTGGGCGAAAGGGGCGGCTTTTTGCAAAGACTCACTGAAGGTACTTGGCCAGGCCACATCTTGGAGCACGTGGCCCTAGAGTTGCAAAACAAAGCGGGCATGCAAACCGGTTTTGGCAAAGCCCGTGAGGCTGGCCCCCGAGGCATTTACAAGGTCGTCATTCGCACTCGCAACGAAACTGTGAGCCGGGCTGCCCTTCAAGCAGCCCGCGACTTGGTCATGGCGGCCATCGAAAAACGCCCTTACCCCGTCAATCAAGTCATAGCCGACCTCACCCAAATGGTCGATCAATTGTGCATTGGCCCCAGCACTGCTTGCATTGTCGATGCAGCAACAGATCGCAATATTCCTTCCATCCGCCTCAACGATGGCAACTTGGTTCAACTTGGTTACGGAGCCAACCAGCGCCGCATTTGGACCGCCGAAACAGACAAGACAAGCGCCATTGCCGAGGGCGTGTCCAAAGACAAAGACCTGACCAAGAGTTTGCTCGCCAATTGCGGCGTTCCCGTGCCAGAGGGGCGCAATGTGGGCTCTCCCAAAGAGGCTTGGGAAGCTGCCCTAGACATTGGCCTGCCCGTTTGCGTGAAGCCCGTTGACGGCAACCATGCCCGTGGTGTTTCTCTAGAACTCAGAACCCAAGCCGAAGTAGAAGCCGCCTACCATTTGGCAGAAGCCGAAGGCAGCGATGTCTTGGTTGAAAAACACATTTTGGGCGATGAACATCGCTTGTTGGTGGTTGGCGGAAAAGTTGTGGCTGCCAACAAGGGGGAAACCGCCAGTATTGTGGGTGATGGTATCCATTCCGTTGAAGAACTCATCGAAAGCCAAATCAACTCAGACCCACGTCGCGGCGAGGAAGAAGATTTTCCGCTCGATACCATCCGCCTTAAAGATCACACCACTGCCGTACTCGAACTCAAACGACAGGGCCTCACGGGTCAAAGTGTGCCAAAAAAAGACCGTCGGGTGTTGGTCATGCGCACTGGCAATATGGCCGTGGACGTCACTGACCTGGTTCACCCCGATGTGGCTGAGTTAGCAGCCCTTGCAGCGCGCATTGTGGGCTTGGACATTGCCGGCGTGGATTTGGTCGCACAAGATATTTCGAAGCCCATGAAGGCGCAAGGCGCCGCCATCGTTGAGGTCAATGCAGGTCCTGGACTTCTGATGCATCTCAAACCTGCAACGGGCCAACCCAGACCTGTCGGCAAAGCCATTGCAGCCCACTTGTTTGCTGAAAATTCTGAGTCCCGAATTCCTATTGTGGGTTTGATTGGCCAAGAGAACACCACAGGCACAAGTCACCTCATTGCATGGCTCATGCATCTACAAGGTCTGCAAACAGGCCTGTCGTCGGCAAAGGGTTTGTTCCTAGGACAGCGTTGTTTGCATGCTCAAAGCGATATGGAATGGGAATCTGCCCAAAGGTTGCTCATTAACCGTTCCGTAGAAGCAGCCGTTTTTGAAACCACTGCCAGACACTTGCTGGCAGAGGGCTTGCCCTACGACCGCTGCCTCGTTGGTGTCATCACCTCCATGCCCAAGGCTGCTGGGCTTGAAGATCTTTACATTCAAAGCGACGAACAAATGCCCAATGTGGTTCGCACGCAAATGGACGTCGTTCTGTCCGATGGCATGGCTGTTCTCAATGCGGAGGATGAAGAGGTTTCCAAGCTTGCTCAGTATTGCGATGGCGAAGTGACCTACTTTGCAAAATCTGAAAATCATCCCCGCATTGTTCAACACCGCAGTGAGAACGGGCGTGTGGTGTTCTGGCGCAAAAACCATTTGGTCTTAGCCCAAGGCGAACACGAAATCGAAGCCTTAAATCGCCAGTTGCCTGCGATCGACAGAGTCTTCAAAAACCAGCATCTCAAATGCATGGAAGTCTTGGCAGCATCTGCTGCGGCTTGGGCGCTTGGCATTCAAACCGACCTTATTCGAGCCGGTATTAAAAGTTTTGGGCAAAGTCCTGGTGCACACTGAGCCCAGAGCCTCGACGCCTTAAATACAACGCCAACACCGCTCAACCAGGACCAAGTTTCATGGAAGTTTCAAGAATTCGAGCTTTGCGGGGACCCAACTTATGGAGTCGACAAACCAGCATTGAAGCCATTGTGAGCTGCGAACCCCATGAACGAGAGATGGCGCCTGGTAGTGAATTTGAAAAACAATTAAGACGCATATTCCCGGCTGTCGGACCTCTAGAAGGCACACGGCCTGGCCAGCCTGCCAGCATGGCACATGCCCTCGAAAAAATCACATTGAGTTTGCAAAACCAAGCGGGATGCCCCGTCACATTCAGCCGCACAACCGCCACCGAAGAAGAAGGCATTTACCAAGTTGTCGTTCAATACACCGAAGAGGCCGTTGGCAAATTGGCTTTGGCCTGGGCTGAAAAACTTTGTCAAGCGGTGAAAATGCAATCAGGCTTCGATTTGAATCAAGCCCTCAGCGAGTTGCGAGATTTGGACGAGGATGTCCGCCTAGGACCTTCCACGGGATCCATTGTCGATGCCGCAGTTCAAAGGGGTATTCCCTTTCGCCGTCTCACAGAAGGCAGCATGGTTCAATTTGGCTGGGGTAGCAAACAGCGTCGCATCCAAGCTGCTGAAACGGACACAACAAGTGCCATTGCCGAATCCATTGCGCAAGACAAGGACCTCACCAAATCTCTCTTACTGGCAGCAGGGGTGCCAGTCCCCATTGGAAGACCCGCCAAGAATTTAGAAGATGCTTGGCAGATTGCTCTCAGCATTGGCCTGCCTGTTGTGGTCAAGCCACTCGATGGCAATCAGGGAAAAGGCGTCACTGTCAACATTGTGGAACGCGAGCTCTTCAATCAAGCCTACGAAACAGCAGCCCGATATGGCGAAGTTTTGGTCGAAAAATTCTTGCCAGGCAGTGACTATCGATTGCTGGTCGTAGGCAATAAATTAGTTGCCGCGGCCAGACGCGAGCCCCCCCTGGTCGTTGGTGATGGCGTCCATACCGTCAAGGAGTTGGTTGACAAAGTCAATGCAGACCCTCGCCGCGGTGATGGCCACTCGACCTCATTGACCAAAATCAAGTTTGATGACATTGCCATCGGGCGCTTGAAGTTACAAGACTTAGAGCCTAGTTCAGTCCCTGAAAAAGGACGACGCGTCATTTTGCGCAACAACGCCAACTTGTCTACTGGCGGCACAGCCACCGATGTCACTGACGATGTACACGCCGAAGTCACGGCTCGCGTTGTGGCCGCCGCGCAAATGGTGGGCGTTGACATCTGCGGCGTTGATGTCGTTTGCGAATCGGTTCTCAAGCCCCTTGAAGAACAAAACGGTGGCATTGTGGAAGTCAATGCAGCGCCTGGCTTGCGCATGCACATCAGCCCTTCCTTTGGCAAAGGCCGAAACATTGGCAAAGCCATCATCGACTACATGTACCCCAATGGAGAAGATGGCCGCATTCCAGTCATTGCGGTCACGGGCACCAATGGCAAGACAACCACGGTCCGTTTGACAGCTCACCTTCTGAAAGCCAATCAACTGCGGGTTGGCATGACCAACACCGACGGCGTGTATGTCAATGGTCGACAAATTGACGATGGCGACTGCAGCGGTCCTCGCAGTGCTCGAAATGTCTTGATGCATCCTGACGTCGATGCCGCCGTATTTGAAACCGCTCGCGGTGGCTTACTCAGAGAAGGCTTGGCATTTGATCGTTGCCAAGTGGCCATCGTCACCAACATTGGCACAGGCGATCATTTAGGCTTGAACTACATCACTACATTAGAAGACTTATCGGTCTTAAAACGAGTGGTTGTCTTGAATGTCGCAAGTAACGGCATGGCCGTTTTGAACGCCGCCGACCCCCAAGTGGCCATGATGGCCAGAATGTGCCCCGGCGATGTCACATTCTTTGCCTTAGACTCTCACCACCCTGTACTGGCCACCCACCGTGCTCAAGGCAAGCGGGTGGTTTACACAGAAAATGGCAACATCGTTGCGCAACAGGGTAAAAAAATCTTTCGCGTTCCCCTCAGTGAAGTGCCATTGACTCGCCAAGGGCAAATTGGTTTTCAAACTGAAAATGTCATTGCGGCCGTAGGTGCTGCCTGGGCTTTGAATGTGCCTTGGGATGTCATCGCGAAAGGCTTGGCCACATTCATCAGCGACATTCAAGGTGTCCCTGGCCGGTTCAATGTCTTTGACTACAAAGGTGCCACCTTGATCGCAGACTATGGTCACAACCCAGATGCCATTCAAGCCCTGGTGCATGCCGTTGACAACATGCCCGCACAAAAAAGAGTGGTGGTCATCAGTGGTGCTGGCGATCGTCGCGACCAAGACATTCGGGACCAAACTCAAATCTTGGGCACAGCATTTGACGAGGTTATTCTGTACCAAGATGCTTGCCAACGAGGCCGCAGCGATGGCGAAGTGATTCAACTGCTGCGTGATGGACTCAATGGCGCAGTCAGAACACAGTATGTTCAAGACATTCAGGGCGAGTTCAACGCCATCGATACGGCACTTGCCCGACTGTCTGAAGGTGACTTGTGCCTGATCTTGATTGATCAGGTGGAAGCTGCATTGGCCTACATTCAGGGCAAAGTCACCGAAAGCCAAGCAGCTTTAGCCAAGTAACAGCACCACCGTGCATGTTGCCCCAAATATGGCAACCCACTGTAACCAGCGCTTCCAAGTTGCTTCTTGAGTTTCAATGTGCCAATGAAGTTGATGTCCCAAAATGACAGACAACACAAATGAAATGATCAAGCCCAAAGCATTCATCGGAATATTTTCAGACCAGAAGTTGAATATCAAGGCGCTGACCCCCAAACTCACACCAAAGTGAATGAGAAAAATAGCATAAGAAGCATTGGACAGCTCTTGAATCCATCTCTGCTTGATAGAGCCAATTGTTTTGCAGCCAGTGGCCTCGTACCACGTTAACAACGCTGCGGTGGCAACGGCTACCACCAACCTGATTCTGGGCTGGTAGGCTGTGGCAACAGCCCCCAAAATAAAAATCAACAAGCCCAGAGTTGCATGGCTTATCTTGATGCCTGAATAACGCCAGCACCCCACACACAAACCTAAACCATAAGCGCTGAAAAAATAAGTGCCCCAAATTTCACCCAGCGGATTTAGATTCCAGACAAACATGGAGCTCAGGGTGAGAAGCATCCATAAACCCAAAGCCTTTCGAATTGCAGAACCTTTGTTTGTTCGAGTCTGCCAAGCGTGAGCAAGCCATGCACAGGCAATGGCCATAGCGAAAAGTTGAAAGTCGATGGCCACATACCAGACACCGGCTAAGAAGGCTTCCAAATAAAGAACATCTTGAAGCAAAAAAATGTGCGCCACAATTTTCTGCCAAGTGGGGAGATCAGAAAGCGACGAATGGTCGAAGTACGGTCTGACAAGTGCGGTCACAAGCACTGTGAAACTGAGTGCTGCCAACAAAGGCAGCACCAGCCTTTGGTAGCGAGACAACAAACTCGAAAACAATTGGAACTGCGCTTTAGACAAAGCTCTGACCCAGGATTTGGCGTTCAGGTACCCACCCACCACCAAAAAAATTTGAACAGCCAACAATCCGTGCTCAAACAAAAATTCTTCAAGACGGGGTAACCACTGCGCCACCACATCTGACATGGGGCTGTAAATTGCAAGATGGTGCCAAACAATGAGAACGCACGCGAAGGCCTTAAAGAGGTCAATGACCTCAGATCGTTCTGACTTCAACCTGAATGCTCTTGGATTTAGAGTACCAAGCGTGCTCGCGCAGCAGCATACTGTTTTTTCAGCTTTGCAACCAAGTCAGCAGTACTCTGGACTGCGTCAATGGCGCCAATACCCTGACCACAGCCCCAAATGTCTTTCCAAGCCTTCTTGGCATCGCCGCCAAAGTTCATTGCGGAAGGGTCAGACACTGGCAGGTTGGCAGGATCCAATCCGGCTGCTTTGATAGAAGGTGCCAAGTAGTTGCCATGCACCCCTGTGAACAAATTGCTGTAAACGATGTCGTCGGAGTTGCAGTCCACGATGGCTTGTTTGTAGGCTTCAGCAGCACGGGCTTCATGGGTTGCTATGAATGCTGAGCCAATGTAGGCAAAGTCTGCACCCATGGCTTGCGCGGCCAAAATGGCATCACCGCTGGCAATCGAGCCCGACAAAGCAACGGGGCCATCAAACCACTGGCGAATTTCTTGAATCAATGCAAAGGGGCTTTTTTCACCGGCATGCCCACCTGCGCCAGCAGCCACAGCGATCAAGCCATCGGCACCTTTTTCAATGGCCTTGTGCGCAAACTTGTTGTTGATGATGTCATGCAAAACAATGCCGCCATAACTGTGGGCAGCCTGGTTGATGTCCTCGCGAGCACCCAAAGATGTGATGATGATAGGCACCTTGTATTTCACACACATGGCCATGTCGTGCTCTAAACGGTCATTGCTTTTGTGAACGATTTGATTGATGGCAAAAGGGGCTGCTGGCTTGTCTGGATTGGCTTGGTTGTAAGCGGCCAGCGTTTCAGTAATTTCAATGAGCCATTCTTCCAATTGTTCGGCTGGCCTGGCATTGAGCGCAGGCATAGACCCCACAACACCCGCTTTGCATTGTTCAATCACCAGCTTGGGATTGCTGATGATGAACAAAGGTGAGGCAATGACCGGGAAAGGCAAATGGGCCAGTGCAGCGGGTAGTTTTGACATGAGGTCTCCAGTTGGAATAATGGGGTGTTGATGCTGAAAGTATGTGAGCTATCTTAGAAAGCTTCTAAGGAAAGCGCTGTCACGCACTTTGCACCGTCCACAATGCTGTCGCGAACGCCAGGAGCACGGCTGAGCAAATGATCTGCATAAAAGCGCGCTGTGGTGACTTTGGCATCCATGAAAGCCTTGTCATTGCCTTTCGCGCTTTGCGTCAGCGCCACCAACAAAGCCCGGCCCATCTGCCATCCCGCCATCAAATTACCTGACAGCATGAGGTAAGGCACGCTGCCTGCATAGACGTCATTGGGTTGCGCTTTGGAGTGACCGGCGATGAAGTTGACCACATCAATGAAAGCCAAACGAGCAGCTTTTAAACGGCGTCCCAAGGCCTGTGCATCTGTATTCGAGTTGGCCAGCAATTCATTTTCAGTTTGCTCTACTTGAGCCGCCAAGGCCTTGGCAGTTTGACCTCCGTCACGTGCCGTTTTGCGGCCTACGAGGTCATTGGCTTGAATGGCCGTGGTCCCTTCATAGATGGTCAAAATTTTGGCGTCTCGGTAGTACTGTGCTGCGCCCGTTTCTTCAATGAAGCCCATACCACCATGAACTTGCACGCCAAGTGACGTCACCTCCAAGCTCATTTCAGTGCTGTACCCTTTGACCAAGGGCACCATGAATTCATAAAACAGCGCGTTTTGTTTGCGCACTTCTGCATCGGGGTGGTGGTGTGCCGCGTCATAAGCCGATGCAGCAACCGTTGCCAAGGCGCGGCAGCCTTCTGTGGTGGCTCGCATGGTCATGAGCATGCGCTTGACATCGGGATGATGAATGATGGGCGCAGAGGTGTTCATGCTGCCATCTACAGGTCGGCTTTGCACGCGATCTTTGGCGTACTGAACGGCTTTTTGATAGGCACGCTCTGCTATGGCAATGCCCTGCACGCCTACAGCATAACGCGCAGCGTTCATCATGATGAACATGTATTCGAGGCCGCGGTTTTCCTCGCCCACCAAATAGCCAACTGCTCCGCCATGGTCGCCATACTGCAACACAGCCGTGGGACTGGCCTTGATGCCCATCTTGTGCTCAATGCTGACACAGTGAACATCGTTGCGAGCACCAAGGCTACCGTTTGCATTTACCATGAACTTGGGCACTACAAACAGGCTAATGCCCTTCACGCCCTCTGGCGCACCTTGCACACGGGCCAACACCAAGTGCACGATGTTTTCAGCCATGTCATGTTCACCATAGGTGATGTAAATTTTGGTGCCAAACACTTTGAACGTGCCATCGGGCAAAGGTTCTGCCCGTGTACGCACCAAAGCCAAGTCTGAGCCTGCTTGCGGTTCAGTCAAATTCATGGTGCCTGTCCACTCACCCGAAATTAATTTGGCCAGATAAATATTTTTGAGTTCATCGGAACCTGCCGTTAACAAAGCTTCAATGGCACCGTCCGTTAACAAGGGACACAGCGCGAAACTCATGTTGGCAGAGTTGAGCATTTCACCGCAGGCAGCGCCAATGGTTTTTGGCAAGCCTTGTCCACCAAAATCGGTGGGGTGTTGCAAACCCTGCCAGCCACCTTCTCCGTATTGTTTAAATGCCTCTTTAAAACCTGGTGTGGTCTTGACGTGGCCGTTTGAAAATGCGGAAGGGTTTTTGTCGCCTTCCCAGTTCAATGGCGCAATCACGTCTTGATTCAACTTGGCACATTCTTCCAACACCGCTTGTGCAGTTTCTAAACCGGCTTCTTCAAAACCAGGCATCAGTGCCACTTGGCCAATCTGGGCCAAGTGCTCTATGTTGAAAAGCATGTCTTTTAAGGGGGCTACGTAACTCATCAGTCTCTCCATGCAAAAGAAAGGCACCTCACAGGATGCCTTTCAAACTCACAATCCAATTAAATCAGCCGGTTCAAAGTGCGCTGACAAATTCGGGCACTGCCACAAACAGATCAGCTTCCAAACCATAATCGGCCACACTGAAAATGGGTGCCTCAGGGTCCTTGTTGATGGCCACAATGACCTTGCTGTCCTTCATGCCGGCCAAGTGCTGAATGGCACCCGAAATACCGCAAGCCACATACAACTGTGGCGCGACAATCTTGCCGGTTTGACCCACTTGCCAATCGTTGGGGGCATAACCTGCATCGACCGCTGCGCGGCTGGCACCCATGGCGGCGCCCAATTTGTCTGCCAAAGGTGTGATCACTTCGGCAAATTTTTCGGCGCTGCCCAAAGCACGACCACCCGACACAATGATCTTGGCTGCTGTAAGTTCAGGACGATCGTTTTTGGCAATCTCGCTCCCTTTGAATGCACTCTTTCCGCTGTCATCGATAGCTGCGGCAGATTCAACGTTGGCTGAACCTCCTGAGGCAGCAGCAGCATCAAAACCTGTGGTGCGAACCGTCAAAACTTTGATGGCGTCTTTGCTCTGCACGGTTGCAATGGCATTGCCTGCATAAATAGGCCGCTCAAAGGTGTCAGCAGACAGCACCAAGGTCACGTCGCTCAACTGCGCCACATCCAACTTGGCAGCGACGCGAGGTGCCACGTTTTTACCGGCAGCTGTTGCAGGGAACAAAATGTGTGTGTAGTTGCCCGCAATGGCCAACACTTGGGCAGCCACGTTTTCCGCCAAACCATGTGCCAGGCCTTCTGCATCGGCGTGAATGACTTTGGAGACACCCGCAATGTGTGCAGCAGCTTGGGCCGCTGAACTTGCGTTGTGACCAGCCACCAAAACGTGCACATCACCACCGCAAGCCACTGCGGCTGTGACCGTGTTCAACGTGGCACCCTTGATGGATGTGTTGTCGTGTTCTGCAATAACTAAAGAACTCATGAAATGACCTTGGATACGTTTTTAAGTTTATCAACCAATGTTGCAACATCGGGCACCTTGATACCAGCAGAACGCTTAGGTGGCTCAGAGACTTTGAGGGTGGTGATGCGAGGCGCTACGTCGACACCCAAATCTTCAGGCTTGAAGGTATCTAGTTGTTTTTTCTTTGCCTTCATGATGTTCGGCAAAGTGACATAACGTGGCTCGTTCAAGCGCAAGTCAGTGGTGATGACGGCAGGCATGGACAATGACAACACTTCCAAGCCGCCATCCACTTCACGGGTGACTTGCGCTTTGCCATCGAGCACTTCCACTTTGGATGCAAAGGTGGCTTGCGGCAAGTCGGCCAATGCGGCCAACATTTGGCCTGTTTGGTTGCAATCGTCGTCAATGGCTTGCTTGCCCAAGATAATCAGACCTGGCTGCTCTTTGTCCACCAAAACTTTGAGCAATTTAGCGACTGCCAGGGGCTGCAGTTCTTCCGTTGTTTCGACCAAGATAGCGCGATCTGCACCGATGGCCATGGCCGTGCGCAATGTTTCTTGACATTGCGTAACGCCACATGAAACGGCGATCACTTCCGTTGCAAAGCCCTTTTCTTTCAATCGAACAGCTTCTTCGACTGCAATTTCGTCAAAGGGGTTCATGCTCATTTTGACGTTGGCGATGTCCACGCCTGTGCCGTCAGATTTGACACGCACCTTGACGTTGTAGTCGACGACCCGTTTGACGGGCACAAGAATTTTCATAGCCAAATCTCCAAGAAAAAACAGGCAGACAGATGGTTAAATTGAATGCCTTGGCAAAATGTCTTTTAATTGACGTTAACGTAAACGTCAATTCTGCATCAATTCAAAATTTTCTCAAGCTTTACATTCAAAAAAGCACGATCGTTCGCATTTTATAACACCTGTCGATTGATTGAAAACCTCAAAAACCTCGGGAATTCACCGACCAGTCGGTTGGCTAATTGGCATTACCATGTACCACGCAGGGTTTTATGACAAAACCTTATAGAAATTGGCAGCCTTTCTGAACCCCTCATTGATTGACCGGAGCCCGACATGAAAAAGTCTTATTTATCTATTGCCATTTTGGCATTCACCGCATTGACGACCGCGACGCAAGCTCAAACAGTGCTCACAGTCTCAAGCTGGTTGCCACCGACGCACACTGCTTCGATGGCTCAAAAAGAATGGTGTGACTTGTTGGAGAACAACACCAAAGGTCGCATCAAATGCAATATCTTGCCTCGCGGCGTCACACCTGCGCCCGGAACCTACGATGCCGTGAAAAACGGTCTGGCCGATTTGTCATACACCGTTCACGGCTACACCCCCGGCCGTTTTGTGCATACTCAGATGACAGAACTGCCCTTCCTTGGCAACAGTGCCGAATCCATTTCGGTAGCTCTCAGCAGAGTCTCTAGCAAGTATCCTGAATTTGCAGCAGAGCACCAGGGCGTCAAAGTATTGAGCTTGTTCTCCCACGGCCCTGGCATGGTTTTCAACGTTAAGCGCCCCATTACCAAGGTTGAAGATTTGACGGGTCTCAAATTCCGCGTGGGGGGTGGCATGGTCAATGACATGTCAAAAGCTTTGAACATGAATGTGACCTTAAAGCCAGCCCCTGACTCCTATGAACTGCTTTCTTCTGGGGTGATGGACGGCACCTTGTTTCCAGCTGAGTCGACCGAGTCTTTCAAGATCGATAAGATCATCAAGCACGCGACCACGTTCCCTGGTGGCTTGTACAACACCAGTTTCGTGTTCATGATGAACCAATCAAAATATGACAAGTTATCGCCAGAAGATAAAAAGGCTGTCGATGAAATTTCTGGCGAAACTGCAGCCCGTATTTTTGGCCGCGGCTGGGATAAAGTCGACCGTCGGGCTTTTGCGCTGATGCAGGCCAACAATGTGATCGTCACCAAAGCTGATGCCAAGTTTGTGGCAGATGTCAAAGAGAAGACACAATCGTTGGAACAAAATTGGATTGCCTCCTCTAAGGCCAAAGGTCTGCAAGACCCTGCCAAGGTCTTGGCAGCTTTCCGCGCTGAAATTGCCAAACTTGAAAAATAAATAAGGCCTAACGCTTCAAAGCGTTTGGCAATAAATGAAAGCGGTACCTGTCAAAATTGAGAGGTACCGCTTTTTTTGATGTCGCATTGGAATCTCAGTGAACAAATTTTTCGACCAACTCTGTAGCCTGATATCAGGTATTGCACTTTTTGCCATTATGGTTTTGACATTTTTAGATGTCTCTGGCAGAAAACTTTTTGACCACTCCATCGCGGGCTCCTTAGAACTCACTGAATTGCTCATGGTTGTGGTTATTTTCGGCGCCCTGCCCTTGGTCTCTCGCAAGGCAGAACATGTGGTGTTTGACTCGCTCGACAGTTTCTGGCCAAAAGGTTTTGTGAAATTCCAAAAAGCTCTGGTCAATTTGCTTTGCAGTATCGCATTGCTCGCCCTTGGTTGGCTCATGATTTCAACGGGCATTGACTTTGCCTCTTACGGCGAAACCACCGCACAGCTCAAAATTTCTAAGGCGCCCTTCATCATGGGCATGGGCTTCATGTGCGCTCTGGCAGGCATTGTTCATTTGATTCTGGTCTTCAACCCCTTGGGTGAAGACGAAGAATCTGAAGGGGGTGTGCTGTGACCGAAGCCCTCCTTGGCTTTGTTGCCATTTTTGCATTGGCGCTTTTGCGCATGCCTTTGGCCTTTTCTATGGGTTTGGTGGGCGTGGTAGGTATTGGGCTGACACGCGGCTTTATGCCAGCATTGGCCAGCACCGCGCAAGTCGTTCAAGAGACTGGCTTTGCCTACACCTTGTCGGTCATTCCATTGTTCATTCTGATGGGTAATTTTGTGGCACGTGCTGGCTTGGCTCATGAGCTGTTTCATGCTGCTTATACCTTCATTGGACATCGCCGCGGAGGACTGGCCCATGCCACCATTGCAGCTTGCGCAGGCTTCGGGGCCATTTGCGGCTCCTCCATTGCCACGGCTGCCACCATGAGCAAAGTGGCCTATCCTTCCATGAAAAAATTGGGTTACAGCGATGCATTGTCGACTGGCGTCATTGCCGCTGGCGGCACGCTGGGCATCATGATTCCGCCATCCACCATCATGGTCATTTACGGCATCGTAACTGAAACCCATATTGGCAAACTGTTTGCTGCAGGCGTGATCCCTGGCATCCTGACCGCCATCTTGCTTATGGTGGCCGTCGTCATCATGACCTCACGCGATCCAGAACATGCACCTGCTGGTGAGAAATTCACTTGGTCGCAACGCATGGCCGCATTGCGAGGCATTTGGGGCGTTTTGCTGTTGGTGTTTGTGGTTCTCGGTGGCATTTATGGCGGCGTATTCACGGCCACTGAAGGGGCTGGTATGGGTGCAGCAGGTGCCTTCTTGTTCGCTTGGGCACGCAAAGCACTGACATGGGAAAGCCTCATCAGCATTTTGGTCGAGTCTGCCCGCACCACTGGCATGCTGTTTACCTTGTTAATTGCAGCTACTGTGTTTGCCAACTTTGTGAATTTCACCACCATGCCAAGCGACCTCAAGGAATGGATCACCCATTTGGGACTGTCACCTGTCATGGTGGTTGGTGCCATGATGGTGATCTACATCATCTTGGGCACAGTGATGGAAGAGTTGACCATGGTGCTCTTGACCATCCCCCTCTTCTTTCCCATAGTGATGCAACTGGGCTTTGATCCGGTTTGGTTCGGAGTCTTGATTGTGATGGTGATTCAAATCGGACTGATATCGCCACCCGTGGGCATGAACTTGTTTGTGTTGAATACGCTATTGCCCAAGGTAGGGCTTGGCACCATCTTCCGTGGGTGCTGGCCCTTTGTCGCCATGCAAGTGATCACCTTGGCCATCTTGTTGTTTTTTCCTTCACTCAGCTTGTACCTGCCATCGCTGATGACCTCGTAATTTAAAACTTTGATTTGAAAGAACGCGCCATGCTGGATCCACAAGCCCAAGCCTTGATGCAACTCATGATTGACAAGGGCGTTCCCCCCGTGAACACCATGTCGCCTGCAGAGGCCAGAGCGTCTTACAGATCAAGGCGAGCTTTCACCCAACCCGATGCACCCGATGTGCTCAGAGTGCAAGACACGGCTTTGTCTTACGATGACGTGAGCATTCCTCTGCGGGTATACCACCCGCCTGCCGCTCAAGCACAAAAATCACTGCCAGCCTTGGTCTATGTCCATGGCGGTGGCTGGACCATCGGCGATCTCGACACACACGATGTCCTGTGCAGAAGTCTCTGCCTTCAGTCTGAAGTTGTCGTGGTCTCGGTCGACTACCGCATGGGGCCAGAGCACAAGTTTCCAGCGGCCTACCATGACACCGTGGCAGCGTTCAACTGGACTGTTGCACATGCTGCCAGTTTGGGCATTGATGCATCGCGCATCGCCATCGGGGGTGACAGTGCTGGCGGCAATTTGTCTGCTGCAGCTTGTATCGGACTTCGCGATCAAAAAGGACTTTCTGTCCAACCCGCTTTTCAATTGCTCATCTACCCTGCCACCATCATGTGGCAAGACACAGCGTCCTACCACGCTAATGGCAAAGGGTATATGCTCACCAAAGAGTCCATTGCTTACTACACTGAAAATTATTTGAGAAATCGAGAAGATGCCAAAGATTGGCGCGCTTCACCTCAGCTAGCCAACAGTCATGCCAACCTGCCGCCTGCATTCATCCTCACAGCTGGCTTTGATCCCTTGAGAGATGAGGGCTTGATGTATGCAGACGCATTGTCCAAAGCGGGGGTTTCTTCGCAGTACATTTGTTTTGAACGCCAAATCCATGGCTTTATGACCATGGGGCGAGTGATGCAAGAAGCCAACACAGCGGTCAGCCTGTGCGCGCAAGTTTTGCGCGCACAACTTCATACAGCCTAAGGTTCAGTCAAATTCACTGATTTTCACTCAGCTTCACTAAGGTCTAGCAACAGGCAGACCAGCCGATTGCAGTCTCAATGGGGGCGTGTGTGAATCACACGCTGCGGGTATGGAATTTCAATGCCGTGGGTCTGCAAGACTTTCAAAATTTCAACATTGATTTCAGACTTCAATGTGAGAACCCCAGCCTGCTGCTCGTCCATCCAATAGTGGGCTGTCAATTCCAAGCCATCCGAGCCAAAACTAGACAGCGTCACAAAAGGTGAAGGCTCCTTCAACACCCGTTCCTGCGCTTCACACGCTTGTTGGAGAAGTTGCATCACCCACTGAACATCGCTGCCATAGGCCACCGAAACACTGGTGCTCTGCAACACACGCGAATCGGCCAAGGACAAATTTTCAACTCGGTTGTTGATCAACATTTCATTGGGAACAATAGACTCGCGGCCATTGGGTGCACGGATGACGGTGTAGCGTGCCTTAATGTCTGTGATTCGCCCTTCAAACGTGTCAACTTTGACGCTGTCGCCAATGCGCATGCTGCGCTCGGCCAAGATGACAAAGCCGCTGACATAGTTGGACGCCAGTTTTTGCAACCCAAAGCCAATGCCAACGCCCACAGCACCGCCCAATACAGACAATGCAGTCAGGTCGATGCCCACAACTGACAAAGACAACATGAGGCCCACAAACATGAGCAAGGAAGTCACTGCATTGCTCACTGCTTTGCGCAAAGACAATTCGCTGCCCGAGGAGGATTGAAGCAATCGCGCTTCAATGGCCGAGGAAATCCAGAGCGTGATGAGCATGACAATGCCGGCCGTCAAACCGCCTTCAATCAGGGTTCTGACAGACAAGTGAGACGTCCCTACTTTCCACTGAATTTGATCAAGTTCTTCCAATACCATAGGCAACAATCCAGTGAGCCAAAGCACCACAGCACCCCAGGCCAGCCAAGACAGACTTCTTTCTAAAGGGGGTGCCCAAGCGGCATCTTTGAAAGTAGCTTGAAGAACTTTGACGCTTAATCGAATGACCGCCAAAGACAAACAGACTGGCACCAAAAAGTCAAAAATCCAAAGTGGGTGGTTTCGGCCCCACACCGAACGGGTTGCAAACACAAAACCCAGTAAGACGGCAGGAAACAAAACCCCATCGATCAAATGGCGCCCTAACAAAACAGACAAGGTCCAAGCTTGGGTAGAGCGCCTAACCAACCAAACCAACACCCCTGACAAAGCAACGCAAGCTGCAAAGAGCAAGACTTCTAAAAAGGCTTCTTGGAAATTCAAGCTGCTCCACCACACAAAGGGGTCGTTCATCATGTTGGGCACTTTGGTCATGCTTGCGTCCTTGATCAAACGTTGGCCAGAACACGGATATGCGCTTCGACACTGCGTGACAAGGCACTGAGGTTGTAGCCCCCTTCGAGACAACTGACAATTCGACCTCTTGCGTGTTTGGCAGCCACCTCTTTGATGCGCTGAGTGATCCACACATAGTCTTGTTCGACCAATCCCAACTGTCCAATGTCATCTTCGCGGTGCGCATCAAATCCAGCACTGATCAGAATCAATTCGGGGCGATGTGCTTCCAAGCGCGGCATCCACATCATGTCAATCAACTCACGAATATCCATGCCTTTGGTATAAGCAGGTACTGGCAAATTGAGCAAATTAGCGTCGTGCTTGCGAACCCCACCCTCTGGATAGAACGGATGTTGGAAAAAACTGACCATCAAAATGCGGTCATCTCCTGCCACGATGTCTTCGGTACCGTTACCATGGTGTACATCAAAGTCAACAATGGCCACCCGCTTTAAGCCGTGTCTTTCAAGCGCATATTTGGCTGCAATGGCCACATTGTTGAAAAAACAAAAACCCATGGCCTTGTCATGACAGGCATGGTGTCCTGGTGGTCGAATGGCACAGAAAGCGTTTTCCAATTCGCCTGCAATGACGGCGTCTGTAGCATCTAAGGCTGCGCCAGCCGAGCGCAAGACAGCATTCCAAGTGTGGACGTTCATGGCGGTGTCTGGATCAAGTGCTGTGTGCGAAGGTCCACCCGCCTGAATGTCCTCCACCAGGGCCTCACTTAAGCCCCTGATCGAAGCCACATACATGCGGTCGTGAGCCAATTCAATGTCTGCCAAAGCCGCGGGTGTTGGCTCTCTTCGCTCTAAGGCCTGGTCAAGGCCCGTAATGAGCAATCGATCTTGAATGGCGTCTAAGCGCTGAGGACACTCTGGATGGCCGTCGCCCATTTCGTGCAAGCGACAATCAGAGTGCGTGAAATAGCCAGTAGCGCCCATGGGTATCTTTTAAAAAATGAGACACAAAAATGTGAGGTCTTCAGCTTATCACGACACTTGCACTCATTTCAAAGGCTAAACTCAAGCCATGAGAATTTTGTCCTTGATCTTGATGAGTTTGGCGCTTTTATTTTCAGCAAACACTCAGGCTGCTGAAGCTGCAAAAAAATCAAAATCCAAAAATAAATCGTCTGCTCCAACTGCAGGATCAACCTATGCCCAAAGGCCCGATGCCATGGCCTGGGCTGAACGAATGGCTCAGGAAAATCAGCTAGACCCTAAGTGGGTCAAAGCGCAACTGGCACAAGCCAAGCTCATTCCCAGTATTCCCAGGCTCATCATGCCTCCCGCACAGGTCAGTCAAAAAAATTGGGCGGCCTACCGAGCCCGCTTTATTGAACCCAAGCGCATTCAAGCAGGCCTTCATTTTTGGCAGCGCCACCAAAAATTGCTCAATCAAGCCGAGCAAACCTATGGTGTCCCGCCATGGCTTGTTGTGGGGGTCATAGGGGTTGAAACTTTTTATGGCCAACACACAGGCAACTTCAGAGTTTTAGACGCGCTCAGCACCCTGAGCTTTGACTTTCCCAAAGAACACCCAAGAGCCACCGAGCGACAGGCCTTTTTTTCCAAAGAACTGGCGCAATTTTTGGTCATGGCTTCCAAGGAAAAAGTCAACCCCACCAAACTCAAAGGCAGCTATGCCGGTGCCATGGGACTGCCTCAATTTATGCCATCGAGTTGGGCCAACTTTGCCGTCGATTTTGATGGCGACAAGAACATTGATTTGTTCAAAAACCCCGCCGATGTCATTGGCTCTGTGGCCCATTATTTCAAAGCTTTTCAGTGGCAATCGGGCATGCCCACACACTACGCCGTGTCTTTCAACCGAGAGCAACTCGACATGGAGGCCCTGATGGCGCCCGATATCTTGCCAACTTTCAGCGTTGGCAATTTCCTCGCTAAAGGGGCAGTATTGGAAGGCGATGCGCTCAATCACAAAGGCCAGTTGGCACTGATTGAGTTATTGAACGGTGAAGGACCTGCTAGCTACGTAGCAGGCACCGAGAATTTCTATGCCATCACGCGATACAACTGGAGCAGCTACTACGCCATGGCCGTGATCGAATTGGGTCAGGCAGTGGCGCGGGAAGTGTCAAGCAAGCCCTAAGGGCCTTCAAGCATGAACCCTTTGAACCCCAAAAAACTGCTTCTCACGAAGTGGACTGCTGTCAAACCCATCGCCAAGCAAAAGCACTTTTTGGTCAGCCGAGTTATCCAGCCCGAGTTGCCTACCGACCCAATTGAAATGGTGGAAATTGAGGCGGTATTTTCAAAGGCCACACAAGTCATTGGATGGCGAGACCTTCAAGATGATGAGGTCTGGCGGCAAGGCTGGGTTTGATTGAAAGCCCATCAGTCGGCATTTCTTAGAAATGACTTAACTCACTTGAGGCATCAAAAATTCACGGCTGATTCTGCCGCCTAACACATTCACTCGCTCCAAAAATTGGGTGAGGTAGGCATGCAGACCCGTTGACAAAATTTCATCAATGCGGCCATAGGCTAAGTCAGCCCGCAGTTTGCCTGCATGTCGCAATGTTTCACTTTGTAAATTGTCGGTGACTGCTTCTAAGTTATTGACCACTTCATTGAGGCTGGCACGCAAAGAGCGAGGCATGTCGGGCCGCAAGATAAGCAACTCAGCCACGCGATCAGGGCGGATCACATCGCGGTAAACCTTGCGGTAAATTTCAAATCCACTGACGCTGCGCAAGATGGCGCTCCAGTGGTAAAAGTCAAATTCTTGAGAGCTGTCTGTACTGGGTTCCATGCTCTGCGACTGAACTTGCGACTGCACTTGCTGAGCCAAACTGGAAACCATTGGCAGTGCCCCCAATCGATCATTTTGCACCGCATGAAACTTCACATCGACCAAACGAGCCGTGTTGTCTGCACGCTCCAAAAAAGTACCCAAGCGCATAAAGTGCAAGGACTCATCCATGAGCATGGTGCCAACCGTGACACCTCTTGAGAGATGCGATCTAAATTTAACCCACTCAAAGAATTTGCCAGGGTCTGCATGAAACTCACCAGATCGAATCATGCGATTTACTTCAAGCCAAGTTTGATTTTGGGTCTCCCACACTTCAGTGGTCAGAGCACCCCGAACCGCTCTTGCATTTTCGCGTGCAGCACGCAAACAAGAGATGATGGAAGAAGGGTTGTCGTCGTCGGTCACCATGAACTTCATCACATTTTGAGACGTCACTTCGCCATGTCCTTGGGTGTATGCGGGCAACAACTCACTGATCGACAGCAAGCCTTCCCAGCCCGATTGAACCGTGGCACTTGACTGAGGTAACAAGGAGGTCTCGTAACTCACATTCAACATGCGTGCCGTGTTTTCAGCGCGTTCTGTGTAACGCGACATCCAAAATAAATGATCAGCTGTTCGGCTCAACATGGTAATTCTTTCAATATTTTTCGAACTGCAAATTCATGGGATCGGCTGGCTTTTTGAACCAAGCATTCAAGATTGCAAAATCCAAGTATCTTTGGTGCCGCCGCCCTGTGAAGAGTTAACCACCAAAGAGCCCTCTTTCAATGCCACTCGTGTTAAGCCGCCTGGCACCATTTGCACAGTTCGGCCGCTTAACACGAAGGGACGCAAATCGATGTGACGCGGTGCCACACCACTTTCAACATAGGTGGGGCAGCTCGACAAGCTCAATGTTGGTTGTGCAATGTAGCCTGCAGGATTGGCCAACAGCGCCATGCGAAAATTTTCAATTTCTTCTTGAGTAGAGGCTGGCCCCACCAACATGCCATAACCGCCCGCACCGTGCACTTCTTTGACCACCAAGTCTTTCAAATTGGCCAAGGTATAGGCCAGATCGTCTGGCTTTCGGCACATGAAGGTGGGTACGTTTTTCAAAATGGGCTTTTCACCCAAATAAAACTCAATCATTTGAGGCACATACGGGTAAATGGACTTGTCATCGGCCACACCCGTACCTACTGCGTTGCAGATGGCCACGTTGCCGGCTCGGTAGGCGCCCATCAAACCCGCACAGCCCAAAGTAGAAGTCGGTCTAAAAACTTGAGGGTCTAAGAAATCGTCGTCGACACGGCGGTAAATGACATCAACGCGTTTGGGTCCCCGCGTGGTTCGCATGTAAACAAATTGATCTTTGACAAACAAGTCTTGACCCTCTACCAACTCCACACCCATTTGCTGCGCTAAGAAGGCGTGCTCAAAGTAAGCGCTGTTGTACATGCCTGGGGTTAGCACCACCACTGTAGGCTCGGCAGATGATGCAGGACTCGAAGCCCTGAGCGTCTCAAGAAGCAAATCGGGGTAATGGGCGACCGGCGCAACACGGTGATGACTGAATAGCTCTGGAAACAAACGCATCATCATCTTGCGGTCTTCCAGCATGTAACTGACGCCACTTGGCACCCGCAGGTTGTCTTCCAACACGTAGTACTCGCCCTCGCCTTGTGCATTGGGTGCACGCACAATGTCAATGCCGCTGATATGCGAGTAGATTTGGTGAGGCACGTCCACACCCATCATTTCTGGGCGAAATTGTGCATTTCGCAAAATTTGATCTTCAGGAATTAGGCCCGCTTTGATGATTTCTTGATCGTGATAGACATCGTGAATAAACCGATTGAGTGCGGTCACGCGCTGCACTAAGCCGAGCTCCATGTTTTGCCATTCGTTAGCCGGAATGATTCTGGGTATCAGATCAAAGGGAATGAGTCGCTCGTTGCCTGAGCCGCTTTCGTCCTTGTCGCCGTAAACCGCAAAGGTGATTCCTACTCGCCTGAAGATCATTTCCGCTTCTTCACGACGAGCAAGCATCACTTGCTCGGTTTGTCCGGCCAACCAATCTGCATAAGCTTTGTAATGCGGACGAACTGGACTACCTGCCTGGGTGGCCGAAGCCTGGCTGTACATCTCATCAAATTGTTGCATCTGACTTCACTCCTTTTTGTTTAAAAGCAAGATGCATACCCGCACCCGAACCCACACTCAAGCCCTCATTTGCGACGCTCCTGCGCAATGGATGGCTCAGGACGATGAGGTTCCGTCTTCCTGGGTGGATGCCAGTATCGACGATGTAGCTCTCGTTCACAGTCTAGTTGCAGAGGATTTGAGCTTTGCCAATAGGCTGCACCGCATTCAGATGAGATCGACAGTGAAACTCCCTGAGACTCGTACCTTTGAACAACGCTGGGCGCTGGGTGCCCATATCGATTTCGATAACCTGCTTGCACCACGGCCCATTGCGGTCGAAGTGCTTGAATGAAGCCATTCGTTGAAGACGTTTGGCTGCCATGATGAGGCACCAACAAAACACCCACCGCCTGCAATGCGTTTCGTTCAAGCATGGCCAATTCTTGCGGTGCTTCGATGTCACCCACCAACAGGGCACTGGCCAGGTGACGATCTGGCCCCAATTTGATGGCGGCAACTTGACTTGCCTCTACTCTCAAAACACAACTCAAAGCATTGGGGCCCACCAATTTGGGGTAATCAGAAAAAAGGGGATGTAGCAATTCAAATTGGACACCATCCCATTCCCATTTCTGTCCCGCCATACAGGCGTTGACAGGTCGAAGATTCGACAAAGGGTGCCCCTCTTCCAAAGAACTCCACAAATCTGCTCCTGGGTTAGAACGCAACACGGCGGCCGCACCGCCTGTGTGATCGGCATCTCTGTGACTCAACACAACCCTGTCCAAGTTCACACCCAATCGATTCATCAGGGGCACCAACACCCTTTGACCGGCATCTGCCGTTTCTGTGTAAAGAGGCCCAGCGTCATACAGCAAGGCATGGTGGGTGGTTCTGAGTAAGACCGCATTGCCTTGTCCCACATCGGCAAACCAAAGATCAAAATGGCCTGGCTCTGGTCTTGGCACCTGCCACATGAAAATTGGCAAAATAAACAAAACTCCCCAGCAGCGCAAAGTCCAAGGCCAAGGTTGCAAATACAACAAGCCGCCCAAAATTGCCATGACGGCCAGTCCAAGTGGCGGCGTCGGGAACAACCAAACACTGCCTGGCAAACTGGCCAAAATCGTCAGAAGTGCCATCATTGGCTGAAGCGCCCAAGATGCCACCACCCAAAGTGGTGGCACAAGCACACCCACAATGGCCAGTGGTGTGACCAAGCAAGTGACCCAAGGAATGGCCACCAAATTGGC
The DNA here is from genome assembly GCA_027488115.1 of Comamonadaceae bacterium. GTDB lineage: Bacteria > Pseudomonadota > Gammaproteobacteria > Burkholderiales > Burkholderiaceae_C > Limnohabitans_A. Next base: position 54,008 of record JAIYCG010000038.1, on the reverse strand, counting down.
CAAAAATCCGACCCAGGAAACTTGCCCAAAAAACAAAACAGCCAGCGGTGTTAACGCCACTGTGACCACCCATTGTTCTCGCAACAAATCCCTGAGCAGGGTCATGGTCTTGGCAACCATCTTGATGCAGATGGAAAGGAAATAATTTTCACGCACCATTTCAGGGCCATCATTCACCAAGTTGGTGCGTTCCGCATGTTGCAAGGGCTCGTTGACCATCAAGATGCCCACGGCGACAAAGCTCAACCAAAAACCAGGCTGAAGCATCGCCCAAGGATCAAATGCCACAACCACCCACAAAGCCAAACCAAGACCCCAAAAAGGTGGCCACCTAGCGCCCATCAGTCGAAGCATGCAGACCACCCAGAGCATGATGACGGTTCTTTGGGAGGGCAAGCCCCAACCACTGAACAAGGCATAAAGTGTGGCCAGCAAGGTACCCGCCCAAAGCGCCACATGAGGCGCTGGCCAACTCAAACAAAGGCGACTTCCAAGCAAGGCAGACACGCGCCAAAGACCTCGAATAAGAGCGGCCATGACCCAAGCAAACAGCGTAATGTGCAAGCCAGAAATACTCATCAAATGCGCCACACCTGTAGCCCTAAATAAATCCCAATCAGAGGCTTGAATGGCTGCCTGATCGCCCACGACCAAAGCACTGATGACTCCCGCCATCGAACGATTTTGTGCACTGCCATTCAGCAGTTTCCGCTCAATGTCAGACCTTACGTATTGCCGGGCTTGCTCAATGGGGTAAAGCCACGAAGACTTGATCTTCTGAGGTGCTTCAGAGCGTTTACCTGTACTTACAGAACCCGTGGCCATGACACCCTGCTCCCAGCGCCACAAGGCTTCATCAAAGCCACCTGGATTGAGCGTGCCATGCGGTGCTTTGAGCCGCACACTCAACTGCCAGGTATCTCCTGCTTTCAGGTCAGACCAATGGCTGCTTTTCATCAGATCTGCTGACTCTCTGTCGAACCAGGCCAATTCAATCCACTCAGGCACCCCAACACTTGAAGCGTGATTCACATCGAAAGCCGATTGAACTTGAAATCTAAATCTGACACTGGTTTCAGTCTGCTGCGGCAAAGATGCAATCACGCCAACCAGCAAAATTTCTTTTCCCTCCAGCAAGGGGTCCAGCCTTTGTTGGGCCTGCCAAAGACAGCGCGCATTGATCCCGGACAAGGCCAGGCCAAAAGCCACCAGAGCACCCAAAAAACACTTGAAAATTTGAGCGCTTTTGCGACGCAACACCCAAGCTAGCAAGCCCATAAAAAGGGACGAACCGCCCACCGCCCCGATGACATCAAGAGGCCACAAGCTTGCTTGTTGAAGTTGCAGTACAGTGCCCAAAAGCCAACCACACAAACACCAAGGCGCCGTCTTTAGCATGTCAGCCTTTCTAAGTGTCCACCATGGCGCGGCTTTTGCTAGTTTAGGAGGCCCAAGCTGCTATTTCGAAGCAGCCGCTGTTGCGCTTACTTGCATTTATGTCCATCCACGTCGCACTGCATCACGTCACGCACTACCGTTATGACCGCCCCGTTCAATTGGGGCCTCAGGTGATTCGCTTGCGCCCCGCACCTCACAGCAGAAGTCGCATCCTGTCTTACAGCCTGCACATCGAGCCTGCAGAGCACTTCATTAACTGGCAGCAAGATCCTTTTTCAAATTACCAAGCCCGCTTGGTCTTTCCCCAAAAAACAACCGAATTCAAAGTGACCGTCGATTTGGTGACAGAGATGGCGGTTTTCAATCCATTTGATTTTTTCTTGGAGCCCAGCGCAGAGCATGTCCCTTTGACTTACTCACCTGAACTCAAAGACGAACTGGCAGGCTATTTAGACAAACTGCCTCGGACCACTCTGTTCAAAAAATACCTCAGCACCCTCGATCGAAAACGCCAAAGAACCATCGATTTCTTGGTTCAAATCAACCAGCGGGTCTACCAAGACATCCGCTACCTGATCCGAATGGAGCCCGGCGTTCAAACACCCGAGCAAACACTTCAACTCCAAAGTGGTTCCTGCCGAGACTCCGCTTGGTTACTGGTTCAACTCATGAGGCACATGGGCTTGGCCGCACGTTTTGTGTCAGGCTACCTGATTCAACTCGCCCCCGATATCAAGTCATTGGATGGCCCCAGTGGCACCGAAGTAGATTTCACAGATCTGCATGCATGGTGTGAAGTTTATTTGCCAGGCGCAGGCTGGGTCGGTCTTGATCCCACCTCAGGTTTACTGGCAGGTGAAGGCCACATTCCCTTGGCCTGTACACCCCAGCCCTCTAGCGCAGCACCCATTGAAGGCTTGATGGACGAAGCTGAGGTTGAGTTCAGCCACGACATGGCCATCACTCGAATTTACGAATCTCCTCGCGTCACCAAACCTTACTCCGAAGAACAGTGGGCTGCCGTTTTGGCCTTGGGTGATCAGGTTGATTTGCAATTGCAAGAAGGTGATGTTCGACTGACCATGGGCGGCGAACCAACCTTTGTGGCCACAGAAAATCGCGATGCTGCAGAATGGAACACAGATGCACTCGGGCCGACCAAACGCGGCTTAGCGACTGAGCTGGTTCACAAGCTTCGCAAGCAATATGGCCAGGGTGGTTTTTTGCACTTTGGGCAAGGCAAGTGGTACCCAGGGGAGCAACTGCCGCGCTGGGCTCTCAGTATCTATTGGCGTGCGGATGGACAAGCTTGTTGGCAAAATCCAGATTTGTTTGCCGATGAAAAAATCGCGCAACACTATTCACCAGAAGACGCCAAAAATTTCTTATCAAGCCTTGCCAATCGATTGGGCGTTCAAACAGAACTTATTTTGCCCGGCTATGAAGACACATGGTATTACTTGTGGCGCGAGCGCAGGCTGCCCATCAACGTAGATCCTTTCGATTCGAGACTTGAAGATGAGTTGGAACGGGCGCGTTTGCACCGCGTTTTCTCGCAAGGACTCGACAAAGAGGTGGGTTATTTGCTGCCATTGGCCGCTGTTGAAGCTTCCAAAACAGATGAACCGTTGACTGAGTGGCAAAGTGGCAAGTGGTTTGTCCGTGATGAACGTTTGTATCTCATGCCAGGCGACTCCGCCATGGGCTGGCGTTTGCCTTTAGATTCTTTGCCTTGGTCTGCCCCCACTGACAGGCAAGTTTTGATTGACCAAGATCCTTTTGCCATTCGCAGTCCCCTGAGCACCCGTGCGCAAGATTCGAAAATAGCATCATCGCCCTTGATGCAGTCTCGCACCACGGTATTTGCAAAAGCACCTTCGCGCTTCAAGTCTGACAAATCAACGATCCGAACTGCTTTGTGCGTTGAGATTCGAGACCCACGCCGAGCCAATGGCCCTGTCGCTTTAAAAGATGCAAGCAAAGACAAAGCGCTCAAAGGCGTGATGTATGTGTTCATGCCGCCATTGGCCAGGCTAGAAGATTATTTGAATCTGCTCCAAGCCATCGAGGCAACTGCTGAACAACGCCAAGTTCAAATTGTTTTGGAAGGTTATCCACCCCCTAGAGATCCCCGCCTGAAACTTCTGCAAGTCACACCAGACCCAGGCGTGATCGAGGTCAACATCCATCCTGCAAGCAATTGGCAGGAAGTGGTTGAGCGCACAGAATTTTTATACCAAGCCGCCTTTGAAACACGCTTGAGTGCTGAAAAATTCTTGACCGATGGCCGGCACACTGGCACTGGCGGCGGCAATCACGTTGTCATGGGGGGCGCGACCCCTAGCGACAGTCCTTTTTTGCGAAGACCCGAATTGCTGGCCAGTTTAATTTTGTACTGGCACAACCACCCCAGCCTTAGCTATCTTTTCAGCGGCATGTTCATTGGCCCTACCAGCCAAGCACCCCGAGTTGACGAAGCTCGCAACGACCAAGTCTATGAGCTTGAAATTGCTTTGAAAGAGATAGCCCGGAATCGACAAACTCATGGCCAGAGCATGCCGCCCTGGCTGGTCGATCGCAGCCTTCGAAATATTTTGGTAGACATGACGGGCAATACCCACCGCAGTGAATTTTGCATCGACAAAATGTACTCGCCCGATTCATCCACAGGCCGCTTAGGGCTACTTGAATTGAGAGCCTTTGAAATGCCGCCTCATGCGCGCATGAGTGTGGTTCAACAGTTGTTGCTTCGCGCCTTGGTCGCTCGGTTTTGGGATGAAAATTACACCGCTCCCGTCACGCGCTGGGGCACCACATTGCATGATCGTTTTATGTTGCCCACCTTTGTCAAAATGGACTTTGACGATGTGCTCACTGAGTTGGGTGATGCCGGTTTCCATTTCGATCCTGCGTGGTTTGCTCCCCACTTTGAATTCAGATTTCCGCGTGTAGGCGATTTTTGCATGGATGCGATCAAGGTCACCCTGCGCAATGCGCTGGAACCCTGGCACGTGATGGGTGAAGAAAGCACCTCCAGCGGAACGGCCCGGTACGTGGACTCTTCATTAGAACGACTTGAGATTCATGTGACAGGTCTTAACCCCAGCCGTTACACAGTGACCGTGAACGGGCAGCCCTTGCCCTTGCAACCCACCGGCACATCAGGCGAGTACGTGGCCAGTGTGCGCTACAAAGCCTGGAACCCGCCTTCATCATTGCACCCAAGCATTGGGGTTCATGCGCCCCTCATCTTGGATGTCCTAGATACTTGGATGAAACGCTCCCTGGGTGGCGCTCAATACCATGTGGCCCACCCTGGTGGCCGAAACTACGACAGCTTGCCAGTCAACGCTTATGAGGCTGAAAGTCGGCGTCTGGCCAGATTCTTCAGAATTGGGCACACACCCGGACGCATGCCCACACCCCCTGCCAATGTTGAATTGGCGGCCAGTCCAGAATTTCCATTGACTTTGGACCTGCGCAAGCCAAGATGAGGCGACAATTCGGTCATTGTGGAATTTAACAACACCCCTTCTTCTAGTGCTTTGCAGGCGCAGTCGCAGTTTCAATCGCAGAGTTCAAAACATCGAGCGAACTCTGTTGGGACAGACACTGCCGTGCAGACTATTTTGCGCACGGTTGAGATGGCACCTGAAGGTCACTGGGATGAGTTAAGGGGCGGTGTCAGCACCAAGCCGGGAGAAAGTACAGACTCTATTTTTGGTGCGGTGCTTCAATCAACCCAGGTCACGCCTCATTGGGCTGAGTTTCTGTCGCACCTTGGCCCAGAAGGTCTAGAGGGATTGCCTGTCAGACACGAAACAATGGTGCGACAAGTTCGCGACAATGGCATGACCTACAACGTCTATGCCAATGCGGATCAACCGCAGCGACCATGGTCATTGGATTTATGGCCCCTGATTGTGTCAAGCCAAGAATGGCAAGACATTCAAACAGGGCTTTTGCAACGCATGCGCCTGCTGGAAGGCATCATGTCCGATGTCTATGGCATGCAAAGCCTATTGAAACAAGGGGCCCTGCCTTATGCGTTGGTTCAAGGTCACCCTGGCTATCTGCATGCCATGCAGGGTCATGCACCGGTAGGTGGTCGACATCTGAACTTGGCAGCTTTTGATTTGGTCAAAGGACCCGATGGTTGTTGGTGGCTGCTTTCCCAACGCACTCAAGCTCCTTCTGGCTTAGGCTATTTGCTCGAGAACAGGCAAATTATCTCTAACCAGTTTTCGAGCGCTTTTGAATCGATGCATGTCCATGGCTTGGCAGAGTCATATCGATCTTTTGTCAATGCGCTGAAACTCCGCACGCGTGCCGGCATGCAAGCACACATTGCTTTGCTCACCCCAGGCCCGTACAACGAGACTTACTTTGAGCAAGCTTATCTTGCACGCTATCTTGGCCTTTCCTTGGTTCAAGGCAGTGACCTCTTGGTACGCGATGAAAAACTGTACCTTAAAACTCTGGAAGGTCTCAAGCCGGTTCATGGACTCCTCAAACGGGTTGACGATGATTGGCTTGATCCTCTTGAGTTGCGAGCAGAGTCAAGCCTCGGCGTGCCGGGCTTGTTACAAGCCGTTCGAGCTGGCAATGTTTTGGTAGCCAATACACCTGGCTCGGGATTTCTAGAATCGAATGCACTTTTAGGTTTCTTGCCTCAACTGTCTCGCACCCTGCTTCATGAAGAATTGCTGTTACCAGCCATACCAAGTTGGTGGTGCGGAGAGCCTGCCGCACTGCACGATGTGCTGCCGCGCATCCAAGATTGCGTGATCAAGCCCACCTACCCCTACTCGCCTGATCGAAAAAGTTTCGAACCGGTCATGGGTCGCAAACTTGATTGGCGCGGCTTCGATGAATGGCGCGCAAAAATTCAACATGATCCTGAAGCGCACACTGTTCAGGGCTTTTTACCCCTGTCTCACACACCTACATTCTTCAGCCTCAAATCCATGCCTTCACGTCAGGTCATTTTGCGAGTCTTTGTACTGGCCAACGAGAATGGAGGCTGGCAAGTGCTGCCAGGTGGCTTGGCGCGTCTTGGCACCCAAGATGGCATTGCCTCCATGCAGCAAGGCGGCAGCAGCGCCGATGTATGGGTGGTTTCCAACAGCGCCCCCAATCCCGCCAAACCCGTCACCAACGAATCTGTCTTTGTAGCTAGCCCTCAGCGACATCGTTTGGTGACCAGCCGAGCGGCGGAGAACCTCTTTTGGATGGGCCGTTATTCCGAGAGAACCGAAAACACCTTGCGACTTTCTCGTTTGGCCTTAGAGAGTTTAAACAGTGAAGCGCAGCACAGCCCCCAACTCATCGAATGGTTGAATAGGCTGTGTGTCAATCATGGCCTGGTGGCACCTGGCGTACCGCAAGCTCAGCAATCTCGACGGGTTTTTGAGCGATCGCTCATAGCAGGATTTTGGGACATGCAGCACACAACAGGCGTTGGTTATAACCTGCGTGCTATCAAATTGGCTGCTGCATCGGTTAGAGAAAGATTGTCTCCAGAACATTGGACCTTGATTGAGCAAACCGAGAATGCCTTCTTTCAACCGTCCTCCCAAGATGCGCCTGTCGCCAGCAGCATCTGGGCGCAGCAACTTTTGGCAAGAACCAGCCAATTGATGGCAGCCCTGACGGGTGCTCAAACTGATCGCATGACACGCGATGATGGTTGGCGCTTGCTGTCGATTGGCAGGCACATTGAACGCCTCGATTTTTTGGCGCATGCGCTTGAATGCGCCGTTGAATCAAAATGCCTTCAAAGTCAAGCTGGGTTTGATGCGGTTCTTGCTTTGTTTGACAGCACCATTTCATTTCATGCGCAATATCAACAAAGTCGAACATTGGGCGCATTGCTAGAGTTGCTGCTCACGCACACCGACAATCCAAGGGCCTTGGGGTGGATTGCCAAAACTCTGAGGGGTCGTTTGGCCAGAATGGGCCATCTTGCAAATGGTGCGACAGAAATCATGGCTCAGCAAATTCCTGTGCTTTCAGAAATAGAGCTACTGACCTTGGTGCCCGATGGCCTCAGCCCCAGCCCAGCCTTGATTGAATTGTTGATGACTTGCAGACAAACGGCACGATCTGTTTCTGACCAATTGAATGGCTTGTTCTTCTCTCACAGTGGCGAATTACAACAAAGCGTCGTCGCCTGAGAATTTCGTCACCATGAAGTTGCGCATCACCCACGAAACGCTTTATCAATACACACCCATGGTGGCGACGGCACAGCACGTTTCACATTTACAGCCCCCCACCACGCCCTGCCAAAGTTGCGCCAGTCACACACTGACATCAGACCCTGAGGCTTCAAAAATTACTCGCAATTTTGACGCGTTTGGAAATCACAGGGCTTACTGGTCACTGCCTAACCCTCACCACACCTTGAAGGTCACGGCACAATCTGAAGTAGAGACTTTCCTCATCGAAGAAAATCGATTGGCAGCACTTTCGAAAAAAACGCAAAGCTTGTCTTGGGAAAGCGCTGTCACTGCTTATCAATATCGCGCTGGCATGGCCAGTGACGAAGCATGCGGATTTGCCTACGCTTCTCACCATGCGCCCATCGACATGGCGTTTGCCATTTATGCACAAAGCAGTTTTACGCCCGGACGCAATTTAATTGAAGCAGTTCGTCACTTGATGCAGCGCATTCACACAGAATTTAAATACGAGTCTTTCAGCACCGACATCAGTACCCCAGCCTTGAAGGTTTTAGCAGACAAAAGAGGTGTTTGTCAGGATTTTGCGCATGTGATGTTGGCTTGCCTTCGAAGCGTGGGTTTGGCAGCACGTTATGTCAGTGGTTATGTGTTAACGGCACCGCCGCCCGGGCAAGCACGGCTTATTGGCAGTGACGCCTCCCACGCTTGGGTTTCGTTGCGCATTCCTGGTCTCACTTCGGTTGAGGGCACAGAATCTTGGTACGATTTCGATCCGACCAACAACCGTGAAGCTTGGTGCAGTCCCGGTGAGGACTACGTTCGACTGGCTGTGGGGCGTGACTTTGCAGACGTTTCACCCTTGAGAGGTGTGTTGCAAGGAGGCGCTCACCACACACTCAACGTCAGTGTCACCGTGGAACCACTTTAGACCTTCACAATCCATCTTTCATCCACCACCTACTCATTCAACATGTCCATCTACAAACGCTTAGAAGAACTTCAAATCACCTTGCCACCTGTTGCCACGCCCGCCGCAGCCTATGTTCCATTTGCTCAAACTGGCAATTTGGTTTTCTTGAGTGGCCATTTATCCAAAAAAAACGGTCAAGTCTGGACGGGGCAATTGGGCAAAAACATGCAAACCGAGGAAGGCAAAGCAGCTGCCCGGGCAGTGGCCATCGACTTAATGGGGACTCTTCATGCCGCGGTCGGTGATCTGAACAAAATCAAGCGCATCGTGAAGGTCATGAGTCTTGTCAATTCAAGCTCTGAATTTACAGAACAGCATCTGGTGACCAATGGTTGCAGCGAATTACTGGGACAGGTGTTTGGTGATGCAGGTATGCATGCGCGCAGTGCATTTGGCGTTGCTCAATTGCCAATGGGTGCCTGTGTTGAGATTGAATTGATCGCCGAATTAGCCTAATTCAACAAAATTGCCACACTGCATTTCTTTGAAAGTTCGTGGAAAGGCAATGCAAATATGGGTAGTTTTGAGAGGAAGAATGTTTATTTACACATAAGTTGAAACACTTTTAACTATAAATCTGGTAATTTATTATTTATAAATGTATACAAAAAGAAGTACTATGAATTCTTAAGTAAACATTTATACAGGATATCCGCCATGAAACCTCTCTGCGTCAGCTTCGTCGAACAAGACTCAATTTTGGCGGAGCAGGTCCTCGCCTACCTGAAATCCGCAGGCATTCAAGGCCATCACTGTGTCGATCCAGACGATTTAGGAATGCAAAGCGCCTACCCAATCGGTGATGTTGTGGTGTTAGATGCCCTTACTTTGGGCGAGAAAAGTCTCACTTATGCGGCCAAATTAGCCAAACACCCAGAAGTTCGAGTTGTCATGATTTCCCCTGCCACAGAACCTCAAGAACGCATTGCCGCCATTGCAGCCGGCGCTGATGTCTGCATCAACAAGCCCTTCAACCCTTCTGAATTGATCGCCATCATTGAGCGATTGGCCGCAAGGCTTCCCAGAAGTCTTAATGACGGATGGACCATCGATCCGGTACGCGCGCTGCTGACGGGCCCCGCTAACAATGCCATTGGCTTAACAGCCATGGAAACCGTTTTGCTCACCCAACTGGCCCTTGCCCCTGAACAAGCCCTCCGAAGTGACGCTCTGGAGATGGCCATTTGGGGGCTCTCAGATTTTTACAACAACAAACGGTTGCAAGTTTGTGTCTCGAGGCTTCGCAAAAAATTGACCCACAAACACGGCCCCGAAGAGCTCCTGGCCACTTGCTGGCGTTCTACTTATCAATTTGTACCGCGCATGCACTTCGCTGCCAAACGATAGCGATGTGTACGCGCTGAGCAAAGCACTTTCAAAGGTGCTTGCTTTGTCTGACGCTAAAGTGGCGGGTTATTCAACCCGCGTAATTTGAGTTGGCTTGAATCCCAAATCAGCGGCTTTGCCTTTGCGTGCTCTAGCAGCACGGGCATTGTTGAGGCTTCTGATTTCCAAGGTTTCTTCTCGATCTTTGCCGCCTCGTCCAATGCCTGCTAGCCTCACACTCCGAGTGTAAGCTGCAGCGCCAGCCAGTGAGTCTTTGGCTTCTAGATCTAGCAACATCAGCCCTCTTCCGCCTTTTTCCATCAGCTTGAGTTCACTGATTTCAAAAGTCAAAATACGACCCGCCACAGAGGCGCAAGCCACATGCGTGGCTGCGGGCATAGCCGAAGCACCAGGTGGCGGAGTTGCGTTTGAACCAGACACATGTGAAGGTGCACACACCGACTCGCCCTCGCCCACGGTGATGAAAGCTTTGCCACCTTTTTGACGTGAAATCATGTTCTCTACAGTGGCCATGAAACCATAGCCCCCCGAACTTGAAAGCAGCAGCGTGGCATTGGCAGGACCTGCAAAAAAATGTGCAATTTGCGTTCCTGCCTCCAATTCAATCAGGGTGGTCACAGGTTGACCATCGCCACGCGCACCCGGCAAAGAAGCCACTGGGACGGAGTAAACACGGCCACTGCCCTTTTGGGCAGTACCAAAGGCCAGCAGAGTGTCCACGGTGCGGCATTCAAACGTGCTGTACAAGCCGTCGCCCGCCTTGAAGGCAAAGCTGCTGGCGTCGTGGCCATGGCCTTGTCGAGCGCGCACCCAACCTTTTTGAGACACGACAACAGTGACTGGCTCGTCAACCACTTTAACTTCGGCGACCGCCTTCTTCTCTTCTTGAATGAGGGTACGACGTGGATCGGCAAAAGTTTTGGCATCTTGCTCAATCTCTTTCACCATCAATCTTTTGAGCGCTGAAGGGTTGGCCAATATGTCTTCAAGCTGTGTTTGTTCAGTGCGCAACTCTTTCAACTCTTGCTCAATCTTGATGCCTTCCAAACGGGCCAATTGACGAAGGCGAATATCAAGGATGTCTTCAGCCTGACGCTCGCTCAGTTTGAAGCGGGTCATGAGTGCCAGTTTGGGCTCATCGCTTTGGCGAATGATGGCAATCACTTCGTCGATGTTAAGCAAGACCAATTGACGGCCTTCCAAAATGTGGATGCGGTCCATCACCTTGCCCAAGCGATGCTCGGAGCGGCGAACAATGGTTTGCTGGCGGAAGGTGATCCATTCAGCAATCATTTGTCTCAAAGACTTTTGAACCGGTTTGCCATCAATGCCCACCGAGGTCATGTTGATGGGCGATGAGGTTTCTAAACTGGTATGCGCCAGCAAAGCCGTAATGAGCTCTTGCTGTTCAATGCGACTGGTCTTAGGCTCAAACACCAAACGCACCGCCGCGTCTTTACTCGACTCGTCTCGAACCACATCAAGCACCGACAAGATACTGGCCTTGAGTTGCATTTGGTCTGCACTCAGGGCTTTTTTGCCGGCCTTCACTTTGGGGTTGGTGAGTTCTTCAATTTCTTCCAACACTTTTTGCGAACTGACACCGATGGGTAATTCAGTCACCACCAATTGCCACTGACCACGCGCCATGTCTTCAATTTTCCAACGAGCCCGAACTTTGAGCGAGCCACGACCCGTTCGATAAGCATCTGCAATGTCTGAAGCCGGGCTGATGATTTGTCCACCGCCAGGGTAGTCTGGTCCTGGCAACAATGCAAACAGTTCTTCATCAGTCAGCTTGGGGGATTTGATGAGAGCCACGCAAGCATCGGCCACTTCCCGGAGGTTGTGGCTTGGAATTTCTGTGGCCAAACCCACCGCAATGCCGCTGGCACCGTTCATCAAGACAAATGGCAAGCGCGCAGGCAACTGACGGGGTTCTTCTGTTGAGCCGTCGTAATTGGGAACAAAGTCGACGGTGCCCTGATCAATTTCTTCCAACAACAACGTGGTGATTTTGGAGAGACGCGCCTCTGTGTATCGCATGGCAGCAGCGCCATCGCCATCTCGGCTTCCGAAATTTCCTTGCCCATCAATGAGCGGGTAGCGTTGGCTAAAGTCTTGCGCCATGCGCACAAGCGCATCGTAAGCTGCTTGGTCACCGTGCGGATGGAATCGACCCAACACATCGCCCACGACACGCGCGCTCTTGACGGGCTTGGCGCCCGTCGCACCCGAGAAGCCCAAGCCCATGCGAGACATCGAATACAAGATGCGGCGTTGCACAGGCTTTTGACCATCGCAAACGTCGGGCAAGGCGCGGCCTTTCACCACGCTCAGCGCATATTCTAGGTAAGCGCGCTGGGCGTAAGTTGCCAAATTCAGCGAATCATCGGATTCACTGTTTTGAAGGTCTAAAGTAGGCTGGTCGTTCATGGTGTATTCAATTCAAATCTGCGCTTGAAACTTTCATCTTCCATTGGTTCTTTAGATGTCCACTTCAATGTCATTGCCATGCAGTTCCATCAGCTCTCGGCGAGCTGCGGCCTCGCCTTTGCCCATGAGTTGTGTGATCAAACTTTCCGTTTGCGCAAAATCGAGCGTGCCAAATTGCACTGGCAACAACCGCCGAGTGTCTGGGTTGAGAGTGGTTTCCCACAACTGCTCGGCATTCATCTCACCCAATCCCTTGAACCGGCTGATGCTCCATGCGCCTTCGCGCACGCCGTCTTTTCGCAGTTTGTCCAAAATGCTCTGCAACTCCCCCTCGTCCAGCGCATACATTTTGGCGGCAGGCTTTTTGCCTCGCGCAGGTGCATCCACACGGAACAAAGGCGGACGCGCCACAAACACATTGCCCGTTTCGATCAGCTTGGGGAAATGACGGAAGAACAGTGTCAACAACAAGACTTGGATGTGAGACCCATCGACGTCAGCATCACTCAGGATACAAATCTTGCCGTATCTCAAGCCTGTTAAGTCGGGCGAGTCGTTGGGGCCATGCGGATCGACACCAATGGCCACTGAAATGTCATGAATTTCATTGTTGGCAAACAAGCGATCGCGATCGACTTCCCAAGTATTCAGAACTTTGCCACGCAGCGGTAAGATGGCCTGACATTCTTTGTCGCGGCCCATCTTAGCGCTACCGCCGGCTGAATCGCCCTCGACCAAAAACACTTCGTTGTGCGCAATGTCTTTGCTTTCGCAATCGGTCAGTTTGCCCGGCAAAACAGCCACGCCCGAGCTCTTGCGTTTCTCTACTTTTTGACCTGCTTTTTGGCGATGCTGTGCCGCTTTAATGGCCAGATCGGCCAATTTTTTGCCGTACTCGACGTGCTCGTTGAGCCAGAGTTCCAAACTAGGACGCACAAAGCCAGAAACCAAACGCACAGCATCGCGCGAATTCAGGCGCTCTTTAATTTGACCTTGAAATTGCGGATCAAGTACTTTGGCAGACAACACAAAACTGGCGCGTGCGAAAACGTCTTCTGGCATCAGCTTCACGCCCTTGGGCAGCAGGCTGTGAAGTTCAATGAAACTCTTGACAGCGGTGAACAAGCCATCTCGCAAACCGCTGTCGTGGGTACCACCAGCAGTGGTTGGAATTAAGTTGACATAACTTTCACGAACGGGTTGACCGTCTTCGGTAAAAGCAACAGCCCAACTTGCACCTTCGCCTTCAGCAAAACTATCATTGTTGCCATCGGCAAAACCTTCACCCTCAAACAAGGGAATGACCGGTTCGCCATTCAAAGTTTGCATGAGGTAATCACGCAAACCTGCTTTGTATTGCCAAGTTTGAATGTCTTTGGTTTTTTCATTCAACAAAGTGACCGTGACACCCGGCATGAGCACCGCTTTGCTGCGAAGTAAATGTGTCAGCTCGCTCATGGGCAAGACACTCGATTCAAAATACTTAGGATCGGGCCATACACGCACAGTCGTGCCTTGTTTGCGATCGCCTTCACCGATTTTTCGCATCACCAACGGCTCAATCACATCCCCTCCCGAGAACGCAAGTGTTGCTGCTTGACCTTCGCGGTAGCTGGTAGCCTCCAAACGCTTAGCAAGGGCATTGGTCACGCTCACGCCCACGCCGTGCAAGCCGCCAGAGAAACTGTAAGCACCGCCCTTGCCCTTGTCGAACTTGCCACCCGCGTGCAGCCGTGTAAAGACCAGTTCGATGACGGGTGCTTTTTCCTCGGGATGCAAGCCAAAAGGAATGCCTCGGCCATCGTCATCAATGCTGACAGAACCATCTGCATGCAGGGTGACTTTGATCTTTTTTCCATGACCTGCTAGGGCCTCATCGGCGGCATTGTCAAGAACCTCTTGGACCACATGCAGGGGATTGTCGGTCCGGGTGTACATGCCCGGTCTTTGCTTGACGGGCTCTAAGCCTTTCAGGACTCGAATTGAGCCCTCACCATATTCGGGAGATGATTTTGCAGAGGATGTAGTAGCCATGGGCGCAGATTGTAGTGTGAATTCAAGCAAACCACTGGATAAATTTACAGTTCTTGAGTAAATTGGCTTCACAATCGTGCATTATTCAGGGCCTATTGGTTTCAAAATCAAGTGATTCATTCGGAGGATTGACAGATGCACGGCACAGAAGACCCTTCCCTTTGGGTGCAGCAATGGTCGCACTTGGCCAAACCTCAAAGTCAGATCTTGGATCTGGCTTGTGGTGCAGGCCGTCACATGCATTATTTTCAAGGCCTAGGGCACCAATGCACGGGTGTTGACCGATCGGCCGAGGCCTTGAAAGAGGCCTCCGCCTTTGGCCACGTGGTTGAGGCCGACATTGAAGACGGCCCATGGCCCCTGGTGGGCCAAACCTTTGATGTGGTCGTGGTCACAAATTATTTGTGGCGCCCGCTGATGCCAAGAATCTTGGAAAGTCTGGCGCCTGAGGGGCTCTTGATTTACGAGACTTTTGCTCTGGGACACGAAAAAATTGGCAAACCCTCGCGACCAGACTTCTTACTCAAGCCCGGCGAGCTGCTTGCAACATTTGCTGCGCTTCGGGTCATCGCTTATGAAGATGGTTTTTGGAACCAGCCCGCCAAATTTATCCAAAGAATTGCAGCGGTTCGCCAAGTCAGTGCGCAGCCCCGTCAGTTTTGCCTTAGCAGTCGTTAGAATGCTCATTTGCCGATCACTTCAATCGCCATGACGAAATCATTTCAACCAATTACTGGCAGCATTCCCGCTTTGGTCACTCCCATGCTGGAGGACAACTCGATCGATTACGCCAGCCTTCGTAAGCTGATCGATTGGCACATTGCCGAAGGCACCGATTGCATTGGCGTAGTCGGCACCACAGGTGAGTCACCCACCGTGAATGTAGATGAGCACCGCGAAATCATTCGAGTTTCAGTCGAGCAAGCCAAAGGCCGAGTTCCCATCATGGCAGGTTGCGGCGCCAACTCAACATCTGAAGCCATTGAGCTTGCCAAATTTGCCAAGAGTGTGGGTGCCGATTGCCAATTGCAAGTGGTTCCTTATTACAACAAGCCCACGCAAGAAGGCATGTACCAGCACTTCAAGGCCATTGCCGAAGCGGTACCCGATTTGCCCATCATTTTGTACAACGTGCCTGGCCGCTCTGTGGCCGATATGCAGCACGAAACGGTGCTGCGCCTGGCTCAAGTACCAGGCATTGTAGGTATCAAAGAAGCCACTGGCAACATTGAGCGTGCTCAGTGGCTTATCCGTGACTTGCCCAAAGAGTTTGCAGTTTATTCTGGGGATGACCCTACTGCAGTGGCTCTGATGCTCTGCGGTGGCAAAGGCAATGTGAGCGTCACAGCCAATGTAGCACCCCGCTTGATGCATGATTTGTGCGTCGCAGCCATGGCGGGCAACGTTCAAAAAGCCATGGAAATTCAATTCAAATTAATGCCCATGCACAAGAATTTATTTGTAGAAGCCAATCCCATTCCCGTGAAATGGGCCATGGCCCGCATGGGTTTGTGCGGCGGCACATTAAGGCTACCCATGACCGAACTTTCAAAATCTCAGCAACCCGTGGTGGAAGCCGCCTTGCGTGCCAGCGGACTTATTTAAGGACTACCCGTGAATCGATTTGCCCCTTCTGCCCGTCATTTGAATGCATTGGCATGTGCTGCAACTCTTACTTGTTTTTTAACAGGCTGCTCAGTCTTAGAGGAAAGCAAAATAAATTACAAGAGCGCGAGTCAAGCACCCACTCTAGAGGTACCCCCAGACCTCACGCAATTGAGGCGTGACTCTCGCTATCAAGTCGCTGGCTCCTACAGCGCATTGGCTGTTGCGGCCACTGCTGGTTCTGTTGCTCGACCAAGCAATGATGCGGGTACTGCTGCCAACCAAGCGGGTGAAGCACGAATTGTTCGCAATGGCTCACAAAGGTATTTGACCATTCAACGCAGTGCAGACTCTGTCTGGGAACCCCTGCGAGAGTTCTGGAAAGACAATGGCTTTGTGTTGACCATTGACCAGCCAGAGTTGGGCATCATGGAAACCGACTGGGCTGAAAATCGCGCCAAGCTGCCCCAGGATCTTATTCGCAAATCAGTTGGCAAAATATTTGATTCGCTTTACTCGACTGGCGAACGTGATCGTTTTCGCACTCGCCTTGAGAGAACTGCCACTGGTTTAGAGATCACCATCACACATCGAGGACTGGCTGAAATTTACACCAGCCCTTTGAAAGACAGCACTGTTTGGTCTCCTCGTGCTTCAGATGCAGAATTGGAAATTGAATTCTTGCGTCGTCTGATGATGCGCTTAGGGGGTCAGGGCCTCTCTGCCAATGCAAATTCGACCGGAACAAGCGTCACCGCCTCTGTTGCATCTGCGGCCAGTTCAAAATTAGAGTTAGCAGCAGACGTGAAGGTCATCAAACTAAACAATTTGCCAGCGATCGAAATCAAAGACGATTTTGACCGCGCTTGGCGAAGAGTTGGCGTAGCCATTGATCGAACTGGCTTCACTGTTGAAGACCGTGATCGAGCGCAAGGTGTGTTCTTCGTCCGATACGCGCCACCCGGCACCATAGGCAAAGAACCAGGCTTTTTTGCCAAGCTGTTCACCAGCGATAAAGTCATCCCCACACTTGCCAAATACCGCATTGCTGTGACCAGCAAGGGAGATGTATCAACCGTTTTGGTGCAAGGCGCTGATGGCATTCCAGAAACCTCCGCCAACGCGGAAAAAATCATCAAACTTCTGGCAGACGAAATCAAATAAATTTCAAAGCGCTTTGGATCCAAAAAGCGAAGAACGAAAAAAAACCCCGCAGAGCGGGGTTTTTTTTGACTGCTAAAAATTACTTCTTAGGAGCTTCTGCTGGAGCAGCAGGTGCTGCAGGGGCAGCAGCAGCAGGTGCAGCAGCATCAGCTGGTTTTGCATCAGCAGCAGGCGCTGCAGGAGCTGCGGGGGCAGCAGCTGGCGCTGGAGCGGGGGCAGGAGCAGCTTCTTCTTTTTTACCGCAGGCAGCCAAAGCAGCAGCAGCGATCACGGCAGCCAAAACGAGGGACTTGGTCATGATTATTATCCTTAAAGTTAGTGAAAAACAATTTCCGGGAAATTGTCATCAAGGCTAGTTGAAACCCTGTTGACAGAACAACAAGCACTCGAGCTCTTGTTGTTCAGCCTCAAATTATAAGCTTTAATCTTGTGAGCCAAGCTCTTGGGCCGCGAAAGTGGCGTGCCACCACCCCTCTTCCCACCAAGCTTGCATCAATTGAGCGGCGTCTTCACTCAGGCCTTTAGTCTCTTTGAAAGTCAAAGACTTTTGATTTGCCAGCTTTTTTAGCAACTTGGCATCTCTTCCTGCCGCACGAAAACTTTCTCCATTGACGAAGATGTGCTTGGTGTCAAACAACATCTTGGTTCTTCGATCAAGATAAACATCACTCGGCCATGTAAACGCAGTCAAAGCATCCTGATCAGGGGCGTCGAACCAGACATTGGATTTTGGTTCGGTCAATGTTTCCCCCAGCAAGCAATTCAAGATTTGAGGGTCTTTGAGCGCTTTTGCAATTGATAGCGCTGCAAATTGTTGCAGGGCAGCCGGTATTGAAGCGTCTTGAATAGCCGCCGTTTGAGTGGGATCTTGATAAATCACATCAAGATTTGAGCCTGCTTTTTCAGCCACCTCTTCAGAAAGACCCATCAACAACTCGCTGGCAAGTTCAGCACTTCTAGGAACTTTGAAGCCAATCGAGTAGGTCATGCATTCTCCTACAGCGATGCCATCGTGTGCATACCCAGGGGGTAGATAGAGCATGTCACCTGGGTTAAGCAAAAATTCCGCCTCAGGTTTAAATGTTTTCAAAATTTTAAGGGGCACACCTTCCTGCAATTCAAACTTTTCCTGCCGCCCAATTCGCCACTTCCGCTGACCTTGAGCCTGCAACAAAAAAACATCGTAACTGTCAAAGTGCGGGCCCACGCCGCCGCCTTCGGTTGCATAACTGATCATCAGATCATCAAGTCGCGCGTCTGGTACAAATCGGAATTGCTGTAACAAGTAATGAACCGCATCGTTGTGAAGGTCAACCCCTTGAATGAGGACTGTCCAATCCGGTTTTTTCAGGGGCGGTAAGCTTTTGCGATTCAAGGGGCCTTTTTTCAAAGTCCACTTCTCGCCTTGGCGAACAATCAGGCGAGACTCCACGTCTTCATTCTCGACCATGTCCAACAAGGATGCTCGATCAATCAAAGGCTTCATGTTCGGGATGGCCTGGCGAATGAGCAATGGCTTTTTCTGCCAGTGGCGTTTCATGAATTGGGCGGGCGTCAAATTCGCCAACAAGCTTAAGGGTGTGTTTTTTTGCATCACATTCAATTCAAAATCGATTTTAAAACTGCGACAATTCCCAGATGGATATTACTTCTCAATGTGTGGTCGAACTGACCTGGACGCTCAAAGATACTTTGGGCGAAGTTTTAGACGAGCTAGATGAGCCAGTTGCTTTCTACTTGGGCGGTCATGACTTGCTTCCCAAAATTGAAGAAGCGCTGCAGGGCCACTCAGTGGGCGCCAAAGTCGATTTGCACCTCGAGCCCGAAGATGCATTTGGCGATTTTGATGAAAATTTGCTTTTCTTAGAACCTAAAGCGCTGTTTCCCAATGACATTGAAGAAGGCCTCACCATTGAGGGCAACGCGCTACCTAACGGCTGCAACCCCGATGCGCCTCGCAACGTGTTGTACACCATCACTGAAATTTACCCCGACCACATTGTGCTCGATGGAAACCACCCTTTGTCAGGCATCGCCCTGCGCATCAGTCTCAAGGTGAACCAAGTTCGCTTGGCCACAGCACAAGAACAAGAAGCGGGCACTTGTGGCACAGGATTTTTCAAAATTGAGATTGGCGACACGCCTGGCTCTGCTGGCGGCTTGCTTCACTGATCAAAAACAGAACCTTAGCGGTTTACCAGATTGTTATTTTGAAAAGCTGGCTTTAGAAATGACCTCAAGCGGCTTCCTTAGCGCTTGCCAGTTGATCCGTAGCCACCTTCACCACGCTCACTGCTTGCATCGAATTCCGTCACAACATTGAATTTGGCTTGAACCACTGGCACGATGACCATTTGGGCAATCCGCTCCATGGGTTGAATGGTGAAAGCTTCTTGGCTGCGATTCCAACAACTGACCATGAGCGGGCCCTGATAGTCGCTGTCAATCAAACCCACCAAATTACCCAAGACAATGCCATGTTTGTGGCCTAAACCGGATCGTGGCAAAAGCATGGCCGCGTAAGCAGGATCTTTCAAATAGACCGACAATCCCGTCGAAATCAATTGCCAGGCATTAGGTTGCAAGGTCACAGACGCATCCAAGCAAGCTCTCAAGTCCAAGCCTGCACTGCCAGGAGTGGCGTAGGCGGGCAAGTGATCTGCCATTCGGGGGTCCAGAATTTTGACGTCTACGTTCATGTTAATTTAGGGAAGTATGAGTTTGCCAAGTCGCTTGGCGATGTCTTGCACAAGGTCTTGCGCCAGCTTTGTTTTGGTATTGCGCGGTATGTCGTGAGCGCCATTTGCATCGACCAACAACAAGGCATTGTCGTCTTGGCCAAATGTACTGGGGCCAATGTTGCCTACCAGCAAGGGGACGCCTTTGCGAGCTCGCTTGGCTGTGGCATGTGCCAGCAAGTTATGGCTCTCAGCGGCAAAACCCACGCAAAATAAATCGCCTTTTTGGGCCCTTGGCGATGCAGCGACCGTAGCCAAAATATCTGGGTTTTCGACGAAGCTCAAATTAGGAGAGTCGCCAGACCCAATTTTTTTAATCTTCTGGTCAGCCGCAGAGGCTGGCCGCCAATCGGCAACTGCTGCCGCTGCAATGAAGACCGAAGCTTGATGGACAATAGCTTGAACAGCATCATTCATTTGCAAGGCCGACCTCACATTGACTCGATGAACACCTCGCGGTGTTGGCAGACTCACAGGGCCTGCCACCAAGGTCACTTTGGCGCCCGCTTGATGGGCTGCACGGGCAATGGCAAAACCCATCTTGCCACTTGAAAGGTTGGTAATTCCGCGAACAGGATCGATGGCTTCAAAGGTCGGTCCTGCTGTGATCAAGACATGTTGACCCTGAAAAACCTTCGGCGTCCAAAACGACAGCAAATCTTCCAAAATTTCATGAGCTTCCAGCATGCGGCCATCGCCTGTTTCACCACAGGCTTGATCCCCTTGTCCTACATCTAGAACATGTGAACCATCTGCTTTGAGTTGAGCCACGTTGCGCTGTGTTGCTGGATGGGCCCACATTTCTCGGTTCATGGCAGGCGCCAAAATGAGAGGGACATTTTGAAGTGGACGTGCCAAGCACATCAAGCTGAGAAGTTCATCCGCCTTACCATGGATCAGTTTGGCCATGAAGTCGGCACTGGCAGGGGCAATCAAAATGGCATCAGCTTCACGGCTTAAGTTGATATGAGCCATGTTGTTTCCCTCGCGCGCATCCCATTGCGAGGTGTAAACCGGCTGTCCCGACAGAGCTTGCATGGTGACGGGCGTGATGAATTGCGCGGCGGCATCTGTCATGACCACTTGTACTTTGGCGCCTGCTTTCACAAGCGAACGGCACAGTTCGGCAGCCTTGAAGCAGGCAATGCCCCCAGTGAGTCCTAAAACAATGCGTTTTCCGTGCAAATCGTCCATGTTCGGCAATGTAGCAGATCGGGAGACCTTTATAATCTTGTTTTCCATATCTCGGGTGCTCAGCATCCCGTCCTGGACATGACCAAATTCGTCTTCGTCACCGGTGGTGTGGTGTCTTCCCTAGGCAAGGGAATCGCCTCCGCCTCGCTCGCCGCGATCCTAGAATCGCGCGGCCTCTCAGTCACCCTCATCAAGCTGGACCCGTACATCAACGTCGACCCAGGCACCATGTCACCGTTTCAACATGGTGAGGTGTTTGTCACGGACGATGGTGCCGAGACCGATCTTGATTTGGGCCACTACGAGCGATTCATCAACACCCGAATGAAGAAGGCCAACAACTTCACCACGGGCCAAATTTACAAAAGCGTGCTTGAAAAAGAGCGTCGCGGTGATTACTTGGGCAAAACTGTTCAGGTCATTCCGCACATCACCAACGAAATTCAAGACTTTATCAAGCGCGGCGCTGGCTTTGGCACACCCGAAGCTGTTGATGTCGCCATTGTTGAAATTGGTGGCACCGTGGGTGACATCGAGTCGCTGCCCTTCTTGGAAGCTGTGCGACAACTGAGCTTGCGCCTAGGCCCTAACAATGCCGCCTTTGTTCACCTTACCTATGTGCCTTGGATTGCTGCAGCGGGCGAACTCAAAACCAAGCCTACGCAGCACACCGTGCAAAAGCTTCGCGAAATTGGGATTCAACCCGATGCCTTGCTGTGCCGTGCTGATCGCATGATTCCTGAGGACGAAAAAGACAAAATTTCTCTCTTTACCAACGTTCAAACTTGGGGCGTTATTTCCATGCCCGATGTGGACACCATCTACAAAGTGCCTCGTGTTCTGCACGAACAAGGTTTGGACGGCCTCATTTGCGACCGTTTGCACATTAACACACCCCCCGCAAACCTCAAGCGCTGGGACGATTTGGTGTACGAAACCGAGCATCCAAAAGGCGAAGTGAGCATTGCCATGGTGGGCAAATATGTCGAACTTTCTGACAGCTACAAATCAGTCAATGAAGCCTTGCGCCATGCAGGCATGCGCAACCATGTGCGCGTCAAGATTGAACACATCGATTCTGAAACCATCACACCAGAATCTGTGGCTCAGCTTGCCAAGTTTGACGGTATTTTGGTGCCCGGCGGTTTTGGCAAACGTGGTATTGAGGGCAAAATCCAAACAGCACGTTTTGCTCGCGAAGGCAAGGTCCCTTACCTGGGAATTTGTTTAGGCATGCAAGTGGCCACCATTGAATACGCGCGACATGTCGCAGACATGAAAGACGCCAACAGCACCGAGTTTGAGCCCAACACACCCTACCCTGTGATTGCGCTGATCAACGAATGGAAAGATGCTGACGGCACCATTCAAGTCCGAGATGCCCAATCCGATTTGGGTGGCACCATGCGATTGGGTGCACAGAGCTCCAATGTGTCTGCGGGTACTTTGGCGCATGACATCTATGGCCCGGTGGTCACTGAGCGGCACCGTCATCGCTATGAAGCCAATGTGAATTATTTGGACACTTTGCGCCAAGCTGGTTTGATTATTTCTGCGCTCACACAGCGCGAACAACTGACTGAAATTGTAGAACTCCCAACAAGCGTTCATCCTTGGTTTGTAGGTGTGCAATTTCACCCTGAATTCAAATCGACACCTTGGGATGGCCACCCTTTGTTCAATGCCTTCATCAAAGCTTCCGTTGATCATCAGCTGGGTGCCAAGCAGCTCAAAGCCGTTGCTTGAATCAGAAACACAAACAAGCACCAAGACAAGGAACACCATGAAACTTTGCGGATTTAATGTTGGCCTAGATCAGCCCTTCTTTTTGATTGCGGGTCCCTGCGTCATTGAATCAGAGCAGTTGCAAATGGACACAGCGGGCAGTCTGAAGGAAATCACTTCCGCCTTAGGTATTCCCTTCATTTTCAAAAGCAGCTATGACAAAGCCAACCGATCTTCAGGCAGCACTTTCCGTGGACCGGGTATGGAAAAAGGCCTAGAGATTTTGGCCAAGGTCAAGCGCGAGTTGCATGTCCCCATTTTGACGGATGTGCACACCGAAGCTGACATCGCCACAGTGGCTGCCGTTGTAGATGTGTTGCAGACACCCGCCTTCTTGTGTCGACAAACCGACTTCATTCGCGCTGTGGCCCAGTCGGGAAAACCAGTCAACATCAAGAAGGGCCAGTTTTTGGCCCCTCATGACATGAAAAATGTGATTGACAAAGCCCGTGCGGCAGCGCGCGATGCAGGCCTGTCAGAAGACAGCTTCATGGCCTGTGAGCGCGGCGCAAGTTTTGGTTACAACAACTTGGTGTCCGACATGCGCAGCTTGGCCATCATGCGCGAAACGGGTGCCCCCGTGGTGTTTGATGCTACCCACTCCGTTCAGTTGCCAGGCGGCCAAGGTACCAGTTCTGGCGGCATGCGTGAAATGGTGCCTGTGTTGTCTCGGGCAGCAGTGGCTGTTGGTGTCGCGGGCTTGTTCATGGAAACACACCCCAATCCAGCACAAGCCATGTCGGACGGGCCCAACGCAGTGCCACTACAACACATGAGAGCATTGCTAGAAACTTTGTTGGAACTTGATGCCGTGACCAAAAAGAATCCGTTCCTAGAAAACAATTTTCAGTGATGGATGGCAGGATGCCTTTGGGCATTGAATGATTTTTTATTTAGACAGAGAGAAGTAAATAATGAGTGCGATTGTTGACATTGTGGGCCGCGAAATCTTAGACAGCCGCGGCAACCCCACCGTTGAATGCGATGTGTTGTTAGAGTCTGGTGTGATGGGCCGAGCTGCAGTGCCGTCAGGCGCTTCCACTGGTAGCCGCGAAGCCATTGAACTGCGCGATGGCGACAAAAGCCGCTACCTTGGCAAGGGCGTATTGAAAGCGGTTGATCACATCAACACCGAAATTTCTGAAGCCGTGTTGGGCCTTGACGCTTCTGAGCAGTCTTTCCTCGACAAAACTTTGATCGACTTAGACGGCACCGACAACAAAAGCCGCTTAGGCGCCAATGCCATGTTGGCCGTATCGATGGCTGTCGCTCGCGCTGCGGCTGAAGAATCGGGCCTGCCTTTGTACCGCTACTTCGGTGGCATGAATGCTTGCCAATTGCCCGTGCCCATGATGAACGTCATCAATGGCGGCGCTCACGCCAACAACAACCTCGACTTGCAAGAGTTGATGATCATTCCCGTAGGCGCACCTAGTTTCCGCGAAGCCGTTCGATATGGTGCTGAAGTATTCCACGCATTGAAGAAAATCATCCACGACAAAGGGATGAGCATTGCCGTGGGGGACGAAGGCGGTTTTGCACCCAACGTGCCCAATCATGAAGCTGCGATTCAAATGATTTTGGAAGCTATCAGCGCCGCAGGCTACACCCCTGGTGAGCAAATTGCCATCGGCTTAGATTGCGCTGCCAGCGAATTTTACAAAGACGGCAAGTACGAGTTAGAAAGCGAAAGCCTGTCTTTGACCGGCGAGCAGTGGATTGACATGTTAGCCACTTGGGTCGACAAGTACCCCATCATCAGCATCGAAGACGGCATGGCCGAAGGCGACTGGGATGGTTGGAAGTTGCTCACAGACCGCTTGGGTCAAAAAGTTCAAATCGTGGGCGACGACTTGTTTGTCACCAACACCAAGATTTTGAAAGAAGGCATCGACAAAGGCATTGCCAATTCGATCCTCATCAAAATCAACCAAATTGGCACCCTGACTGAAACCTTTGCCGCCATCGAAATGGCCAAGCGCGCTGGTTATACCGCCGTCATCAGCCATCGATCTGGCGAGACCGAAGATTCCACCATTGCCGACATCGCAGTAGGTTTGAACGCGGGCCAAATCAAAACTGGCTCTATGAGCCGCAGCGATCGCATGGCCAAGTACAACCAACTCCTGCGCATTGAGGAAGACTTGGGCGACGTGGCACAGTACCCCGGTCGTTCAGCGTTTTACAATTTGCGCTAAGTTTTTGGACAGCTCTAATTGATGCTCATGGACAAGCGCCTTTTGCCAGCCGCCTTGATCGCCCTGCTGCTCATCCTGCAGGGTCAGATTTGGCTGGGCAAAGGCAGTGTGCCCACGGTCATTGAGTTGGAACATAAAATTCAAGAACAAAACGAGTTGAATGCAAAAGCCCAGCGTATCAATGGCCAACTTAATTCCGAGGTCAACGACCTCAAAGAAGGCTTGAACACCGTCGAAGAGCGCGCACGCCACGAACTGGGCATGGTCAAGGCCAACGAAATTTTTGTGCAGATCGAAAAATGATTGAACCGGTCGAGTTGGCCGGCTTCGTTCTGTCGTTGGCAATGGTTTATTGCAACATCAAAGAAATCCATTGGGGCTGGCCTTTGGCCATTCTCAGCTCAGCGCTTTATGGCGTGGTGTTTTGGAACACCCAACTTTATGGCGAAGCATCCCTGCAAGTGATGTTCATTTTGACCTCCTTTTGGGGATGGCGACAATGGCGGCTTGGCGAGCGCAATGCCCAGTTGAGCATGACAGAAACGACAGTCGCTTTCAGCATATCTAAACTCATGCCTGCAGAGCTCAAAAGAGTTGCAGTTGCAACGCTGTTGATATGGCCCTCGCTCTCATTTTTCCTGCACCGCTTCACAGACAGCGATGTGGCCATATGGGACGGCTTGGTCACAGCATTGAGTTTATTGGCTCAATACTTACTGGCCAAAAAGAAAATTGAAAACTGGTGGGTTTGGCTGATTGTCAATGTCATCACTGTGGGCTTGATGATCGTGAAATCTCTTTGGCTCACTTCCTTGCTCTATGCACTTTTCGCAGTGCTCAGTTATGTGGGCCTGAAGGCTTGGCAAAAAAAACATGTCTGATCAAGTGGTTCGCATTGCCATACTGGGCGCTGAAAGCACTGGCAAAACAAGTTTGAGCATCGACATTGCACAAGCCCTTCAGTCGCTGGGCTTGAATGCCGTCGCCGTGCCTGAAATACTTCGTGAATGGTGCGATGTGAATGGCAGAACGCCAGAGGCTCACGAACAAGCCGACATTGCAAAAGCACAAGCTGAGAAAATTTTCTCTATTGCCAGGGGCTGGGTGATTGCCGATACCAGTCCGTTAATGACCGCCGTTTACAGTGACTACATTTTTCAAGACAAGGGGCTTTACCAACAAGCCTTGATTCATCAAGCGGCATTTGATTTAACCCTCTTGATGGGCCTTGACCTGGATTGGGTTGCAGATGGCTTGCAGCGTGATGGCGAGCATGTGCGCGAACCTGTCGACACGCTGCTGCGCCAAGCTTTGCAAGTCGCCAAGCTTCCATTTCAAGTGATTTATGGTCGATCAGAAGCCCGCTTGTCTGCTGCGCTCATGGCCATCCAAGAGAGTGTGGGTGCTGCCAACGCTGATCTGGGACAACACTTGACCGCCTTCAAGTCACTTCAATCACAAAGAAATACCGGCCAATACGGTTTAAACAAAGGCAAAACGGCCTGGCGCTGTGATCTTTGCAGTGACGCTGAATGCGAACACAAACTATTTAGCGACTTGCTCAAGCCGGATGGCTCATTGAAGTCATAGTGCAGCTCACTGAGGGCTCATTGAAGTCATCGTGCAGTTGACTGATGACTCAGTGAACTGAGGGCTGGGTAGGTGGCGTGACTTCGGGGTGCGTAAACAAACTGGCAGCATCAACGGGATCAAAATGGTACTGCTTGCCACAAAATTCGCAACCGACTTCAATGTAGTCACGCTCTGACAAAATGCTCTCGACCTCTTCCACACCGAGACTTTTTATCATGCGCCCCACGCGTTCGCGGCTGCAACTGCAGTGAAACTTGGGGCCTGTTTCTCCTACCAGGGGCTCAAAGCGCAACAAGGGTTCTTCCCAGAACAAACGGTGCAACACCGTTTCAATATCGAGACCCAATAACTCTTCGGCCTTCAAACTTTTGGCCAAAATAGAGATGCGGTTGTAATCTTCGCTTTGGCCCAATGCAGCCTCTCGCTCTACCGAGTCGTACTTGCCAGCCAAGTTACCAACGCCATCCAAAGGCAAACGTTGAATCAACACACCAGCGGCCACATCCATGTTGGCCGCCAAGACCAAAGTGGTATCGAGTTGCTCTGACTGAAGCATGTAGTGCTCAAGCACTTCACTTAGTTTTTCCAACTTTTCTTTGTGGTCACCAAACAAAGGAACCACGCCTTGATAGGGTTGCTGCCCTGGCAACCGATCTAAAGGATCCAAAGTGATGGCACACCGGCCTTCGTTGTTTTGATTCACCATGGTGCTCAGGCTGGCAGCTGAGGCCACCTCACCTTGAATTGTGGCGGTGGCGCGAACACCAAAGTCGGGTTGCACTTCCACCACGGCCAATTTAACAGGGCCATCGCCAAACACCTGCAAAACCAATGCACCGTTGAACTTGATGTTGGCTTGCATCAGCACCGCCGCTGCTGACATCTGTCCCAACAACTCTGTCACAGGCCCTGGGTAAGCGCCAGTTTCGTTGTTGGCAGCTCGGCGCTTGAGAATCTCTTGCCATGCATCTGTTAAGCGAACAATGGCACCTCGAACGGGCAGGCCATCAAATAAAAATTTATGGAGTTCAGACAATTTTTTTCAAACCTGATTGGAAACGTTGTGCGTTTTTGATGTAATGTTTGGCCGAGTTGCGCAAGCCTTGAATTTGTTCTGGCGTCAGTTCGCGCACCACTTTGGCTGGCGAACCCATGATCATGGAACCATCGGGAAACTCTTTGCCCTCCGTTACCAAAGAGCCTGCGCCCACCAAGCAATTTTTGCCAATCTTGACGCCGTTCAACACCACAGCGCCAATGCCAATGAGGGATTCATCGCCAATGGTGCACCCATGCAACATGACTTGATGGCCCACCGTCACGTGTTTGCCCACAGTCAGGGGTTTGCCCACATCGGCATGCAACACGCAGCAGTCTTGCACGTTAGAGCCTTCTCCAATGACAATCGTTTCGGTATCGCCACGAATCACAGCGCCAAACCACACACTGACATTCACGCCCAACTCGACGGCGCCCATGACTTGAGCGCTGTCCGCCACCCAAGCGCCGTCAGCAAGCAGTGGCAACTTGTTGTCCAAAGAATAAATGGCCATTTTGTTTTCTCCTGAACCGCGTCAAATACCCTCCATTGTAGGCAAGCCTAAAATAGGAGATGGTCAAATTTTTAGAAGCCCCTTTGAAGCAAGCCTTGCGAGAAGCTGTCTTAGGCCCATTGCTGGCTCAAAATGCGGTTCAAAAAGCCGAATTGACATTGGCGCTTTCGTTTGACCTGCCTATCGATCCGGCTGCCATCGTGCCCGATCCTGGTGGCATACCGGGTCGACCAGCCAAGCCCGATTTGGTGGCACACACATCTTTGAAGTCAAAACCGCTGACCTCTCCTGAAGGCCGTGCATTGCTTTTACACGCCATCGCACACATTGAACTCAATGCCATCGACTTGGCCTTGGATGTGGTTTGGCGTTTTCCAGGCATGCCGGAAGACTTCTACCGCGATTGGGTAGGCATTGCCAAAGAAGAGGCCAAACACTTTTTACTCATCCAACAACATTTGATTGGCATGGGTTTTGACTACGGTGACTTCCCGGCCCACAACTCATTGTGGAACATGGCAGAGCGAACTCGGGGTGATATTTTGGCCCGCATTGGCTTGGTCCCAAGAACCATGGAAGCTCGTGGCCTAGACGCTTCGCCAGGGGTCAAAAGCAAACTTATCAGCGCAGGCGATCATGTGGCAGGACGCATGATGGACATCATTCTGAAAGACGAGATTGGCCACGTAGCGACCGGTAATCGTTGGTACCGTTACATTTGTTTGGCGCGGGGCATTGACCCTGTCAACACCTACCGCGAACTGATTCAACAATACGATGCACCCAAATTAAAGTCGCCTTACAACCTAGAAGCCAGACGCTTGGCTGGCTTTGAGGAAGACGAATTGAATTACTTGTCGGCGCATGGTTTGTGAACCCAAACGAGTCAGCTCAACATGCAGATCAACTCGACTTTGAAAGCCAACTAGCCACGCGGATGATGCTGCGCGTGCAAATTCTTCAAACGCTCTCTGGCCACGTGGGTGTAGATGGTGGTGGTGGAAATATCGGCATGTCCTAACAGCACCTGCACCGATCGCAAGTCAGCCCCGTGGTTGAGTAAATGCGTTGCAAACGCATGACGCAATGTATGCGGTGACAAAGGGGCGGTGATACCAGCCAACAGAGCATATTTTTTAATCAAGCTCCAAAACATAATGCGCGACATGGCGGTCCCCGCCTTGGGTCCACTGGCCGTCACAAACAAGTCTTGAGTTTGCTTAGCGCCTAGCAAAGCACCCCGAGCGTTCTGCATGTAGTTAAGCAAACTGTCACGTGCCACATCACCAAATGGCACAAGCCTCTCTTTGCTGCCTTTGCCCATGATTCTGAGAACGCCTTCATTCAATGAGACATGCAATGTTTTGAGTTTGACCAACTCCGACACACGCAAACCGCTGGCATAAAGAAGTTCAAGCATGGCTTTGTCACGCAGACCTAAGCTTGAGTTCTCATCTGGCGCAGACAGCAAGGCATCGACCTGATCTTCAGACAATGTTTTGGGCACACGCAAAGCTTGCTTGGCGGCCAGCATTCTGAGTGTTGGATCGATCAGGACGATTCGCTCACGCAAAGCCCAACGGTAGTAACGTTTGAACACCGTTAACCTGCGATTGGCTGAAGTGGCCTTGGACAAGCTGTGCCGAGCCGCAAAATAAGCCTGCAAGTGCGCCTCTTGCGCACTGTCTAATGACATGTGCTCTGAGGCTTCTAGCCAATCGGCCAAGGCCTGTAAGTCTCGCCGGTAGGCGGCCAAGGTATTGGCCGACAAGCCGTCTTCTAGCCAAACCGCATCAACAAAGCGGTCGATGGCGGCTTGGCTGCTTGCTGACATCAATCGAGTCTGAGTTTTTGAGTGTCCACAACATTTTTGTAGACTTCAAATTCAGCCTTGATTTGGGCTGCAAATTGCTCGGGTGTGTTGGCAATGATCAAGGAGCCTGTGTCTTCGATGCGCTTGCGAACAGCGGGATCTTCTAAGGCTTTTTTGACACCGCCGCTGACTTTGTCAATCACTTCTTTGGGCAAATTCTTAGGGCCTAAGATACCGTAATAGGCCATGCGATTGACAGGCTCCAAGCCAACTTCTTTGAAGGTAGGCACATTGGGCAATTGGGATAAACGCTGTGGTGCTGCGACCACAATGGGAATCAGTTTGCCAGTTTGAATAAATGGCAAAGCAGATGGCAAGTTGTCAAAAATAATTGGAACTTGACCCGCAACAGTGTCATTCAAGGCAGGTCCCGCACCACGGTAAGGAATGTGGGTCATGAAAACACCAGCCAGGCTTTTCCAAAGTTCTGTTTGCAAATGTCCAATGCCTCCGGTACCCGAAGATGAGTAAGAGTATTTGCCGGGATTTTTCTTCACCTCAGCCAAAAATTCTTTGTAATTGCGGGCTGGGAAACTGGGGTGCACGGCAATCACGTTGGGTGTTGCAGCAATGTTAATGATGGGCGTGAAATCTGTGATCGGGTTGTAAGGATTTTTGGGGTTGATGGCTGGATTGGCTGCCGTTGTGGAAACAGTGGCCATGCCTAAAGAGTAACCATCTGGAGCAGATCGAACTGTTTCTTGGGCGCCTACGACACCGCCGCCGCCCGCTTTGTTTTCTACAATGACCGACTGTCCTAAGGCTTTACCCAAAGGCTCAGCAATGACTCGAGCCACAATGTCTGTGGTCCCGCCGGGTGCAAATGGCACCTGCAATTTGATCACTTTGTTAGGGTAATTTTGAGCCCACACCGAGCCAGAAGAGGCACTGATCACCAGCAAGGCTGCTGTAGCAAGGCGACTGAAACGACTGTTCATAGATTCTCCAATGAATAACTTCTCAACATCATAAGCAATAACGAGGCTTGAATGAAGCCAACAACCTCAATGACT
Organism: Comamonadaceae bacterium; assembly: GCA_027488115.1. Classification (GTDB taxonomy): domain Bacteria; phylum Pseudomonadota; class Gammaproteobacteria; order Burkholderiales; family Burkholderiaceae_C; genus Limnohabitans_A. Next base: position 22,922 of record JAIYCG010000038.1, on the reverse strand, counting down.
GCCGTTATGCTACGGGGGTGAATTACGCTCAGCTTTTATTTCCCGACTTTTCCCTTATTTTGTGTGGTTACTTTTTGTGCCGTTACACAGGGTTGAACCGCGCCGTTTGGCAACAAGCCGAGCTGTTGGTTTACTACTTCTTGTTTCCAGTTTTGCTTTTCCACTCGATTGCCAAAAGCCCGCTGGACATCCAAGCCACCTCCAACTTTTTGTTGTCAGGCATCTGCATGGGCTTGTCTGGCATTGCACTCAGCTACAGCTTGCCCTATTGGCCTTGGATTGGCCCCAAGATCAATCGCCGTGACCATGCTGCCAGTGCACAAGTCGGATTTAGATTTAACTCCTTCATCGCTTTGGCTTTGGTTGAACGTTTGACGGGTGCCGAAGGCTTGCTGCTTATTTCAGTGCTCATTGGGTTTTGTGTACCCATGTTCAATGTGGGTGCGGTCTGGCCTATGGCGCGGCAAGGCGACTCGGGTTTTGCCAAAGAACTCATTCGCAATCCCCTCATTTTGGCAACCGCAGGTGGCCTTGCTTTCAACCTCGCAGGCTTCAGAATTCCTGGGGTTTTAGACCCCAGCTTGTCCCGCATCGGTGCCGCTTCTTTGGCACTTGGCCTCATGTCGGCTGGGGCTGGCATGGAAATCAAGGCCCTTCAGACGGGCAAACTCTTAGGCACTTTGGTGCTGACCTTGAAGCACTTGATCCTGCCTTGCGTGGCTTGGGTATTGGCTCAACTGTTTGAGCTGAACTCGCTCCAAAGTACCGTGTTGATGATTTTTTCTGCGCTGCCCACCGCATCGACTTGCTACGTGTTGGCAGCCCGCATGGGCTACAACGGGGCCTATGTGGCGGGCCTGGTAACGGCGTCAACCTTGCTGGGCGTGCTCAGCCTGCCATTTGCTTTAGGCGTCTTGGTCGATCTCAAGTTTTAGGCGCCCTGTGCTAAAGACCATTCGATTTGCTCTCGAACCACGGGATCGGCATGGTGCCGCCATTTGGACAACGCCTCACGCAATGAAAACCTTTCGTTGGCTGAAATTGGGTCGATGGTCGCCAATGCATTGCCTGCTGCCAATGCCACATTGCGAATCCACCTTGCATGCCCTATTCGGCGAATGGCACTACCCTCTGTCATCTTTAAAAATTGTGGCTCGTCCCAATCAAGCAAATCAACAAGTTGAGGGCTGGTCAGAGCCTCTCGGGCATTGAAGTCGGGCAAAGGGCTGCGCTTTGCATACTTGTTCCAAGGACAAGCCCACTGGCAATCATCGCAGCCATAAATTCTGTTGCCTATCAGGGGGCGCAACGCATGGGGAATTTCACCCGCATGCTCAATGGTTAAATAGGAAATACAGCGACGCGCATCTAGCTGATAGGGCGCAACAATGGCTTGGGTGGGGCAAAGATCCAGACAGGCAGAACACGTACCGCAATGCGATGTGAGAGATTCAGTTTCAGGCAGTGCAAAGTCAATGAAGATTTCACCCAAAAAGAAAAATGACCCTGCGTCTCGCTGCAACACCAATGTATTTTTGCCGCGCCAGCCTTGGCCACTTCTAACAGCCAACTCAGCTTCCATCACAGGCGCAGAGTCGGTAAAGACTCTGTAACCAAAGGGTCCCACCCAATCAGCCATTTGAGCTTGCAGTTTTTGCAACCGATTGCGCAATACTTTGTGGTAATCACGGCCCCTGGCATAAACAGACACAACGCCGCTCAAGGGCTGCGTGAGGGCCTTGGCCTCACTTTCAGAAGAAATTTCGGGCACATTAAGCGGCAAATAATCCATGCGTACCGTGATCACACTGATGGTGCCTGGTACCAATTCTGCAGGTCTGGCACGCTTCAAGCCATGACTTGCCATATAGTTCATGCTGCCGTGAAATCCTGCTGAAAGCCAGGCCTCTAATCCCGGCTCTGCTTCCGACAAATTGACGCCTGTCACGCCAATTTGAGAAAATCCCAATGCCAGCGCGGCTTTTTGCATGTCAGCCCACAAGGCCGCAACATCCAAGTTTGCGGTATTGATTGAAAGAGAATGATGAGTGGTGTTCACCATGCGATTGTAGAAACTCCTGAGCCAACTGGCACAGGCAATTGGCTGTGGGCTGAAGAAGACCAAACTCGGGAGTTTGCCCAGCGCATGGCCTTGCAAATTGACTTGCTCGATTCGTACATCGAGCTTGAAGGCGATTTGGGCGCAGGCAAAACCACCTTTGTCAGACATTTGCTGCAAGCCTTGGGCGTCAAGGGGCGCATCAAAAGCCCAACCTATGCTGTGGTCGAACCCCATGAAGCCATCGATTTAAACAGCAAGGCCATGACCCCTGTTTGGCACTTTGATTTCTATCGCTTCAACGACCCTGAAGAATTTGAAGAAGCAGGCTTTCGTGACGTGTTTGCAAGTCAGAGCCTGAAGATTGCCGAGTGGCCCAAGCAAGCCCTTGGCATGTTGCCTCTCCCCGATTTGAAATTGAAGATCACTGTCAACGAACTCGAAGGCCGCCAAGTCGAAGTTGCCGCCTATTCACCCCGAGGTCTGAAAATTTTGCACGGCATGCAAGATTCACCATCGACAGTTCCCAAGTTCACAACAGGTCATGCAAATAAAACGCCGTGAATGGCTCAAAGCATCGGGACTTGCCTTGATGCTTGGATGGGCAGATATCAGCCGCGGCGCAAGTTTGTTGGCAGTTCGGGTGTGGCCCGCCAAAGACTATTCGCGGGTGACCTTAGAGTCGGATGTGGCTCTTAAGACCAAGTACACCTTCGTTCCGTCGCCGCCTAGATTGGCCATCGACATTGAGGGCTTGGAACTCAACCCTGCCGTGAAAGAATGGGTTGGAAAAATTAAGCCTGAAGATCCAAACATCACGGGCGTTCGCGTTGCGCAAAACAGTCCTGGTGTTGTTCGCATGGTATTTGACTTGAAACAGCCTGTTCAACCCCAAGTCTTTGCCCTCACTCCTGTTGGCAATTATCAACACCGATTGGTCTTGGACTTGTACCCTACTGCGCCGATTGACCCCTTAGAAAGTTGGATTGCCGAAAGAACACAGAGCACCGATTTGATTGCGGATTGGCTCAACAAAAATGCAAATACAAATTCCAGCGCTGGTGCTGGTTCCAACTCCGCCATCCAAACCCCTGCACCCAGCAACTCAGCCAGTCCTCCAGTCGCAGCAACTTCAGCCCCCACCACTGACCGCTTGATTGTGGTGGCCATCGACCCTGGGCATGGCGGCGAAGATCCAGGCGCCATTGGACCCAATGGCACCAAAGAGAAAGATGTGGTGCTTCAAATTGCGCTCAAATTGCGTGATCGGATCAACGTGACGCAAGTCAAGGGCAGTCCCATGCGGGCCTACCTCACTCGTGACGCAGACTTTTTTGTCCCCCTGCATGTCCGAGTCCAAAAGGCAAGAAGGGTCCAAGCTGATTTGTTTGTGAGTGTTCATGCCGATGCATTTTTCACACCCAACGCACAAGGTGCCAGCGTCTTTGCGCTCAGTCATGGGGCCGCATCCAGCAGCGCAGCGCGGTGGATGGCATCGCAAGAAAACAAGGCCGATTTGATTGGTGGTATGAACCTCGGCGTGAAAGACTCGCAGGTTCAGCAAGCCTTGCTGGACATGAGCACCTCTGCCCAAATTAAAGACAGCTTGAATTTGGGAGGCGCCCTGTTGCGTGAAATTGGTAGCATCGGCAAACTACACAAACCCAAAGTAGAGCAAGCAGGCTTCGCAGTTTTAAAAGCACCCGACATTCCCAGTGTATTGGTCGAGACGGCTTTCATCAGCAACCCCAACGAGGAGGCCAAGCTGTCAGACGTCCAGTACCAAAATGACATTGCCGACGCTTTGGTCAAAGGCTTGCAAAAGTATTTTGAGAGAAATCCCCCGCTGGCTCGCAAGCGATCAACTTGAATTGAGATACGGCTCAAGATTTTTTCTGAGTTCGCCAAGCACCCCAAAGTGCGACCAAGCCTGGTACCAAAATCATGGCCCAAATGATTTGACTCAGGTGCGCTTTGACAAAGGCAGTTTCGCCAAACAGATAGCCCGCAGTGGTGAGACCGCAAACCCAAATCAAACCACCCAGCACATTGAAAGCCACAAAGCGGACAGGGCTCATGTCAGCAACGCCGGCCACGAAAGGTACAAAGGTTCGAATAAAAGGCATGAAACGCGCCAAAACGATGGTGATTCCGCCGTAGGTTTCGTAAAAGTTGTGCGCTTTGTCAAAAGCAGCTCGGTTGAAAAAACGCGAGTTTTCCCATTGAAAGACCTTGGGTCCAAAGTAGCGGCCAATTCGGTAATTGACCTGGTCACCCGTTATCGCTGCGATCAGCAACAAAGTCATGGCCAAAGGCAGGCTGAGAAGGCCGGTGCCACAAAGTGTTCCCACCACAAACAAAAGAGAGTCGCCCGGCAAGAAGGGCATCACGACCAAGCCAGTTTCTACAAACACAATGAGAAACAGCAAGACGTAAACCCAAGCGCCGTAATTGGCGACGAACATCTCCAAATAGCGGTCAACGTGCAGTACAAAATCAATCAATTGCATTAAATAGTCCATGCTTGGATTATCCCTTTCTTCAAACACCCCTCAATCATCAGAAAATAAGGGGCCCATGCACCTACAATTTGAGCATGACTGAGCCCAACCACCCTCCCATCATTCGAGAACTGCCTGATGTTCTGATCAGCCAAATTGCCGCTGGTGAAGTGGTTGAGCGTCCCGCTTCTGTGGTGCGCGAGTTGCTAGACAACGCCCTCGATGCCGGCGCTAAGCAGATTACCCTGCGATTACTCGGTGGCGGTATACGGCTCATCGCCGTTGAAGACGACGGCTGCGGCATCCCAGCACCACAACTTCCTATTGCGTTGAAGCGACATGCCACCAGCAAAATAGTGAGCTTGGAAGACTTGGAATCTGTTGCCACCATGGGCTTTCGAGGTGAAGCACTGGCAGCCATGAATTCAGTCTCTGAGATGAGTTTGCTGTCGAGGGTTGAAGGTGCGCCAAGCGCCTTTCTTTTAGAAGGCCAAACTGGTGAAATTCGGCCAGCAGCTCGCGCGGTTGGAACAACCGTCGAAGTGAAAGAGCTCTTCTTTTCAACCCCCGCACGCCGTCATTTCTTAAAGTCTGAGAACACCGAACTGGCTCACTGCATGGAAGCCGTCAGACGTCACGCCTTGGCTAGGCCAGAGGTCAGTTTTGCCGTTTGGCACGAAGGCAAAATTTTGGAGCAGTGGCGAAGCCATCCTGGCGAAGTGGGGTGGAATCAGCGATTGGCCGATGTTTTAGGCGAGGACTTTGTGACCTCCTCCGTCAACATTGACTTCAGATCTGGGCCTGTTCATGTTCGCGGCAGAGCTGGCACACCAGATGCAGCAAGGGCTCGTGCTGACCAGCAATTTGCCTACGTCAATGGAAGGTTTGTGCGCGACAAAGTCATCACCCACGGCGCTCGCAGTGCCTATGAGGATGTGCTGCATGGCCATCGCCAACCCGTTTATGTCCTGTATCTTCAGATGGACCCCGCCCGAGTGGATGTCAATGTTCATCCAACGAAAATTGAAGTTCGATTTCGCGACAGCCGTGAAGTTCATCAAGCCATGCGGCACGCCATTGAAAGCGCATTGGCGGTACCGCGTGCGCAATCAATCTCAAGCTCTCAGGCTTTAGAACAAGCTGCTGCAGATACAAACACTTCAAATGCTCTGCGGCTTACGCCAAGTCCCAATGCACCGCAAATGCAGCGCAGTTGGTCACAACGCGGCATGTCATTCGAAACTCAAAGGCGCAATGATGATTCAGCGCAAGCCCTGTCAGACCTGAAAGCATTGTGGGGCGAACCACCCAAAGTTGAAGAACAAGCAAACTATTTTTCTAGCAACGGGGCTTCCTCAACAGCAGAAGCATCAACTTCAGCACCTTCAACGATCCAGCCTTCTCCAGAAACACACGAGTGGCCGCTTGGCCGAGCCATTGCCCAATTGCAAGGCGTTTACATTTTGGCAGAAAATAGCCAAGGCTTGGTGGTGGTCGACATGCACGCAGCACATGAACGCATTGTGTATGAGCGTCTCAAACAACAACTCGACACCACTCAAATTAGCAGTCAACCTTTGCTCATTCCAAGCGCCTTCGCTGCCACACCGCATGAAATTGCTACGGCAGAGAGTTGCACGGAAGTCCTAGCGCAGTTGGGTTTAGAGATTTCAGCTTTGTCGGCCAAAACTTTGGCCGTTCGTGCTGTCCCCACTTCCTTGGCACAAGGTGATGCCGTGGAATTGGCTCGCAGTGTGTTGGCCGAGTTGGCCCAGCACGATGCCGCTACCGTGGTTCAACGTGCCCAAAACGAAATCTTAGCCACCATGGCGTGCCATGGCGCAGTGCGCGCCAATCGCAAACTCACATTGGATGAAATGAACGCATTGCTCAGACAAATGGAAGCCACCGATCGGTCAGATCAATGCAATCATGGCAGGCCCACTTGGCGACAAGTCAGCATGCGTGAATTAGACGCCTTGTTTTTACGAGGCCGTTGATGTCAAACACAGAAATAGCGCTGACTGCAGAGCCCAAGAAGCCCACTCGCAGTCAATCGATGACCGTCTTGCTTTTGGCGCTGTTACTGGGCTTGCAACCCGTGACAACCGATTTGTACCTGCCCGCATTGCCAGCATTGACACAGGGCTTTGACGCCAGCATGGTGCAGGCACAACTCACCCTAACCGCATTGTTATTGGCATTTGGCACATCCCAATTATTTTGGGGACCTCTGTCGGACAAATGGGGAAGAAGGCCGGTTTTATTGGGCGGCGTTTGTGTTTACGCAATTTCTGCGGTCATCTGCGCATTGGCACCCAACATGGAAGCATTGATTGCAGCTCGTACACTCCAAGGCGTGGCCATGGGGGCCTGCGTCATGGCGGCACGCGCTGTGGTACGCGATTTGTACGAGCCGACCGAAGGCGCCAAAGTGATGTCACAGGCCTTGTCTGGCTTGGGCCTGATTGCCTGCACCTGCGTGCCAGTGGGCGGCTTGTTAACCGATGGGTTGGGCTGGCGTTGGGCTTTGAGCAGCTTGGTCTTGTTTTCAGTATTGACAGGCCTGTTGATCTATTTTTATTTTGACGAAAGTTTAAAACAACGCAATCCTCAAGCACTCCAAACCAAAAGCTTGTTGATGGCTTTGAAGCGCATTGCTCCCAACCCGACCTTCCAAGCATACAGTGCGCTCTCAACGGCATCTTTTGCCGGCCTTTTCACATTTTTGGCAACCTCTCCTTTTGTCTTCACACAAAGCTTAGGGCTCAGCAAAACCGTTTATGGACTCTGGATGTTGTCCATGTCCATGTCCTACATCGTCGGCACCTTCATTTGTCGTTGGTTATTGCTTCGCATCAGTGTCAAGCAGTGCGTGACTGCTGCAAGTTTTGTCAGTTTTTCCGCTGGACTGCTGCTTTTTACCTTGACCCATTGGTATGTTTCCGAAGAATGGTTTGGCGCTTTGGCCGTCATGTTGCCCGTGAATATTTTTTTGCTTGCTCATGGTATTCACCAACCCTGTGGTCAAAGTGGATGCATTGCGCCTTTTCCTGAAATGGCTGGAACAGCCTCTGCTCTCAATGGTTTTTCAATGATGCTGGTGGCTTTTGCGGTGGGCACTTGGATTGGCACCCACATGACCAACCCCCTCATGGCCTTGGCCGAAGGTTTGTTGCTCTGGTCAAGTTGCTTGGCATTGATCGGATGGTTTTTCGTGCGCAAACTTCCCCTTCCCTCCCAGGCATCGCCATGACAGCAACTGCACTGGCCATTGCAGGACCTACTGCCAGCGGCAAAACTGCTTTGGCTCTGGCCATTGCAGCGCATTTAAAAAATCAAGGCGGCGCTGAAATCATCAGTGTCGACTCTGCATTGGTTTATCGCGGCATGGACATTGGCACCGCCAAACCATCTGCACAAGAATTGGCTGCAGTGGTGCATCACCTCATCGACATTCGAGACCCCTTGAACGCCTACAGCGCCGCAGAATTTGCGCACGACGCCCAAACTTGTATTGCCGACATTCAGGCCCGTGGCAAAGTGCCACTTTTGGTCGGTGGCACCATGCTCTATTTTAAAGCCTTGTTGGAGGGACTGAACGACATGCCTGGGGCCGACCCTCAGGTTCGATCTCAAATTCAAGCGGAGGCCCAAGAAAAAGGTTGGCCTGCCCTGCACGCCCAATTGCAAATGCTCGATCCTGAGACGGCGCTGCGCTTGGCTCCCGCTGACAGCCAAAGAATATCTAGAGCCATCGAAGTTTTCAGAATTTCTGGAAAACCTTTGTCCAGTTTTCACCAAAATTCTTCAAGAGCCTCAAGCCACCAAGGCTCCGCATTGGGTTGGAGCCAAGTGCCACTGATCAGCCTAGAGCCTAGCAACCGGATGTGGCTTCACCAACGCATTGAGCAGCGCTTCGATGACATGTTGGCCCATGGATTTTTAGATGAAATGAAGGCGCTTCGCCAAAGGGGTGATTTGACGGCTGACTTGCCAGCCATGCGGTGCGTTGGCTACAGGCAGGCCTGGGAGGCATTGGAAGGCAGCATACCCATGTCTGATTTGAGAGACAGAGGTGTCTTTGCAACGCGTCAATTGGCCAAGCGCCAATTAACCTGGCTCAGAAGCCTGCCGCAGCGCCACCCCTTGCAAGCCGATGGCCCTGCGGTTTTAGAACAGGCCTTGGATTGGGTCGACCGTCATCTGCACCTTGTGCCTTAGTTCCAAGATTAAGACCAATCAGGGAGACCCCGCTCAATCCCAATTGGCCTTGCTGCGCAAAGCTTTGGTCTGACCATGCTTGACCTTGCTTTCAACACGCTTCTTTTGAGAGCTGCGAGTGGGTCGGGTGGCCTTGCGAGTCTTGGGAATGTTTGCAGCCAACTCCAGCAAATCATGCAATCGCAGCATGGCTGCCATTCGGTTCATGTCTTGGCTGCGATGCTCCTGTGACTTGATGATGATCACACCCCCCTTGCTAATTCGATGATCGCGCATGGCCAAAACACGTTCTTTCATTTCAGGGGGCAAGCTGGAGACAGTTACATCAAAGCGCAATTGAATGGCGCTAGCGACCTTGTTCACATTTTGACCACCAGGCCCTTGTGACCGAACCGCGGTCAACTCCAATTCATCTGGCGAAATGTGAAAATTTATCATGGCAAACCCTGAGAAAGTGAGTCTCTTGTACGCTTTGTTTTCAAGCCTGATTGTGACTTGATTGTGGCTCGCTTAAACTGGGCGCTTAACAACCCCAAGGTGTCACCATGGCCAAAGGTCAGCAAAAGTCAAACAAAGAGTCCAAAAAACCCAAAAAGGACACTTCACCCCCAAAAACCATTGCAGTAGACACCGAGCGTCCAGTGCAAAAAACCACAGCCATCATTCCTCGTGGCAAGAAACCCGTTTAACTCAACAACAAGCTTCGAAAGCATCCCTTCACGATGAGTGATTCTGCGCAAAATCTTTGGCCACATGCTGGCTATGCTCAATTGAAAAAAGATGCGCGCGGTCATCTCACCGTGACTGATGATTTTTTAAGGGTCCTGTTGCTTCGTCCAGAACTTGCACCCATTGAATCTTCCTGTGCCAAAGAAATTGAGATTCACGAGCGCTTGCTTCAAGAGCCTCGTCTTGAGTTAAACGCAGAAGCCTTGAGTGCCATTCAAGACAGGGATGCAGCCGAAAACATCAGTGTCTGGTTGCGTTTTCGCAATCGCATTTTGGCGCGTCCCTCCCTAGAAGCCAGCTATTGGGCTTTGTTCGAAGGCGATGGCGTCGATGTCCCCCCGGTGTTGGTCAATCAAATCACACAAGTACTGGTTCAACATGTGCTGGGCGTCGATTGCACCGCCATTGAAGCCAGGGCTGCGGAGTTGCTGTTTAGAACTCAAAAAGTGTCTGTCTTAGACGATGGCTCGGTCATGGCGGCAGACCATGAGACAGTAGAAAGACACGCTCTTGAAAGTGGTTTTGGCAGCGTGGGGGAATTGCTCAAACAGGGCGGCATTCCCCTGCGCACTGTCGACTTAGACGTGATTCAGGACAGCAACCAAGACACCTACTGGGATCGCAGCGAGCGCTTTGACATGGTCGCTTGCCTCAACTTGGGACAAGAATCGATGGATGCATTTTGCCGTGTGCTAGAACGCTGGGTTCAACACTTCACATCGGCCAGTGTACGCATTGAAACCGCCCGCGAAATTCAAGACGAGCGTTGGGTTTGGCATGTTGGACTGGATGCTCAAGCCAGCGGCATCCTCAACGACTTGTACACAGGCAACGTGGTGGATGAAGACAGACAGAGGCGTATGCTCTGCCTGTTTGTTTTGAGTTTCGACAACCAGAGCGACATGCTCAGTGAAGTAGCCGGAAAACCCGTTTATCTGGCCATGGCCATGGACACGCAGCAACTTCTCAAAATCAAACCTCAAAATTTGCTTTTGAATTTGCCTCTTGCCAGAAGGTCTTGAACATGAATGCGTCTCTGATGGTCCTGAGTTTGGTCTTGGCGACCATGGTGTTTTCTGTCGCGCTCGAATTGCGCCTTGATGACTTTAAGCGAGTCGCTCAAGAACCCTAGGCTGTCGTTTGAGGACCCATTCCTCAATTTATGTTGTTGCCCGTTGGCACTTGGGGCGCGGCAAAGCCATCAATCCTTGCGCCAAGCAGGCAAAAGCCAGTTGTTCAGGATTGCCAGTATTCTGAAAAGCGTTGTCAACACGGCACACACCGTCATGCAAAACCAGGGTTCAGCTTCTGCGGCAGCCATCAAAATGTAGACCAGACCCCCAGCAAACGAACAAAGTGCATAGGGACGATGGTCTTTGAATGAGACTGGAATTTCATTGCACACGATGTCGCGGAGCACACCGCCAAAAATGCCAGTGATGGTACCCATCAAAATGGCCACTGTAGGCGACAATCCTAGAGCTAAAGACTGCGCAACGCCCGAGGCCGTGAACAAGCCCAAACCCAGGGCATCGGGCCACTGAATGGTCTTTTCGGTCAATTCAAAATGCTTTTGGCGCATGAAGCTGATGGACAAAATGCACAAGGCCAATACGGCCCACATGACAATTTCGTTTTCCACCCAGAAGAACGGCCTTTGATCGAGCAAAATATCACGCAAAGTTCCACCACCAAAAGCTGCCAAAAAACCCACCACACAGACCCCCACAATGTCCATGCGTTTGCGAGCTGCCTCCATAATCCCTGACAATGCAAATGCCAAGGTGGCCAGCAATTCAATGCTCAGCAACAACGTAGATTCCCAATTTTCAAAATTGTCCATGATGGCGGTACTTTAATCGAAGTACGCCTTTGCCTGAACAAACCTATCCATCTCTATCACTGACACCATGCTTCGACCTCATCTTCGCCTTGCAACTGTTGAAACACCCATCATCCCCACTATTGCAGCCATGGTCAGGCGCAATCCTGGCACCATTTCATTGGGTCAAGGCGTGGTGAACTACGGCCCACCCGCTGAGGCCATTGCGGCCCTGCCTGGCATGATGGGCGACGGCAGTTTGCACAAGTACCTAGGGGTGAGTGGACATCCTGGTTTGATCGAAGCCATTCAAGCCAAACTGGCGCAAGAAAACCATGTTCAATTAGGGTCAGAGGCCATGCTCATGGTCACGGCTGGCAGCAACATGGCCTTTTTGAATTCGGTCTTGGCCGTAGCCGACCCCGGCGATGAATTGATCTTGCCAATGCCGTTTTATTTCAATCAAGAAATGGCCATTCGCATGTGCGGCTGCGTGCCTGTGCCCGTTCCGACCCATGCCGACTTCAGCCTCGATGTTGACGCCATGGCAGCGGCCATCACACCTCGCACGCGAGCCATTCTGACCGTTTCCCCCAACAACCCCACTGGGGCGGTTTACTCAGAAGCATCCCTGCGCGCCATCAATGCCCTTTGTGCCCAGCGCGGCCTTTACCACTTCAGTGACGAAGCCTATGAGTACTTTACTTACGAAGGTGTGAAGCACTTTTCGCCGGCCAGCATTCCGGGTGCCATGAAGCACACCTTGTCGTTTTTTTCCATGTCCAAAAACTACGGCATGGCCAGTTGGCGTGTGGGCTACGTGGTGTTTCCAGCCGACTTGTTTGATGCCATGAACAAAGTACAAGACACCAATTTGATTTGTGCGCCCATGCCCTCTCAATTGTTGGCACTGCAGGCCCTGCAAAAAGGCAAGCCATGGGTAGAGCCCAAGCTTGCTGCGCTGAGTCAAGTGCGCCAAACGGTCTACAAAACTTTAGAAGGTTTGGGCGACTTAGTGCAATTTCCCAAAACCCAAGGCGCGTTTTATGTGCTGATGAAACTGCCTGGCTTCAAAGAAGGCGTTGAGCCGATTGCCTTCAACCTTGCCATGACAGAGAAGTTCAAAGTGGCGACTATTCCAGGTTTTGCATTTGGATTGACGCAAACTCATGAGGCCAATTACCAACGTTTGTCATATGGCGCCCTGGATGCTGCCAGTGTGACGGAAGGTGTGCAGCGCTATGTGGCGGCAGTGCAAGATTGGTATGACGCTTAGTTTGAGTGATTCAATGCACTGTTTACTGAAGCCCACTCTTGATCGATTCAGGCATAGGAAGGGGCAACACCTCAATGCCCTCTTCCAGTAAATCTTGAGTTTCTTCCATAGAAGCTTGGCCTCGAATATTACGCTCTTCAGATTCACCATAGTGCATTTTGCGCGCTTCATCAGCAAAGTTTTGGCCCACATCTTCGGTGTTGGCAATGACGTGCTTAACCATCTTCATCCACGCCTCTTGAACCATCTCTACTGCTTCAGGGTGAACTTGCGACAAACTTGAAGCCACGACCTCTGCAGGGGGTGCAACGGGTGAATTGACAGCTGTTGACAATGAACCGGAACCAGAAGCGGATGGCTCTTCCCGCGCGGTGGGTTTGGATGGGCGCGGATCTACAGCACCCAAATTCAGGCGGGGTGCCGAAGGCAACTTGCGCACTTCGGTGTTGGCACACATCGGGCAAGCTACCAAGCCTCTGTCACGTTGCGATTGGTAATCTTCCTCAGAGCCAAACCAGCCCTCGAATGTGTGCATGCCAGCACACTGAAGGTTCAAAACTTTCATGAAGCATTGACCCTGGTTTCAATCAGATGCGCGTCCATCTGATGGGTCATGCTCAATTGGCCAACATTTGAGTCACTGAGCGTGCGCACAGTGACATCAAAGCACCAGGCACAATCCCCAAGACCAGAACCAACAAACCATTCAGTGACAAGACAATGCGAACATCTGCGTCTGCAGTGACGGTGGTAGCCGTTACAGCTTCGTCAAAGTACATCACTTTGACAACGCGCAAATAGTAGAAAGCACCAACCAAGGACATGGCTACCGCAAACACGGCCAAAGCAATATCGGCGGTGTGGCCCGAAGCGACCAAGGCCTGCAAGACGGACAACTTGGCATAGAAGCCCACCATGGGTGGAATACCAGCCAAGGAGAACATGCAAATGGCCATGACACCTGCATACAAAGGACTGCGGTTGTTGAGGCCAGCCAAATCGGTAATTTCTTCGCTCTCAAAACCTTGACGGGCCAACAGCAAGATGATGCCAAAGCTTGCCAATGTAGTGAGCACATAGCCCACAACGTAGAACATGGCCGAACTGTAAGCGTTGGCGCCCATGGCCGCATTGCCACTGACCACACCCGACATCAAACCAATCAGCACAAAACCCATTTGTGCAATGGTGGAGTAGGCCAACATGCGCTTGAGATTGGTTTGTGCAATGGCTGCCAAGTTACCGACCAGCAAAGAAGCAATGGCCAACAAGGCCAACATCTGTTGCCAGTCAATGGCCAAGGGGAGCAAGCCTTCGACCAACAAGCGAATAGCGATGGCAAATGCGGCCAACTTAGGTGCGCCCGCAATCATGAGGGTCGCTGCAGTAGGCGCGCCTTGGTAGACGTCGGGTACCCACATGTGGAAAGGCACTACACCCAGTTTGAATGCCAAACCAGACACCACGAAGACCAATCCAAACACCAACACTTGGTGTTTTACTTGACCGCTGGCAATGACTTTAAAAACAGTGGCCAGGTCCAAAGAGCCTGTTGCACCATAGAGCATCGACATGCCGTACAACAAGAAGCCAGAAGCCATGGCCCCGAGCACAAAGTACTTCATGGCCGCTTCGGTGGCTTGCACGTTATCCCGTCTCAAAGCCACCAAGGCATAACTGGACAAAGTGAGCAATTCAAGGCCGAGGTACAAAACCAAAAAGTTTTGACCAGAGATCATGACACTCATACCAAGCAAGGCAAAAACAGCCAAGCTGAAAAGCTCACCACCACGCAACATGTCACGATCACCCGCATAGGGTCGGGCATAAACCAAAGTGACCATGACGGCAATGGTGGCGAAACACTTGAGCCAGTGGCCCATGGGGTCAGAAACAATCAAACGACCAAAGCCATAAAGCGTGTGACCAGCATCTGCATAGAAAGCGTGCAACAAAGCCACGCCACCCAATGAAAACAATGTCAATGCATAAGTCACAGTGCGCTTAGGGCTTGTGACCAGAAGGTCTACCAGCGCAATCACGCAGGCCATGACCAGCAACACGATTTCCGGGTACACCGTCATCCAGCTGGTTGAATCAATCATGTCTATTCTCTCTATCTTTAAATTTCAGCTGCCCATGAGCGATCAAGGCAATTTGGAAGTTGCCACGTGCTCCAATAAATTGGCCACAGAGACTTCCATCACATCGGTGAATGGCTTGGGATACAAGCCCATGTAAAGCACAGCAATGGCCAATAAAGCCATGACAACGAACTCGCGCGCATTGATGTCTGTGAGCTCTTTGACATCGTCGTTGGTCACAGGACCCAAATAAACACGCTTGAACATCCACAAGGTATAAGCTGCGCCAAAGATCAGAGCAGATGCGGCCAGCATGCCCACCACAAAGTCAAACTTGACAGCACCCAAGATAACCATCCATTCGCCAACAAAGCCTGCAGTGCCTGGCAAACCGCAGTTGGCCATAGAGAACAACAAAGCGAAAGCAGCGAACTTTGGCATGGTGTTGACCACACCCCCATAACTTGCAATTTCGCGAGAGTGAACTCGGTCGTAGAGCACACCAATAGACAAGAACATGCCCGCCGATACAAAGCCGTGAGCAATCATTTGCACCAAACCACCCGACACACCCAGCGGATTGAAGATGAAGAAGCCCAAAGTCACAAAGCCCATGTGCGCCACCGATGAATACGCTACCAGCTTTTTCATGTCTTGCTGAACCATGGCCACCAAGCCTACATAGATGACAGCCACCAAAGACAACACGATCATGAAGGTGCCCCACTCTTGCGCTGCATCGGGTGCAATCGGCATGGAGAAACGCAAGAAACCATAAGCACCCAGCTTCAACATGATGGCAGCCAGCACAGCCGAGCCGCCGGTAGGCGCTTCAACGTGCACATCGGGCAACCAAGTGTGAACAGGCCACATGGGCACTTTGACCGCAAAGGCCGCAAAGAAGGCAAAGAACAAAAAGTTTTGCGCAGTGGCAGACAAAGGCAGCTCATGCCAACTTGCAATGTCAAAACTGCCACCTGATTGGATGTACAAGAAAATCAGGGCAATCAATGTCAAAAGGGAGCCAAGCAAGGTGTACAAGAAGAACTTGAACGCCGCATAGATCTTGTTGGGCCCGCCCCAGATACCAATGATCAAGTACATGGGAATGAGCGTGGCTTCAAAGAACACGTAGAACAACAAGCCATCCAAGGCTGAGAACACGCCAATCATGAGCCCAGAAAGGATTAAGAAAGCGGCCATGTATTGATTGACTTTGCGGGTAATGACTTCCCACCCCGCAATCACAACCACGACGTTGATGAAGGCCGTCAAGATGACAAACCACAAAGAAATGCCGTCAACACCCAAGTGGTAATTGACGTTAAAGCGCTCAATCCAAGAGGCTTTCTCGACAAACTGCATGTCAGCAGTATCTAGTTTGAAACCGGCATACAAAGGCAAAGTGACCAAAAAACTCACCACCGCGCCGACCAGCGACAACCAGCGGACCGATTGTGCTTGTTCGTCACGTCCCAAGGCCAATAAAACAATGCCGAACGCGATGGGCGTCCAAATGGCAAGGCTCAACAATCCCATTTTTAACTTCCTTATTTGTTGAGCCAGACGAAGTACGTCATGAGCAAAAAGATACCCAAGATCATCACCAAGGCGTAGTGGTACAAATAGCCTGATTGCAATTTGCGGGTTAAGTGAGACACCATGCCCACGAGCTTCCAGGAGCCATTGACAAGCAAACCATCGATCAAGGTGCGATCGCCAACTTTCCAAAGACCATTTCCCAAGGCGCGAGCACCGCGGGCCAGTATGTTTTCATTGAACCAGTCCATGTAGTACTTGTTTTCAAGAATGACCACCAAGGGACGTAGCGCACGCCCAATGGCAGCAGGCACTGCAGGATTGATCAGGTACATGTACCAAGCCGTTAACACACCGGCCAAAGCCAGCCAGAAAGGCGCTGTGGTGACCGCGTGCAATGCCATGGCCACAGGGCCGTGGAAGGCATCAGCCAACTCATGCAACACGGGGTGTTTTTCGGCATCGACAAAGATAGCGTCTTTGAAAAACTCACCAAACAGCATGGGGCTGATGGTCATGTAGCCGATGACCACTGAAGGAATGGCCAACAAGATCAGGGGCACCGTTACAACCCAAGGCGACTCATGAGGCGCATGGCTGTCGTGGCCATGGTCATCGTGATGTTCGTCATGGTGAGCGTGGTGTGCCTCTGGATTTTGGTCATAGCGTTCTTTGCCATGGAACACCAAGAAATACATGCGGAAGGAGTAGAAGGCTGTGACGAACACACCCGCCAAAACAGCAAAGTTTGCAAATCCTGCAGCCGCCAAGTGGCTTTCATGAACCGCTTCAATGATGCTGTCTTTGGAATAGAAGCCTGAGAAGAAAGGCGTACCAATGAGCGCCAAAGAACCCAGCAAAGACGTAACCCAAGTAATGGGCATGTACTTGCGCACGCCGCCCATGTATCGAATGTCTTGGTTGTGGTGCATGCCCATGATGACCGAGCCCGCACCTAAGAACAACAAGGCTTTAAAGAAAGCGTGGGTCATGAGGTGGAACACAGCCACAGAATAGGCTGAGGCGCCCAAGGCCACCGTCATGTAACCCAATTGGGACAAGGTGGAGTAAGCCACAACGCGCTTGATGTCGTTTTGAATAATGCCCAAGAAACCCATGAACAATGCAGTGATGGCGCCAATGATCATGATGAAGTTCAAAGCTGTTTCAGACAACTCAAACAAGGGTGACATGCGTGCCACCATGAAGATGCCGGCAGTCACCATGGTTGCTGCATGAATCAATGCAGAAATAGGTGTTGGGCCCTCCATGGAATCGGGCAACCACACGTGCAAAGGAAACTGGGCCGATTTGCCCATCGCCCCAATGAACAAGCAGATGCAGATGACAGTGATCAACATCCAAGAGGTACCCGGCAATGTGATCGCACTCAGCTCGTTGGCTTTGGCAAAAGCTTCTGTGTAATTGAGCGTGCCGGCGTAAGCCGCAATGAGGCCAATGCCCAAGATAAAGCCGAAGTCACCCACGCGGTTGACCAAGAAAGCTTTCATGTTGGCAAAAATGGCGGTTGGCTTGTTGAACCAAAAACCAATTAGCAAATAGGACACCAAACCTACGGCTTCCCAACCGAAGAAAAGTTGGAGCATGTTATTGCTCATCACCAGCATCAGCATGGAGAAAGTGAACAAAGAGATGTAGGCGAAAAAGCGGTTGTAGCCTTCGTCCTCTTCCATGTAACCAATGGTGTAAAGATGCACCATGAGCGACACAAAGGTGACGACGCACATCATCATGGCCGTCAAACCGTCGACCATGAAGCCCACTTCCATTTTGAGGCCGCCTACGGTCATCCAGGTGTAGAGAGTTTCATTGAAGCGCGCACCATCCATGGCAACGCTCTTCAGTGTGGACGCGGACAAAATGAAAGCAATGAGCACACCCAAAATAGTGAGTGTGTGAGTGAGACGGCGTCCAATCCAATTGCCACCGAATTGCGTACCGAAAATACCGGCCAGTGCTGCGCCGACCAATGGGGCCATGGGGACGGCAAGCAGCGTAGAAGCGTTGAGGGTTTGGCTCATGTTGTTTTAACCTCTTAACCCTTGAGCGAATCAAGTTCATCCACATTGATGCTGTTCATGTTGCGGAACAAAAGCACCAAGATGGCCAAACCGATGGCAGATTCGGCTGCAGCCACTGTCAAGATGAAAAACACGAAAACTTGTCCGTGCATGTCACCCAAGTAGTGAGAAAAAGCCACAAAATTCATATTGACCGCCAAGAGCATTAACTCAATGGCCATCAACAACACAATCAAATTCTTCCGGTTCAAAAAGATACCGATGACCGACAGGGCAAACAACATGGCGCCCAGTGACAAATAGTGTCCGAGTGTCAGCGTCATTATTTGGTCTCCTTAGGGGCTTCGCCTTCTGGCGCTACTTCAGGGGCTTGGGGAGCCGCCCCGACAAGGACTGCATCCATTTTGACCACAACCAGGCGGTCTTTTGATCGAACAAGAATTTGATCTGAAGCACTGATGGCTTTGCTGTCTTTGCGTTGACGAAGCGTGAGGGCAATGGCCGCAATCATGGCGACCAACAAGATAGCGGCTGCCACTTGAATGGGCATGAGGTATTCGGTGTACAACAATATACCCAGTGCTTTGCTGTTGGAGATCTGAGGGCCAAGTTGGCCCACAGCCAGTGCAACTTTGGGCGCTTCAGAGGTTCTAAAGCCACTCATGAGCACAGCAGCCATTTCTAGGGCAATCAAGGCACCCAAAGATGCTGCCAAGGGAAAGTGCTTCCAGAAGCCTTCTCGCAGGGTATCTAAGTTGATGTCAAGCATCATGACCACAAACAAGAACAACACCATGACCGCGCCTAAATAAACCAAGACCAGCACCATGGCCAAGAACTCGGCTTGCAAAAGCAACCACAAGCCAGAGGCTTGCGAGAAAGCCAACATCAGAAACAAAACGGCATGAACCGGATTGCGCGCAGTCACCACTCGAAATGCTGCAAACAAGAGCACCACCGAGAAGAGATAAAAGAAACCAGTTTTGACGTCCATGGGTTGTCGCTTGTTAGTTTTTGTCAATCAACCGATCAACGGTATTTGGCATCGGCCGCTTTGGATGCAGCAATGTCTTTTTCGTAACGGTCGCCTACAGCCAAGAGCATTTCTTTGGTGTAGTGCAAATCACCGCGCTTCTCACCGTGGTATTCCAGAATGGAAGTTTCAACGATGGAATCGACGGGGCAACTTTCTTCGCAGAAACCGCAGAAGATGCACTTTGTCAAATCAATGTCATAACGGGTGGTGCGACGTGAGCCATCAGCACGCACATCTGACTCAATGGTGATGGCCATTGCTGGGCATACTGCCTCGCACAATTTGCAAGCGATGCAACGCTCTTCACCGTTTTCATATCGGCGAAGCGCATGTAAACCTCTGAATCGAGGTGACAAAGGAGTCTTCTCTTCAGGGAATTGCAAGGTCACCTTGCGACGAAAAGCATAACGCCCCGTCAAGGCCATGCCTTTGACCAACTCAAACAGCATGAAGCTTTTGAGGAAATCTTTGAGCGAAAAATTGGATACAGCCACAGTAGACATGTCTTAACCCGGTTAGTTCCAAATGTTCCAAGGCGAGTGCATCCACGCGCCCACAATGAGCAGCCACACCAAGGTGACTGGTATAAAAATCTTCCAACCCAAACGGATGATTTGGTCATAGCGAAAGCGCGGGAATGTGGCGCGAATCCAGATGAACATGGACACCACCAAGAAAGTTTTGATGCCCAACCAAATCCAACCCGGTATGAAGTTGAAAAATGCGCTGTCAATGGGCGACATCCAGCCACCCAAGAACATGATGACCGCCAAGATGGACACCAACCACATGCTGGCGTATTCGGCCAAGAAGAAGATGGCGAAACCCATGCCTGAGTACTCCACCATGTGACCTGCCACAATTTCGGCTTCACCTTCTACCACGTCAAACGGGTGACGATTGGTCTCTGCCACACCCGAAATGAGGTAAACCATAAAGATGGGGAACAAGGGCAACCAATTCCATGACAGGAAGTTCAGGCCCATGCTGGCTGCCGTGCCCTTTCCCTGGCCCAACACAATTTCAGTGAGGTTCATGCTGCCGGAGACCATGATGACCACCAAGAAACAAAAGCCCATGGCAATCTCATAGCTCACCATTTGAGCAGAGGCGCGCAAGGCACCCAAGAAAGCATACTTGGAATTGGAGGCCCAGCCCGCAATGATCACACCGTAGACCTCAATGGAGGTGATGGCCATGATCAACAACAAGCCTGCGTTGATGTTGGTAAGCGCCACTTCGGGTCCAAAGGGGATGGCCACCCAAGCGGCCAAGGCTGGCATGATGGCCATGATGGGGCCAAGACGGAACAAGCCAAGGCTAGCAGCCGAGGGGTTGATCAGTTCTTTGGTGAGCAGTTTGATGGCATCGGCAAAAGGTTGTAACAAACCAAACGGGCCGACGCGGTTGGGACCTAAGCGAACCTGCATGAAACCCAGCAGTTTGCGTTCCCACAAAGTGAGGTAAGCCACAGACAACAAAAGTGGCAATATGACACACACAATTTTGATCAAAATCCAGAGGACGGGCCAAGCCATCGTGGCCCACCAGTTTTCAGCAACGGCATTCAAGCCGGCGTTGTAAATGGCATCGATCATGCGGGGACTCCTTCAGCAATGGCCAGCGCATTTCGAGCATCGGCTGTGAGTTGCAATGAAGGTGCGCGACGTACCAAACTGTCCAGTTGGTAAATAGCGGCCACACAGGGTGTGTCGACTGTGCCAGCAAGTCGAATTTCAGCGCCGCAAGCATTGCTCAAGTTCAATGGGGTTGCCGAGATTTGTTTCAACACATCTTGAGATGTTTCAAAGGCCAACTGCGGCAAGCCCAAAAGATTGGCCAACACACGCAATACTTTCCATGCCGGACGCGTTTCGGCCAAGGGTTTGACCACGGCGTGGAAACTTTGCAAACGTCCTTCAGCATTGACGAAACTGCCAGAAGTTTCGGTGAATGGCGCAATGGGCAACAAGACGTCTGAGAAAGCCATGTTGGTTTTGAAGGGGCTGAGCGTGACGACCATTTGCATGGCTGCTAATGCCGCAACAGCTTTTGTCCCAGCGGCAGAATCTTCAACGGGTTCAGTGTTCAGCAGCAATGCTGCTTTCAAACCACCTGCCAACATTTGTCCAGCATTCAAACCACCGGTCTGAGGCTCCGCTTTAGCCCACTGTGCACCCACCGTGTTGGCAGCTTCGGTGAGGTAACCATAACTGGCGTCAGTGTTGTCAGCAATCCATTTGGCCAAGCTGAGCAAGCTAGAGGCATTGGCGTGGTGTGCAGCAGCATTGCCCAACAGAACAGCTTTTCGCTCGCCACCTAGAAGTGATTTGGCGATAGCTTGTGCCTCAGGTGTTGCTTGGCCTTGAGCCGGGGCTTCAACACCCTTTTCTGCCGCAATGACCCATGCCACATTGGCCAAACTTTGTGCCCATGCGCTGGCTTCTTGCACATCAGCCTGCTTGACAGGCATGGCCCAGGCGTCGGCGGCATTGAGCAAAGCTCTGGAGGTAATGGCGTTGACTTGTGCACCATTGCGTTGTGCTTGACGAATGCGCTGAGCAAACAGCGGATGGTCTTTGCGCAAGTTGCTGCCTACAACCAACACGCGCTGGAGTTTTGTGAGGCTGGCAATGGAAGTACCCAAATAGCGCACGCCTTCTGCTTTCACAAACTCAGCATTTCGCAAACGGTAGTCAATGTTGTCAGACCCCAAAGAGCGAACCAGTGTGCTGGCCAAGTGCAATTCTTCGAGCGTACTGTGGGGGCTAACCAAAGCGCCGATGCTGTTGGCACCATGGTCTTTGCTAATTTGATTCAAACCGTTGGCCACATATTCCAAAGCGGTTTGCCAATCGACTTCTTTCCACTCGCCACCTTGTTTGATCATGGGCGCGCGCAGCCGGTCTGCACTGTTCAAGGCTTCGTAAGAGAAACGATCGCGGTCGGCAATCCAGCACTCGTTGACGTCTTCGTTTTCCAAAGGCACCACACGAAGCACTTCGTTGTTTTTAACTTGGACCACCAAGTTGGCGCCTGATGAGTCGTGCGGCGCGATAGATTTGCGACGTGACAATTCCCATGTCCGCGCGCTGTAACGGAATGGCTTGCTGGTGAGGGCGCCTACAGGGCAAATGTCAATCATGTTGCCTGAAAGTTCTGAGTCAACCGATTGGCCCACAAAGGTTTCAATTTCTGCATGCTCACCGCGGTGTGACATGCCTAACTCCATGACACCGGCCACTTCTTGACCAAAGCGAACGCAGCGGGTGCAGTGAATGCAACGGCTCATCTCTTGCATGCTGATGAGGGGGCCCACATCTTTATGGAACACCACCCGCTTTTCTTCTTCGTAACGTGAACCCGAGCCGCCATAACCGACGGCCAAGTCTTGCAACTGGCACTCACCGCCCTGATCGCAGATGGGGCAATCAAGGGGATGATTGATGAGCAAAAACTCCATCACAGACTGTTGGGCCTTGATGGCTTTGTCTGTCTTCGTTCTCACGATCATGCCCTGCGTGACAGGAGTTGCACACGCTGGCATGGGCTTGGGTGCTTTTTCAACATCGACCAAGCACATGCGGCAGTTGGCTGCAATGCTTAATTT
>JAIYCG010000019.1 GCA_027488115.1 Comamonadaceae bacterium | reverse complement strand
TTTTTTTGTGATGGACGGCAGCAAAAGGTCAGCCCACTCCAATGCATTTTTCACGGGCTTTGGTGCCAGCAAGCGGGTGGTTTTTTTTGACACCTTGCTCAAACAACTCACACCATCAGAAATGGAAGCTGTTTTGGCGCACGAGTTGGGGCATTTCAAACATCGGCACATCCTCAAAATGATGGCCTCCAGTTTTGTGTTCAGTTTGATTGGGCTTGCATTGTTGGGTTTTGCCTCTCAGCAAATTTGGTTCTACACCGGCTTGGGCGTCATGCCGAATTTGAGCGGTGGCAATGAGGCCGTCGCGCTTTTGTTGTTCATGTTGGTGGTGCCTGTCTTCACATTTTTACTGGCACCCCTTTCTTCATGGCGCTCTAGGGTTCAAGAATACGAAGCAGATGCCTATGCTGTGTCGCAAACACCCGTGGCAGACCTGAGTTCCGCATTGTTGAAGTTGTACCAAGACAATGCATCAACACTCACACCAGACCCTTTGTATGTGAAGTTTTACTACTCTCATCCTCCTGCCAGTTTGAGATTAGCCCACATGCAGCATGCGCAAGCTTAACCAACGCACACATACCAAAACCAAGGCCGCGCAGGCCTTGGACGCTTCGTCTCAACAGGCCATGAACACCGGCTTGGTGGTAGCGACACATGGGAGACATTGTGTGGTCGAGTTGGACGACGGAACACGCATCATTTGCCATCCACGCGGTAAAAAAAGTCAGTCGGTGGTTGGCGATGGTGTGAGATGGCAAGCTTCTGCAGACGAGGGCACTATTGAAAGTGTATTGACAAGAAAAAATCTTTTTTACAGGCGGGATGAGGTTCGAACCAAGTCGTTTGCAGCCAATTTAGATCAGGTTTTAATTTTGTTGGCGGCAGAACCTGAGTTTTCAGAAACTCAATTGTCTCGGGCACTGATCGCAGCTGAAGCGGAGCACATCAAGCCATTGATTGTGATGAACAAAAGTGATCTGGGTGAGCTATTTCAGCTGGCCTGGCGCCGTCTTTCTGCGTACCGTCACATGGGGTATGTGGTGCTGCCGCTCGAATTGAAAAGTCCGCGGAGTGTTAACCCATCTTTGATTGAACTCATGGCTCAAATGGAAGGCAAGACGACTTTGATTTTAGGCCCATCTGGTGCTGGCAAAAGTACCTTGGTCAATGCCCTAGTTCCCAACGCGCGTGCTCTGACCGCTGAGATTTCTCAAGCTTTGAATTCGGGTAAACACACCACCACAAGCACCTCACTTTATTGGGTTGACAACAGCGCCGATGTTGCAACCCCGGGATTGCCCAGAACCGCTATCATCGATTCGCCCGGCTTTCAGGAATTTGGCCTGCAACACATTCCACAAAATCAATTGGCGGCTTGCATGCTCGACTTGAAACAGCATGTGCAAAACTGCAAGTTTTACAACTGTACGCATTTGCATGAGCCCGGTTGCGGTGTCTTGTCTGCTTTGCAAAAGGACGAGGCTGTCGATTTACGATCGAGTGAAGTGAGCCTTAAAAGGCACAGGATTTATGCGCAGTTATTTGAAGAACTTGGGCAACAACGTTGGTAATTTGCTCGAAAGCTGCAGATTCTTTTATCCCAGAAGATTGGCTAAGGAAAGCAACGCGACCAACACAAGCCACATGACAACGGTGCGCCATACGAGACCCACGACTTGAGCAAAGTGAGCTAATTCTGGCGTGCGTCCTGGGGTGCTGCTGCTGCCTGGTAAGTCTGGCTGCAGTGCCGCGCCTCCCAATTGAACATTGATTGCACCTGCCGTAGCCGCCAAAATAACGCCGTCGTTGTCATCAGGAAACTTTTCTGCATGGTTGCGCCAGCCGTCCATGGCATCTTCGAAACTGCCCATGATGGCAAAGCCCATCGCAGTTGCTCTTGCAGGTAGCCAATCTATCGCATGCCAAGTCTCATGGGCAACCAATTTCAAAGAGTCGCTGCTCCAATTGCTGGCATCTTGGTGGGCGAAACCGGCTGCTGTCATTTCGGATTGGGCTGCGGGCTGCGACCAATAACGTTTGGCAAATTCTGCAATTCTGTAAACCACAGCGCCCACAGGCCCAAGGCCAATGATGGAGAGCAAGGCGTAGCAAAAGAACACGCCAAAGACATGTCGATGCGCAGACAAAACGGAGTGCTCAATGACATGCCGCACAATTTCATTGCGAGGCAGATCCTTGATTTCTATTTGTTGCCAATTGGCCAATAGCTCGCGCGCCCTGTGTTCATCGCCATCGTTGAGGGCATCTCTTATGCCAGTGAAATGATGGCTGAATTGTCTAAATCCTAGGGTGACATACAGGAGGGCCACATTCCATGCAACTGCAAAAAACCAGCCCAAGAAAAAAGTCAAACACCAATGGATGAGAACCGCCAGGAAAGCTGGAGCACCAATCAGCAAGCCCCAGGCCATCCAAGCTTGGCTTCTTGTGCCACCATCCACATGAGATGCCACCCAGTTTGCCCAGCGCCTCAACCACTGGTGCAGAAAATGTGTGGAACCCAATGGCCTTACCTGTTCAATGACCAATGCCAAAAAAATTGAGAAAAAGCTCATAGCAGCATCATAAAGAATTAGCAGCCAATAAAAATTGATAAAAATTTCTAATCATGCCTGCGGTCGCACCCCAAATGAAGTAGTCTGAATGACTGTGGCTCTCGGCTGAAGGGTTGGCTGGATAAGGCATTGAGTACCAACGTCGCACCATGCCATCTTTTTCCCATTCGTGCAGGCGGTGGTTTTTCGGATTCATCAGAAACGACAAAGGCACTTCAAAGGTGAATTCCACCTCATTGGTATTGGGTGTAATGGTGTGCTGAGGTGACACCAAGGCAACCACTGGTGTGACGTGAAATGAGGTGCCGGTCACATAACTGGGAAGCTGGCCCAAAATTTGCACAAACTCAGCTTTGAGTCCCACTTCCTCCCATGCTTCGCGCAGAGCCGCGTGTTCGACCGATTGATCTTCAGGGTCTACCTTGCCTCCTGGGAACGCAATTTGACCTGGATGTGAAGACAGATGTTGCGTTCTTTGTGTCAGTAAAAGATGAGGATCTTGGCCATCTTCACCCCTCATCACGATGGGTACCAAGACCGCTGCGGCTTGAGGAGCGCGCTGGCCAAAAGAGGGTTCCCGCTTCACTTCGGGTGACCAGTTGGGTGGATTTTGGAAGATCCATTGAAGACGTTCCGCCGTGAGAGACTGTGGCGCAATGGCAGGCCAGTCTTTACTTTGGACGGTCCAAGGTATTTCAAGGGGGTCAAAGCCCAAGGAATGCTTCATCTTGAAAAGTAAGCCATGTTGAGGGCTTATGTTTTAAAAAGGTGTTTGATAGGGTGGGCATTTGATTTCAATTTTGCGCGGTTTTTCACTCACCGAGTCGCGTTGAATGGCAGTGAGGCAGCCACCCCAAACACAGCCTGTGTCCATGGCCCAAATATCTGTCCGACTTACTGCGCCTAGGGTGGACCAATGTCCAAATGCGATTCTGGTGCCCATGGTTTGGCGACCAGGTACTTCGAACCATGGCATGTAGCCTTCAGGTGCCTTGGCACTGTTTTCTTTGACTTTAAATTCCATATGGCCCGTTAAGGAACAAAAGCGCAGTCGGGTGAATGCGTTCAGAGCGCAGCGCAGTCGGTCCAAACCCTTTAAGCTAGGATGCCATTGGGCGGGTTCGTTGCCATACATGTTCATCAAAAATTCAGATGCATCGGGCCCGCGAAGAACCTGTTCAATTTCATTGGCCAATTCCAAGGTGGTGCTAAGTGACCATTGCGGCAACACGCCTGCATGAACCATCAAAACATCCTCTTTGAAAATGGCAAGAGCTTGATGCTGAAGCCAATCCAGCAAGCTTTGTTTGTCTGTTGCTTTCAAAATTTCATTGAGCGTATCGGTCCGGCTGGGCTGGCGTGCCCCTGTGGCAAGCGCCAGAAGATGTAAATCGTGATTGCCCAAAACGCACTCAACACTGCCACCCATTTTGAACAAGCGCCTCAACACAGCCAAGGAGGAGGGCCCTCGATTGACCAAATCTCCCAGCACATACAAGCGATCTCGACTGGGTGAAAAACCAATCTCTTCCAACAAATGACCCAGTGGTTCGTCGCAGCCTTGAAGATCACCGACCCAGTAAACGGACATTAAATTTTAAATTCTTAAGTCAAAACCCAATTGTGGATGTTTTTTGCCATATTCGGACAGATTACAGGGCAGCTATTTCTTTCGGCCGCAGGCCTTGGCACAATGGAGGCATGGATTTCTTACTGATTGTGTTTCTAACTTTGATCAATGGCGTTTTCGCCATGTCTGAATTGGCACTGGCCTCTAGCCGAAAGGCAAGGCTGGCTGCGATGGAGGAGGCGGGGGACAAAGGTGCAGCAACGGCACTTAAATTACTTGAGAACCCCACGCAGTTCTTATCAACCGTTCAAGTCGGCATCACCTCAATTGGTGTCATGAATGGCATTGTCGGAGAGGCCGCGTTCAGTGCTGGTGTCGCAATGTGGTTGATCAGTTGGGGTATTTCAGAATCCGCCGCAAGCTTCACCGCAACCTTGTTGGTTGTAACGGCCATTACTTTCACAACCATTATTTTTGGCGAACTTGTGCCGAAAAGAATTGGCCAGCTTTATCCAGAGCCCGTTGCCAGGTTGGTTTCTAGACCTATGGCTTGGTTGGCCAGTGTGGCAAGGCCTTTTGTCGGGTTGCTTTCGATCACCACCCATGCCGTGCTGAAACTCCTTCGCATTGATAACCGCGGTAATCGTGCTGTGACAGAAGAAGAAATTACCGCCAGCCTAGAGGAGGGCGTAGACGCTGGATTGATTGAAGCCCATGAGCATCAAATGGTTCGAAATGTTTTTCATTTAGACGATCGGCCCCTGACTTCCTTGATGGTGCCTCGGCTGGACATTCAGTGGTTTGAAGGCGGCATGACCCGTTCTGAGTGTTTGGCACAAGTAGGGCTGAAAGAGGGGGCAGAAGGGCATTCATGGTATCCCGTTTGCCGCGGTAATTTAGACGATGTCATTGGCGTTGTCAGTGTGGCCCGCTTGGTTTCCTTGTCAAATGATGACGCATCGCCGGTGGAAGCCTATGCACTCCCAGCCACATTTGTGCCTGAAACTTTGAGTGGCATGACCCTTTTGGAGCAACTTCGCGACAAATCGGGACGCATGGTCTTTGTGGTGGATGAATATGGGGTGGTCCAGGGATTATTAACCCCCAGAGATTTGCTAGAGGCGATTACCGGTGAGTTGCGGCCATTGACTGTTGAAGATGCATGGGCTTCTTCTCAAGAAGATGGGACTTGGGTTCTGAATGGATTGATGCCCGTCAACGAGCTTAAATCACGTCTTGATATCAAGCAATTGAATGGAGAAGAAAGGGGTTTATTTAATACCCTTGGTGGATTTATTTTGTCTGAATTAGGTTATTTGCCTGAGGTGGGTGATATTGTTCAAATTGAAAATTGGTGTTTTGAAGTTTTATCTCTTGAAGGACGAAGAATCGACAAGGTAAATGCTAAATTCATCATTTAATTAGTAAATTTATAGAATTTACATTTAATGATATTAATTTATTTAGATTAAAATCTGAATATTCTTCGGAATATTTAATTAAAAATCTCATTATCTTGATTGGATTCAATATGACTAATTCTTACAAAGAATTATTAAAACAACGTGAAGCATTGGAGCAGGCTATCGCATCGGCTCGCCAGCAAGAGCTTTCCGAGGCGATTGGCAAAGCACGTGAATTGGTTGCCGAATTTGGACTCACCGTCCAAGATATATTTCCATCAGGCCGTGGCGGCGCCAAATCTGCTGGAAAAGCTACAGGTGGTAAGGTAGCCCCAAAATACCGTGATTCAGCAACCGGTCAAACTTGGACAGGCCGAGGCAAAGCACCTAAATGGATTGATGGTCAAGACCGTGCCAAATTTCTAATAGCTTGATTGAGTGAATTAAAATCACCGAGATGGCCGCAAGCCGCGGCCTCTATCAATGAGGTTGCAGAAGCAATTTTTATTTTTGTAAGCGAATTCGATTGACTTCTAACCCCCTTCCCAAGCACGTTGGCATCATCATGGATGGCAATCGCCGTTGGGCAAAAAAACGGCTTTTACCTGCCGCCTTGGGGCATGCTTCCGGTGCCAAACGTGTCAGAACCATCGTAGAGTCCTGCATTCGTTACAACATTGAGCACCTCAGTTTGTTTGCATTCAGCACCGAGAATTGGAGACGCCCCCCAGAGGAAGTTTCTGTTTTGATGAACCTTTTTGCAAGCTACTTGCAAAAAGAAGTGGATGAGATGGAAATCAATGGGGTTTGTTTGAAAGTAGTCGGCGACAAGTCCAAATTCAGTGATGAATTGCAAGCCTTGATCTTGCGCGCTGAGCAGCAAACACAGCACAACACCAAAATCAATCTCAGGGTAGCGGCTAACTATGGGGGTCGATGGGATTTTGTTCAGGCTGCAAAATCTTGGCAACGATCCAACCCGAGTTTAAGCATCGATCAACTCACAGAAGCTGAACTGGCTCCATTTCTAAGTACGGCAGATGCACCAGAGATGGATCTGCTCATTCGAACTGGTGGTGAATCTCGCGTCAGCAACTTCATGCTGTGGCAAGCAGCCTATGCAGAACTTTTTTTCATTGACACCTTGTGGCCAGACTTCAGTGCCAAGCAATTCAATGAGGCCTTGGAATGGTTCACCCAACGAGACCGGCGATTTGGATCGGCAGCGCCTTTTTAAGACTGTTCATTCACTGAACTGACTTATTTTCTGCAGAAGCAAGTTGGCGTAACTTGTCTTTCTTGCTGAGACGCTTGCCTTTGATGCCGCCGTTTCCAGCTTCTGCTGGAATAGGTGCGCAGGCTTCAAAACCTTCGATTGATTCTTTTGAAAGTTTCACTGCGTGGCGTTTTTCTATCAATGCCCAGTGACTCAATGTCTCGGGCGTGACAAAGCTGATGGCTAAACCAGACTCGCCTGCTCTTCCCGTGCGGCCAATGCGGTGGGTGTAATCAACAGCCGATCGCGGTAAGTCAAAATTAATGACGGCGGGCAGTTTCTCGATGTCTAGGCCGCGTGAAGCCAGATCTGTGGCCAGGACAACTTTGACACGCTGGGCTTTGAAGTCTGCTAAGACTTGTTGTCTTTTGCCCTGACTGAGTTGGCCGTGAAAGGGCTCTGCCGCAATGCCAGCCACTCGGAGCTTGGCCGCCACCATGTCACTGCTGTGTTGGGTGGCCACAAATACCAATACTTGTTTCAAATGTTCTTCTTTGATCAGATGTTTTAAAAGCTGTGTGCGCTTGACGACATCGGTATAAATGGCACGTTGCAGGATCTCGGCAGGTTCGGACGTTTCGTTTTCAAGCTTAAGTTCAAGCGGGTCTTGGAGCAAGGCCTGAGCCAAGGTCACCATGCTTTGAGGCCTTGTGGCCGACAAAAATAAGTTTTGTCGTTTTGAGGGGAGCTGTTTCAAAATGAATTGAAGTTCTTCTTGAAAGCCAAGCTCTAGCAATTTATCGGCTTCATCCAAGACGAGGGTCTGAATGCCTGACAGTTTCAAAGCATTGTGTTCTAGCAAATCAATCAAGCGGCCAGGTGTGGCGATCAAGATATCTGACCCGCCTCTCAGGCCCATCATTTGAGGATTGATAGAAACTCCGCCAAAGACAACCGTGATTTTGCAAAGATGGCCCCATTGAGCGGTCAGGCTCATGAACAGTTGACTCACTTGAACCGCCAATTCGCGGGTGGGAACTAAGACCAGCGATTGAATGGTTTTAGTTTTTCTGACGTAAGCAAGTTTTGAATGACCTTGGGGTTCATTTGTTGAAGTAGAGCGGGCTAACTGCTCTACCAGGGGAAGTGCGTAGGCCAAGGTTTTACCTGAACCAGTAGGGGCGGTTACCCAAGCATCTCGGCCTTTCAAAACGACAGGAATCAGGGATTGCTGAACTGGCGTAGGGCTGGGGTAAGTTTTTGGTTTGAGTGCTTTGAGCAACTCGGGCGAGAGGCCCAGATCTTTAAACAGCATAGGATCTAAGCATAAGTGCATATGGCTTGATCTGCTAGCCAGTCGTGGCAAAATCGCCTCATGAATACACGCAAAGGCATTATTTTGGCGGGCGGGTCTGGAACTCGTTTGTACCCTGTGACACAAGCGGTCTCCAAGCAACTCATGCCTGTGTATGACAAGCCCATGGTCTATTACCCGCTGACAACCCTCATGTTGGCAGGTATCAAGGACGTATTGCTGATTAGCACCCCACAAGATACACCGCGTTTTACTGAGCTGTTGGGCGATGGTCGACAATGGGGAATGAACATTCAATATGCCGTGCAACCTAGCCCCGATGGCCTAGCGCAAGCCTTCATCATTGGCAAAGAATTTGTTGGGAATCACCCTAGTGCCTTGGTTTTAGGGGACAACATTTTTTTCTTTTTTTTTTTGGTGAAGCTCATGCAAAGAGCCGATGCACAAACCTCAGGTGCCACAGTCTTTGCTTATCACGTGCATGACCCTGAGCGTTATGGTGTGGTGGCTTTTGACGATCAGCGACGTGCCTTGAGCATTGAAGAAAAGCCTCAACATCCCAAAAGCAATTACGCCGTCACCGGTTTGTATTTTTACGATCAGCAAGTGTGCGATATTGCCGCCCACATCAAGCCCTCTGCCAGGGGTGAACTTGAAATCACCGACGTGAACCGCTGCTACTTGGAGCAGAACCAGCTGAGTGTGGAAATCATGGGCAGGGGCTATGCATGGCTAGACACCGGGACGCATGATAGTTTGCTCGAAGCTGCAGGATTTATAGCCACTTTGCAAAAGAGGCAAGGTCTGATGGTGGCCTGTCCGGAAGAAATTGCATTTGCACAAAAGTGGATTGACGCTTCCCAATTGGAAAAACTGGCCAAACCATTGGCTAAGAACCGCTATGGTCAGTACTTATTGAATTTTTTGAAATCTCATTGATGCCCTATACCCTTACGCCAACCAATCTTCCAGAGGTTTTGATTCTTCAGCCCAAAATTTTCGGTGATTCACGAGGCTTTTTTTACGAGAGTTTCAATGCGCGCGATTTTGAGACGGCAACAGGCCTGAAGGTCCAATTTGTGCAGGACAACCACAGCCTGTCATCGCAGGGAGTGTTGCGCGGATTGCATTACCAAATTCAGCATGCGCAAGGTAAATTGGTGCGTGTAGTGAGGGGTGAAGTTTTTGACATTGCCGTGGACATGAGAAAAAAGTCGGCCACCTTTGGCCAATGGGCGGGCTGTCATTTAAGTGCAGAAAACGCGACACAGCTTTGGGTGCCCCCCGGATTCGCGCATGGTTTCTTGGTACTCAGCGAAACAGCTGAATTTTTGTACAAGACCACAGACTACTGGTACCCAGAATACGAACGCAGTTTGCTTTGGAACGATCCAGCATTGGGCATAGATTGGCCTTTGCCCGAAGGCTTTTCAGCCCCAGTCCTGGCCGCCAAAGATGCCGCGGCCAAGCCGCTGTCTCAAGCCGAGACTTTCTGATTATCTGAGCGGTGGCAAAGCATATGCTTTGATCGTGCTCAATTGTCCAAGGCTTAAGCGGTTGCCATGTTGGCTGACCACGGCAGCAGCTGCATGGTTGCCTAAGCGAGCTGCTTGCTCTGGTTCGTGCCCGCGAGTTATCGCATACAAGAAGGCCCCTGCAAACATGTCGCCTGCGCCATTGGTATCAATGGCTTTGACCTTATCGGCTGGCACATGCCAAGCATGTTCTGCTGTGATAATTTCTGAGCCATCAGGTCCGCGTGTGAGGCAAACCATTTTGGCTATTTTTTTCAGTTCTTGTTTGACTGAATTTAAGTCGTTGGAGCCACACCATACTTGGGCTTCTTCTTGATTGCAGAACAAGTAATCGACGCCATCTCCCAGCATGGCATCGAGTCCCTCTTTGCAAAATTGAATCATGCTGACATCACTCAAGGTCAGAGCCAGAGCGACGCCAGCATCTTTTGCAATTTGCCTACCCTGAAGTGCAGCTCTTAAACCCGTTGGAGAGGCAGCCAAATAGCCTTCCATGTAATAAATTTTTGATTTCGCAATGCTTTGAGGGTGCAACGCTTTCTCGTCTAATTCAGCCGAGACTCCCAAAAAGGTGCACATGCTTCGTTCAGCGTCAGGGGTAACCAGAACCATGCAACTGCCAGTTTGGCCGTTCAACGCTCGCGTGTGATTCAGATTGGTATCTACACCGCGAGCTTGTAAATCTTTGATGTAAAAATCGCCTAAATCATCGTGTGCGACCTTGCATGAATAAAAGGCCTTTCCGCCGAGTTGAGCCAGGGCAACCACGGTGTTTCCTGCAGAGCCGCCACCCGTTTGGCGAGGTGTGATTGCCTTAACGTGCTGAAGCAACGCCGAGCGGCGAGGCGTGTCAATGAGGGTCATATGGCGCTTGTCAACGCCCATCGATTGAAGTTGCGCGTCTGTGACTTCGTATTCAGAATCAACCAGAGCGTTGCCTATGGCGTAAATATCGTAATGGGACATGTCAAACAAGTTAGGTGGAAATCAATAATCCCTGAGTTTATAGCCAGAAATCTCAAGGTTTGAAGCGCGGGTTCGTTAAAATGAATTCTGGGTTCGCAGACCCGCTACATCGAGGAGCTCCAATTTAGGGCCGCCTCTATCAATTATCTTAAAACTTCAAAGGCTGCGATGAAACGCGATTATTTCTCTCATGTGTCCAAGGACGTTCACCGCCAACCCATCGAACAACAAGGCGGCTCATGCATCGCTTTGATTGATGCTAGATTTTTAGTTTGGCTTGCACAACATAATCAAACCGGACCCAAACAAGATGCGCTAAATCGGTTCGATTTGGTGCAATTTTTGACGGGTGCTTTGGGACATGCTGGTTTGGATGTGAGTATCAAACGAATCTATTGGTATGCTGAAGATAATGAAACTTTGGACGTTGATGGGCAAATTGTTCGAAAAGTTTTGTCCCACGATTCGGATGGTGGTATCTCCCTTTTGAAGTCAATTGGTCAAGACTTACGGCGGCTTGCTGAAAGCAAAGCTTGTGATCATGTTTTGCTTGCCACCGACGATGAACGCTTTCTAACAGCCATTGACGAAGCGCAACTCACAGGCATGCAAATCCACCTCTTGGCAGATGATGCTGCAAGCAATATGCACCAATTGCATCAATCGGATCCAGGTTGGGGGCGCTTATTGTCACAAGCAGATCGCAGAGTCGTTGTTCAATCTAAATCGCTTGCAGAAATGCTTCAAGGCGCTGCCAGCAAAGAGGCTGCTCAAGTTCAAGAAGACCCAGTGGTCGTTCGCGAATCTATGACCGAAGTCATTGTTTCTTGGTGGGATGACGAACCCGAAGATAAAAGAGAAGAACTGCGAGAGGCTTTGCATATCAGTCGCGGTATTCCGCAAGAGGTTGATCGTCAACTGCTGCTTCGAATGCGCCATCGTTTAACACGCGCATTGTCTTTGCCAGAAAAGAAAATGCTGCGAGAAATATTCAGGTCTGTCGCTTTGGGTATGCCCGCCACAGAGTCCTTGCAGAACAACAATCCCTTGGCCTCTGTGCCTTTGATCGAAGAGTCAATTTAAGTGACTGCTGATTTCCAACCCTCTTTAGCAGCCTTGGCTGGCCTGAAAGTGGTCGAGTTGGGTCAACTTATTGCTGGCCCTTTTGCTGCCAAAACTTTGGCTGATTTTGGAGCGGATGTCATCAAAATTGAACCACCTGGTTCAGGTGATCCATTGCGGCAATGGCGTCTTATCAAAGATGGCACGTCGGTTTGGTGGCAAGTTCAATCGCGCAATAAAAGGTCTATTGCGCTGGATCTACGGCAAACAGAATCACAAGCCATCGTGCGAAAGCTGGTGGCCGAAGCCGATGTCCTGATCGAAAATTTCAGGCCAGGTGCTATGGAGTCTTGGGGTTTGGGGCCTGATGTTCTGCTTGAAATTAATCCTGGATTGATCATGTTGCGCATCAGTGGCTACGGTCAAACGGGACCTTACAAAGACAAACCTGGATTTGGTGTTGTGGCCGAAGCCATGGGTGGTTTACGCCATCTCAGTGCTGAGCCAGGACGTTTGCCGGTTCGAGTAGGTGTGAGCATTGGCGATACGCTGGCCTCGCTTCACGGTGTCATAGGCATTTTGATGGCGCTTCACGAAAAACAAAAAAGTGGACTTGGCCAAGTCATTGACGTTGCGCTTTACGAGGCGGTTTTCAATTGCATGGAAAGCTTGTTGCCTGAATACAGTGCCTTTGGAGCGGTACGTGGTCCAGCGGGCAGTGCTCTGCCTGGCATTGCCCCAAGCAATGCATACCTATGCAAAGACGGTAAATGTGCCCTGATTGCTGGCAATGGCGATAGTATTTTCAAGCGATTGATGACGGCCATAGGGCGGGATGATTTAGCTGTCGATCCGGCCCTTGCAGACAATGCTGGTCGAGTCAAAAGGGTTGAAGAAATTGACGCAGCAATTGGCGTCTGGACTTCCAAACACGATGTGACGGAGGTGCTTGCTGTGCTTGACAAAGCCGCAGTGCCAGCTGGACGCATTTACACCGTAGAAGATATTGCGGCCGACCCACACTATTTGGCACGAGGCATGTTGGCTGAAGTTAGCTTGAATGATGGTAGCGTTTTGAAAGTGCCAGGCATGGTTCCTAAATTGTCCAGAACACCTGGCCATCACCGAAGGAATGCGCCTAGCTTGGGACAAGACACAGATACCATCCTAACCGAGCTAGGTATCACGGCAGATCAAATTCGAGAAATGCGACAAAGGGGCATCGTCGCTTGAAATGCATCAAGACACCCAACTCACATCGAATCTATTTCACAAGACTTGAAATGTGATTGGCTTATTTCTTTGGAAGCGTGCCGCCACTTTTGACGCATTCGTCTAAAGTTTTAAAGGCAGTGAACTTTTGTGTTTTCTCAAAGCTGAGGCTGTTTTTATCGTGGCAAATGCCGCTGTCTGATTTCTTGACAAGCACAGGCTCTGGCGCGGCTGCATTGGCTGGCGCGCGCCCACCGCTTTTGAGGCATGCCTCCATGCTGGCAAATGCTTCAAACTTCTTAGTCAGAGCATAGCTTGAGCTTGTTTTGTCGTGGCAAATACCAGACTCGGATTTCTTGACAGCAGGATCAGTCGCTTGAGCCTTGGCAATTGAGGTCAAACCAAGAAGTGCCAAGGAAATCGTCAGGGTAGAAAGGGCGCGATGCTGCATAAATGGCTCCTAAAAAGTTGAACTGACATGCTATCTCAACTGGTCTGCAAATTCAATATTGGCGCGTTTTTTCTAATTTTGTGACGTCAAAACCCATCAAGCTCAAGCGCTTTAAGACGGCTTCATAACGCTCTGCAGAAACAAGCGGTGTTCTGGACAAAATCCAAAGATAGGATTTGGAGGGATCACCTACTGCGGCAAGTTGATAGTCTGTGTCTAAATCTAAAACCCAATAAGCGCCCCAAACCATGGGCAACCAAGCCGTCCATTCAGGCGCGAAACGAACTTCAAGTTGCGCTGGCAGACCACTGCCATTGGGTCTTGCCAGTCCGATGGCTTGTATCTCTTCACCCGAAGCGGTGGTGCACTTGTTGTTCACTTCAATTTGTGTGGGCCCTGAAATCTTGTATCGGGCCTGGGTACCTTGAACGCATTTGCGCTGAAACCAATTGGGGAGTTTGGCAATTTCATACCATGTTCCCACATAACGAGAAACATCAAACTCTGAGATGGCCTTGACTTGTGAACCTGCCGCGCTTGCAAGTGGCAAGATTGCAACCAGCACCGCGGTGTTTAGGCATCGAATCCGATTTGCAGTCAGCAAAAACTTCATGTCTCCAAGTGATAGCGCGTGACGCGCTCCACTTCTTTTTTAGAGCCCAGAATGACGCTGACTCGCTCGTGCAATTGCTGGGGTTGAATGTCTAGAATTCGTTCCCTGCCATTGGTCGATGCGCCGCCCGCCTGCTCGATCAACCAACTCATGGGGTTGGCTTCGTACATCAAACGCAACTTGCCAGCTTTGTGAGGCTCTCGTTTGTCCCAGGGGTACATGAAAATACCGCCTCGTGTGAGGATGCGGTGAACATCGGCCACCATACTGGCAATCCAGCGCATATTGAAATCTTTGCCCCGCACCCCTTCCTTGCCGAGCAAGCACTCGTCAACATAACGTTTGACGGGGGCATCCCAGTGGCGCATGTTACTCATGTTGATGGCAAATTCTTGAGTGTCTTGTGGGACCTTGATGTTCTCTTGCGTTAAAACAAAAGAGCCTTGCTCTCTGTCCAATGTAAACATCGCCACGCCATCGCCAACTGTGAGAACCAATGTAGTTTGTGGGCCGTAAACGCAATAGCCAGCTGCAACCTGCTGGCTACCCGATTGCAGAAATTCATTTTCAGTGATGCCTTCGCTCCCTTCTGGTTTTTGCAGAACGCTGAAGATGGTGCCAATGCTCACATTGACATCAATGTTGCTGGAGCCGTCTAAGGGGTCAAAAAGCAGCAGGTATTCGCCTTGCGGATAACGGTTGGGTACCAAGTGAATGGATTCCATTTCTTCTGAGGCCATGGCCGCTAAATGACCACCCCATTCATTGGCTTCAATCAAAACTTCATTGGCAATGATGTCCAATTTTTTTTGAATTTCGCCCTGCACATTTTCGATGTCAGCGCTGCCCAAAACGCCTCCTAGAGCGCCCTTGTTGACAGCGTGGCTGATGCTTTTGCAGGCCCGCGCAACCACTTCCAACAAGAGGCGAAGTTGTGCGGGGATGCGTCCTTTGCTGCGTTGTTGCTCAACCAAATAGCGAGACAGTGATATTTTCTGGGTCATTTATTTCTCCAGGTTTATTCGGCCAAAGCGCGCGTGACAACTTCTCGCACATCGTTGCTGAGGTCTGATTTTGCGGCAACGCGTTCGATGGCGGCCTTGGCAGCTTGGCGATAAGGCTCTGCTAATTTTTTCCAACGATCTAAGGCGCGGGCCAGGCGCGCAGCCACCTGCGGGTTGATGGCATCAAGTTCTAGGACGCGCTCACTCCAGTAGACATAGCCTGCCGCATCGCTTCGATGGAATCCGCCTGGATTGGCGCTGCAATAACTGAAAATCAAACTGCGCGCTCGGTTGGGGTTGCGCAGGTTGAAATCGGGATGGTGCATGAGTTGACGCACGATGGGCAAAATGTGACCATCGCGATCAGGCGCGCTGGCTTGTAGGCCAAACCATTTGTCGATCACCAAGGCCTCGTTCTTGAACAACGAATGGAACAATGCCAAGGCTTGGGAAGCCAACTCGTGACCACTGCCCACTAAGGCAATGAGGGCGTTGAAGCGGTCCGTCATATTGTGAGCATCTTTGAACGCTTGCATAGCTTTGCCCGGCCAAATAGAAGTGCCTTCGCGGACGGCTGCCAAGCACAGCATGCTTAAAGCCATGCCCGACAAAGCGCGTTTGGCACTTGAGGTGGCGTCGGGCGAGTAAGCGCCTGTGACTCGATTGAGCTCATAACAAGTTTGCCAGTCTGACTGTAAGGACAGCGCCAACTGAAGCTTCATGGCCTCCCGCACAGCATGCACTTGCTGTGGGTCTACAGACTCAAGTTGCTCCGAGATATAGGTTTCTGAAGGTAGGGTGAGTACCAACTCTTTGAAGGCTGAGTCTAGATCGGGATGGTTTAAAACCAAGCGCATGGCTTGCAGATAATCTTTGCCTAAAACAGCCTCAGTTTGGGGATTGTGCTGTCCCCGAATGAAACGCAAAGCAGCCTGTACAGCCAATCTCTGGCCTGCTTCCCAGCGATTGAATGCATCGGTGTCATTGGCCAGCAGTGTCAGCCATTGGTCTTCTGTGAGCTCGCAATCTAGATTGACAGGGGCACTGAAATTTCGCAAGACCGACGGGGTGGGAGCCGAGGCTATATTTTCAAATACAAACGATTTTGAGGCTTCACTCAGCACCAAAGTTTGACTGAATTTGATATTTGGAGATTGAACTTCGCCTTGCAGCTGAATGGCCATAGGGCGGCCGGCTGAGTCAAGCAGCCCCACTGTAACGGGAATGACAAAAGCTTCCTTGTGGGCCTGATCTGCTGTGGCGGCACATGACTGAGACAAAGTAAGTGTGAAAGTTTGAGCGTCTATGTTGTAGGTACCCTCTGCCAACAACCTAGGTGTTCCAGCTTGGCTATACCAGCGTTTGAATTGCGGAAGCAGTTGCGCCAAAGGTGAATTCGGATTGGCATCAGCGATAGCCTGTGCAAAATCGTCGCAAGTGACTGCTTGACCATCATGCCGCTCAAAGTAAAGCGCCATACCTTTGGCAAATCCTTGTTTGCCTTCTTCGTCATCAGGTGCGCTGACCAAGGTCTGCATCATGCGCACAACTTCAGCGCCTTTTTCATAAATGGTGACGGTGTAGAAGTTGTTGATTTCAACGTAGCTGTCGGGTCTGACAGGATGTGCCATGGGGCCTGCATCTTCAGGGAACTGAACAGTTCTAAGCACACGAACATCTTCAATGCGCTTGACTGCGCGTGCACTTTGCACGCCAGCCATGTCTTGACTGAACTCTTGGTCACGGAAAACAGTCAAACCTTCTTTGAGGGAAAGCTGGAACCAATCTCGGCACGTGATTCGATTGC
This sequence comes from Comamonadaceae bacterium, assembly GCA_027488115.1. GTDB lineage: Bacteria > Pseudomonadota > Gammaproteobacteria > Burkholderiales > Burkholderiaceae_C > Limnohabitans_A. The sequence continues at coordinate 18,191 of JAIYCG010000019.1, read as the reverse complement.
CTGTCCAATTGTGAAAATACTCATGGCCAACGACGCTTTCAATGTTGGCGTAGTCAGCGTCGGTTGCTGTGGCAGGATTGGCCAGCACATACTTTGTATTGAAAATATTCAGGCCTTTGTTTTCCATAGCGCCCATGTTGAAGTCGCTGGTGGCCACAATCATGAAGCGTTCAAGGTCAAGTGGCAGACCGAAACGGGCTTCATCCCAAGCCACGCTGGCCATGAGGGAGTTCATGGCGTGTTCGGTTTTGTCCAAATCGCCAGGCCGAACAAAAACCTGCAATAAATGTTCTTTGCCTGAGCGAGAAACAATGCGTTGTTCTCGCGCCACCAATTTGCCAGCAACCAAGGCAAACAGGTAGCAGGGCTTTTTGTGAGGGTCAGTCCATTTGGCGAAGTGACGGCCTTCTTCCAGCGGACCTTCTTCCATTAAATTGCCGTTGGATAAAAGCACGGGGTATTGCTTCGCATCGGCTCGCAAAGTCACGGTGTAGCTGGCCATGACATCGGGGCGATCCAAGAAATAGGTGATGCGCCGAAACCCCTCTGCTTCACATTGCGTGAAGAAGGATTCATTGCTGACATACAAGCCAGACAATTGCGTGTTTTTAGAGGGGTTGCAGGTAGTGAAAATTTCCAAGTCAAAGGCATCGATGCCTTCAGGTAAATTTTCAATGACGAGTTGGTTGCCATCCATTTTGAAGGAGGTGCCTGCTCCATTGACCATGACGCGGGCCAAGTTCAATTCTTCACCATCCAGTCGCAATGCTTGTGCAGCGACATCGGGGTTACGACGCATGCGCATTTTGTTGAGGACGCGCGTTTTGGCGGGGTCTAAGTCAAATGTGAGATCAACGGTATCGATCCAAAACGCAGGCGCTGTGTAATCAACACGCTGAATTGTTTTTGATTGTTCTTCAAGCATCACAAAAAAATCTCCATGGGTTGGGTTGAAGCGCTGGCAAGGCTTGCGCTTTCAAACACCTTGTTTGAGCGAGGCTTCAATGAATGCGTCCAAGTCGCCGTCCAATACTTTTTGAGTGTTAGAGATTTCAACGTTGGTGCGTAAATCTTTGATGCGACTTTGATCGAGCACATAACTGCGAATTTGATGACCCCAACCCACATCGGTTTTGGTGTCTTCCAATTTTTGTTGGGCTTCCATGCGTTTGCGCATTTCGAAATCGTACAAGCGCGAGCGCAAACGTTTCCATGCCACATCTCGGTTGCTGTGCTGGCTTCGGCCGTCTTGGCACTGGACCACTATGCCTGTGGGGATGTGCGTCAAGCGAACTGCAGAATCGGTTTTGTTAATGTGCTGACCACCTGCACCACTTGCTCGAAAAGTGTCTGTTCGAACGTCGGCAGGGTTGATGTCAATTTCAATGGAGTCATCGACTTCAGGGTAAACAAAAATACTGGCAAAGCTGGTGTGGCGACCGCCCGATGAATCGAAAGGCGACTTTCTAACCAATCGGTGCACGCCTGTTTCGGTGCGCATCAAGCCAAAGGCGTAGTCACCCTCAAATTTGAGCGTTGCGCCTTTGATGCCCGCAACATCACCGGCAGACTCATCTTCTACGGTGACCTTGAAACCTTTGCGTTCAGCGTATTTCAAGTACTGCCGCATGAGCATGCTGGCCCAATCGCAAGCTTCTGTGCCGCCTGCACCTGCTTGAATGTCGACAAAGGCATTGCAAGAATCGGCTTCATTGTTGAACATGCGCCTGAATTCGAGCTGCTCCACAATGGCAGACAGCTTGTTGCCTTCTACTTCAATGGTGAGCAAGCCTGCGTCGTCGCCCTCTGCCTTGCTCATTTCAAACAACTCGCTGTTGTCAGACAGCTCTGAAGTCAGTGAGTTGAGTGTGACAACAACGCCATCAAGGGCTTTTTTCTCTTTGCCCAACTCTTGGGCTTTCTTGGGGTCGTTCCAGACCGTGGGATCTTCAAGCGATGCGTTGACAGTTCTTAGACGTTCAGATTTGGCATCGTAGTCAAAGATACCTCCGTAAGTCTTCGGTGCGGGCGGCCAGGTCGGCTAATTTCGCGCCAATTTGATTGATGTGTTCTGCGTCCATGAGATGGGGTGTCCGAATCTATAAAGAAGGGATTTTCTCATGCTTAGAGGGCAATTGGGATGCCTAACAGGCCAAAAAGTCCTCTAGAAGTTGGGCCAATGCCCCGGCTTGGTCATGGTGCAGCATGTGCCCCGCATCTTGCAGAGTGGCTATTTTCAAATCTGCCACAGATTGAAGGCGTTCATGAAACTCATCTAAAGTGAATTTCCCCTTCCACCATTGTGTCAAGGAGTCGTCTGAGGCTTCTACCACCAAGGTCGGTGCTTTGATTCTTTTGTAAATTTCAAGCACTTCATCCACGCGGTAAAGGTAGGGGTTAACCACCTTGTGGGCAGCATCCCCCAGGATACGCCATTCACCTTGCGAATCAGCCTGCGCCCAATGCTGGGCCAGCCATTCGGCATGGTCCAAGGACAAGCGTTGGTTGGTTTTCATGAGCCTCTGGGCTACAGCCGCCGCATCTGGGTAGGGTTTCAGGTCCAACTCGCCTTTTTTGTATGATTGAAGCTCGTCCAACCATTGACCCAAGCGGCCAGGGGCTTGAGAAGGGCGGGTAGTCGCCATGCCAAAGCCTTCTAAGTTGACCAAGCGTCTAATTCGATCGGGGCGGGCGCCTGAATACATCATGACCACATTGCCGCCCATGCTGTGACCCACCAGGTCGATGTTTTGTTCAGAGCACAGTTGAAAGAGCAGGGCGTCCAAATCGCCCAAATAGTCGGGCAGCCAATAGCTGTCGGTGGCGGGTCCGGTGGTCAGGCCATAGCCGCGCCAGTCGGCCGCCAGAATGCGGCGGCTTTGAAAAAACGCCTCGCTGAAAGAATCCACCATGAATTGCCAAGAGGCCGCCACATCCATCCAGCCGTGGGCCAAAACCAAAGGAGGCAAGCTAGATTGAGGGTTGCCCCATTCCCGAACATGGTATTGATGTCCGCGCAAAGGGACAAAATGGCTAGTAGAGTGGCGTTTAACTTGGTACATACTGCGAGATCATAAGGAGGCAAGGAATGCGTGTCAGTCACCCGAACGACGCTTACGAGACGGTTCATCGCCAATTTGCTTGGCTGGTCCCTGCCGTTTTTAACATGGCAGAGGTTTGTTGCGGCCGTTGGGCCCGCGCGGCAAAGTACAAGCATGCAACGGCTATTTTGGAGCACCAGTCGGGCGGTCAGGCGCCCCAGACTTGGTCTTATGCGCAATTGCAGGTGGCCGCCAACTTGCTGAGCCAAAAGCTACGGGCATCAGGTGTTGAGAGGGGAGACCGAGTGGCCATCGTCATGCCACAGCGATTTGAGACAGCTGCGGCCTACATGGCCGTATTGCAAATGGGTGCAGTTGCGATGCCGCTCTCGATGTTGTTTGGACCCGAGGCGCTGGCCTTTCGGGTGGTAGACAGCGGTGCTTCTGTGGCCTTGTGCGATGAAATATCTGCTCCTATTTTGGAGAATATCAAGAAAGAATGCCCCGGCCTGAAATGGGTGGTGAATGTCGCCAAAGTGGTGAACACAGCCCATCACAAAAAGTCAGCCAACTCTGAATTCAAACCTGTTCAAACCAAAGCAGATGACCCGGCCATTTTGATCTACACCAGCGGCACTACAGGAAACCCGAAAGGGGCACTGATTCCGCATCGGGCTTTGATTGGTAATTTGACAGGTTTTGTTTGCAGTCAAAATTGGTTTGGCTTTGATCCCAGCGCAGAATCTCTTGTCACCCCATCCAAAAATTCTTTGCCAACCGGCTCTGATGCTGTTTTTTGGTCGCCCGCAGATTGGGCTTGGACTGGCGGCTTGATGGACGCCTTGTTGCCTTCGCTTTATTTTGGCAGACCCATCGTGGCTTACAAGGGGCGCTTCAGTCCTGATGTGGCATTTGAAATTTTGCATACCCATAGCATCACGCACAGTTTTTTATTTCCCACTGCGTTAAAAGCCATGATGAAGGCGCAAGCGCATCCGGGTCAACATTACAAGATTGTCTTGAAAGGTCTGATGAGTGCTGGAGAAGCCGTGGGCGATGCCGTATTTGCTTACTGCCGCGACCAGTTGGGTGTGGTGGTGAACGAAATGTTTGGCCAAACTGAAATTAATTACGTGGTGGGCAATTGCCAAGTTTTTTGGCCGTCCAAAGCAGGCAGCATGGGGCGCGGTTACCCTGGTCACCAAGTGGCAGTGATTGATGAGCATGGCCATCTTTGTAAGCCTGGCGTGCCAGGAGAGGTGGCTGTCAACCGGTACGACCGCCATGGACACCTAGATCCTGTTTTCTTTTTGGGCTATTGGAAAAATCCATTGGCAACGCGTGCCAAATACACAGGCGATTGGTGTCGTACTGGCGACGTGGCCACACAAGATGAAGACGGCTACCTTTGGTATCAAGGTCGCACAGACGACATGTTCAAGGCCGCAGGTTATCGCATTGGTCCCGGGGAGATTGAAAATTGTCTGGTCAAACATCCCGCTGTGGTCAACGCGGCGGTGGTCCCCAAACCGGATGTCGATCGGGGTGCATTGGTCAAAGCTTATGTGGTTCTGTCGCCAGAATTTTTGTCACAAAGGTTCGAGGCTCAGGATGCGCAGGCTTTTGAATTGCAAGTGATTGAAGATTTGCAACGGCATGTGCGCGGTTTGTTGGCGCCGTATGAGTACCCCAAAGAAATCGAATTCATCGAACAATTGCCCATGACCACTACAGGCAAGGTGCAACGGCGACTCTTGCGTTTGCAAGAAGAAGAGAGAGCTGCCAAGCGCAGTGGGGTGTGACTTTCAGTCATCGTCCAGTTCTGGGCCAATAAAGCCCTCTCAAATAAGTTTTACACTCGGTCTCAATTCACTTTTACCAACTGTTTCAATTCAAGATGAAAAAAATCACTCTGGGTACGTCAGACCTACAAGTAACGCCCATCTGCTTGGGTACCATGACCTTTGGCGAGCAAGTTGCAGAAAATGAAGCACACCAAATTTTGGACCGTTCATTGGCGCTGGGTATCAACTTCTTGGATACGGCTGAAATGTATTCGGTACCCGCCAAAGCTGAGACCTGTGGCTCGACTGAACGTATCTTGGGTAACTGGTTTGCAAACAACCCTGGCGCACGACAAAAAGTGGTTTTGGCCACCAAGGTAGCGGGCCCTTCAAGGGGCATGCCCTGGATTCGCGAAGGCAGCGGCATGACTACACAAGACATTTTGAATTCTTGCGATGCCAGTCTCAAGCGTTTGAAAACTGATGTGATCGATCTCTATCAAATTCACTGGCCAGAGCGGCATGTGCCTGCTTTTGGCTTGATGTATTTTGACCCTGCCAAAGCCGCCATTGAAACCTCACTTCATGAACAACTCGAGGCCATGGCCAAGTTGGTCAAAGCTGGCAAAGTTCGCTACATTGGTCTTTCCAATGAAACGCCCTACGGCACTCATGAATTCATTCGTTTGGCGGAGCAACATGGTTTGCCCCGTGTCATGACAGTTCAAAATCCCTATTGTTTGGTCAATCGCAGCTTTGACAATGCAATGGATGAAACATGCCATCGCTTGAGCGGCTCTTTGCTGGCTTATTCGCCGTTGGGCTTTGGCTCATTGACAGGCAAATACGATCAATCTGGATTAGGCGATGGTGCGCCCGCTGGTCGTTTGGCCAAATACGAGTCGATGCGAAAACAGCGATGGGCCCGACAAACAACACTTGATGCAGCGCGTTTGTACAACCAGCTCGCTCGCGACAATGGCATGACGCCCACTCAAATGGCATTGGCGTTTTGCTACACACGGTGGTCCGTTGCAAGTACCATCATTGGTGTCACTTCAGTCGCGCAGCTTGAAGAAGACGTGAAGGCTTGGGGCACAGAATTGTCGGCTGAGGTGTTGGCTGCGATTGACGCCATTCGTTTGGTTCACCGCGATCCGGCAACATGACCTTCATTTCAATTTGACGCGAGAACCAGATGTCTGAAAATTTAAGGGAAGTTTTGCAAAACCCGCTCAGTGTGGTGGCGTTGTCTTACCTGCTTGGCTCTTTGAGTTTTGCCGTCATTGTGAGCAAATTCATGGGCTTGTCTGACCCTCGCTCTTATGGAAGTAACAACCCAGGCGCAACCAATGTTTTGCGATCAGGTAACAAAAAAGCGGCTGCTTTAACCCTGTTGTGTGATGCCGCGAAGGGTTGGGTTCCCGTCTTTTGGATATTGAACCTGGGTGCAGCGTTCGGCATGGCTGAAGGAACAGCCGCCGCTGCTGGTCTGGCAGCCTTTATGGGCCACCTGTACCCTGTCTTTTTCAAGTTTCAAGGTGGCAAAGGTGTCGCAACAGCCTTGGGCGTCTTGGTGGGTGTGTCCCCCATTTTGGGGCTTGCGGTTGCTTTGACTTGGCTCGGGGTGGCTTGGTACTTTCGTTATTCATCACTCGCCGCGTTGTTGGCTGCTGTTTTAGCGCCCGTTTACTACGCCTTGGCGGCCGATACTTTGTGGTGGAGTTTCAATGGCGCTGTTTTTGGTTTGTTGTGTGCTATGGGAATTTTGTTGGTTTGGCGTCACCGCGACAATTTGAACCGTTTGCTAGCTGGCACGGAATCTAAGTTGGGTGCCAAAAAAACTGAATAAATCAGCCTCGACAAGCCAAGCAAAAAAGCGCCTTCAGGCGCTTTTTTCATCAATCGCGGAAGTTGTTAAAGCTGATGGGAATTTCAGTGATGTCTTTTCGCAGCAAGGCCATGGCCGCTTGTAAGTCATCGCGTTTTGCTCCCGAGACGCGCACGGCATCTCCTTGAATGGAGGCCTGAACTTTCAGCTTGCTTTCCTTCAAGGCTTTCTGAATTTTTTTGCTGTCTTCAGTGGCAATGCCGTTGCGGACTTTCAAAACTTGCTTGACTTTGTCGCCGCCTATTTTTTGCACGTCGCCTTTGTCTAAGAAGCGAACATCCACGCCTCGCTTGGCCATTTTGTTCAGCAGTACTTCGTCAATTTGAGTGAGTTGAAAATCAGCGTCGCCAAACAAAGTAATTTCTTTGTCCTTCAATTCAATGGCTGCAGAAGTGCCTTTGAAGTCAAAGCGGGTTGCGATTTCCTTGGAGGTGGTGTCAACCGCATTTTTTACTTCAACCATGTTAGGTTCGCAAACTGTGTCAAAAGATGGCATAGGTTTCAATAATGAAGTCAGAGAATGCGACAATTCTCCCATGAACGTGACCCAAAACGTACCCCTTCAGCCTTACAACAGCTTTGGCATTGTGGCCAAGGCCTATTCATTGGTTCGAATTGGCTCTGTGGAAGAGGCTGTGGCGGCTCAGCAAGCCTTGCAAAATCACCCAGAAGGTCACTGTGTTTTGGGTGGGGGCAGCAACATTGTTTTGACCGGAGACGTAAGACCTCTCGTTCTCAAAATGGAAATCATGGGCAAGCGCTTAAAGACCGAGACAGACAAAGCCTGGATTGTGGAGGCTGGTGCAGGCGAGGACTGGCATGAACTGGTCACCTGGACCTTAGAACAAGGGTGGCCAGGTCTTGAAAACATGGCGCTTATTCCAGGCTCGGTGGGCGCTTCCCCAGTTCAAAACATTGGAGCCTATGGGGTAGAGCTGCAAGATCGTTTCGATTCCCTCGATGCCCTAGATTTGATCACCGGCCAAGTCTTTAGTTTGAATGCGGCGCAGTGTGCCTTTGGCTATCGAGACTCTGTTTTCAAGCACGCCAGCAGCGGGCCCAATGGCATTGGCTTGGCGGGACGTGCTTTGATTTTGCGTGTGCGCTTTCATCTGCCCAAAGCGTGGAAGCCTGTGCTGGGTTACTTAGACTTGGAAAGAAAAATGACCGAGACTGGTATTTTCAATCCTACGGCAAGTCAAATTTACGATTGGGTGTGTCACATTCGTCGCCACAAATTACCCGACCCTAAAGTTTTGGGTAACGCGGGTAGCTTCTTTAAAAATCCCACCGTCACGCAAGAGCAATGCGCCGACATCATTGCGCGCGATCCTAAGGTGGTGCATTACCCCATGCCCGATGGCAGCATTAAATTGGCAGCAGGCTGGCTGATCGATGCCTGTGGTTGGAAAGGCAAGAGCGTAGGCAATGCGGCCGTTTACGAGAAGCAAGCCTTGGTGCTGGTAAACCGCGGTGGCGCAACGGGGGGCGAAGTGGTGACACTGGCCAAGGCCATTCAAACCAGCGTCTACGAGCGATTCGGCATTCGTTTAGAACCCGAACCGGTCGTGATCTAAGGCTTATTTCCCGCCTTCAAGCTTAAGCATTTCTGCGCCTTCGCCCAAAGACAACAAACCTGTTTGTGCATAAATACCCAACTTGGCGCGTGTGTCCACAATGTCCAAATTGCGCATGGTGAGTTGGCCAATACGGTCCAAGGGTGTGAACGTAGATTCGCCTTTTTCCATCGTCAAACGCTCGGGGTGATACGTGAGGTTAGGCGATGTGGTGTTGAGGATGGAGTAGTCATTGCCACGGCGCAGCTCGATGGTCACTTCGCCCGTGACAGCGCGTGCCACCCAACGCTGCGCTGTTTCGCGCAGCATCAATGCTTGTGAATCAAACCAACGACCTTGGTACAACAAGCGGCCCAATTTGCGGCCGTTGTCGCGGTATTGCTCAATGGTGTCTTCGTTGTGGATGCCTGTGACCAAACGCTCATACGCAATGAACAACAAGGCCAAACCAGGGGCTTCATAAATGCCGCGGCTCTTGGCTTCAATGATGCGATTCTCAATTTGATCGCTCATGCCTAATCCATGGCGGCCACCAATGCGATTGGCTTCCAAAATCAGTTCAACGGGATCGGAGTAGCTCACGCCATTCAAAGCCACGGGCTGACCTTCTTCAAAGCGCACCGTCACTTCTTCGTGCTTGACCACGCAGTCTTCGCGCCAGAAAGGCACACCCATGATGGGCTGCACAATTTTCATACCGCTGTTGAGGTGCTCAAGGTCTTTGGCCTCGTGTGTTGCGCCCAACATGTTGGAGTCGGTGGAGTAGGCTTTTTCGGCCGACATCTTGTAGCCAAAACCATGTTGCGTCATGAACGCAGACATTTCTGCGCGGCCGCCCAACTCGTCAATGAACAACTGGTCTAGCCAAGGCTTGTAAATTTTGAGAGAAGGGTTGGTGAGCAAACCATAGCGGTAGAAGCGCTCAATGTCGTTGCCCTTGAAAGTACTGCCGTCGCCCCAGATGTTGACATCGTCTTCCTTCATGGCGGCCACTAACATGGTGCCGGTTACGGCGCGGCCAATAGGGGTGGTGTTGAAGTAAGTGACGCCAGCTGTAGAGATGTGGAAAGCACCACACTGCAATGCTGCAATGCCCTCGTGCGCCAGTTGTTTGCGACAGTCGATGAGTCGGGCCAATTCGGCACCATATTCTTTGGCTTTGCGAGGAATCTCGTTGTAGTCTGGCTCGTCAGGTTGTCCCAGGTTGGCGGTGTATGCGTAAGGCACTGCGCCTTTTTGACGCATCCAGAGCAAAGCCGCGCTGGTGTCTAAGCCGCCAGAGAATGCAATGCCAACTTTTTGGCCGGCTGGGATGTGTTGAAGAATGGTGGCCATGCTTGTACTTTCAATTTCGTTTGGGTTCAACCGAAATGGCAGATGTAGTGGTATGCCTCGGTAACGCGAATTTCAAAACTTGAATGACCTGGCACGCTGAATTTTTCGCCTGTTTTTGAAGTCAACCACTGGGCACTGTCCTTGAGTTTGTATTCGCAAGCACCGCCTACGCACTCCATGATCTCGGGGGCGCCAGTATTGAAGGTGAGAGTAGAGGGCAGCACCACGCCAACCGATTTTTTGGTGCCATCGGCCAACACAATGTTGTGGCTGACGCATTTGCCGTCAAAGTAGACGTTGGCTTGGGTTGTGACGGAAACGTGTTCGATTTTGTCGGTGGTCATGATGAAGTCTTGGGTGAGGTGTTCTGGCCACATGAGGGCAGAAAATGATTTAGAACCAAACCCAAGATTTTAGGCGATTGCGGGCCTTGATGAAGCCCAAATGCAGCCCAAATGAGCTCTTAAGCCACCTTAATTGACGGGAGTAATCTGCAATTTGATGGTGGGGCCAGGGTCTTTGGGCCACTGAACTGTGTACTGTTTGCCATTGAATTCGTAAACCACGTTGTAACCCATCAAGCGGTTTTCATAAACTTGCTGAGTGGTACAGGTTTGTTGTGTTTGGGTTTGGGCCGACGCTGGACCTTCGACTTTGTCGCCAGCAATGGCACCACCAATCACGCCGATCATGGTGGCGATGGCTCTGCCTTCGCCTTTGCCCATGGCATTGCCGATGGCTCCGCCCGCGATGGCTCCCATGGCCGCGCCAGCCCCTGAAGTTTGGCCAGGCGTGGTGACTTGCGTCTGCGTACAAACTTGGCGAGGCACAGTCACTTGTTGATAAAGGGGGGTTCGTGTAATGACTTGCCCCACTTCTTGCGCTTGAACAGCTGTGCCACAAGCCAATAAAGCCAATGAAGCCAAAACGCCACTGGTGGTGGAATACACAGATGGCGCAGATGGCTCAGATGGATAGAGGGGTGATGTCATGAATTTCATTTCTAAAGCTGGCAGGATAGAGTCGATTTTAGAGCGGGCAATTGTCTGAAGCATGAAGCGTTCGTAAAGTTGCTTTGCTCACTTAACGCGCCAGCCACTGTTCTGGTTGAAAGCCCACCGTAATTTCGGTGCCGCTGCTTGATTGCCACTCAATCACTGGGCGTTTGACCAAGCTGGGGTTGGCCAAAAGATAGGGTCGAGCACTGGCTGCGCTGCTTACCTGAGCTTGGTCCTCGGCACTCAGTTTTCGCCAACTGGTGCCTTTTCGATTGACCAAAGTCTCCCAGCCTGACGCCTTCAACCAGTGATTCAGCGCTTTTTCGGGAAGGCCTTGTTTTTTGAAATCATGGAAAACATAGTCGAAGCCGTGGTCTGTCAGCCAGGTTCTTGCTTTTTTAACAGTATCGCAGTTTGGAATGCCGTAAACGGTGATGGTGCTGTATTTCATGGTGATCCGTAAGTTGATGCAGTCTCAGCGACAATCTTATCCTTATGAAAACATTGAGTGAATGGCTAGCCCATTGTGAACAACTTCACCCTCACACCATTGACATGGGACTCGACCGTGTCCGCAAAGTGGCGCAACGGATGAATCTGAGTCTGAAGGTGCCCGTGATCACGGTGGCCGGTACCAATGGCAAGGGTTCAACTTGCGCCATGTTAGAGGCTATTTACCTTCAAGCTGGTTACAAAACGGGGGTTTACACATCTCCGCACTTGGTCGATTTTGAAGAACGCTGTCGACTTTTGGGGGAATCTCCCAAGGCTGAAGAATTCGCTTCAGCTTTTGAGGTGGTTGAAGCGGCTCGACAAGAGATTAGTTTGACTTATTTCGAGTTCAGTACCTTGGCCATCTTAAAGATGATGGCCGATACACCTTTGGATGTTGTGATTTTGGAGGTGGGTTTGGGTGGACGACTTGATGCGGTGAACTTAATCGATTCAGACTGTGCCATCATCACCAGCATTGATTTAGACCACACTGCCTTACTGGGCAATGACAGAGACACTATTGGCATCGAGAAGGCGGGGATCATGCGTGCAGGCAAATCGGTGGTCATTAGCGACCCGGTTCCACCAGTCAGTGTGGTTCAGCACGCCCATCACTTGGGTGCTGATGCATGGTTAATGGGCAAAGATTTCAATTTTTCAGGTGATCAACTTCAGTGGTCTTGGGCGGGCAGAGGCCGTCGATACAGTGGCTTGGCCTATCCTGCTCTTCGAGGTGCTAACCAACTTTTGAATGCCTCTGGTGTGCTGGCTGCCGTAGAGGTGATGAGGCCCCTTTTACCGGTCACTGCACAAGCCATTCGAAATGGTTTGGCGATGGTAGAGTTAACGGGCCGCTTTCAAATCGTGCCGGGCGAGCCTGTTTTGGTCTTGGATGTTGCCCATAATCCTCATTCTGTAGCAGCTTTGGCGGCCAATTTAGATGCCATGGGTTTTTACCCCACCACCCATGCTGTGTTCGGCGCCATGGCTGACAAAGACTTGGAAAGCATGCTCAAAAAGCTCTTGCCTTTGGTGGATGCGTGGTATTTCACCGATTTACCCTTGCCTAGGGCCAGCTCGGCGAAGCAGTTGGAATCTGACTGGGCGGTCATCAATGTACGCAAGGACGTCCTTACCAGCGTCTATGAAACACCTCAAAAAGCACTGGATGCTGCCATCTTGGCGGCTGACCCCACTGATAGAATCTTGGTCTTTGGTTCGTTCTACACGGTCGGCGGCGTTTTGCAGCATGGTATTCCCAAGTTGCACGCCAAACACCTGAGTAATTGAGACTTCACCGCATGGCTTTTTTCAAGCTTAGATTTCCTGGTCGCAACTCTGCCAGCAGTGGCGCAGAAGCACTGTCCAACGCGCCCGCAGAAAGTGTAGAGGTCATTCGCAAAAGGGCCCGCCATCGCCTGATGGGTTCTGTGGTTTTGGTGTTAGGCGCCGTGGTTGGTTTGCCACTGTTGTTTGACAGTCAGCCCCGACCTGTTGCCATCGATACGCCTATCCTGATCCCTGATCGGAATCTGGCTGCCCCTTTAACCTCTACTGTTGCAAGTGCCAAATCCGCTACAGGCCAAGAACCCAAGGGTGCTTTGCCAGGCCTGACCTCAACAGAAGTGGGCGCTGCGGCCAAAGGTTCAGTTTCTAATTCTGCAGGGCTTGACCCCCACGAAGAAGTCGTGACAAAGGACGTTAGGGCAGAGACAAAGGGTGAGGCCAAGCAGGAGTCTAAGACCGAGCCTAAGTTAGAAGTCAAACCCGAGGCGAAAGTTGAGCCCAAAAAAGAGGGAAATACTGAATCAAAGTCTGATGCCAAAGACGCAGCCAAAGCCAAGGCCTTGCTAGAAGGAAAAGATGCACCCAAGGATGCACCCAAGCTTGACGAAGCTGCACGATTGGTTGTACAGGTCGGTGCCTTTGCTGATTTAGCCAAGGCCAAAGAGGCGCGAGCCAAACTTGAAAGCTCGGGTTTTAAAACTTACACCCAAGAAGTAGACACCAAAGACGGCAAACGAATACGCGTTCGAGTGGGCCCATTCGCGACCAAGGAAGAGGCAGACAAAACAGCGGAAAAAATTCGCAAGTTGAATTTGCAGACCTCGGTGTTGAAGCTCTAAAGCTCAAAAGCGAGCAAATTCATGGTTTCGACTGATTGGATCCTTCTCGCATTGCTTGCAGCATCCATGTTGTTGGGTGTATGGCGTGGTTTGGTATATGAAGTTCTCTCTTTAATGGGATGGATTGCCGCGTTTTTATTGGCCCAATGGTTTGCGCCTGATGTGGCAGCGCAGTTGCCAATGCAAAACTCTGGCGAAACACTTCGTTTTGCAGCGGCATTTGTTTTGGTTTTTATCGCCTGTGTTTTTGCTGCAGGTTTAATTTCTGCGCTCATGAAAAAAATCATTTCTGTGGTGGGACTTCGACCCGTAGATCGAATCCTGGGCGCCATTTTTGGGTTATTCCGAGGTTTGATTTTGTTGTTGGCATTAACCGTCGTGGTACACATGACCGCTTTGCAAGAAAGTGATTGGTGGTTGGAGTCCAAAGGCGCCCCAATGCTCATGACTTTGCTAAAGGGCTTGCGCCCCATGTTGCCTGAAAAATTTGGGGCCTTTTTGCCCAATTGAATGGATTGATCTATGTGTGGAATTGTTGGCGTTGCAAGCAACGCACCTGTCAATCAGTTGATCTATGACGCCTTGTTGCTCTTGCAACACCGTGGGCAAGATGCTGCAGGTATCGTCACGCAGATGGACCGAAAATTTCACATGCACAAAGCCAAAGGCATGGTGAAAGATGTGTTTAGAACGCGCAACATGCGTTCCCTGCCGGGCAACTGTGGCTTAGGGCAAGTTCGATATCCCACTGCTGGCAATGCATTCAGCGAAGAGGAAGCGCAGCCCTTTTACGTCAACGCACCGTTTGGTTTGGTATTGGTTCACAACGGCAATTTGACCAACGCCAAAGCATTGAAGGCTGAGTTGTTTTCAGCCGATCATCGGCATATCAACACAGAAAGTGACTCCGAGGTTTTGCTCAACGTGCTGGCCCACGAGTTGGAAAAAACAACGCGTGGCTTGCCTCTTACACCCGCCGATGTTTTCAAAGCAGTTCAGGGTGTGCACCGCCGAGTGAAAGGCTCTTATGCAGTTATTGCACTCATTGCGGGACATGGTCTGCTGGGTTTTAGAGACCCCTTTGGCATTCGCCCTTTGTGCATTGGCAAGGGCAAAGAGGGTACGTACATGTTGGCCAGTGAGTCTGTTGCGCTTGAAGGAACCTTGCATCAGTTTGAGCGCAATGTTGCGCCGGGTGAGGCAGTTTTCATTGACATGCAAAATCAACTTCACAGCCAACAATGTGCAGATCAATTTCAATTGAATCCTTGCATTTTTGAGTTTGTTTATTTGGCTCGCCCTGATTCGACATTGGACGGTATTTCTGTTTATCAGGCGCGTTTAAATCTGGGTGAAACCTTGGCCAAACGAGTGATTTCCACTGTGCCTCCAAGCGATATTGATGTGGTTATTCCTATTCCAGAATCAAGTCGGCCTAGTGCCGCACAACTTGCGCAATTGCTAGGGTTGCCTTACCGCGAAGGCTTTGTCAAAAATCGCTATGTTGGACGTACTTTTATCATGCCAGGACAATCAGTCCGCAAAAAATCGGTGCGCCAAAAACTGAATGTCATTGCCAGTGAGTTCAAAGGCCGCAATGTGTTGCTGGTTGATGATTCCATTGTGCGCGGCACGACCAGCCGTGAAATTGTGCAAATGGCACGAGAGGCTGGCGCGCGCAAGGTCTACATGGCCAGTGCTGCACCGCCCGTGCGCTATCCCAATGTGTATGGCATTGACATGCCAACCAAAGATGAACTGGTGGCTCACAACAGATCGGTCGATGAGATTCGTCAAATCATTGACTGCGATGCACTGATTTATCAAGATGTTGACGCTATGAAATTGGCCGTTGCAAACGCAGTTTTGCCTGGCTTTCCCAAGGTTCAGGGCTTTGACGCCTCATGCTTTGACGGCATTTATGTAACCGGCGATGTGTCTGCCGAAGACATTGAGCGATTGAATGAGAACAGGCCTTCTCAACAAGACGACGCAGAGGCTGACTCTGATCGCTCACGTTTGGCTTTGCCAAACGCAAGCTAAGTACAAGACTCCGAAAAAAACTATTTTTGAAAATAATTGAAGACCGCTATGAGCCAGCATCCTTTGCCCAATAACCTGCACATCGACACCTTGGCGGTGAGGGCTGCTGTTGAACGCAGTCAATACGGAGAAAATTCTGAGGCAATGTACCTCACCAGTGGGTATGTGCAGCCGGATGCCGAAACAGCTGCTAGGCGGTTTGCAGGTGAAGAAGAGGGATACACATATGCTCGCCTTGGTAACCCCACCGTGGCCAGCATGGAAGTGCGTTTGGCGGCCTTGGAAAAAGCAGAGGCTTGTATTGCCACTTCAACAGGCATGTCAGCCATTTTGTTGATGTGTTTGGGCTTGCTCAAAAGTGGAGACCATGTCATTTGTTCCCATTCTTTGTTTGGTTCCACCATCAAATTGATTGGCAGTGAATTTGCCAAGTTTGGCGTGCAAACCACTTTTGTTTCTCAAACTCAAGTGGCCGAGTGGAAAGCAGCCATGCTGCCCAACACACGGTTGTTGTTCGCTGAAACCCCTACCAATCCCCTCACCGAAGTGTGCGACATCCAAGCCTTGGCCGATATTGCGCATGCAGGCAATGCGTTGCTGGTGGTCGACAATTGTTTTGCAACGCCCATTTTGCAGAGACCCCTTGAGATGGGGGCCGACTTGGTGGTGCACTCCGGTACCAAATATTTAGATGGCCAAGGTCGTGTCATGGCGGGCGCATTGTGCGGATCTAAATCCTTGATTGACGATGTGTTTGGCCCGGTCATGAGAAGTGCGGGCATGACCTTGTCGCCATTCAACGCATGGGTCGTATTGAAGGGGCTTGAAACCCTGGGCATTCGCATGAAGGCGCAATCAGAGCAAGCCCTTTTGTTGGCGCAATGGTTAGAGACCCAACCGCAAGTCTCGCGCGTTTATTACCCTGGCTTGAAGAGCCACCCGCAGCATGATTTGGCCATGGCTCAACAATCGGACATGGGCGGGGCTGTATTGTCTTTCGAGGTCAAAGCGCAATCACCAGAGCAGGGAAGAGCCAATGCTTTTCAAGTGATGAATGCCATGAGAACCGTTTCTCTGTGTACCAACCTAGGTGATGTTAAAACCCTTGTGGCTCACCCAGCAAGCACCTCGCATGGCCGCTTGACTGAGGCGCAGCGTCAAGTAGCAGGTATTCAGCAAAGCTTGATCCGTGTTGCGGTTGGCTTGGAGCATCTGGATGATTTGAAGGCAGACTTCTTGCGTGGTTTTCAGGTCCTCTAATTCGAATTACACAATGTCATCCAATCAAAAACCAGTTCGCACGCGCTTTGCGCCATCACCCACGGGCTTTATTCACCTCGGCAATATCAGGTCAGCTTTGTACCCTTGGGCCTTTGCCAAGGCGCAAGGTGGCACCTTCATTTTGCGCATTGAAGACACCGATTTGGAGCGGTCAAACCAAGCCTCGGTGGATGTGATTTTGGAGGGCATGGCATGGTTAGGCATGAATCCTGATGAAGGACCTTTCTACCAAATGCAACGCATGAACCGTTATAAAGAAGTGCTGGCCCAACTTCAAACTTCGGGTCAGGTTTATCCTTGTTACATGAGCATCGAAGAGCTTGATGCGCTTCGTGAAAAGCAAATGGCGGCCAAAGAAAAGCCGCGTTATGACGGCACCTGGCGGCCAGAGGCAGGCAAGACATTACCAGCCATTCCAGAAGGTGTGAAACCTGTCTTGCGTTTCAAAAATCCGATTGATGGTGTGGTGGTTTGGGATGACAAGGTCAAAGGCCGCATTGAAATCAGCAACCATGAACTTGACGACTTGGTCATTGCTCGGCCAGACGGCACACCCACCTACAACTTCTGTGTGGTGGTGGACGACATCGACATGCAGATCACGCATGTGATTCGAGGTGATGATCATGTGAACAACACGCCTCGGCAAATTAACATTTTCAAAGCTTTGGGAAAAGAGGTGCCTGTTTATGCGCACTTGCCCACGGTGCTCAACGAACAGGGCGAAAAATTGAGCAAGCGCAATGGCGCCAAACCTGTCACGCAATATCGCGATGAAGGTTACTTGCCCGATGCGATGGTGAATTATTTGGCGCGACTTGGTTGGAGTCACGGTGATGATGAAATTTTCAGCCGACAACAATTCTTAGATTGGTTCGACCTTGATCACTTAGGCCGCAGTGCCGCTCAATTTGACGATGCCAAATTGCGCTGGGTCAATGCACAGCATTTGAAGGCTACTGACGATGTGCAGTTGGCCGTCTGGGTCAAGGAAATTTTGAAACAAAGAGGTGTTACTTCAGACGATCGATTGCCAGCGATGTGTGGTCTTTTCAAAGACCGTTGCGACACGCTTTGTGTCTTGGCCGATTGGGTGACCGTTTTTTACGGCGAAGTCACACCCCAAGCTCATGAAAAAGCGCAGCATGTGACCGATGCGGTTAAGCCTGCCTTGGCGCTTTTGGTTGAAAAGTTATCGACATGCGAATGGGACAAGACAGCTATTTCCTCCGTCATCAAAGAAGTCTTAACTGCCCAAGGTTTGAAAATGCCACAGTTGGCAATGCCCGTCCGAGTTTTGGTCATGGGCACAGCTCAGACACCTTCCCTTGACGCTGTGCTGGCCTTGTGTGAGAAGCAAAAAGTTTTAGAGCGCTTGAAAAACGTATAAAAACCTGTCTATAATCCATTTCTCGACACCAACGAGGGATGCCTGTAAGGGCTTCACAAAGGGGGTATAGCTCAGCTGGGAGAGCGCTTGCATGGCATGCAAGAGGTCAGCGGTTCGATCCCGCTTACCTCCACCAAAGTGTCGAAAATATTTTGAATGTGTTTGCGAAACTGTTCAAAATAGTCCAGGTTATGACCCTATCGTCTAGAGGCCTAGGACATCACCCTTTC
>JAIYCG010000045.1 GCA_027488115.1 Comamonadaceae bacterium | reverse complement strand
GTCGAGCATGCGCATGGCCGTTTTGATGGTGCGCTGCAGTTTGGCGTGGTCGATTTGTTTGCCGTTGGGGCCGTCCATCAAGTGCTGTGGCAAGTTGACGGAACCCAAGTTGCACACCGCGGTTTCGGTGTCGCTGGTGTTCAAGGTGATTTCGGTGCACAGGTTGGACGAGTGCACCACGCCGGCGTGCTGCTGAGGTGAGCGCACGTTGCATGCATCTTTGAAAGTGATCCAAGGATGGCCTGTTTCAAACAGCATGGAGAGCATTTTGCGCCACAGGTCGTTGGCCTGGATGGTGCGGCTGGGCTTGATTTCGCCGGCGGCGGCTTTTTGCTCGTAGGCCACGTAGGCTTTTTCGAACTCAATACCAAACTTGTCGTGCAAATCGGGGCAATCAGAAGGCGAGAACAAAGTCCAAGTGCCTTTTTCCATGACACGGCGCATGAACAAGTCGGGGATCCAGTTGGCGGTGTTCATGTCGTGCGTGCGGCGGCGGTCGTCGCCGGTGTTTTTGCGCAGTTCCAGGAACTCTTCAATGTCGAGGTGCCATGTTTCGAGGTACGTGCAAACCGCGCCCTTGCGCTTGCCGCCTTGGTTCACGGCCACAGCGGTGTCGTTGACCACTTTGAGGAAAGGCACCACGCCTTGTGATTCGCCATTGGTACCCTTGATGTGGCTGCCCAAAGCGCGAACGCGTGTCCAATCGTTGCCCAAACCGCCGGCAAATTTTGACAACAAAGCGTTTTCTTTGATGGACTCATAAATGCCGTCGAGGTCGTCGGGCACGGTGGTGAGGTAGCAGCTGGACAGCTGTGAACGCAAACCGGCGCTGTTGAACAGCGTGGGGGTGCTGGACATGAAGTCGAATGAAGACAGTACTTCATAGAACTCGATGGCGCGGGCTTCGCGGTCGGCTTCGTTGAGCGACAGGCCCATGGCCACGCGCATGAAGAAAGACTGGGGCAACTCGATGCGCGTTTTGCGAACGTGTAAGAAGTAGCGGTCGTAAAGAGTTTGCAAACCGAGGTAGTCAAACTGCAAATCGCGTTCGGCTTTGAGGGCTGAGCCCAATTTTTTCAGGTCGAATTGCAAGAGTTTTTCGTCGAGCAAGCCGTTTTCTACGCCCTTTTTGATGTAACCGGGGAAGTAGTCAACGTAGTGCTCTGCCATGTCTTTCAAGAGCACTTCTTTGCCCAAGACTTCTTTGGCAATGGTGTGCATGAGCAAACGGGCTGTGACGTAGGTGTAGTCGGGGTCTTTTTCGATCAGGGTGCGAGACGCCAAGATAGACGCCTTGTAAACCTCTTCCATGGGCACGCCGTCGTAGAGGTTGCGCATGGTTTCAGAGACGATGGGATCGGGCTGCACGTCTTTGCCCAGACCATGGCACGCATTGACGATGAGGCCTTGCAAATAGTTGATATCAAGCGGGACGCGTTGCCCGCCATCGATCACGTGCAACGTGGGGTGTGCACTGGCAGCGGCTTTTTCTTCTTTGACTTGGGCGCGCTCTTGCGTGCGGCGCTCGCGGTACAACACATAGGCACGGGCCACTTCGTGGTTGCTGCTGCGCATCAGACCCAACTCGACTTGGTCTTGCACATCTTCAATGTGGAAGGTGCCACCACCTGGACGTGAACGCACCAAAGCGCGAATGACCGCTTGCGTTAAACCATCGACAACTTCGCGCACGCTGGCAGATGCAGCGCCTTGGGTTCCATGAACTGCCAAAAAGGCTTTCATGAGGGCAACCGCAATTTTGTTGGGTTCAAAAGGTACGACTGCACCGTTGCGACGAATGATTTGGTAGTTGGCCAAAGCATGCGCAGCAGATTGCAAGGTTTGGGAGGAACTGGGGTTGCTTAATAAGCTGGTGTTAGATGGCGTTTGATTGAGCTCAATTTGCATGTCGTTCTCGGTGGTCAGTGGCAGTTCGGTTTTAGTTTATTTTGGTGCGACAAAGAGGTGGTTTTCTTGGTTTTCACTAGACCGTGACTTTGGCGTGTAGACACTATATCTGGGGTCTGTGACGAATTCAAGCCACTAGGGGTAGTGTATGACGGATATTTAGGGCGCTCTGCATCAAAGGCCCGCCGATGTGCTCAAGCTTGGTGCAGTTTGGATGGTTTTTAGACCTCAAAAAGATAGCTTGAAATGCGCGTCAAATATGTAAATTTTGTAGACACTCGAGATTTGGTGCGGGTTTGCTTGCATTTGCCTTCGCAAAACCTTGCAAATAAATGCCTCTCCATATTTTCTCGAAGCCCTTGCTTGATGATTGCCTCAAAACGTTACCAACATTTGGTACAAATCTGTTGAGGAAAAAATTTTTCGAAATGATGAAATAATTTCACATCTCGGGAAAAAACTGATGCGGCCACGCCACAATTTTTTTCAAAAGCACCCAATCAAAACCCGAACCGGGATCTTTTTTGCGGCCCGGTGCAATGTGTTCATGGCCTGCAATGTGTGCAATCGGATAGTGTTGGCCAAGGGCTAAGCAAAGCTGCGCCAAACTGTCGTACTGTGCGGCTTCAAACGTATTGCCTTCCAAGCCCTCCAACTCGATGCCAATGGCATCGTCGTTGCAGTTGCTGCGGCCACGATAGCTCGAAACACCAGCATGCCAGGCGCGTTGATCGCAGCTCACAAATTGCCAAAGCTTGCCAGTCCGTTCAATGAAAAAGTGGGTGGAAACTTCTAAATTCCGAATGGACTGAAAGTAGGGGTGTGCATCCCAATCGAGTTGATTGGTGAAAAGCTGTTGCACGGCGCCGTTGGCAAATTCACCTGGGGGGAGACTGATTGAGTGGACCACCAGCAAGTCAATCACGGCGCCTGGGGGTCGAGGGCCAAAATTGGGTGACTCGCATTTTTCAGCGGCTTGGCACCAGCCCTGTTGCCAAATGTCAAAGCTCATGGCTTTATTGCGCTTGATCGCCTGCGGCTTGGCGATGAGGCTCAGAGCAGTAACGACCTGAACGGCCTTTCAACATCTCTGACTCGGGCAGGTGTAAGCCGCAGTGATCACAAGCGTGCATAGGGCTTGGTTGTTGCAATTGATCAGTCGCATGGGCGTTGGCTCTGCCCTTGCCTTGTGATTCAGTGGTGTTTGACTTGTCTTGCTGTTTTTCTTTCAATGCGTTCAGGCGATTTTTTCGCCACAGCCAAACGCCAAACAAAATGGCCAGCAAAAAGATGAAAAATTTCAAAGGTTGCGTCCCAATATGACTTCAAGCACAAACCGTGATCCGGCATAGGCGAACAACAGAAACGCCGAACCTGTGTAGAGCACCCGAACAGCACGCCGACCGCGCCAACCAAATTGGTGACGTCCAACCACCAGAGCGCCAAAAGTAAGCCACGACAAAATAGAGAACACAGTTTTGTGATCCCATTTCAAATGAACACCAGCAGCGCCGTAGAGCTGTTCACCAAAGACGATGCCCGCAATGAGGGTGAAAGTGAGCAATATAAATCCGAGCAGCACAAAGCGAAACATCAGGCGCTCAAGGGTGAGCAGTGGCAGACCGCTTTGATTTTCATTGCCCTTGCGAATTTCAATTTCGGCGCTTGTCATGAGGGCAGCATGAACCACTGCAGCAGCAAACATGCCATAAGAGGCAATGCCCAATGCCCAGTGAAGAGGTAGCCAAATAGATGCAGAAACCTGAAGTGCTTGTCCAGGGTAGTACCAAGACAAAGCCACAGCAGCGCTGCCCAGAGCCGCCATGACCCAACGGGCCTTGAATTTGGGAAAGTATTGGCTTTCGACCGTGTAAGCGGTTAAAACCCACCAGACAGTGACAGACAAAGCTGGCGCGAAGCCAAATCGGGGTGTTTCCCCCCAAAGCCCGAGTCCCAGCGTGAAAGCGTGAAGAAGCCATGCCAACCAAAGGTATCGACGGGTCAAGTTGGGGCCCATTCGGTCCGCCAAAAGAGCGGGAATGACATAGGCAATGATGGTTAAAAGTGACAACCACATGGCCAATTCTGAGGGACTGGCTAAAATCATGTTTCCTAGTTTAGCGTTTTGAGCCGCTGCAATTTGGCATTGGGCACAAAAGCTAGCGGTTTATGAGAAATTTTCTTTATGGCCTCCGCCCTCACAGACAAACTTTCCCTACTCGTTAAGCAAATCAGCGGACAAGCTCGGATTACGGAATCCAATGTCTCAGACATGCTGCGTGAGGTTCGAATGGCACTGCTTGAAGCCGACGTTGCGCTGCCTGTTGTGCGCGATTTCATTGCACGTGTCAAAGAAAAAGCCTTGGGCCAAGAAGTATTGGGTTCTTTGAAACCTGGCCAAGCCTTGGTGGCCATTGTGAACCGCGAGTTGGCCGCCACCATGGGCGATGGCGTGTCCGATATCAATCTGGCGGCGCAACCCCCCGCAGTGATTTTGATGGCGGGTTTGCAAGGTGCGGGTAAAACCACCACCACGGCCAAGTTGGCCAAGCACCTGATAGAAAAGCGCAAGAAAAAAGTACTCACTGTGTCGGGCGACGTTTACCGACCCGCTGCCATAGAGCAGCTCAAAACCGTGACGGCCCAAGCTGGCGCTGAATGGTTTCCCAGCTCTCCCGAGCAAAAGCCTTTGGACATCGCACGCGCTGCCATTGACTATGCCCGCAAACATTTCTTTGATGTGCTCTTGGTCGATACCGCCGGTCGTTTGGCCATTGACGAAGCCTTGATGGCTGAAATTCGCGAACTGCATGCTGTTTTGAAACCTGTAGAAACTTTGTTTGTGGTCGATGCCATGCAGGGTCAAGACGCCGCCAATACCGCCAAGGCTTTCAAAGATGCGCTACCGCTGACCGGCATTGTCCTGACCAAGATGGACGGCGACTCGCGCGGTGGTGCGGCTTTGTCAGTCCGTCAAATCACAGGCGCTCCTATCAAGTTTGCGGGCACCAGCGAAAAAATTGACGGTCTTGAAGTTTTTGATGCCGAGCGCCATGCCGGCCGAATTTTGGGCATGGGCGATATCCTGGCATTGGTGGAGCAAGTCACAGCTGGCATCGACATGGAAGCTGCCCAAAAAATGGCAGCCAAGGTCAAAAGCGGCACCGGCTTTGACTTGAACGATTTCTTGGCACAAATTCAGCAAATGAAACAGATGGGCGGCTTATCGAGTTTGATGGACAAACTGCCTACTCAACTGGCAGCCAAAGCCGGCAGCATGGACTTGGGAAAAGCCGAGAAAGACATTGCCCGCAAGCAAGGCATCATTCACAGCATGACCCTCAAAGAGCGCAGCAAGCCTGAACTCATCAAGGCCACCCGCAAGCGCCGAATTGCCATGGGCGCTGGCGTTCAGGTACAAGACGTCAACCGTTTGCTCAAAGAGTTTGAGCAGATGCAAGATATGATGAAAAAAATGTCGGGCGGCGGCATGATGAAAATGATGAAGCGCTTAGGGGGCATGAAGGGGATGGGCGGCTTTGGTGGCATGGGTGGCGGTGGCTTCCCTGGTATGAAGCGCTAAGTTCACGCGATTCATTTTTAAATGCGGCTGAAATACTCGCGCCGCTGAAACTCGACGGGGTCTTCTGCTTCATTGAATCGAACTTGCTCAGACTGTTTGATGCGCTGGTAGTAGCGCACAAAATCTGCGCCTAAACCTTCGCAAAGCACCTTGTCTTGGCCCAAATGCTCAATGGCATTGCCCAAGGTCAAGGGAAGTCTGGCCGCTGATTCAGAGTAAGGCGCTTCGGTGGCCAGGGGAGGCTCCACTGCATGTTGAATGCCATCTAGGCCCGCCAAAATTTGCGATGCCATGTACAGGTAAGGGTTGGCTGCAGGTTCACCCAATCTGTTTTCGATGCGGGTGGCAGGATCTCCGGCGCCGCCAACCACCCTGAGCATGGCGCCTCGATTGTCACGGCCCCACAAAACAGACTGAGGAGCCAAAGCGTTGGGCTTGAATCGACCAAAGCCGTTGACGGTGGTGGTGCACAAAGAAGTCATGCCTGGCGCGTGAGACAAAAGTCCCGCTAAATAATGAGCGCCAATTTGGGAGAGGGTATGGTTTGCGTTGTTGGTTGCAAGACCCTGAGTTTCTTGAATGTCTGCTAGGGATGTGCGTGCAAAAAGATTCTGACCGCTTTGAAGATCGAAGAGAGATTGGTGCAAATGCCAGCCGCTGCTCATGATGTTTTCAAAGGGTGGGCGGCACATGAAAGTGGCGTGGTAGCCGGCACGCCGCAAGGCCTGTTTGACGGCGCTTCTGAACAAGACCATGTGATCGGCTGCTGTCAGGGCGTCGGTAGCCTTGAATACGGCTTCGACTTGGCTGGGACCCAGTTCAATTTCTAAAGACAGCAAGGGCAAGCCCAAGTCTTGGGCAGTTTGCTTCACAATTCTGAGAGCAGGCTCTGCGCGGTCAAACCACAACTCATTCAACAAGTTATAGCCAGGATGGATCATGCTGACTTGGGGTGCAAGGCCAGGCCACGAAGCTTGATCAGGGTCGGCATCGTCGCCATGTTCGGCATTTTTGAGTTTGTAAATGTGAAACTCAACTTCAAGGCCGCAACGCATGCCCCAACCCTTGGCGGCTAATTTTTCCAGCGCAGTTTGCAAAATGCGGCGTGAGTCATAGGGCACGGCTTGGCCCTTGCTGAACCAAGCTTGGCACAACAACCATCCGGTTTTTTCGGCCCATGGCAGTATTTTGAATGTGGCAGGATCGGGCAACAGCATGACGTTGCTGGCCCCTTCAAAGCCGGGCAATTCATGTTTGACATCCGCCTCAAAGACTTTGTAAACCGTGCGGTCTGAGGTGTCTTTGAGCATGAGGGTGCTGACCATCCCCATGCCATCTGCAAAGGCCGAAGCGAGCTCAGAAGTGACCCATGTCTTGCCTCTTAAACTGCCATGCACATCGCACCACACCAAGCGAGTCCATGCCAAGCCTGAAGCTTGCGCCAGAGACAAAACACGTTGAACTTCAGCCTGCCTCTGGGCTGAGTTTTGGCCACATTGCTCCGCAAAACTGATGCGTTTGAAATTCATGAAAAATTCATTCAGCTTGGGTCAGTGAGGCATTCCAAGGGGCCGCGTCGCGTTTGGCCTGCATGGTGTCAGCGGCCCATGTTTGCCAGCTCTGGGCAGGTGCAATGCCATCGACTGTGTCGGGCCCGATTCGCAATTTGGCCACGTCTGCATTGGCAAAACCAGGTGGCACTTTGCCTGCTGCGACATCGTCAATGGCCTTGGCCAAAATGCGGCGATTGGCAATGATCACTTTGTCTGAGGTGCCCAAATGTTCGCGTGTGCGGTTTTGGATGGCCCCCATGCTTTCACAAGCCCACTGATCATGCACGTTGATGTCGTCTTCGCCCATGCCTAAAAAGGTGCGCGTCATTTGCTCTTCAGGGTCAAAGCCCCATTGGTTGTGCCGACCCGATTTGGGAATGTAGTCGGGCAAGGTGACGGCTTCTAAGCGCTGCTTGCGCATGGCGTCCTTGTTGACAGGATCGGCAAAACTGGTGAACACCGCATACCAGTATGTGCGGGTGTCGTCTACAGGCACGTGCATCTGCGTGATGGTCATGGTTTCCGACAAAGGAATGACAAAGGTGTTGGGAAACAAGGCATTGGTCATTCGAACGTGCGTGAGTTTTTCGTTCAAGGGTCGGAGCGTGGTCAGCTGAAACCCATAGGGCATTTCACGGAAAGAAATATCGGGCTGATCAAATTCGCGCATGACCTTGGTCATGGGCCATTTTTCGCCTTCTATTTGACCGGCACTGGCGCCGCGAAATTGTCTGCCATAAGTATCTTCAAGCGACGCGTCGTTGAAAAAACGGTGCAAGAAAGAAGCATGGGCAGGGTCGATGCCTACTTCAAATGCTTGAAGCCAATTGCAATGCCACAAGCCTTTGAATGCGAAGGTATGGGTGTTGGGTGCTTTGAAACAATCGAGTTCTGGCAGCGGTGGAGGCACTGAGCCTTCAGGGCCCATCCATGCAAACAAAACACCACTGCATTCTTGGATGGGGTAATTGCGCTGTTTGATGCGTGTGCACAAAACGCTGCCTTTGGGTTCGGCAGGTGTTTCGAGACATTGGCCTGTGACATCAAATTTCCAGCCGTGGAAGGGGCAACGAAGTCCATCGCCTTCGTTGCGGCCATAGGCCAAGTCGGCCCCGCGGTGCGGACAGTCGCGGTCTAACAAACCAAACGCGCCTTCTGCGTTTTTGAACAAGACCAAATCTTGCCCAAGCAACTTGACAGCCTTGACGGGGCGGATGCCCATGCGGGGATCGAGTGCCGGATTGAACTCATCCAACAGGGCCACAGGATGCCAGTAATGACGCAAGACCTGACCACAAGGGGTGTCTGGGCCAATGCGCGTGACGCGCTCATTTTGTTCTGCTCTCATCAAATCACTTTAACGCAAAATGCGGGCAAAGAAAATGACTTAAGCTCACAGACCATTCATTTCGGGCCTCGGCGCAAAACATGCGGGGCCACTTTTTGAAGCACACCATGAATTCAGAAAACCTTTTGTTTGTCTACGGCACCTTGCTGTCTGGCCTCAGCAACCACCATCACATGGCGGGTTCAACTTTTTTGGGCGAGGCCAGTGTTCAGGCCGCCCTGTTTGACATGGGCGAGTACCCGGCACTCTGTGTGCAGGGCGCTTTGGCGGAACCGCTAGGTCTTGTGCTTGGCGAGTTGTACAAAATAGAAGCTGAGCAGTGGCAGGGGCTAGACGAGTTGGAACAAGTCGACCCAGACTCCCAAGAAAACTCCATGTATTTGCGAGTGCCTATTCAGGTTCAATGGCGACAAGCTGAACGGCCGCAAGAAGGGCCGATCACTGTGACCGCGCAAGTGTATGTCTACAACTGGTCTTTAACGGGTAGACCGCGCATTGAGCATGGCGACTTTCGCCGCCATTGGTCAATGCGCACTTAGTTTTCGGCTGGTGTCAACCCAGTGTCGACTCGGTCAGAACCAAGTCGCCGCGCAACGAATGCGAGAGGGCGGTGTTTATTTTGACATCGACCATTTGACCTACCAAGCGCATGCCGTTGGGGCCAGCAGGGAAGTTGACCACGCGGTTGCACTCGGTGCGGCCCGCCATTTCAGTGGCGTCTTTGCGTGCGGGGCGTTCCACCAAAATGCGTTGCACCGTGTTCAGGCGGCTGTCGCCAATGCGTTTCACATTGGCTTCAATGGTGGCTTGTAAATGGTGCAAGCGCTTGAGCTTCACGTCGTGTGGCGTTTCGTCGTGCAAGTTGGCCGCAGGCGTGCCAGGCCGCGGGCTGAAAATGAAGCTGAAGCTGGTGTCATAGCCGACATCGTCAATGAGTTTCATCATCTTGCTGAAGTCTTCATCGGTCTCGCCGGGAAAACCCACAATGAAGTCGCTGCTCATGGCCATGTCAGGCCGGATGGCGCGCAGTTTGCGAATGGTGCTTTTGTATTCCATCGCGGTGTAGCCGCGTTTCATGGCCATCAAAATTCTGTCGGAGCCATGTTGTACAGGCAAGTGCAAGTGGCTGACCAACTTGGGCACTTTGTCGTACACATCAATGAGGCGTTGGGTAAATTCATTGGGGTGACTGGTGGTGTAGCGAATGCGCTCAATGCCGGGCATGTCGGCCACGTACTCAATCAGCGTTGCAAAGTCGGCCACCTCGGAGGTGTCGCCCATTTTGCCGCGGTAGGCATTGACGTTTTGACCCAACAGCGTCACCTCGCGCACGCCTTGCTCTGCCAAGCCGGCCACTTCGACCAAGACGTCTTCAAAGGGGCGGCTCACTTCTTCACCACGGGTGTAGGGCACTACGCAGTAACTGCAATATTTGCTGCAACCTTCCATGATGGACACGAATGCTGTGGGGCCGTCTACCTTGGCGGGTGGCAGGTGGTCAAACTTTTCTATTTCAGGAAAACTGATGTCCACTTGGGGGCGTTTTTTGGCGCTTCGTGCAGCCAAGAGTTCAGGCAAGCGGTGGAGAGTTTGCGGACCAAACACCACGTCAACATAAGGTGCTCGTTTGATGATGTCAGCGCCTTCTTGGCTGGCCACACAGCCCCCGACGCCAATGAGAACACCGCGCTCTTTCAGGTGCTTGACCCGGCCCAAATCGCTGAACACTTTTTCCTGAGCGCGTTCACGCACAGAACAGGTGTTGAACAAAATAAGGTCGGCTTCGTCGACATTTTGGGTGGACTCGTAGCCCTCGGCGGCCTTCATGACGTCGGCCATTTTGTCCGAGTCGTACTCGTTCATTTGGCAACCGAAGGTTTTGATAAATACTTTTTTGCTCACAAGAGACTCCAAGCGGTGACTGGTTTATATCCAGGGGCT
>JAIYCG010000003.1 GCA_027488115.1 Comamonadaceae bacterium | reverse complement strand
TTTGGTGGTGGGCGATGCAAGTTTCGAACTTGCGACCCCTGCAGTGTGAATGCAGTGCTCTACCCCTGAGCTAATCGCCCTATCGCTTTTTCAGCGTAGCCTTAAATTATGCCATGGAAAATTGGCCAAATTCAAGGTTTTTGAGGCTTCAAGCCGAGGCCAACTGCCGCCAAATGGTCTTGCCACCACTTGCTTTGTCCAATTGTGCCAATTGTTCTTCGTGGGCTGCATGCTCTTGGGCATTGGCTTGAATCACAGGCAATACGAAACCAGACAAGTCAACAGAGACATCCGAGCCTGACTTCCCTTCGTCGCCGCCCGCATCAATGAGCAAGGCTTCTTGGCCGCGGGTGAGGTTGATGTAAACATCGGCCAACAGTTCGGCATCGAGCAAGGCGCCGTGCAAGGTGCGGCCAGAGTTGTCGACACCCAGACGGTCACACAGTGCATCGAGGCTGTTGCGTTTGCCTGGGTACATTTGCTTGGCCATGACCAAAGTATCAACCACGCCTTGTACATGCTGAGTGAAAGGTTTGTGGCCCGCAATTTCAAGTTCTTTGTTTAAAAACCCAACGTCAAAGGCGGCGTTGTGAATGATGATTTCGGCGCCATTCACATAGTCCAAAATTTCTTGAGCCACACTTTCGAATTTAGGTTTGTCGCGCAAAAACTCGTTGCTGATGCCGTGAACTTTGAGGGCATCTTCATGGCTGTCACGCCCTGGGTTGAAATAAAAATGCAAATTGTTGCCGGTGAGCTTTCTGTTAACAAGCTCCACACAGCCCAACTCAATCACACGGTCTCCGCCTTCTGCCGAGAGGCCGGTGGTTTCGGTGTCTAAAAATAATTGGCGCATGCTCTAACTGTAAACGCTATTCGGGCCAGAAATATTTCAGTGGTTTTCTTTGGCGTGGTTGATGGTGTACTTGGGAATTTCAATCACCACATCTTGCTTGCCCATGAAAGCTTGGCAGCTCAAACGCGAGTTGGGCTCTAAACCCCAAGCACGGTCTAGCAAGTCTTCTTCGGTTTCCTCGGCTTCGTTCAAGCTGTTCAAGCCTTCTCGAACAATCACATGGCATGTGGTGCAAGCGCAGCTCATGTCGCAAGCATGTTCAATGTTGATTTTGTTGTCTAACAAAGCTTCGCAAATGCTGGTGCCAGAAGGCGCAGAAATTTGGGCGCCTTCAGGGCAGTACTCAGCGTGCGGCAAAATTTTAATGACTGGCATGGTGTGTTTCTTTAATTGACTGAGATCTCAAAGGCTTTGAATATTTTGACCCGACAAAGCTTTTTGAATGCTATGGTTCATGCGCTCGGCCGCAAAGGCTTCGGTAGCATGTGCCAAGGCTTGGGTGGCATCTTCTACTGCCTGCGCATCTTGTGACGTCTCAACTGTTTGGCGCAGTGCCAACATCAGAGAATCAATTTGCGCGCGATCTTCTGCGTTGAGCAATTGGCCATCGGCATTCAAAGCGCTTTGGGTGGCCAGCAACATGCGGTCACCATCTACACGGGCTTCTACCAAGGCTCTTGCCTTCATGTCTACTTCAGCCGTTGTGAAGCTGTCTTGCAACATTTTGGCAATTTGATCGTCACTCAAACCGTAGGAAGGCTTGACGTCAATCTTGGCTTCAACCCCACTGATTTGCTCTTTGGCCGCAACGCTTAACAGGCCATCGGCATCCACCGTGAAAGTCACTCGAATGCGCGCCGCACCAGCGGCCATAGGCGGTATGCCGCGCAATTCAAATCGAGCCAAGCTGCGGCAGTCGACCACCAAATCGCGCTCACCTTGCAAGACATGCAACGCCAAAGCGGTTTGACCATCTTGGTAGGTGGTGAAGTCTTGCGCCATGGCGGTGGGAATGGTTTGGTTGCGCGGAATGATGCGCTCAACCAATCCGCCCATGGTTTCTATGCCCAAAGACAAAGGGATGACATCGAGCAAAAGCAAATCGCCGGCAGAGTCATTGCCCGCCAATTGATTGGCTTGTATGGCGGCACCTAAGGCCACCACCTCGTCGGGGTTCAAATTGTTAAGGGGCGGCTTGCCAAAGAACGCGGCCACTGCTTCTTGCACTTGGGGCATGCGCGTAGAACCGCCCACCATGACCACGCCTTGAATATCTTCCGCTTTGATCTTGGCATCTCGCAAGGCTTTCTTAACGGCCGACATGCAGCGTGCAGTGAGTGTGGCTGTGGCTTCGTTAAATTGAGCGCGACTGACTTTCACTTCGAGGTTCTGTGCAGCATGCGACCATGCCAAGTGAACTTCAGCAGAGGTGGTCAAGGCCTCTTTGGCGGCGCGAGCAGCAGCCTTCAATCGAGTTTTGTCTTGTGCACTCAAGCCAGCTTGAACTTCAGACAGGCCCATTAAGGCCAGAACGGCATCGGCAAGGGCATGGTCGTAGTCGTCGCCGCCCAAAGCTGAATCGCCACCGGTGGCCATCACTTCAAACACACCGCGAGTTAAACGCAAGATAGAAATGTCAAAGGTTCCGCCGCCCAAATCGAACACGGCATAAATGCCTTCACTGCCATTGTCTAAACCATAGGCAATGGCAGCAGCAGTGGGCTCGTTGATAAGCCGCAACACATGGATACCCGCCATCTGCGCAGCATCTTTGGTAGCTTGTCTTTGCGCGTCATCAAAATATGCAGGTACCGTAATGACAGCGCCATGCAAGTCGTCGTTGAAGGTGTCTTCTGCCCTGTAGCGCAGCGTGGCTAAAATTTCTGCACTGACTTCAACAGGTGATTTAGCACCCTGCACGGTTTGAATGGACAGCATGCCTTTGACGTCATTGCCTTCGGACTTCACAAACTTGTAGGGTAGTTTTTCTGGATGGGCGATGTCAGACAAGCTGCGACCCATAAACCGTTTGACGGAAGCCAAGGTGTTTTCAGGATCTTGCGCAGCATTGGCCACAGCCTCTTGACCAATTTGGCGGCCTTGTCCTGGCAAGTAGCGCACCACTGAAGGCAAAATGATTTGACCTTTGTCGTCAGGCAGGCACTCAGACACGCCGTTGCGCACAGAAGCCACCAAAGAATGCGTGGTGCCCAAGTCAATGCCAACGGCAATGCGACGCTGGTGTGGATCAGGCGCTTGGCCGGGTTCGGAAATTTGCAAGAGTGCCATTTAAAACTTCAATGTCTGTGCGGTAAAACTTAGGTGCGTGCGTCAATGCCGTGCTGTACTTCAGAAGCAAATTTTTCAATGAACATCAGCGCCCTGACCTGCCCTACCGCGGCTGGGTAATTGTGATCAAGATCGATCAGTGAAGCTACTTGCGATAAGACTTGTGCGCGCAAAACCTCAACCTCTTCTAGCAGTGCTTCAAGCGAAGCAATTTGAGCGTTGGCATCTTTGAGTACTTTGCAATCGTCTAAGGCCTCACGCCATGCCATTTGTTGCATTAAAAATGCAGTTGGCATGCTGGTGTTGTTTTCTGCATTGACAGCAGCGCCATGGAGTTCACACAAGTAAGCAGCGCGCTTTAACGGATCTTTAAGTCGGTTGTAGGCTTCGTTGATGCGCACAGACCACTGCATGGCCACACGCTGGGCTGCTGCACCTTCAGAGGCAAATCTGTCGGGGTGCGCTTCTCGTTGCAAAGACTTCCACTGGAGGTCTAGCTGCGATGTATCTAATGCAAAAGCTGTGGGCAAGCCAAACAGCTCAAAGTCTGAAGCCTGCAGAGAAATCACACGCGGAACGATTCGCCACAGCCGCAGCGATCGCGCTCATTGGGATTGTTGAAACGAAAACCTTCATTCAAACCTTCGCGCACAAAGTCCAATTGCGTGCCATCAATGTAGGCCAAGCTTTTGGGGTCAATGAGCACCTTGACGCCATGGTCTTCAAAGACCACGTCTTCGGGGGCTACTTCGTCGACGTATTCGAGTTTGTAGGCCAAGCCGGAACAACCGGTGGTTTTAACGCCCAGGCGCACACCCACGCCTTTGCCGCGCTTGGTGATGTAGCGAGAAACGTGCCGCGCTGCAGCTTCGGTAAGAGAGATGGCCATATTTGGTTTCCAACACGCGAGAGGCTTAAGCCGCTGCGTGTTTCTTTTTGTAGTCTTCCACAGCCGCTTTGATAGCGTCTTCTGCCAAGATGGAGCAATGAATTTTGACGGGTGGCAGGGCCAACTCTTCGGCAATTTCGCTGTTCTTCAGGGCAGCAGCTTGGTCCAAAGTTTTGCCCTTGACCCACTCGGTGACGAGTGAGCTGGAAGCAATGGCAGAGCCACAACCGTAGGTTTTAAAACGTGCATCTTCAATCACGCCCGTGACGGGGTTGACCTTGATTTGTAGTTTCATGACGTCGCCACAAGCAGGCGCACCTACCATGCCGGTGCCCACATCTTCGTCGCCCTTTTCAAAGGAGCCCACGTTGCGGGGGTTTTCGTAATGATCAACAACTTTTTCGCTGTAAGCCATGATGTGTTTTCCTTGTTCTTTAAATGAAGCTTAATGGGCAGCCCACTGAATGGTGCTGAGGTCAATGCCGTCTTTGTACATATCCCATAAGGGGCTGAGGTCGCGAAGTTTGGCCACGTTGGCTTTGATGGTCTCAATGGCATAGTCAATTTCTGCTTCGGTGGTCCATCGGCCCATGGTCATGCGCAAGCTGCTGTGAGCCAACTCGTCGCTGCGACCTAAGGCGCGCAACACATAGCTGGGCTCTAAGCTGGCAGAAGTACATGCAGAACCCGACGACACCGCCAAACCTTTGATACCCATGATGAGGGACTCACCCTCAACGTAGTTAAAACTCATGTTGATGTTGTGGGGCACTCGCTTGGTAGGATGACCGTTCAAGAACACTTGCTCAACGTCTTTCAAACCATTGAAAAGTCGCTGTTGCAAAGCTTTGGCCTTGGCAATGTCCTGGTCCATTTCCAAACGCGCAATGCGGTAGGCTTCGCCCATGCCCACAATTTGGTGCGTGGCCAGAGAGCCAGAACGCATGCCGCGCTCATGGCCGCCACCATGCATTTGCGCTTCAAGGCGCACGCGTGGTTTGCGTCGCACATACAAGGCACCAATGCCTTTGGGACCGTAAGTTTTGTGAGCGGTCAAGCTCATCAAGTCGACAGGCAAGGTATTGAGGTCGATATGCACTTTGCCTGTGGCCTGCGCTGCATCCACATGAAAGATGATGCCCTTCTCGCGGCAAATAGCACCAATGGCTGGAATATCTTGAATCACACCAATCTCGTTGTTGACAAACATGACGCTGACCAAAATGGTGTCGGGGCGCAAAGCGGCTTTGAACACCTCGAGGTTGAGCAAACCATCATCTTGAACGTCGAGGTAGGTGACTTCAAAGCCTTGGCGCTCAAGCTCGCGCATGGAGTCAAGGACGGCTTTGTGCTCTGTTTTAACCGTAATGAGGTGCTTGCCGCGACTTTTGTAAAACTGTGCGGCGCCCTTCAAAGCCAAGTTGTTGGACTCGGTGGCGCCGCTGGTCCAAACAATTTCGCGGGGGTCGGCACCGACGAGTTCGGCCACATCGACACGGGCTTTTTCAACAGCTGCTTCGGCTTCCCAGCCCCAAGCGTGGCTTCGCGATGCGGGGTTGCCAAAGTGCTCGCGCAACCAAGGGATCATGGCATCAACCACGCGCGGGTCACAAGGATTGGTGGCGCTGTAATCGAGGTAAATGGGAAAGTGAGGTGTAGAGTTCATGCTTGAAAGCTTCTCAAGATTTGATAAAGGTGTTGCCCAAAGCAAACACAGAGTTGGGCGCATTCACACGAATGCTTTGTGAGACAGGCATGGCAGAAATAGCACGCTTGATGGCCGGCTTGTTTTCGATGGTGTGGCCAGCTGCCAACTGATCGTCAACCAATTTTTGCAAATTGACAGAGTCTAAAAACTCCACCATGCGTGAATTTAAAGCTGACCACAAATCGTGAGTCATGCAACGGCCGTTGGTGCCGTGGCAGTTTTCTTTGCCGCCGCAGTGCGTGGCATCAATGGGTTCGTCAACCGACAAAATGATGTCGGCCACCGTAATTTCGGATGCTTTTTTGGCCAAGGTGTAGCCACCGCCAGGACCGCGCGTGGACTCAACCAATTGGTGGCGACGAAGTTTGCCAAACAACTGCTCTAGGTAAGACAAGGAAATTTCTTGCCTTTGGCTGATGGCCGCCAAGGTTACTGGTCCGGCATGGTGACGCAGGGCCAAATCGATCATGGCGGTGACCGCAAATCGACCTTTGGTAGTAAGGCGCATGGCAATTTCCTAGGATGTTGACTAATTTGCTCGACTATAGCAGAAGTTGACCAGATTAGTAGGGATATGAATTGAAGGTCTTTAGGCCTTCAAGACCACCACGTTGTCAGTACCAGGTGCCCCAAAGGCCTGAGCCTTGAGCATTTGCAGCTGGTCGCGAACCTGCGCCGCTTTCTCGAAATCGAGATTTTTCGCGTGCTCCATCATCTGCTTTTCGAGCTGTTTGATGGCCTTGGAAACATCCCTCTCGCTCATGTCCTCTACCTTGGCTCTTTGCACAGCTTCTTTTTCTAAGCGATCGGCTTCTTTGCCCGCCTTCTCGCTGTAGACCCCATCAATCAGGTCGCGCACTTGCTTCACGATGCTGCGCGGTGTGATGCCCATGGCCAAGTTGTGGGCCACTTGCTTGGTGCGGCGACGCTCCGTTTCACCGATGGCTTTTTTCATCGATTCGGTCATGCGGTCGGCATACAAAATGGCGCGGCCATGGAGGTTGCGGGCGGCCCGGCCAATGGTTTGAATCAGACTGCGCTCTGAGCGCAAAAACCCTTCTTTGTCGGCATCCAAAATGGCCACCAATGACACCTCGGGAATGTCCAGTCCTTCGCGAAGCAAGTTGATGCCTACCAGCACGTCAAAAGCACCCAGGCGAAGATCTCGTAAAATTTCTACGCGCTCTACAGTGTCGACATCGGAGTGCAAATACCGCACCTTCACGCCGTTGTCTGACAGGTAGTCTGTGAGTTGCTCTGCCATGCGCTTGGTGAGAGTGGTAATGAGCACACGTTCGTGCTTGTCAACCCGAATTCGAATTTCTTGTAGCACATCGTCCACTTGGTGGATGGCGGGCCGAACTTCCACCTCTGGGTCCACCAATCCGGTGGGCCTCACCACCTGCTCGACCACTTTGCCTGCATGCGTTTTTTCGTAATCGGCGGGTGTGGCCGACACAAAAATGCATTGGCGCATTTTGGTTTCGAATTCTTCAAACTTAAGCGGGCGGTTGTCCAAGGCACTGGGCAAACGAAAGCCATATTCCACCAGGGTGGTTTTGCGTGCACGGTCGCCGTTGTACATGGCATTGAGTTGGCCAATCATCTGATGGCTCTCGTCTAGGAACATCAAGGCATCGGGAGGCATGTAATCGGTCAGGGTGCTGGGTGCAGCACCTGGCTCAGCGCCCGACAAATGGCGGGTGTAGTTTTCAATGCCCTTGCAGTGCCCTACTTCGCTCAGCATTTCAAGATCGAATCGAGTGCGCTGCTCTAGGCGCTGCGCTTCAACCAATTTGCCCATGCCGACCAGCTCTTT
This sequence comes from Comamonadaceae bacterium, assembly GCA_027488115.1. GTDB lineage: Bacteria > Pseudomonadota > Gammaproteobacteria > Burkholderiales > Burkholderiaceae_C > Limnohabitans_A. The sequence goes on along the minus strand of JAIYCG010000003.1, from coordinate 31,666 downwards.
AAGCCGCTCTGACAGTTCAACTTTAATGGTTTCAACAGCGGCCAATACTTTGTCGCGCGGCGTGACGTAATGGCTAGAGGGATAGACTGTAAAACGAGGAATTTTTTGACGAATGCGGCCCGTGAGTGGATCGAACAACTGCAAGCTTTCTACTTCATCGTCAAACAACTCAATGCGCACGGCAAGCTCTGAATGTTCGGCGGGAAACACATCGATGGTGTCACCCCGCACCCGAAACTTGCCGCGGCTGAAGTCTTGGTCATTGCGCTGGTATTGCATGCGAATGAGTTGCGAGATCACATCGCGCTGGCCTGCTTTGTCGCCCGTACGCAAAGTCATGATCATGCGGTGATAACTTTCGGGTTCGCCAATGCCGTAAATGGCTGACACCGTGGCCACAATGACCACGTCACGGCGCTCCATCAAACTCTTAGTGCACGACAAACGCATTTGCTCAATGTGCTCATTGATGGCGGAATCTTTTTCAATGAACAAGTCGCGCTGCGGCACGTAGGCTTCGGGTTGGTAGTAGTCGTAGTAACTGACGAAATACTCCACTGCATTTTTAGGAAAGAACTCTCTAAATTCAGAATACAACTGAGCCGCCAAGGTTTTGTTGGGCGCAAACACAATGGCTGGTTTGCCCATTTGGGCAATGACGTTGGCCATGGTGAAGGTTTTGCCTGAACCCGTGACCCCTAAAAGCGTTTGAAACACCTCTCCGTCTTGCAAACCTTCTACCAAACCCGCAATGGCGGTGGGTTGATCGCCGGCAGGCGGATAGGGTTGGTACAACTCAAAGGGCGAGCCTTCGTAATGCACAAACTTGCCATCAGGCGCCACAAATGGCACGGCCTCAAGGCTTGTTTCGGTTTCAATGGAAGGAACAGCCATGGATCTCTTTTTAGAAAAATTTCAATTTAAAACGGTCAAAAGTAAGGCTGGTTTGCCTGCAAAAAAGCCCTAAACAGCCGTTAAAATTAGGGGCAACCCTAAAGCCTAACCTAGGTTTTGGGTTTCTGCCAGCCAGAAATTGCTTTTACAACCTCCCACAAGGACTTTTTTCATGTCTCTGTTTACCGCCGTCGAAATGGCCCCCCGCGACCCTATTTTGGGTTTGAACGAACAATTTGCAGCCGACAACAACCCCAACAAAGTGAACTTGGGTGTGGGCGTGTATTTCGACGACAACGGCAAACTCCCCCTTCTTCAGTGCGTTCAGGCCGCCGAAAAAGCCATGATGGACAAACCCAGTGCCCGTGGCTATTTGCCCATTGACGGCATTGCCGCCTACGACGCCGCAGTTAAAAGCTTGGTCTTTGGTGCAGACAGCGAACCCGTTAGTTCGGGCCGAGTGGCCACCGTGCAAGGCATTGGCGGTACGGGCGGCCTCAAAATTGGCGCCGATTTCTTGAAAAAAGTCAGCCCCAACGCCAAGGTCATGATTTCCGACCCCAGCTGGGAAAACCACCGCGCCTTGTTTACCAACGCTGGTTTTCAAGTTGAAAGCTATGCCTACTACGACGCCGAAAAACGCGGCGTGAATTTTGACGGCATGTTGGCCAGCTTGAACGCAGCTGAAGCCGGAACCATTGTGGTGCTGCACGCTTGCTGCCACAACCCGACTGGCTATGACATCACTGCAGCCCAGTGGGACCAAGTGATTGCTGTGGTCAAGGCCAAAAACCTCACAGCATTCTTAGACATGGCCTATCAAGGGTTTGGTCATGGCATTGCCGAGGATGGTGCGGTCATTGGCAAGTTTGTGGCGGCTAGCCTGAACTTTTTCGTCTCAACCTCATTCTCAAAGAGCTTCAGCTTGTACGGCGAGCGCGTCGGCGCCCTGTCTGTGGTCTGCGCCGACAAAGAAGAATGCGGCCGAGTTCTTAGCCAGCTCAAAATTGTGATTCGCACCAACTATTCCAACCCACCGATTCACGGCGGCGCTGTGGTTGCAGCCGTTTTGGCCAACCCCGAGTGGCGCGCTACCTGGGAAAAAGAATTGGGCGAAATGCGCGTTCGCATCAAGTCCATGCGCCAAAAGCTGGTAGACGGCCTCAAAGCTGCAGGCGTGCAGCAAGACATGAGCTTCATCACCACCCAAATTGGCATGTTCAGCTACTCTGGCCTCAACAAAGACCAAATGGTGCGCCTGCGCTCTGAGTTTGGTGTGTATGGCACCGACACCGGACGCATGTGCGTTGCTGCCTTGAACAGCAAAAACATTGACTATGTTTGCCAGGCCATTGCCAAGATTGTCTAATTTTTTGACACCTTTATAGGGAGTTAGTGTCAAGCTTGTGAATTAAATTAGGTGCGCAACTCCACTTTCAAGTCATCACAACTGCTATATTGCTGCAGTGCAACAAATTAAGGGTTTCAATTCATGCTTTATCAAATCTACGAAACTCAACGCTCCTTCATGGAGCCTTTTGCAGACTTGGCCCACACCGCAGCCAAGATGTACAGCAATCCGCTCAACCCATTTGGCCAATCACAGTTGGCTCACCGTGTGTCGGCAGGCTATGAGTTGATGCACCGCTTGGGCAAAGATTATGTCAAGCCCGAGTTTGGCATTCGCACTGTGCAGGTCGGCAATGCCGAGGTGGCTATCCATGAGCGCATTGAAATCGACAAACCATTTTGCGAATTGCGTCGATTCAAACGCTTTTCAGACGACCCTGCAACCTTGACAGCTCTCAAGCGCCAACCCGCCGTGCTCATCGTAGCGCCTTTGTCAGGCCACTATGCCACCCTGCTGCGCGACACTGTCAAAACCATGTTGAAAGACCACAAGGTCTACATCACCGATTGGAAAAATGCTCGCTTGGTGCCCTTGACAGAGGGTGAGTTCCACCTTGACGACTACGTGAACTACGTTCAAGAGTTCATTCGCCATTTGCAAAGCGCCTACGGCAATTGCCACGTCATTAGCGTGTGCCAGCCTACAGTGCCTGTTTTGGCTGCTGTGTCACTGATGGCATCGCGCGGCGAAACAACCCCCTTGTCCATGACCATGATGGGCGGCCCTATCGATGCACGCAAATCGCCAACTTCCGTGAACAACTTGGCTACCAACAAGAGTTTCGAGTGGTTCGAGAACAATGTGATTTACAAAGTGCCCGGCAACTTCCCAGGCGCAGGTCGTCGTGTTTATCCTGGCTTCTTGCAACACACAGGTTTTGTGGCCATGAACCCCGATCGTCATGCATCAAGCCATTACGATTATTTCAAAGACCTAATCAAGGGCGATGACGCCAGCACCGAAGCGCACCGCAAGTTCTATGACGAGTACAACGCTGTGCTCGACATGGACGCAGACTACTATTTAGAAACCATCAAAACTGTTTTCCAAGACTACAGCTTGGTCAATGGCACGTGGAACGTTAAAAACCTTGAAGGCAAAAACGAATTGGTTCGCCCACAAGACATCAGCACCACGGCTTTGCTCACAGTTGAAGGTGAATTGGACGACATTTCGGGCTCAGGACAAACTGCTGCGGCACATGGCTTGTGCAGCAACATCAAACCAGCCAATCGTCATCATTTAGAAGTGCCTGGGGCTGGACACTACGGCATTTTCAGTGGCCGTCGTTGGCGCGAGACGGTTTACCCTGCAGTGGTCAAATTCATTTTGGCGCACAACGATTTGGGGACAAAGAAAAAATCGTCTACTCAAACGTCTACCAAAACCGCTGCTGAGTCTGTTGTGAAGACCACCGCAAAAACAGGCGCTAAGCCCACAGCCAAAAGATCTGTGAAAGCAGTTGCCAAAAAAGTTGTGTCACCTAAAAAGTGATCTCGCTGGCTGAACGCATCAACGATGCGCTGCCTCAAACGCAGTGCACCCGATGCGGCTTTCCCAATTGCAAGGCCTATGCACAGGCCATTGCACAAGACAATGCGCCCATTAATCAATGTCCCCCTGGTGGACTTGAGGGCGTTTTCATTTTGTCCAAAATCACCGAACGCCCAGTGCTGCCGCTCAACCCCGAGAACGGTGTTGAAGGCCCAATGACCGTGGCCGTGATTGACGAGGCATGGTGCATCGGATGTACCTTGTGCATCAGTGCCTGCCCCACCGATGCCATTTTGGGCAGCAACAAAGTGATGCACACCGTGATTGAATCTGCCTGCACTGGCTGCGATTTGTGTTTGCCCGTATGCCCTGTCGATTGCATTGAGATGGTCCCCATTTCAAACGAGCTAACGGGCTGGTCTGCATGGTCTGAAAAGTTGGCACAACAAGCTAGAAGACGCTATGAAGCCAAACAAGTGCGTCAGCTTGCTCAAGCTCAGCTTGAAGAAAAACCAATGCCCAGCAAGCAAGACATGATTCAAGCTGCATTGGCCAAAGCCAAGGCACGTCAACAGCCTTAAAACGCCCTAGGCATATTGCGCCGCTAATGCGCTAAAGGCCTTGACCAACTCATCTGGCGCTTGCACAAGTTCGATCAAAACGCCCTCACCGCCTATGGGCAATTCTTCGGTACCTTTCGGATGAATAAAACAGATGTCAAAACCTGCCGCCCCTTTGCGAATGCCGCCTGGGGCAAATCGAACGCCTTGTTGGGTTAGCCACTCTACTGCCAACCGCAAATTGTCGACCCACAATCCAACGTGGTTCAAGGGTGTTGCGTGGACGGCTGGCTTCTTGTCTGGGTCGAGGGGTTGCATCAAATCAACTTCAATTTTGAAGGGGCCAACGCCCATGGTGCAAATGTCTTCATCGACATTCTCGCGGTCACTTTTGTAGGTGCCCGTCAACTCCAATCCGAACATATCAATCCAGAGTTTTTGCAGCTTGACTTTGTCAGGGCCGCCAATGGCAATTTGCTGAATGCCTAAGACTTTAAATGGACGGGGGACTGGGCTCATGCTTCAAACTCCACAATCAATTGGTCAACAGTCAATGACTCACCTTGTGATGCCATGATTTTTTTCACAACACCATCTTGGGCGGCAAACAAAATATTTTCCATTTTCATAGCCTCAATCACAGCCACACGTTCACCAGCTTGAACTTTTTGACCCGGCGCAACGGCCACCTGAACCAGCAAGCCTGGCATTGGCGACAGTACGAACCGACTCATGTCTGGTGGCGTTTTAAACGGCATCATTTGATGCAACTCGGCCATGCGGGGCGATACCACCAAGGCTTCAATGCGAGTGCCGTTGTGCTGAATTTGCAATGCCAATGGGTTTTTGGGGGTACCTCGCTCAACTTGCGCTGTAAAAGGTTTGCCATTGACAGTGCCTGCAATGCGCACATCGTTTAAACGTGAGTGGCTTTCAATGATGTAGTGCTGATCGGCCACTTTGATGATGGCTTTGCCAACCTGCCCGCGGAACTCGTCAACATGGACAGGCACGTATCGGTTGTTGCCTTTGGCACCCAAAACAATGACGCTGTAATCTTGGCCAATTTGAACATCGTAGCCAGGTAGTTGGCCGCTCAAACTTGCAGCCCGTTCACGCGATTTACGGCGCACAAATGCAGCCAGAGCCACCAAGAAATTGGGATCATCGTGCGGCACGTCTTCGGCTCGAAAACCATGCGCATAGTTTTCTGCAATGAAGCCAGTGTTGAAATCGCCGGACACAAACTTGGGGTGTGCCAACAATGCAGCTTGGAATGGAATGTTGGAGCTGATCCCCCGAATGACAAAACCATTGAGTGCTTCCCGCATCTTGGCAATGGCATCGTTGCGGTCAGTGCCATGCACAATGAGCTTGGCAATCATGGAGTCGTAGAACATGGGAATCTCCCCCCCATCTTGCACGCCCGTGTCTACGCGCACACCCAAAAGGTCTTGGGTATTCGACTGGAACATGGTTTGCATGGGCGTTTGAAAGCGCACCAAACGACCCGTTGATGGCAAGAAATTGCGGAATGGATCTTCTGCGTTAATGCGGCATTCAATGGCCCAACCGTTGCGCTTGACATCGGCTTGGGTCATGGGTAATTTTTCGCCATTGGCCACGCGAATCATCATTTCTACCAAGTCGATGCCTGTGATGGCTTCCGTCACGGGGTGCTCCACCTGCAAGCGCGTGTTCATCTCGAGGAAGTAGAAGCTTTGGTCTTTGCCCACCACAAACTCTACGGTGCCGGCTGATTGGTAATTCACTGCTTTGGCCAAGGCCACGGCCTGCTCGCCCATGGCTTTGCGCGTGGCGTCACTGATAAATGGCGATGGCGCTTCTTCAATCACTTTTTGGTGACGACGTTGAATAGAGCACTCGCGCTCGTTCAAAAAGATCACGTTGCCATGGCTGTCGCCTAACACTTGAATTTCAATGTGACGCGGTTCTTCTACAAATTTTTCAATGAACACCCGATCGTCGCCAAACGAGTTGAGCGCTTCGTTTTTGCAAGAAGTAAAGCCTTCAAAGGCTTCTTTGTCATTGAAGGCCACGCGAAGGCCTTTGCCGCCACCGCCTGCAGAGGCTTTGATCATGACGGGGTAGCCAATGCCTTTGGCAATTTCGACAGCGGCTTCTGCTGTGGCAATGGCATCGTTGTAACCGGGGATGGTGTTGACCTTGGCTTCGTTGGCTAACTTTTTAGAGGCAATTTTGTCGCCCATGGCGGCAATGGAAAAGTGACGTGGCCCGATAAAAGCAATGCCCTCGTCTTCGCAACGCTTCGAAAAGGCTTCGTTTTCAGACAAGAAGCCGTAACCTGGGTGAATGGCTTGGGCACCTGTGGCTTTGGCAGCGGCAATGATTTTGTCGGCCACCAAATAAGATTCGCGCGAAGGCGCTGGGCCAAGCAATACGGCTTCATCTGCCAGCATCACATGACGGGCTTCTTTGTCTGCTTCTGAATAAACAGCAACTGTGGCGATGCCCATCTTCTTGGCAGTTGCAATGACACGGCATGCAATTTCACCGCGGTTGGCAATCAAAATTTTGGTAAACATATTTTTTCTCCTAATGGCGTATTCAGTTCAATCAAGTTCGGACAGGCCACTTAGAGTGGAATGTTGCCGTGCTTGCGCCATGGGTTCTCAACTTTTTTGTCTTTCAACATCACCAAGGAACGGCAAATGCGTTTGCGTGTTTCGTGCGGTTGAATGACGTCGTCAATGAAGCCGCGAGCGCCGGCCACGAAGGGGTTGGCAAAGCGGTCTTTGTATTCGGCTTCGCGAGCTGCCAACTTCACGGGGTCGTTTTTGTCCTCACGGAAAATAATTTCTACAGCACCCTTGGCACCCATCACCGCAATTTCTGCGTTAGGCCACGCGAAGTTCACGTCACCTCTAAGGTGCTTAGACGCCATGACGTCGTAGGCACCGCCGTAGGCTTTGCGCGTAATGACTGTAATTTTTGGCACAGTGCACTCTGCATAGGCGTAAAGCAATTTAGCGCCGTGCTTGATGATGCCGCCGTATTCTTGTGAGGTACCGGGCATGAAGCCTGGTACGTCCACAAAAGTAATCACGGGAATGCTGAAGGCATCGCAGAAGCGCACAAAGCGAGCCGCTTTGATGGAACTCTTGATGTCCAAGCAACCGGCCAACACCAAAGGCTGGTTGGCCACGATGCCAACGGTTTGGCCGGCCATGCGGGCAAAACCGATGAGGATATTTTTGGCGTAGTCGGGTTGGAGTTCAAAGAAGTCGCCGTCATCAACGGTCTTCATGATGAGCTCTTTCATGTCATAAGCTTGGTTGGCGTTCAAGGGTACCAAGGTATTCAAGCTAGGGTCTTGACGGTCTGTGGGGTCGCCACTGGCACGCACAGGTGATTTTTCTCGGTTGTTCAATGGCAGGTAGTTGTACAAGCGGCGCAGCATGAGCAATGCTTCGACGTCGTTTTCAAACGCCATGTCGGCCACACCGCTCTTGGTGGTGTGCGTTAAAGCGCCACCCAACTCTTCGGCTGTCACTTCTTCGTGCGTCACGGTTTTGACCACTTCGGGTCCCGTGACAAACATGTAGGAGCTGTCTTTCACCATGAAGATGAAGTCGGTCATGGCGGGTGAATAAACCGCACCACCGGCTGAGGGGCCCATGATCATGCTAATTTGAGGAATCACACCGCTGGCCATCACATTGCGTTGGAACACTTCAGCATAACCGCCCAAGGAGGCCACACCCTCTTGAATACGTGCACCGCCCGAATCGTTCAAGCCAATCACAGGTGCACCCACCTTCATGGCTTGATCCATGATTTTGCAAATCTTCTCAGCGTGCGATTCAGACAAAGCACCGCCAAACACCGTGAAGTCTTGGCTGTACACAAACACCAAGCGGCCGTTGATCATGCCGTAGCCGGTGACCACACCGTCGCCTGGAATCTTGTTGTCTTGCATGCCAAAGTCTGTGCAGCGGTGCTCCACAAACATGTCCCATTCTTCGAAGGTGCCTTCGTCTAGCAATACTTCTAAACGCTCCCGCGCGGTGAGCTTGCCTTTGGCGTGCTGTGCATCAATGCGTTTTTGCCCGCCGCCCAAACGTGCTGCAGCGCGTTTTTGTTCAAGTTGTTGAATGATGTCTTGCATGATTTACTTTCTTCACTCCAATGCGGGAAATTTCAATTCGTAGGGAAACCAGTCGCTTGATATGCGGCTAGCAGTTGTCTTGCTGCAGTGGATGCCGGCACTTGGCCGGAGATCACCTTTTGCGTGAGTTCAGGCAGCAGCACTTGCACACTGGGCTGACCTCGAAAGTTATGTTTAAGACCCGAATCGATGCGTTCCCACATCCAGGCCTGCGCTTGTTGTTGTCTGCGGTGTGCAAACTTTTGATTGGCGTGTTGCAAGTTTTTAAACTGCGTCACACGTTGCCAAAAAGTATCGACACCTTGATTCAGCAAGGCGCTGATTTGAACCACTTGGGGATGCCAAAGTTCTTCGTTGTGATGCGCGTTGTCGGGGTTGCCATGCAAACCTAGCAAGCGCAAGGCACTGGTAATTTGCGCTTCTGCACGTGTGGCAGCAGACGTGTCAATGTCGGCTTTGTTGATCACCACCAAATCGGCCAACTCCATCACGCCTTTTTTAATGGCTTGCAAATCATCGCCCGCATTGGGCAATTGCATCAGCACGAACATGTCGGTCATGTTGGCCACAGCGGTTTCGCTTTGACCTACGCCCACGGTTTCTACGATGACCACGTCATAACCTGCAGCCTCACAGACCAACATGGCTTCGCGTGTTTTTTCGGCCACGCCGCCCAAGGTACCGCTGGAGGGGCTCGGTCGAATGTAAGCTTTCTCATGAACGCTGAGGTGCTCCATGCGCGTTTTATCTCCCAAGATGGAGCCGCCCGACACAGTCGATGAAGGATCGATGGCCAACACCGCCACACGATGGCCTTGCGCAATTAAGTACAAGCCCAACGCTTCAATGAAAGTGGACTTGCCCACACCTGGTACACCACTGATACCCAATCGAAATGATTTGCCTGAATGCGGCAACAATCCTGTCAACAATTCATCCGCCTGCACGCGATGTGCAGGCAGTGTGGACTCGAGCAAGGTGATGGACTTGGCCATGGCGCGGCGCTGCACCGCAGGCGGCCCCTGCAATACACCCTGCATGAGGTCTTGAGGTGTCAACCTACAGCCTTTTTAATTTGCTCCAAAACATCTTTGGCGCTGGCAGGAATGGGGGTACCCGGACCATAGATACCCTTCACACCCGCTTCGTACAGGAACTCATAGTCTTGACGAGGGATGACGCCACCCACAAACACAATGATGTCGTCGGCGCCCTGTTTCTTCAGTTCTTCGATGATGGCAGGCACCAAGGTTTTATGACCAGCGGCCAACGTAGAAACACCCACGGCGTGCACGTCGTTTTCAATAGCTTGTCTTGCGCACTCTTCAGGCGTTTGGAACAAGGGCCCCATGTCGACGTCAAAGCCCAAATCGGCAAATGCTGTGGCCACCACTTTGGCGCCGCGGTCGTGGCCGTCTTGACCCAGCTTGCTGATCATGACGCGAGGGCGACGGCCCTTGGCATCGGCAAAGTCGTTGATCTCTTTTTTCAGTTGGTCCCAGCCCTCGGCTGAGTCGTAAGCAGCAGCGTACACACCTGTCACCTTTTGCGTATCGGCGCGGTGGCGCCCAAAGACTTTTTCCAACGCATCGGACACTTCACCCACCGTGGCTCGCAAGCGAATGGCTTGAATGCTGAGGTCGAGCAAAGTGCCCTGGCCGCTTTCAGCCGATGCTGTCAGCGCATCCAGTGCAGCTTGCACCTTGGCGCTGTCGCGCGTGGCGCGAATTTTCTTCAAACGATCGATCTGACCGTCACGCACTTTGACGTTGTCGATGGCCAAGATGTCGATGGGGTCTTCTTTGGCCAGCTTGTATTTGTTCACGCCCACAATGACGTCTTTGCCAGAGTCAATGCGTGCTTGCTTTTCTGCGGCAGCCGCTTCAATTTTGAGCTTGGCCCAACCGCTGTCCACGGCCTTGGTCATACCGCCCATGGCTTCCACTTCTTCAATTATGGCCCAAGCTTTGTCGGCCATCTCTTGCGTGAGCGATTCCATCATGTAGCTGCCTGCCCAGGGGTCAATCACATTGGTGATGTGCGTCTCTTCTTGCATGATCAACTGCGTGTTGCGGGCAATGCGCGAACTGAACTCGGTAGGCAAAGCAATGGCTTCGTCAAAGCTGTTGGTGTGCAAAGATTGCGTACCGCCAAACACAGCCGCCATGGCTTCAATGGTGGTGCGCACCACATTGTTGTAGGGGTCTTGCTCGGTGAGCGACCAACCAGAAGTTTGGCTGTGCGTGCGCAGCATGAGGCTCTTGGGGTTCTTGGCATCGAAGCCCTTCATGATGCGGCACCACAACAAACGTGCGGCGCGCATCTTGGCAATCTCCAAATAGAAATTCATGCCCACCGCCCAGAAGAAGGACAAGCGGCCTGCAAAGTCATCCACGTCCATTCCCTTGGCAATGGCGGTTTTCACATACTCTTTGCCATCGGCCAACGTAAAGGCCATCTCAAGCGCCTGGTTGGCACCAGCTTCTTGCATGTGATAACCCGAAATCGAAATTGAGTTGAACTTCGGCATGTTTTTGGCCGTGTACTCAATGATGTCGCCAATGATTTTCATCGATGGCTCGGGTGGGTAAATGTAGGTGTTGCGCACCATGAACTCTTTCAGAATGTCGTTCTGAATGGTTCCAGACAATTTGTCTTGGCTGACACCTTGCTCTTCGGCTGCCACCACATAGCCTGCCAACACGGGCAGGACCGCGCCGTTCATGGTCATGGACACAGACACCTTGTCGAGGGGAATCTGGTCGAACAAAATCTTCATGTCTTCCACAGAGTCGATGGCCACACCGGCCTTGCCGACGTCGCCCGTGACACGGGGATGGTCAGAGTCGTAGCCGCGATGCGTGGCCAAATCGAAAGCCACTGAAACGCCTTGACCGCCGGCAGCCAAAGCCTTGCGATAGAACGCATTGGACTCTTCAGCCGTTGAAAAACCAGCGTACTGGCGAATGGTCCATGGACGGACCGAGTACATGGTGGCTTGAGGGCCGCGCAAGAACGGCTCGAAGCCAGGCAAGGTGTTGGCGTAAGGCAGAGCAGCCGTATCTTCTGCCGTGTACAAAGGCTTGACGGAGATGCCGTCGGGCGTTTTCCAATTGAGGGCTTCGACATTGCCACCGGGCGCGGATTTTTGCGCCGCACGCATCCAATCTTCTAGCTGCGTGTTTTTGAATTCATTCTTCGGGTGGGTCATTTCACGAAATCCTCAACATGATTCATAATTATTGATGCAAAATATTGTACCTGCCTTACAATTTGCAAAACGACTCACTTTAGGTCAATTTTCACGATTTATCCACCATGTCTTCACTGCCTGCTGTTTCGTCTTTGGCGCCTCGAGCGCTTTATGAAGAAGTTGCCGAACTGATTCGGCAGCGCATCTTCAGTCGCGAGCTAGAACCTGGCAGCTGGATTGACGAGCTTCAAATAGCCAAGGCGTATGGCATTAGCCGTACCCCATTGCGGGAAGCTCTGAAGGTGTTGGCCGCTGAGGGCTTGGTGACCATGAAGGTTAGACGCGGCGCCTACGTTACCGAAGTTTCTGAAAAAGACCTTCGCGATGTGTATCACTTGCTGAGTTTGCTTGAAAGTGATGCCGCCGCTGTCGTGGCCCAAACCGCCTCCCCTGCCGACCTGAAGAAACTCCAGTCCCTTCATGCAGAACTAGAAGCTGCCGGCAAACCTGGTAAAGAAAAGCACGACAAATTCTTTGAAGTGAACGAGGCGTTTCACATGTGCTTGCTAGAGTTGGCTCAAAACAAATGGCGCGATCAAATGGTGGCTGACCTTCGCAAAGTCATGAAGCTCAATCGTCACAACTCTCTGTTTAAAACAGGACGCATCAGCGAGTCTTTGAAAGAACATCAAGCCATCATGGCGGCCCTCAATGCCAAAGACGCTTTGGCCACGGCAGCTCGCATGCGTGAGCATTTTGCCAATGGTTTGATGGCGGCAAGCAGTTAAGCGCTTAAGCAGGGACTTCAGCACCTCTGGCCAGCGCCTCGCGCGCAATGGACATGACCTCACGAGGCAGCATGGGTTTTAGTTTGTGATTGCTCCAAACCTGACGCCACAAGCGCCCGCCTCTTTGACCATGGTAAAGCCCCAACATGTGCCGTGCAATCGCGTACCAAGGACAGGCATCTTCCAGATAAGCGCGCTCCATGTAAGTCACCATGGCTTCTTCCACAACCTCTCGCGTGATGTCTGATTCACTTGCATTGAAGAACTGCGCATCCCAAGTGGTTAACAGCCAGGGGTTGTAATAAGCCTCACGGCCAATCATTACGCCATCGACTTCGTTCAAGTGCTGAGCGATTTGTTCGTTGCGTGTGATACCGCCATTGATCGCAATAGTGAGCGACGGAAAATCTTTTTTCAACTGATACGCCAGTTCATATCGCAACGGGGGAATCTCTCGATTCTCTTTGGGCGATAAGCCGTTGAGCCAGGCATTGCGGGCATGAACAATGAACACATTGCAGCCCGCTTCTTTGACGGTGCCCACAAAGTCACGGACAAAGTCGTAGCTTTCAATTTGGTCAATGCCAATGCGGTGCTTCACCGTGACGGGCACCGACACCACATCGACCATGGCTTTGACACCATCGGCCACCAACTGTGGCTCATTCATGAGGCACGCGCCAAAGGCACCGCGCTGCACTCGGTCGCTGGGACAACCACAGTTCAAATTGATTTCGTTGTAGCCCCACTGCTCTCCCAGTTTGGCGGCAAAGGCCAAATCGGCGGCGACGCTACCCCCTAATTGCAAGGCGACTGGATGTTCTTCTGTATTGAAACGTAGGTGCCTCTCAACGCTGCCATGCCGCAAGGCCCCCGTAGTGACCATCTCGGTGTAAAGCAAGGTATGTTGAGACAGCAAGCGATAGAAGTACCGGCAGTGCCGGTCAGTCCAGTCCATCATGGGCGCAACGGAAAGGCGCCAAGGGCTCAAGTTGTTGAAAGAGGTTTGATTCACACCCTGATGATAATTAATTTATAAGGGACTTCATATCTTTGAGGAGCTCTTTGTTGACTTGCGGTAGTGCCTTAGCCAAATTGATTTGCTTGGTCACTTGTGCCAATTGCAACTCGCTTTCGCTGACTTTGTAAGACATTTTTTGCTGGCGTGCTCCAGATTGAGGTGATACAGAATTCACCACATCGACAACCTTATGATAGTTTGCATCAATCGCAGAAAAGCCCATTCTTGACAAGAGTTGAGCAGAAAGGCCTTGCAATCCCTTTCATACTGACGGAATCTCAACAGTGTTTGGCAATTCGTGGCAGTATCAGAAATTGAAGAGACTTTATTTAAAGGAACAACTCACTCATGAACGAATCAACTATTTGGTGGCTCATTGCAGGCTCACTTGTAGGCATTGAACTCATGACGGGCACTTTCTACCTGCTGATGCTGGCTATCGGTGCTTCAGCAGGTGCGCTTGCAGCACACGCTCAGCTGAGTTTCAGCACTCAAATCATGACCGGATCAGCAGTGGGTGGCCTGGCCGTTATTTTGTGGCGCATTTATTCATTGCAAAAATTAAAGTCGCATCCAGAGCAAGTTTCTGCCCAACACTTGGATGTGGGCGAAACAGTGGAAGTGCATGAATGGCTTAGCAATGGCACGGCGCTGGTTAAACACAGAGGCGCCAACTGGACGGCCATTTGTGCGCAAGGCGTTCCGCAAGTTTTAGGCGTTTACCAAATTCAAGATATTCAAGGCAACACATTGGTGCTGCATCAAATTTAAGTCAACCCTAGCTTCTTAGAAAGAAAAATCATGGAAATTGCAATTGTCATCTTGGCTATAGCAGTCTTGTTCGTCATCAAAACGGTCAAGGTTGTGCCACAGCAAAATGCATGGGTGGTTGAGCGATTAGGCAAGTACCACGCAAGCCTCACACCAGGCCTTAACTTTGTGGTGCCTTTCATTGACAAGGTCATTCAAAAGCACAGTCTCAAAGAAATTCCTCTCGATGTTCCCAGCCAAGTTTGCATTACACGCGACAACACACAACTGCAGGTCGATGGTATTTTGTACTTTCAAGTCACCGACCCTAAATTGGCCAGCTACGGTTCTTCCAACTACATCATTGCGGTCACGCAATTAGCCCAAACCAGCCTGCGCAGTGTCATTGGCAAACTAGAACTAGACAAAACATTTGAAGAGCGCGACATCATCAACGCACAAGTGGTGGCGGCCATTGACGAAGCTGCCCTTAACTGGGGCGTCAAAGTATTGCGCTACGAAATCAAAGACCTCACACCTCCCGCCGAAATTTTGCATGCCATGCAATCGCAAATTACAGCTGAGCGCGAAAAGCGAGCCCTCATTGCAGCCTCAGAGGGTCGACGTCAAGAACAAATCAACATTGCCACCGGTGAGCGTGAGGCCTTCATTGCTCGCTCTGAAGGTGAAAAGCAGGCAGTCATCAACAAAGCCGAAGGCGATGCCGCCTCTATCATGGCTGTAGCAGAAGCCACAGCCCAAGCCATTGAACGCATTGCAGCGGCCATTCAAAAGCCAGGGGGCGAACAGGCTGTGCAACTCAAAGTGGCAGAGCAAGCTGTTCTTGCTTATGGCAAAGTGGCGCAAGATTCCAAAACCACTCTCATTGTCCCTAGCAACATGACTGAGGTTTCCTCATTGATCGCTTCGGCCATGCAAATGGTGGGAACTGGAAAAAACGCCTAACTAGGCATGCAAAGTTGTACTTAACTAGATCGCAGACGATCGGCGATGCTTTGGGCAAGCAAAGGTCTTAAATTGGCGTGGACATACCGTCCAAAATAAGTATCTTTCGAGCCCTGCTTCAGTCGAATGAGTTCGTTCAAATGGCTTATGGTGTCAACACGGGTCATTGACCTCACAAGCTGTGTCTGGTTCAACTTCAAACCATTTTTGCTTTCAACTTGAATCACATTTCCATCAACAATGAGTTTTTCATAATCGTTGGCGTGAATCGCGTTGTAAAAAAAAGCAATTAGCAGTGCACTTATTTCTAAAATAGAAAACGGCAATATCAAGCTTGCACCAGCCCAATAGAAAACTGAGCCGATAAGAAGGGAAACAAGCCCCAGAGCTATGAAGATGTAAGCCAATGTTTTGGGGGCAATTGAAATGTTTCTCTTGAGGTGCCAAACCCAACAAGCTCCTTCATGACGCCCCAGAATATTTTCGGAAATACGCTCGTCTCTCATGAAGATATTTTGACAGATGGTTTTAGGCTGCTTGTAGATTTAGGAAATTCGACAAGTTAAAAACAGAATTAGGTGCAAATGGGACCAAAGCAGAGGGCAGCGGTTTGAAGTTCATGGCCATCGACTTTGTTGGCTTTAAAGCTGCCGAATCGGGTAATTCGGTCAACAAATCCACAAGCGGAAAGTCTTGAAGGAATTCTTTTTCGAGTTGGAATGCGTTTGCTGAAATCAGATGGGTTGAGCGCCATTCCGGTGAGGATTGAGCTTTATGGCTTGTCTCATTTGAATAGCCAAAGCCACTGACAACGTCCCAAACAGAAAGGTCGTTCAATGAAGAAACCAATTTGTAGCCGCCCCCGGGGCCTCGAGATGCTTGCACCAAGCCCAGCTCTCTTGCATCTTTCAGGATACCTTCCATGTAGGACAAGGAAACACCCGTGGCGGATGCAAGCGCATCTGCCGTGGTGGTTCTGTAACTTGGCGTACTGGCGATGTGCGCGACGACTTTTAAACCAAGGGAAGCACGTTTGCTGATCATGGTTACTCCTATTCAATAAATCGACAATTTACCATGCATAAGTTTTTATTTATTCAAAATCATAAAATAATCATATAAAATTACTCAAAATCAATTCAAGTATCAAAATGATAGAAAAAAACGCCTCAAGTCAAAATTTACACAAAATCGGCGCGGTCTCAAGTCTCAGCGGCGTACCGACTCCTACATTGAGAGTGTGGGAGCTGAGATATCAAACTTTTCAGCCGCAAAAAACTGAAAGCAAGCACCGCTTGTTCACTGACGATGATGTACTCAAGGCCACACTGCTGAAAAGGCTCACAGAACAAGGTCATGCCATCAGCAACATTGCAAAACTGAGCACCACACGACTGAATCATTTGTTGCAACAACAACAAGACACGAACCAAGCAAAAGCCAGAACCAGAATGCAGGGTCAATCTGCTTCTGTAGCTGTCATTGGTCTAACACTTGCAGCCAGAATTGAGTCTAAAAAATTTACACTGAGTTTTAACAACCAAGCCATTCGCATCACAGACATTTTCAGTAACCTCCAACAAGCTTTGTCTGCTACTTTCCAAACCAAAACACAAATCTTGCTCATCCATACAAATTCTCTGGATGCGGGAGTACAGGTTGATATTCATCGCTTGGCAAAAATAAACAACAGCTTGCAAGTCATAGTTCTTTACAACTTCGGTCAAGAGCCCATCATTGAGTCTATGAAACGCAGCGGCATGATTGTTCGCAGAGAACCTATCAGCGATTCTGATTTGGCCGACCTCATCAACTCCCTCCGAATTGTCGACACAGAATCAAGTGCGGCACACCTGGCCGCCGGAACAATCATTCCGCCAAGAAAGTACGACGACATTGAACTGATGCGATTAGCTGGCATTTCTAGCAACATCTTGTGCGAATGTCCAAGGCACGTTGCAGAAATCATCACTCAACTTGCAAGCTTTGAGCAGTACAGTCGCGAATGCTTAAACAAATCTACTGAAGATGCACACCTCCACTCTTATCTCAGCACCGTATCGGGCTCTGCAAGGGCTCTGTTTGAGTCAGCACTTGAAATGGTGGCCAAGCACGAAGGCATCAACTTAAGGGCTTTGTCCAAATAATTGCTCACCACGTTGATAACGCCATTGGTATGAGTTACTCACTGGTTTGGTTTAAACGCGACTTGCGATGGACCGATCATGCCGCGCTCACAGAAGCATCCCGTGAGGGGCCGGTTAGGTGCATTTATGTCATTGAGCCAGCCCTGTGGCTTCAACCCGATGCAGCTCTTCAACACTTTGAATTTGTCCGTGAATCCTTGCAAGCACTTGACAGGCACTTCAGATCGCAAGGCGGTGGTGTAGAAATCTACACTGGAGAAATGCCCGATGTACTTCGCCAAATTTGGCAAGACGCACCCTTTACCCATCTTTACTCCCATGAAGAAACAGGGAATTCTTTTACCTATGCACGCGACCTGAAAGTTGCGTCATGGTGTCAAACGCATGCTGTGACCTGGCATGAATTTGCGCAGTTTGGTGTTGTGCGCAGACTCAAAGACCGCAACCTGTGGCAAAGCGCATGGGAGCGGCACATGGCGGCCCCGATCAGCCATACCGAGAACTTGAGGTTTTGGCAATCGCAGACCCAAGCCACCATGGTGATGCAAGCGCCACCTCACTTAAAACACAACCCACCCAGGCGTCAACGAGGCGGTCGGCCCATGGCCATGGCAACCCTCAAGAGCTTCTTAAATGCACGAAGTGTTGGGTACCGTGGTGGTATTTCTTCGCCATTGTCGTCACCTGATGCTTGTTCAAGGCTGTCTGCTTATTTGGCATGGGGTTGCATCAGCATGCGTGAAGTGGTGCAGCACACTCGCGCCCACATGGCGTCCTTGCCACCGCAAGCCAGCCGACACAAAGCTGGCTTGACTGCGTTTACAAGTCGGCTGTATTGGCATTGCCACTTTATTCAAAAACTTGAAAGTCAACCCAGCATCGAATGGCAAAACATGCACAGAGGGTATGACTCCCTTCGTGAAAATGAGTTCAATCATGCTCACTTTGAAGCCCTGAAAGCAGCTCAAACGGGTTGGCCCATGGTGGATGCCTGTGTGGTCATGCTGCGTGAAACGGGCTGGCTGAATTTCCGCATGCGAGCCATGTTGGTTTCAGTTGCAGCCTACCCACTTTGGTTGCATTGGCGTCCCGTAGGTGAATGGCTGGCCACGCAGTTTTTGGACTATGAGCCAGGCATTCACTGGAGCCAATTGCAAATGCAGTCTGGCACAACTGGCATTAACACCACGCGGGTTTACAACCCGATTAAGCAAGCACAAGATCACGATCCACAAGGCAAATTTGTCAGGCGCTGGCTACCGAACATGCGAAGTGTTCCCGACAGTTACTTGTTTGAGCCGTGGCTGATGCCAAAGCATCATCCCAATGCAATAAGCTCAGAGCAAGAAATAGTGACGCCCTTGGTAGACCTTGCGACTGCAACCAAAACAGCCAAACACCGTGTTCACGAAAGAAGACGCGATCCTGAAGTAAAGGCAGGGAAAAAAGCAGTGGTCGACAAACATGCATCGCGCCAAGGTTTTAGAACATTGAAAAAACCACCTAGAGAACAAGATTCGCGCGACCATCAAATGGGCTTCGATTTTTAGGTAGGCTCAAAAAAACCCGCCGAAGCGGGGTTTTGTAAGCAGGTCAATTGACCTAAGCATGGGCTTAACCCATGTGCAATCCGCCATTGACGGAGAAGTCTGCACCGGTAGCGTAGCCACCTTCATCAGACACCAACCAAGCAATGATGGAAGCAATTTCTGAAGGTTCGCCCAAACGCTTCACTGGCACTGTGCCCACAATTTTTTCTAGCACATCGGGACGTATGGCTTTGACCATGTCGGTACCAATGTAACCAGGACTCACTGTGTTCACAGTCACACCTTTGGTGGCCAGCTCTTGTGCCAAAGCCATTGAGAAACCGTGCATGCCTGCTTTGGCAGCAGAATAATTGGTTTGACCGGCTTGGCCTTTTGCGCCGTTGACAGAGGAAATGTTCACAATGCGTCCCCAACCTTTTTCGACCATGTCGGCAACCACTTGTTTGGTCACATTGAACATGGAGTTGAGGTTGGTTTCAATGACGGCATCCCAATCTTCGCGCGTCATTTTCAAGAACATACGGTCTTTGGTAATGCCCGCATTGTTCACAAGCACATCAATGGTGCCGTGCTCAGCTTTGGATTTTGTAAAAGCTTCTACGGTTGAATTCCAATCACCCACGTTGCCCACGGATGCATAGAAAGTAAAACCCAAGGCTTTTTGTTCATCCAACCATTTGGTGAAGTCACGTGTGGGGCCACAACCCGCGATGACTTTAAAACCTTCTTTGTGAAGGCGTTGGCATATGGCTGTACCGATGCCGCCCATACCACCGGTGACGTATGCTACTTTTTGACTCATGATGTTGTCTCCTATGTTGAAAATTTTGAATGTCTGAAAAAAAATTAACGCTCAAGCGCCAATGACACGCCCATACCACCACCGATGCACAAAGCTGCAAGGCCTTTCTTTGCATCACGGCGTTGCATTTCATGCAGCAGTGTCACCAAAATACGGCATCCAGATGCGCCAATGGGGTGACCAATGGCAATGGCGCCACCGTTCACATTCACGCGCGCAGGATCGATGTCCAGGGCTTTGTTAACGGCGCATGCTTGTGCTGCAAACGCTTCGTTCAATTCGAACAAATCGACGTCGCTGGCTTTCCATCCTGCACGTTGCAAAGCTTTTTGTGAGGCAGGCACAGGGCCCATGCCCATGGTGGCCGGATCTAAACCGCTGGTGCCAAAAGAGGCAATTCGTGCCAAAGGCTTTAAGCCCAAAGCAGCCGCTCTTTTGGCCGTCATGACCACCACCGCGGCAGCGCCATCATTGATACCCGATGCATTGCCCGCTGTCACTGAGCCGGCCTTGTCGAAAGCGGGACGCAAACCTGCTAAAGCTTCTGCATTGGTTTTTTTGTTGATGAATTCATCGGTATTGAAAACCAATGGATCGCCCTTGCGCTGAGGTATGAGTACATCGACAATTTCATCTTTGAACTTGCCGGCATCTTGGGCGGCGCTGGCTTTTTGCTGACTGCCCAAGGCGAGTGCGTCTTGCATGTCACGCGAAATATGGTGCGCCTTGGCCACATTCTCGGCAGTAATGCCCATGTGGTATTGGTTGTAGACGTCCCACAAGCCATCCACAATCATAGAGTCAACCATGTTCCAGTTGCCCATGCGCTGGCCATCGCGCGAGCCCATTAAAACGTGCGGTGATGCGCTCATGTTTTCTTGACCACCGGCCACCACGATGTCGCTGTCGCCCCATGCCACAGCTTGAGCCGCCAACATGACAGCTTTTAAGCCTGAGCCACACACTGCGTTGATGGTCAGGGCGGGTGTTTCTTTGGCAACGCCCGCTTTCATCATGGCTTGGCGAGCAGGATTTTGGCCTGCGCCAGCCGCCAAAACTTGACCCATGATGACTTCACCGATTTGGTCCATGCTAAGTCCAGCACGTGCAATGGCTTCGCGAATGGCAATGCTGCCAAGCTCTGGCGCGGCCACTTTGGCCAATGAGCCACCAAACTTACCCACAGCTGTGCGAGCAGCTGAAACAATGACGATATCTTCCATGTGTCTTCCTTTTATGTGAACGAAATTTGAATCAAAAAATTCAGGCTCGCGCCTTCACGTAGCGGCCTGGAGCGGCTTCGATGGTTTTGAATTTGGCGTCTTTGCCGTAGTGCTTGGGTGCAGCAATTTGCTTGCCAGCATGTGACTTGAGCCAATCGGACCAATCGGTCCACCAGCTGCCTGGCAATTCTTTGGCGCCAGCAATCCATTCGTCAGCGGTGACAGGAAATTTGCCGTCTTCACGCAACCAATGGCTTCGCTTGTTGGCCGCAGGCGGATTGATCACACCGGCAATGTGCCCCGATGCACCCATGACGAATCTTTTTTTACCAGGAAGGTGCTGAGTCGAGGCATATGCACCACCAATGGGCACAATGTGATCCTCTCTTGAACCATAGATGTAAACAGGCATGCTTAACTGACCGAGGTCAATTTGCTCACCACACACCGTGACTGCGCCAGGGGTGACAAATTTATTTTCCAAATAGGTATTGCGCAAATACCAAGCATAGAAGGGGCCTGGTAAATTGGTGGAGTCGCTGTTCCAGTAAAGCAAGTCAAAAGGCGGTGGCGACTCGCCTTTCAAATAATTGCCAACCACATAATTCCACACCAAGTCATTGGGGCGCAAGAAACTGAACGTAGAAGCCAAGTCTTGGCCTTTGAGCAAACCGCCCTTGCCCATTTGCATTTCACGGAACTTCACGAAGTTCTCATCGATGAAAACATCCAAGACGCCAGTATCGGTGAAGTCAATGAGCGTGGTGAGGAAGGTGGCACTGGCCACTGGCTTTTGACCTCTGGCTGCCAAGACGGCCAAGGCATTGCTCAAAATAGTGCCCCCTACACAGAAGCCCAAAGCATTGATTTGCTTGTCACCGGTGATGTGCTGCACTTCGCTGATGGCTTTGATGGCCGCATTTTCAATGTAGTCATCCCATGACTTTTGCCCCATGCTTTCATCGGGGTTGCGCCAGCTGACCACAAAGGTGCGATGCCCCTGACTGACTGCATAACGAATGAAGGAGTTGTTGGGCTGCAAGTCAAGAATATAAAACTTGTTGATGCAAGGGGGCACCAACAAAAATGGTTTTTCGTAAACCTTGACCGTGAGCGGTTTGTACTCAATCAACTGAAAAAATTCATTTTCAAAAACCACAGCACCTTCCGTGGTGGCCACATTTTCACCCACCACAAACTTGCTCTCGTCTGTCATGGACACATGGCCTTGCTGCATGTCATGTAACAAATTTTGAATGCCTTTGGCAAGACTTTCCCCCTTGGTTTCAATGGCTTTCTTTTGGGCCTCTGCATTGAAGGCCAAGAAGTTGCTGGGCGCAGACGCTGCCACCCATTGCTCAACTGCAAATTTGATTTTGTTTTGGGTGTGTTCGTCGGCTTCCACCGCGCCCGCCAAACCCAAGAGTGTTTTGGCATTGAGCAAATAAGCACCCGCCGTGAAAGCGGCCATCGGGTTGTCTGTCCATGCTTCACTTGAAAAACGGCGATCTTTTAACTCATGCTTTGATTCAAGGCCATGGTTCCAAAGCGCGGTAGCCTCTTCCAAATAGGCCGCCTGTATTTCCTTTAACTTTTCTTGAGAAAAAGAAAGCTGCGGCACAGCATCTTGTGCAGGAGGCACAATACCACCAAGGTCCATGGTTTGAAAAGTTTGCATGGCCTGGCCCCAGCTTTTTGCCAAGCTTTGCTGAAACTCTTCGCCAGCGCGTGACCAAAATTCATTTTGAGAATTTGTCATAGGCTCTTTTCCTGTCAACGTTTAATTTAAAAACCATGTACATCGTTGCAATTGCTTGGATTTACGTCGCGCTCATGATGAGCGTGGCCGAGGCCACCAACACAAATGGAACTGTCCTAGGAGGGATTGTCACCTTCATTCTTTACGGTATTCTTCCAACATCGATAATTATTTACATCATGGGCGCGCCCCGTCGAAAGAAAGTCAGATTGGCAAGGGAACAAGAAGCTTTAGCGGCGGCGAGGTCACAAAACAGACATGAAGCTCTGGGTGAGCCGTCTCAGCCTCCTAGCACTAAGACGTAATCCAAATGTAAGCTGCCATGCGTCCAGAGCCGCCCTTGCGAACGGCATCGCGGCGGTGAGAGTGGTATCGATTTTCTTGGCGGTATGTGCACCACTCTAAAGTACTGTCATTGCCTGCGACCACTTGAAACCCGGCCGCCTTCAAGCGCCATCTGGCCAGAAGTGCCAAATCGGCCAAGTACTTGCCATCGCCCTTAGCAACAAAGAATTGTTCAGTGTGCATTTTCTCTTCGGATGGCGGCTGCTTTGAGATGAAGGCGTCAACCACATCCTGCCCTACCTCAAACGCGGTGGGCCCAATGCACGGGCCTAACCAAACCAGACAGTCTGGTAGCGAAAGTCCTTGCGCCGTAGCGCCTTGAGCCAACGTTTCCACGACTCCATGTCCATTGGTGCCCGCAAGGCCTCGCCACCCTGCATGCGCCGCTGCAACCCACCTGACATTGGGGTGACACACCAAAATGGGCAAACAATCAGCAGCCATCATGGCGCAGGCAATGCCACTGTCAGGGGTCCAGGCCACATCACCCTCCAAGCCAGAAGGCGTTTGCGGGTCAATGCTGACTGCTTTCGCCCCATGCACTTGCTTGAGGTAAACCGCTGGCACACCCATTGCGCGATGAACTAAACCTCGATTGACCATCACTTGGGCAGGATCGTCGCCCGATAAAAGCCCCAAATTAAGGCTTGACCAAGGCTCCCTAGAGACACCGCCTTCTCGGGTGGTCATGAGGGCCCGCACAAATTTCGGTGCGGGCCATTGGGGCTCAAATCCGATCAATTGTTTACTCTGCGTCGGGGCACGCAGAGGGTTGAGCTTTTTGGAATGCCTCCAGTTTCATGCAAGCATCGAATGCCGCCATGGTGCGGGGCAAGCCCTGAAAGCTTACTTCAAACCTTTTGCCATTGAAAATTTGGGGGACCAAGCAACAATCGGCCAATGTGGGTGTGGGCCCAAAACAGAAAGTCGATTCAGGACCTTGGGCCAACTGTCGTTCAAAAGCTTCTAGGCCATCTCTCACCCAATGGCGATACCACGTGTTTTTTTGATCTTCGCTCAAACCCAGCGTGCCGCTCAGATACTTGAGAACACGCAGGTTGTTGATGGGGTGAATTTCACAAGCAATAGACTGCGCCAAAGCACGAACACGCGCTTTGCTCAAGGCGTCTTTTGGCAACAGTGCAGGCTCTGGGTGGGTTTCATCCAGATATTCGATGATGGCCATGGACTGACTCAGGTGCTCTCCATCCACAACCAAATTAGGGACCAAATTGTCAGCTGCCACACTGCTGTAAGAGGCCAACTTGTGCTCGCCCTTGGCAATGTGAACTGGGATATATTCAAAGGGCAAGCCCTTCAAGTGCAGTGCAATTCGAACCCGAAAAGACGCTGAGGAACGGAAGTAGTTGTAAAGTTTCATAGGCATTAGCATAAACTGGAAACATGTCCGCCGACGCCCTCCAACCCCATCTTCCTTGGATTGAAAGCCATTTACCACTGCCGCCAGTAAAAGCGGCGTGGGGACTTGACACCGAAGCGCCCGGTTTGCTAGCAGCTGGTGCTGATTTAGGGGTTAATCGGCTCATTGAAGCTTATTCCAATGGCATTTTTCCGTGGTACAACCCCGATCAACCCGTGTTGTGGTGGAGTCCGGACCCAAGGATGGTGCTGCAAATCAAAAACTTCAAACTACACCGGTCTTTGCGCAAAACTTTGGCCCGTTATGCAACGCATCCTCATTTTGAATTGTGTTTTGACCGTGCCTTTGATGACGTCATTGAAGCGTGCGCTCGAAGTCCTAGAGAAGGTCAAAGAGGAACTTGGATCGTGCCAGACATGATTCAGGCCTACAAAGAATTGCACCGCGCAGGCTTCGCGCACAGCGCCGAAACTTGGCTTGATGGCCAGTTGGTGGCAGGCTTGTATTTCGTATGTATTGGCAAAGCGGTTTTTGGCGAGTCGATGTTCAGCACCCTCAGTGACGGGTCCAAAATGGCCTTGGCGGCATTGGTTCATGTGTGCGATCAGCACCAAATTCAAGCCATCGATTGCCAGCAAAAAACCGCCCATTTGGCCTCCATGGGGGCTCAAGAAATGTCCCGCTCAGAATTTTTGGCTTTAAGCACTCCCGCCTTGCAACTTACCACCCCTGATTGGAAAAATGCACAAATAAACTGGGACGTCTGGCGAGGGCCTGCGCCATGACCCACCTCAAGGACCTGCCATTTAGCACCTTGCAGTTTTATGCCACCGCCGCCTACCCTTGCAGTTATTTAGATGGGCGCGAAGCTCGATCGCAGGTGGCTACCCCCAGCCATTTGATCCAAAACGATGTCTACTCAGATTTGGTGGAGCGAGGCTTTCGAAGAAGCGGCCTCTTTACCTACCGTCCCTATTGCGACGGCTGCCAAGCGTGCGTGCCAATGCGAGTGCTGTGCAACGAATTCAAACCCAACAAAAGTCAAAAGCGGGCGTTTAAAAAACATCAAAACTTGGTGGCGCGTGTGTCCCGCTTAGGCTTTGAAACCGAGCACTACGACTTGTATTTGCGCTATCAAAATAGCCGCCATGCAGGTGGCGGCATGGACCATGACAGCGTTGAACAGTACAAACAATTTTTGCTACAAAGCCGCGTCAATTCGAGGTTGATCGAATTCAGAGAAGCTCCCTCCCATGGCGAAGCGGGCCATGTGGGCGAGCTCAAAATGGTCTGCATTGTCGATGTCCTCAATGAAGGCCTGTCTGCGGTGTATACCTTTTATGCGCCTGAGGAGCATGCCAGCTATGGCACTTATGGTGTGCTCTGGCAAATTCAACAGGCCAAAGAACTGGGGCTGCCCTACGTCTACATGGGCTATTGGATTGGCGCCAGCCCCAAAATGCAATACAAAGAACGCTTTGCACCCTGTGAGAGTCTTCAACAGGATCAATGGAGGCCGCATTTGGCTTCAATATCATGATCTGAAATCACACAAAGCCAATTTCATCTTGTAAAATAAAATTTCACTAATTGATCGAGGTTCAGTCCAATGAGAAAAGCTGATGCACACCAGCCTGCATCTCCCACCATTCAAGTCATTGAGCGCTTGTTTTCTCTCATGGATGTATTGGCCTCTAGAGAAGATGCCATTTCACTGAAAGAAATCAGTGAAAAAACAGGTTTACACCCCTCCACCGCCCACCGAATTTTGAACGACCTGACCATTGGTCGTTTTGTAGATCGCCCTGAGCCTGGCAGCTATCGACTGGGCATGCGCATGCTCGAACTAGGCAACTTGGTCAAAGCTCGCTTGAATGTGCGTGATGCGGCACTCGCTCCCATGCGCGATTTGCACAAACAAATACAACAGCCCGTCAACTTGAGCATGCGACAGGGTGATGAAATTGTGTACATCGAGCGCGCCTACAGCGAGCGATCTGGCATGCAAGTCGTTAGAGCCATTGGGGGGCGTGCGCCGTTGCACCTCACCTCTGTTGGCAAGTTGTTTTTGTCTGTGGATGAACCCATGAAGGTTCGAAGCTATGCCACCCGAACTGGCCTGCACGGCCAAACTAAAAATAGCATCACTCAGCTTCAAGTTCTGGAGCGTGAGCTGTCAAAGGTTCGCCAATACGGCATTGCGCGAGATAACGAAGAATTGGAATTGGGCGTGCGATGCATTGCAGCCGGTATTTACGATGACCAGGGCAAATTACTGGCTGGTCTTTCAATTTCTGCTCCTGCTGATCGCATCGATGAAGCTTGGTTGGCAAAATTACAAACTACCGCTGAGGAAATATCTCAGGCCCTGGGTTACAAAGATTGAGGCATCACAAGTTGCCTGCTTGCATTTAGCTGGCCGTATTGGCCGAGGCCATGGTGCTTCGTGCATTTTGATTTTCCACCCAGCGACGAACACGCTCAGCGTCAGCAATGCGGCTTAACTTGCCAGCCGAGTCTAAAAATACCATGATGATTTTTCGACCCGCCACTTTGGTCTGCATGACCAAACATTGACCGGCTTCAGAGATGTAGCCCGTCTTTTGCAAACCGATGTCCCAATTTGGACTTTTCACAAGTCGGTTTGTGGTGTTGTATTGCAGCGTTCTACGACCCACCGCCACCTCTGTGCCAGGTGATGTTGAAAGTTCGCGCAACAAGGGCACATTGTAGGCAGCACCCACAAGCACGGCCAAATCAGTGGCGCTAGATTGGTTGCGACTGGAAAGCCCAGTAGGCTCAACGTAGTGGGTGGACGCCATGCCCAGCCCTTTTGCACGATCGTTCATGGCTTTCACAAACGAGGACATGCCACCGGGAAATGTTCTGCCCAATGCATGTGCGGCGCGATTCTCGCTGGACATCAAGGCCAGGTGCATCAAATCACCGCGACTTAGAACCGAGCCCACAGCCAAGCGAGATGTGCTGCCCTTTTCGGTGTCCACGTCTTCTTGCGTGATTGTGATCATTTCGCTGTCAGACAGATTGGCATCGCTGATGACCAAACCCGTCATGAGTTTGGTGAGGGATGCAATGGGCAACACGGCATGATCGTTTTTGCGAATTAAAACTTCATGAGTGTCTTGGTCAATGACCAAGGCCACGCTGGAGCGCAAATCAAGCGCATCACCAGCTTGGTGTAAGCCAGCAATGCGCCCAAATGAGGGACGTGTGTCGGAAGCCATCTGTTTAGAGGGCTTTCGTACTTTTTGTGCTGTTTTGCTTGTATTTGCGGTTTTGGATACCGCTTTGTCTGTCGTTTTGGCTGTGGTTTTGCCTGAATTTTGTGCAGCCACGGCAGGCTTTTTGGAGGCAGCTGGTTTTCGCGCAGTCTCATTGTCTGCAGCATGTGATGAAAGTGTCATCAAGGCCAAGAAGCACAAAGGCAAACATGGGTTGAATACACGGCAGGACAACAAGCGATTGAGTGAATTCAAAGCAATACTTTCTTTAGCCAAAGACATTGTGAATTTGGCAACGGGTATCATAACTCACTGAAGTGTACCCAAATAAAAAAAGTCGCGCAAGATCAACACCTTGCGCGACCTTCTTGATGACCTTGATCAGTCTTCAATTGGAGCGGTTTAACCCTGTGCGGCTACTCGTTCAGCCTTGCTTTGAAGTTTGTTCAATGCGCTCAAATAGGCCTTGGCTGAGGCCACAATGATGTCGGGGTCAGAGCCAACGCCATTGACCACGCGACCGCTGTTTTGCAACCGAACCGTCACTTCGCCCTGGCTTTCTGTGGATCCGCTGATCGCATTGACAGAATAGAGGACCATTTCTGCGCCGCTTTCAACGATCGATTCAATGGCTTTGAGTGAAGCATCCACAGGGCCATTGCCCTCAGACTTGCCTTGAACTTCCTTACCGCTGACCGTGAAAACAATGGCCGCACTAGGCCGCTCACCTGTTTCACTGTGTTGTGACAAAGATACAAATGCGTATTGCTCTTTGTCTTGGGTCACGCTTTCTTCGCTGACCAAGGCCAAGATGTCTTCGTCAAATATTTCACTCTTGCGGTCAGCCAATTCTTTGAAGCGTGTGAAAGCCGCATTCAATTCTGATTCGCTCTCAAGCAACACGCCCAACTCTTGCAAGCGCTGTTTGAAGGCGTTACGGCCGCTTAACTTACCCAACACAATTTTGTTGGCGGACCAACCCACGTCCTCTGCGCGCATGATTTCGTAGGTGTCACGTGCTTTCAGCACGCCATCTTGGTGAATACCAGAGGCATGTGCAAAGGCATTGGCACCCACCACGGCTTTGTTGGGTTGAACCACAAATCCGGTAGTCTGGCTGACCATGCGACTGGCAGCCACGATATGGATGGGGTCAATGTTCATCTCTAAGCCAAAGTAGTCTTTGCGCGTTTTAATGGCCATGACAATTTCTTCTAAAGAACAATTACCAGCACGCTCACCCAGGCCGTTGATGGTGCATTCAACTTGACGTGCACCGCCCAACTTGACGCCGGCCAAGCTGTTGGCCACGGCCATGCCCAAGTCGTTGTGGCAGTGGACAGACCAAATAGCTTTGTCGGAATTGGGAATTCGTTCACGCAAGGTTTTGATGAATTGGCCGTACAACTCCGGGACGGCATAACCCACAGTATCTGGCACGTTGATGGTAGTGGCGCCTTCCGCAATGACCGCTTCGAGCACTTGGCACAAGAAATCCATGTCGCTGCGATAACCATCTTCTGGGCTGAACTCCACATCGGCCACCAAGTTGCGCGCAAATCGCACTGATTGTTTGGCTTGCTCGAGCACCTGATCGGGCGTCATGCGAAGCTTTTTCTCCATGTGCAAAGGCGACGTGGCAATGAACGTGTGAATGCGGCCACTGTTGGCGCCTTTCAAAGCTTCGGCAGCTCTGGAAATGTCGCGGTCATTGGCGCGTGACAAAGAACAGATCGTGGAATCTTTGATGGCGTTGGCAATCGCTTGGACGGCTTCAAAGTCACCATTGGAGCTGGCTGCAAATCCGGCCTCGATCACGTCAACACGCAATCGTTCTAATTGACGTGCGATGCGCAGCTTTTCGTCACGTGTCATGGAGGCGCCGGGTGACTGCTCACCGTCGCGCAATGTCGTGTCAAAAATAATCAATTTATCAGCCATGTTTCACTCCTGGTTTGAAAACTTCAAAAAGCGGTTCTGAAATAAAAAAAGCCCGCTGCGATTGGCATACGGGCTTGATGGGAAACTGAACAGCGTGCGCTATACATCCCGCCCGTGGGGCGTCAGCAATAGTGCTAGTAAATTCAATTTCATAGAAATAATGTATCACAACTTTGAGAAAAGGTCATTACTGATGAAGGCCGCGCTCGTCTGGGTCTTCTGTGGAAGTGCTGATGACGCTGGTTTGCTCACCCTTAAAACGGCGCCAAGCATACAAGGCATAGCCGCTTAAGCCATAGAGCACAAACAAACCAAAAAGCACCATCGGTGGGTGAATATTGACCGCAGCGATGCCCAAGGCGATCAGCACAATGACAACAAAGGGCACACTTTGTTTCATGCTCACATCTTTGAAGCTGTAAAATGGCACATTGGTGACCATGGTGAGGCCTGAAAACAAAGCCACCACAAACATGGGCCATGCCATGGTGGTTGGCGTCACCTCGGCATCGGTCATGATTGAAATGAAGCCCATGACCAAGGCAGCAGCAGCCGGTGAAGGCAGGCCTTGGAAAAATCTTTTATCAACCACAGCGGTGTTGACATTGAAACGCGCCAAGCGCAGTGCAGCACATGCACAGTAAACAAAAGCGGCGATCCAACCCCAACGGCCCAGGCCTTTGAGGGACCACTCATAAGCAATGAGTGCTGGCGCAGCGCCGAAGGAGACCATATCGGACAAAGAGTCCATCTGTTCTCCGAAGGCACTTTGCGTGTTGGTCATTCGGGCCACTCGGCCATCAAGGCTGTCGAGCACCATGGCACAAAAGACCCCAATGGCAGCCATGTCAAAGCGGCCATTCATGGCCATCACGATGGCGTAAAAGCCACCGAACAGGGCTGCCAACGTGAACAGGTTGGGCAAGACGTAAATGCCCTTGCGGGGTTTACGAACTTGTCCCGCCTGGTCGGCATCGTCCGGGGTTTCAGGGCCATCGTGCATGCGACAGTTCTTTCTGGTTAGGTGGACAACTCAATCAATTGCGTGTTTTGTCGACCAATTTGTTTTTGGCAATCCAAGGCATCATGGAACGCAATTGTGCGCCAACCACTTCAATGGAATGCTCTGATGTTAAGCGACGACGGGCTGTCATGCTTGGATAGTTGGTGCGGCCTTCCAAAATGAACATCTTGGCGTACTCACCGGTTTGAATGCGCTTCAAGGCGTTGCGCATGGCTTCGCGTGATTGCTCGTTGATCACTTCGGGTCCTGTGACGTACTCGCCATACTCTGCGTTGTTAGAGATGGAGTAGTTCATGTTGCCAATGCCGCCTTCATAGATCAGGTCGACAATGAGTTTCAACTCGTGCAAGCACTCGAAGTAAGCCATTTCAGGAGCGTAACCCGCTTCAACCAATGTCTCGTAGCCCATCTTGATGAGTTCAACAGCGCCGCCGCACAAAACAGCTTGCTCACCGAACAAGTCGGTTTCTGTTTCTTCTTTGAAGTTGGTTTCAATGATGCCGGCCTTGCCACCACCGTTGGCCATGGCGTAGCTCAGTGCCAAGGCACTTGCTTTGCCGCTCTTGTCTTGGTGCACCGCCACGAGGTGGGGCACGCCGCCGCCTTGAGTGTAGGTGTTGCGAACTGTGTGGCCAGGGGCCTTAGGCGCCACCATCCAAACGTCGAGGTCTTCACGGGGCACCACTTGGTTGTAGTGAACGTTGAAGCCGTGAGCGAAAGCCAAAGAAGCACCTTTTTTTTTTTTTTTTTCAACATCGTTGCGGTACACGTCGGCGATCTGTTCGTCGGGTAACAAAATCATGACCACGTCAGCAGCTTTCACTGCATCGGCAACTTCCATGACTGTCAGGCCAGCTTTTTCAACTTTAGGCCAGCTTGCGCCGTTTTTGCGCAAACCCACAACCACTTTCACGCCACTGTCGTTCAAGTTTTGTGCGTGTGCGTGGCCTTGTGAGCCGTAGCCAATGATGGCCACTGTTTTGCCTTTGATCAGGGACAGATCACAATCTTTGTCGTAAAAAACT
>JAIYCG010000032.1 GCA_027488115.1 Comamonadaceae bacterium | reverse complement strand
CGCGTAAAACGTGGTGTGACGGCAAGAGCCCGTCACAAAAAAGTATTGGCCCTGGCCAAAGGTTTCCGCGGTCGCCGCGGTAATGTCTTCCGCATCGCTAAACAAGCGGTGATGAAGGCCGGACAGTACGCCTACCGTGACCGTCGTGCCAAGAAACGTGTGTTCCGTCAGTTGTGGATCGCGCGTATCAACGCAGCGGCCCGTGAATGCGGTCTGACCTACAGTCAATTCGCCAATGGCCTGAAAAAGGCTGCCATTGAAATCGACCGCAAAGTGTTGGCAGACATCGCCGTGCACGACAAGGCCGCTTTTGCTGGCATCGTGAACCAAGTCAAGGCCAGATTGGCCGCAGCTTAAGTACTCACGCAGTCAATCAAAGGGGTTGAGGCTTGCGAAGGCTTCAATCCTTTTTTCATTTTGAATTTAAGTTCCTTTTAAAGTTGCCACCATGACCGAATTGGACAGTTTGGTTGAAGCGGCCCGCGCCAGTTTCGCGCAGGCCCAAACCCCCGCCGATCTTGAGAATGCCAAGGCCCTGTTTTTGGGTAAGTCAGGCCGCATCACTGAAATGATGAAGGGCATGGCCGCCTTGAGCGTTGAAGAGAAAAAGACCTTCGGTGCTACAGTCAACGTGGCCAAGCAGGGCATTGAAGCTGCGCTCACAGCGCGCCGCCAAGCTTTGGCAGATGCGGAATTGGCCATCCAACTCAAGGCAGAAGCCTTTGACGTCACATTGCCAGGTCGCCCCCTTGCGCAAGGCGGCCTGCATCCTGTTTCTCTCACCTTAGAACGCATTGAGCAAATTTTTGGCTCCATGGGTTTTGAAGTGGCACAAGGCCCCGAAATTGAAACCGACTGGTTTAACTTCACGGCTCTCAATACGCCCGAAGATCACCCTGCGCGATCCATGCACGACACCTTCTATGTGGAAGGCGGTCATTTGCTGCGCACGCACACCAGCCCCATGCAAATTCGCCATGCTGTTCAACACGTGAAGCGATACAAAGCGCAATTGGATGCAGGGCAGGGCATGCCCGAAATTCGAGTCATTGCACCCGGCCGCACTTATCGTGTCGACAGCGACGCTACGCACTCGCCCATGTTCCATCAGTGCGAAGGTTTGTGGATTGGCGAGAACGTCAGCTTCAAAGATTTGAAGGTGGTCTTCACCGATTTTTGCCGCACGTTTTTTGAAAGCGACGACTTGGTCTTGCGCTTTCGTCCTAGCTTCTTTCCTTTTACAGAACCTAGCGCTGAAATTGACATTCAATTTCAAACCGGTCCTATGGCGGGTCGTTGGTTGGAAGTGGCAGGCTCGGGTCAAGTGCACCCCAACGTGGTTCGCAACATGGGCCTTGATCCCGAAAAATTCATTGGCTTTGCCTTTGGCATGGGCCCCGACCGTCTCACCATGCTCCGATATGGCGTGAATGATTTGCGTTTGTTCTTCGACGGCGACGTTCGCTTCTTGAGTCAATTTCAATAAATACAGACCATGCAATTTCCTGAATCCTGGTTGCGTGAGTTTTGCAACCCACCACTCAATACTGAACAACTCGCTGAAACCCTCACCATGGCGGGACTCGAGGTTGAAGAACTTCAACCTGTTGCACCACCCTTTTCAAAGGTGGTGATTGGTGAAATCAAAAGTGCAGAGCAGCACCCCAATGCTGACCGCTTGCGCGTGTGCCAAGTCGATGTGGGGCAGCCTGCCTTGCTGAACATTGTCTGTGGTGCTCCCAATGCGCGGGTTGGCATTCGCATTCCCTGCGCCATGGTTGGCGCAGAATTGCCGCCTGGCGAAGATGGCCAAGCTTTTTTAATCAAAGTGGGCAAACTGCGCGGGGTTGAAAGCCAAGGCATGTTGTGCTCAGCCAAAGAGTTGAAGATTGCCGATGACCATGGGGGTCTGTTGGAGTTGCCAACGGATGCGCCCGTGGGACAAAACATTCGCTCCTATTTGAAATTAGACGACACTCTGTTCACACTCAAGCTCACGCCCAATTTAGCGCATTGTTTGAGCGTCTATGGCATCGCACGAGAAGTCTCAGCACTTACGGGTACACCTTTAAAGGCACCCGTTTTCAAAGCATTGACGGCACAAGTGGAAGACAAGTTGGACGTCAAGGTGGAGGCCACCGACTTATGCGGTCGCTTCAGTGGCCGTGTAGTGAAGGGTGTGAATCCCAAAGCCCAAACACCCGCTTGGATGGTTGAACGTTTGGCACGTTGCGGGCAGCGCAGTGTGAGCCCCTTGGTCGATATTTCAAACTATGTGATGTTTGAGTTGGGTCGACCCTCACACATTTTTGACCTCGACAAAATCCATGGTGGTTTGCAAGTTCGTTGGGGTCGTGCAAACGAGTCTTTGAAGTTACTCAATGGCAACACGGTCACGGTGGATGACAAAGTCGGTGTCATTGCAGACGACGCTCATGTAGAGTCTTTAGCCGGCATCATGGGCGGCGATGCAACCGCAGTGTCTGATGACACACACAATATTTACATTGAGGCTGCGTATTGGTGGCCCAATGCCATTGCGGGACGTTCGCGTCGCTACAACTTTTCTACAGATGCCGGTCATCGCTTTGAACGCGGTGTCGATCCTGAAAGCACCGTTGAACACATAGAGCGCATTACGCAGTTGGTCGTAGACATTTGCGGTACTCATGCAACTCAAATTGGTCCCGTTGACGATCAAAAGCTCAACATGCCTGTGCGCAAACCTGTCACCTTGCGCGTTGCGCGTGCTGTCAAAGTGATTGGCATGTCACTTTCACAAACACAATGCGCAGATGCTTTGCGACGTTTAGGTTTTGAGGTCAGCGAAACCGAAGGCTTGATGACTGTCAACCCGCCCAGCTGGCGCTTCGATTTGGAAATTGAAGAGGATCTGATTGAAGAAGTGGCCCGCATGGTCGGTTACACCCAGTTGCCCACCACGCCCCCATTGGCTCCCATCACTGCTAAGATTCGCAAAGAAAACCTGCGTGGCCCGTTTGCTGTGCGGCGCAGTTTGGCAGCGCTTGGCTATCAAGAAACGATCAACTTCAGCTTTGTAGAAGAACGTTGGGAACATGAATTGGCAGGTAACCCCAACCCAATCAAGTTGCTCAATCCAATTGCCAGTCAAATGAGTGTGATGCGCACCAGTTTGTTGGGCTCGCTCTTGCAAGTTGTGAAGTTCAACCTTGATCGAAAATCCGATCGAGTGCGGGTGTTTGAGTTGGGCCGTGTGTTCTTGCGTGATGCGACTGTCAAAGACAGCGACAGCACCGTTGATGGTTTGAGTCAACCCATGCGAGTGTCTGGTGTGGCTTATGGTCCTGTGACAACCACTTCATGGGGCGGCAAAGTTCGCCATGTTGATTTCTTTGATGTCAAAGGTGAAGTCGAGGCCATATTGGCACCTGCCAAGCCTGAGTTTGAACCGGCGGAGCATCCTTCAATGCACCCTGGTCGTTGTGCGACTGTGAAATTGCAAGGGCAGGTGGTGGGTCATGTGGGTGAGTTGCACCCGCGTTGGCGCCAGTCTTGGGACTTACAGCATGCGCCCATCCTTTTTGAATTAGATTTAGATGCCGTGTTGCAACGCGAAGTGCCTGTTGCCAAGGGTGTCGCGCGCTTTCAAGTGGTAGAGCGGGACATTGCGGTGGTCGTGGCTGAAAAAGTGACACATGCCGACTTAATGGCTGCCATCCATGAAGCGCCTACTGAAGGCCTGCTGCGAAGGGCGGTGCTGTTTGACGTGTTCCGTCCGCAAGCTACGCAAGGCGTTGAAAAGAGTTTGGCTGTGAGATTAAGTTTGTACAGCGATGAAGCGACATTGACAGACGTTCAAATTGACGCCACAGTGAAAGCTGTTTTGGACCATTTGGCATTGAAGTTGTCTGCGCGTTTGCGAACTTAACTGTCTCTGAAAGTTGCTATGAATTTTTCTGTCGAAAGCCTCGAAACGCCAGCGCTGACCAAGGCACATTTGGCCGATTTGTTGTTCGAGCAACTGGGCTTGAACAAACGAGAGTCCAAAGACATGGTCGACTCATTCTTTGACTTGATTGCAACGCAGTTGGTAGCGGGTACCGATGTCAAAATTTCTGGATTTGGTAACTTCCAAATTCGCGAAAAAGCGCCAAGACCTGGTCGCAATCCTCGCACGGGAGAACTGATACCCATTGATGCGAGAAGGGTGGCAACATTTCACGCCAGTCACAAGTTGAAAGCCGTCATTCAAGGCGACGAAAAAATCGAAGACTAATTTCCCTTGACTCTGAAATTTTTTGGTTTCATCTCAATATTGTGAATTTGGGTCTTTACGAGGGGGCCATGCTTAGAGTAAGCTAATAGGTTCCTCTAGCAAGTTTGTGATTTCAATGGAGAACTCTCTTCCATCTATACCAGCCAAGCGCTACTTCACCATTGGTGAGGTAGGCGAGCTGTGCGGTGTCAAACCTCACGTGCTTCGCTATTGGGAGCAAGAATTCACGCAACTTCGTCCCATCAAGCGAAGAGGCAATCGACGTTATTACCAGCACCACGAAGTGCTCATGATTCGCAGAATTCGCGATTTGCTTTACGAGCAAGGATTTACCATCAGCGGTGCGCGCAACAAAATGCAAGAACTTGCTCAAGCTCAAAAAGGCTTGAAAAAGGATGTCGCTGAAAGCAATGGTCTTGACCCCGAATTGTTGGATGAATTTGACGATGCAGTTGAACAAAGCGAAGGTCGTCAAATTTATGAATTGACTTTGGAAAGTGCGCAAAGGGCCACGCCTCTTCAAGTCACTAGCAGCCTGCCAAGCTTGCGCCGTGAATTGATGGATATTCGGGATTTGCTCTCAATTTGAGAGTATTCTCGGGCTATAATTTAAAGCTTGTCGGCGTGTAGCGCAGCCTGGTAGCGCACTTGCATGGGGTGCAAGGGGTCGCGAGTTCGAATCCCGCCACGCCGACCATTGTTTTTAAAAAAGCCCCTCAACTGCGAATGGTTGAGGGGCTTCCTTTTTTTGGGGCTTTATGATTCGGCCACAAGCCCCATTTCACGTGAGAGTTTGCGGTAAGTTGGCCAAGACCGACCAATGAATGCTCGCAAATCAGCGCCAACAAGCGGTATGTCTTCTGCACCCAGAGTCTCACGGACGTTTTTCATTCGTTGAGAGTCCGTGATGGAAGCAGAGACCAGTTGTGAATAGGTTTGAATGATGTTTTGCGGCGTTCCTGCAGGAGCCATCAACATGTTCATTTCTGCGAGGTCTTCAAACGCCGGGCCCTTGAACCCAGCATCTACCCAGGTAGGCACACCAGGTAGCTTGCTTGAGCGTTGGCCAATCACAATCACAATGGGTTTAATAAGTCCTTTTTCTAAACCGCCTGCAAGTCCAGCCAAGGAGCCAGCGCCCATATCAATGTGTCCTGCGAACAGGTCGGCGACCATAGCGCCGGTGCCTTTGTAATTCACAATGTTGAGCTGGGCACCTGTTGTTTTCATGAGCTGGTTCAGCATCATTTGCCAGCCGGAGCCAATGGCATAGTTGCCCACGTTGACGGGTTTCTTTTTAGACAGTTCAATCACCTCCTGGATGGTCCTCGCAGGAAAATCTTTGTGAAGGGAGCCGACGACTGGCCCCACCCCAATAGCGCCAATGGGGATCAAATCCTTGTCTGGGTCGATTAAGGGCTTTTTGATCAGCACGGGTGCTTGGGCCATCACACTTTGCAGAGTGACCAGCAGCGTCAAACCATCTGGTGCAGAACGTGCAACAGCTTCACCGGCAACGGTTCCTACGCCACCGGGTTTGTTTTCCACGGTGACAGGCACGCCCAATTTTTGTGCAAAGTAGTCGGAATAGGCTCTGGCTGTTGCATCAGTCGATGCACCAGGTGCTTGCCCACAGATCAGACGGATGGCTTTGCTTGGCTTCCATTCGCCTGTTTGAGCAAACGCACTTGGGAGCGATGGCATTGCAATCACACCAAGGCCTGCGGCGAGCATTTTCCGGCGATTGATTTCGGATTGATTTTGATGGTTCATTGAAATTTAAAATGTTTAGGAAAGCTTAGCTGTTTCCTTCTGGCTTCATTGCCACGGCATCCGATGGATCAGACTGAATGTTGATGGCCATTGGGCCTTTGGGGCCTTCCGCGAGCTCAAAACTTACCCTTGAACCTTCCTTAAGGCTTTTGAAGCCTTCCATGGCAATGGCCGAAAAGTGCGCAAATGCATCTGGGCCACCGCCATCGGGCTGAATAAATCCAAACCCCTTTGCGTCATTGAACCATTTGACTGTTCCACTGGGCATGCTTGTCTCCATTCGTTTTGTTCGACAGAGATCATTTAATTCACTGATTTACAAGTTGTCAATTCAAGGTTTACCCGACTGATGCTAAATTGTTGCATTGCGTCATAGGGACTTTTCAACGGATCTTGTCAGAAGCGGGTCTAGCTTCTATAGAATGAAAACATGGCAACAGAGAAACCTCAAAAACCAAATATTTCTAAACCACCCATAACGGATGGCGATCCCAGTCGTATCCCTGGAAATAGTGATTCTGTGGTTTTAGAAAGACGTCCTGCCAAGGTGGGGCCTCCTCAGATGTACCAAGTACTGATGTTGAACGACGACTACACCCCCATGGAGTTCGTTGTTTTGGTGCTGCAAGAGTTTTTCAATAAGGACCGTGAGGCCGCCACTCAAATCATGCTGAAAATTCATTTAGACGGCAAAGGTGTGTGTGGTGTTTTCTCACGCGATGTTGCAGCAACCAAAGTCGACCAAGTACTGGACGCTGCCAATCAAGCAGGCCATCCGCTTCAATGTGTGAGTGAGCCAGTCGCATGATTTTCGTTTCACTCGTCCAAGAATGTGGCATAAAGCAGTTGAATTTCAACAAACTTGCCCAACCTATTATTTTTCACCTCCGCAAGGCATTTAAGGAAATCACATGATTGCCCAAGAATTGGAAGTCAGTTTGCACATGGCCTTCGTTGAGGCGCGCCAACAGCGTCACGAGTTCATTACCGTCGAGCACCTGCTTTTGGCATTGCTCGATAACCCAAGCGCCGCAGAAGTTTTGCGAGCGTGTTCAGCCCAAGTGGACGATTTGCGACAGTCGCTTTCCACTTTTATCAAAGACAACACGCCGCAAGTTGCGGGCACCGAAGAGGTCGATACGCAACCCACATTGGGATTTCAGCGTGTGATTCAGCGCGCCATCATGCACGTTCAGTCCACTGGCAGTGGCAAAAAAGAAGTGACTGGTGCCAATGTGTTGGTCGCTATATTTGGCGAGAAAGATTCGCACGCTGTTTATTATTTGCACCAGCAAGGCATCACTCGTTTGGATGTCGTGAACTTCATCGCTCACGGTATCCGCAAAAGCGACCCGCCTGAAGCAGCCAAGGGAAGTGACTCAGCACCGGCATCTGAGAATGAAGAAAGCGGCACTGGCAGTGAGCGCAATGAAAAAGCGTCGCCCTTGGAGCAGTTCACTCAGAACCTCAATCAGATGGCCAAAGAAGGCAAGATTGACCCCCTCATTGGCCGTGAGTATGAAGTTGAGCGCACCATTCAAATTTTGTGCCGCCGCCGTAAAAACAACCCGCTGTTGGTTGGCGAGGCCGGTGTGGGTAAAACCGCCATTGCAGAAGGTTTGGCATGGCGCATCACCCAAGGCAGCGTCCCAGAAATTTTGACAGAAGCTGTGGTCTATTCACTCGACATGGGAGCGCTCCTTGCGGGTACCAAATACCGCGGTGATTTTGAGCAACGACTCAAAGGCGTCTTGAAGGCATTGAAAGACAAACCCCATGCGGTTTTGTTCATTGACGAAATTCACACCCTCATTGGTGCAGGTGCAGCTTCTGGCGGCACGTTGGACGCATCCAATTTGCTCAAACCTGCATTGTCCAGTGGCCAATTGAAATGCATTGGCGCCACAACGTTCACTGAATATCGGGGCATCTTTGAGAAAGATGCCGCTTTGTCACGTCGCTTCCAAAAGGTTGATGTGGTCGAACCCACCGTGGCCGAAACTGTGGACATTTTGAAGGGCTTGAAATCGCGCTTTGAAGAGCACCACAGTGTGAAGTATGCCAACGCAGCGCTTCAGGCTGCTGCCGAGTTGTCCGCCAAGTTCATCAACGACAGACACTTGCCCGACAAGGCGATTGACGTGATTGACGAAGCGGGCGCTGCCCAGCGCATCTTGCCGCCTTCTAAGCGCAAGAAAACCATTGGCAAAGCCGAGGTGGAAGACATCGTGGCCAAAATTGCCCGCATTCCGCCAGCCAATGTCTCCAACGATGATCGCAGTAAATTGCAAACCATTGAGCGCGATTTGAAGAGTGTGGTGTTTGGTCAAGACAAGGCACTTGAAGTGTTGGCTTCTGCTGTCAAGATGGCACGATCTGGTTTGGGCAAAACAGACAAACCGATTGGTTCATTCCTGTTCAGTGGTCCTACCGGCGTTGGTAAAACCGAAGCCGCCAAGCAGTTGGCCTACATCATGGGCATCGACCTCATTCGCTTTGACATGTCTGAGTACATGGAGCGTCATGCCGTGAGCCGCTTGATTGGTGCGCCTCCAGGCTATGTGGGCTTTGACCAAGGTGGTTTGCTGACCGAGGCCGTCACCAAGAAGCCGCACTGTGTCTTGTTGCTAGATGAGATTGAAAAAGCGCATCCTGATATTTTCAATGTCCTCTTGCAAGTCATGGACCACGGCACCTTGACAGACAACAATGGCCGCAAAGCCGACTTCCGCAATGTGATCATCATCATGACCACCAATGCCGGCGCCGAAACCATGAACAAGGCCACCATTGGCTTCACCAACCCGCGTCAAGCTGGCGACGAAATGGGCGACATCAAACGCTTGTTCACACCTGAGTTTCGCAACCGCTTGGATGCCATGGTCAGCTTCAAAGCTTTGGACGAACAAATCATCATGCGTGTGGTTGACAAGTTCTTGTTGCAACTTGAAACACAGTTGTCAGAGAAGAAAGTCGATGTCACTTTCAGCGACAACTTGCGCAAGTTCTTGGCCAAGAAAGGTTTCGACCCACTCATGGGCGCAAGACCGATGCAGCGTTTGATTCAAGACACCATTCGCAAGGCCTTGGCCGATGAGTTGCTGTTTGGTCGTTTGATCGATGGCGGCCGTTTGAGCGTCGATTTGGACGACAAGGACGAAGTGATGCTGGACATTCAGCCTTTGCCTAAAAAGGAAGGACGCAACTCAAAGTCTGAGCCGCATGAGCCCGAAGAAGTCACGGCAAATTAAGCTATCACCTCTCAAAAAGCCGGTTTCACCCGGCTTTTTTTCAGCGTTTTCGGCCTCCCAAAATACCGCCCAATACCCCTCGAACAATCTCACGGCCCACACTGGAGCCGATGGTTCGAACCGCTGACTTCACCATGGCTTGGGCTAAGCCGTCGTGTTTTGCACCCCTAGGGCCTGTCCGTCCAAATAAAACCTCTCCAAGGCCCGTTAAAAGGGCATTGTTGCCTTGATCGTTCTCGGTGCCCATGGTGCCGGCGCCATTCTTTCCAGAAACTGTTTGGTTGGGGTCTGTTGCCTCAGATGGCTGAGCCCCCTTGAGGATTTCGTAGGCGGACTCGCGGTCAATGTGTTTTTCGTAGACCCCTGCGACCAAGGAGTTGTCTAACAAAGCTTGGCGTTGTTCAGGGGTAATGGGTCCCAATTGGCTGCCTGGCAGCATGACGAAGGCTTGCTCGGTCATTCCGGGTCTGCCTTTCTCATCTAGAAAACTGACCAATGCTTCGCCAACACCCAATTCGGTAATGGCTTTTTCAATGTTCAAATTCGGATTGGCGCGCATGGTTTGGGCGGTGGCTTTCACGGCCTTTTGATCTCGGGGTGTAAATGCCCGCAGCGCATGCTGCACGCGGTTGCCCAACTGGCCCAGCACAGTGTCGGGCACGTCTAAGGGATTTTGAGTGACGAAATACACGCCAACACCCTTGGAGCGAATGAGCCTGACCAACAATTCCATTCGCTCGATGAGCACTTTAGGGGCTTCATTGAAAAGCAGGTGGGCTTCGTCAAAGAAAAAGACCAGCTTGGGCTTTTCTGGATCGCCAATTTCAGGCAGCTGTTCAAACAGTTCGGACAACAACCAAAGCAAAAAAGTGCCGTAAAGCCTGGGCGAATTCATGAGTTCGCTGGCGCACAGCAAATTGATGACCCCCTTGCCCTTGGCATCGGTCTGCAAAAAATCTTGGATATTGAGCATGGGCTCACCAAAGAATTTGTCTGCCCCTTGGCTCTCAATTTCCAGAAGGCCGCGTTGAATGGCGCCCACACTTGCCGCACTCACATTGCCGTACTCGGTGGTAAATTGGCTGGCGTTTTCACCGACATGTTGAAGCATGGCCCGAAGATCTTTGAGGTCAAGCAGCAACAAAGCTTGGTCATCGGCAATTTTGAAAACCAAATTCAGAACGCCTGCTTGCGTGTCGTTCAAATTCAACATGCGGCCCAACAGCAAAGGCCCCATGTCTGACACGGTGGCCCGCACGGGGTGACCTTGTTTTCCAAATACGTCCCAAAGGGTGGTGGGGCAACTTTGTGGGGCGGGCTCGTCCATCTGACGCTCTTTCAAGATGCCCTTGATCTTGTCGCTCAAATGGCCAGTTTGGCTAATGCCGGTCAAATCTCCCTTGATGTCGGCCATGAAGACCGGAACCCCTTGGTTAGAGAAATTTTCGGCCAAAGTTTGCAAACTCACTGTTTTGCCGGTTCCAGTGGCCCCTGTAATGAGGCCGTGGCGGTTCGCCATGCCCATCAGCATGTGGCATTCTGTGGTTTGATTGCGGGCAATTAAGAGTTGATTTGGCATGAAAAAGGGTCCCCCAACTTGAAAAGTAAAATCTCACCCAGTAGATTAAATCAACAACAAGGATTTTCAGATGGCTGGCCACAGTAAATGGGCAAATATTCAGCACCGAAAGGGCAGGCAAGACGAGAAACGTCAGCGTATCTGGACCCGTGTGGTTCGAGAAATCATGG
Organism: Comamonadaceae bacterium; assembly: GCA_027488115.1. Lineage (GTDB taxonomy): Bacteria > Pseudomonadota > Gammaproteobacteria > Burkholderiales > Burkholderiaceae_C > Limnohabitans_A. The sequence goes on along the minus strand of JAIYCG010000032.1, from coordinate 86,657 downwards.
TGGCAGCCAGAACGGGCGGTGGCGACCCCACGGCCAACCCCCGTTTGCGCTTGGCCATTGAAAAAGCCAAGGCGGCCAACATGCCAGCCGATACGGTCAAGCGCAACATCGACAAGGCCACAGGCAACTTGGAAGGGGTGACCTATGAAGAAATTCGTTATGAAGGCTACGGCATCGGGGGCGCTGCGATCATTGTGGACACCATGACCGACAACCGCGTTCGAACCGTGGCAGAAGTACGGCATGCCTTTAGCAAACACGGTGGCAACATGGGCACCGAAGGCTCAGTGGCTTTTCAGTTCAAACATTGCGGTCAGTTAATTTTTGCCCCTGGAACCTCCGAGGACAAAGTGATGGAAGTGGCATTGGAAGCTGGAGCTGATGATGTCATTGTCGATGAGGAGGGTGCGATCGAAGTTCTGACTTCAACCGCCGATTTTGAAGCCGTTAAAAATGCCCTTGAGGCTGCAGGCTTGATGGCCGACATGGCCGAGGTCACCCTGCGTGCTGAAAACAGCATTGATCTGTCTGGTGAGGAGGCTGTGAAAATGCAAAAACTATTGGATATTTTGGAAGACTTGGACGATGTGCAAAACGTTTTCCACAATGCATCCATTTCTGAATAAGGCTTGATCGATGAAAGTATTGGTAGTAGGTGGTGGCGGACGTGAGCATGCGTTGGCCTGGAAATTGTCGCAATCTGAACGCATTCAAAAAGTCTTTGTGGCGCCTGGCAATGGTGGCACAGCGCGCGATCCTCATTTGGTCGATGTGCCCATCACCGATGTGAAAGCCCTGCGTCAATGGGCACAACAAGAAAAAATTGAACTCACAGTGGTTGGGCCAGAGGCGCCCCTAGCAGCGGGTGTTGTGGATGAGTTTCGCGCCCACGGTATGCGAATTTTTGGGCCCACCAAGGCAGCCGCTCAATTAGAAAGTTCAAAAGCTTTTTCGAAGGCTTTCATGCACCGACATGGCATTCCGACAGCCATTTATGAAACCTTCACCGATGCGGCACTTGCTCATGCATATGTCGACAAAATGGGGGCGCCCATTGTAGTGAAGGCCGATGGTTTAGCGGCCGGAAAAGGTGTGGTGGTGGCCATGACGATTGAGGAAGCGCATGAAGCCATTGACTTCATGTTGCTAGACAACCAACTGGGTGTGGTTCACAACGCCGGTGCAGATGGCGCTGCTGTGCCCCGCGTGGTGATTGAAGAATTTTTACAAGGCGAAGAAGCCAGCTTTATAGTGTTGTGTGATGGCAAAAACGTGTTGGCACTGGCCACCAGCCAAGATCACAAGCGCTTGCTCGACAACGACCAAGGTCCCAACACGGGAGGCATGGGTGCTTACTCGCCTGCTCCCGTTGTAACGGCCCAAGTTCACGCACGTGCCATGCGCGAAGTGATCATGCCCACGATCAAGGGCATGGAAAAAGACGGCATTCCCTACACGGGCTTTTTGTATGCCGGCTTGATGATTGATGGACAAGGTCAACCCAAAACTCTGGAGTTCAATTGCCGCATGGGCGATCCAGAAACCCAACCCATCATGATGCGCTTGAAGAGTGATTTGGTGGAAGTGATGTTGGCCGCCACCAGTGAAAAATTAGACACGGTTGAGTTGGAGTGGGACAGGCGAACCGCATTGGGTGTGGTGATGGCCGCCGCCGGATATCCCATGAATCCGCGCAAGGGCGATGTCATTACAGGTTTGCCAAAAGACGAGTTGGACGCCATGGTGTTCCATGCTGGCACGATGGCATACGAGGGCCAGACCCTGAGCTCAGGTGGGCGCGTGCTGTGCGTCACGGTACTGGCCGATTCAGTGAAACAAGCCCAGCTGAAGGCCTATGAAATGGCCAAGGGCATCCATTTTGACGGACAACAATATCGAAGAGATATTGGTTTTAGGGCAATCAAATCGTGAACACCAGCGAAGAACAAAAAGTACCTGAATCGGTGCTCATTCCAGGGCCCTATCCCATCCAAATGAAAGGCCATGTTTGGGCCGCTTGCTTGCTTAAATTGATTGGTTGGCGGGTCGATTTCCAAGGTCTGCCAAGTCTCCAAGGTGTTGCCATTGTGTATCCACACACCAGCAATTGGGATTTTTGCACGGCCATGTTATCCAAATGGACCATGGGGATGCCTTTGTTTTTTTGGTGCAAAGACAGCTTGTTGAAAATCCCGTTGTTTGGCCCTTGGCTTCGCTGGATTGGTGGCGTGCCCATCGACCGATCGTCCCCTCGCGGCGTTGTGGGAGCGATGGTCGAGGTTTTTGCTGAACACCAGCGTGCGGGAAAATTCTTATGGATTGGATTGTCGCCAGAAGGCACACGAAAGAGAACAGATGGATGGCGCAGTGGTTTTTATCAATTGGCCCTAGGTGCCAATGTGCCCTTGGCTGTGGTTCATCTCGATTACAGCAAAAAGCAGTTGAAGTTTGAAGGCTTCTTGAAACTTTCAGGCGATGTCGAGCTAGATTACGGGCGCATTCGCAAAATGTACGAAGGGGTAGAAGGTTTTCACCCAGACAAAGTTGCCCCCATTCAACCCTTGCCATACAGAGAAAACGTCAAATAATCGATCGGCAGAAGAATTTAGAAAGATACAGCATGCAAGTTAGCCAAGCCCACCTCGTTCGGCAATACCTCATTCAGCTTCAGGCCAACATTACCAGTGCCTTGCATGATGTGGACGGCACGCCTTTTGTGGTTGATGTTTGGAAAAAGCCAGAAGGCGAGATGTTGCAAGGTGACGGCATTACCCAAATTTTGGAAGGTGGCCCCGTATTTGAAAGAGCAGGGTGCGGCTTCTCTCACGTGAGTGGCCCGAAGCTGCCGCCTTCAGCCACTCAGCATCGCCCAGAACTGGCCGGTGCGCCTTTTGAAGCCATGGGCATGTCCTTGGTGTTTCATCCGCGCAACCCCTATGTGCCAACCGTTCACATGAACGTTCGAATGATTGTGGCCAAACCAGAGGGCAAAGACCCCGTAGCATGGTTTGGTGGCGGCATGGACCTCACGCCTTACTACGGCTTCGAAGAAGATGCCGTTCACTTTCACCAAGCCTGCAAAGACGCTGTCCTGCCTTATGGCCCAGAACTTCATCCTCGTTTTAAAAAATGGTGCGATGACTACTTCTTCTTAAAGCACCGCAACGAAGCGCGTGGCGTTGGCGGTATTTTTTACGATGACTTTTCAGAGTTGGGTTTTGACCAAGGTTTTGCCATGATGCAAGACGTGGGCAATGGGCTATTGAAAGCCTACATGCCCCTCGTGATGCGCAGAAAAGACACGCCTTACGGCGAGCGCGAGAGGGACTTTCAACTCTATCGCCGCGGTCGCTATGTGGAATTCAACTTGGTCTGGGACCGAGGCACACATTTTGGTTTGCAATCAGGCGGACGCACTGAATCGATTTTGTTGTCGATGCCACCCCTCGTAAGTTGGTCCTACAACAGGTTGGATTCACCCGATTCAGCAGAGGCTCAATTGGCCAGCCAATTTTTGAAACCAAGGGATTGGGTTTGACAGACCAACGAATTGGCATTTTAGGTGGCGCTTTTGACCCGCCTCACAATGCCCATGTGGCCATGGCAGAGGCTGCGATTGAGCAATTCCAATTGGATGAGTTGCTAGTGATACCCACTGGCAATGCATGGCACAAACGCAGGGACTTAAGCAGCGGTCAACACAGGCTTGCGATGGCCAAGCTGGCATTTAGCCAACTGAGTCGGGTCAGAGTGGATGACATGGAGTTGCAAAGGGCTGGTCCTAGCTACACCATTGAAACTTTGCGAGCACTGAGCGATCAGTTTTCGAACGCCCAATTTTTCTTATTCATTGGGGCAGATCAGGGCAAAGCTTTGGCAACTTGGCAAGAAATTGGTGAAATTGCTCAGCGGGCTATAATTTGCGTCGCTGAGCGCCAGGCGTCTGAATCGATTGAACCTGTCGCTACCAGCCATGACATACCCACTCAGCCCTTGAAATTACCCAATTTGCTTCACAGTGCAACGGAAGTTCGAGCACGGGTGGCCCAAGGGCAACCCATTGATGCGCTGGTCTCCCCGACCGTTGCGCTGTATATTCAAAGCCATCACCTCTACCAGCCAGCACGATGAACGAAACCTCTGCCAAAAAAGACACCCAAAAACTCCAACGCATCATTGTCGATGCCTTAGAAGATGTGAAAGCACAAGAAATTGTGGTGTTCGATACAGAAGAGATGTCGGCTCTTTTTGAGCGCGTCATCATTGCTTCGGGTACGTCAAATCGCCAAACCAAAGCTTTGGCAGCCAGTGTGCGTGACAAGGTGAAAGAAGCGGGTTATGCCAAGCCGCGCATTGAAGGTGAAGACAACGGAGAATGGATCATTGTTGATTGTGGCAGTGTTGTGGCGCATGTCATGCAGCCCACGATTCGTTCTTATTACAACCTTGAAGAAATTTGGGGCGACAAGCCTGTGCGTTTGAAACTGGGCGCGCCCAAGCCTGCAGAGCCTGTGCGCAAACCTGTTGCCAAGAAGAAGGCCAATGTCAGTGCGGGACGCACGCCCACCCGGCGTGATTCCATTCCGGTGGGTCCCATGGGATCGGAAGCGCTCAAGCCTACGCGCAAAGCACCGGCCAAAACAAGCGGCAAACCGGTTGCCAAATCTGCTGTTAAATCTTCGGCTAAGCCTGCAAAAAAGACTGCAACTAAGCCTGCGACTAAGTCAGCAACTAAGTCAGCAACTAAGTCAGCCCCCAAGGCCAAGCCTAAGGCCTGAGCTTCATGAAGCTGCTAATCGTGGCAGTGGGTCAGCGGGTTCCCGATTGGGCTCAAACCGCGTGGGACGATTACGCCAAGCGCTTTCCCCCTGAACTCAAAGTAGAGCTCAAGGCAGTGAAGACCGAGCCCCGCGGCTCCAAAACCTATGAAACCTTGGTCGCTGCAGAGCGTCAGCGCATTGAGACTGTGATTCCGCGTGGCACCCGAGTGGTGGTGTTAGACGAGCGCGGTACGTCATTGAGAACCACGGCGCTGGCTCAGCGATTGCAAGATTGGCAACTAGGCGGTGATGATGTGGCGCTGATTATTGGGGGGCCAGATGGTTTAGAGCCAGCCTTTAGAGATGCAGCTCACGAACGCATTCGATTGTCCGACCTCACGCTGCCACACGCCATGGCCAGGGTCTTGCTCATCGAACAGTTGTACCGAGCTTGGTCGATCAATGCCAACCATCCTTACCACCGGGAATAACGGGCGATGAAAGATTTTGTTTACCTTGCCTCACAAAGTCCTAGACGTCGACAATTGCTGGAACAGATTGGGGTTCGTTATGAACTCTTGCTGGCCGCGACCGACGAAGATGCAGAATCGCTAGAAGAGGCCCTTCCGGGCGAAGCACCTCTGACCTACGTGAAGCGCGTGACCCAATTGAAACTCGAAGCAGCCGTCAAACGCATGCAAGCAAGAAGCTTAAAACCTGCAACGGTGTTGTGCGCCGATACCACGGTGGCATTGGGCCGAGTCATCTTAGGCAAACCTGAAAACGTCCAAGACGCTGTGCGAATTTTAAAGACGCTGTCTGGTCAAACTCACCGAGTCCTTACTGCAGTTGCTGTCGCCTCAGGCCGTCGGCGTTCTATGCGTGTGTCTGTTTCTAAAGTAACTTTTGCACCGATGACCTTGATGGAAATCAAAGCCTATGTGGCAAGTGGGGAGCCCTTTGGCAAAGCGGGTGCCTACGGGGTTCAAGGCATGGCGGCCGCTTACATTTCAGACATCAAGGGCTCCTACACGGGCATCATGGGCTTGCCACTTTTTGAGACCTCATTGTTGTTGAAAAACATTTAATTCAGTTGCCATGTCGAAAACCCATTTGCTTTCCCATGAAACCATTGAGGATTATCAAAAATTGGGCGCAGTGGTCTTGCGCGGTGTTTTCAATGCGCAAGACATTCAAACTCTCGAAAAAGGCATTGAACACAATCTGGCTCATTTAAGCCCCTTGGTGCAAGTGGCCAGTCAGGCCGATGATCCGGGACGTTTTATTGAAGACTTTTGCACTTGGCCATCGAACCCAGACTATCAAAGCATTTTGTTCAATTCGACCTTGCCCCATTTGGCAGCGCAGCTCATGCAGTCAAAAACGGTGCGTCTTTATCACGACCATTTGTTGGTGAAGCAGCCTGGCACCCGGCAAGCAACACCTTGGCACCAAGATCAACCTTATTACAACGTAAGCGGTCGCCAAAACGTGAGTTTTTGGATTCCAGTCGATACTGTGCCCTTGGCAAGTACCCTCAGATTTGTAGCGCAATCGCATTCAGGGACTTGGTACATGCCTCGCACCTTTCGAGATCAGCAAGCCAAATGGTTTCCAGAAGGAAGCTTGGCTGAGTTACCTCCCATCGGAGATAAGCCTGCCGAATTGAGGCAACTTGCTTGGGCCCTAGAGCCAGGCGACTGTGTCGCTTTTCAGATGTTGACCCTGCATGCCTCCAGTGGCGTTGGACCTCAATCTAGAAGACGCGTATTTTCTGCTCGCTATTTAGGTGACGATGCTCGCCATGCGATCCGGCCCTGGATGACCTCGCCACCCTTTGCTGGTTTAGAAAAACGCTTGCCAGATGGCGCTGAAATGAACGACGCATTGTTTCCTAAGGTTTGGGGCTAAAACCCCACGCAACACCGTCACGCCTTGGGTCAGCAGCGCCGATCCAGCCATCGCCCTTGCGCTTTAAGAATCCCATGCCGCTGTTCATGGTCACGACTTCCACTTTTTGCCCTTTGGTTTGAAGGGCATTGGCCAACTGGGCTGCTGAAGTTCCTTTTTCAAGTTGAACCCGGTTTGGGATGGCCGTGGAAATATGGCCTTGAGCCAATGCTTCAAACGGACTCAATTGATTGGCCAACATGCGAACCAAGTTGGCAGCAACATAATCCACAATTTGACCGCCCCCCGCCGATCCACCCAGGGTGACCAATTGCCCTGATTCATCAAAAACCATGGTGGGTACCATGGAGGTAACAGGACGTTTTCTGGGTTCCATTTTGTTGGGAGCGACTTCGCCAGGTTTGGGGGACGTGGTGAAGTTGGTCATGGCGTTGTTCAAGACATAGCCTTGCACCAAGATTCTCGATCCAAAATTTAAATTGTTGGTGGTGGTCATGCTGACGGCGTTGCCATGCGCATCGACGACCGCCAATTGACTGGTTGCATCGCTGATGTTCGCGACGGAGGTTTGTGGCGAGGAATGAGGGGCAGCCTTGGCCAATACAGCTTCAGGTTGTCCTGGCAAATAACTGGGCAGTGTGGCGGTTTGAATCAGGGCAGCGCGCTGCTTGACGTAGGCCGGATTGACCAAGGCCTTGGCGGGTACCTTGAAAAATGCAGGGTCTGCCACATATCGATGTCGATCAACTTGCGCTAATTTGCCGGCCTCAGCGAAAGCATGAGCAAACTCGGCTTGGTTAAAGTCAGTGCCTAAGTTAGATTTTTCGGCCAACATTTGTAAGACTTGAAGGACCACTACACCACCAAATGAAGGGGGTGCCATGACGCAAATGCGGTAACGAAGGTAAGGACCGCAAAGAGGTTCACGCTCTACGACTTGGTAGTTTTTCAAATCATCTTCGGTCATCAGGGAGGGTCTGTATCCTTTTTGAACTGCCGCCACGAACTCAGCGCCTGCGCCATCTGCCCAAATTGCTGAGGGACCTTTGAGTGCGATGTTTTGGAGCGTCTTGGCATAGTCGGGATTGGCAATGAGGGTGCCCACCGGTTTCACTTTGAGGTCACTGTCAAAATACAAACCCAGCATGTCAGGATAATTTTTGGCAGCACTGGGGGCTGACAAAATTTGGTGCATGTAGGCCGGCATGGGGAATCCCTTGGTGGCGGCCTCGATGCTTGGTGCAAACAGAGCGGACCATGCCAGTTTGCCAAATTTGGCATGTGCTTTGGCCAACAAGGGAAGCGTGCCAGGAACACCTGTGCTGCGGCCACCCCGACCCATGGCTTCATAGGGCAATTTGCTGCCATCCACATCGGTGGTCAGGGATGCGGTTGTTTTTAGAGGTGAGATGGAAAGGCCATCCAGGCTGGTCAGTGACTTTTCAGCTGCATCCCAATGCATGAAGAAAGTGCCGCCACCCAAGCCAGAGGATTGCGATTCAACCAACCCAAGCATCAACTGCGCAGCAATCGCCGCGTCAACTGCAGAGCCGCCTTGTTGAAGCATTTTGAGTGCAGCTTCCGTGGCCAAAGGGTGCGCCGTGGTGACTGCAACTTGTGCAGGCTTTTGGGTGATTTCAAAAAATGGACTTTGCGATCGGACCGTTGTGCTTTGAAGCAGCAACAATGTGCAAAGCCAAAGGCCTAGCGGCTGAATGGCTGAAAAACGAGATAGAAACATAATGCCTTGGGGCAGACCGCCCGTTCATGAAACCCATGTATTTTGAAGCATCTGACGGTCAGCAGCCAGTCTCTCACCTGACTCAAGGCAAAATACAGGCATGACAACGATAGCGACTGAAACGGTCTACCTCACTGCAGCCTTTTACAAGTTTGTTGATTTGCCAGACTATGCAGATCGACGTGCACCCTTGCTGGCGTTTTGTGAGGCGCATAACGTCAAGGGCTTGATTTTGTTGGCCCAAGAGGGTGTCAACAGCACGATCGCTGGCATGCCAGAAGATGTGCACGCTGTCCTGGCCTTCTTGCGCCAAGACCCCAAGTTGGCTGACCTTGAGCACAAAGAGTCTTGGACGAGCAAGGCGCCATTTCACCGAATGAAAGTTCGCCTCAAAAAAGAAATTGTCACCTTGGGTGTCGAGGGCATCAGCCCTGTCAAACGAGTGGGACAGTACGTCAAACCAGAAGACTGGAATGCTCTGATTTCTGAGCCTGATGTGGTGGTGATCGACACGCGCAATGACTATGAAGTCGAAATTGGCACGTTCAAAGGGGCCGTGGATCCTCAGATCCAAAGTTTTTCACAGTTGCCCAAATGGGTCCAGCATGCAAAAGCTTTAGAGGAAAAAAACGGCCAAAAGCCCCGTGTTGCCATGTTTTGTACCGGCGGTATTCGATGCGAAAAATCAACTGCCTTGATGTTGGAACATGGTTTTGAAGACGTCTACCATTTGCAAGGCGGCATCCTTAAATACCTAGAGCTTGTGCCCCCAGAGAAAAGCCTTTGGGAGGGCGAGTGCTTTGTGTTTGACGAACGGGTGTCTGTGGGGCATGGTCTCAAGCAGGGCTCACACGAACTTTGCCGCGCCTGCCGTGAGCCTTTGCCACCGAGTGCCAAGGAATCTCCTCTGTTTGAATTGGGTGTCAGCTGTCCTAGGTGTCATGCGCACACAAGCGAGGTTCAAAAGGACAGCGCCAGAGAAAGACAAAAACAATGGGAAATTGCCAAGGCGCGCCAAATCAATCACATTGGAGCGCCTCAACGTCAAGAAAGGGTGGCCGCCTTGTTGCCAATCGATGCACCGATTTTGTATTCCTTTCGCCGCTGTCCTTATGCGATGCGTGCCCGATTGGCGCTTTTGTCGAGCGGCATTCGATGTGAAATTCGAGAAATTGCTTTATCGCAAAAACCGGAAAGCATGTTGGCTGTTTCTCCGAAAGGCACGGTGCCAGTCTTGGTTTTGAAAGATCAGGTGCTTGAGGAAAGTCTGGACATTCTCAACTGGGCTTTGCAGCAAAACGACCCAGAGTCTTGGTCAACTGCCGATACTGAAGTACACCATGAAGCCTTAGCGCTTGTCCAGCAATGCGACAATGAATTCAAACGACATTTGGATCGGTACAAGTACCCCAATCGCTACGATCTTCCTGATGGACTTGAGCACAGACGACAAGGCTCTTTGTTCTTAAGTCAGCTCAATGCCAGATTAAGCCTATCAGCGGGCTTAATGGGCCCGGCATGGTGTTGGGTTGACGCTGCCATCGCACCTTTTGTGAGGCAATTTGCCAGAACAGACCGCGAGTGGTTTGATGCTCAAGCTTGGAAGCCACTGCAAAACTGGTTAGATTTTTTTGAGAATTCAAATACCTTTACTGTGATGATGCATAAGTACAAGGTGTGGCACCAAGGTGCCAAGCCAGTGTCTTATCCAGCCACACCTTGAATAAATTGAACGCAACATTCAATCTGCGTCACGGGAAGCATGTGTCCGCCGCTGACCAGTGTCAACTGTGTTCCTGGAATACGGGAAGATAAATCTTCACCATTCAGTTTGCAGTCCAAAACTCGATCTTCCTTTCCAAACAGCACGTGCACAGGCGTTTTCATGCTTGCATAAGCTTCCTCCATGGCAGGCATGCCCCAGCTGACATTTTGCAAGTCGTTTGAAGCGCTGATAAACGTTTGTGGCTTGAGGGATAAGATTCCCCCTCCGCGAATGGCGAAGTCTGCTGGTGCTTTTTCAGGGCCAAAAATAACTTTCAAATTGATAGACATTCTGTAGAGCGTTACAGGAATGGCCAAGGTCCAACCGAGAATGCTTCGAAGCATTGGCGATAGCACATCAAGGGCTTTGAAAACGGATGGGGGTTCATCGGGCATATGGGTCCAGGGTGCGATCAAAGCCAAGGCCTTCACTCTGTGAGGGTGTCTCTGTGCAGCAGCCAAAGAAATTGCGCCGCCTAACGAGTGACCGACAAAAACAGCAGAATCAATTTGCAAGTGATCAAGCAGGCTCACGATGGTATCGGCTTGAGCTTCTAAGCTTGCATCGGCGTTGGAGGATCGGCTGGAATAGCCGCAACCAGGTCGATCAACACAAATGACCCTGTGAGTTTGGGCCAGAGGGGCGGCAAGGCCGTAAGTGAAATTATGCAAATTACCGGCCAGACCATGAATCATGACAATGACAGACCCCTGTCCTTGATCGACATAGTGAAGACGCGTGGACCCAAGTTGGGCAAATGTGCCAGCAGGTGGTAAGAGTTGCTCTGCCTTTTTATTTGAAAACGCGGCAAAAAATACCAATCCAATGGTGCTCATCAAGAGCAAAAACAAAATCCATAAAACAAGCATAGTGACCCCGACTAGGCAGATTCAATTTAAAGAGACAAGAGTGAAGAAAAACTGCGATAAATGAGCGCTAGCAGAATTGCATGACGCCATCGTTCAGACTTCCGTATCGAATGAGAAAGACATCTTTCAAATAATTTTGATTGACTTGCCACGGCGCAATTTTTCCTTGCTTGGGTAGCACATCTCGAGCACGTTGAACATAGCCAGACGTGAACGACAAATAATCCTGCTCTTCAACGCTGGCATCGCGAACAGGCACGGCTTTTCGGTAACCATGTTTGCGCATGTAGTTAAGGAGTCTGCAGGTGTAAACGGCTGTGAGGTCGGCTTTCAATGTCCAAGACGCATTGGTATAGCCAAAAGTCATGATGGCATTGGGCAGGTCTGACAACCACATGCCTCTGTAGGCCATGGCTTGAGAGGCAATGAAGGGCTTGCCGTCGACTTCAATTTGAATGTCGCCCATTAAATTCAAAGTCAAGCCTGTGGCCGACACAATGATGTCAGCTTCCAATAATTTTCCGCTGGTCAGTTGAATACCGTTGTCGGTCACGCTTTGAATGGTGTCCGTGACGACACTGGCATGACCGCGTCTGATTTGTTTGAACAGATCGCCATCGGGAACTAGGCAGAGTCTTTGATCCCAAGGTTTGTAATCTGGAGAAAAATGTTTGGCTTGTTCCTCAGAGCGCAATTGTTTGGCAGCCATCTTCACCAAGTAGCGTTTGACAAAGTCGGGTTGACTGCGTGCGAATTGATAAGACAGCATGCCCAAGCTGACATTTTTAGCGCGAGTGATTTGATAGGCCCATTTCATGGGCAGGTACTTTTGGAGGGTCAAGGAGAAGCTGTCCTCACCCGGCCTTGAGACCACGTAAGTAGGGGACCGTTGCAACATGGTGACATGCGCGGCTTTTTTGGCCATTTCTGGCACCAGGGTGACGGCTGTTGCACCACTGCCTATGACCACGACTTTTTTCTGATCGTATTGGAGGTTCTCTGGCCAGAATTGCGGGTGAACCCATTGCCCTTTGAAGTTGTCTTGACCTGGAAAGTCGGGTTGATAGCCTTTTTTGTAGCTGTAGTAGCCGCAGCACAGGTATAAAAACCTGGCTTTCAATGTCACTGGTTGATCGCTGTTTTTTTGATTGGCGGTAATGGTCCAGCAAGCCTCATCTGATGACCATGAGGCGTGCGTCACCGAGTGGCCGTGTCGAATGTGAGGGGTAATGCCGTTTTCGTCGGCTGTCTTCTGAATGTACTGGCGGATGGTGCTGCCGTCTGCAATTGATTTGTGATCGACCCAAGGTTTGAAGGAATAACCCAAGGTGTACATGTCAGAATCAGATCGAATACCAGGATAACGAAACAAGTCCCAAGTGCCACCAATGGCGTCTCTTGACTCCAAAATACACCAACTGCTTTGGGGGCTGTGCATTTGCAGATGTTTGGCGGCACCAATGCCCGATAAACCGGCGCCCACAATTAAGACATCGATGGGCGACAGGGCGTCTGCTGCACGGTCCGATGCAGATTGAAACGAAGCGTTCATGGTTTAAATGCCTAAACTTTCTAAAGTGACCAGGCCCTTAGGAGTTTGCAGGGTGGCGACGATGTTAGCGGGCCCCTCACTGATTTCGATCTGACCTAAAGAGATGGCGTCAAAGGCTAATTTAATTTTGCTGGCACTGGGGTGCGAGACCGCTAAAGACTTGAGCGACACACCTGAACGAGGCAAGTGATTGCGTGGATGAAGTTGCATGGGTTCGGCTGCCTCCGGCTTGCCCCACTGAATCAGGGTGGGCAGGGTGCCATTGAACAATCGGTCGCCATCAAGCCTCACTGTAATTTGCCATTGCAGCAATCCTTTTGGAGTTTTGCGACTGGCATGGATGATGGGTCCTCGGTCAATGCCCTGGGCTTTCCATGCATGGCGTGCGTCTTGGATATTGCTTGTATTGACCACAAAGTGAATGAGCCGAGGCGCTGTGGCCAGCTCGGTTTGAAGTTGCTGATTGTCTAAATCAAACCAGCGGGTAGGCGGTGGTTTTTTGTCGATCACTGCATCGGGGTTGATGGCAATGATTTCTAAATAGGCAACAGGAAAGCCGGGTGTGGCAATTTTAAACAAGCGATTGTGTGTGCCGTATTTTTCATGCTCACCACCTGCAGCAGGTGTGATACCGAGTGTCGCTTCGCACCACTCAACACCTTGTTGCAAAGTGTGAGCGGCAACCACCAAATGGTCAATTTGGCTTTTCATCAAGCGGCTTCAAATTCGATCTGTACTTTCAAAGACTGCGATTTGTCGCAGGCCAATTCAAAGGCTTCAACGGCTTTGTCCATAGGCAGGATGCCTGTGATCACTGGCTTGCCATTGATCAGGCCTTCGTTCAAAAATTGAACCGCTGTGGCAAACTCTGCATGGAAGCGAAATGTGCCGCGCATGTCAACTTCTTTGGCTACCAATTGCGTCATGGGCAAACTCATGTCGCCGCCCATGCCCACTGTGACCAAAATGCCGCGAGGCATGATGACATCTAGGCCAGTCCGCAATGCAGGCTCGCTGCCAGAGGCTTCAAACACCGCTTCGAATTGACCCTTGTCGACTTTGTATTTGTCCAGCATTTCAGGCTGTGTTTTCAGGTTGATGGTTTCATCGGCACCCATCTCCTTGGCGCACTTCAGGGGCAAATCGGCAATGTCGGCTGCCACAATGCGAGCTGCACCCGCACGTCGCAATGCGCCAATAAGGAGTGAACCAATGGGGCCGCAACCTGTGACCAAAACTTGCTTGCCCAACACGCCGCCGGCCCGTTGTATGGCATGCAAGCCAACCGACAAGGGCTCGGCCAAGGCGGCTTCCGATAGACTGAGATGTTTGCCAATGGCATGCGCTTGATAGGCCTCAATGATGAGTTGCTCGGCAAATGCACCCTGAATGTGCGGGAAAGGCATGGCGCTACCAAAGAAGCGCATGTTCAAACAATGGTTGTGTTGACCCATTTGGCAGAATCGGCAACTGCCACAAGGGCGAGAGGGCGAGATGGCGATGCGTTGTCCTACGACGAGGTGTTTGACGTTGGCACCCAAAGCGCTCACCACGCCGGAAATTTCATGACCCAGTGCCATGGGTTGTTTGATGCGGACGGCACCAAAGCCGCCATGTTGGTAGTAATGTAAATCGGAGCCGCAGATGCCGCCAAAGGCAACATTCACACAAACCTGGTCGGGGCCCATCGGGGGGAGTTCTGTGGTTTCGATTCTCAAATCTTTGGCAGAGTGACAAATGAGCGCGCGCATGAATTTAACCCTGAGTTGCAATAGTTAGAGTGTAGCGGTGACGCCGCCATCGACATAAAGAATATGGCCATTGACGAATTTGGAGGCATCACTGGCCAAAAAGACAGCTGCGCCACCCAAATCTTCGACATCGCCCCAGCGACGGCTAGGGGTGCGGCCCACCAGCCAAGAAGAGAACTGAGGATCGTCCACCAATTTTTGGTTCAACTCGGTTTTGAAGTAACCTGGCCCAATGCCATTGACGTTGATGCCAAATTGGCCCCAATCGATGGCCATGCCTTTGGTGAACATTTTGAGTGCGCCTTTGCTGGCTGTGTAAGGGGCAATGCCGGGGCGGCCCAATTCACTTTGGACCGAGCAAATGTTGATGATCTTGCCACGGCCGCGGGGAATCATTTTTTGCGCCACAGTTTTGCCAACGTAGTAAACACTGTCGAGGTTGGTGCGCATGAGGGTGTGCCAATCTTCGTCCTTGTATTCATGCAAAGGACCGCGAATTTGCATGCCAGCGTTGTTGATCAAAATTTCAATTGCGCCAAGATCGGCTTCAATTTTGTTGACAGCTTCTGCCACTTCTTGGGCATGGGTTACATCAAAAACCGATTGACTGATCGTGAGGCCTTCAGCTTCAAGTAGGGAGGCCGCTGCTGCTACTTTATCTGAACGGCGACCATTGAGAACGACATGAGCGCCAGCTTCAACCAGTGCACGGGCAAGGGCAAAGCCGATGCCAGCAGAGGACCCCGTGATGAGGGCCAGTTTGCCCTTGAGTTGAAAAGATTGAAGAACTGTCATAGAGGATTTGAATTTAGCTCGAAAGCCATTTAAGAGGACCCAACACCAAGATGGGGAATGCAATGAGCAAGCCCATGACCACCACTTGAGAGATCAAGAAGGGCATGACGCCGCGAATGACGTCGTGCATGGGAATGCGCCCCACGCCACACACCACGTTGAGCACAGTGCCCACAGGGGGCGTAAGCAGACCAATGGCATTGTTGATGATGAACAAGACGCCAAAGTAAACAGGGTTGATGCCCGCCTCTCGAACCAAGGGCATGAGCACGGGGGTCAAAATAAGAACCGTTGGTGCAAAGTCAAGGGCCGTTCCCACGACCAGCACCAAAAGCATCAACATGACCATCAAAAGCATGGGGTTGTCGATGAAGGGCCGCATCATTTCAACCACTTGGGCTGGGATGTTGGCAATGGTGATGAGCCAGGCCGAGACCAAGGCTGCAGCCACCAAGAACATCACCACAGAGGAGATTTTGGCCGCCGCCAAAATAATACGGTACAGGTCTTTGAATTTGATTTCACGGTACACAAACAGACCGATGATCAGCGAATAAACCACAGCCACCACGGCAGCTTCCGTTGGTGTGAAAACGCCCATTTTCATGCCACCGATGATGGTAATGGCCAAGAGATAACACCAAAATGCATCGATGGTGACCCGAAATTTTTCTTTCATGGGCACACGGGGGGATACTTTCACGTTGTCTTTTCTGGCAACGATCCACCAAGTGACGAGCAAAGCAAGGCCCATCAAAATGCCTGGGAAGATACCGGCCATGAACAATTTGGAAATGGACACGCCACCAATGACCCCAAACAAAATGAAACCGATGGAGGGCGGAATGACTGGTGCGATGATGCCGCCCGCTGCAATCAGGCCTGCCGACCTGTCCATTCGGTAACCAGCATCGCGCATCATGGGCATGAGCACGGCAGCCAAAGCCGCAGTGTCAGCCACAGCAGAGCCAGACAGACTGGCCATGATGATGGCAGCAAAAACGGCCACATAACCCAAGCCACCTTTGAAGTGGCCCACCCAGACCAGCGCGGAGTTCACGATACGGCGACTCATGCCTCCCGCGTTCATTAACTCTCCCGCCAGCATGAAGAAGGGCACGGCCATCAAGGGGAAGTTATCAGCGCCGTTGATCAAATTTTGGGACACGATTTGCGTGTCGAAGTTATCAAGGTGCAACATGAGTGCCACACCAGAGACGATGAGAGAAAAAGCCAAGGGCATGCCCAAGGCCATGGCGGCCAACAACGAAGCAATGAAAACAAATACGGTCATTTGGTAGCCTTTTGCAGGTGCGGTTTAGCATCTTCTTCAGAATCAGTCACCTGAATGAGATCGGCTTCATTGAATTCGCCTCTGGCCAGATGCACCAGTTTCCCAATGATCATGAGGCCCATGGCTATGCTGGTGATGTAACCCACGCCGTAAACCCAACTCATGGGCAGTTCCGTGACGCCAGAGCGAGTGGTGGCATTGATGCCGTGCTGTTTGAAAGTGCCATAAAACATCAGTACACAGCAGATCAGCATCAAAATATTTGAAATACCAAATGCAATCTTTTTACCCGTCAGGCTGAGCTTGCGCACCACCGAGTCAAGGCCTAAGTGAGCGTTGTCACGCATGGTGACAATGGCGCCTAAAAATGTGATCCAAATAAACAAGAAGCGCGACAACTCTTCCGAACTGATGATGCCATCGTTAAAGCCGTACCGCAGCACCACATTGCCAAACACCATGATGACCATGGCGGACAACATGATCACCAAGGTGAACTCGCACAGGCGAAAGAAAAGATCGTTGATTTTTTTCATAGGAAGCAAACATAAAAAAAGCCCTCCTCCAAGGAAGAGGGCTTTGAAAGCACAAATTACTTGGTGTTTTCGATGGCTTGCAACAAAGCAGGGCCGTTCTTTTCACCAAATGTTTTGGCAATTTCAGCTGACACAATTTTCTGGAATGGTGCCATGTCAACGTTCTCAATGACTTGCATGCCTGATTTTTTCAGATCTGCAACAACTTTGCCCGCATTGGATGCATTCAAATTGCGCTGGTAGGTAGCTGCTTCGCGAGCTGCATCCACCACAATCGTTTGATAGTTGGCAGGCAGTGAATCAAATTTTCCTTTGTTCATCGCAACAATCAAAGGCGAGTAAACGTGGTTACTCACGGTCAGGTGTTTTTGAACTTCGTAAAACTTAGAAGACCAAGTGACGTTGATGGGATGCTCTTGCGCATCAAAGGTGCCAGTCTCCAAAGCGGTGTAAAGCTCGGCGATGGGCATGGGCGAGGGATTCATGCCAAGCAATCTGAATGCTTGAATGTGATAGGGGTTGGGGGTGGAGCGAATTTTCAAACCCTTCAAGTCTTCGGGCTTGTTGACGGGGCGCTTGTTGTTGGTAAATGCGCGCCAGCCGTTTTCCCAATAAGCCAAGCCCTTCATGCCGTGGGGAGCCAGCTCGTTCAAAACACCGGTGCCAACTGCGCCATCCAAGACGTTGTAGGCGTGTTGTGCACTTCGGAAAACGAAAGGCAATTCCATAGCAGCTGTGTTGGGCACAATGCCGTTGTAATTAGAGGCGCCACTTGAAACGATGTCGATGGTGCCACCGCGCACGCCATTGATCATGGCCGCATCGTTGCCCAACTGGTTGGCGGGAAAGATCGTAATTTCAACATCACCATTGGTGCGTTGTTTGACCAATTCAGCCAGCTTCATGGCTGCTGCGTGTTGGCCATCTGTGGTGTTCACAGCGTGTCCCATTTTGAGGTTGAACTTAGCGGCAAACGCAGCCGAGCCCATGCTGGCGATCAGGCAGGCAACGAGAATGCGAGAAATTTTCATGGTGGAGTCTCCTGTGGTTTTAACGTGGTTGAAAAATTAATCGGTTGGCAGTGCGTATTCGTCAGCGCTGAACACAGTGTGGAATACGGTGCCATCAAACATGGCAATCAGGTCCTTAGAAACTTCGCGACTTTGAAGCCGCACTTCAGATGCCAAGGCAATTTCAATCGATTCGCGGGTGGGGTAGCGCACTGACAACACCATGCCGAAGTGCGGATCGGCGACATCGCTTTCAACTTGTCTTAAAACACGTACTTCTTGAGCACCAGGAAATCGTGTCCACAAAGGCACGAGCTCTTTGCGAATGTAGTTGTTGAAGGCTTGCTCCATGCCGGGTTTGACATTGCCTTGAAAAAATGCGCATCGGATGAACATGAAAGTCCTAGTGAGTTTGAGTTAAGTGGGACTGCATGTCTTGTCCAAGTTGCAGGCAGTGTTTGAGATGGTCTAGGGCTTTGTGAAGAATTTGATCGACGGGTTGATCGATGTCGAGTTCCATCACATCTTGCTCAACTTCGTTGGGCAACTCAAGGGTTTGAAATTGACTGTCTAACAAGCCAGCCTGCATGTAATGCCCTTGCCGCTGCTGCATGCGCTCGCGAATGAGCTCTGGCTTGCCATTTAAAAACAGAAACACCACATCCCCAGCTTGTTGGCGTATGCGATCGCGGTAAATTTTCTTGAGAGCAGAGCAAGCCACGATGCCGCCTAATGGACCTGATGCGTTGGGTTGGGAGTTGGCCAAGTAGTGGGCAATGCGATCTAGCCAAGGCCAACGGTCTGCGTCTTCGAGGGCAACGCCGGCCCTCATTTTGGTCACACTTTCTGGCGAGTGCAATTCATCACCATCTTTCATTCGCAAGTCGAGTGACTTTGCGAGGCCCTCGGCCAGAGTGGACTTGCCAGAGCCTGAAACACCCATGACGATGATTCGAAGAGGTCGTGTTGCTGGCATGTGTTCAATTCGACAAAATTTGTAAGTTTGGACAGCGCTGTCCGATATAAGTCAATAGATTCAGGTTCATTGAAATCTAACTTTTTATTAGGGAAACCGATGTCTCTGCCTGTAAAAAAAATCAAGTCAAATAATTCGGATAGCGCTATCCTAACGAATTCAGCTTCAACACTGCTCCGGATTAACCCTTGAAACAAGCTTCTGATCGATCCAAAAGTCAGCGATCTACGGGACGCATTACCCTTCAGGATGTGGCCAGAACGGCTGGCGTCAGCCCTAGCACCGTTTCGCGAGCATTGCGCGGGGAGAGGGCTGTTGATCCAGATTTGGTCGAGCGTGTGTTGCTTGTCTCTGACCAATTGGGCTATGTGCCAGATCCGGCTGCACGCGCTTTGGCCTCTCAGCGCAGCGACCATGTCACGATTCTGATACCCCTGTTGTCAAACACCTTGTTTGTAGATTTGTTGGAAGCAGCCCAAAAAACACTGCGTACCGCTGGTTTTCAAACATTGATGGGCGTGACCCACTACAACCCCATAGAAGAAGAGTTGCTTCTGCGAGAGCAGTTACACCATCGCCCTGCGGGCTTACTGATCACGGGCTTGGATCATAGCCAGGCCACTCAAAAGCTGATGGAGAGAAGCAAAGTTCCATGTGTTCACCTCATGGATTTGCCCATTTCCGATCAAGGCGACGTTGCAGCTCTGAATCCGATTTCAACAAGCACAGAAGCAGTCCCATACTGTGTTGGCTTTCGACAGACGGATGCAGGCGAGGCGATGACGAAGTATTTGCTTTTGAAGGGTAAAACTCACATTGTTTTTGCTGCTGCACAACTGGACCCGCGAGTGATGCAAAGATTGTGGGGTTGGCGAAAAGCTCTCAAACAAGCGGGCGTTTACAACGCCAGCTTGGAATGGTTGAACCCTGCGCCTTCATCCCTTATTTTGGGTGCGCAAATGTTTGAGCAAATTATGAAGCAAAGTCCAGATGTTGACGCCATCTTTTTCTGTAACGACGATTTAGCCCAAGGTGCCTTGCTGGCAGCCATGCGGATGGGTGTGTCTGTGCCTTCTAAAGTGGCCATTGCAGGTTTCAATGACCTGACCGGAAGCGACCAAATGTGGCCACCTCTGACAACGGTCAAAACACCTCGAGCCCAAGTCGGAGAGTCCGCCGCACAGATGTTGCTTCAACTGATTCGGGGGGAGACGCCTGAGGTGCCACAGCTTGATTTGGGTTTTGAAATCATTTCTCGCCAAAGCGCTTAGACTATTCAGTGATCACATTCTGGAGCGGCAGTCCCTGACTCAATCGATTGATGTTGTTGGCAATGGTTTGCTGGCGTCTTCGAACCGTGCCCTCTGTCCAGCCTGACATATGGGGTGTCATCACAACATTTTGCAAGCTGGCAAAGTTGAATTGGGAGGGCGCGCACTGCGCCGTTTCAGCACTGGGATATTGGTACCAAGTATCAATGATTGCCCCTGCAATTTGTTGGCGCTGGAGTGTTTGAAACAAAGCTGTTTCATCAATCACAGGGCCTCGTCCCACATTCACAATGATCGCGCTTGGTTTCATGGCTGACAAAGCAGCTTGACCAACTAAGCCTTTGGTGTTCTCTGTGAGTGGCAATGTGACCACCACCACATCGCAAGACGCCATGAAGGCGTTCAAATCTGAAAGTTTGAAACTTTGATCAACCACGCTTGTTGCCTCTAGGCCCAACGGGCTCCTGTTGGCAACCACCACACGCATGTCAAAGGCCTTGGCTCGCTGTGCCAAGGTTTTCGCAATGTGACCGAACCCCAAAATACCCAAGGTTTGAGATCCCAACTCGCTTCGAAGAGCGCCTGGACGCCCTGCAAAGAATTTCCAATGGCCTTGACGAAGACCTTGATCTGCCTCGACCAAGGGGACATGTCGCACGAGCAATGCTGTCATGACGTACTCTGCAATGGCGTTTTCATGGCCAAAGCAATTGGCCAGTTGGCTGTGAGGCGGCAGGCATTCGCGTTGAATGCCATCCGTACCCGCCGCAGGTGCCTGTAGCAATCGCATTTTGCGGGGCTGAGGCATGCTTGAATTCAATGCAACTCCCACCACCACATCGGCTGATTCAAAATGCGCTTGTTCGCCAGGCTCTTGAAGGCCCTGAGACACACACACAATCTCATGGGTGTGGTGCAGCAGGCCTTCTATACCAGTCCGAAAATTAGCGGAGTTCTCGCCATGAAAAACAATTTTAAAAACGTCGTTCATGGCAACTGCAAGCTTGAATCAATTCGCAAACCTTGTCAGCCTTTTAGCTTGGGTTATATGGGGTTGAAATTAATCAGCCTTGGCGCCTGAAGCTTTGACAATCGGCCCCCAGCGTTGAACTTCAGCTTTGTTCATTTCGGCCATTGTTTCTGGGCTGGTTCCCATGATGATGTAGCCCAAGTCGGTCATGCGCTTGATGAATTCAGGCGACTTCGTGCCCTTGACTGCTTCAGCGTTGAGCTTCATCACCACATCGCGGGGCGTGTTGGCTGCAACGGCAAGACCAAACCACACGCCAGACTCATAGCCTGGTACACCTGCTTCAGCCACTGTAGGCAAGTCGGGCAACAATGGGTCACGCTTTGCACCGGTGGTGGCCAAAGCCCTGAGCTTGCCAGACTTGATGTGCGGAATGGCTGATGGAATGTTGTCGAACATCATCATGACTTGACCCCCTAGAAGGTCATTCAATGCTGGTGCACTGCCTTTGTAGGGGATATGGGTCATGCTGATGTTGGTCAGTGACCTGAACATCTCTCCCGACATGTGAATGCTGGTGCCACTGCCACTGGAGGCGTAGTTGATGGCCCCAGGTTGTGCTTTAGCCAGAGCGATGACTTCTGCAACAGAGTTGGCTTTGACTGAAGGGTGTAGCACCAAAACGTTGTTGAGGGAGACCAAGGCTGATACTGGCGTGAGATCTTTGTTGGGATCAAAAGGCATCTTGGCATAAAGCGCCGGGTTGATGGCTTGAATGCCGCTGGTGGTCATAAACAAGGTGTAACCATCAGGGTTGGACCGAGCCACATCTGTGCCGCCAATGTTGCCACCGGCACCAGGCTTGTTATCGACGGTCACGGGTTGTCCTAAATTTTTGGACAATTCTTGGGCGATGGCGCGAGAAGCAATATCGACAGCACCACCGGGGGGAAAGGGGCAGACCAATCGAATAGGTTTATTTGGAAATGCTTGCGCCAATGCAGCGGGGGCAGTCAGCAAGGTACTTGCCACGCCCAATGAGAAAGCCAAGGTGGAGACCCATGAAAATGATGGGCGTAACTTGAAAGATGCCATTTAAAACTCCTCTGGATCGAAATTGAGCCTCTAGCCTATTTGACTTTGATGATTTTGAGCACAGGATATTCCCTTGATTCTGTGAGTCAAGTTCACAGCAAAACTTCAAATTTCGCGGTTTAATGATGGCTCTGAAGGCTACTTCACCGTCGCTGCCCAAGATGTTTCGGTCGATGTCCCTGTGATGTCTCAAAACTTGAATCGAATTTGAATGCCATTTCTACCTTCATTGATGCTGAACATCGGCCATGCGCTTGATCATTTGTTTTTACTGATTTTTGCAACAGCTGTGAGTGCCATCGCCCAAGATTTTGGGGTCGACGGTTGGGAAGACATGATGCCCTATACCGTGGGAGCCTTCATGATGTTTGGCTTTGCCTCTATCCCTGCCGGACGCTTGGGCGATTTGTGGGGCCGACGACAAATGATGTTGGTGTTCTTTTTCGGCATGGGTCTTTCGGCCATCGGTGTTTCGCTCACTCAAACACCGCTTCAAATGGGCATTGCGCTCACTGTTTTGGGCGTTTTTTCGGCCATTTACCACCCCGTTGGTATTCCCATGTTGGTCCAAAAAGCAGTTCGGCCTGGCATCACCATTGGGGTCAATGGCTTGGCAGGCAATTTAGGGATTGCACTGGCTGCACTTTCTACAGGTTTTTTGGTTGCCTGGCAGGGGTGGCGAGTGGCATTCATAGTGCCTGGCTTGGTCTCGATTGCCTGCGGCTTCGCTTTTGCTTGGTGTGCACCCAAAGAGACAAGTGCGCCTGCCAAAAAGAAATCCCATTCTGTTCAGTTGCCTAAGCACGTGGCTTGGCGAACATTTGCGGTCATGGTTGCAACAGCTACCACCACCAGCGTTTTATTCAACATTACCACCAACGGCAATGCCCAGTTGTTGGCCGAGCGCTTAGATGGCTTGGTGAACGACCCCTCGCGTTTAGGCATGCTGTTGGCCGCCATTTATGCGGTGGCTTCGTTGGCGCAATTGCTTGTGGGGCGACTGCTTGACCGGTTTGCCGTCAAACCTCTTTTCTTAGTTGTTTTACTGCTTCAAATTGTGGCATTTGGCATCGCCTCGCAAACCTCTGGTTGGGTTTGGTATGCAGCAGCCATCGGCTACATGGTGATGGTTTTTGGTGCCATTCCTTTTAGCGACACCATGGTGGTTCGATACATTGACGACGCCATGCGTTCGCGCGTGAGTGGCACGCGCATCGCTATTTCGTTTGGTTTTAGCTCAGTAGCCGTTTATTTGTTAGGCCCTGTGGTCAAGGTGGCTGGCTTTACGCAGCTCATGATGGCACTGACCGTTGTGGCTGCTTTGGGCGCCGTGATCGTGTTCTTTTTGCCCAACGAAGAAGAAATGAACGCCCATTTAAAGAGCGGCAGTGGCAACCACCTCTAAACGCCATTTGTCCGAAGCCAAGTTGGCTTGAACGGTCGCTCTGGGTGGGGTGTGGCCGGGAACTACCCAGCTGTCCCAAACACGGTTCATGCCTTCAAAATCGTTCAAGTCCACCAAAAATATTTGCACCATCAGCAAATTGCGCTTGTCTGTGCCAGCGCGTGCAAGTAAGCGATCAATGGCATGCAAAACCTGAAGTGTTTGCCCTTCAATGTCTAAATTTGGGTCTTCAGGAATTTGACCTGCCAAGTACACCACGCCGTTGTGAATGGCCATTTCAGAAAGCCGAGCACCGACATCAAACCGCTGGACCATGATGGCATCCTTGTGTTGTGAGAATTTGGAAATGAGAAGCTTCATTTTGCCATTTCGCCGCACACTAGAATCACTGCCAGGCGAAGCCAGCCTATTGATCAGGATCTGAACCCATGAAACTACCGAACAGTCTGCGTGCCCTTCAGCACCGGAATTTTCGTTTGTTCATCGTGGGTCAAGGTACCTCTCAAATAGGCAATTGGGTGCAATTGATCGCTACCAGTTGGCTGGTCTACCAACTCTCTGGCTCCACATTGATGTTGGGCTTGGCTGCATTCAGCTTGCAAATTCCCATGCTGCTCATCACCCCATTTGCAGGTGTCTTGCTAGATCGACTAGATGTTCGGCGTGTATTGTTTGCAACCAACACCTTGGCCATGTTGCAGTCTTTGGTCATGCTTTTACTGATGGTCAGTGGTCATATCGAGGCTTGGCATGTGGTCCTTGGCAACGCCATACTTGGTTTAGGCAACGCATTTGATGCACCTGCCAGACAAGCGCTCATTTCTAAGCTTTTGCCCAATCGGCAAGAGCTCACCAACGCCATCGCACTCAATTCAACGGTGATGAATGGTGCCAGGTTCATTGGTCCGATGCTGGGTGGTTTGGTGACGGCCACTTTTGGCGAGGTTTGGAGTTTTGCCGTCAACTGCATCATGCGCTTGGCGGTGCTTTCAGCACTGCGTGCCACCCAGATTGCACAGCATGTTGCGCGACACGGTCCCTCAAGCATATTGAAGCAACTGATGGTGGGGATTGACTATGCATATGGATTTTTTCCAAGCCGCTGTGCGCTTTTGCTTTTGGCAGTGAGCAGTTTTTCTTTGCAATCGTATGGTTCGCTCATGCCTTGGTTTGCCAGCGAAAGATTTCATGGTGATTCCAGAACACTGGGCTTGCTTTACAGTTCTGCCGGATTGGGCGCGGTCTGCGGCATGATCTACCTTGCCTCTCGAACTAACATTCGGGGCCTTTTCAAAGTGATCGGTTGGAACGCTGGTGTTGCAGCCCTGACCTTGGTTGCCTTCTCTTTTTCTGAGAGTTTGTGGATTGCCATGCCGATGTTGTTTGTTTCTGCCCTGAGCATGATGCTGACGGCTGCGTCCACCAACACGGTGCTTCAAAGCATCGTGCCAGACGAATTGCGTGGGAGGGTGGCGGCTTTGTACGTGATGTCTTTCTTGGGTATGTCGCCTTTGGGGTCACTGTGCTCGGGCTGGTTGGCCGACCACATTGGTAGCCAATATGCGTTGGCACTTTTTGGGACCATGGGCTTCCTATCAGCGCTTTTTTACGCCTACCACTTCCCCCAAATTCGAGCTGATATCTTGCCCTTGTACCAAGCGCTAGAGATACCCCCCCAAGATTCTTAAGCATGAGAGTGACTGCGGATCCAACGGATCGCCCTGATTGGATCACTCAAAACCAGTGTGGGGTCACTCAAGGTGTGTGTTGTGCCAAGTAGGCAATGGCAGCAGCCATGCCGTTGGGGCCATAAGGAATATTTTGAACCGTCATGGCGGCTTCAACGCCGGCAAGCGCACCTAAAATCATGGGTTCGTTCATATCGCCTAAATGGCCAATTCTGAAGACGCGTCCAGCCAAGGGACCCAATCCACCAGCAATGGCGACTTGAAATTTTTCGCGTGCCACCTCGCGCATGGCTTCTGGGTCAATGCCAGGCGCCACTTCAATGGCGGTGACCGACGATGAAAATCCTTTGGGGTCTTGGCAATGCAGTTTGATGGCGCCAGCGGTAGCCCAGCAAGTGACGGCTGCACGGACTGCAGCGCCCAAACGCTGGTGACGCGCATGCACGGCTGACAGGCCTTCTGCTTTTAGCAAGCTCAATGAAACCTCTAAACCTGCAAGGTGCGCTAAAGGTGGCGTACCGCAAAATTTGGCCGATTGGTTGTCGGTTTTGCGCTCAAGCCAGCTCCAGTAGTAGCGAGGTTTGGCGTGCTCCTTAGACCAAGCAAAAGCTTTGGCATTGACGGCCACAAAGCCCAAGCCTGGCGGCATCATCAAGCCCTTTTGGGAGCTGCCCAAACACACATCTGCGCCCAGTGCATCCATGTCAAATGGGGCTGCGCCCAATGAAGCCACCACATCGACTACATAAATCGCTGGATGACCCGTGCGATCAATGGCATCGCGAACAGCTTGAAGGTCGCTTGTAATGCCACTTGCGGTGTCAGTATGAACCACCATGACGGCAGAAATTTTGTGCTCTGGGTCTGCGCGCAGTGCTGCCTCAATGGCACCTGCATCAATTTGCTGGCCTTCGATGTGAGGTGTTCTGATGACAGAAAGGCCTAGCGAACTGGTTTGAATGGCCCACTGGTCTGAGAAGTGGCCAGAGCCTGCAATGAGGAGGCTGTGCTGGTCAGAGCCTAAATTGGCCGATGCAGCTTCCCAAACACCATGTCCATTGCTGGCATAGAAGAAAACATCAGAGGCAGGGGAATGGAGTAACTCTTTCATGCCTTTTTCGCAAGCGGCAATCAGGGCACCCACACGGGGGTCTGCCAGATCCGTCATGGGCCTTTGCATGGCGTGCATGACTTCATCTGGCACATGGGTCGGCCCAGGGGAGTGCACAAATCGAATGCCCGGAAGCCTAGGGGTGATGGGAGAACTCATACAAAGTACTTTCTGTGTCAATGGGCTAGAGCATAAATTGACTTTGGAGCTTCCTGACTTGAGGCGAGAGAAAAATTAGGGTGATTTTAAAAAACACTAAACTAGGCCCAATCAATGAGACTACAGAAACGCCAAATAGTGAGCACAGTCAGACACGCCATGCCAAATCAAATCCATTCCGGCCCTATTGCCATGGCAATCAAGGTTTAAGAAAACATGGAATCCCGCAGAGCATGGGTGGTCGTATGGGCAACTTTTGTTTGTCTTGCCGTCATTTTTGGTGTTTCCTATTCGTTTGCGGCATTTTTTGAAAATTTTGCCAAAGAGTTTTCAGCGCAGCGGGCTGATGTGTCTTGGATCTTTGGTCTCTGCGGCCTGGTTTATTTTGTTTTGGGTGCCGGTGGCGGCATGTTGGCCGATCGGTGGGGGCCTAGGTTGGTCTGCATGATGGGCATGGTCTTCATTGCTCTGGGATTGTTTTTAACCAGCTTGGCGCAAAATTTGACTACCGTCTATCTCAGCTATGGGCTTTTGGTCGGTTTGGGTATTGCCTTTGTCTATACCCCTTCGATTGCTTCAGTTCAGCCATGGTTTACCAAACGTCGGGGATTGGCTTCAGGCATTGCCAGCTCTGGCGTCGGTGCAGGAACGCTCATTTTGCCGGTCTTTGTGAGCTATTTACTGACAGAGGTTGATTGGCGAAATGCGCTTCAACTGATGTCTGTTGGGGTGCTGCTGATTGGTTTGACGGCTGGATTTTTATTGAAGCGAGCCCCTAATCTCAGTGGTAGCACCAGCGGCGTACTTCCCGGTTTGACGCTTTCGGACGCCTTGAAAACAGCTTCTTTTAAATGGCTTTATTTGGGTACTCTGCTGGGCGCACCAGTCATGTTCATCCCCTTTGCGCACATTTCTGCGGCAGCCAGGGATGCAGGTGTGCCAGATGCGCAAGCGGTGGGCTTGGTTGGTTTAATCGGGATTGGTAGTCTAGTTGGTAGGTTTGCCATTGGTTGGTTGGCCGATCGCATTGGGCGCATCAAAACACTCATGTTGATGCAGTGCCTGATGGGTCTTTCTTATTTAATTTGGGCGCTCGCTCAAGACCTATGGACCTTTGCGTTGTTTGCCATTTGGTTTGGGCTCAGTTATGGCAGCATTGTTTCGTTGCTACCTGCAATTTGCATGGATTTGTTTGGGGGCAGGGCAGTCTCAGCCATCATTGGCACGCTTTACACCGGTGCGGCCTTAGGCAACTTGTTGGGGCCTGTTTTGGCCGGGCAAGTTTTTGACATGACTCAAAGTTATGTGCTCGTGATATGGGTCACACTGGGTATTTCTGGTCTGGCTACCTACAGTTGCTGGCGAATCTTGAAGTACCCCAAGCTATTTGCATAAGCTACCCACGCTTGAAAGTGATTTAACTCAAGGTCGCCATGGAAATTAGTCAGTATTTGGTGCTTGCCAGTTGTTCAGCCATGCTCATTGGCATGTCCAAAGGAGGCTTACCTTTGGTTGGCATGATGTCGGTGCCCTTGCTGTCTTTGGTCATGTCTCCAGTGAAAGTAGCGGTTCTTTTACTGCCACTCTTCGTGATCTCTGATGTCGTTGGTGTATGGCTTTATCGAAGAAATTACAGCGCCATCAATTTGAAGATTTTGGTGCCAGCTGGGCTCTTGGGCGTTTTGATAGGGTGGCTCACAGCCTCCATGATTTCAGATCTGACCATCAAATTGATCATTGGTTTGGTTGGGGTGAGCTTTTGCTTGCAGACTTGGTTCAAACGAGGTCAAGGTGACGCGGCTTTACCTGCCTCAGTTCCCAAAGGTATTTTTTGGGGTGCTGGCGCCGGTTTTACGAGTTTCATTGCGCATGCAGGTGGCCCGCCATTTCAAGTATTTGTGCTGCCTCAAAAATTGCCCAAAGCAGAGTTTGCGGGGACAGCCACCATTCTGTTTGCCATCATTAATTTTGCAAAAATCGGCCCTTATCAAAATCTCAGCCCCTACAGTGTGGAGGATTTAATGGGTGCGGCTGTTTTAGTGCCTTTTGCGCTTGCAGGCACTTTTGTAGGAGCCTATCTCACCAAGCGTATTGCTGATGCTTGGTTTTTTAAATTGGTTCAGGCTGGTTTGTTTCTAGTCTCTTTGAAACTCATTTGCGACTCCGTTACCGGTTAACTTCTTGTTTTTTAACAAAGTGTCTACAAACAAATTGCTTGTAAACTACTGGTTTTTTGGCGTCCTGTTTAAAAACTACCAGTTAATTAACTAGACCTTAAATGAACAAGATCCTATTGCGAGCCATTACGGCTTATTCAAGAACTGATCTCAAAGGCAGTGATGTCGTTTTGCAGATTGCAGCCAGACAAATTAATTACCTTGGTAAGTCTTACGTGGCATTGGAGTCCGAGACCTCGGGCGAATTGCTGGCCTTGTACCGATGTATGAACCGCGGAGAGTTAAAGCGTTTAAAGCGCTGGCCCGCTGAATTAACCCATGCTGCGCCAGAGCGTCAAGCTTCAGCACCTGTTAGCCAACTTCAAAAAAAACCAGCCATCTTGGAGTTGTCACCCATCAAGGCGATCCCTCATCTGAAAAAATCAAAAAAACAGACGGGTCGCTGTGTCCCTGAAAATTTAAACCAAACAGATTTGTTTGAGTAAGGGGCAGAAAAAAGCCGCATCACGAATGATGCGGCTTGGACGCAGCGCAGAGGGGCAAATGAAATTTAAAAGGCTGGTTTTATGCGCGAGCTGATTTTAAAATTTCATTGAAAGTATGGCTTGGGCACATGACTTTTTGCAGCAGTTCGGCTGAAGGCTTGTAATAGCCGCCAATGTCCACTGGTTTTCCTTGTACGGCCTTCAGTTCGTCCACAATTTGCTGTTCATTGTCAGTCAAAGATTTGGCCAAACCTGCAAACTTGCTTTGCAAGTCTTTGTCTTCAGTTTGCGCCGCTAGCTCTTGGGCCCAATACATGGCCAAGTAAAACTGACTTCCACGGTTATCCAATTCACCGGTTTTGGTGGAAGGGTTTTTGTTGTTGTTTAACAATGAACCCGTGGCTGCATCCAAAGTTTTGGCCAATACTTTGGCTTTGGTGTTACCTGTTTTGATGCCCAAATCTTCTAAGGAAACAGCCAAGGCCAAGAACTCTCCCAGGGAGTCCCAACGCAAGTGGTTCTCTTCAACCAATTGCTTGACATGCTTAGGCGCCGAACCGCCTGCGCCCGTTTCGTACATGCCGCCACCTGCCATGAGGGGCACGATGGACAGCATCTTGGCGCTGGTGCCTAACTCCATGATGGGGAACAAGTCGGTGAGGTAGTCGCGCAAAATGTTGCCAGTGACAGAAATGGTGTCCAGACCGCGGATGACGCGTTCAAGGGTGTAGCGCATGGCGCGAACTTGAGACATGATTTGAATGTCCAAGCCCTTGGTATCGTGGTCTTTCAAGTAGGTTTCCACCTTCTTGATCATCTCGGCTTCGTGTGGGCGATAGGGATCAAGCCAGAACAAAGCAGGTGTGCCTGAGTTGCGTGCACGCGTGACAGCCAACTTCACCCAATCGCGAATAGGGGCATCTTTAACTTGACACATGCGCCAGATGTCACCACATTCAACGTTTTGTGACAGCAAGACCTCTCCGGTGGCAATATCGACAATGTTGGCCACGCCATCTTCTGCGATTTCAAATGTCTTGTCGTGTGAGCCGTATTCCTCAGCCTGTTGAGCCATCAGGCCAACGTTGGGCACTGTGCCCATGGTGCGGGGATCAAAGTTGCCGTTGGTCTTGCAGAAATTGATGACTTCTTGGTAGATGCGGGCAAATGTGGACTCGGGGATAACTGCCTTGGTGTCTTTGGGTTTGCCGTCAGCACCCCACATTTTGCCGCCAATGCGAATCATGGCTGGCATGGAAGCATCCACGATCACATCGTTGGGTGCGTGCAAATTGGTAATGCCTTTGGCAGAGTCCACCATGGCCAAATCGGGGCGGTGCTCGTGGCAAGCGTGCAGGTCGCGAACGATTTCGTCATGCAAAGAATGGGGCAATGTTTCTATCTTCTCTTCAAGATCGACCATGCCGTTGTTGACATTGATACCCAACTCATCAAAAACCTTGCCATGCTTTTCAAAGGCTTCTTTGTAGAAAATTTTGACAGCGTGTCCAAACACAATGGGGTGCGACACTTTCATCATGGTGGCTTTGACGTGCAAAGAGAACATCACGCCAGATTTGCGAGCGTCTTCCATTTGCTCCTCGTAAAACTCGCACAGCGCTTTTTTGCTCATGAACATGCTGTCGATGATTTCGCCAGCCAACAATGAGACTTTGGGCTTCAGCACCATGGTCTTGCCAGACTTGGTGACAAGTTCCATGCGGACATCGCGTGCTTTGTCTAGGGTCATGGATTTTTCGCCATGGTAGAAGTCGCCGTGTTTCATGTGAGCCACGTGTGTTCTGGAAGCCATGCTCCATTCACCCATGCTGTGGGGGTTTTTTCTGGCGTAATTCTTAACAGCCAAAGGAGCGCGGCGGTCTGAGTTGCCTTCTCGCAAAACTGGATTGACAGCGCTGCCTAAGCATTTTGAGTAGCGTGCGCGAATGGCTTTTTCAGCATCTGTTTTAGGATCTTCTGGGTAATCGGGAACGTGAAATCCTTTGGACTGGAGTTCTTTGATCACGCCAGCCAACTGATGAACAGAAGCGCTGATGTTGGGCAATTTGATGATGTTGGTTTCGGGAAGCAGGGTGCGCTTGCCCAAATCTGCCAAGTTGTCAGGCACTTGTTGCTCAGGCGTGAGGAAGTCTGGAAATTCTCCCAAAACGCGACCCGCTACAGAAATGTCACTGGTTTCAACTTCGATGTCAGCAGGCTGAGTGAAAGTTTGAATGACTGGCAAAAAAGCCGCCGTTGCCAGCAATGGGGCTTCGTCGGTCAGGGTGTAAATAATTTTGGATTTTTGATTGGTCATTTTCGTCCTCTTTTTTATAACTGCATGAGAGATTGGTGCAAGCAGTATTAGATCTTAAAAGTAGCCCTTGATGAGTCTTTGACAGGGCTACATTGATAAAAAATGAGATGAAATTTCGCAATGCGGAAAAATTGCAGACGAACTGAAAATTCACTTGAAAACCTCCCGTTTGTGGCATCAGCAGTTCATTGGCTGAATGGTTTCAAACTTACTTTTTGGAGGTTGAATTGAGAGCCTTGGCCAGTTCGTCCTTCCACCAACGTGCTTGCCCGGTGGTGCCATGCCCAGAAGTTTGTTCGCTAGCGGGAATTAAAAACAGTGATGCGTTGGGCAGGACTTTCAAAGATTTTTCCATGATGCCCAATTCGGGAGGATTTCTTTCGTCGTCGGCAGAGTTAATGGCCAGCACGCGCGCTTTGATTCTGTCTAGTTGTGCAGTGGGGTTGTAATCTTTCGACGATGCCCATTGGTACATGATGTCATTGGCATCGCCGGTTAACGGGCCTTTCAATCTTTGATCCAGAAGAGCATCGGCAGCAGCACGGGTAGGTGCTATTTTTTGAATCGATTGGTTACCGCCATTGGTTGCGGTTGCATAAAAAGTTGTTGCAAACAGAGCACTCTTGGGTTGTTGAACATAGTTGCCGCCCATCCACTCTGGATCGTTCCGAATAGAGTCAATGATCAGTCTGCGCATCATCCAATTTCTGCCTGACATTTCTGTTGGCATGGATGCCATGGGAACCAGCAAGTCCATAAATTCGGGATACATGATGCCCCAAAGCCAAGTCTGCATGCCTCCCATAGAATTGCCGAGAACCAAGCGCAAGTGCTTCACACCCAAACCTTCTTTGACCAGAAGGTACTGAGCCTTCACCATGTCTGTGTAGTTGTATTCAGGAAACTTCGCTCGCATACCGTCAGATGGTTTGGACGACTGCCCTGCGCCCAATGCATCGGGCAGAATGACGTAGTATTTCTCTGCATCAAGAACTTGGCCCGGACCAAATAACTGTCCACCAAATGCTGGATTGAGCATGCCTTTGCTGTTTCCAGCTGTGCCGTGAAGGATCAGAACGGCCTCGTTTTGAGGATTTCCCAACGTGGTGTAACCGAGTTTCAAATTGGGCAGGCTTTGCCCATTTTGAAACTGAAAGTTTTGTGTTTCCCATACGCCAGATTTTTGAGCGTTGAAATTTTGTGCCGCAGCATTGAAAGACAATAGGCTTAGAAGGCAGAGGCCAAATATTTTGGCGATAGTTAAAAGTCTGGTCATGAACAGATTCCTGAAAAGTGATTCCCACACCCTAAATAATTGTTAAGCTCAGACCAACAGTACTAACCCTCTCTGGTCATCTATTATTCCAAGAGAAAAATAGCGAAGGCATTCCTCATTGAGAACTCATACCGTGGCATGATTGACAGTATTGAAAGAAGCCGAGCTTTGCATCTATGAAAGATCAACCAATTCACTGGGAGAACAGTGGCACCAGCCGCATCCCCTTTGCTGTCTACACCCAAGAAGATACTCATGTCAAAGAACTGGACCGCTTCTTTTACAAAGCACATTGGAGTTATGTCGGCTTGGAAGCAGAGATTCCCAACAAGGGTGATTTCAAGCGAACAGTCATAGGAGAACGCTCGGTCATCATGACGCGCAGCCAAGATGGTCAAGTCCATGTGGTTGAGAACGTTTGCGCGCACCGAGGCATGGCTTTTTGCAGAGAGCGGCACGGCAACAAAAAAGAATTGGTCTGTCCTTACCACCAGTGGAGTTATGCCTTGGATGGCAAATTGCAGGGTGTGCCATTTCGGCGTGGGGTTCGACAAGACGGCAAGATCAATGGCGGCATGCCTGCTGATTTTGATCCCAAAAATCATGGGCTGACCGCTTTGAAAGTGGCATCACGCGGTGGTGTGGTGTTTGCCTCTTTCGACCATGAAGTCGAGTCATTAGAAGACTTTATGGGGCCAACCATCCTGACTTACTTCGATCGATTGTTCAATGGCCGACAACTCAAAATTTTGGGCTACAACAGGCAACGAATTCCAGGCAACTGGAAGCTGATGCAAGAAAACATCAAAGATCCGTACCACCCTGGTTTGTTGCACACTTGGTTTGTCACCTTTGGTCTTTGGCGGGCAGACAACAAAAGCGAGCTGCGCATGGACGACCACCATCGGCATGCTGCCATGATTTCCACCCGGGGTTCTTCTGGCCAAGCCACGGGTCAAGCTTCTGACGTGACGCAGGTCAGCAGTTTCAAAGCCAGTATGCAATTGAACGACCCCAGCTTTTTAGACATCGTGCCAGAGGCTTGGTGGGGTGGCCCAACGGCAGTCATGATGACTTTGTTTCCCAGTGTTATTTTTCAGCAGCAAGTGAACAGTGTTTCTACCAGACACATTCAGCCCGATGGGCATGGTGCATTCGATTTTGTTTGGACGCACTTTGGATTTGAAGACGATACAGATGAGATGACTGAGCGCCGATTGCGACAAGCCAATTTGTTTGGGCCAGCTGGCTTTGTATCAGCCGACGATGGCGAAGTCATTGAGTTCTCCCAAACTTCTTTTGAAAGCAAACCTCAACACCGCACCTTGGCCGAGTTGGGTGGTCGCGAAGTTGAAGAAACTGATCACATGGTGACAGAAACACTCATTCGAGGTATGTATGAATACTGGCGAAAAGTGATGGAGAGCTGATCATGGTCGATATGCAAACTTGGTTGGGCATCCAACAACTTTATGCCGATTACGCCAGTGCGGTAGACAGTGGTCAGTGGAATTTGTGGCCAGAATTTTTCACTGAAGCGTGTGTTTATAAATTGCAGCCCCGCGAAAACTATGAGCGTGGCTTTCCATTGGCAACTTTGTCGCTCACAAGCAAAGGCATGTTGAAAGATCGGGTCTATGGGATTACAGAAACCTTGTACCACGACCCCTACTACCAGCGCCATGTGGTGGGGACGCCCGTGGTGCGCAAAGTCGAAAATGGCGCTATTTACTGCGAAGCCAACTACGCCGTCTTTCGTACCAAATTAGACAAAGAGTCGACTGTTTTCAATGTAGGTCGCTATCTTGACACCATCGTCCAAACCGCCGAGGGCTTGAAATTGAAAGAGCGCCTTTGCATTTACGACAGTGAAATGATTCCCAATTCCATTATTTATCCCATTTAATCATGAGCAACTGGATAGACGTAGCCTCTGAGGCTGATTTGTTTGAAGGTGCAGGCGTTGCTGTGACGCCTCTGAATCACGATATTGCCATCTTCAAAATTGATGAGGGTGTGTTTGCTATCAACAATGAATGCAGTCACGGCAATGCCAAACTGTGCGAAGGATTTGTAGAGGGCAATTTTGTTGAGTGCCCGTTTCATCAAGCCCAATTCGATTTGAGAGATGGCTCGATTGCATGTGGACCCGCCACCGAACCCGCCAAAGTATGGCCCGTCAAAATTGAGAATGGACGGGTCTTTTTAGATTTGGCAGCCCATGGCTAAAACACGCGCTGCTAAGAGCTCGACCAGCTGGGTTTTCTTTTCTCGATGAAGGCCTGCACGCCCTCAAGGGCTGCACTGTCCATCATGTTGCAAGCCATCGTTTGCGACGCAAATTCATAGGCTTTCTCAATGCCGGTTTCGAGCTGCATGTAAAACAACTCTTTGCCCATGGCCAAGGCAACTTGGGGTTTTGAAAGAATTTTGACAATCAAGTTCTCTGTGCAGGCGTCAAGATCATGGGGCTCGGCGATTTGATTGATCAAGCCTTGCTTCAAGGCATCTTGGGCATTGAGAAAATCGCCTGTGACCAACATTTCAAATGCAGCTTTGCGCGATAAATTGCGTGACAACGCCACACTGGGTGTGGCGCAAAATAAGCCTAAATTGACACCGCTGACTGCAAATTTGGCCTCGGAAGATGCCACAGCCAAATCGCACTGCGCTACCAACTGACAGCCTGCTGCTGTGGCAACGCCTTGTACCTTGGCAATGACGGGCACTTGCAATTTTTGAATGCTGAGCATCATGTTGCCGCACTGAGAAAACAACTTTTGGTAGTAATCCATTGAGGGCTCAGCCCGCATTTGGCGAAGGTCATGTCCTGCACAAAAGGCTTTGCCAGCCGCTGCAATCACTAGAACTCGAAGCGACGGACTTCTGGATAAATTGTCCAGCTCAGTTTGCAGAGCTGTGAGCAACTCTTCACTCAAAGCATTGAACGCGGATGGCCGATTTAAGGTGAGGGTGCACACGCCACGATCGTCGTCGTGCCGAAGAACCAAGGGAGTTTCTGCTTGTGTCATTGCGATTGCCTTCTCAATTTAAGTGCCAATTTTGGCACGTTCCCGCAATTGGAATTTTTGTATTTTGCCTGTTGATGTTTTGGGAATTTCTTCAAAGCGAATTTCTTTGGGTACTTTGTAACTGGCTAGCAAGGTTTTGCAATGTGCGATCAACTCTGCTTGAGACACAGTTGCGCCCAATTTGACTTCGACAAATGCCAAGGGTGATTCGCCCCATTTAGGATCTGGTTTGGCAACCACAGCGCATGCCAATACAGAAGGGTGACGGTAAATCGCATCTTCTACTTCCAAAGAGCTGATGTTTTCACCACCAGAAATGATGATGTCTTTGCTGCGGTCCTTGATTTTCACATAGCGATCGGGCTCCATCACGGCCAAATCACCGGTGTGAAACCAGCCACCTGCAAAAGCTTCTTGGGTGGCCCGAGGGTTTTTCAAATAGCCCTTCATGACAATATTGCCTTTGAACATGATCTCGCCCATGGTGACACCATCGGCAGGGCACTCTGTCATCGTTTCAGGGTCCATGACGGTCATGCCTTCTTGAAGCACATACCGAACACCTTGCCTGCCATTCAAACGGGTTTGCTCAGACAAGCTTTCGTGAGCCCAAGCGTCGCGTTTAACTGCGACGCTAGCGGGCCCATAAACTTCGGTGAGACCATAAACATGCGTAATATCGAAACCTATTTTGGCCATGCCTTCAATCATGGCCGCCGGTGGCGCCGCACCCGCCACCATACCTCGCACTTGCTGATCAATGCCAGCCCGCATGCTTTCGGGGGCGTTGTAAATCAAGCTGTGAACAATGGGAGCCGCGCAGTAGTGGTTGACACGGTGCTCTCGCATGGCATCCAGGATAGGCGCTGCTTCAACTCGTCGCAAGCACACATGCGTGCCTGCCAACATGGCCACAGTCCAAGGAAAGCACCAACCATTGCAATGGAACATGGGCAATGTCCACAAATAAGTGGGAAAGTGCGGCATGGTCCAAGTAGCCACGTTGCTCACAGCGTTCAGGTAGGCACCGCGGTGATGCGTGACCACGCCTTTGGGGTCGCCCGTGGTGCCACTGGTATAGCTAACAGCTATGGCATCCCACTCGTTTTGCGGGCCTTCTAATTTGCTGAGAGGCTCGTGCAATGCAAGCATGGCCTCGTATTCAAATTGCCCAAGCTGTTCACCTGGCCCTCTGTATTCAGAGTCGCACACATCGATGACCACAATGGACCTGCCAAATTGGGTTTTTAAAATATCCAAGGCCTTGGCCATGACGGGGGCAAACTCTCTGTCTGTGATCAATATCGTGCACTCACAATGATTGAGTTGCCAGGCAATCAGGGCTGCATCGAGTCTAGTGTTGAGTGTGTTGAGTACTGCGTTGAGCGCTGGCACCGCATAGTGAGCTTCTACCATCTCTGGGGTATTGGGTAACATGGCGCTGACCGTGCTGCCACGACCCACGCCCAGTGATTGCAGCGCAGCAGCAAGCCGTGCAGATCTGTCGCGAGTTTGGGCCCACGTGTAAGTACGCAGGCCATGCACTACCGAACATAAATCGCCAAAAATCTCGGCACTTCTCTCCACAAAACTCACTGGTGAAAGCGCCGTGAAATTAGCTGAATTGGGGTCTAAGTCTTGATCAAAGATGTTAGTCATTTTGAAATTCCATGAACTCGTGTTTGGGTGGCTGCACTCAAGGCTTGATCGATGTCCCACAAAATATCATCGATGTGTTCAAGGCCTACCGAAATTCGAATCATGTCGGGGCCAACTCCGGCAGCCAACTGTTGTTCCTCATTGAGTTGGCGATGCGTGGTGCTAGCGGGATGGCTAATGAGAGTGCGGGTGTCGCCAATATTGACCAGATGGCTCATGAAGCGAGCCGATTCAATGAACTTCACGCCTTGTTGTAAGCCGCCTTTGACCCCAAAAGCCAGCAGTCCAGACGCGCCTCGCATCTGTTTTTGAAGAAGCGCGTGTTGCGGGTGGTCTGGCAATCCAGGGTAATTAACCCAAGCAACACGCGAGTCACTTTGCAAAAATTGGGCTACAGCCAAAGCATTGCTGCAGTGCCTTTCCATGCGCAATGGCAGGGTTTCAACGCCCTGCAAAATTTGCCAAGCGCTCATGGGACTGAGTGACGCGCCATAAACTCGCAAGGACTCCATGCGACAGCGCATCGTGAAGCCAAAATCGCCAAAGGTTTCGTAAAACTTCACACCGTGATAGCCAGGCGACGGCTCGGTCATGCCTGGAAATTTACCATTGTCCCAGGGAAAATTGCCGCTTTCTACGATGACACCACCCAAGGTTGTGCCATGACCCGCCAAATACTTGGTGGCTGAGTGCACCACCACATCAGCGCCAAAAGCAATTGGATTGCAAAGAAATGGACTGGGCACTGTGTTGTCAATGATGAGGGGCAGGCCATGAGCATGGGCGACCTCTGCAATGGCCGCAATGTCCAAAACCAGCATGCTTGGATTGCCCAAGCTTTCGGCATAGATGGCGCGGGTATTGGGCTGAATGGCTGCCGCAAACGCATCGGCCTTGCTGGCGTTTACAAAGGTGGTTTGAATGCCAAACTTGGCTAAGCTAACGGCCAATAATGTGACAGAGCCCCCATACAAAGCGCTGGCGGCCACCACATGATCGCCCGATTGCAAAATAGTCATGAGCGCCATCGATTCAGCAGCCATGCCCGATGCAGAGGCAACGCCAGCCCTGCCGCCTTCTAACGCAGCGACACGTTCTTCCAGCACGGCAACGGTAGGGTTGCTAAGCCTTGAGTAAACATTGCCAAATGTTTGGAGGTTGAACAAAGAGGCCGCATGGTCGGCACTGTCAAACACAAAGCTGCTGGTTTGGTAAATGGGGAGGGCGCGCGCGCCAGTGGCTGCATCGGGAATTTGACCGGCGTGAATGGCCAGTGTTTCGGGCCGAAAGGGATGGTCACTCATGATGGTATTCAATCAATGGGACGTTTTGCAGAAATGATGCCGGTGTTGACCCCGACCCAGTTGAGTCCACCAAAAATTCTGGCATGTTCAATTTTGACGCAGCGGTTGGTCACAGAAAACTTGCCTTGATTGAGAAACAATTCACTGGCTTCTTGGTTCTCAACGCCAAGTTGTTGCCACAAACAGCTTGCGCCTATTTGAAGTGCCTCCTGGGCAATCGGCAAAACATCTTCAGTTTTGCGAAAGACATCCACGATGTCGACTGGCTCTGAGATATCTAGCAGGCTGGCATAACACTTTTCGCCTAAAACGTCCTCAGCTGGAAACTGCCCTTGACCTGCATAGCGCGGGTTGACAGGGATAATTTTGTAAGCTTGCTCTTGCATGTACTTGGCTGCAAAATAACTTGGCCGATTCCATTGGGCTGAAAGGCCTACGACCGCAATGGTTTTGGCAGACTTTAAGATTTGCTTTAACTGTTGTATGTTGTTGTGCATTTGAATAGCCTTGAGCGAACAATGAGCGTTTTCCCTTGCTTTGTGGCGCGCAAACAATTTCAAGCAATTTGTTGATTGCCGAGCTCATATCTTACCCGTATCATTTCTTTCAGCACACACCATAGGTCAAGCATGTTTGAACGATTCACCAAAGCGAGATCACTTGAATCAGCCCAAAAAATTGCGCTGAGCTTGCTATCGGAGAAGGGCGAAGCCAATGCCCAAAGCATTGCAACCAAATTTGTCGAACAGTTCAAGCTCTTGGACAAGCCAGATCAGTTGAAATTTTTCGAATTTCTGGCTCATCAATTCAGCCCCGACCCTATAGAAGTCTTACAAGCTGCACAAAACTATGCAGACAAGTACGACGATGAAAGCCTGGTTGCACTTTTCAAAATCGTCGAGCCTGCCCGTCAAGAATTGCTGCGCCGAATCAATCGAGCACCCAATGGCACCCAAACCATTGTTCGCATGAGGGAGCGCTTGCTCGAGCACACTAAAAACAAGTCAGGCTTGAAAGCAGTCGATGCCGACATGCAGCATTTATTGAACTCTTGGTTCAACCCAGGCTTTTTAGAACTGCATGAAATCACATGGTCATCTCCAGCGCTCTTGCTTGAAAAAATCATTCAACATGAATCAGTTCATGCCATTGATGGCTGGGATGATTTAAGGCGCAGACTGCAGCCAGATCGGCGGTGTTATGCCTTCTTTCACCCCCAGTTGCCAGGTGAGCCATTGATTTTTGTGGAGGTGGCTTTGGTCACTGCCATCTCAAAGGAGGTTGGCCCACTCCTAGATAAGAAGTCTGAATCTCTCGATGCCAAAAAATTCAAAACAGCCATTTTTTACTCCATCAGTAACTGTCAGCCTGGACTGCGTGGGGTATCGCTTGGTAATTTTTTAATCAAGCGAGTTGCCGAACAAATACTTCAAGAAATTCCCAGTGTCAAAACCTTTTGCACCTTGTCGCCGGTACCCGGCTTCAACAGATGGCTGGATGCGTTGCCTGGATCGTCCGCTTTGGAAGCCTTGGAGGACAAAAAAGGAAAAATTGCACAGTCATTGAAAGTCTTGATGAAAGACGGTGAGTGGTCAAAACGCTTAAGCAAGGGTTGGACGCCAGCCTTGGCCAGAGCCGAGGAAAAATCAGCCCTCATGCATTTGTGCTTTGTTTACCTCACTCAATTTGTTCACAAATCTAACGGCGATTCTGTGGCCAAGTTTCATTTGGCCAATGGGGCCAAGTTGCACGATATCAATTGGGCTGCTGATCTTTCAAAAAAGGGCATGGCGCAGTCTAGTGCCATGATGGTCAACTACTTGTACGAATTGGGTGCAGTAGAAGACAACCATGAGAAGTTTGTCAAAAAAGAAGTTATCTTCAACAAAAGTTTGAGTTCACTTTGACCGCCTGACACGTTGGATAATGTGGGCATGCCCGAAATTAAGACGCAGTCGCCCGCCATTGTTCTTTGCACTCTCAATGCAAAGTTCATTCATGCATCACTAGGACTTCGTTATCTTTTGGCCAACATGGCTCGCCATGGCAGTGCTGATTTGGCAAAGCGCACAGCCTTGACCGAGTTCACCTTGACCAGACCAACGCAGAACATGGTGAATGAACTGCTAAGCCAACTCGGGCCAGAGTTGCCCCATCAAGCTCAAATCATTGGCTTTGGGGTGTACATCTGGAATGTCATTCAAACCACCGAACTTGTGAAGGCACTTAAAACCCAAAGGCCTCGGGTGATCATTGTGTTGGGTGGACCTGAAGTAAGCCATGAGACCGAGACGCAAGAAATAGTGCAGCTTTCTGACCACGTCATATCGGGGTGGGGTGACGTGAGCTTTCCTAAGTTGTGTCTTGCTTTGCTCCACGGTCCAAAGCCCCTCATGAAAATGATCCAAGGTGAACAACCCCCCTTGGGCGACATTGAGTTGCCTTACCGCGAATTCTCAGATTCTGATTTGGCCAACAGAGTGCTGTATGTTGAGGCTTCTAGAGGATGCCCTTTTAAGTGTGAATTTTGTTTGAGCTCTTTAGACAAAACGGCATGGGCGTTTGATTTAAATCCATTTCTTCAAGAACTGGACATCTTGTTCAGCCGAGGTGCTCGAAATTTTAAGTTTGTAGACCGTACATTCAATTTGAAAATAGACGCCTCTGCTCAAATTTTGCAGTTCTTCCTTGACCGACTTCAAGCAGATTCTGCAAAGGGCTTACTGGTTCATTTCGAGGTCATTCCAGATCATCTGCCAGATCGCTTGAAAGAATTGATTGCACAATTTCCGCCAGGCGTCTTGCAATTTGAGGTTGGTATCCAAAGCTTCAACGAAGAGGTTCAACAGCGAATCTCTCGGCGACAAGACAATGCCAAAACAGAAGCTAATTTACGCTGGCTGCTCAGTGAATCGAACGCACATCTGCACACCGATTTAATTTTTGGCTTACCCGGCGAAACTCTTCAAAGTTTTGCGGAGGGTTTTGACCGTTTGCTCAGCATCGGGCCTCAAGAAATTC
Organism: Comamonadaceae bacterium; assembly: GCA_027488115.1. GTDB lineage: Bacteria > Pseudomonadota > Gammaproteobacteria > Burkholderiales > Burkholderiaceae_C > Limnohabitans_A. The sequence goes on along the minus strand of JAIYCG010000032.1, from coordinate 44,727 downwards.
AATTGGGTATCTTGAAGCGCTTAAGGGGAACCCCCTTAGCACGTCACACTGAGTCGCATGGCATGGTTTACGACAGCAAGCCGCCTTATGTCATTCGACAAAACAAGGACATCGATCGCGAAAGTTTTGAGCGATTTACCAGGCTGGCAAAGTATTGGGATTTGGTGGCCAATTCCGGTCGCTTTAAGCAAACACTTCCCTTGATTTTGCAAACCAATTTGCCTCATCTTTCGCCTCACCAATCAACACATCATTCGCCTTTTTGGGCTTTCATGTCTTTTTCAGATGACCTGTGGCGGCAAACACAAAAGACTTATGGCCTTACCCCCGAAGCCTTGGTCGATGCCGTGTTTGCTTATCTCACTGCCACGCAACTGTTTGAAGAAAGCGTGGTTCGCAAGTCTTTGTTGAAAGATTATTTGGCCAGTGGTGCAAGAGGGCGTCCGCTTTGTCTGGCGCATGAGAATTTGCCCCTTGGTGGTGACCGATCGCGTGTTACTCAGCAAAGTCTGCGCGAGCGGCAAGACAGGCATACAGATGCAAAGGTCGATGAATCTGCAAACAGCATTTGAGTGCTAAGTCACACTGGCCTCGTCGGTGCGTGTTTGTCCTCTGTTGTCTTTCCAAGCAAGCGACAACTTGTCGCCAGTCTTGCCCCCCTTGATGACAAATTGCAAATACGGATTCTTTGACACCGAGGGTCCAAAATCTGCATCCAATATGACTTTGCCGTTAAGAGAAATGCTCACTTCTTGAATGAACCAACTGGGAATAATTTTTCCTGAGCCATCTTTGCGATGTCCAGATTCCATTTCATGACTCATGAGGACGCGAACCGTGGTTTTGCCTCCCTGAGCTTGCGCGCGAATGCGTGTAGGTTCTGACATTTCTTTACGATCCACAACTGCCAATGGTCACTTTGACTTCTTTTTTAGAGAACAAAGCACGACCGTCCGCCATGACTGCTACCGCATAGACATCAGATGTTTGGCTCATTTTGACGCGGGTTGAAAAGTTGGCTTCAACAAATTCACTCACTTCAAATGAGGCCGCTAGGCTAGCAGGATTTTTTTCAATCAAGATCATTATCTTGCGCACACCTGGAAGGCCAGTGCTCATCCCAATTGCTACAGCTGCGCCATTTTCGGCATAGTCGGGCGCATTCAGTAGGATGTCTTTGCTTTCAGCAATACCACCGCCACCTTGAAACTTAACGGCTTCATTCACAGATTTTGAATCAAAGGCTGCTTTGTTGTAAGCGGCTTGAGCAAAAGTGGAATAGCCAGCGCCAACGAGCAATGCTGTCAAGCTTGCGAGTTGTTTCAAGGCGTCTCTTCGATTGGGAGTTTGGGGGAAGGTGTTCTTCATCTTGCACCTTCTAGAATCCATGAGGCCAGTTTCACGGCATCTGCGTCACTCAATGAGGTGGGTGGAGGCATTGGAACAGGCCCCCATTTGCCAGCGCCTCCTGCTTTGATACTCAAAGCTAATTTTTGAGACGCATCAGGCACGCCAGCGTACTTTTTAGCCACATCTTTGAAAGCAGGCCCGACCAACTTCTTTTCATTGTTGTGACAAGACATGCAAGCGTTCTTTTTGGCAATGTCAATGCTAGCCCAAGCCAAACTGAGGTTGAGCTGAATGGCAAGCAAGGCCATAGAAAAAAAGAAAGGGAGCTTCATACAGCGATTTTTTTAGCCAAAGTGTTTAAGCCAAGGTGTCAGCCCAAATATTGCGAGCCCAAGCCATGGCGTAAAAACCTTCAAGCGAACTGGCTTCGCTAGATACTCCGCCTGATCCTGGCACAGTCAACATGGTCTTCTTTTCAGCGTCGTAGGCATGAACGCTGGCAACGTGGACCACCTGTTCGGCACTGACGAAGCTATAGCAAGTATTGTTGTAGATGGGCAAAGCATTTGGCTCTTTGCCAGACAACAAGGCGACTACCGCAGCAGCACAAGTTTTGCCGTGTTGATTGGCCATGTGCCCCGACTTAGGCATGGCAGGTGCAATTTGGATGGCGTCGCCTAAGACATGGATGTTTTTAGCAGCTTTGGCTTCAAAGCTTAGAAAATCAACTTCACACCAGCGCTTGTTGGCAGTGGCCAAGCCTGTTTTGACTGCAATTTCGCCTGCGCGCATGGGTGGTATGACATTCAACACAGCGGCTTTCACGTCGTCTTGAAACTCAAATTTCAAGGTGTTGGTGCTTGCATCAACATCGACGGCGTTGTGTTTGCCTTGGTATTCCACAATGCCTTTGTAACGCTCTGCCCAAGCCTTTTTAAACAAAGGACCCTTGGAGGTGACGTCATCGTTGGCATCAAAAATAAGAACTTTGCTTTTGGGTTTGGCCTTGCTGAAATAGTCGGCAACTTGGCAAGCACGTTCGTAGGGTCCAGGTGGACAACGATAAGGTGCAAGGGGAATTGACAGAGCATAAACGCCACCATCAGGCATGGCTTCGAGTTGCTTTCGCAACGCAACTGTTTGTGCGCCAGCTTTCCAAGCGTGCAAAACTTTGTCTTGAGCGCCTGCTTGTTTTAAGCCTGGCAAAGCATCGAACATGAAGTCGACGCCAGGAGAAAGAATTAAGCGGTCGTATGAAATTTCAGAGCCGCCCGCCAGCTTGACCAGTCGCTTGTCTGGATCAATTTGGGTCACGAAGTCTTTCACCAATTTCACACCATGACGTTTGACCAGGTTGTCGTAGGTGACCGTCACATCTGCAATGGTTTTGCTGCCGCCAATGACCAAGTTTGAGATGGGACAAGAAATAAAATTAGGGTTGGGCTCTATGAGGGTTACGTCAATGCCATAGTTTGACCACATGCGCACATATTTGGCGGCTGTAGCGCCACCATAGCCACCACCCACCACTACCACCTTGGCGCTGTTGTTTGAACCGATGGAAGCACAGCCTGTGATCAGGCCCAATGCGCCCAAAGCTGAGCCTGTACCCGCACCCTGAATAAATTGACGACGTTGCATGAAAGCTCCTTATTTCTTCTGCGCAGCAAAGTAACTTGCAATGGCCACAATTTGGGCATCGCTGTAGCCTTTTGAGAGCTGGTGCATGATGGTTGCCGGGGTGCGTCCAGTCTTGTAGTCTTGCATTTTTTGGACGATCACGTCTTTGTCGACACCTGCAAGAGCTGCCATGCCAGCTTCAGAGCGTCCGTTAGTGCCATGACAGTTGGCACACCCCGCAGCCCAGCTGCGAACTTGCAAAGGATCAGGAGATTGAGTTTGAGCTTGCGCGTTAGAGACAGCGCAAAAAAGGCTGAAAGCCAGTGCTAAAGCAATTTTCATGGTGAATTGTGTTGGAGCAAGATTAACAATTTGCTCAGTTAAAGTAGAGTTGAGGCGCTATTATTTCAGACATGCCGAGTTTATTCCAACGATCGTTTCTTCATATCCTTATGCCCCCCATGTTATGTGTGGGCTTCTTTTTACTCAGCCACATGACCGCGCATTCCGCCGAGGTGACGGTGGCTGTTGCCTCCAATTTCAGTGAGCCCATGCGCAAAATCGTGCAAAGCTTTGAACAGGAGTCGGGCCACAAGGTTCGTCTGTCATATGGCTCCACAGGTGGTTTTTACGCCCAAATCAAAAATGGTGGACCTTTTCAGATTCTGGTGGCTGCCGATCGAGAAACACCAGCCAAGCTCGAAAAGGAAGGCTTGGGTGTGGCTGGTTCCAGCTTCACGTATGCCATAGGAAAATTGGTACTTTGGAGCCGGCAGCCTAACTTGGTCGATCAGCAAGGCGAGATTTTGAGAAGAGGGCAATTTCAAAAATTGGCCATCGCCAACCCCAAACTGGCACCTTACGGCGCAGCGGCTATCGAGACCCTGATCAACTTGGGTTTGATCAATGAAATTCGACCCAAGCTTGTACAAGGCGAGAACGTCAGCCAAGTCTTCCAATTTGTTGAAACCGAAAACGCTCAAATTGGTTTTGTGGCCATGTCCCAAGTTTTTGCCCAAGGCAAATTGGCCCGCGGATCGGCCTGGTTGGTGCCTGCCCATTTGTACGCTCCCATCCAACAAGATGCCATCTTACTTTCAGGTGGTCAAGGCAATGCGGCAGCCCTTGCTTTGATGAACTTTTTAAAAACCTCCAAAGCCAAATCAATCATGATTGACCATGGCTACACGCATTAAGGCGCAGATGATTTTTGCCGCATAGCCCTGCTTAACAAAAGTACGGGTATCAAACCTACTGCCACCAAGGCCAAACTGGGAAGAGCAGCCTCTCCCAATCTTTCGTCTCGGGCTAGTTGAAATGCCACCACGGCCAAGGTATCTGTGTTGAATGGCCGCAGCACCAAGGTGGCGGGCAATTCTTTCATGACATCTACAAATACCAACAAGGCAGCGGCAAAAACTGAGCGCTTGAGCAGAGGCGCGTGAACACGACTAAGCAAGGCCAAGCCACTCACACCCAGTGTTCGGGCAGAGTCGTCGAGGCTAGAAGGAATTCGTGCATAACCGCTTTGAATGGATTGCAACGCTACTGCGCAAAACCTAACCAAGTAAGCCCAAATAAGCCCTAGCATGGAGGCAGTGATCCAAAAGCCCAATGATGATTCTGGCCATTGCTTTTGAACCCATGTGACAGGAAGCAGCAAGCCAACCACCACCACGGCACCCGGAATGGCGTAGCCCAATCCAATCAATTGAGCAATGAAGCGCGCAAAGGGATCGGCCTTGTTGCGCAAACTAAATGCAATGAGCAGTGAGAAACCTACGGCCAAAAGAGCAGTGATGCCGCCTAAGCGCAGACTGTTGAAAGACCATTCCCAAAACCGTTGCCATGGAATCATGGTGTCTGACACGAGCAAGGGTTTGAGCATGAGCATGATGGGCAATACAAACCCCAAAAAAAACAGGAAGCCACACCATGCAGACATTGCCAGCCCCGCAGCTTGGCTCAGTTGGGCGGGTTGTGCTTCGCGAGAGTGTGCAGCGTTGGTGTTGCTGGAAGTAAACCGAATTCTTGCTTGAGCTTGCTTTTCAAGTTGCAACAAAATGAGTACGACGACCAACAAAAGAGTTGCCAACTGCCCTGCTGCAATGCGGTTATCCATGATCAGCCAGGCCTTGTAAATACCTGCCGTGAAAGTTTGAATGCCAAAATAACTGGACACACCATAGTCAGCCAGAGTTTCCATGAGCGCCAAAGCAACACCAGCCGCCACGGCTGGTCTGGCCAAGGGCAGGGCTACCTCAGAGATGCGCCTGTAAAGGGGTGCACCCAGTAATCTAGCAGCCTCCATCAGGTGTGATCCTCGTTCGCTCAGTGCGGTTCTTGCTAACAAATAAACATAGGGATAAAGCGTCAGTGAGAACACAAAAATGGCACCGCCAAGGCTTCTGATTTCCGGAAAGACGCGGCCCTCCATGGACCATGTAGACCGGATGAATGTCTGGAGCGGACCACTGAATTGAAAAAAGTCTGTGTAGGCATAAGCCACCACATAAGCGGGCATGGCCATGGGCAATAGCAATGCCCATTCAAAAAAAGATTGACCGGGAAACCTGAACAAAGTGACAGCCGCCGCGGTGGTCAAACCTAAGACAGTGACTCCGATCGCAACGCCTGCACACAATAGCATACTTGTTAGCAAGTAATCGGGCAGAACCGTTTGAGCCATTTCGCTTAAAACCTGAGTGGAAACAGAATTCCACTCAAGCCAGGAGCCGATCAGTGCCAAGATGGGCAAACTGATCAAAAGGGCTGTGAAAATAAAAACAACCGAACGGATTCGGAATGCGTGCATTGCTTAGAAAATTTGAGTTGAACCATGCATTGTAGAAGCCCCTTCTGTGTTCAAAACTGGGGGCTTTAATCAGTCCTTACAATTGGGAGTATGTTTCTCACCGTCTCCCATGTTGATGTTCGCTACCCGGGGAATGCAAAGCCCGCGGTCAAAGACGTGTCTCTGCAACTTAAAGCAGGTCAGATTGGTGTTCTCATTGGCCCCTCTGGCTGTGGCAAAACCAGTTTGCTAAGAGCCATTGCCGGTTTGGAGCCAGTGGCTGCTGGCACCGTTCAGTTGTCCAACCGCGTAGTCAGCCAGTCAGGATTAACGGCACCACCAGAGAAGCGTCGCATGGGCATGGTGTTTCAAGACTACGCACTTTTTCCGCACCTTACTGTGGCTGGCAACATTGCTTTTGGCTTGCATGGCCATTCTGCTTCCAGCAAAACACAACGCATTGCAGAAGTACTTCAACTGGTCGGCTTAGAGGGCGAAAGAGATCGATTTCCCCACGAACTGTCTGGGGGGCAGCAACAGCGAGTTGCATTGGCCAGGGCATTGGCCCCCAAGCCCGAATTGTTGCTCTTAGACGAGCCTTTTTCCAATTTAGATGTTGATTTGCGAGAGCGTTTGGCTCTGGAAATTCGGACTATTTTGAAGGCTGCCAATGCCACGGCTCTGTTTGTCACACATGACCAAATGGAGGCTTTTGCCATTGGCGATGTCATTGGGGTCATTCAAGAGGGTCATCTCCATCAGTGGGACGATGCCTATCATTTGTACCATCGTCCCGCTTCACGTTTCGTGGCCGAATTCATTGGCCATGGCGTCTTTATTCCAGGTGTTCGCTCCCAAATTAATGGGCACCTTCACGTGCAGACTATTTTGGGCGAACTCACAGATCATCATGAGTTAGTGAATGCGCAAGGCGAGGGTACCCATGACTGTGATGTCTTGCTGCGGGCGGACGACATTGTTCATGACGACGAAGCCATGGTGCAAGCTGAAATTATGAGAAAGTCCTTCAGAGGTTCAGAGTTTTTATACACTTTGAGACTTCGCTCGGGTGAGACCGTCATGGCCCATGTTCCCAGCCACCATGATCACAAAATTGGCGAATGGATTGGTATTCGCGCAGAGGTTGACCATGTGGTGACTTTTGAACGGCAAATCTAAATATTCAGTTTCAGTTCCTTTGTTTTCTTTCTGCATGCAAATGAGAATCATTCTTGTTTTATGTAGAATCTGCAAATTACGGACTTGAGATTGTAAAAATGAATACTAAATTGGTAAATAAAATTAGCAGCCTTTGCCTGATTGCTGCTAGTTTCGTCGCCGCGCCGTTCGCCATTGCCCAATCGACAGATGCGGCTTTTATCAATATTTATTCAGCGCGGCATTACCCAACCGATGAAGCGCTGTATTCAGATTTCACCAAAACGACAGGTATCAAGATCAACCGTGTCGACTCAGACGATGCGGGCATTTTGACGAGATTGAAAGCGGAGGGCGCATCTTCACCTGCCGATGTCATCTTGTTGGTTGACGCTACTCGGTTGTGGCGAGCCGAAGTAGATGGTTTGTTCCTTCCTGTCAAATCTAAATTGCTTGAGGAAGCCATTCCCGAGAACCTAAGGGCAAAGCGCACTGAGAATGGCAGCATCCCTTGGTTTGGTTTGTCTACGCGTGCCAGAGTCATTGTTTACGACAAACTCAAACTTCAAAAATCAGATGTCGATAGTTATGAAAAGTTGGCTGATGCCAAGTTAAAAGGCAAGTTGTGCATTCGTTCTGGATCTCACCCCTACAACCTCAGCTTGTTTGGCGCCATGACAGAGCACATCGGCCCTCAGCAAACGGAAATTTGGTTAAAGGGTTTGGTCAATAACTTGGCGCGAAATCCTGCAGGTGGTGATACCGACCAAATTAAAGGTGTGGCCTCTGGCGAGTGCGCTGTAGCAGTTACCAACACCTATTATTTAGCCCGACTCATGAGATCTACCAATCCCGCCGAAAAGGCCATGGTAGATAAAGTTGCCGTTGTATTTCCAAACCAAGCAAGTTGGGGCACTCACTTGAACATTGCAGGCGGTGCAGTGGCCAAAAATTCAAAAAACCAAAACAATGCTTTGAAGTTTTTGGAATACTTGGCCAGCACTTCAGCACAAAATCATTTTGCCAATGGCAACAACGAATGGCCAGCTGCAAAGGGCATGAGTTTTGACAATCCGGCATTGAAGGCCATGTCTGGTGGTGTTTTCAAAAGTGAAGTGTTGCCTGTGAGCGCTGTGGGTATGAATCAGATCAAAGTTCAGCAAATGCTAGACCGAGTGGGATTCAAATAATTTCAATTGCGACTCAACGCTTGTTTGAACACTGCTGAGGTCTGAATTTTGAGTGTCATCAGATTTTGCAGAATGTTCTAAATTGCTACGAACCTTACTGAGATACTCGCCAAAGTCAAAATCATCGGCTTGTTTAAATGCGATGGTTTGCCATTGCTGGTGAGTTTTAAGTGAACGCTTTTGTTGGTGCTTAATGGGGCAAAAATAGGCTTCAGTGGCACCAATGACATCACGCACAAAAGCGACAACGCCTACGCTGTATGCACAGTAGGTGCAATGAAATTTTGAAATCCAGTCAAGGTATTTCAATTCCTGCCTGTCAAAAATAATGTAATTGCTTCTTGAATATTTTGAAATACCGTAAATTGGAAAACATGTCCATTGGTAAAAAGATACAAAGAGGTCAAGCATTGCAATGGGAAAAAACATGCTGTAAATGATGGGACCCGTGAGCAGGTTGATAGGTCGTGAGCGCTTGATCAAAGCGATGATTCCGAGCTTGTGGTTTGTTTTCAAAATAGGAGCTATCCTAAAGTGAATGAACAATTCAAGTCATTTGTCTTGATGCATTGAACTTACTTGAATGGACAAACCCCGTCTGTTCGATTGGACACATAGATCAGAGCAGCAAAGACACGCCATCTTTTTGACTGAAATAAGAGGCTCTGCATAATTTGCAGTCAGTGAATTAATTTGACGTGCAATGTCGGTGCAGTTGTCGCACTTTGTGAAACAACTCGACAAGCCTCAAATCAACAAAACAATTGTGATCTGACCCCAATTAAATTAAGTCTTGCTTAATTGTTGGCAGATGGCTTGCGTGAATGCTTGGGTGCCAAGTGGGCCGCCAAGGTCTTTTGTTCTGGACTCTGGGTTGAGCAATACTGCATCTAGGGCAGATTCTATTTTTTGAGCGGCTAAGTGAAACGAATCGTTTTGATGCTTCAAAGCCAACCAGTCTAAAAGCATGGCTGCAGAAAGTATCAGCGAGGTGGGGTTGGCTAAATCTTTTCCTGCAATATCTGGTGCTGAGCCATGGCTGGCTTGCGCCATACAGTGTGTGGCGCTGGCATTGACAGAGCCTGCCAAGCCTAGACTGCCCGAAATTTCAGAGGCTTCGTCAGACAAAATGTCACCGAACATGTTGGTGGTCACCACCACATCAAACCTCGCTGCATCGCGCACCAGCAGGGCGGCCATGGAGTCAACCAATTGTTCGTCGTATTGAACTTCAGGAAATTCTGCCGCTATCTTGCGAACCTCTGACAAAAAGAGACCATCAGACATTCGCATCACATTTTGTTTGTGTACTGCAGTCACATGCTTGCGTCTTTGAATGGCCAATTCAAAAGCAGAGCGAGCGATGCGCGAAGAGGCTTTGGCAGTAATTTTTCTGACAGCCAAAGCTGTATCCGGTGTGGGCATGAACTCACCAGATCCAGCAAACATGTTGCGATCAGCATAAAAGCCCTCGGTATTCTCTCGAACAATGACCAAGTCCATGGGGGTTCTGCCGTAATGCGGAATACCTTCCCGTGAGCGACTAGGGCGTATGTTGGCATACAAATCTAGCTGTATGCGCAGTTCTCCAGATGGATTGATACCGCCCTCCGCACGAAGAGGGTAGTCTTGATGAGAAACTGGCCCTAAGAGAATGCCGTCTGCTTCGCGACAAGCTGTAAGGACGGTTGGCAAAAAAGTAGTGCCATGTGTCGCCAATGAAGGTAAGCCAACAACATGATGCTCGTATGCCAAGCCAAGCGCAAATTGATGATCGACAAGTCTTAGGATTTTGAGAGTGGCTTGGACAATTTCTGGGCCGATGCCTTCACCTGGCAATACTGCAATTTTCATTGGAACGATCTGCTTTCTGCTTAGTCGATTTTCAAACCAGCGTCTTGCACCACTTTGCGCCAACCATCGAGTTCTTGCTTGATAGAAGAGCCAAACTCGGCTGGTGTGCCCGCAAATCGTTCAGCACCTTCTTCTTCAAACCGTTTGACCAAAGATTCTGATGCAGTCGATTCGTTGATAGCTCGGTTAAGGATTGCCAATGTCTCTGCGGGCATGTCTTTGGGGCCCACAATCCCCCACCAGGTGCCAACTTCAAATGACTTGACGCCACCTTCCATCACTGTCGGAACATCAGGAAAAAGTTTAGATCTGGTTTTAGAAGTGGTAGCGATGAGTTTGACTTTACCCGCTTTAACCTGATTGAGGATGGTAGGGACTGTTGCAAAAAAAATCTGAGCTTGGCCACCAATGAGATCCATGGTGGCAGGACCGCTTCCCTTGTAGGGAATATGGGTCATCTTGATACCCGTTCGTTGTTCAAAAAGTTCACCAGACAAGTGGTTGATACTGCCTTGACCCGCAGATACATAATTGAGAGAGTTTGGATTTCGCTTTGCGTTTTCAATGAGCCCGCTGACTTGGTTAATGCCAGTTTGAGGGTTTACCACCAGTAAAAGCGGGCCGCTTCCGAGCTTGGCGATGGGAGAAAAATCGCGGTTGACATCGTATGGGAGTTTTCTATCTGTAGCCGCAGCAGTCACAAAAGTTGATGTCACAAACAGCAGTGTGTGGCCATCTGGTTTTGCCTGAGAAATTTGCTGCGCTGCAATGGTCCCACCAGCACCGCCTTTGTTGTCAACCACAACTGCAACGCCTAGTTTCTCTGCCAATGGCTTGGCCAAATCTCTGGCAATGGCATCTGTGCCACCACCTGGCGCAAAAGGTACGACCAAAGTAATGGCTCTTTTTTGCGGAAACGACTGTGCTGAAACTGGCGCTGTAACGGCCGTCATCAGGAGCGACATTGCAAACAAACACAGGCTGTTTTTCATGAATGAAGCTTTTATTTTGTTTTCAAAGTGCGTTCAAACAAGCTGAACAAACGTTCCCAATGCCGTTCTGCTGCTTTGGCGTTGTACATGCCAACCCGCTGCGGAAACACAAAGCCATGTTCCACCTTGGGGTACCACTCAATTCGGTAGTTCGACTTGGCTTGAATCAGTGAGTCTTCAAGTTTTTGAATATCCTCTGGTGGTGCCCACTTGTCTATTTCGGCGCAAGCAAAGTAGCTTTCACACTTGATTTGAGGTGGCATGAGGTGTGGTGAGTCAGGCTCATCAGTAGCCATATTGGCACCATGAATGGACGCAATGCTTTGGAATCGATTTGGAAATTGAGCGGCAATCCACATCACAATAGGCCCACTCATGCAGTATCCAACTGCACCAATTCGATGTTGGTCTGCCATGGCGTGGTTGTCCACAAACTTCAGCATGGCTTGGGTGTCTGTTTGGCTGGTTTGAGCATTCAAGGTGGCCATGTGGGCAAACATCACTGCCATCGCTTCAGGCGTTCGTTCTTGAAGGTAAAAATCACGGCTTCTGCGGTAGTAAAGGTTGGGCAGCACCACAAAATATCCCACACTGGCAAGCCTGCGAGCCATGTCATGCAATTCTTCTCTTTTGCCAGGGGCATCCATGTAAAAGAAGACAACTGGGTGCGGCCCATCTTCCTCAGGAAACACAACAAAGGTGTTCATTGAACCGTTTGCAGTTTGAATATCAATGTGTTCTTCAATCATTTCATTCCTTTGGATGGCGGTTGGTAGACAGCGCCTGCATTTTTACATCAAATTTGCATGGCTTGGTTGGACCCAATGAGTGGCATGTGAGTGAAATTCCTTGAAGGCTTATCAGCAGCCCTTCTTATTTAAAGGACATCAGTTGTATCCCTCTAGGAAAATTAGCAAATTCAAGGTAAAAAATACAACTTTATTTCTACCTCTTGGAGCAACTTCTCATGAAGCTTTCTGTCAATGGAAAGAGCCACACGCTTGACGTCGAACCCGAGATGCCCTTGCTTTGGGCCTTGCGTGATGAACTTGACATCAAAGGCCCTAAATTCGGTTGTGGCATTGCGCAGTGTGGATCGTGCACGGTGCTTCTGAACGGGGAGCCCGTTCGATCTTGTTCCTACCCAGTTTCGGTTGCAGCGGGTCAAAAAGTCATCACCATTGAGGGGCTTGCCGACAAAGGCAAATTGCACGCTGTGCAGCAAGCATGGATTGACCACCAAGTACCGCAGTGTGGCTACTGCCAAGGTGGCCAAATGTTGGCGGCTGTAGCCTTGCTTAAGAAAAAACCAAAACCCACAGACGAAGACATCGATGCGGCCATGACCAATATTTGCCGTTGCGGTACGTATGCGCGCATTCGTGCTGCCATTCACTCAGTGGCTAAGAAGGGAGGTCGCGCATGAAATCGAACCGCCAACCTACTGGCCAATCCACAGAGCGTGAGGGCATCGATCGCCGTCATTTCCTCAAAGTTTCAGGAACCACCAGCGCAGGCATGTCATTGGGATTTTTCTTGCCTGAGCGCGCGCAGGCGGCAGACACACCTCAGCTCAATGTGTGGGTCGAAATTGAACCCAACGACACCATTGTGATCCGATATGCCCGAGCTGAGATGGGGCAGGGCAGTATGACGTCTGCCCCCATGATTATTGCAGAGGAACTCGACGCAGATTGGAAAAAAGTGCGCGTTGAATATGCCACTGCCCATGAAAATTTGCGCACCAAACGTGCCTATGGCGACATGGCCTCGGTAGGAAGCCGCACCATTCGAAACTCTCAAGAATATTTGCGCAAAGCAGGCGCCACAGCGCGCGAGATGCTGGTTGCTGCAGCGGCCCAAAAATGGAATGTGCCAGTCACTGAGTGCAAAGCTGCCATGAGCAAAGTGACTCATATCGCCACCAAACGCAGTTTCACCTACGGTCAATTGGCTGCTGAGGCTGCCAAATTAGAAGCCCCCAAAACTGTGCAGCTCAAAGACCCTAAAACTTGGACAATCATCGGCAAATCAATTCCCAGAGTTGATATTCCCGACATCGTTGTGGGCAAACGCCAATATGGCATCGACACCCAATTGCCAGGCATGCTGCACGCAGCGGTGGCTGCATGCCCTGTTTTCAATGGCAAGGTCAAATCCTTAGATGCCTCTAAAGTTGAAAATCGGCGGGGCATTGTCAAGGTTTTGAACTTGGGCGATTTTGTGGCGGTTGTTGCTGACAACTGGTGGCGCGCCAAAGAGGCTTTGCGAGAAGTCTCTGTCGATTGGGATGTGGGGGAGCACGGCACTCTGAGCAGTGCAGCCATCCTGTCTCACTTTAAAGCGGGCATGGAGCAAACGGAATTGGCTGTTGCGCGAAACGATGGCAACACAACTGAGGCCCTGTCCAAAGCCGCCAAAGTGGTGGAAGCCGATTACTTTACGCCTTACTTGGCCCACGCCACCATGGAGCCTATGGTCTGCACAGCATGGTTACAAGGTGACAAATTAGAAGTTTGGTCATCTTCTCAAAATCCTGAGGCCACGTTGGCGGTGAGCGCCGCCACAGCAGGCGTGCCTCAGTCCAACGTGAAAGTTCACCCTGTGCAATTGGGGGGCGGCTTGGGCCGAAAGAGTCCGCAAGACTTCACCAAGCAAGCGGTCATGATCGCCAAAGCCATGGCGGGCAAACCCGTCAAAATGTTGTGGACCAGGGAAGAAGAAATTCAACATGGCCTTTACCGTCCCGCCAGCCTGATGCGATTCAAGGCAGGCTTGAATGCCAGCGGCAAAGTGGAGGCACTTCACATTCGCGTCAGTGCGCCTTCTATTCTGGCAACACTCCTCAAACTGCCTTTGCCAAGAGGTGTTGATGGCCAAGCAGTTGCCTGTTTCAACGATCACCCCTACGACATTCCCAATTCATTGGTTGATTACGCGCAGCGCAACACCAATGTGCCAGTGGGTTTTTGGCGCACCGTTGGCCATTCGCAAAACCCATTTGGTCGTGAATGTTTCATAGACGAGTTAGCGCTTGCGGCTGGCAAAGATCCCGTTGCATTCCGCCTAGACATGTTGCCTAACAACGAAAAATCCAAACGCGACCGTGGAATTTTAGAAGCTGTGACGAAGGCAGCCGGGTGGGGCAGTCAACTGCCCAATGGGGTGTTTCGTGGCGTCGCAGAAACTGAAGGCTATGGCAGTTGGACTGCTTGTGTGTGCGAGGTTTCTGTCAATGCCAAAAACGAAGTCAAGATACACCGCGTGGTCATTGGCATTGATCCTGGCTATGCGGTCAATCCCGACAACATCGTGGCGCAATTTCAGGGCAGTGTGGTGCATGGTTTGACTGCAATTTTCTGGGGCGAAAACACCATCAAGGAAGGCCGTGTGGAGCAATCCAATTTCCACGATTACCGCATGATGCGCTTGAACGAGATGCCCAAAGTCGAAGTCGTCATTGCACCCACGGGTGGCTTTTGGGGGGGTGTGGGAGAACCTGCGCAGGCGCCACTTGCACCTGCTTTGGTCAATGCCATCTCCGCTGCCATGGGCAAACGCATTCGCTCACTGCCTCTTAAAAATCATGGTTTGACACTCAAAGCTTAAGGCGCTTTGCAATGAACGCTGAGGGCATGTTGCGCCGCAAAAGACTGCAAAGTCTTTTGCTTGCTGGCATTTCATGGCCATGCTTCATGGGCCAAGTTGCATATGCCCAGCGTATGAATTCGGGTTCGCTGCTTTCTTTCGATGACATGGTCCAGCCGATTGTGCAGGGCGCCAAAATTTTTAAAAAAGATGTGCAAATTGAGGCTCCCATTTTGGCAGACAACGGCTCCTTGGTGCCCCTTCAAGTGACAGTCCAAAGTGCAATGACTGCCCAAGACCACGTGACCCATGTTTATTTGTTGTCTCAACGCAATCCTGTGACACAAATGGCGGTGTTTCACCTCGGGCCCTGGAATGGTCGCGCCATTGTGAGCACACGGGTTCGATTGGCGGGTACCCAAGAGCTGGTTGCACTCGCTCGCCTCTCAAATGGTGAATTTCGTTACAAGCAAATGGAAATCATTGTGACTGAATCTGCTTGTGTGGATGCTTCATGAACACAGCCCGAATGCAGTGGCCTGAACCTGTGAGAACTGGTGAAGTTGTCAAGGTGAGAGTGCTTGTCCAACATCCCATGGACACTGGTTATTTACAAGACCTAACGGGCAAGGTGGTTCCAAGAAACATCATTCGATTGCTGACATGTCATTTGGGTCAGCAAGAAGTGTTTCGTGTCGAGCCCTCATCGGGCCTGTCTGCCAATCCTTTTTTTGAGTTCTATGTGTGTGCAACTGTGACGGCTGAATTTAAATTAGAGTGGATTGATGACAAAGGCCATAGGGGCCACCATTTTCAAATTTTCAATGTTTCTTGATCGCCATGACATGTCTATCCTTTCGAGTATTTTGTGTTTCACTGTTATTTGTAGCGGCTTCATCGCAAGCCGTTGCAACAGAGCCTTGCACCAAGGCTCAAGAGAGTTGTACTGAGTGGGTGTCTTTAGATGCCAGTGGAAGTCGCGCTCGAATTTATCGAACGCATTCAATGTCTTCCGTCAATGAAAAAATCGAACATGCCGTGATAGTGATTCACGGACAAGGCCGAAATGCAGATGGCTACTTTCGACACATGTTGGCCGCTGCATTTTTGGCGGATGCACTTCAAAATTCAATTGTTATTTCCCCCCGATTTGCTTCAAATAACGGAAGGTCTTGCAAAGATCAAGTGGAAGCCAAAGAAGTGGCTTGGGTTTGTTCAGGTGCTGACAGCTGGCGGAGTGGTGGTGGCCAAGCCAATGTCAAAGAATCGAATTTGAATTCATTTGACTTGATGGACGTGATCCTTTCAAAGCTTTCAGATGCAAAAACATTCCCAAGCCTTCGATCGATTGTCATTGCGGGCCATTCAGCAGGCGGGCAGTACGTCAATCGCTATCAATTTTCCAACCACATGCACGAAAAATTATGGGTTGATCGGAAAATTCAATTGTCCTACGTCATAGGCAATCCATCTTCCTATACCTACCCAGAATCTCTAAGACCAACGCGAGCAGCCTTGCCAAAAACGATTGCCGCTGATTCTCCTGGCTATATGCCTGTGACAAAAACTGCTTCAGAACCTGCATTTGTTGCTTTCAATGACAGGAAAAATTGCACGGCATTTAACCATTGGCCCTACGGGCTAGAAAACAAAGTGGGTTTTGCAAAATCAATCCCCGATGAACAGTTAAAACGCCAATTAGGCTCAAGGCCTGCTACCTATCTTTTGGGTGAATTAGATATTTTGCCCCTCTATGGTTTCGATGATTCTTGCTCCGCAATGGCGCAAGGGCCAACCCGATTGGCAAGAGGATTTGCGTATGCAAAATTTGTGACCGAAAGCCTGAAAGCCGATCACAAAGCGATCCTGGTGCCAGCATGTGGTCATGATGCACGATGCGTTTTTACTTCCGAAACGGCCTTGCCAGTCTTGTTTAAGAGCTTCAGGTAACTTGCTTTTGCCGTAAAGGACGCATTGCCACTAACCCAAAGAATGGGCCAATTGCTAACCAAGGCAAAAGTGTGGCCAAAGAGATTTCTTTTGCCAAACTTGTAAACAATTCGATGCTGACAATGGAAATTGCAAAACCAATGCAATTGGTCAGCGTAAGCACACTGCCAACCGCATGCTTCGGCGCATTGCTTGCCGTGAGGGCTGATAACTGTGGCGAATCACCTGCAGCGGTCAGGCCCCACAGTGCGAGCCAAATTAAGAACGCGGGAAGTGGTGCTGCCATCAACCAAGGTGCCAGAAGACAACAAAGGCCACTCAGACAGAGTTGAAGTGAGGCCACTCTAGCGCTGCCCCAAAATTTGGCAAGCCATCCGCCGCCAATGCAGCCTGTGGCACCTATGCCGAGCACACAAAAAGCAGCAAACGAAAGCGATTGTCCCGCAAGCTGGGTTGCCAAGATAAGGGGCACCAACACCCAGAGCGTATAAAGCTCCCACATGTGTCCAAAATAGCCCAGAACCGAAGCTCTCACACGCCAGTCCGTCCAGAGGCAAGACAATGCTTGCCATTCAAGTTTTTTGATGCCCGCTGAGTAATTGGACGCCTCTGGAATCGTTATAAAAAGAACCAAGCCGCCTCCTGCTGCCAATACTGAGACGCTGATCATCACCATTGACCAAGGCAGTTGATCAAACAAAGCCCGAATGCCATGCGCACTTGCAGACCCCAAGACCAGTGCACCCACCAACCAGCCAAGTGCAATGCCTAAGCCTTCTGGAAACCATTGAGATGCTATTTTCATGCCGACTGGATAAATGCCGGCCAAGAAAAAGCCAGTTGCAGCACGCCATAACAAGAGTTCAGAAAATGAAGTCACGCTATGTAAGGCCCCCAAAGTGCAAAAAGCGCCAGCTAAAGCACACAACAAAAAAACACGTCTTGCCGAAAACCGATCAGCAATGGCCAGCAAAGCAAAGACGAAGGTTCCAACGATAAACCCCAGTTGCAATGCTGATGTGAGGCGTCCCACTGCGGAAGGCTGCCACCCCATTTGCTGCTGCAAATCGGGCATGACGGCATTGACCGCGAACCACAATGAAGTACCCGCAAATTGCGCCAAAACAAGGATGGGAAGAATTCTTTTTGGCGCGGTAGGCATGTTTTATGAGTAGACTGTGTTGGCAATCATTGTGACCCAAGCATGGGTGATGATGAATTTAACAGATCATTCTTCTGCATGAACGCCATCGCATATGTCTCAAAAAATCAAAATCAATGCTTTCGATATGAATTGTGTCGGCCATATCCAGCAAGGCCTGTGGACACACCCACGCGATCAATCGACGCGCTACCTTGATTTGAAATATTGGACAGATTACGCCCGTCGACTCGAAGCAGGTTTGTTTGACGGCATCTTTTTTGCCGATGTGGTGGGGGTCTATGACGTGCTGGGTGGAAGCCCAAATGCTGCTGTACAGGGCGCGGTACAAGTGCCCGTGAATGACCCCATGATGCTGATACCAGCTATGGCCAGTGTGACCGAACACCTGGGTTTTGGCGTCACTGCCAATCTCACTTACGAGTCTCCGTATTTATTTTCTAGACGCATGTCGACCCTTGACCATTTAACCAAGGGTCGTATCGGTTGGAACATCGTGACAGGTTATTTAGACAGTGCTGCCAGGGCTGCAGGTCTTTCCGGTCAGATTGCGCACGACGATCGTTATGATTTGGCAGATGAGTACATGGCCTTGGTTTACCAACTCTGGGAAGGGAGCTGGGAGGAGGGGGCAGTTTTAGCCAATCGACAAAGTGGTGTGTATGCCGATGCCTCAAAGGTGCATTTGATCCATCACAAAGGACCTCAATATCAAGTACAAGCCATGCACTTAAGCGAGCCATCGCCCCAACGTACGCCTTTGTTGTACCAAGCTGGATCTTCTGCGAGGGGCTCAAGGTTTGCAGCAACGCATGCCGAATGCGTTTTCTTGAATGGACAAAGCATGCCCAGCGTGAAAACCATCGTAGACAACATTCGAGGGCAAGCAGTTGTTCAGGGCCGGGCTGCATCCGACATTCAAATATGGATGGGTGCCACCATCATCACTGCCCCCACAGACAGCCAAGCGCAAGAGAAGTTTGAGGAATATAAACGCTATGCCAGCTCAGAGGGCGCTTTGGTGCATGCAGCTGCGTCAATGGGCATTGACTTTTCTAGATACGATATCGACGAGCCCATTGAGACTGGCAAAAGCCAAGCCATTGTTTCTAATGTGGAGGCTATGACGCGAACAGCAGGTCCTCAATGGACAAGGCGGAAGCTGTTGTCGCAATTGATTCTTGGCAGCAGGCAAGCGCCTTGGGTAGGCTCTGCACACAGCATCGCTCAGCAGATGATCGACTGGCGTGACCAAGCAGGCGTGGACGGTTTTAATTTGTCACGCACGGTTGTGCCTGAATGCTTTGATGACTTTATTCAACATGTGGTGCCTTGTTTGCAAGAGCGAGGTGCCTACAAAACCGAATACGAAACGGGTACCTTTCGTAAAAAGTTATTTGGCGATGACAAGCTGCCAGAAACACATACAGCAGCCAAATACAGAATAAAGTAAGTTGAATCAATGTTTACCCTAGGTTGCGCCTTTATGACAATGAGGCGTATATTGTTTGACAGACATTACTCAAGGGTCGACCATGAAAACTCCAATTTTGGGCAAGTTTCAACGCTTGCATTCTTTAGCTTTGGTAAGCGTAACAGCCCTGGTCCTATCTGCTTGCGGTGGCAGTGGTGCCGAATTAAAAGCGTGTTTGCAAGCCACAAGCGCTGGTGGTGTTTCAGTGGGTTCTGGATTGCCCGGAGACCCCGCAATTCCTGAGAAGTCGTCAGGCTACAAACTGGGCAATAAGGTGGTGACCAGTGCCACTTACATGGCGGTCACTGCCAACCCCCGCGCAACCCAAGCCGGCTGTGAAGTTCTTAGTGCTGGCGGCACTGCAGCAGATGCTGCTGTTGCCGTTCAAATGGTTTTAGGTTTGGTTGAGCCCCAGTCCTCAGGTTTAGGCGGTGGTGCGTTCGCGCTTTACTACAAAGCCAATACCAAACAAGTCCTTTCCTACGATGGCCGCGAAACAGCGCCTGCTGCCGCCACGGAAAACTACTTGCGCTATATCAGTGATACCAACCAAACCAATCCATTGCCTGCTCTAGGAGCATCCTTTGCAAGCACACGAGCCAGTGGACGTTCTATCGGTACCCCAGGTGCAGTGAAAATGTTGGAGCTTTTGCATCAAGACCATGGGCAAAAGCCTTGGGATACGCTTTTTGATCCTGCTATTCAACTGGCGACAAATGGTTTTGGCATCAGTGGCCGCATGGCAGATGCCATTGCCGGTGCTAAAAATGATTTGCTGCGCGATCCCGATGCCGCTGCTTATTTTCTCAATGCAGACTCTTCGCCTAAAACACTTGGTACCATTATCAAGAACCCTGATTATGCTCAAACCTTGAGTTCAATTGCGAAAGGCGGCGCCAATGCTTTTTACACAGGGCCCATCGCACAATCTATTGTCGACAAAATTAAAGTCACAAGTTCGGGTGGCGCAAACCCAGTTCCAATTACGCCAGGCTTGACCGAGTTGAGCGACTTGGCCAATTACAAAGCTATCAAACGAGAGCCTGTCTGCACCACCTATCGCAATTATTGGGTGTGCGGCATGGGCCCACCTTCTTCGGGCGGTATTGCAGTTGCTCAATCTTTAGGCATCTTGGAAAATTTTGATTTATCCGCCAGCCAATACATGCCGACTTTGGTCAACTCTGAAGGTGGCAAGCCATCTGTTGCTGCCGTTCATGTCATCAGTGAATCACAAAGACTGGCCTATGCAGACCGCAACAAATATGTTGCAGACACTGACTTTGTGCCCTTGCCAGGCAACGGTGTGAGCTCTATGGTTGCAAAAGACTATTTGAAAACCAGAGCAGCCTTAATTTCTCCAACAAAGAGCATGGGTACTGCCCAAGCTGGTGTCTTTCCTGCTGCTCAGGCTTTAGGTAGCAGTGCAGCAGAAGGAAAAGGAACCACTCACATGTCTATCGTGGACAAGTATGGCAATGCACTTGTCATGACCACCACGGTTGAGTCCGGCATGGGATCTTTTCACTTCACCCGTGGGTTTATTCTCAACAATCAGCTCACTGATTTTTCTTTTGATCCTTCTGATTCTTCAGGCTTGATTGCAAATCGAATTGGCCCTCTGAAAAGACCACGCAGCTCAATGGCCCCCACTTTGGTTTTCAGTAAGGCTGCAGATGGAAGCCGTGGCGACTTTGTCATGGCAACTGGATCACCTGGTGGCGCAACAATCATCCAGTTTGTGGTTAAAACACTGGTCAGTGCTTTGGATTGGAAGCTAGATGCTCAGCAAGCAACTTCCATGGTTAATTTTGGCGCTGCAAACAGTGCCACCACTGGCGTGGGTGGTGAACATCCATCCATCGACGTCACTAACAACGGATTGAACGATCCTTTATTGGTAGGGCTCCGTTCTTTGGGCCACACCGTGTCATATTCTGCGCAGTCTAGTGGTGTCTCAACCATCGTTCGAGCCCCCGCTGCTTGGAACGCAGGCTTGCCAGTTTTATGGGGTGGTGCTGATCCACGGCGCGAGGGACTTGCGCTTGGAGACAGTCCGTTTTAACAATTGGTTAAGCTGTTTAAGTTCGCAGAATGCCTAGGTCAAACATTTGACTTCAGGCATTCAATTTTGCCCTTTCAGACCATGAAGGCGAAGCACCAAAAAACAATTCAGCCATTGACCAAATTTAATTGGCTGATCGACATCAATGTAAAGACGCCAACTGGCCGAAAGCCTAGTCCATTTTGGCGCCAGACTTCACAATCACCTGTTCCCATTTGTCAATTTCGGCTTTGACAAATGCTTTGAATTCTTCGGGACTGTTGCCAACGGGTTCTGCCCCCTGAGCTTCCATTTTGTCTTTGATGTCTTGGCTTTGCAGGGCTTTGATGGAGGCGCTGTAGAGTGCTGCCACAATGTGTGGCGGTGTTTTGGCCGGCGCAAACAGGCCGTTCCAACTTGAAACTTCAAAGTCTGGTAAGCCGGCTTCTGCCATGGTGGGCACATTGGGCAGGGTGCCCATTCGTTTTTTACTGGCCACAGCGATGACATTGAGTTTGCCGCTTTTTAAATGTGGAATGGCTGACAAGGCTGTTTGAAAACTCATTTGAACCTGACCACCCAAGAGATCGGCAATGGCAGGTGCAGCACCTTTGTAGGGCACATGAATTAAATCAATGTTGGCGCGCATTTTTAAAAGCTCACCCGCAAGATGGGGCGATCCGCCATTGCCACTTGAAGAAAAAGCAAACTTGCCAGGATTCTGCTTTGCAAAAGAAATGAACTCTCTCAGGTTTTTAGCGGGGACAGAAGGGTGAAGCGTCAGCACCGAGGGCGCAGTCATGAACTGAGTGATGTGCACAAAGTCGCGCATGGTGTCATAGCCCAGACCTTTGAAAGCAGTCATGTTGGTAGCGTTGGCAATGGTGCCCAAAAGAAGCGTGTAACCATCAGGCGCGCTTCGCGCGACAAATTCTGAGGCGATGTTGCTGCTGGCACCCGCGCGGTTCTCTACCACCACGGGTTGGCCCAGCGTTTCTTGTAACTTGATAGCAATGCTTCGAGCCACAATGTCTGTGGCCCCTCCGGGTGCATAGCCAACCAGCAAGCGAATAGGTTTGACAGGGTAGGCTGCATCTTGCGCGTAGCTTGAGAAAGAAAGCAGAGATAAAAGGACAAGCAAAAATCGATTCATGTGACGCCTGTTGGTAACCATGCAAATTAAGCCTAAAGTGTAGGGACAGATGGTACTGTCTAGCAAGGTCAAAGCATCGGTGTTGTCCCTATGTGAGAAATAGGAACGTATTTTTTCATTAAGATGGAATGTTGTAAGAGCAAATCAAAGCGTTATGAGTCAATTTATTCAAACCAAGCTTGAAAAACCGCGCGCATGGTTCCCGAACGAACTAAGTCGAGATTTTTCTTGGATTCACCATCTCAGTCGTGACGCGGTCAGCGAAATTGATGAGGCTCTTCACCATGCCAAGGCAACTCAAAAAACGTGGCTTGAAATGACAGCGCACGATTTCCCTTTAAAACGCCATGCCAAGCAAGCCATTGATCAAGCTTTTGCTGTGACTCAAACTGGCTACGGCATGTGCTTGCTAAAAGGCTTTCCTGTTGACCGTTGGTCGGTAGAGGATTCTCGCTTGGTCAATTGGGGCGTTGGCTTGAACGTAGGCGTCGCCAGAACTCAAAACCGAGCCAGTCAGGTGATGAACGACGTTCGCGACGAAGGCGGAAGCTACAAAGTTAAAAATGGGCGAGGTTACAACACCAATGCTGGCTTAGATTTTCATGTCGACTCCTGCGATGTCGTCGCTTTGATGTGTTTACAAACCGCAAAATCGGGCGGTACCAGCAAAGTCACAAGTTCAATAGCAGTCGTCGACGAAATCAAACGCCGCCGACCCGATCTCATTCCAGTCATGAAGCAGCCTTTTTATTACAGCTACCAAGGCACCAACGACGCTTCTCAACCGCCTTTTTACAAGTGCCCTATTTTGGGAGATGATCCTGAATTCTTCTCTTTGCGAGCTAATCGCAAAAATGTCACTGCAGCACAAGTAGATTTTCCAGAAGTGCCAAGGCTAACAAAAGAACAAATTGAGGTTCTGGATCTGTTAGATGAACTGCTGCCTGCAGATCACTTTTGCTATTCGATGCAACTCGATCGTGGCGATTTACAGTTGCTCAACAACTATGTGGTGATTCATTCCCGCACCAACTTTGAAGATCACGAAGAGCCTGAGCGCAAACGTCATCTGTTGCGCCTTTGGCTTAGCATTCCACAAGGTCAACGCTTGCCAGCCTTGTGGAAAGAATATTTTGGCGACATCGCAGCAGGATCGGTCAGAGGCGGCGTTCGAGGCAGCCAAATGACCGAAGAGTTCTTGGCTTATGAGCGTCGTCAAGCTGGCAATTTAGGCATGACTTTCAATAAAAGGTAAAAGCATGAACCAAATATCATTTGGACTAGGGGGAAAAATTTGTTTGATTACCGGTGGCGCTCAGGGTATTGGCGAAGCCTGCGCTCGTCTCTTTGCGAAGGAAGGCTCCAAGGTCATCATTGTGGATGTTCACAAGGAAAAAGGGGAGTCCCTTCAGTCTCAATTGCAACAAGAAGGTTTCGAGGTATTGTTCATTGCCTGTGATATCGGCAGTAAAGTTGAAGTTGACTCTTTAATGAGTCAAGTCATTTCGACATATGGCCGTGTCGATGTTTTGGTCAGCAATGCTGGCATCTTCAAAGCTGCTCCTTTTTTAGAAGTGACCGAAGCCGATTTCGATGCAGTACTGCGTGTCAATTTAAGAGGCGCTTTTTTGATGGGCCAAGCAGTTGCGCGTCTCATGAAGGAGAAGGGGGGGGGGTCCATTATTAACATGAGTTCGGTCAACGGCGTTTTGGCCATTCCAGAAATTGCATCCTATAACGTTAGCAAGGGCGGACTTAATCAATTGACCAGAGCGATGGCCTTGGCTTTGGCAGATGACGGTATTCGCGTCAATGCAGTAGCGCCTGGCACCATCGCCACTGAATTGGCTAGCAAAGCTGTGTTGACCAGCGATGAGGCGCGCCTCAAAATTCTAGGTCGCACGCCCATGAAGCGACTGGGAGAGCCCTCTGAAATTGCCAATGTGGTTGCGTTTTTGGCCAGTGAAGTTTCAAGCTATGTCACTGGCGAAGTGATCACAGTGGATGGCGGTCGCATGGCTTTGAATTACACCGTCAAAGTTTAATTTTGGGGCTTTTAATTTGCCTTAGATTGATAAACAAGTTCTGCCGCAATGAGGTCCAGCGATGCAAAGCCGACCGACTTGAATACCGTCACGGCCTGATCGTTCTTTCGCCATGATCGGGATGGGTCTGACACTAAGTCCGCCAATTCTCCCTCTATGTTTGAAGCCAAGAAGAGGCCTTGCTGAATGGCTTGGTAGACCTCACCACCTTTTTCAAGCACGGCCATTCGATTGTCTGCAAAGACTTGCGCTTTTGCCATCAAAGCTGGCTCAGCTTCTGCCATGTGCGGTGTAAATGCACCAACCAACCCTAAGTGCGTGCCTGGTTTGAGGGATTGGGTGTTGATAAAAGGCTCTGTCGCAGTTGTAACCGCTGCTATCACGTCGGCTTGATTTAAGGTGGCGTCTAAATCTTCTAAGTAAGTAGCTTCGATGCCTAGCTTTTTAAGATCTTGTAGCACTGCCAGGGCCTTGGTTTTTTGTCTGCCCCAAATGAGTATTTTCTTGAACGCATGCACGCTAGTGTGAGCTTCTACCATGGGCACACTCAAAGCGCCTGTTCCCAACACAGCAAGTGTTTGACTGTTCTTGCGAGCAAGAATGCTTGCAGCCAAAGCTGCGGCTGCAGCAGTCCGTCGCAAGGTAAGTTCAGTGCCATCGATGACTGCTAAAGGCAAGCCATTTTCACAAGAGAGCAAGACATAAACCCCTGAAACAGTGGGTAAACCAATGTCTTTGTTGGAAGGCCAGACAGAAACCAGTTTGACGCCAAAAACCTCTTTGGCCTTCCACGCTGGCATGATGAGTACACAACTGGCGTCATTGTTGGGTGCAAAAAAACTGCGAGCAGGCGTTTCTATTTGCAATTGCAATCCGAGGCTTAAGGAATCAATTAACAGAGGATAGGGCAATGCCGCTTGAACAGCGCTTGAATCAAAATGGTCCATGATTTTTTTAGTCAAGATGTTGTATAAATCTAGTAAGTGTAGGCTCTATGACCATTTCTATGCAAACTGATGTCTTGATTGTGGGTGGTGCTGCTGTGGGCAGTGCAGCAGCTTTTTTTCTGGCGTCACAGCCCAATTTCAAAGGAAAAATTCTTGTTCTTGAACAAGACTTTTCATATGAAAAATCTGCAACTGCACTGTCAGCAGCCTCTATCCGGCATCAATTTTCAACGCCAGAGAACATCAGACTTTCTCAATTCAGCAGCGCTTTCATTCAAAACATCGATCAATACTTGACCGTTGGGGATGAAGTGCCAAACGTCAACTTCAAAGAGCGTGGTTATCTGTTTCTGGCCACGCCTGATGGCGCAGACACTTTGCAAGCCAATCACGCTGTTCAAAAAATTGAAAATGTTGACGTCTCTCTTTTAAGCTCTTCTCAATTGAGTTCGCGCTATGCATGGCTTAATGTCAATGACCTCTCTGCTGGCTCTATTGGCAACAGTGGCGAAGGTTGGCTTGACGCGAATAGCTTGATGCAAGGGTTTCGCAAAAAAGCAATTTCTTTAGGTGTGATGTACAAGCAGGCACGAGTTGAGAAACTTCATCGAACCGGTCGAACAATTACTTCAGCAGAACTCACAGACGGAACTCAAATCAGTTTTGACAAGATCATCAATGCAGCTGGCATTGGCGCCGCTGCACTTGCGCAAACAGCTGGCATCAAGCTACCTGTTGAAGCACGCAAAAGAACAATTTTCTATTTCACCAGCAGCGCCCAATTGGAGAATTGCCCGATGGTGATCGATCCTTCTGGTGCCTATTTTCGACCAGAAGGTGAAGGCTACATCTGCGGTATTGCGCCCAGCCCCGAAGAAGATGTTGAGTGTGAGGATTTTGAAATCCAGCATCATCTGTTTGAAGAGTTTCTGTGGCCCATTCTTGCAGACCGTGTTCCGGGATTTGAGGCCTTGCGACTCAAGCGCAGTTGGGCAGGCCACTACGATATGAATACGCTTGACCAAAATGTCATTTTGGGTGCGCACCCCGATGTTGATAACTTGCTTTTTGCGAATGGCTTTAGCGGTCATGGCTTACAGCACTCACCGACCATAGGCCGTGCCTTGTCAGAGCTGATAACTTTTGGCGCTTTTACAACCCTGGATTTAGAAGCTTTTGGATGGCGTCGCGTGATCAACAACTCGCCTTATCTAGAGGCCAATATTATTTAAAGTCCTTGTCTCGGGTGCTGTTTGGTGCACCTTCCATACCAATTGACATTTGCTTGAAGGCGTTTCGCCCCATAAATGTGCATATACTGAAACTTTTAAGTTGTCATGAAATTTGCTTAATGAGCATTGTCCAGTTTTTTCAATGACTTTTGTCCATTTCGCAAAAAGAACTTTGA
Source organism: Comamonadaceae bacterium (assembly GCA_027488115.1). Lineage (GTDB taxonomy): Bacteria > Pseudomonadota > Gammaproteobacteria > Burkholderiales > Burkholderiaceae_C > Limnohabitans_A. The sequence continues at coordinate 17,998 of JAIYCG010000032.1, read as the reverse complement.
ACTTCAATCATGGCTGAAAAAAAATCTGAACCCAGGTGTGGTGATTGCGGCTATGTCATGCCATCGCAGACAGCTACTTCAGGACTTCGATGTGGGTTCAACTATTACAACAGCAGTTACATCATGCGCAAGTTTCAACTGATGCAGCATTTTCCTGAAGTGCACGACTACAACGCCTGTGACTCTTGGGCTAACGAGCTGACTGGCGATGCCGCAGCCTAATTCACATGCATAAAATTGTCATTGTTGGAGGAGGCGCTGGGGGTTTGGAGCTTGCGACACGTCTTGGCAAGGCCTATCGCCGAGACAAAGATGTCAGTGTCACGCTGGTCGATAAAAATCGAACCCATATTTGGAAACCAAAGCTCCACGAGATTGCTTCTGGCAGCATGGATTTTGGTGACCACGAAGTTGACTACATGGCGCAAGCCCATTGGAATCATTTCACATTTCGAATAGGAGAGCTGAAAGACTTAGATCGCTTGAGCAAAACAATTGACTTAGCCCCCTACGTCGATGCTAACAATGAACCGGTGACCCCCGTACAGAAAATTGCATACGATACCTTGGTCATTTGTATTGGCAGCTTAAGCAATGATTTTGGAACCAAAGGCGTCAAGGAATACGCCTTGAAATTAGAAAACCAAACAGATGCCAAACTGTTTCATTCCAAAATGGTGAATGTATGTATTCGTGCGCATCACCAAACAGATCTGATTGAACAAAGCCAACTCCACGTCGTCATCATTGGCGCAGGGGCTACTGGCGTAGAACTGGCTGCCGAGCTGCACCGAACCACTCGCGAGGTTGTTGCGTTTGGCTTAAATGGCATTGATGCTGACAAAGATTTGAAAATAAGTTTGATTGAAGCGGCTGACAGAATTTTGCCAGCATTGAATCCTCGCCTCTCTAGTGCTACAGAGCAATTGATCTCAAAATTAGGTGTGCAAGTTCACACAAATTCAAAAGTGATGGAAGTCATGCCCACGGGCATTCGTCTGTCTGATGGTCATTTAATTGACTCTGAGCTTGTGGTGTGGGCCGCTGGTGTGAAGGCGCCTGATTATTTAAAAAATTTTGGAGGCTTAGAGACCAACAAGTTGAACCAGCTTGTGGTTAGCCGTACATTGCAAACAAGTTTAGATCCAGATATTTTTGCGCTGGGTGATTGTGCTGCATGCCCCTGTACCGATGAAGAGGGTGGGCGTGGTGGCATCGTTCCACCGCGGGCTCAAGCGGCCCACCAACAGGCTACGCATATGTTTCACCAAGTCAAAAGACGACTTGCGGAAAAGCCCTTAAAGCCTTATCACTACAAAGACTTTGGATCGCTGGTTTCTCTTGGTAAGTTCAGTACAGTTGGCAACATGATGGGGGGTATCGTTGGCAAAAATTTAATGATAGAAGGTTACTTTGCCAAGTTGATGTACATGTCGCTGTACAAACTTCACGAGCTGAGTATTCATGGATTTTTAAAGACAGCGCTATATACCCTTGCTAGGTTGCTGACGAAGCAGGCCAACCCAACCGTGAAGCTCCACTGAACCGGCTTTAAACCTAGGGTAATTACTAGGCAATTAGCTTAGGTCAATCAAGCTTATTGATAAATGCAATGAAGCTTCCACAAGTAATGGCTATGCTTGTGAAGTCTTTGACAAACCGGTCAAAGCATTTTTTCAATTCAAGGAGATAAACCATGGCAGCACTTAAAGGCTCGCGCACGGAACAATGCCTGAAAGACGCCTTCGCAGGCGAGTCTCAAGCTAACCGTCGCTATTTGTACTTCGCAAACAAAGCTGACGTTGAAGGTCAGAACGATGTCGCCGCTTTGTTCCGTTCTACCGCTGAAGGCGAAACCGGTCACGCTCACGGCCACCTCGAGTTCCTCGAGCAGTCAGGCGATCCAGCAACTGGCTTGCCCATTGGTTCTACACGTCAAAACTTGGCATCCGCAGTAGCTGGCGAAACCCACGAGTACACCGACATGTACCCTGGCATGGCCAAGACTGCCCGTGATGAAGGCTTTGATGAAATTGCCGATTGGTTTGAAACACTGGCCAAGGCCGAGCGTTCACATGCCAACCGCTATCAAAAAGCTTTGAACGAATTGGTCGATTAATTTCTACCGAATCGATTTGCTGCACCCCCTTGGGTGCAGCGATTTCGCAAACAGTTTTAGAAATCATTGACTGTTTGCGAAATCGAATCAACATTAGGAGAACCACGTGGCCAAAGAAGGCAATTTGGAAGCCCCAACACGACACCCATTAGATTGGAAAAATCCAGACTTCTACAACGAAGAATCTTGCTTCAATGAGCTGGAGCGCATCTTCGATATTTGTCATGGTTGTCGCCGCTGCGTGAGCTTGTGCGGATCGTTCCCCACTTTGTTTGACTTGGTGGACGAAAGCGAGACCATGGAAGTGGACGGCGTCGACAAAAAAGACTACTGGAAAGTGGTTGACCAGTGCTTCATGTGCGATCTCTGCTACATGACAAAATGTCCCTACACGCCACCTCATGAATGGAACCTAGATTTTCCGCACACCATGTTGCGCGCCAAAGCCATCAAATTCAAAAAAGGGGAGGTGAGTGCTGCAGAAAATTTCTTGGCTTCGACAGATACGCACGGCTCTTTAGCGGGCATTCCCATTGTGGTGCAGGCAGTGAACGCCATCAATCAAACCAAAGCGGCCCGAAGTTTGATGGAATCGACATTGGGTGTGGATCAAAACGCTTGGCTGCCCTCATTGGCAACCCGCAAATTTCGTTCTAGCGCCGAAGAGTCAGCTGCTTTGAAAGTCGTGGATGGCGAAAAGACACCCGGTATCGTGGCCATTTTCTCGACCTGCTACATCAATTACAACGAACCTGGCATTGGCCATGACTTGCTTAAAATTTTGAACCACAACGACATCCCTTATGTGATTGTGGAAAAAGAAAAATGCTGCGGCATGCCCAAGCTCGAACTCGGAGACCTTGACGCAGTCAAAGAGTCTAAGGAAGCCAACATTCCAGTGCTTGCCAAATACGCCAAAGATGGCTTTGCGATCATGGCCGCAGTGCCCAGTTGTGCCTTGATGTTCAAACAAGAAATTCCTCTTATGTTTCCTGACTGCGAAGATACACAGTTGGTTAAAGAGCACATGTGGGATCCCTTTGAGTATTTCATGGCCCGCAAACGCGATGGGCTTCTCAAAACAGAATTTCCGGAACAATTGGGCAACGTGAGCTACCAAATTCCTTGCCATGGACGTGTCCAAAACATTGGACGCAAGACTGAAGAAATGCTCAAGATGATTCCAGGTACCGAGATCAACACCATTGAACGTTGCTCGGGTCATGCTGGAACTTATGGCGTGAAAAAAGGTTCCCACGACATGGCGATGAAAATTGGAAAGCCCGTTTTCAAAGCCATGGCCACTATGAAAGACGGCAGCAAGCCTGACTACATTAGCTCAGATTGCCCCTTAGGTGGTCACCATATCGCCCAAGGATTTGAAGTGAATGGTTTGGGTTCTCCCGAACTCAATCATCCACTCACCTTGGTTCGAAAAGCATACGGTTTGAAATAATTGACGGAGTTGCACATGCAATTGACAGGACACATTACCCCCGAGAGCTTGATGACTCTGGAAGCCTACACCAAATGGCGCAAGCTTCATAAGCCAGAAATCATTGCGCATCGCAAACTTCGAAGCGTCCGTCTAGGAGATCATGTCAACTTGCAGTTTGAAAGCGAGACCACCATTCGCTATCAAATTCAAGAAATGCTTCGCATCGAAAAAATCTTTGAAGAAGAAGGCATTCAAGACGAAATCGAAGCCTATGCTCCCTTGGTGCCAGATGGCGGCAATTGGAAAGCCACCATGATGTTGGAGTACATCGACATCAATGAACGCAAACGTGAACTGGCGCGCCTGATTGGCATTGAAGATCGCATGTTTGTCGAGGTTGAAGGCCATCCTCGGGTGTATGCCATTGCCGATGAAGACTTAGACAGAGAGAACGAAGAGAAGACATCTGCTGTCCATTTTGTTCGCTTTGAATTCAATGTGGCAATGTGTGCGGCCATCAAGGCTGGGGCCAGTGTGAAGATTGGGTGCGATCACACCAACTATCCTTCCCACATTGAAATTGCTTCAGACACACTTGCCAGTTTGGCAGGTGATATTCGATGAAGCAACCACGGACTCTTGCATGCCTTTGAACGCTATAAGGGAGCTGGCTCCGACGGGAAAATTGCGTGCGGGTATGAACCTCGGTAACACCTTGTGGACACGGCAAAGTGCTTCAGGCGAGTTGTTCGGTGTGAGTGTCGACTTGATGCAAGAGTTAGCCAAACGACTAGGTGTTGAATTAGAGATGCTTATTTATGAGCAGCCTGGGCAAGTTGCCGATGATTCAGCCAAGGGCGTGTGGGACATCGCTATTCTTGCCATTGAAAAAACAAGGGCACAAACTATTTCATTTTCTCCGGCCATGACAGAGATTGAAGCGGGATATGTTGTTCATCAGAACTCAAGTTTGCAGAGCATTGACGACGTAGATACAAGCGGCATGAAAATAGCAGCCCCTGAAAAAGCTGGCTATGAACTTTATTTAACCAGTACCTTGAAAAATGCGTCAATTGTTCGAACAAAAAACTTTACTGCTTCAATGGAACTGTTCAATCAAACTCGAGTCGATGTGCTCTCTGGCCTCAAACCCAATTTGATTGAATCAATGCATCAGATACCTGATGGAAAGCTGTTGTCAGGAAATTTCATGACGATCAACCACAGCTTTGCCACAGCACTTGGGAAAAACCAAGCCAATGTGTACTTGGAAAATTTTGTCAATGAATTGATCGGTACAGGTTTTGTTGCCAAGTCAATTGAAAGGCATCAAATCAAAGGCTTGATCGCAATCCGTGGCTAGGACTTTGCGCAGCGAAAACCAATATTGTGATGTCCAGCTTTAGGATTTCGAGATAGATTTCTACCCCTTTGGGTTGTTGTCAATTCATCTTCTTGTGAGTCATGTCCACCGCCCCTTGTTGAGCGTACAGGGCCAGCTTTCAGATTTTCTCTGCCATCGTCAATTAGATAGGGGTAGGGTTTGTAGACGCTAGACACCCATTCCCATTGGTTGCCAGCCATGTCCAAAATTCCATAAGGACTTGCGCCCTCTGGAAAAGCATCCACGGGTGCCGATGAATTGAACGCGCCGCCATAAAAGGCCAGTTTCTGGTGTGGCTTTGAATTTCCCCATGGGTATTTTCTGCCATCGGTTCCGCGTGCTGCTTTTTCCCATTCGGCTTCTGTGGGCAAGCGCTTTTTCAACCAAGCACAGTAATCTCGTGCACCGACCCAACTTACTTCGTTGACAGGATGCCTTGCATAGCCATCGTCAGCCTGCCATTTCAACTGACGAAAGTGAATTCTGGCATCGTTGTCATCGTCATCGTAAAAGCTTTCGCCCTGTTGATTTTTCAAGCCTTGGCTATTTAGAAACTCAGCAAACTCGGCATTGGTGATTGGTAAAACATCGATGAAAAATGATTTGAGATTGACCGTATGTTCAGGTTTTTCGTCATCAGGTCCATGGTTGGAGCCCATCGCAAAGGGGCCCTCTGGAATAAGTGCCATGGCTTTGGATGAACTGAGGCTTGAGCTGCTTATTTGGGCCTGAATCAAAGTTGTGCCAATAACTAGAAATACCCCAAAAGCAGTTTTTGATAGGTTCAATTGCATCGCTTTGAGTTAAGAGGTACGAATTGGCAATGAACTAGAAACTATTTTGAAGTAACACCAAGGCCATTCTTTTGGGTTCGTGAATACATGCGCTTCACCCATTGCCCTAAATCATCAAGGTAGTTAAACACCACGGGTATGACCAGCAAACTTAGAACAGTGCTGGTCATCAGTCCACCAATGACGGCAATGGCCATGGGGGAGCGGAAGCTGGTGTCGGCAGCTCCCCAACCTACCGCAATGGGCAGCATGCCTGCGCCCATTGCGATAGTGGTCATCACAATGGGGCGTGCGCGTTTGTGGCACGCATCAAGCATGGCGTCCCAGCGACTCATGCCAGGCACTGCTGGTTTATCTCCCTCAGCAGGTTTGCCGCGCTGCGCTTCGATGGCGTACTCCACCAGCAAGATAGAATTTTTGGTGGCAATGCCCATCAGCATGATCAAGCCTATGAGCGAGGGCATCGAAAAACTTTTTTGCGCTATCAACAAACCCACAAAGGCACCGCCCAGAGAAAGTGGCAGCGCAGCCAAAATAGTGACTGGGTGCAAAAAGCCTTTGAACAGCAGCACCAGCACAATGTAAATGCACAGCACGCCAATCGTCATGGCCAGTCCAAAGCTGGCAAAAAGTTCACCCATCACTTCAGCATCACCTATCTCAACCACCTTCACGCCAGGTGGCAGGCCTTGGATCGAAGGCAGTTTTTGAACCGCTTGAGTTACATCTCCTAGCGGCATGCCCGACAATTCAATTTCAAAATTGACATTGCGTTGGCGATCATAGCGGTCAATCACAGCTGGCCCGCTTGCCAACTCAATGGTGGCGATTTGACCAAGCATGACTGGGCCACGACTTCCAGGGACGTTAAGTCGTTCTAACAAGCCTAGTTCTTTGCGCGCATCGTTTTCTAATTTAACGACGATAGGCACTTGTCGTTGTGACAGATTGAGCTTGGGCAGGGCCGCGTCGTAATCGCCCAATGTCGCAACGCGAAGGGTGTCGCTGATGGCAGCGCTGGTGACGCCCAAATCGGCGGCTTTTGCAAAGTCGGGGCGCACCGCAATTTCTGGGCGCACTAAGCTAGCGGTGGATGCAATAGAGCCTAGGCCATTGATGGTTCGCAAGTCATTCTCAACCGCCATGGCTGCAGTTTGCAAGGCTTGAGGGTCTTCGCCTGTGAGCACCAAAACATACTTTTCGCCAGAGCCTCCCAAACCAACTTTGGTTCTGACACCAGGCAACTTTTGTAACGCATGGCGAATGTCATTTTCAATTTGCTGCTTGAGTGGACGTTTGCCCCGCTCGGTCAGTTGAATGGTCAAGGTGGCCTTGCGGACTTCGGCAGCGCCGTTACCCGCAAAAGGATCTGTACCTGCGCTACCGCCCCCGATGGTGGTGTAGACACTTTGGACATCCTTGATACTTGCTAAAAGTTTGCGAGCTTGCTCGGCGCTTGCTTGAGTTTGTTGCAACGTTGACCCGGGAGGTAACTCCACATAAACCTGTGTTTGCGAATTGTTGTCGGGTGGAATAAAGCCTTGTGGCAACAGAGGCACCAACATGATGGAGCCAATGAAAAAGAGCGTGGCCATGACCATGGTTAAAACGCGGTGCTTCATGCACCAAGCCGCCCAAACCATGTACCGAGTCATCCATTTTGGCTCTTTCTCTGGCTTGACGATGGGCTTGAGAATATAAGCTGCCATCATGGGCGTTAGCACCCGTGCTACCACCAGCGAGGCAAAGACGGCAAGTGAAGCCGTCCATCCAAATTGCTTGAAAAACTTGCCAGGAATGCCAGACATGAAAGCTGTGGGCAAGAACACCGCAATCAGGGTGAAGGTGGTCGCGATGACGGCCAAGCCAATTTCATCGGCGGCCTCCATGGCAGCTTGGTAAGGCGTTTTTCCCATGCGCAGGTGGCGCACGATATTTTCTACTTCCACAATGGCATCGTCCACCAGCACGCCTATGACCAAGGACAAGGCCAGTAAAGTCACTACATTGATTGAGAAGCCCAAATACGCCATACCAATGAAAGCAGGAATAACTGACAAAGGTAAAGCAACGGCTGAAACAAAGGTGGCTCGTAAGTCACGCAGAAACAACCACACCACCAGCACCGCCAAAATTGCCCCTTCATAAAGCAGGATCAAAGAGCTGGAATATTCTTCTTCAACAGGCGTTACAAAATCAAATGACTCTGTGATTTCGATGTCGGGGTTTTGAATCCGAAAATCTGCCAAAGCTTTGCGTACAAGGCGGCCTACTGCCACTTCACTTTCGCCCTTGCTTCGCACTACCTCAAAACCCACCACGGGTGTGCCGTTGAGGCTTGCAGCAGAACGCGGTTCTGCTAGGGTGTCGCTGACTGTGGCCACTTGGTCCAATCGAACTCGCGTGCCACGCGAAGTGGCCAGCTCAATCTGTCCGAGCTCTTGGGCAGTTTTGACTGTGGCCAATGTGCGCACGGCTTGTTCGCCCACGCCCAAATCCATGCGCCCACCAGAGCCTTCTTGTTGAACTTGTTTGAGTTGGCGTGACACTTCGGCCGCAGTCATGCCCAACGACTGTAATCGGTTGACATCAAGCGCAACATGAACCTCGCGAGTGACGCCACCAACGCGGTTCACGGCACCCACACCGCGCAAGGACAGTAGTTTGCGTGTAATTTCCTTGTCTACAAGCCACGACAAAGCTTCGTCGTCCATGCGGCTTGAGCGCACGGTGTAGGCCAGGACTGGCGTGCCTGCAAGGTTGATTTTTTGCACAATGGGGTCGCGCAATTCGCCAGGCAAATCGGCTCTCACACTTTGGATGGCCGAGCGCACATCGTCCACAGCTTCTTGCACGGGCTTTTCCATGCGGAACTCGGCTGTGATGGACGCGACGCCATCTTGCACTTTGGTCGTGATGTGTTTCAAACCTTGTAAGGGGGCCAAAGCATTTTCAAGCTTGCGGGCCACATCGGTTTCTAGCTGGGTAGGCGCTGCACCTGGCAAGTTGGCAGTCACGGTAATGGTGGGCAGGTCTAGATCTGGAAAGTTCTGCACCTTCATAGAACCAAATGCAATGAGTCCAGCTACTGTGAGCAGTACAAACAGCATGACCGCTGGGATAGGGTTTTTGATGGACCAAGAGGAGACGTTCAACATCGTGTCTGCCTTTTATTTGGAAGCAGGAACTGTATTGACCACGCGCACTGTGTCTCCTGAGTTTAGAAAAGCGCCTCCGCTGACGACCACTCGCTCATCTGATTTCAAGCCACTGAGTATTTCTTGTCGATCACCGCTCAAACGTCCTGTTTGAACTTTGGTTTGTGTCACTTTGCTGTCAGAACCCACGGTATAAACGTAACTGAAACCGTCTCTTACAACCACAGCAGTTTGAGGCACAGTCATGGCCTTGCTTTGACCCAGCACAATTTCACCTTTGGCATACATGCCTGCTCGGGCAGAGCCAATTTGATCCGACAAGTCAACGTACACCAAGGCATTGCGGGTTTGTGCATCCACAGACGGTGCCACCATGCGAACCATGCCTTGTAACACTTGCCCGCTGGCAGCGGTCACTTTCACAGGAGAGCCAACTTTAATTCGACCAAGATCAGACGCATTGACTTCGGCGCGCCATTCAAGTCGGCCTTGCCGAATGAGTCGAAATAACTCTGTGCCCGCATTGACTACGCTACCCACCGTGGCTTGACGGCTAGAAATGACGCCCGCATCGGGTGACTTGACCTGAGTTTGGGACAATCTAACAGTTTGCAATTGAACTGAAGCACGTGCCGATTGAACACGAGCTTGGGCAATGGCATCGTTTGCCATCGCTTGGCTTAATTGTGCATTGCTAAAAAATCCCTGCTGTTGCAGCGATTTTGCTCTATCTGTTTGCACACGTGCTTCTAAGGCACTGGCCATAGCCTCCGCCAAGGAGCCTTCAGCTTGGGCCAATTCTGCTTTTAAAGTGTCTGATTGCAATACGGCAATGACTTCGCCTTGCTTCACGCGGTCACCCACGTTGACGCGCACTTCGGTAATTTTTAAACCATTGGCTTCAGCGCCAATGACAGCCTCTTGCCAGGCCGAGAGGGAGCCATTGGCCATCACTTGCTGGTTGATCTCAAGCTGTGTTGGGGTAACAACATTCACTGTGAGCGCAGGTTTGCTTGCCTGCACTGATGCTTTGGCTTGATCGTCGGCAGCGTTGACAGCAAGAGTCACTGTCATCAAAAAAACACCAAAGATTGCTTTCATAGAATTCTCACTTTTGGGCTACGTTTAAGGTATTGTAAAAGTGACTGAAAGCTATCGACTTCTAAAAAGCTTCTATTTCCTTAAATCAAAGGACAAATAAGGGCTATGCATTTAACAGGTTGACAGGGCATCACGCATCACATCGTGCTGCAAGTGGATATGACGGATCGTTGTACCCTGGTGTTGAGGGGTGGCCTGGTGAGACAAGTTGGTTCACAAAGTCTTCGTCTTCGGGCGTGATGTTAACTTCTAGGGCGCCCCAATAGTCTTGCCACTGCGTCAAAGTGCGGGGTCCACCAATGACCGAAGTCACTGTTCGGTTTGCCAAAACCCAAGCCAGCGCGAAGTGCGAGAGTTGAACGCCTTTTTCTTCGCAACGCGCGCTGAGCTTTTGAGCAATTTCTAAAGACTCTTTGCGGTACTCGGTTTCAAGAATACGTTTGTCACCGCGCGCCAATCGACTGTGGGGAAGGGGGGCCGCTCCGGGTGCATATTTGCCAGTCAGGATACCTCTGGCAATTGGGCTATAGGATGCAACGCCCATGCCGTAATGGTTGCAAGCTTCCAATATTTCAACCTCTGGCAACCGGTTAAGCAAATTGTAATAAGGCTGGCACACCACAGGGGCGGGCATGTTCAATTGCTGGCACAAGCGCATGACCTCTGCAATGCGCCAACCTCTGAAATTAGACAAACCCCAATAACGAATTTTGCCATCGCGCAGCAAGGATTCAATGGCGCGCAAGGGTTCTTCAAGGTGCAAGCCGTTGAAATCGCGGTGCATGTAATAGATGTCTAAGTGGTCAGTTTGCAAGCGACTTAAGCTGTCTTCGCACGCGCGCAACATCCAGGCTCTCGAGTAATTTCGCTCATTGACATTGTCTGACATGCTGTTGCCGACTTTGCTGGCCAAAATCCACTTGTTTCGACTGGCTTTGATCAATTCGCCCGTCATCACTTCTGATTTTCCAAAGCTATAAACATCTGCGGTGTCGATGAAGTTGCATCCATTTTGCTGCGCATGATCAACGATGCTGCGTGCCTCTGACAAGCTTGTTTGGTCTGCAAACATCATGGTTCCAAGGCAGATGCGAGAAACTTTCAAGGGGCTTTGACCTAGGTTTTTATAAATCATATGGAGTACTTTTAAAACTGATGAAAGTGTTGGCTTGTATCAAGGATGCGGCCCCCAAGGCGCAGCCAGCATCAACTGGACGTTCTGCGCATGAATGAGTGGGCGAATTTTTTTAGCGAAAGACATGAAGGATTCATCAGCGAAGAGTCTTGCCCAAAAGTCTCGCCTGTCGGCGTCGTTGTCAAAACGCCAGAGGTGAATGAGTTGGTGAAGATTGCCTGTATCACTTACAAAATAACCAATGAGTTTGTTGTCAAAGCCACCAGAAATAAGGGCGGGCCAGCCTTCTGTTGAATAAAGTTGCTTGACTTGTTGCATCTCTCCAACTTTGACGTCGTAAGTGCGCTTTTCGTAAATAACAGTCATGGATTGAACTCCTCATAAAGTACCAATGGCTTTTCTTGCCACCATTATGAACATACCTTCTTCCATTTGGCTAGGTAGGAGACTGAGCGTGCTCCAGAAATTTGAGAAACATCCTTGCCAACTTTGAAAATGAAAAGTTTGGTTATGCTGCAAATAAGGAGCTTCGCGAAAGAATGTTTAAAATTCTGGGATGTGCTGTGCTTGATCAAGATTTACAAAAGTATTTCGATAGAAGCTGAAAGCCACTGTCTCCTAAATTTGATCAAGACGTCATGAAAAATTTAAATTTGCAAGCCGTCATGATTGACCTAGACGGCACCCTGGTCGATACCATTGGCGACTTTGAAGTAGCACTGAATCGTGCCCTTGCAGACTTGCACATTCCAATCGCCAATCGCACCCTCATTGAACGCAGCATTGGCAAAGGCTCCGAGCACCTTATTCGCAATGTGCTCAAAAATCAACTGACATTGCCAGAAGTGGCGGGGAATGCACAAGAAGTTGAGCAATTGTTCACGCCCGTGTGGAAGCGCTATGAGCATCATTATCTGAGCATCAACGGCGAGTTTTCCAAAGTCTTTCCAGGTGTGATCGAAGGTCTTGAACAATTCAAGGCCCTAGGCTTGCCGATGGCTTGCCTGACCAACAAACCAGTTTCATTTGCAACGCCACTTCTAAACGACAAAGGCCTTTCAAATTACTTTGAAAAAATTTTTGGAGGTGACAGTTTTGAGCGAAAAAAACCAGATCCATTGCCTCTTCTTAAAACATGCGAAGCTTTGGGGAGCAGTCCGGGGCAAACTTTGATGGTGGGTGACTCTAGCAACGACGCCCAAGCAGCTGACGCGGCAGGCTGCCCTGTGATCTTGATGACCTATGGATATAACCATGGTGATCCCATTCAAAAAACCCCTGCGCTGGCATGGCTTGATTCTTTGGATCAACTGTTTAAGTCATCCCCAATTTTGAACCTGAACAAGCTTGGGGTGTGAAACCTGTCCTTCATCAAGCTGTGTCGTTGAAAACTTGATTGCCACCCATATCATGTATCAAATCTAGCGTGGGTTCTAGAGTACAAATTAGGCCCATTGCGCGGCCTCAAGACTTTTGCTGAGGTTTAGCTTCGCTCGGCTACACGTTCAAGTTTTTGACTTAATACCCATGACAGACCGAGAAAGACAATCAGCATGACTGTGCCTATGCCGGCAAAAGCATCGTTTAACAGTTTCTCTGAAATTTGCCCAAATGCATGGCCAGCTGAAAGAACGGCACCAGACCAAAGTCCGGCCGCAACGAAATTGAATGCCAGAAATAGGGGCCAGGAAAGCCTCGACATTCCGTAGGCAAAGCCAGCAACACCCCGAATTCCATGCGGATAACGATGGAACAGAATGAGCCAAACATAGTAGCGATCTACCAATCGCACAACCAATTGACTGGTGCGTTGAAGTCTTGGAAAGGGTGAGAGCCATTGTGTGCCGAAGAATCGTCCAATTCCGAAGCGGATGGTATCCCCTAAAAAACTGCCAGCCCAAACCACGGCAACCAGGGTGCCAAGATCAAGAGATCCTGTGCTGGAGGCATAACCGGCAAACAGAGTTAGCAGCAGACTGTGCGACGCAGCGAAAGCGAAGATGAGTCCGTAGGCCTCGTCGCCGTGCAGACGCAACAATTCTAGGAACGAAGCTAGGTCAGTCGGAAAAATCAACTGTTCACCACAAAATAGTAAAACTAAATCATATCAAAGCTGTTTATTCTGTCCGATTCCAATTGCGGCTTGATCTCAAAACTCGAAGAAAACCCCTTGAGCTGCACTGGGCGTTTAGGGAGTCATTGGTCTTTGGACAAGGCGTGCTGCAGGTAATCAATCAGGGCCTGATTGCGAGAGATTTTTTTTCGATCAGGTGGGCAAAGTGCAACGATGTGGGTGCCAAACTTGGTGAGTGGGGTCCAAGCTGTTAGGACCTTGACCAAGTTGCCTTTTTCGATGGCTTGGACGCAAAGGTAGTCGGGCAACAGCGCGATGCCCATGCCAGCTGTAGCCGATTCCAGCACGGCTTCTGGATTGTCAACACGGTATCGTCCACCCACCTTGACTTCTACATTGCTAGGGGCACTTTGTTTTGCGTCAAGCTTGTGCAGCAAGGTCCAGTGATCATCCGTATTGTCGCGACGGTAATACAAGCAGGCGTGATCGTTCAGTTCTAAGGGCTCTGCGGGCTGGCCGTATTGGTGAACGTAAGCTGGAGCTGCAGTCAAAAACCATTTGATTTCAGTCAGGGGTGTGCCGTGACGCTCCCTGTGAGAGTGGCTGGACCAACGCAAAGCGACATCGATGCGCTCGGTGGCCATGTCCATCATGCGGTCGTTCAACATGAGATCGATCTCTAGGCTCGGGTGCATTTTGAGAAATTCGGGCAGGTGCTTAGCCAAAACGCGCTGTCCCCAGGAAACCGGCGCAGTCAATCGCAAAGTGCCGCTTAGCTCTGTTCTCAGGGAGCGCACGCGTTCCATGCCATCGGACACCTCGGCCAGCGCCCTTTTTGCATAGTCCACATAGGTTTCTCCAGCTGGCGTTAGCGCGACTTTGCGGGTGCTTCTGCTGAAAAGTGTGGTTTCAAGTCGCTCCTCTAATTGAGCGATGCGTTTGCTAATTAGGCTTTTGGCTACATCCAAGGATTCAGCAGCCTGACTGACGCTGCGACATTCTGCCACCTTCAGGAAAGCTGCAAGCATGTCGGTGGAAATTGGCCGTTGCTGTGGTTTGTGCATGGTCATTGTTCTTGATTCATAAACAATTGATTTGCATTACAGCAGTTGTTTTGACAGGTTTCAATTTTTAAACTGAACAGGCGACAGCAAATTAAACCACACAAAAAATGGAGACAACATGAGAATTCACGCAGACCCGATTACCGTCAATTGCAAAAAAGTGTTGGCTGGATTGCAGCTGATGGGTACCCCCTATGAGTTGGTGCACGTTGACTACTTCAAGGGAGAGCAAAAACTGGAACCCTTTATCAGTCTGAATCCCAATGCTTCTCTGCCCGCTATGGTGGACGGCGATTTGGAGCTTTGGGAGTCCAACGCCATCTTGCAGTATGCAGCAGACAAAACTGGCCATGCATCGGCGTATCCCCAAGATTTGAAAACGCGTGCCGACATCAACCGCTGGTTGCTGTAGGAGTCTTCAAGTTGGTTTCCAAGCTGCTATGTCTTTTTAGTGGAAAATTGCGTCAAACCATTGCTGGGAGGTGCAGCCGATCCCGAAGTCCTGAGGGCGCAGGAAGCTCAGTTTCACAAGCTGGCGGGTATTTTGGACAAACGCCTGGCATCAAGCCGCTTTGTGTGTGGTGATCATGTCACCATTGCGGACATCGCCTTGGCCTCGCCCATGCATTTGCGTGGTTGGCAAAAGTTACCCTTAGGCCCTCACAAAAATCTGACCCGCTGGATGCAGCAGGACATCGAGTCACTTCCTTGTTGGCAAAACACGATGGTGTACGAAGGCTTCACTACTCAAAAAACGAATTGATATTACACATGACCGAATTGCATTCTGTCCGAGCGACTTTGAATTACTCTGAGGACAATGGCAAGCCACCAGATTATTATTTTTACGAGCCAGATCCGAGCGTGAAGCTCAATCCCCCTGGAACGGACGCGCAAGAAGTAGCAATTCACGATGCGTGGCCTCTACGCCATGACATTCATCTGGACAAAGAGGGCTTTGAGTTGCACGACTTTGATCCCTCTTTCAAGGAGTTTGCCGATGAAGCGAAAGTCAAGCTGGTGTTCTATCAGCAGGTTGTGGATTTTGTGAAGGCCCACACGGGAGCAAAGCGGGTGGAGGTGTTTGATCACACCATCAGGCAGCGATTGCCCGCCGATTTGAAGCAACAAACGGAAGTCCAAAGACCTGCCGTTTTACTGGTTCACAGCGACTATACGGTCAAGAGTGGGCCTCAAAGGGTCCAAGACATCCTGCCTGATGACGCCCCACAGTTGTTGCAAGGCCGCGTAGCTTTTTACAACGTCTGGAAGCCGTTGTACCAGCGGGTTGAGGAGTTGCCCTTGGCCATGTGCGATGCATCGACACACGACGATGGCGATATGCTGCGCATGGAGCTCAAATACTTGGACAGAACGGGCGAAATTTACGTCATGCGACACTCGCCCAAACACCGATGGATGTACTTTCCATTCATGGAGGCACACCATGCGTTGTTGCTCAAAACTTATGACTCAGCCACCGACGGACGTTGTCGGTTCATGGGGCATTCGGCTTTCGAGCACCCGGATACAGCGCCCGATGCCTTGAAACGCGAAAGTATTGAAGTACGAACGATGGCATTTTTCTGAGCAAGGCAGCGCTAAGCTGATCAGCCTTTCTTGGCAAAAAGAAAAACCCCAGATGCAATCATGCAAAAGGGGTTTTTTATTTTGGCTCCTCGACCTGGGCTCGAACCAGGGACCTACGGATTAACAGAAAACTGTTTCTTCAAACTACGCTTGTTTTATGCGGTTTACAAGCCATAAAAAATTGATGTGCAATAAACTGTGTAACTGCATATTTCCTGAATTTTTAACAAAACGTCCATCGCTTGATGCTTGAACTGCTCTAGACGAGTAACGGGTGCTCAGATTCTGAACACCTAATAAGCCATCTGTACAAGGTTATATTTCATTGTCAACAAGTACTTGACAGTGTCAATTGAGTGTTTACAATGAATCACAATGATCATCTCGTTTAAACACAAAGGCCTAGAACTCTTCTTTACAAAAGGCAGCCTTAAAAGTATTCCTGCTCAATATGCAGGACGTATAGAGCGTATGTTGGATCGATTGGATGCATCCAAACAGCCAGATGACATGAATTTGCCTGGCTACAAATTTCACCAGCTCAAGGGCATTCGGAAAGATGAGTTTGCAGTATCTGTAACAGGAAATTGGCGAATCACATTTGAGTTTGAAGGCGATGATGCCATTAACGTTAACTTGGAGGACTATCACTGATGAGGTCTTTACGAAATCCCAACCGCATGCCCACACACCCTGGCGCGGTTCTGCGAGAAGATGTGTTGCCAGAACTTGGCTGGACGCAAACTGAATTGGCAGCTCGCTTGATGGTCAGTCGTCAAACTGTCTCAGATTTGTTGCACGAAAGAAAGTCTGTTACAGCAGAGATGGCTATTCGCATTGCTCGTGCTGTTGGAGGCACACCAGAGAGCTGGCTTCGCATGCAAGAAGCCTTGGATCTTTGGGCTGCCGAGATGAAGTTTAAGAGGAACCCTAAAATTGCACCGAGAGCATTGGCTGCTTGATGTCTTAGCCCAAAGAAAAACCCCTTTAGCATTGCTACTTAAGGGGTTCTTTTATTTGGCTCCTCGACCTGGGCTCGAACCAGGGACCTACGGATTAACAGAAATCCAGGCTCGTCAAAAATCTATATAAATCAACGACTTATAGGTGTTTTTATTAAACGTGTAATATTTCGTGCAATAACCCCAAAAGTTACATTATGTAACTTTCCAGCCAAAACATCCAAATTTGCGTTGAGCCGTGTCATTTTGCACCCAAAAGTTAGACGCTTGGCTTGGGGCTCGCGCTTGTTTTCGAAAAAGTTAGACGCCATGCGTGGGCATCAAGCCCTGTTTTTCGTAGTAACGGATGGTTTCGACATCCACGCCGGTGGCGAGGGCAAGTTCCTTTATCTGCATTAGATGGTCCTGCTTTAAATAAGTATTTGACACTGTAGCGGCTCCAGGGTTTCTAATGCAAGAATTGAAAGGAAAACCCATGTCCACCCACTGCTGTGACCATGTCGCACCCAAACTTGATGCCATTGTCAACCTGGCCCGTTACCGCAAGATCCTCTGGATTGCCCTCTTGGTCAATGCCGCGATGTTCCTGGTCGAGATCGTGGCTGGCGTTCAGTCTGGGTCACTTTCTTTGCTGGCAGACGCGGTCGATTTTGCGGGCGACGCAATGAACTACGCGGTGTCGCTCGCGGTGCTTGCTTCGGCGCTGGCATGGCGGGCGCGCGCCGCCATGCTCAAAGCCTTGAGCATGATGGGTTTTGGCCTGTATGTGCTAAGTGCAGCACTGTGGTCGGTGTGGAACGGCGGCATGCCTCTGGCCACCACAATGGGTGCAATAGCACTCGTGGCACTGGTCGCCAACATCGCAGTGGCTTGGATGCTCTATGCCTTCCGAGAAGGCGATGCCAACATGCGAAGCGTGTGGCTATGCTCTCGCAACGACGCCATCGGCAACCTTGCCGTGTTCATCGCCGCCTTGGGCGTGTTTGGCACTGGATCGGCTTGGCCTGATCTTGCGGTGGCAAGCCTGATGGCGGCGCTCGCCTTGCACGGTGGCTGGACCGTGCTGCAGCAGGCGCGCGGTGAACTGGGCGAAGATAGTGCCAAGGAAGACCGCCATGGCCACGTCCGCTGAACCAATCCGATGGACTCCTTCCGCTGTGTGTCAGACAAACTCGGTAT
>JAIYCG010000029.1 GCA_027488115.1 Comamonadaceae bacterium | reverse complement strand
GCGGCTTTCTTCACTACGGCCTTTTTAGGGGCTGCTTTTTTTTCTTCGACTTTTTTGGGTGCCGCTTTTTTTGCAGTTGCCATGATTTTTTTCTCCTTGATCAATTAGAAAAATCAACAGAGGGAAACACTTTGCGAATGTTGGAGCCGCAAAGCGATTCAAGGCGCTGAGATTGAATCTCAACACCTTGAATGGGGGAAAACCTCACCCCAGCGCCGCTGAGCGCGGTCGTGGTGTGAGGTTTAAACAGGAACGTCATGTGTGAAGGTTTAGTCCCAAGACAGGGCGCCGCCCGACTGGTATTCAATGACGCGGGTCTCGAAGAAATTGCGTTCTTTCTTCAAGTCAATCATTTCGCTCATCCATGGGAAGGGATTCTCTTCGTTGGGGAAGAGGGCTTCCAGGCCGATTTGGGTGGCGCGGCGGTTGGCGATGTAACGCAGGTAGCCTTTGAACATGGAGGCATTCAGGCCGAGCACGCCGCGAGGCATGGTGTCTTCGGCGTAACGGTATTCGAGTTCAACGGCTTTCAAGAACAACTCATTGATTTCAGCTTTGAACTCAGCGGTCCACAACTGGGGATTTTCGAGTTTGATCTGGTTGATCAAATCGATGCCGAAGTTGCAGTGCATGGATTCGTCGCGCAGGATGTACTGGTATTGCTCGGCAGCACCAGTCATTTTGTTTTGACGACCCAAAGCCAAAATTTGCGTGAAGCCTACGTAGAAGAACAAGCCTTCCATGAGGCAAGCAAACACGATGAGCGACTTCAAAAGGGTTTGATCTGTTTCTTGGGTACCCGTTTTGAAGTGCGGATCCATGATGGCGTGAATGAACGGAATCAGGAACTCGTCTTTGTCGCGGATGGACTGCACTTCGTTGTAAGCGTTGAAAATTTCGCTTTCGTCCAAGCCCAAAGATTCAGTGATGTACTGGTAGGCGTGGGTGTGAATGGCTTCTTCAAAGGCCTGACGCAACAAGAACTGGCGGCACTCAGGCGCTGTGATGTGGCGATAGGTACCCAAGGTGATGTTGTTGGCCGCCAATGAGTCGGCCGTTACAAAGAAACCTAAATTGCGCTTGACCAAACGGCGCTCGTCTTCAGTCAAACCGTTGGGGTCTTTCCAAAGGGCAATGTCGCGGGTCATGTTCACTTCTTGCGGCATCCAATGGTTGGCGCAGGTAGCGAGGTATTTTTCCCAAGCCCATTTGTATTTGAAGGGCACCAACTGGTTGACATCGGTTTGGCCATTGATGATGCGCTTGTCTGCAGCATTCACGCGGCGTGCTGCGCCGGATGTTGCTGCTTGTGGTGCAACCGCGGCAGACATGATGGGGCTTGAAGTGCTGATGCTAGCAGCAGTGTTGAAAGAAGACAGATCAGCGAAGCGGTCGGCAGATGGACCACTTGGGGGGAAGCTTGGCATTGCAGGTTGCAATGCAGGTTTAGATGAATCGTCCCAAGACAACATAGAAATTTCCAATATTTGAATTATGAAAGCTTGCGTACAAATTGCAAAGCAATGTTTTGAAAAGAAATGAAATCACGCGAAGAAGTGTTGTGCTTTTGCATCGTCTTGTTTTGAATTTCTGTTCGAAGTTCGCTTCAATTTTCTTCGCGATGATTTCTCAATGGTGATCTCTTGAATAAATTTTTGAATTTGGAAATTTAAAAAATCATTGGCAAGCTTCGCAATCCACATCATCGATGGCTGTGAACTTGACATCGGTGGCGGGCATTGCAGAAAACTGTGAGGGTGCAGATGCGTTGGCTGTGCTTGCGCCGGACGCTACGCCAGAAGACACAGCGTTCATTTGATTGTTGGACACAGTCGATTTCTCGGCGTGTGTGGCGCTGATGGTGCGCAAGTAGTAAGTGGTTTTGAGGCCACGCAACCATGCCAACTTATAAGTGTCATCGAGCTTTTTACCGGATGCGCCAGACATGTAGATGTTGAGTGACTGTGCTTGGTCAATCCATTTTTGGCGACGTGCAGCAGCTTCCACAATCCAAGTCGTTTCCACTTCAAAAGCGGTGGCATACAAAGCTTTGATTTCTTGGGGTACACGATCGATGGGGCTCAATGAGCCGTCGAAGTGCTTCAAGTCCATGACCATGACATCGTCCCACAGACCCAGGCGCTTCAAGTCGCGCACCAAGTAGCTGTTGATGATGGTGAACTCGCCAGACAAGTTGGACTTGACCGACAGATTGCCGAAGCAAGGCTCGATACAAGCGTCCACACCAATGATGTTGGAGATGGTGGCGGTAGGCGCAATGGCCACGCAGTTGGAATTGCGCATGCCGTCTTTGGCAATCTTCTTGCGCAGGGCATCCCAGTCCATGGTGCTGCTGCGATCGACTTCAACATAGCCGCCGCGAGCTTGTTGCAACAGGTCGAGGGTGTCCAAAGGCAAGATGCCCTGATCCCACAAAGAACCTTTGTAGCTAGAGTACTTGCCGCGCTCGGCAGCCAACTCGGTGGAGGCCCAGTATGCGTAGTAGCAGATGGCTTCCATGGAAGTGTCGGCAAACTGCACGGCTTCTTGGGAAGCGTAAGGCACGCGCATTTGGTACAGCGCGTCTTGGAAGCCCATGAGGCCCAAGCCCACAGGGCGGTGACGCATATTAGAGTCACGCGCTTTTTTGACGGCGTAGTAGTTGATGTCGATCACGTTGTCGAGCATGCGCATGGCCGTTTTGATGGTGCGCTGCAGTTTGGCGTGGTCGATTTGTTTGCCGTTGGGGCCG
>JAIYCG010000002.1 GCA_027488115.1 Comamonadaceae bacterium | reverse complement strand
TAAGGCGGCTTCTGCAATGAATGCTCGCGTATTTTATACGTGATTTTCTCGTTCCGGAGGTCTAAATCGACCCTAAGGCCTTGATTTCCCGCCAGTTTTTGCATTTTTTGGGCAATTTCGCGACAGTAATCGGCCTGAGAATCGGTAATGTTGCATACAACCACCTGCGTTGGCGCAAGCCAAACTGGCAAGGCGCCGGCATGCTGCTCGATCAAAATTCCGATAAATCGTTCCATGCTGCCCACGATTGCGCGATGCAGCATGACGGGGCGGTGGCGGTTGCCGTCCTCGCCCACATACTCAGCATCGAGGCGCTCAGCCATGGAGAAGTCGACCTGAATGGTGCCGCACTGCCACTGGCGGCCAATGGCATCTTTCAGTGTGTATTCAATTTTGGGACCGTAGAAAGCACCATCACCTGGGGCGATTTCAAAATCACAGTTGGACGCACGAAGGCTTTCCATCAAGGCATGTTCAGCTTTGTCCCAAATTTCATCGGAACCAATGCGCTGCGCTGGACGGGTAGCCACTTTGTAAATGATGTCGGTAAAGCCAAAGTCTTTGTAGACCTTTTGCAAGAGCGAGGTGAAATTAACGCTTTCAGCCAAGATTTGGTCTTCGGTACAAAAAATGTGGCCATCGTCTTGCGTGAAGCCGCGAACTCGCATGATGCCGTGCAAGCCACCTGTGGGCTCATTGCGGTGACACTGACCAAACTCACCATAGCGCAACGGCAAATCGCGGTAGCTCTTCATTCCCTGCTTGAAAATCAAGATGTGGCCTGGGCAGTTCATGGGCTTCAAAGCGTAATCACGCTTTTCAGACTCAGTTGTGAACATGTTGTCGCGGTACTTGTCCCAGTGACCTGTTTTTTCCCACAAGGACTTGTCAATGATTTGCGGTCCTTTGACTTCTTGGTAGCCGTTGTCTTGGTAAACAGCTCGCATGTACTGCTCTACTTTTTGCCAGACAGTCCATCCCTTGGGGTGCCAGAACACCAAGCCGGGTGCATGCTCATCAATGTGGAACAAATCAAGCTCACGGCCTAATTTGCGGTGATCGCGCTTTTCTGCCTCTTCCAATTGGGTCAGGTAGTTTTGCAAATCGTCTTTGCTGGTCCAGGCCGTACCATAAATGCGTTGCAACATTTCGTTTTTACTGTCGCCACGCCAATAAGCACCGGCAACCTTCATCAACTTGAAATGCTTGAGCTTGCCAGTGCTGGGGACGTGAGGGCCGCGGCACAAGTCTTCGAACGTGCCCTCTTTGTACAAGCTCACATCTTCATTGGAAGGAATGCTGCCAATGATTTCAGCCTTGTAGTGCTCGCCCATGCCTTTGAAATACGCCACAGCTTCATCACGTGGTAACACACGACGAACCACGGGCTCATCTTTGTTGGCCAAATCTGTCATGCGTTTTTCAATGGCGACCAAGTCGTCCAAGGTGAAGGGGCGGCTGTAGGAAAAGTCGTAGTAAAAACCATTCTCAATCACGGGGCCAATGGTGACCTGCGCATCTGGGTACAAATCTTTCACAGCATAAGCCAGCAAGTGCGCCGTTGAATGACGAACCACCTCCAAGCCATCAGCATCTTTGCCCGTGATGATGGCAAGCTGTGCGTGATCGGCAATGGTGAAACTCGTGTCCACCACTTTGCCATCCACCTTGCCAGCCAAAGCAGCTTTAGCCAAGCCTGCGCCAATAGATGCGGCAACCTCTGCCACGGTGACGGGGCCGGGAAACTCACGCAATGAACCGTCTGGAAGTGTGATCTGAACCATGTTCGAACTGAAAAAAGGAAAGGCGCCAAGTTGGCGCCAGAAATGAAAAACGCGGCAATTGCCGCGTTTTCAAACGCTCAGGCCAGATTTTACGCTCTGCCTGAGGTGTTTTCGATCAGTGGAACTGTTCTTCTTCAGTCGAACCGGTCAAAGCCGTGACGCTAGAGCGGCCGCCTTGAATGACGGTGGTCACTTCGTCGAAGTAACCCGTACCCACTTCTTGCTGGTGCGATACGAAGGAGTAACCTCGATCGCGCGCTGCAAATTCGGGCTCTTGCACCTTCTCAACGTAGGCAGACATGCCGCGCTGAACGTAGGCTTGAGCCAAGTCGAACATGTTGTACCACATGGAGTGAATGCCAGCCAATGTGATGAACTGGTACTTGTAACCCATGGCGCCGAGTTCTTTTTGGAATTTGGCGATGGTGGCATCGTCCAAGTTTTTCTTCCAGTTGAAAGAGGGTGAGCAGTTGTAGGCCAACAATTTGCCAGGGTGCTTCTTGTGAACGGCTTCCGCAAATTTGCGCGCAAATTCCAAATCGGGTGTGCCTGTTTCACACCACACCAAGTCGGCGTATTCAGCATAAGCCACTGCACGGCTAATGGCTTGCTCCATGCCTTTCTTGGTTTTGTAGAAACCTTCTGCAGTGCGCTCGCCCGTCAGGAAAGGCTTGTCGTTTTCATCGTAATCGCTGGTGAGCAAATCAGCAGCTTCTGCATCGGTTCGTGCAATGACCAATGTGGGAACGCCGCAAACGTCAGCCGCCATGCGGGCTGCAATCAATTTTTGACAAGCCTCTGTGGTGGGCACCAAAACTTTGCCGCCCATGTGGCCGCACTTTTTCACAGATGCCAATTGGTCTTCAAAGTGAACGCCGCCAGCGCCCGCAGCAATCATGGCCTTCATCAATTCAAAGGCATTCAACACACCACCGAAACCGGCTTCAGCGTCGGCCACGATGGGCGCGAAGTAATCGGTGTACTCTTTGTCGCCAGGGTTGGTGCCTTTGGACCATTGAATTTCATCCGCACGGCGGAAGCTGTTGTTGATGCGCTCGACAACCTTAGGCACAGAGTCCACTGGATACAAAGATTGATCGGGGTACATTGACGCGTATGAGTTGTTGTCAGCTGCAACTTGCCAGCCAGACAAGTAGATGGCCTTGATGCCAGCTTTCACTTGTTGCATGGCTTGACCACCTGTCAGTGCGCCCAAGCAGTTGATGTAGTCCTCTGTGTGAAGCAAGTCCCACAATTTTTCAGCACCGCGGCGAGCCAGAGTGTGCTCGATGGGAAAAGATCCTCGCAAGCGCACCACATCAGTAGCTGAATAGCCCCGTTTGATGCCTTTCCAACGGGGGTTGGTGGCCCAATCTTTTTCTAGAGCAGCAATCTGTTGTTCTCGGCTGAGTTGCTCAATGATATTTTGTGGCATGAAGATTTCCTTAAGAGTGGTTGAAGTTTTGGCCAAATCTATCAACGGAACATTTGGCGCTGCCTGAATTCTATGTCTTATATAAGACCATGGAAATATCTTATGTCTTATATAAGACAAATATTTTTATCAATCTTAACAACAACTTATGACGCTTATTTCTCATTATAAAAATTTATCTCTCATATTGAGAAATTTTGTTGCAATGCAATGCATTTGTTTTTCGCATCATGAAAACTAATTTCAAAGATGCAGTTCGTCTGAAGAGGTCTATCAAGCTCTGAATGTGAAACACCTGTCAAATGGCCAATCTCACTCGAGAGGGCTATCTGCAACAACATGCTTAAAAAAACTTGATTTCCCCTTGGAAACATACACTTTCTCCAGTAGCATGCGCTCAGCCGGATAAATACGTTTCCGGCTGCGAACCAACTTCCGACTTAAGGAATTTCAAAATGGCAACTGCAAAAAAAACCCCGGCAAAAAAAGCTGCTCCTGCAAAGAAAGCAGCACCCGCCAAAAAACCCGTAGCAAAAACAGCTGCGCCTGCAAAGAAAGCTGCGCCGGCTAAAAAAGCTGCGCCAGCGAAGAAAGCTGCTCCAGCCAAAAAGCCAGCAGCAAAAAAAGCACCTGCAAAGAAGCGTACTCCTAACGCTGCTTTCATGAAGGCTTTGACACCTAGCGCCGCTTTGGCTGCTGTGGTGGGTGCAGCCCCTCTGCCACGTACTGAAGTCGTGAGCAAGTTGTGGGTCTACATCAAGAAGCATGGTCTGCAAGACGCGGTTAACAAGCGCAACATCAATGCTGATGACAAGCTCAAAGCCATTTTCGGCAAAGCGCAAGTCACCATGTTTGAATTGGCCGGCCTGATCGGCAAGCACTTGAAGTAATTCAGTGGTTTTCAAATGAAAAAAGCCGGGTCAACCCGGCTTTTTTTCGGATTGAAACTTACTTTGACTTCAATGCATTTTGTGTAATAGCCGACAAAGTTCCGCGGGTTGTAATGGCTTCGGGGTCCAGCATGATTTCAATCAATGTACCTTGTTTGCACGCCAATGCGGCCTTCAGTGCAGGTTCGAACTCTTCTGTCTTTGAAATGCGCACACCCTCATAGCCATAGGCTTTGGCTAACTGAGCGAAGTTCGGATTATTCAAGTGTGACCCCATGTTGTGCGTTGGGAAATCTCGCTCTTGGTGCATTCTGATCGTGCCATACATGCCGTTGTTCAATAGCACCACAATTGATTTGGCACCGTGTTGTGCGGCGGTCGCAAGCTCTTGTCCATTCATCAGAAAATCACCATCGCCTGCAATGGTAAAAACAACGCGCCCTGTCAGAAGGGCCGCAGCAATGCCGGACGGCACACCGTAACCCATGGCACCCACCGTAGGCGCCAATTGCGTTTTGAAACCCTTGCTAAGACCATGGTGCTTGTAATAACGGTGAACCCAACTTGCAAAGTTGCCAGCGCCATTGGTCAAAACTGCATCTGCTGGTAGATGGCGCTGAAGCACTGCAATCACTTCTGGCATGTTGACAAGGCCATTCTCAGAGTCGGCTGGCAACCCTGCTAAAGCTTGCGGCTGTGTGTTGGCAAGATAGTCTGTGTTGGCTTGCGCGGCCCAATCAGACCAAGGCAAACTGGATGGCGCAGTCAGAACTTCTAGGCTGCGAGCTGCAGCGTTCATGGTGGCACAAATGGCCAAATCAGCGTGGTAAACGCGATTCAACTCTTCGGCGCTGGCGTGAATGTGAACCAACTTTTGCTTAGGCTTTGGAACCTCCAACAAGGTGTAACCGCTGGTGGTCATTTCACCCAAACGAGGGCCAATGGCAATGATCAAGTCGCTGTCTTTGATTCGCTGCGACAATTTTGGGTTGATGCCAATGCCAACATCTCCGGCATAAAGGGGATGGAAATTGTCAAACGTATCTTGAAAGCGAAAGGCATTGCCAACGGGCAATTGCCAATTTTCAGCAAAACGCTGAAGCGCCTGTGCTGACTGTGGGGTCCACCCGCCTCCCCCCGCAATGACAAACGGTTTTTTGGCAGACAACAGCATTTCGCGAAGTTGACGCAGGCTGCCAGGATCGCTCCAGGCCTCCACGGATGTCAATTTAGGGAGAGGCCGAGAAGACACTTCATGGGTCAGCATGTCTTCGGGCAATACAAGCACCACCGGTCCAGGCCGCCCGTTCATGGCAGTGGCAAAAGCGCGTGCCACGTATTCAGGGATGCGTTTGGCATCGTCGATTCGCTCTACGCGCTTCGCCATGCCTTTGGTGCTCGGGCCGAAGAAGGAGCAAAAGTCGACTTCTTGAAAGGCTTCGCGGTCGCGGGTGTCAGAGGCTACGTCCCCCACAAACAAAACCATGGGGGTTGAGTCCTGAAAAGCTGTGTGAACGCCTATAGAGGCGTTGGTAGCGCCTGGGCCTCTGGTGACAAAACAAACGCCAGGATGGCCCATTAAACGGCCCTGTGCATCTGCCATGAAAGCGGCTCCGCCTTCTTGCCGGCATGTCACAAATTGAATTTGATCTTGGTACTTGTGAAAACCATCTAGGACAGCCAAATAGCTTTCCCCCGGAACACCAAACGCGTGGGTCACCCCTTGTTCAATGAGGCACTCTACCAAGAGATGCCCACCCAACTGTGGGTTTGAATCAGTTTCTTTCAATTTGACTTTGAGATCGCTCATAAGGCCTCGTACAGTGAAGCCGCATGATACTTTCAAAGCGCCAATGACATCACCCCCTGCCTGCTTCTTTAATTCACAACCCGATCGAATTTAAAGACGCCAGGCTCATTGACTGGGTCAACATCAACAGGAATAACGGACTTAGGCAAGAACTTACCCTCCAAAAGCAGTTTGGACAAAGGATTTTCAATCCGTTGCTGAACAGCGCGCTTCAGAGGGCGTGCGCCAAAAATAGGATCGAATCCCACCTTGGCCAACTCCGCCAATGACGCCGTTGAAACTTGTAAATGCAAGTCCATTTTGGCCAATCGAGCTTCCAAAATTTTCAATTGAATTTTGGCAATTGATTCGATGTGCTTGGCGTCTAGGCTGTGGAACACCACCGTTTCGTCTATTCGGTTTAAAAACTCTGGTCGGAAATGATTTTTAAGTTCGCCCCAAACGGCTTCTTTGATGTCCTCGTTGGGTTCACCCACCATGGCCTGAATCAAATGCGAGCCGATGTTGGAGGTCATCACGATCACAGTGTTTTTAAAGTCAACGGTGCGACCTTGTCCATCCGTAAGCCGTCCATCGTCAAGCACCTGCAACAGCACATTGAACACATCTGGATGGGCCTTTTCAACTTCATCCAAGAGCAGCACCGAGTAAGGCTTGCGGCGCACCGCTTCAGTCAAGTAACCGCCCTCTTCATAGCCAACATAACCCGGCGGCGCACCAATAAGACGAGCCACAGAGTGCTTTTCCATGAACTCACTCATGTCGATGCGAATGAGATGATCTTCACTGTCAAACAAGAACCCAGCCAGTGCTTTACACAACTCGGTTTTGCCGACACCCGTTGGACCCAAGAATAAAAAGGAGCCTGTGGGTCTTTGCGGATCGGACAAGCCAGAGCGAGAACGGCGAATGGCATGAGAAACAGCTGTAATGGCTTCGTCTTGACCCACCACGCGCTCGTGCAATTTAACTTCCATTTGCAACAGTTTTTCGCGCTCACCTTGCATCATTTTTGACACTGGAATGCCCGTTGCACGGCTGACAACCTCAGCTATTTCTTCTGCGCCCACTTGGGTTCGCAATAGGCGTGGGGCAGCGCCAGCTGCAGGATTCAGCTCATTGGCTTGTGTTTCTTTCAGAAGCTTTTCGAGCTCTGGCAACTTGCCATATTGCAGCTCGGCCACTTTATTGAAATCGCCTTTGCGTGTGAGCTCTTCTATTTGCTGACGCAGTTGGTCAATTTTCTCTCGAACGTTTTGACTGCCCTGAGCCTGGGCTTTTTCAGTCTTCCAAATTTCTTCCAAATCAGCGGCTTGTTTTTTGAGACTGACAATTTCTTCTTCAATCAGACCCAGTCGTTTTTGTGAGGCTTCATCGGTTTCTTTTTTGACTGCTTCACGTTCAATTTGAAGCTGAATCAAGCGCCTGTCTAACTTGTCGATCACTTCAGGTTTTGAGTCAATTTCGATTTTTATTTTTGAGGCAGCCTCATCGATCAAATCGATCGCTTTGTCGGGTAAGAACCGGTCTGTGATGTA
Organism: Comamonadaceae bacterium; assembly: GCA_027488115.1. Classification (GTDB taxonomy): domain Bacteria; phylum Pseudomonadota; class Gammaproteobacteria; order Burkholderiales; family Burkholderiaceae_C; genus Limnohabitans_A. Next base: position 78,213 of record JAIYCG010000002.1, on the reverse strand, counting down.
GCGGTGGCTGAGTTCCGCCGCTGCCACAATGGCGGGGTCTGTGATGTCAACGCCGTGGTGAATTTCATACTTTTCTTGCAAACCTCGCAAGATGGCAATGGTGGCCTCAACACTGGGCTCACCCACCAAAATCTTTTGAAAACGGCGCTCAAGTGCTGCGTCTTTTTCGATGTATTTGCGGTATTCGTCAAGGGTGGTTGCACCCACACAGTGCAACTCGCCGCGGGCTAAGGCTGGTTTCAGCATGTTACCTGCGTCCATCGCACCTTCAGCCTTACCGGCGCCCACCATGGTGTGCAATTCGTCAATGAAGACGATGGTCTGTCCTTCATCTTTGGCCAACTCGTTCAGCACTGACTTCAGCCGTTCTTCAAATTCTCCCCGAAATTTGGCGCCCGCTAGCAATGAAGCCATGTCCAAAGACAAAACCCGTTTGCCTTTCAGAGAATCGGGCACCTCACCCGCCACAATGCGCTGGGCCAAGCCCTCCACGATAGCGGTTTTGCCAACACCTGGTTCACCAATCAGAACAGGGTTGTTTTTGGTTCGGCGCTGCAAGACCTGAATGGCTCGACGTATTTCGTCATCGCGTCCAATCACGGGGTCCAGCTTGCCCATGCGAGCCCGCTCTGTTAAGTCCAAGCAGTATTTTTTGAGAGATTCTCTTTGGCCCTCTGCGTCAGCACTGTTCACGTTTTGTCCTCCTCGAACGGCATCGACTGCGGCTTCTAATGATTGACGACTTAAACCTGCTGCCTTGACCGTTCGGGTCAATTCTGACTTGCCGTCTGTCAGGGCTAACAAAAAGAGTTCACTGGCAACAAATGCATCGCCCCTTTTGATCGATTCCTTTTCGGCGGCCTGCAACAACTTGACCAACTCAGGCCCCACTTGAACTTGGTCCTGACCCGTGACTTGTGGCAAGCGTTCTACGGCTGCATGGGCGGCCGACATGAGCGAAGTCATGTTGACGCCAGCCCTTTGCAGCAAGGCCTTCGGTCCATCTTGCTGCTGCAGCATGGCCAACAAGACGTGCGCAGGGTCTATGTACGCGTGGTCTTTGCCCAATGCCAGACTCTGTGCATCGCCAAGTGCTTCTTGAAACTTAGTGGTTAGTTTGTCCATTCGCATCGAAAACTCCTATTGGCAAATAGTTTGGGCCAATGTGTCTATTTTTCAAGAGCCCGGGTCAAATCAACCGAGCTCACCCACTCTGGCCCTAAAATAGGCCGATGAACATTCATCAGATGTCAGTCCAATATGACGAACGTCAAGATCGCTTGGCGCTTAGGGTCAGCAACCAGGACAACCAAGAATTCAGACTGTGGCTTACCCGGGCCATGACCTTGCGCTTGCTGCCTCATTTGCAAGCCTCTGTGGTTCAACTTGAAGCACGAGATCCACAGGTCATGGCCACAGACACCACTGCGCAGCAAATGTTGGCAGAACTGAAGCGTGAGAACTTTCTCTCCAAAGCTGACTTTTCTACCCCATTTGTTTCAGACAACCTCAACTTGCCTCTGGGCGAAATACCCATGCTGGTCACGGATGTCCAGCTCAATCTTCACAGCAGTGGTGGGCTGAACTTGTTATTTCAAGATAAAAGTGGTACCAGTGCAAGTGGTGCATCTTGTGAATTCAATCTGCAGGCAGCCCTGCTGCATGGTTTGTTGCACCTCATCGAGCAGTCACTTAAAAAGGCGCAATGGCAGCAGCCTGACTTTTCTCAACGCGCAGAGCAAGTGGAAACACTTCAGTCTGAGCGCCCAAGCTACAGACACTGACCCACTTTGAATCTAGCCCCAATTGCGGGACTGGATGCCCCAGCGTGCTAAAGCCGCGTCATCACTGACCCGCGCATCAACCCACTTCGCCCCTTCAGGTGTGGTTTCCTTTTTCCAGAAAGGTGCCTGCGTTTTGAGGTAGTCCATCAAGAATTCACATGCCTTGAAGCTCTCTCCTCGGTGCGCCGACGAAACTGCCACCAGAACAATTTGATCGGCTGGCTTCAAGATACCGACGCGGTGTATGACCTGGGCCTGGTAAAAATCAAAACGCTGATGGGCTTCATCGATCATGGCCTCAATGGCTGATTCCGTCATGCTTGGATAGTGCTCAAGCTCCATGGTGACGATTTCATCATTGGCTTGTCCAGAAAGCATGCGGGTGTCGCGCACAGTTCCCACAAAACTGCAAATGGCGCCCACCCTGAGGTCACCCGCTCGAAGCTGTTGCAAGACATGCGACACATCGAAGTCTTCGGTTTGAATCAGAACACGTGCGCTCACTTTTTACCCTCCAGTGACAGGGGGGAAGAAGGCCAATTCGGCATTATCGTGAATGAGCGCGTCTTCGTTCACCATGACCTGATTCAAAGCAATTCTGACAGAACGGTCACGACTTAAGCAAGCATATGCGCCACCCCTTGACAACAAGACGTCGCGAACTTGACCCGCATTTTTTGCTTCGGTGACCAGTTCCTCATGGGATTGGCCCAAGGACTCCCGCAAAGACGCAAAGTAACGAATGGTGATTTTCATTGAAGCCACTCAGAGAAGGGGTAAAAACGCACCCAATCTCCTGCCTTGATTGGATTGGACCCAGGGTTATCGACCACACCATCCCCCCACACCACCGAGGTTAAGACGCCAGAACTTTGGTTCGGAAAAATGTCGAGACCGCCCTGAGCGTTTCGCTTCACGCGTAAAAACTCTCGGCGCTTGTCGGGTTTTGGCAAGTCAAAGTGAGCCTCCAAGCTAAGGGGTTCAGTCTGTAAGCGCGACACGCCTTGCAGTGCCAACAAGAAAGGTCTGACCAGCAATTGAAAAGTGACAAAGCTTGACACTGGGTTGCCGGGTAGGCCCATGAAAAAAGCACGCTGATTCGAGGCTTGAGCTTTGAGAAATCCGAACGCGAAAGGCTTGCCTGGCTTCATTGAGATTTGCCACAAATTCAAACCGCCCAATGCCTCAACGGCTGGTTTCACATGATCCTCTTCTCCCACCGAGACGCCGCCGCTGGTCAAGACCAAATCATGGTGGGAAGCCGCATCTTGCAAAACTGACAATGTGGCCTCCAATTTGTCTGGCACGATGCCCAAATCAGTGACTTCACAGCCAAGGCGAACGAGCAAGGCACGCAAGAAAAAACGGTTGGAGTTGTAAATGGCACCTGGCCGCATGTTTTCGGGCAAAACATCACCCGGCATGACCAATTCATCACCTGTAGAGAACAAAGCAACGCGCGGTTTTCTTGTCACTTGCAACTTGGCCAAGCCAATGCTGGCTGCCAACCCTAGAGCGGCAGGATCAAGCCGAGTGCCTTGAGGCAGAACCACCGCGCCTTGGGTAACGTCTTCACCACTGCGGCGAATCCATTGCCCCAAGACAGGTAGAGCATTGACTACAATTTCTGGCACCTCAGATTCAGAGTTTGCGCTCTTTGAAACTGTCGTATCCTCTTGCATGATCACCGCGTTGGCGCCAGGTGGAATGGGAGCGCCTGTGAAAATTCGAGCGGCTTCTCCCTGATTCAAGGCATGGCCATGCTGACCCGCTGGAATTCGCTGCGTCACCTTCAAGCACGAACCCAAAGCCGTGACATCTTCAATGCGAACAGCATAGCCATCCATTGAAGAATTGTCTTGCGGCGGTACTTGTAAACCTGATACCAAGTCTTGCGACAAAACACGTCCATCGGCTTCGAAGGTGTTGACCCAATCAGTTTGGCTCAAAACCGTGACATCTTTGAGGACCAAGCTGAGCGCTTCGTCCAAAGACATTAAGGGGGCACGTATTGAAGCCTTTTCGGTGGTCATAAGCTCAGTCGCAATGTTGAACGATATAGGCTTTAACGGCGTCTACCGATTTGGGCATAAGGACAACGCGCTTAGGTAAAGCTTCAATGCCTTCAAATTTAGGGGGACGATCAGGCTCACGGCCCAGAGCTTCCACCAGGGTTGCTGCAAACTTAATGGGCAAGGCTGTTTCTAACACCAGCATAGGAACATCAGGTTGAGCCAGAGGCACGGCAACTTTCAAGCCATCTGCTGTGTGTGTATCAATCATGATGTGATTCTCAGCAAAAACATTTTGAATGGTTTGAAGTCGATCTGCATGGGTGCTTTTGCCGCTCAAAAAGCCAAACTTGATTTTGGCTTGCGCAAAAAGCGGGTCTTGCCCTAAATCGAACCGACCCGTTTGGTTCAGTTGATCGTGGAATAAATTTTTGACTCTGGCAGCATCGCGTTGCAGCAAATCAAACACAAAGCGTTCAAAGTTGCTGGCTTTGGAAATGTCCATGGACGGGCTGGAAGTTTCGTGTGTATCTGCAGTGCCTCGAACGCGGTATACACCTGTTCTGAAAAACTCGTCGAGCACATCATTTTCATTCGTGGCCACAATGAGTTGCGCAATGGGGAGTCCCATCATGCGGGCTACATGGCCTGCGCACACATTGCCAAAGTTGCCACTTGGCACACTGAAGCTGACTTTTTGTGCATCGTGTTGGGTGGCTTGAAAGTAACCCGCAAAGTAGTAAACAACCTGGGCCAACAAGCGAGCCCAGTTGATGGAATTGACCGTGCCAATTTTGTACTTTCGTTTGAACTCCAAATCGTTGCTAACGGCCTTCACAATGTCTTGGCAGTCGTCGAACACACCTTCAATGGCAATGTTGTGGATGTTGGCATCGAGCAAGCTGAACATTTGCGCTTGCTGAAAAGGACTCATGCGACCTTCAGGGCTGGTCATGAAAACCCGCACGCCTTTTTTTCCGCGCATGGCGTACTCGGCAGCGCTGCCAGTGTCGCCTGAAGTGGCACCCAAAATATTGAGCTCTGCATTTCGACGCGTGAGTTCGTATTCAAACAAATTGCCTAGTAACTGCATGGCCATGTCTTTGAAGGCCAAGGTAGGCCCATTAGAAAGAGCCTCTAAGTAAACAACTGCGCCAGGTGCAGCATTGGTTTTAAGGACCTTGATGGGAACAATTTCAGGCGTTCCAAAAATGGCCTCGGTGTAGGTTTTCTGGCACAAGGCTTTCAAATCAAGCGGAGGAATGTCATCAATGAACAAAGAAAGCACTTCGTAAGCCAAGGCGGCATAGCCCTGCGTTTTAAAGACTTGTCGCAAATGGCCCAACTGCGTTGAAGAAATTTGGGGGTAGGCCTCAGGCAGATACAAACCGCCATCGGGGGCCAAGCCCTCTAACAAAATTTCACAAAACCTTTTGCGATCTGCATGACCGCGAGTGGACAAGTAACGCATCAGTTCAGTTCTTCCTTGCGAATTTTTGTAATGGGAGCCATCACGGTTGGCAATGCTTGCATGTGCGCCAACACTTCGTTCATCTTGCCTTCAACGGTATCGTGCGTGAGAATGATCACGTCGGTTTGATTTTCACCAGCTTGACTGACTTGGTCGGCCTCACGCTGAATCACAGCATCGATGCTAATGTTGGCTTGGGCCAAGAGTCCTGTGAGTTTGGCCAAAACACCGGCTTCATCGGCCACGCGCAAACGCAGGTAATAGCTGGTGACAACTTCTGTCATGGGCAAAATTTTCAGGGTACTCATGGCATCAGGTTGGAACGCCAAGTGCGGCACCCTGTTCAAAGGGTCGGCCGTGTGCAAGCGTGTGATGTCGACCAAATCGGCGATCACGGCACTGGCTGTTGGCTCCGAGCCCGCACCCTTGCCGTAGTAAAGCGTGGTTCCCACTGCATCACCGTGCACCATGACCGCATTCATCGCACCTTCTACATTGGCAATCAAGCGTTGTGTGGGCACTAAGCTCGGGTGAACGCGCAACTCAATGCCAGCGTCTGTGCGTTTGGTCATGCCCAACAACTTGATGCGATAGCCCAGTTGCTCGGCGTATTTGATATCAGCCGCGCCCAGCTTGGTAATACCCTCAATGTAGGCTTTGTCAAACTGGACTGGAATGCCAAACGCCAAGGCGCTCATTAGGGTGGCTTTGTGAGCAGCATCTACCCCTTCAATGTCAAAGGTGGGGTCAGCCTCTGCATACCCTAAACGCTGCGCCTCTTTGAGCACATCGGCGAAGTCCAAGCCCTTTTCACGCATTTCGGACAGAATGAAATTGGTAGTGCCATTGATAATGCCAGCGACCCATTGAATTCTGTTAGCAGTCAAACCTTCTCGCAAAGCCTTGATGATGGGTATACCACCCGCAACAGCTGCTTCAAAAGCAACCATCACACCTTTGGCATGGGCTGCTGCAAAAATTTCGGTTCCGTGAACGGCCAATAAGGCTTTGTTGGCGGTCACGACGTGCTTGCCAGCTGAAATCGCTTCCAATACCAAGGCTTTGGCAATGCCATAACCACCAATGAGCTCGACGACGATGTCGATGTCAGGGTTGGCAATGATTTGGCGGGCATCACTGACCACCTTCACATGAGGCCCTGACAATGATTGCGCTTTGGCAACATCTAAATCGGCAACCATGGTGATTTCGATACCACGACCTGCACGGCGTTTGATTTCCTCTTGATTGCGCTGCAGCACATTGAAGGTGCCACTGCCCACAGTACCCATGCCTAACAGGCCAACTTGAATCGGTTTCATTTTTTTCTCACTTAGACCGCGGTTCCAAAACTCTGACGCGCCTTATCTAAAAACTTGGCCATGCGATTGATGGCCTCTCGCAAATCGTCCAAATGGGGCAAGAACACAATTCTGAAGTGATCTGGAGCGACCCAATTGAAGCCCGTCCCCTGAACCAGCATCACCTTGGTTTCTTGCAACATTTCAAGGAAGAATTGCTGATCATCCTTGATGGGATAAATTTGAGCATCGAGCTTGGGGAACATGTACAGCGCGGCTTGAGGCTTCACGCAAGACACGCCTGGAATAGCATTGATGAGTTCATGTGCAAGGTCACGCTGTTTGCGCAAACGTCCCCCTTCATTGACCAATTCATTGATGCTTTGATGACCACCCAGCGCTGTTTGAATGGCCCACTGACCCGGCACATTGGCACACAGGCGCATGTTGGACAACATGTTCAGCCCTTCAATGTAGTCTTGTGCAGATCGCTTGTCGCCGGTCACAATCATCCAGCCCGCCCGATAGCCACAAGAGCGATAACTTTTTGACAACGAGTTGAAAGTAAGCGTTAAAACATCTTGACTCAAGCTGGCCATGGGCGTGTGCTTCACACCATCGTACAGAACTTTGTCATAAACCTCGTCAGCAAAGATCACCAAGCCATTCTTTCTGGCGATATCGACAATGCCTTGAAGAATTTCATCGCTGTACAAAGCACCGGTGGGGTTGTTGGGGTTGATGACCACAATGCCCTTGGTCTTGGGAGTTATTTTGGAACGAATGTCTGCCAAATTGGGCATCCAACCATTGGCCTCGTCGCAGATGTAGTGGACAGGTGTGCCGCCCGATAAACTGGCAGCCGCAGTCCACAATGGATAGTCGGGTGCGGGTAACAATAATTCGTCACCATTGTCTAGCAATCCATTGGTGGCCATCACGATCAATTCGCTGGCGCCGTTTCCCAAATAAATGTCGTCAAGCGATACGCCCTTGATACCCTGCTTTTGGGTCTCGTGCATGACGGCTTTGCGGGCACCAAAAATACCTTTGCTATCCGAATAGCCGGCTGAGTTGGGCAAGTTTCGAATCATGTCCTGCTGAATTTCCTCAGGCGCGTCGAAACCAAACGGTGCTAAATTGCCGATGTTGAGTTTGATGATTTTGTGCCCATCTTCTTCCATCTGTCTAGCGCGGTCCATGATGGGGCCGCGAATGTCATAACAAACGTTGGCAAGTTTGGCTGATTTTTGGATAGTTTTCAAAATCCCTCCGAGGGGTGTTGTCGCTTGGGAAAACCTATAATTTGACCACAGAACTGGCCCCTTTTAAGAAACTATCCAGCATGAAACTTCATCCAGATGCCAGCAACGGCTTCTCCATTCAAAGTTACAGCGACGAAGGAGTGGTGGTGAATGGAAAAATCCAAGTTGGCCCCCTTCTCTTGTGCTCCGTTCAAGGCCCGCAAATATGGTCAGCCCAAAGCTTCGAATCGCTGACACAGGCCTCCTTCGACGAACTCCTGGCCTTTTCGCCAGAATTGGTTCTATTTGGCAGCGGGCGACGCATACAATTTCCCTCCCCTAAGCTACTCCAAGGGCTATTTCAAAGCCGAATTGGTTTGGAAACCATGGACAACGGAGCTGCTTGCCGAACTTTCAATGTCTTGGCTGGAGAGGGCAGGCATGTGGTTTTGGCCTTGATTCCCGTGACTCCTACCTGAAACTGTTTTCGGAACTAATGTTCTGAAAAAATAGAAACTCACAGGGTTTCGGTTTAAAATGTTGGATTGCCGCCGCAGCTAATTTCCTTAGGGGGATGACTGGCCATGCGGTTCATTTCTGTCACGTGAGATTAGTTCTATGGCGATCGTTGTTAACAAACCCCTTCCTGAATTTGAAGCAAACGCAACGGGCGGCTTGAAGGTTTCGAACACATCCCACAACGGAAAAATCATGATTTTGTACTTCTACCCGAAGGACAACACGCCTGGTTGCACTACAGAAGCCATGCAATTCCGCGACAAATACAAAGACTTCGCCAAGGCTGGCGCTACAGTTTTTGGTGTTTCTCGTGACAATATGAAGTCACATGACGACTTCAAAACAAAACTTGAACTGCCCTTTGAGCTGATTGCAGACACAGAAGAGAAAATGTGTCACATGTTTGGTGTTGTCAAAAACAAAATCATGTACGGCAAAAAAGTCAAAGGCATCGAACGGAGTACCTTCCTGATTGGCCCCGACGGCCTCGTCAAAGAAGAGTGGCGCGGCCTGAAAGTCCCAGGTCATGTAGAAGAAGTTTTAAAAGCTGTAAAGGCTCTCAAAAAAGCAGCATAATGGCAACATGAAGCTGAAATCCAGCCCCGTTTATTCTTGTTCTAAAAATCAAGCCGCCTCGGCCTCAAGGCGGCTTTTTCTTTGCATCAAAGTTTCCACCATCACCTCTGAGGCTTCGTTTTATGCCATTGCCCCCCGCTCCCACACAACGTGCAAGCTTGATCTCTGCCCAAGCAATTGCCAAATCTGAAAAAATAGCCGGTCCTCAAGTCGTTAACCTGCCTCGAGATACTGCCTCTAAAAAAACCCCCGCTAAAAAAGTTTCAGCCGATTTGAAAGAGCTTGTCCAAAGCTCCTCGGTATCTGCGCATGAACCTGCGCCTGTGAGTTTGTCAGTCGTTGCAAGCAACAAAAAAACCAAGCCCGTCAAAAAGAAGAATGGCCCCACCAAACTGTTCGTTCTTGACACCAACGTGTTGATGCACGATCCCATGTGCCTGTTCCAATTTGAAGAGCACGACGTTTACCTGCCGATGATCGTTTTGGAAGAATTGGACAGCCACAAAAAGGGCATGACCGAGGTAGCGCGCAATGCTCGTCAAACCAGTCGATTTTTAGACGCACTGGCGGCATCGCCTGGCTCAGACATGAAGCAAGGCTTGCCCCTCAATGCAACGGGTTACATTGACTCAAGCGGAAAATTGTTTTTCCAAACCCAAATGATGGACGTCAGCCTGCCAATGAGTTTGCCACAGGGTAAGGCAGACAACCAAATATTGGGAGTAGTTCAAGCCTTGTGCAAATTGCACACGCCTCGTGAAGTGGTGCTGGTGTCTAAGGACATCAACATGCGAGTCAAAGCCAGAGCCTTGGGACTGGCGGCAGAAGACTATCAAAATGACAAGGTATTGGAAGACGGCGACCTGATGTATTCAGGCGCTTTGGCATTGCCTGCCGATTTTTGGAATCGGCATGGCAAAGCCATTGAAAGTTGGCAGCAAGGCAGTCACACTTTCTACCGATTCAGCGGCCCCCTTGTCCCTAGCCTGCTTATCAATCAGTTTGTTTTCTTGGAAGCTCCGGGAGAGCCCAGCTTGTACGCCCGTGTCACGGAAATCCGTGGCAAAACCGCCGTCCTGAAAACACTCAAAGATTTCGGGCATGCCAAAAATGCCGTTTGGGGTGTGGTCACTCGCAACCGCGAACAAAACTTTGCCATGAACATGCTGACCGATCCAGAGATTGACTTTGTCACCTTGGCGGGTACGGCAGGAACTGGCAAAACTTTGATGGCATTGGCTGCGGGTCTGACGCAAGTCTTGGACGATCGACGCTACACAGAAATTATCATGACGCGGGCCACGGTCAGCGTGGGCGAAGACATTGGCTTTCTGCCAGGTACTGAAGAAGAAAAAATGGGCCCGTGGATGGGCGCCTTGGACGACAACTTAGAGTTTTTGGCCAAAGGCGACGGCGGCAATGCCGGCGAATGGGGACGTGCAGCCACCAATGAGTTAATTCGAAGTCGCATCAAGATCAAAAGTATGAACTTCATGCGCGGCAGAACTTTCATGAACAAATACGTGATCATCGACGAGGCACAAAACTTAACGCCCAAGCAAATGAAAACATTGATCACGCGTGCAGGCCCTGGCACCAAGATCATCTGCATGGGTAACTTGGCACAGATCGATACGCCCTACCTGACGGAAGGTTCATCCGGCCTGACTTACGCTGTCGATCGATTCAAAGGATGGGCTCATGGCGGTCACATCACATTGGCACGCGGAGAGCGTTCACGACTGGCAGACTTTGCCAGCGAGGTGCTCTAAACAAACAGGAAGAGTAGCTTGGTGGCTATCGCCACGGCCGTCTTTGTCAATAATCACCACTGTCGCCACTGGAAGCCAAGCTTTCAAAGCGCGTCAGTGGTTTCAAGAAGGTCAAGCGGACGGCTCCGGTGGGGCCGTTTCGCTGTTTGCCGATGATGATTTCTGCGACACCAGGATCTTTAGAGTCTTTGTTGTAGTAATCATCACGGTAGATGAACATGATGATGTCGGCATCTTGCTCAATGGCACCGGACTCCCGCAAGTCACTCATCATGGGACGCTTGTCGGTTCTTTGCTCAACACCCCGATTGAGCTGAGACAAAGCAATGACAGGGCACTGCAGTTCTTTGGCCAGCATTTTGAGGCCCCTGGAAATTTCGCCCAACTCAGTGGCTCGGTTTTCACCATCGCCGCCGGATGAGCCCGTCATAAGCTGCAAGTAATCCACCACGATCAAGCCTAACTTGCCACACTTGCGCGCTAAGCGACGTGCGTTGGCGCGCAGTTCACTGCTGGTCAGGCCAGCGGTTTCATCAATGTGCAGTGAGACTGTTCTTAGGCGCTCAATGGCATCCGTAAGGCGAGGCCATTCTTCATCAGTGAGCTTGCCAGTACGCAAGTGTCCTTGATCAATGCGTCCAATGGAGCCCACCACGCGAACAGCCAATTGCGCAGCACCCATCTCCATTGAAAACACAGCCACAGGCAAACCTTCATTCAAAGCAACGTGCTCGGCAATGTTGATGGCAAATGCCGTTTTGCCCATGGAGGGGCGAGCAGCCAAGACCACCAAGTCGCCCGCCTGCAAACCTGAAGTCATGCGATCTAAATCGTAAAATCCAGTGGGCACCCCTGTGATGTCATTGGGGTTGTCGGCCATTTCTTGTACCCGGTCCATGAGGTCGACCACCAAGGTGTCCATGGATTGAAAGCCCTGCTTCATGCGCGAGCCTTCTTCACCGATATTGAAAATCTTTTGTTCGGCTTCGTCTAGGATTCTTTCGACGGGACGACCTTGAGGGCTAAACGCATTGGTTGCAATTTCATCGCTGGCCGTGACCAACTTGCGAAGAATGGACCTCTCGCGAACAATTTCTGCATAGCGCCTGATGTTGCTCGCACTTGGCACGTACTGAGCCAAGGAGTTGAGATAGCCCAAGCCTCCCATGCCCTCTGCTTTGCCTTGATTTTGCAACTGCTCGTACACCGTAATGACATCGGCCGGTTTAGAGTTGTTGATCAGGGTTGAAATGGCCGAAAAAATAAGCTTGTGTTCATGCCGATAGAAATCATTGTCTGTCAGCAAGTCCCCCATTCGGTCCCACGCTGTGTTGTCCAGCAACAAGCCACCGAGCACACTTGACTCAGCCTCAATAGAGTGAGGCGGCACACGCAGTTGTGCAATTTGTTGATCTTGACTGACAGCGCTGAAACCCAATTCGGATTCAGAGTGAGACTGAGGAGAAAAAAGTGCTGACATGGACGCTCTATTTTGAATCCTCGATCTTACGCACTGCTGGAACTTTGGTCATGGGACAAGCCTGTGGATAAGTCCTTGGTAAGTGAAGAAAGTCTTGTGAATAAACAGTATGTATTCGTGAAAAAAGAAAAAGCCGCCAGTCATTCGACGGGCGGCTTCGTGAATAGCTTAAAAATTAAGCTGTTTCGCCGTAAACAGAAACGGTAACTTCAACCACCACATCTGTGTGCAATGCCACAGAAACTGACGATTCGCTCACAGTTTTGATGGGGCCATTGGGCATGCGGATTTGTGCTTTGGCCAAACCGTAACCGGCTTTGTTCAACTCTTCAGCGATGTCGTGGTTGGTGACTGAACCAAACAAACGACCGTCAACGCCAGCCTTTTGAGTGATTTTAACCACTGCACCCGCCAATTTTTCGCCTTGCGCTTGAGCTTCAGCCAACTTGGCTGCTGCTGCCTTTTCCAGTTCGACACGGCGAGCTTCGAATTCAGCTTTGTTGGCTTCAGTGGCGCGACGTGCACGTCCGGAGGGGATGAGGAAGTTGCGAGCGTAACCGTCTTTAACTTTAACGATTTCACCCAAATTGCCAAGGTTCACAACCTTATCGAGCAGAATAATTTGCATGGTTGATCTCCTTAAACTTTGTGCTGGTCGCTGTAAGGCAACATGGCCAAGAAGCGAGCGCGCTTGATGGCGGTGTTCAATTGGCGCTGGTAAATGGCGCGCGTGCCTGTCAAGCGTGCTGGAATGATTTTGCCGTTTTCAGCAATGAAGTCGCGCAATGTGTCGACGTCTTTGTAATCAATCTCCTCCACGCCTGTCACTGTGAAGCGGCAGAAACGCTTGCGCTTGAACAGCAGTGACTGGGTGTTGCGCTTGGGGCGCTTGTCTTTGTTAAATTTTTTGAAAGTGGCCATGGGGCCTCCTGAAAATTAAAGTGTCTTGAATTCTTGAATATGCAGAATCACATTTTTTCCGTTTTTGGGTGTGGCCAAAAAACCGCTGAATTTCCAAACGCTGCCAACTGGCTGGGTTTGAATTCGCTCTGCAACAGATCCGATGGCGACAGCTTTCACTGTGGCGTTGACCAGTCTGAGAACTCCCGCTTCTTGCATGCTAGAGCTGTGCTCTAGAACCAAGTCTATGACTGGTAATCCAGCCGGTGTGTATCGAATGGCTTTTTGCTCTGCGATACCAGCGGTTAATTCAAGGTGGTTTTCTTCCGTCACTCCTGTTAACGAATGTGGTTAGTTTGCAAATTCGGCTTGTTGGGCTTTGCGAGCTTCTTCGCGCTCGACTTGCTTCATCATGGAAGATGGGCCTGCATCGGCTTTCTTCTTCAGAACGGTCAAGTGACGCAAAACAGCATCGTTGAACTTGAAAGCATGTTCGAGTTCGGCCATCACAGCCTGATCAGCTTCAATGTTCACGCACAAGTAATGGGCTTTGCCCAATTTGTTAATTTGGTAGGCCATCTGACGACGACCCCAGTCTTCAACACGGTGAATTTTTCCACCACCGGCAACGATCATGCCTTTGTAGCGCTCCAGCATGGCTGGGACTTGTTCGCTCTGATCCGGATGAATCAGCAAAATGATTTCGTAATGACGCATTGATACTCCTTTTGGGTTTTAACCTTTTGGGTTCTAAAAAAGCTACCCCCAGCGTCGGGTGGGGTGCAGCAAGGTGAGCCCGCTAGTATAGCTCAGGAATTAGAGGTTCGGATAGAGGGGTGGAGTGGCTGAATCGTGGTTCATTAAAGAGTTGGGTCGATCTGGCCAGGCCCAGCTGCCCAACACAATGGCCAAAAACCCAACAGGCACCCCCAAAATACCGGCAGAAATAGGCTGGATACCTAGGAATAAACCGGTTTCTGGTGTCCAGTTCAAAAGGGATCTTGCTGTTGCCGTGTTAAGAATCATGTAGCAAAGCGTGACGCCAAGGCCGAGAAGCATGCCCAAAACCACGCCTTTTCGGCTGGCTTTCTTCCAGAAAATACCCATCACCATGCCAGGGAAAAATGCTGATGCAGCCAAAGAAAAAGAAGCTGAGACCAAAGCCAAAATTTGAGCAGGCTTCCATGCAGCCACCAATGCTGCGCACAAGGCAACCGCCAGCAACGCGAACTTTGACAAAACCACACGACCCTCTTGGGTTTGCATGCCATTTTTCATGCCTAAGCGCATGTCATGGACAAAGGCATTGCTGATGGTCAAAAGCAATCCATCTGCTGTGGACAAAGCAGCAGCGAAGCCTCCCGCCGCCACCAAACCCGAAATGACATAGGGCAATCCTGCAAGTTCTGGGCTGGCCAACATGATCATGTCGGCTCCTAACTTGAGTTCACCAAACTGCAAGACACCGTCAAGATTCACATCTGAAACTTCGACCAATGCGCTGTCAACCCTTGACCACTGAGCAAGCCAATGGGGAAGCTCAGAAAAGGAGCTGCCCACCAGGTTGTTCATGACCTCAAACTTCACAAGCACGGCCAAAGCCGGGGCACTGAGATACAAGATGGCAATAAAAAACAAAGACCAAGCCACTGACAACCGCGCTTCTGATTCGTTAGGTACGGTGTAAAAGCGAGTGATCAAATGCGGCAGCCCTGCGGTACCGGCCATGAGACAAAAAATGAGCGCAACAAAATTAATCCGAGAGTTCTGAAATTGCACTTGCTCTTGAGGCGTGCCGTCAGGCTCACCTTGGAAAGCCTTGCCATGCAGCGGCATGCCACTCAGGGGTTGGGATCGCAGATAGTTCTCTTGCATGGCCTTTTGCCAAATATCCTTGGCTTCAACCGCATTTTTGGGCAATGCCAGCAAGTCTCGCCGCGCTTGAGCAATGACTGAAAATTCTGCGTTTTGAAGCTTTAAATCCCGAACTTGTTGCTCCAAAATTTGTTGTTCGTTTTGCAGCGATTGCGCCACATTTTCAAGTTTTAACTGCAGTGATTCAGCGCGCCGAAAATACTCTTGTCTCACGGCCAATTCAGAGGGGTCGGCAATGAGTTTCTGCTCAAGTTCGGCAATCTTAGACAGCTGAGAACCATACGCCAACGGCGCCCAAGGCGTGTCAAGTTGCTTGTAAGCCAGCCATGAAACTGGAATCAAAAATGCCAGCATCAAAATGATGTACTGCGCCACTTGGGTCCAAGTAATTGCGCGCATGCCCCCTAAAAAAGAACACAGCAAAACGCCACCCAAGCCAAGCAAAATACCAATTTCAAACTGCACGCCAGTTAAGCGGGAAGCAATCAGGCCAATGCCGTAAATTTGTGCCACTACGTAGGTGAATGAGCAAAGAATGGCAGACCATGCCGCCAACAACCTTGGCCAGTGCCCACCAAAACGTTGACTGAAAAAATCTGGCAAGGTGTACAAATTCATGGCCCGCAAGTGAGGCGCAATGAGGAGTGCCACCAAACAAAATCCGCCAGTCCACCCCATGACGTAGGCCAACCCCCCTGCTTGATCGCCACTGCCCGAGAATCCCTGCAAGTAAAGTGCGCCGGCCAAACTGATGAAAGACGCCGCACTCATCCAGTCTGCGGCGGTGGCCATGCCGTTGTAAAAGGCGGGTATGCGGCGACCAGCAACGTAATATTCTTCAGCGTTGGAGGTTCTGCCTGTTACGCCAATGAGGGCGTAAATCATGACTGTAGAAAACAAAAAGATAGGGCCAATCAAACTTCTTGAAAGGCCCTCATGCTCCGCCCAACCCATCACACCCATCAAGACAACCAGTATCAGTACATACGCTAAAACATTGCGATGTAGCCGCCACTGATAGGCGGCATACTTTTTCTTAAAGGATGCGGAAGAATTCAATCGGCTTTTCCTAATTGCGTCCAGGTTTCAACCACCGTGTCAGGATTCAAAGAGATTGAACTGATGCCTTGCGCCATGAGCCAGCGTGCAAAGTCTGGATGATCGCTAGGCCCCTGGCCACAAATGCCCACATATTTACCTTGGCTGAGGCAAGCTTGAATGGCCTGGGCAATCAAGGTTTGGACTGCCTGATCTCGTTCGTCAAAATCGACTGCCAACAATTCCAAACCTGAGTCGCGGTCTAAACCCAAAGTAAGTTGCGTGAGGTCGTTTGAGCCAATAGAAAATCCGTCAAAGTATGCCAAAAACTTGTCGGCCAAGATGGCGTTGCTGGGGACTTCGCACATCATGATGACTTTCAATTCATCTTGCCCGCGCTGAAGGCCGTGTTTGGCCAACAGTTGGGTCACTCGGTCGGCTTGACCCAGAGTGCGAACAAAGGGCACCATGACCTGCACATTGGTCAAGCCCATCTCGCCGCGGACTCGCTTGATGGCCTCGCATTCCATGGCAAAGGCTTCGCCAAAATCTTCACTGATGTAGCGCGCCGCCCCACGAAAACCCAACATCGGGTTTTCTTCCTCGGGCTCATAGCGGCTTCCACCAATGAGTTTGCGATATTCATTGCTCTTGAAATCTGACAAGCGAACAATGACTGGCTTCGGCCAAAATGCTGCGGCTATGCAGGCCACGCCTTCGGTGACTTTGTCGATGTAAAAAGCCTTTGGAGAAGCATGACCCCGCGCGACAGACTCCACGGCCTTTTTCAAGTCAGTGTCGATGTTGGGGTACTCCAAAATAGCTTTGGGATGAACACCGATGTTGTTGTTGATGATGAACTCTAGACGCGCCAGTCCAACGCCCTGGTTGGGCAATTGGGCAAAGTCAAAGGCCAAATGCGGATTGCCAACGTTCATCATGATTTTGGTGGCAATGTCAGGCATCGTGCCTCTTGTCACTTCCGTTACTTCCATTTCTAGCAAGCCATCGTAAATGTGGCCTGTGTCGCCTTCGGCACAACTCACGGTTACAAGGGTGCCCTCTTTCAACTGCTCTGTCGCATGACCGCAACCAACCACAGCAGGTATACCCAGTTCTCGGGCAATGATGGCAGCATGGCAAGTTCGTCCACCGCGATTGGTCACAATGGCACTTGCGCGCTTCATGACAGGCTCCCAATTCGGGTCTGTCATGTCGGTGACCAAAACATCGCCAGCTTGTACTTGGTCCATTTCAGAAATGCTGTGCACCAAACGAACGGGGCCAGTGCCAATTTTTTGGCCAATGGCACGACCTTCAGCAAGCACCACGCCCTTGCCTTTGAGTTTGTAACGAAGCTCTGCGGTCCCTTTCGATTGGCTCTTCACGGTTTCAGGCCGCGCCTGCAAAATGTAGAGCAACCCGTCAGTGCCATCTTTGCCCCATTCAATGTCCATGGGGCGACCATAATGCTTTTCAATCACCATGGCGTATTGCGCCAACTGTGTGATGTCAGCATCGGTCAGAGAGTAGCGATTGCGCAACTCCATGGGCACATCCACCGTTTTCACCAACTTTCCAGAGGTAGCTTTTTCTTCTGGTGTGGAGAAGATCATTTGAATCAGTTTGGATCCCAAGTTGCGCCGGATGATAGCTTTCTTACCAGCAGCTAACATGGGCTTGTGCACATAAAACTCATCGGGATTCACCGCGCCCTGCACCACCGTTTCACCCAGTCCGTAACTGGATGTGATGAACACGACCTCTTCAAAACCCGTTTCAGTGTCAATGGTAAACATCACACCGGCTGCACCCAAGTCAGAGCGAACCATGCGTTGAACACCCGCAGACAATGCCACTTCAGAATGTGCAAATCCTTTGTGTACTCTGTAGCTGATGGCACGGTCGTTGTACAAAGAAGCAAAGACCTCCTTCATCTTGTGAAGGACATCTTCAATGCCAACGACATTCAAAAAAGTTTCTTGTTGGCCGGCAAAGGAGGCATCGGGTAGATCTTCGGCGGTGGCCGAAGAACGGACCGCAAATGAAGCCTGAGCATTGCCTGCGCTCAAAACTGCAAATTGATCACGAATAGCCTTTTCAAGGTCTGATGGAAACGGCTGCGCCTCTACCATGCCTCGAATCTCGGCGCCCACTGTGGCCAAGTGCCGAACGTCCTCCACATCCAAGGCGTCTAATTTTTGATTGATGCGATCAACCAAACCACCATGTTTTAAAAATTCTCTAAATGCATGTGCAGTTGTCGCAAAGCCGGTGGGTACTCGCACACCAGTTGGCAGTTGCGAAATCATCTCACCCAAGCTGGCATTTTTGCCTCCCACGGACTCAACGTCCGTCATTCGTAGTTGTTCAAAGGGAACAGCCAACGCGTCCTTTGCAAAGAGCTTAGACATAAAAACTCCAAAGTTTAAAAAACAGCACTTTGAGCCCGAACCAACTCTCAGAATCTTGATTGTTTTTAGACTTGATTGATGAGTGCCAGCAGGCCATAGATAATGAGTGAGATTTTAGGTCTCAACTCACCCATCACCCCATTAAAATTCAGTCAATGCCAAATAGAACCGTTTTTTTCATCTCCGACGGCACCGGGATTACAGCCGAAACCTTTGGCAAGGCCATCTTGGCCCAATTTGAGATGAAAACGCGGTACATCCGACTTCCTTTTATCGACAGTGAAGACAAGGCGCACCAGGCTGTTCGCCAAATCAACCACACCGCCGAGGTCGAGAACATCAAACCCATCGTTTTCACCACCTTGGTCAACATGGATGTCCTGCAAGTCATTCGAGAAGGTTGCAAAGGCATGTTACTGGACATGTTTGGCACCTTCGTCAACCCGCTTGAAGAAGAGTTAGGTATCAAATCGCACCACCGAGTGGGCCGCTTTTCCGACGTCAGCAAGAGCAAGGACTACCACGACCGGATTGAAGCCATTAATTTTTCGTTAGCTCACGATGATGGCCAATCCAACCGAGATTTGGAGTCTGCTGAGGTGATTTTGGTAGGCGTGAGCAGAAGTGGCAAAACACCCACCAGCCTTTACTTGGCCATGCAACATGGTTTGAAAGCTGCCAACTACCCTCTCATTCCTGAAGACTTTGAGCGCAAGCAACTTCCGCCAGCTTTGGTTCCACATCGAAAAAAAATCTTTGGCCTGACCATTCACCCTGATCGTCTTTCAGAAATTCGAACAGAACGACGACCCAACTCCAAATACGCCAGCATCGAAAATTGCCGGCAAGAAGTGGCGGATGCTGAGTCAATGATGCGTCGATCAGGCATTAGGTGGTTGTCAACCACCACCAAATCGATTGAAGAAATTGCCACCACCATCCTCCAAGAAATCAAACCAGAACGCTTGATTTACTGAATATCTGATTTAACGAAGGGTGTTGGCAAGCTTCTCGGCACAGCGTTGTGCTACTGACAATTCTCGCGTCTCCACCATGACGCGTACCAAGGGCTCAGTACCACTTGGCCGAATAAGCACGCGGCCTGTGTCTGCCAACTCTGCCTCGACTTCTTTCAAGGATTGCGCAAGTTGGGGGCTATCTTGCCAGTTTTGGTCTTTGGCCAGCTTCACGTTGATCAGCACCTGCGGATAGAGCACCACATCTGCAAGTAACTCAGCCATGGTTTTGCCAGTGGCCACACACGCTTGCAATACCTGCAAGGCACTGATCAACCCGTCGCCTGTGGTGTGCTTGTCTAAAGCCAATAAGTGACCCGAGCCCTCGCCTCCTAGGATCCAGGCATTCTCTTGCAAGGCTTCCAAGACATAACGATCGCCAACCTTGCTCCTAATGAAAGGAATGTTTTTATTTTTCAGAGCCACTTCTACCGCCATGTTGGTCATGAGAGTGCCCACCACCCCCGAAACCACCTCATCTCGGGCCAATCGATCACAGACCATCAAGTAAAGTAACTCATCTCCGTTGTACAAGCGTCCAGACTTGTCGACCAATTGAAGGCGGTCGGCATCTCCATCCAAGGCGATGCCGTAATCTGCTTGATGCGTTTTGACAGCTGCGACAATTGCTTCTGGGTGTGTGGCACCGACATCCTTGTTGATGTTCAGGCCATCCGGTGAACAGCCAATGGCAATCACATCAGCGCCCAGTTCATGAAATACCTTGGGTGCAATTTGATAGGCTGCACCATTGGCAGCGTCGACCACAATCTTCATGCCCTTCAAAGTAAAGTCATTGCTAAATGTACTTTTGCAAAACTCAATGTAACGGCCTGCCGCATCATCTAGGCGTTTGGCTTTGCCAAGTTCTGCAGAGGAAACCCAAACTGGAGGTTCATCGACCAACGCTTCCACAGAAGCTTCCCACGCATCACTGAGCTTGGTGCCCTTGGCATTGAAAAACTTGATGCCATTGTCTTCAAAGGGATTGTGGCTTGCGCTGATGACCACACCCAATGAGGCACGCCTTGCACGCGTGAGGTAGGCCACAGCAGGCGTCGGCACAGGGCCTAACAAGACCACATCGACACCCGCTGAGTTAAATCCAGATTCCAACGCACTCTCTAGCATGTAGCCAGAAATTCGCGTGTCTTTGCCAATCAAAACAACAGGATGATCATCCGACTGTTTCAATACACGACCAACCGCATGAGCTAAACGCATGACAAAATCGGGCGTGATAGGCGCCACTCCTACAGTACCCCTAATGCCATCGGTTCCAAAGTATTTTCTCGTCATGGTTCTTGTTCTTTTCGGATCGATTGAGGATATTTGTATTTTAATTCTTCACAGCCTGCCAAACCCGCAAGGCCTGAACAGTCTCTTTGACATCATGAACTCGAACAACGGATGCGCCATTTTGAACTGAAATGAGGGCTGCAGCCAAGCTGGCACCCAAGCGGTCAGATGCCAAAGGCGATTGACCCTGAAGGGCTGTAAGTTTGCCCAATGAGCCCTTGCGAGACCAGCCAGCCAACAGGGGTTGCCCCAAAGACATCAACTCCTTCTGATGCTGGAGTAAGCTGACATTTTGAGAAAGCGTTTTACCAAAACCAATACCAGGGTCAAGCACAATTCGGTTGCTCGCAACCCCCATGGCCTTCAACGCAGAAACTCTCAAACCCAAAAAAGCTTTGACTGTCTCTAGCGCATGGCCAGTCATGGGTTGTTCCAACATGGTTTGAGGCTCTTTGTGCATGTGCATAAGACAAACACCACATTGAGGGTGTTGTGCAACAGCATCCAGTGCACCTGGTTGACGCAAAGCCCAAATGTCGTTCACGATGTCCGCACCCAAATCCAAAGCCGCCAGCATCACCTCGGGCTTGTAAGTATCAACGGAAATGGGAATGTTCCATGTAACCGCTTCTTGCAAAAATGGTAAAAGGCGCTTCAACTCTTCTTGCGCACTGACCGGTTTTGCACCAGGCCTGGAAGATTCGCCCCCAATGTCCAAGATGTCGGCCCCTTGTGCCAGCATTGTTTGAGCTTGTTTCAGTGCAATCGACAATTCGCTATGTCGACCGCCATCTGAAAAAGAATCGGGAGTGAGATTCAAAATGCCCATGACTTTAGGCTGAGTCAAGTCAAGCCTAAACCTAGAGGTCTGCCAAATGGGTTGGGTCATGGCTTAGAAAGAATAACGGGGCCGAGGCCCCGTTTGTCATGAAATGGATCAGGCCGCGTTTGGCTCTGGATCGACTTTCACTGCAGGTGGACTGCCTGCATCGTCACTGCCTGAGGGTGGAATGCGAGGTGTCCAATCTTTGGGGGCCTTGGGTTCACGTCCCGCCATGATGTCATCCAATTGCGTGACATCAATGGTTTCCCACTCCAACAAGGCCTTGGCCATGGCATGCATCTTGTCGCTGTTTTCTTCAATCAAACGGCGGGCCAGGCTGTACTGTTCGTCAATGATTCGGCGCACTTCAGCGTCCACCTTTTGCATGGTGGACTCGCTCATGTTGGTGGTCTTGGTGACAGAGCGACCCAGGAAAACTTCACCTTCATTTTCAGAGTAAACCATGGGACCCAATGCCGCAGTCATGCCATAACGCATGACCATGTCGCGGGCAATTTGGGTTGCACGTTCGAAGTCATTGCTTGCACCCGTGGTCATTTGTTTCATGAACACTTCTTCAGCAATGCGGCCACCAAACAACATGCTAATTTGGTTCAGCATGTATTCGCTGTCGTAGCTGTAGCGATCTTTTTCGGGCAAGCTCATGGTTACACCCAAGGCGCGACCACGCGGAATGATGGTGACCTTGTGAACAGGATCGCATTTGGGCAATAGCTTGCCAATGAGCGCGTGACCTGACTCGTGATAAGCCGTGTTGCGACGCTCTTCTTCGGGCATGACCATGCTCTTTCGCTCGGGGCCCATCAGAATTTTGTCTTTGGCTTTTTCAAAGTCTTGCATTTCCACCACGCGGGCATTGCGGCGAGCCGCCATGAGGGCGGCTTCGTTGCACAAGTTGGCCAAGTCAGCACCGCTCATGCCAGGCGTACCGCGAGCGATGACGCCAGGGTTCATGTCTTGGCCAATGGGAATTTTGCGCATGTGTACAGCCAAGATTTGTTCGCGGCCGCGAATGTCTGGCAAGGTGACATACACTTGACGGTCAAAACGACCTGGGCGCAACAAAGCAGCGTCCAAGATGTCGGGGCGGTTGGTAGCAGCCACCACAATCACGCCTAAGTTGGTTTCGAAGCCGTCCATCTCAACCAGCATTTGGTTGAGGGTTTGTTCACGCTCGTCATTGCCACCGCCCAAGCCGGCACCACGTTGGCGGCCCACGGCGTCAATTTCGTCAATAAAAATAATGCACGGTGCATTTTTCTTGGCGTTTTCAAACATATCGCGAACGCGGGCAGCACCCACACCCACAAACATTTCGACAAAGTCGGAACCCGAAATGCTGAAGAAAGGCACTTTGGCCTCGCCCGCAATGCTCTTGGCCAACAGTGTTTTACCAGTGCCTGGAGGGCCAACTAACAGCAACCCGCGTGGAATACGGCCACCGAGTTTTTGGAATCGGGCCGGGTCTTTCAAAAAGTCGACGACTTCTTTGACTTCCTCTTTGGCTTCGTCACAACCTGCTACATCAGCAAAGGTCACTTGGTTGGCGTTTTCATCGAGCATGCGGGCCTTGCT
This sequence comes from Comamonadaceae bacterium, assembly GCA_027488115.1. Lineage (GTDB taxonomy): Bacteria > Pseudomonadota > Gammaproteobacteria > Burkholderiales > Burkholderiaceae_C > Limnohabitans_A. The sequence continues at coordinate 55,093 of JAIYCG010000002.1, read as the reverse complement.
TTTGCCAAAGCTAAAAGCGCCGCCTTTGCCACCGCCCTGCATTTGGCGCATGAAATAAATCCAAACTCCAATGAGCAGCAACATAGGACCCCAACTGACCAGCAAGCTCATGAGTAGGGAACCTTCTTCGCGGGGCTTGACATCAAACTTCACGCCATTGGCAATGAGGTCGCCGACCAAACCACGGTCTAGGTAAGTGGCCGTGGTTTTGATGCGGCGATCGTCTGTGGTGATTGCCACAATTTCGGTGCCGCCCTGGCTTTCTTGAATGGTGGCCGCTTTGATTCGGTTGCTTCTGACTTCTTCGAGGAAGTCGGAATAACCCAAATAGCCTGACCCGCCGCCGCTGCGGTTGTCGAATTGTTTGAATACGGTGAAAAGCACCATGCCAATCACCAGCCATACGGCAATCTTTGAGAACCAAGGGTTATTCAAGAAGAGCTCCCAGTTAAACGTCTAATTAAGGAAACATTCTAGGCTTTTGAAAGTACTGCTGGGCCAATTTATCTTGACTTAGCCTTAAAAGTCGAGGGAAATTTGATTTAAACCGTTTTGATCAGGTCGATTCTGCAGATTTGGACCGATTTTTGGGTTCAATGCCCACCAAAAACTGCTCTGAGGACTTGTCGCGAGATGCCTTCGGTTTGATCGGTTTGACCACTTTGAAAGAATCTTTGAACAACTTCACCAATTGGCTGTAACCACTGCCGTGAAAGACTTTCACCACCAAAGCGCCTTGCGGTTTGAGGTGCATTTGGGCAAATTCAACGGCTAATTCAATCAACTGCGAAATCCTTGCGGCATCGACCGAATCGATGCCTGACAGGTTGGGCGCCATGTCTGAGACCACCACATCAACAGGTCGATCGCCCACAATGGTTTGAAGTTGGGCCAACACATCGGCCTCGGTAAAGTCACCTTGAATAAACTGAACACCCTCAACGGGCTCCATGGCAAGCAAGTCAAGCGCCACGATGGTGCCGTTCAAATCACCTGCTGCCGCACCCTGCGGAGAGAGTCTGCGGCGTACGTATTGACTCCAAGCACCGGGGGCTGAGCCCAAGTCAACGACCAGATTGCCTGGTTTGATCAGGCCAAAGGTTTCGTCAATTTCTTTCAATTTATAGGCCGCCCTCGCCCTGTAGCCCTCTTTTTTGGCCAACTTGACATAGGGGTCATTGACGTGGTCGTTCAACCACGACTTGTTGACTTTTTTACTTTTGGTTTTTACTTTCATGATCTTCCGTTCAAGCAGGGATAATAGCGCCATGCCCCAAATTCAATTGACCCCCGCCCAACGCAAGGTTCACCGAGCTGAAGCGCACCACCTCGACCCCGTTGTCATGATTGGCAATGATGGCCTCACACCCGCCGTTGTCAAAGAAACTGACGCCGCTCTCAAAGCCCACGGCCTGATCAAAATTCGAGTTCTGGGTGACGACCGCGTTGCCCGCGAAGCCATGTTCAACCAACTGGCTGAAGACCTCAGTGCTGCACCCATCCAACACATCGGCAAATTGCTGGTGCTGTGGCGCCCTGTGCCTGAAAAGGAAAAAACAGTTTCAGAAGATCGCATGGCTGGACCCCGTGATTTTAAGGTCTTGAAGTACAGCAGCCGTGGTGGCCAGCGCCCTGAGGTCAAAACCTTGCGCGTTTTGGGCAATCAACGTCTGACCTCTGGCGGCCAGGTGAAGCGCGCCAAGGTGAAACAGAAGTCCATCAAGAAACGCAACCAAGCTTAATGTCGATTTCGCGAAGACACATCATTTGCATGAAATGGGGCACCAAGTACGGCCCCGAGTATGTCAATCGTTTGTACGCCATGGTGCGCAGACACCTCACGGGCGAATTCAACATGGTGTGCCTCACTGACGATGCCAGTGGCATTCGCAGTGAAGTTCAATGCTTGTCTATTCCTACTTTGGATTTGCCGCCCGGTATTCCAGAGCGCGGGTGGACCAAGCTGGCCTCGTTCACCAAAGACTTGCATGGTCTGCGGGGCACAGCACTTTTTTTAGATGTCGATGTGGTCATTGTGGGAAGCCTCGATGGCTTCTTTGAGTTGCCAGGCGACTTCATGATCATTCACGATTACAAACGGCCTTGGCGCATCACTGGCAACTCTTCTGTCTACCGTTATGAGCTGGGGGCGCACCCTGAGGTACTCCATTATTTTCGTGATAATTTTGACAGCATTCGCAAGCAGTTCCGAAACGAGCAGGCGTATTTGTCAGACTTTATGCACCAGCAAGGCAAGCTCGCCTATTGGCCAGCCGAGTGGTGCCCAAGTTTTAAATATCACAGCATTCCTAGTTGGCCTACCAACTATTGGACGCCACCGCAAATTCCACACAATGCCCGTATTGTGATTTTTCATGGCGAGTGCAACCCGCCCGACGCCTTGGCTGGTAAGCGAAATCGAAAATTCAGATTCATTCAACCAGCGCTTTGGGTGGCTGAGCATTGGAAAGAATAGACGCCGTCAAAGAGGCGTTTAACTGAACGCCTTAAGCTTGGAAAAAGCCACTGAGAAAATCGGCGTGCGCTTAAATGTAAGACACCGCCACAATTTCGTAACGCTTCTCGCCCCCTGGGGCTTGCACGACAGCCACATCACCCTCCTCTTTGCCAATGAGTGCACGGGCAATGGGGCTGCTGATGTTGATCAAACCCAATTTGAGATCGGCTTCATCTTCTCCAACGATTTGGTACTTGACCACTTCACCCGAGCTTATCTCTTCAAGCTCTACGGTGGCACCAAACACCACTCGACCGCCTGCATCAACGGAAGCAGGGTCAATGATCTGGGCAGCAGAGAGTTTGCCCTCAACCTCTTGAATGCGACCTTCTACAAAACCTTGGCGGTCCTTGGCTGCGTCGTACTCAGCGTTTTCACTCAAATCACCTTGAGCGCGCGCTTCTGCAATGGCGTTGATCACTGAGGGTCTCTCCACAGTTTTCAATTGGTGAAGCTCAGCTTTCAGTTTTTCTGCGCCGCGAAGGGTAATGGGAATAGTTGCCACGTCAATGTCTCCGATTTATTTTTAGGCTGTCAGCATGGCGTGCATTTCTTGAACAGAAATGACATCCAAATTGTCAATGTACTTCATGCCCTCAACCGCTGCTTCAGCGCCTGCAATGGTGGTGAAGGTGGTGACACGGGCCAAGAGCGCTGAAGTGCGAATGGCTCGCGAATCGGCGATGGCATTGCGACGCTCTTCAACGGTGTTGATGACCAAAGCAATTTCGTTGTTCTTGATCATGTCCACAATGTGCGGACGACCTTCTGTCACCTTGTTGATCGCCTTGACAGCAACGCCCTCAGAGGCAATGGCAGCAGCTGTCCCTTTGGTTGCAAAGAGTTCAAAGCCCAAGGCCACCAATTCGCGCGCAACTTTGACAGCACGTGGTTTGTCGCTGTTTTTGACGGTGAGGAAGACTTTGCCTTCGCGGGGCAACTTGGTGCCGGCGCCCATTTGGCTCTTCACAAAGGCTTCGCCGAATGTTTTGCCTACACCCATCACTTCACCGGTGGACTTCATTTCTGGGCCAAGAATGGTATCGACGCCAGGGAACTTCACAAAGGGGAACACCGCTTCTTTGACGCTGAAATAGGGCGGCGTCACTTCTTTGGTAATGCCTTGCGATGCCAATGTTTGACCGGCCATGCAGCGTGCCGCGACTTTGGCCAGCTGAATGCCGGTGGCTTTGGAAACATAAGGCACTGTGCGTGAAGCGCGGGGGTTCACCTCCAAAACGTAGATGATATCTTTGCCATCGACGTGCTGAATGGCAAACTGAACATTCATCAATCCAATGACGTTCAGAGCACCTGCCATGGCCGCTGATTGACGTTTTAGTTCATCGACAGTGGCAGCGCTTAAGCTATAGGGTGGCAATGAACATGCAGAATCGCCGCTGTGAACGCCAGCTTGCTCGATGTGTTCCATCACGCCGCCGATGAAGGTCTTGCCTTCGGGGTCGCGCAAGCAATCAACGTCACATTCAATGGCGTCATTCAAGAAACGATCGAGGAGCACAGGTGAATCGTTGCTGACCTTGACGGCTTCACGCATGTAGCGCTCGAGGTCGCGTTGTTCGTGCACAATTTCCATGGCACGGCCACCCAGCACGTAGCTAGGGCGAACCACCAAGGGGTAACCCAAGGCAGCTGCTTTTTCCAAAGCTTCGGGCTCTGTTCGCGCTGTGGCATTGGGCGGCTGACGCAAGCCCGACTCGTGCAACAACTTTTGGAAACGCTCGCGGTCTTCTGCGGCGTCAATCATGTCTGGGCTGGTACCAATGATGGGCACACCAGCCGCTTCCAAACCGAGCGCCAACTTCAAAGGTGTTTGACCACCGTATTGAACGATGACGCCTGTTGGCTTTTCTTTGTCCACAATTTCGAGCACATCTTCTAAGGTGAGGGGCTCGAAGTACAAGCGGTCAGAAGTGTCGTAGTCGGTTGATACCGTTTCGGGATTGCAGTTGACCATGATGGTTTCGTAACCATCTTCGCGCATGGCCAAAGCGGCGTGCACGCAGCAGTAGTCAAACTCAATGCCTTGACCAATACGGTTCGGACCACCACCCAAGACCATGATCTTTTTGTTGGTGGTGGGCTCTGCTTCGCACTCGTCTTCATAAGTGGAATACATGTAAGCCGTGTCAGTAGAGAACTCGGCCGCGCATGTGTCCACACGTTTGTAAACGGGGCGCACATTCATGGCATGGCGCTGAGCACGCACTACGTGTTCGGTTGTTTTGAGCAACTTGGCCAAGCGGCGATCGGAGAAACCTTTTTTCTTCAAAGCGCGCAGCTCGTCAGCCGTGATGGCTTTCAAGTTGGTGGTTTCGAGTTCAAGTTCGATCTTGACGATGTCTTCAATTTGCACCAAGAACCAAGGATCGATTTTGGTGAGGTTGAACACTTCGTCCACGCTGAGGCCCATGGCGAATGCATCGCCCACATACCAAATGCGATCGGGACCTGGTTCGCCCAGTTCTTTCTCGAGAACTTCGCGGTCTTGTGTTTTTTCGTTCAACCCATCGACGCCCACTTCCAAACCGCGCAAGGCTTTTTGGAACGATTCTTGGAAGGTACGGCCCATGGCCATCACCTCGCCGACCGACTTCATTTGAGTCGTCAAGCGGCTGTCGGCTGTGGGGAATTTTTCGAAGGCAAAACGTGGAATTTTGGTGACCACGTAATCGATGCTGGGCTCGAAGCTGGCCGGTGTAGCACCACCGGTAATTTCGTTGCGCAACTCATCGAGCGTGTAGCCCACCGCCAACTTGGCAGCCACTTTGGCAATGGGGAAGCCTGTGGCTTTGGAAGCCAATGCAGATGAACGCGACACACGCGGGTTCATCTCAATGACCACCATGCGGCCGTCTTTGGGATTGATGGAGAACTGAACGTTGGAGCCGCCGGTGTCGACACCAATCTCGCGCAGAACGGCCAAGCTGGCATTCCGCATGATTTGATATTCTTTGTCCGTCAATGTTTGTGCAGGCGCTACCGTGATGGAGTCGCCGGTGTGCACGCCCATGGGGTCCAAGTTTTCAATGGAGCAGACGATGATGCAGTTGTCTGCCTTGTCGCGCACCACTTCCATCTCGTACTCTTTCCATCCTAGCAACGACTCTTCAATGAGCAATTCATTGGTGGGCGAAGCTTCCAAACCGCGTTTGCAGATGGTTTCGAATTCTTCAGGGTTGTAAGCAATGCCGCCGCCTGTGCCGCCCAAAGTAAAGCTGGGGCGAATGACGGTAGGAAAGCCTAAAGTGCGTTGCACATCCCAAGCTTGATCCATGCTGTGCGCAATGCCAGAGCGCGCAGAGCCCAACCCAATTTTGGTCATGGCATCTTTGAACTTCAAGCGGTCTTCCGCTTTGTCGATGGCTTCGGGTGTGGCGCCAATGAGCTCTACTTTGTATTTGTCGAGCACGCCGTTGTGCCATAAGTCGAGCGCGCAGTTGAGCGCTGTTTGGCCGCCCATGGCGGGCAGGATGGCATCGGGACGCTCTTTGGCGATGATCTTCTCGACCGTTTGCCAAGTGATGGGCTCGATGTAGGTGACGTCTGCGGTGGCGGGGTCGGTCATGATCGTGGCAGGGTTGCTGTTGATCAAGATGACTTTGTAGCCCTCCTCGCGCAGCGCTTTACAAGCTTGCACGCCAGAGTAGTCGAACTCACAGGCCTGTCCAATGATGATGGGGCCAGCGCCAATGATGAGAATGCTTTTGAGGTCGGTCCGCTTTGGCATGTTATTTGGTCTCCATCAAGTTGATGAAGCGATCGAAGAGATAGGCAATGTCGTGAGGGCCGGGTGAGGCCTCGGGGTGACCTTGGAAACAGAACGCGGGTTTGTCGGTGCGCGCCAAACCTTGCAAAGTGCCATCAAACAGCGACACATGGGTGGCGCGCAAGTTGGCAGGCAAAGATTTTTCGTCGACCGCAAAACCGTGGTTTTGGCTGGTGATAGACACACGACCTGAGTCGAGGTCTTTGACCGGATGGTTGGCACCGTGGTGACCAAACTTCATCTTGAAAGTTTTGGCGCCGCTGGCCAAGGCCATGATTTGGTGACCCAAGCAAATACCAAACGTAGGTATGCCGGTTTCAATCAGTTCTTGAGCCGCAGCAATAGCGTAATCACAGGGCTGTGGATCGCCAGGGCCGTTAGACAAGAAAATGCCATTGGGCTTGTGCTTCAGCACTTCGGCGGCAGGCGTCTTGGCGGGTACCACGGTAACTTTGCAGCCGCGTTCGGCCAGCATGCGCAAGATGTTTTTCTTGACGCCAAAGTCGTAAGCCACCACATGGAAACGAGGGGCAGTTTGTTGGCCGTAGCCACTGCCCAATTTCCACTCGGACTCGGTCCAAGCGTAGGCAGCAGAGACCGTGACCTTTTGGGCCAAGTCCAAACCCGCCATTGCAGGCGCTCCCTGGGCTGCAGCAACAGCTTGTGCCGTCAGTTCGGGGGTGACTTGTTGACCTGCGGCCAAGGCCACGATGGCGCCGTTTTGGGCACCCTGGGTGCGCAACAGGCGAGTCAGTTTGCGGGTGTCGATGTTGGCAATGGCCACCGTGCCACTGCGTGACAAGTAGGCTGAGAGCGTTTCGGTAGAGCGGAAATTGCTTGCGACCATGGGCAGATCTTTGATGATCAGGCCAGCAGCATGGACTTTGTCGGATTCAATGTCCTCGGGGTTGACGCCGTAGTTGCCGATGTGCGGGTACGTGAGGGTCACGATCTGCTGGCAGTAGCTGGGGTCTGTGAGGATTTCTTGATAGCCAGTCAGGGAGGTATTGAAAACCACCTCACCCACTGTGGAGCCTGGGGCTCCAATGGAATTGCCGACAAAGACTGTGCCGTCTGCAAGCGCCAAAATGGCTAAGGGGAAGGTTCCCTGAAGAGACAAAAGCACTGGGTTCTCCGGTATGGTTCGGGTACGCCCCAGCACGCGCAAGCTCTACCTTAAAAGGTTGGCTCCTGGGCGGCTTTTGAAGGGAAATGGCTTGTTGTGAGCGGGTGCGTACAGGTTGATGCGGGAAAGCCTCTCATTATAGCCGCGAGTATTCCCTTGCCCGAGCGGCAATGACGCGATTATTTCAAATGATCAGGCAGGCCTGAGATTTGATTCAGAGGCCGACTGTAGCGCTGGCGTGAAGGCAGATGGCCGCCGCAGTAGCCACGTTCAAAGACTCCTCACCGCCGGGTTGTGCAATTCGAACCTTTTGCCGCACGATGGCCATCAACTCAGGCGATACGCCCTGCCCTTCGTGACCCATGACCCAAGCGCACTTTGGAGGCAACTGACCCTGCTGTACCAATGCATGCAAAAAAGGACCGTCGTGGACGTCTGTTCCAAACAATGGCACCCGAAGAGTTTGCAAATTTTCCAAACTGGCTGCCTCGATCAGGCGTAAGCCGAAATGTGCCCCCATGCCTGCTCTCAATACCTTGGGCGACCACAAACCCGCAGTCCCTTTCATGGCCACCACTTGCTTGAAGCCAAAGGCGGAAGCACTTCGCAAAATAGCCCCCACATTGCCTGCATCTTGTAGGCGGTCCAAAACAACTGTGGCAGCTTGAGGGTCTAACTCAGGGGCAGGGGGCAGCGTCAACAAGAAGCCCATCTTGGCTGGGGATTCAAGCCCACTCAATCCGGCAAACAAATCATCTGGCACGGTCCACACTTCTGAGGCACATTGCTTCCACTCAAACTCAGAAGCCTGCCAAATGGATTCAGAAAAAATAGCCAACTCAGGCCGCACACCCCGGACCAGCGCAGCCCGGCTCAGGTGATCGCCTTCAAGCCACACCAAGCCCAACTTGCGATAAGCCTGTGAGTCTTGCGTCAAGCGGCGAATGGTCTTCAGCCGCGGGTTGTCTTTGGAGGTAATCAGCTTCATGATTTTTGAAACGACAAAATAGCCTGCGTCACGGGTGCAAAGGTTTTGCGATGAAACGGTGTGGCCCCTAAAGATTGCAGCGCTTTAAGATGCACCACAGTTCCGTAACCTTTGTGGGTATCAAAGCCATAGTCAGGATACTGGCGATGCATCTCCTCACACATGCGGTCGCGGTGTACTTTGGCCAATATAGATGCTGCCGAAATTTCTTGTATTTTTTCGTCGCCCTTCACAATGGCCTCAGCGCGCACGTCCAAGATGGGCAATCGATTGCCATCCACATACACCAAGCTAGGTTTCAATCGCAAAGACTCCACGGCTCTTTGCATGGCCAACAGGGTTGCCTGCAAAATATTCAGTGAGTCGATTTCTTCAACACTGGCTTCTGCAATGGCAAAGCACAAAGCCTTGGCACGAATTTCATCAAACAAACGGTCTCGAGTTTTGGCGGTTAATTTTTTGGAGTCAGCCAAACCTTTGATGGGCTTGAGTTCATCCAAAATGACGGCTGCTGCCACGACAGGACCCGCCAAAGGACCCCGCCCAGCCTCGTCTACGCCGGCTAACAAACCGGGTGCGTCCCAAGCCAAACTTACTTGCTCAGGCTTTAACAAACGTTTGGATCGCATGGGCGGCCAGTGTGGGGGTATCGCGCAACAAAGACGCGTGCAGGATCTCAAAACGACCCACCAAGGCTTGCGCCTTTTCGGGTGAACGCAGCCAGTCCAAAACGGCCCCAGACATGTTGACGGGTGTCGCTTGGTCTTGTAGGAGTTCGGGCACACAAAACTCCTGCGCCAAGATGTTGGGCAAGCCCACCCAGGGCTGAAGCTTTTTGCGCTTCATCATTTGCCAACTCAGCCAGTTCATGTTGTAGGCGATCACCATGGGCTTTTTAAACAGGGCCGCTTCAAGGGTGGCTGTGCCGCTGGCAATGAGTGTGACATCACAAGCCGCCAAAGCGGCATGAGATTGACCTTTCAAGACTTGGACATTTGTTGCGCCCACTTTGTCGCGAATGGCCTCAATGCGCGCCTTCATGGACGGTATCGCGGGTAACACAAATTGCAAGTTGCTTTGTTGCTGACCCAGCAAAATAGCTGCTTGAAAAAAACGTTCAGCCAAATAGGTGATTTCTGATTCACGACTGCCCGGCAGCAGGGCCACCACGGGGCGGTTTGGGTCTGGGTCCAACTTCAAGTCATGTCGCGCCTTGAGCGTGTCGACATGCATCGGAATGGCTTGCGCTAAAGGGTGTCCCACATAAGTGGCGGGAATGCCATGCGAATGCAGCAAATCTGTTTCAAAAGGAAAAATGCAAAGCACATGGTCAACGCTTTGCTTGATTTTTTCGATGCGCTCGGCACGCCATGCCCAGACAGAGGGACAGACAAAATGCACTGTAAGAATGCCTGCTTGTTTTAAATCTCTTTCTAAGTCGAGGTTGAAATCGGGGGCATCCACGCCTACAAACACTTGTGGTGGGTTTGCCAACAACTTTTCTTTGAGCTGCTTGCGTATGCCCACAATTTCTCGGTAGTGGCGCAACACTTCAACATAGCCACGCACTGCCAATTTGTCCGACGGCCACAAAGCGTTAAAACCCTGTGCTTGCATTTGTGGACCGCCAATGCCGTACAAATTGGCATCGGGCCATTGCGCTCGAATGCCCTGCATCATCAAACCAGCCAACAAATCGCCCGAGGTTTCGCCGGCCACCATGGCCATGGAAAAAGCCCCATCAGGGGCTTTGGCATGCATTGGCGATGTTTGAGTAGCGGACATGCTCAACGCACAATGCCTCGTTCTGGCGAAGTGTTCTTCAGAAAATTCAACATCATCTCGACATCGGTCTTTGCTTCGGGATACTTGAGTGTGAGGGATTCAATTTCAGTTTGAGCTTGCGCCAAGGTAAGTTGTTGACGGTACAAACTCTTGTGCATGGCCTTCACGGCAGAAATTCTGTCGGGCGAAAAACCGCGTCTGCGCAAGCCTTCAAAATTCATAGAACGTGCCTGAGCCGGTTGACCTTGTGCCATCACAAATGGCGGCAAGTCGGCAAACAACAAAGAATGCATGGCCGTGAAACTGTGAGCACCCAGTCTGCAAAATTGATGAACCACCGTAAAGCCGCCCAAGATCACCCAGTCGTCGACGTGCACATGGCCTGCCAGTTGAGAACTGTTGGCGAAAATGGTGTGGTTACCCACCACACAATCGTGGGCCAAGTGAACGTAGGCCATGATCCAATTGTCATTGCCCAATTTGGTAATGCCAGTATCGCCGGGCGAACCAATGTTGAAGGTGCAAAACTCACGAATGGTATTGCGATCACCAATCATCAATTCACAAGGCTCACCCGCATATTTTTTGTCTTGCGGCACAGCACCCAGTGAATTGAACTGGAAGATTTTGTTGTCTTTGCCAATGGTGGTGTGACCTTCAATCACACAGTGACTGGCCACAGTGGTTCCCGCATCGATGCGAACATGCGGGCCAATGACAGTGTACGGCCCCACCGTGACACTGCTGTCCAACTGTGCCGAGGGGTCAACAAGGGCGGTGGGATGAATGCGAGACACGTTGCTCATAGGCTTTGAATCTTAAGCAACCCTGCGCATGGTGCACATCAATTCGGCTTCGACGGCAATTTCTTCACCCACCTTGGCGCGTGCTTTGAACTTGAAAATACCGGCCTTCATGCGATCGAGTTCAACTTCCAAAATGAGCTGATCGCCTGGTTCGACAGGGCGCTTGAATCGGGCACCATCAATGCCAGCAAAGTAGTACACCGTGTTTTCATCGGGCGTTTCGCCCATGGTGTCGAAAGCCAACAAGGCTGCAGCCTGCGCCAAAGCTTCGAGCATTAAAACGCCCGGCATGACCGGCCTCGCTGGAAAATGTCCTGAGAAATAAGGTTCGTTGACGGACACATTTTTGAGGGCCTTGATGCGAACACCCTTTTCAATTTCAAGGACACGATCCACCAACAAAATGGGAAATCGGTGTGGCAATTGTTTGAGAATTTGATAGATGTCCATCATGATTTGATTTCCTGGAATGGTGGCTGAAGGAATTGAGCCTCCATGGATTTAATTCGATCGCGCAGTTTGTGCAGTTGTTTCAAACTTGCAGCATTTTTTTCCCATGTTGCATTGTCGTCAATGGGAAACAGGCCGGTGTAATGACCTGCTTGTGAAATAGAGCGTGTGACCACGGAGGCTGCAGAAATGTGCACACCATCCGCCAAGCTAAGATGACCCAAAACAATAGCGCCGCCTCCAAGGGTGCAGTGTGCACCAATGCGAGCGCTGCCTGCAACACCAACACAACCCGCCATGGCGGTGTGTTTGCCAACGTGGACGTTGTGACCAATTTGAATCAAGTTATCTAATTTGACACCATCCTCTATCACGGTGTCTTGCAAGGCACCCCGGTCAATGCATGTGTTAGCGCCAATTTCAACGTCGTTGCCTATTTTGACAGCACCCAATTGTTCAATTTTCTCCCATGCGCCTAGGTGCAATGCAAAGCCAAAGCCATCAGCGCCAATGACGACGCCTGAATGAACAATACAACGCTCGCCAATTTCACAAAACTCACCCAAAGTGACTCTTGATTTAAGCTGCGTAAAGGCACCCACTTTGGCACCTCGCTCCACCACACACAAAGGGCCAATGATGGCAGTTTCAGCAACCTGAGCCTCTGGATCGACCACAGCACTTGGGTGGATTCGGCTCAGCACAGCAGGTGTGTTTTGTTGTTTCCAAAATTGCGTGAGTTTGGCGAAGTAGTGGTAGGGATCCTCGACCACAATGCAAGGACCGCGCTTAAAAGCCAACTCTTGAAATTGCGCCGCTACAACCACGCAGGCAGCCTGTGATTGCGCGAGTTGAGACTGGTATTTGGGGTGACTGATAAAGCTCAAGTCACCGGCACCTGCTGTCTCAATGGGTGCCAGCTTCTGGATGGGAGTTTGAGGGCTACCGTGGAGGCTACCGCCTAATGCTTTAACAATGTCGCCAAGCAGCAGCACAACACGAGTCCAGTTCTCTCTGTGCTAGCGCTTATTTGCCAGCGGTTGAATTGAGAGACTTGATGACTTTGTCTGTGATGTCGTGCTTAGGATTGATATAGACCGCCTCTTGGAAAATGACATCGTACTTTTCAGTTTCGGCCACTTGTTTCACAGCACGGTTGGCGCGTTCAATCACAACTTGTTGCTCTTCATTTTTGCGTGTGTTCAAGTCCTCCTGAAATTCACGACGCTTGCGTTGAAACTCGCGGTCTTGATCCATGAGTTGCTTCTGACGAGTGTTGCGCTGCGTTTCAGACAATGTGGGTGCCTCTCGCTCAAATTTTTCGGAAGCTGTCTTGATGGTGTTACCCAAGTCGACCAAATCTTTTTCACGCTTTGAGAACTCTTGTTCCAACTTGGCCTGTGCAGACTTGGCAGTGCTAGCCTCGCGAAAAATTCGATCTGTGTTGACAAAACCAATTTTGAATTCCTGAGCGCTAACCACGGCAGCACCCAGTGCACCGAATGCCAACAAACAAACTTGTGAGAAATGACGAAGTGTTTTCATTAAAAAGAGGTTCCGATTTGGAATTGCAATCTCTGGATTTTATCCGTAACCTGACGCTTTACAGGCAATGCATATGAAAAGCGCAAAGGACCCATTGGTGAAATCCAGCTTAATCCAATGCCCATGGAGGATCGCAATTCGCTGAGATTGATCTTTTCATTCTCGCCAAAAGCACGACCAACGTCGGTAAAGGCAAAAAGTCGCAAGGTGCGGTCGTTGCCAGCGCCCGGAAATGGTGCCATTAACTCGGCATTCATGACAATCTTCTTGGGGCCACCCAAATACAGGGTGTTGGTACTGTCGGAGGGGCCTAGAGTAGATTGCTGGAATCCTCGAACGCTGCCCAACCCACCTACAAAGTAGTTTTTGAACAGCGGATAAGGTCGGTTAGACAACCCTTGCCCCCATGCCAAGTCTGCATTCAAGGCCAATGTATACTTTTTAGTTAATGGGGTGTACTGCTGAATTTGGTAGTTTGTTCGAACGTATCGGGCATCACCACTAGCACTTAGGTCTGAGTTGAAGCGCTGCAAAATACCCCGAGTCGGCACCAAAGCGCTATCACGGCCATCTCTTGCCCAGCCAATTGTGAAAGGCAGTGAATTGCTGGTGTAGCCAAATTGCTGCATGTATTCCACGTAGGCGTTCGGCAAGCTATTGCCTGGGCGGATGGATGTCTGCTCTAGGTTTGCACCAAAATAGACCGTATCGATTTCGCTAAAGGGCACACCAAAACGCATGCCTGCACCAGAACTTACCAAACTGTAAGCATTCAAATCACCCAAATAAGGCCTTGTTGTACGGTGAAACACATCGATGGTTCTTGATATGCCGTCTGGCGTGAAGTAGGGATCGGTCGTACTGATCACAATGGTTCGGTTGTATTTGCTGGTATTGACTTCGGTGGCCAAGTAATTGCCTGATCCAAATGCATTTTCCTGGCGAATACCAAAGCTCAAGGCAACTTTTTCAGTAGATGAAAATCCGGCACCCAGTGAAACACTGCCAGTTGGCTTCTCAACCACACTGATGGTGAGGTCGACCTGGTCCGTGGTTGCAGGTACTTCCTGGGTGTCAATATTGACTTCGGTGAAGAAGCCCAAGCGGTCAACACGATCTCGTGACAATTTGATTTTGTCGCCATCGTACCAAGCGGCCTCTAACTGCCTGAATTCGCGCCGAATGACTTCATCACGGGTGCGATTGTTGCCAGTTACATTGATGCGACGAACATAGGCACGCCTCGAAGGTTCGGCCACGAGTACAAAATTGACACGGTTATTTAGGCGGTCAATTTCGGGACGCGCATCAACCCGAGCAAAAGCAAATCCAAACTTACCGAAATAATCTGTGAAGGCTTTGTTTGTTTCAGCCACTGTTTCTGCGTTGTAGGGCTGACCCAAACCAATTTTGACCAGCGCTTTGAATTCATCATCTTTTCCCAAATAGTTACCTTCAAGCTTGACACCCGACACAATAAAACGCTCGCCTTCGGTGACATTGATGGCGATGGAAATGTCTTGCTTGTCAGCAGAGATAGCAACTTGAGTGGAGTCAATTCGAAACTCCAAGAAGCCGCGGCTTAAGTAGTAAGAACGAAGCGATTCCAAGTCGGCATTGAGCTTGGTTCGGGAATAACGGTCTGACTTCGTATACCAACTTAGCCATCCGCCAACGTCCAAATTGAACTGGTCTTTGAGAGTGTTTTCTGAGAAATTTTGGTTGCCAGTAATGCGGATTTCTTTGATTTTGGAGGGACCACCCTCGGTCACTGTGAAGGTCAATTTCACGCGGTTGCGCTCTACGGGCGTAACCGTCGTGACAACTTCAGCACCATACAAACTGCGGGTGATGTACTGCCTTTTTAGTTCTTGCTCGGCTTTGTCTGCCAAGGCCCTGTCAAAAGGCCGGCCTTCAGAAATACCAACTTCTTTCAGAGCCTTGACCAAAACATCTTTGTCAAATTCTTTCAAACCTACCCATTCAACTTCTGCAATGGAGGGGCGCTCTTCCACAATGACGACAAGCACATCACCCTGAGCGTCAAGCCTTACATCCTTGAACAAACCCAATGCAAACAAGGCTCGAATTGCAGCAGCACCTGATTCGTCGTTGTACATATCCCCGACGCGAAAAGGCAAAGACGCGAAGACAGTTCCGGACTCAATGCGTTGGAGTCCTTCAACGCGAATGTCCTTCAATTTAAATGGCTCAACGGCCCACGCAGAAAAGCCGCTGAATGCTGCTGCGACCAGAACACACAAGTGTTTCAAGCGAAATCGATTGGGGAAAAAGTTCATGCGTTTGAATTAATTAAAGAGTCGCGTCAGATCATTGAAAAACGCCAAGGCCATGATGAAAATCAACAAAGCCAGACCCACTTTTTGCAAACCCCGCTGCCAAGCAAGGGAAACCGGTTTGCCAGTCAGTGACTCCCAAAGATAATACATCAGGTGACCCCCGTCTAACATCGGCAATGGCAAGAGATTCAGAAGACCCAAACTGACACTGATCAAGCCCAAAAAGCTCAAATAAGCCGGCAACCCCCTCTGCGCAGACTGCCCCGCTTGTTCAGCGATGGTCAAAGGCCCGCTCAAATGCTTTGAAGAGGCGTCTCCCGTGATCATTTGACCAATGAGCTGCCCTGTCATGAGCGTGATTTGCACGACTTGGCCATAGCCCTGGACCCAAGCCTGCCAAAAGCTTGCACTGACCCATTCAGTTTCTGAGGGTACGCCCACCACGGCACCAATTCGCCTGACTGGGCTTGAATCAGGTTGACCTGGGATCAAAGTCAACTGCGGCTTGACCGCCAGTGAAAGCCTTTGACCTTGGCGGTCGATTTCCCAGACGGAAGTTTTTTCTGCATCGTGAGAGGTGTTTTGATCGCCAAGGTCACCGCGAATGAAGGCTCTCAAGTGCTGCGCATCCCGCACCTCCACCGAGTCAACTTTTAAAATAAGGTCACCCTTTTGCAAGCCTGCAAGGTCGGCTGCAGCACCCACTTCAACGCGGCCAATGATCGGTAAAATTTTGGGATGCCCCCACCATGCCACAGCACTGAACAACACAACGGCCAGCACCAGGTTGGCCAAAGGGCCGGCTGCCACAATGGCGGCACGAACTTTCAAGCTGCGTTGGTCAAAGGCCAGCGGAAGTTGATCGATGGCCACCGCTGCTTCTCGACTGTCTAGCATCTGTACATACCCACCCAGGGGCAATGCGCTGATCACAAACTCGGTGTTTTGGCCTTCTCTTGGATTTTTGGAACGCCAACGGTAAAGTGCTCGGCCAAAACCGATTGAAAACACCAAGACGGGCACCTTACAAGCAACAGCCATTCGGTAATGGCCGTACTCATGCACCGCAATTAAGACGGTGAGTGCAAATAAAAATGCAAGGAGCGTTGTCACAGCGATGCGTCAAGCATGACAAGCACGGGCAACTTCCGAAGCCATTGCGCGGCTTTGCGCGTCAAGCGCCAACAAATCGGATAAATTTTGGGGCGATTGCGGAGTCACCTTGGCCAAAGTTTCGGTGTTCACTTGGTGAATTTGGTCAAATCTGATTTGCTTGTTTAAGAATGCTTCTACAGCAATTTCATTGGCTGCATTAAGCACCGCACAAGTACCAGAAGCTGCGCTCAAAGCCTGCCAAGCCAACTTCAATCCTGGAAATCGCAAGGGGTGCTCGTGGTCTTCAATGGCTTCAAAAGTCAAAGCTTTGAGATTGTGAAAATCAAGCGTTTGAGCACCCGATGTGATTCGCTCTGGCCAACTTAAACCATAGGCTATCGGCACACGCATGTCTGGTGTGCCTAACTGCGCCACGATGGAGGTGTCTTTGTACTTCACCATGGAATGGATGACGCTTTGCGGATGAATGACCACCGACAGTTGATTGGGAGCGACACCAAACAAGTAACGCGCTTCAATGACCTCCAATGCTTTGTTCATCATGGTGGCTGAATCAACTGAAATTTTGCGACCCATGACCCAATTGGGATGTGCACAAGCCTCTTCAGGTGTGACGTTTTTCAGGGTAGCTACATTGCGGGCTCTAAAGGGCCCCCCAGAAGCGGTCAAGATAATTTGATCAATTCGTTCAGCCCACGTGGCTGGATTTTCTGGCAAGGACTGAAACACAGCCGAGTGCTCGCTGTCGATCGGCAAGAGAACAGCGCCCCCTTTTTTGACGGCATTTAAAAACACGTCACCGCCAACGACCAAGGCTTCTTTGTTGGCCAACAACAAACGCTTTCCAGCATGGGCCGCCGCCAAACAAGGAGACAAGCCTGCAGCACCCACAATGGCAGCCATCACGGCATGAACCTCTTCGTGGGCGGAGACCCAATCAAGCGCTTCAGGCCCCCATCGAACTTCCACAGGCAAGCCTTCAGCTTGAATGCGTTCAGCTAGCAAGCGGCCTGCATCCTCCTGAGCCATCACTGCATACTTGGGTTTGAACTGAGCACATTGGGCCAAGATCAAATCGACTTGCTTGGAAGCCGTTAAAGCAAAAACCTGGAACCTGTCCAAGTGTTTTGACAAAACGTCCAATGTATTGGTACCAATTGAACCCGTAGACCCCAGGATGGTGATGTTTTGTTTCATAAAGTGATTAGCCTGTTTAAGCTTGGGGCCAATGTAACAACATCATGGCAATGGGCAAGGCTGGCAGCAAGGCATCCAAACGATCAAGCACACCGCCATGACCTGGCAATAAGTTGGAACTGTCTTTGACACCTGCGCTTCTCTTCACCAAGGATTCGACCAAATCACCCACCACACTCATGGCGGTTAAAAAGATCAAACTCAAGGCCCATAGAAAATAACCATGTTGCATCATTGCAGTAAACAAACTGGTGCCCGCCCATTGATAGCTTTGCTCTAGATGCATCCATGCAGAGGCTATCAAAAACACACCGAACAAACCACCGATAGCACCTTCCCAGCTTTTGCCAGGACTTACCGAAGGTGCTAATTTTTGGCGAATGATTTTGCCGCCCAACGCTCTGCCAAAGAAATAGGCGAAAACATCAGCTGCCCAAACAACAAAGAAAATAGAAAGTAACAATTGCACGCTGGCAGTTCGCGCTTGTGCCATGGCAAGCCATGCCAACCACAGCAAAAGCAAACCCATGCCCCAACGTAAATTGCGATGCCATGCGGCCCAACCCTGAATGCCACGTACCAGCATCCAAGCCGTTACGCCGACCCAAGCAGAACCGGCCATCCACCACAGCCAAGAATCGGTCTGAGCAGTCCAACCAGCCCACCAAGCATAGCCGCACAGGCCCGCGCAAAAGAATCCCGATACAACAGAGGGCGCACTGGACAGTCCATTCATCCGCGCCCATTCCCATGCGCCAGCTGCAATGAGTAGCATGGACAAAAGCAGAAAAGCGCGAGTGTCTTCTGCAAAAAGAGCTGGCAATAAAACGGCCAACAACGCCAATGCAGTGATGATGCGTTGCTTGAGCATCGGTCTAGCCTGGCACTGGTGTTGAGCTTGAGTCGAGAGACCGGGAGACAGGTGCATTGACCATTAAACGGCCATGATTTCTTGTTCTTTGGCAGCCACCAAATGGTCAATTTCTGCAATGTGTTTATCGGTTACTTTTTGAACTTCAGCCTCTGCGCGCTTTTGCTCATCCTCAGAGGCCAATTTGTCTTTGACCAATTTTTTAACGGACTCATTGGCATCGCGTCGCAAATTGCGAACTGCAATTTTGGCGTTCTCACCTTCGGTGCGGACCAACTTGGTCATTTCCTTGCGGCGTTCTTCACTCATGGGCGGCATGGGTACTCGAATAAGGTCGCCCATCGACGCGGGATTTAAACCCAAATCGCTTTCGCGAATGGCTTTTTCAATTTTAGCCCCCATGCCTTTTTCCCAAGGCTGAACGCTGATGGTGCGTGAATCGATCAGGGACACGTTGGCCACTTGGGAAAGCGGAACAGTCGATCCGTAATAGTCAACCTGAATCGTATCCAAAATAGCCGGATTGGCACGACCTGTGCGAATCTTTGTGAGGTTATTTTTGAAAGCCGCAATGGACTGGTCCATTTTGGTTTGAGATGTTTTCTTGATGTCTTCTAAGCTCATGAAATACTCCGCGGCCAGGTTAGGCCAGTTCAAGAAAGAGGCTGGGATTAAGCGTAAACCAAAGTTCCCTCATCCTCACCCATGACCACTCGCTTGAAGGCACCATGCTTGAAAATCGAGAACACTTTGACGGGCAACTTCTGGTCGCGACACAGCGCAAAAGCGGTGGCGTCCATAATGCCCAGATTTTTAGAAATGGCTTCGTCAAACGAGAGTTTGCTGTAGCGAGTAGCAGCAGGATCAATTTTGGGATCTGCCGAGTAAACGCCATCAACCTTGGTGGCCTTGAGTACCAATTCAGCACCGATTTCAGCGCCGCGCAAAGCTGCAGCGGTGTCTGTCGTGAAGAAGGGGTTGCCAGTGCCAGCTGCGAAGATGACGACTTTGCCTTCTTCTAGGTACTGAAGTGCTTTGGGACGGACATACGGCTCGACGACCTGTTCAATGGCAATGGCCGACATGACTCGGGCTGTAAGACCGGCCTTTTCCATGGTGTCGGCCAGAGCAAGAGAGTTCATGACAGTGGCTAACATGCCCATATAGTCGGCTGTGGCTCGGTCCATACCGACAGCCCCGCCCGCAACACCCCTGACAATATTTCCGCCACCACTCACCACAGCGACCTGAACCCCCAAACGGGTGACTTCCGCAATTTCGTCAACCATGCGGACAATGGTGGCACGATTGATACCAAATTGATCATCGCCCATCAATGCCTCACCTGACAGCTTGAGCAAAATACGCTTGTGGGCTGGTTTGGCGATGGTCATAACGGGCTCCTCATAAAGACAGATTCAAGTTTAGCGTTGAATCGCCCATCTGGGCGACCCTGTTTACCCGGGATTTAACCCTGATAGCGGCAGGCTTAGCCTGCGTTTTGAGCAGCCGCAACTTGTGCAGCCACTTCGGCGGCAAAGTCGTCAACTTTCTTCTCAATGCCCTCACCCACCACGTACAAAGTGAATGCTTTGACTTGGGTGGCTTCGGCTTTGAGCATTTGCTCAACGGTTTGCTTGTCGTTTTTCACAAAAGTTTGGTTGTTCAAAGACACTTCTTTGAGGTACTTCTGAACAGATCCTTCGATCATTTTGGCAGCGATGTCGGCAGGCTTGCCGGACTCGGCGGCCTTGGCGGTGGCTACCGAACGCTCTTTCTCAATGAGGTCGGCAGGCACGTCGTTGCTGGTCAAAGCCACAGGCTTCATGGCTGCAACGTGCATGGCAACGTCTTTGGCCGCTGTTTCTTGACCTTCGTACTCGACCAACACACCAATGCGGGTACCGTGCAAATAAGTGGCGATTTGGGCGCCACCGGCAACGCGCTTGAAGCGGCGGAAGCTCATGTTCTCGCCAATCTTTCCAATGAGGCCTTTGCGAACTTCTTCCAAGGTAGGACCGAAGCCGTCTTGGCTGTAAGGCAACTCGCCCAAGGCAGCCACATCGGCGGGATTGTTCAAAGCAGCCAGCTTGGCTGCCGCATTGGCCAAGGACAAGAAGCTGTCGTTTTTAGTCACGAAGTCTGTTTCGCAATTGACTTCGAGCATGGCGCCTGTGTTGCCTTCTGTGTAGGCAACGATCACACCTTCGGCGGTCACGCGGGAAGCAGCTTTGCCTGCTTTTGTACCCAATTTTACGCGCAACAATTCTTCTGCTTTGGCCATGTCGCCATCGGCTTCAGTCAAAGCTTTTTTGCACTCCATCATGGGGGCATCGGTTTTAGCACGCAGTTCAGCGACCATGCTTGCGGTAATAGCCATTTGATTTCTCCGTTTCGTCTTCGAATTAAGGTTCGAAATGATTAAAAATTGATACAAATTTGGTGAGGCAAAAGTTAAAAAAAAGGGGCAAGAAGCCCCTTTTCTCTGAATGAGAGGGTATTAAGCAGCAGCTTCTTGCACTTCAACGAATTCGTCTTCGCCTTCAGCGGCCACCGCATTGACAACATCTTGAACCGCATTGGCACGGCCTTCGATGATGGCGTCAGCGATGCCGCGTGCATACAAAGTAACGGCTTTAGAAGAGTCATCGTTACCTGGAATGATGTAGTCGATGCCTTCGGGTGAATGGTTGGAGTCGACCACGCCGATGAGTGGAATGCCAAGCTTCTTGGCTTCCAAAATGGCAATTTTGTGGTAGCCCACGTCAATCACAAAAATAGCATCAGGCAATGTAGCCATGTCTTGAATGCCACCGATGTCGCGCTCAAGCTTTTCAATTTCGCGCTTGAACATGAGTTGTTCTTTTTTGCTCAGTGAGTCAAGGCCGACTTCTTGTTGAGCTTTCATGTCCTTCAAGCGCTTGATGGAAGTCTTGACGGTTTTGAAGTTGGTGAGCATGCCGCCCAACCAGCGTTGGTCTACGAAAGGAACGCCAGCGCGCTGAGCTTCAGCTGCCACGGTTTCACGAGCTTGGCGCTTGGTGCCCACCATGAGAATGTTGCCGCGGTTTGCAGAGAGTTGTTTGACGAACTTCAGTGCGTCTTGGAACATCGGCAAAGATTTTTCCAAGTTGATGATGTGAATTTTGTTGCGGTGACCGAAGATGAAGGGGGACATCTTGGGGTTCCAGAAGCGGGTTTGGTGACCAAAGTGGACACCGGCTTCCAGCATTTCGCGCATGGTAACTGACATGTTGTTTCTCCGAAGGTTGGGTCTAAAATCCGGCTCACACATCGGATGTTTGTGGGGGCCCTTCTGAACTCAATAAACTCAGGAGGACTTGAATCAAACAGCCAACACCTTGAAGGAGCCGGTTTGCGATTAACTTGCAGGGAAATTCCTGCTAAGCCTGTCGAGTATAGCATCCCAAATTGAACTTTTCTCAGACTTCTTCACCCCCTTTACACACGTCTACCCTCTATCAAACCATGCGCCAAGACCTGATCGCCACCCTCCAAGCACTGACTGCAAAGCAAACCAGTCCCCAGGCCGAATGGGAAAAAAGCCAAGAATTGGCCCAAAGCTCGGCCTGTGACAAAGTCTTTTTGTCACTGGAGCCTGCCATGGTGCCTGCGTTATTGAACGAACCCAGCCTGCTCAACTCCCCTCTGAAAGGCTTGGCTTATTCAGTGAAAGATTTATTTGATGTGGCGGGTAGCCCCACTTTGGCGGGTTCCTTGGTGCTCCAAGGACAGCCATTGGCCACAGCGGATTGTCCTGCCGTGGCCCGAATGAACAACGCGGGAGGCGCCTATTTAGGCCGAACCAACATGGTCGAGTTTGCTTTTTCAGGCATCGGCAACAACCCACATTACGGTACACCGGCGGCTTGGGATGCCATTTCAGACAAGCCCGTTCAAAGCAATGGCCAAAGTCATGTGCCCGGCGGATCTTCTTCTGGCGCTGCTGTTTCGGTGGCCACAGGCGCTGCCTTTATTGGTCTAGGTTCAGATACAGGCGGTTCTATTCGCATTCCGGCGGCTCTCAACGGCATTGTGGGTTTTAAAAATACTGCCCGACTCGTACCCACTGTGGGTGCCGTGCCTTTGTCAACCACCATGGACACCGTTTGTGCCATGACACGCAGCGTTCGCGACGCCATCTTGGCACATGAAATATTGGCATCTCGCAAAGTAGCCAGAGCCAATCGCAGCCTGAACAGCTACCGCTTGGCCGTTCCCACCAGCTTGATGTTGGATGGCTTGTCTGCGGGGGTGCAACAAGCATGGGAGCGCAGCCTGAGCCAGTTGTCCAAAGCCGGGGCTCACATCGAAGAAACTCCTATGGCTCAAATCAATGAATTGGCAGGATTGCTCACAACCGGGGGCTTCAGTGCAGCAGAAAGCTTTACGTGGCACAGAAAACTCTTGGCCACTGACGAAGCACACTACGATCCTCGAGTGGCTGCGCGCATTTTGCGCGGCGCCAACATGAAGGCATTTGAATATTTGGATTTGCAAATGGGCCGGGCAACATGGATAGCCCGCATGCAGTCTGCACTGAGTACCTACGACGCTGCCCTGTCACCGACCACACCCATTCATGGCCCTAGCTTAGACAGTGTTGCACCCGGCGCCGAAAGAGACGAGGCATTTTTTCTGGCCAATGGTTTGCTGTTGCGAAACACCAGCTTGGTGAACATGCTGGATGGTTGCGCACTGTCTCTGCCCATGCATCAAGTGGGCGAATTGCCAAGCAGCATGATGGTTTGGCAAGGCCCCATGCAAGACGATTCCGTGCTGAACATTTCCTTGCTCATTGAGTCAGCTTTGAGGCCCGCTTGAAAAAACTCAACTGGCAAGAACCACTGGCATTGTTTGACATTGCGCAAACTCGACAACTTGAAAGTTTGGCGTCAGCGCGTATCCAGCATGGCCCCAGCTTGATGGATCAAGCCGGTTTAGCCGTTGCAAAGTTAGCCATGGCCATCCAACCTTTCGCGCCTTGTTATTGGGTCTTTTGCGGACCCGGCAACAATGGCGGCGATGGCTTGGAAGCTGCCACCCATCTAAAGAAATGGGGCCGGCAAGTGCGGGTGGTTCTTTGGCAAGCTGACTTGCAAAGACCCACTGATGCTGCCAAAGCATTGCACAAAGCTCAAGCGCTGGGCATTTCAATCCAAGCAGACTTGCCCTCAGAAGTTGGCTCACAAGATCTGTGTATCGATGCCATGTTGGGGATTGGTTTGCGCACTCCCGCTTCTACTGATTCAGAAGCACAGATGCAATCATGGATAGAGAGCATTTACAAATTTGGCGCAGACGTTCTCGCGGTCGATGTGCCATCAGGCTTGAATGCCAACACGGGGCAATTTCAAAACAATTCGAATGCCCCACACATTCAGGCGCGTCACACACTTCAACTGTTAAGCGCAAAGCCAGGCTGCTTAACGGCCCTTGGCAGAGATGCCTGCGGCGCACTGTGGCTCGACGCATTGGGCAGTGAAGACCTCCAACAAAGCACTCAGGCCATTGCTCAGTTGAATGTGGCATCGAAGCCTGTCATTCAGGTACTTCATGCGAGTCACAAAGGCACATTTGGCGATGTTACCGTGATCGGTGGCGAAGACCTTGATGCGCGCGGCATGGGCATGAGGGGCGCTGTTGATCTTGCAGCATCCGCTGCGCTGCATGCTGGAGCGGGCCGTGTGATGGTGTGTTATTTGGGCTCAAATGCACAAACATCCCGCATGCCAGAAATCATGCAACGCAAGTTGGAGGCCCTGAACTTGAAGACAGGTGCCATTGTTTGCGGATGCGGTGGCGGCTTGGCTGTTCTAAAAATCTTGCCCAAGGTCCTGCAAGAAAGCATGCAGCTGGTGCTCGATGCTGATGCACTCAATGCCATTTCAAAAGACCTTTGGTTGCGAGATTTGTTGCGACTAAGAAGCGCCAAGCGCATGAGCACTGTGATCACGCCTCACCCCCTTGAGGCGGCACGCTTGTTAAACACAAACAGTGCCGCTGTACAAAACGATCGGCTGCAAGCAGCGCAAACCTTGGCAGACGATTTAAAGTGCACTGTGGTTCTCAAGGGCTCTGGCACGGTGATTACAAAAACAGGCCAGACGCACGTGATCAACCCCACAGGCAACGCAAGCTTGGCAACGGGCGGCACGGGCGATGTGCTTGCAGGCTTGGTGGGTGCACGCATGGCCCAAGGCATGCCTGAGTTTGAGGCTGCATGTGCTGCTGTTTATGAACACGGCCAAGTCGCAGATGCATGGAACTTGCCCACTTTGACAGCAGGCAAGCTTGCAGAACTTATCCGCGGCCCGCAAACGGCATCTTGGTCGCCATCACTGTGTGGAACATGACGTTGGCTTCCAATGGCAAGCTGGCCATGTACACCACTGAGGTACCGACCAATGCCACATCCATTAACGGTTCTGCTTTGATTTCCAAATTGGCTTGCGGCACACCTTTTGCCATCTTCATGGCCATGGGCGTAGCGGCATTGCCCACATCGATTTGGCCCACTGCAATATCGTATTGACGGCCATCAAGCGAAGCAGTTTTGGTCAGGCCCGAAACCGCATGCTTGGTGGACGTGTAGGCAATTGAAAATGGGCGCGGCGTGGTAGCAGAGATTGAACCATTGTTGATAATGCGGCCGCCCATGGGCTTCTGATCTTTCATGACGCGAAAGGCTTCGCGAATGCACAAGAACATGCCGGTGAGGTTGGTGTCGACCACACCTTTCCACATGTCCAAACTGAGTTCGGGCAAAGGAATGGCGGGGGTGCTGACACCGGCGTTGTTGAACAACAAGTCCACACGGCCAAACGTTTGAACGCACTGAGCAAACAAATTGGCCACAGAGTCTTCTTGCGTTACATCGGTGGGCACTGCCAGCACTTGGTAGTTGGCATTCAGGGCTTTGGCTTCAGCCGCAACTTCTTCCAAATTGACCAAGCGCCTTCCTGCCAATACAACAGACCAGCCGTCTTTGAGCAATGCCAGTGCCGTTGCCTTGCCAATGCCAGAACCAGCGCCGGTGACGATGGCAATTTTGGATGTGTGTGTCATGAATTCTGTCTCCTGCTTGAATCTTTAAGTTGAAAAGTTAACGACGACTTTTCCGGGCCTGACTGGATTTTTTAGAACCGGCAGACTTAGAAGGCGCACCTTTGGGGCCCACCTTGCCATGCCGACTGGCAAGCTTGCCGCCTTCCATGTTTCGGTCCTTGTAAGGGCGCGATTTTGCCTTCGCCCCCTCCGCGCCAGACATCGCGCCGCGTGCACTGCCGTTGCCGTTGCCGTTTTGTTTGCCCATGCCTTTGTCGCGCATTTGCTTTGCGCTAAATTCTTCGGCAGGGTTGACCAAGCGGAAATCGATTTTGCGGCCATCCAAATCAACACGACTCACTTGTATTTGGACTCGGGTGCCAATGGCATAGCGGATACCGGTTCTCTCACCGCGCAATTCTTGCCGTGCTTCGTCAAAGCGGAAATACTCGCCGCCCAACTCGGTGATGTGCACCAAGCCCTCGACATACAAAGTATCGAGGGTGACAAAAATTCCGAAGCTGGTGGCCGATGTGACCACGCCAGAATATTCCTCCCCCAAATGCTCGCGCATGTACTTGCATTTAAGCCAGGCCTCGACATCGCGACTGGCCTCATCGGCGCGGCGCTCATTGGCGCTGCAATGCAAGCCTGCGGCCTCCCACGCTTGCTGTTCGGCAGGCGACATCTTGATGCGCGGTGCATCGTCGATTTGAGCGCCTGATTTGTTTTTTTGCAAACGCTTGGCCAGCTTGGCATGCGCCTCACCCGGCAAGGGCAAGGCTGGCAACTGGTATTTCTTGTGCGCCAAAATGGCCTTGATGACACGGTGGACCAGCAAGTCGGGGTAACGCCGAATGGGGCTGGTGAAGTGCGTGTAGGCCTCATAGGCCAAGCCAAAGTGACCGCTGTTGATGGGCGTGTAAATGGCTTGCTGCATAGAGCGCAGAAGCATGGTGTGAATTTGCTGTGCGTCGGGCCGCTCTTTGGTGGCCTGTGCAATGTGCTGAAACTCACTGGGCTTGGGCTCATCACTCACGGTATAGGGCAAGCCCAGAGCCTTCAGGTAATTGCGGAGCAAATCTTTCTTCTCGGGAGTAGGCCCCTCGTGCACACGGAACAAACCAGGGTGCTTGCTGGTTTGAATAAAGTCGGCACTGCAAACGTTAGCCGCCAACATAGCCTCTTCAATGAGACGGTGTGCCTCGGTGCGTACGCGCGGCACAATTTTGTCGATGCGGCCATTGTCATCACAAATGATTTGCGTTTCAGTGGTTTCAAAATCAATGGCGCCACGCACTGAACGAGAGGCCAACAAGGCCCTGTAAACATCGTGCAAATTAAGCAAGTCATTGACGCGCGCTTTGCGCTTGATGGCTTCAGGGCCGCGCGTGTTGGCAAGAATGGCGGCCACTTCAGTGTAAGTAAACCGCGCGTGGCTGTACATCACTGCGGGATAAAACTGATAAGCGTGGATGTCGCCTTTTGCCGTAATCAGCATGTCGCATACCATGCACAAACGCTCAACTTCAGGGTTGAGCGAACACAGCCCATTCGAAAGTTTTTCCGGCAACATGGGAATCACGCGGCGCGGAAAATACACGCTGGTGGCTCGGTCGTAAGCGTCAATGTCAATGGCACTACCCGTTGCAACATAGTTGCTCACATCGGCAATGGCCACAAGCAAACGCCAGCCTTTGGTCTTGCCAATTTTGGCAGGCTCGCAATACACCGCATCGTCAAAGTCGCGCGCATCTTCGCCGTCAATGGTGACCAAAGGTATATCGGTTAAGTCAATTCGATCTTTGGTGTCTTGTGGTCGGACTTTGTCGGGTAACTCACGGGCCAATTCCAAACAAGCAGCTGAGAATTCGTGCGGCACGCTGTACTTGCGAACGGCAATGTCAATCTCCATACCGGGATCGTCAATTTCGCCCAGTACTTCTTTCACACGCCCAACGGGCTGACCAAACAAAGCAGGGGGTTCCGTCAGTTCAACCACCACCACTTGACCTGGCTTGCCCGTGCCTATGCCCACTTTAGGAATGAGAATGTCTTGGCCATAGCGCTTGTCTTCTGGCGCCACAATCCAAATACCGCCTTCGTTCAGCAAGCGGCCAATGATGGGGTGGGCAGGTCGCTCAGTGATTTCAACCACACGGCCTTCAGGCCTGCCTTTTCGATCTTGTCGAACGATTCGAACCTTGACGCGATCTTTGTGCAAGACAGCACGCATTTCGTTGGGTGGCAAGAAAATATCACCGTCACCATCATCCCGGATCAAGAAGCCGTGACCATCGCGATGTCCTTGCACACTGCCCTCGATTTCATCGAGCAGTCCAGAGGGTTGGCTAATTTTTTTGATATACAATCCTTTATTGTTGTCCTGAGAGCCCAGGTGGCGGAATTGGTAGACGCACTAGTTTCAGGTACTAGCGAGTAACTTCGTGGGGGTTCGAGTCCCTTCCTGGGCACCAAGTTTAATCAAAGCTGCAAACATGGCAGCTTTTTTTTCGAGCATCTGATTTAAATCTGAGTGCATTATCAATTTGCATTTTAGACAGGCAAAGCGACAAGATCGTGACCCTCCACACCCACAATGCGGGCTCGGGTGAACTCACCCACTTTGTAGGTCTTGCTGATCTTATCTGGTGGCAACAACTTAACCACACCATCTATTTCAGGTGCATCGGCATAAGTTCTGCCTATGCCGCCTTTTTTGCCCATGGCGATGGCCGAATCGACCAAGACTTGCATGGTGGCGCCTACGCGCTGCTGTAAACGTCGAACCGACACTTCTTCTGCCACCGCCATGAAGCGCGAACGACGCTCTTCCCTGACGGCTTGAGGCAACATGCCTGGCAATTCATTGGCAAGCGCACCCTTCACAGGACTGTAGGCAAAGCAACCTGCTCGATCAATTTGCGCTTCACGCACAAAGTGAAGCAGGTGTTCAAACTCTTCTTCGGTTTCGCCAGGAAAGCCTGCAATGAAGGTGCTGCGAATGACCAACTCCGGACAGACCTCGCGCCATTGTTGAATGCGCTCTAAATTCTTTTCGCCACTGGCGGGCCGCTTCATGCGCTTGAGCACATCGGGGTGGCTGTGCTGCAAGGGCACATCCAAATAGGGCAAGATGGCTCCAGTGGCCATGAGGGGCAGAACTTCGTCAAGTGCAGGGTATGGGTAGACGTAATGCAAGCGCACCCAAGCGCCATAGTTTTGGGCAATTTCACCCAGTGTTTGCACCAACTCAAGCATGCGCGTTTTGACAGGCCGGCCTTCCCAGAAACCCATTCGGTATTTCACATCGACACCGTAGGCCGAGGTGTCTTGGCTGATCACCAGCAATTCTTTCACACCGCCTGCAAACAAAGCATGCGCTTCTTTGAGCACATCGCCAATGGGCCTTGACACCAAATCGCCGCGCATGGAAGGAATGATGCAAAAAGTACAACGGTGGTTGCAGCCTTCACTGATTTTCAAATAAGCATAGTGCCGAGGCGTGAGCTTGATACCGGCTACCCCAAATGAATGGGGCATCAAATCAAGAAAGGGATCGTGGGGTTTGGGCAAATGCGCATGCACCGCGTCCATCACCTCTTGCGTCGCATGCGGCCCCGTGACGGCCAAGACACTGGGGTGCGTTTCGCGAACCAAGTTGCCACCGCCATCGGCCTCTTTGGCGCCCAAACAACCTGTGACGATCACTTTGCCATTGACGTTCAAGGCTTCAGAGATGGTGTCCAGGCTTTCCTTCACGGCATCGTCAATGAAACCGCAAGTGTTGACGATGACCAGGTCGGCGCCTTCGAAGGTTTTGGAAGTTTGATAGCCCTCGGCGCTGAGTTGCGTGAGGATGAGTTCGGAGTCTGTCAGGGCTTTGGGACAGCCTAAGCTGACAAAGCCCACTTTGGGGGCGCTCGACTGGTTTGGCTTGATGCTTGGGTTTGCAATTTCGTTCATGGCCCTATTGTCCCAGTAATTTAGACTGACGGGTCAAGCCCTTGAGCCTTCTGAAGACAGGCGGAAATTCAAGGTTTGATACCAAACGCATTGAGAAACTGGGCCGTCTGCTTTTGCATTTGTTCTTGCATTTGGGACATGATGTTATGCGATTGATGCCCCATTTTGGACTGCATGAGCATGAGAGATTGCAAATTGCTCTCCAAATACGCTCCCATGTGGCCCTGCATGGCATGGCCATAAAAGCGAATGATGTTGGCCAAAACCGCTTCCGTGAACATAGGCGCACCTGCAGATTCCTCCTCCAAAATGATTTGGAGCAGCAGGCTGCGGGTCAGGTCTTCGCCTGATTTGGCATCGCGAACCACAAAGCTCTGGGCTTGCATGACCAACTGCTTAATTTCACTCAAAGTGACATAACTGGAAGTGGTGGTGTCGTACAGCCTGCGGTTTGGGTATTTTTTAATGACCCGCTGCGCTTGGCTTGCAGTCGATTCGGCGGATGCTTGAGCTGTCGTTTCGCCAGCGGCTTGTGAAGCAGACGATTGCGTGGCGGATTTTCTGGCCATGATTTAGACTCTCATCAAAATGAACAACGATCTGAAGCGAAACCCAACAACGGACCCTAAATTGTTGCATTGCAACAGATTCTAAAGTTTCAAAGTGAATTTGGACTACGGGGGGTTACCCTCAAGATGACGTCAGCAACAAAAGAATTCCATTAAATCATGCTCACTGCCAATCAAATTTCTTTGTTTTTCACCGTAGCCATGTTGGCTGTGACCACGTACTTTTTGTTTGGCTCCATTCCCCTCCTAATCTTGAAGCACGACAACTCCATGGACTCCAAGTTCATCAGGGCTTTCTATATCACTTATTTCAAAATTGCCATTGTGGTGTCCACCGCTGCAGCGATCAGCTACGCCTTAGCACTGCGCCCCGTCATGGCCCTGATAGCCAGTGCCATCGCTGTCTTGACTCTGGTTTTGCGCTTCAAGTTCATTCCCCAAATGGACCAAATCGGACTGGCCATCCGAGAAGACAAGCAGCTTATGGCCATTCCCCAATTTAGAAAAATCCACAAAACTGCCATCGCCCTCAATCTGGCACAGTTCATTTCCGTCCTAGGAAGTCTGAGCTTCATTTCATAATTGGGGTCAGATCAACATTGTTTTCCCTAGTGACAGGGGGAGCAACATCGGCACACAATGAGTCCCTCAGAAGGAAGGCTCATGACTGAAGTAGATACGCTCATTCAAAACGCTCTGGTGTTTGATGGCTCAGGCGCAGAGCCTGAAATGCAAGATGTCGCGATTCACCAAGGCACCATTGTGGCCATGGGCAAAAACTTGGGTCACACCGCGGCGAATTGCATTGACGCAACCGGCCTGGCCCTCATGCCCGGCATCATCGATTCGCACACTCATTTTGATGCTCAAATTACCTGGGACTCTCACGTTCGCCCCTCCCCCGCTTTGGGCGTGACCACCGCGATCATAGGCAACTGCGGCTTCACCATCGCGCCTTGCCGTCCCAAAGACCGCGAACTTACCATGCGCAACTTGACGCAGGTTGAGGGCATGTCCTTGCAGGTCTTGCAACATGGCATCGATTGGGACTTTGAAACCTTTCCCGAATATTTGGCCATGCTCAAACGCAAGCAATGCGCCATCAATGTGGCAGCTTACATTGGCCACTCGTCCGTGCGCACATGGGTGATGGGAGAAGATGCCAACAAACGCGAGGCCACTGCGGCTGAAATAGCAGAAATGGCCGACTTGGTTCGCGACGCCATGGCCGCAGGTGCCATTGGTTTTGCCACCAGCACAAGCCCGGCACACAATGGTGAGGGTGGTTTTCCAATGCCGTCTCGCTTGGCCTCTGACGAGGAAATGATGCAACTCACTCTGGCCATGAGCAGCCAAGGGGGCGGCGTTTACATGGTGACCAAGGGCGGGCAAATGCCCGTGTCATTTTTAGAGTCCTTGTCAGCCGCCAGCAACCGGCCTGTCATGGTGGCCGCCTTGCTTCACAACTCAACCAACCCCAACGGTGTGTTCAATGACTTGAAGGCAATTAGCGAAGCCAACGAGCGCGGCCGTAATTTGAAAGGCCAAGTTTCATGCTGCCCTTTGAGCATGGACTTTACATTCGCTTCTGCCTATCCGGTAGAGGGCCTGGCCAACTGGAAGCCTGCACTTGGATTGAATCACGAAGCCCTGAAAGCTTGTTTGAGGAGCTCCGAATTTAGAGCCAAGGTCAAAGAAGAACTTTTGCAAACGGCCGCCTTTCGTTTGTTCAACAACGAATGGGAAAAGGTGCATGTGGTTGAAACATTCAAACCCGAGAACCAAGTTCATGAACAACAAAGCGTGGCTGCCTTGGCCTCACAAAAAGGCGTAGACCCACTCGACTTTGCGCTAGACCTTGCACTTGAGGAAGACCTGCGCACCGTGTTCACAGCCATGTTGCTCAATAGCGAAACAGCAGCGGTTGCACAGTTACTCAATCATCCCCACAGCCTGGTTTCCCTCAGTGACGCAGGGGCCCACCTGACGTTTTTCAATGACGCTGGCTTTGGCTTACACCTTCTAGGCTATTGGTCCAGAGAAATAGGCGCCATGAGCATGGCCCAAGCTGTGCATCAACTGACCGCACAACCAGCCGAAATTTTGGGTTTGAAAAACAGAGGTTTATTGCGCCAAGGCTACGCCGCCGACCTGCTCTTGTTCGACCCCAACACGGTAGGCCGCGGCCCCAAAAAACGCGTCTTTGATTTGCCCTTGGGCGCCCCCCGCCTACATACCGACGCTGTTGGCGTCCACGGCGTCTGGGTGAACGGCCAACTCACAGCCGACCAAAACGGCATGAAAGAAAACACACCCTTGGCAGGCCAACTCCTCACAGAATTTCATTAATTGGGGTCAGATCAACATTAAATTTCACGCGGTGTTAAGGTTCATCTATGAAAACACGTTTCCTCTTTGCTTTGTTCTTCACCTTTTGGAGTCAATACGCCATGGCCATTGAAGAACCCCGATACACCTTGGTCTTGAAGACTGGCACGTTTGAAGTCCGTCAGTATGCACCCATGCTGGTTGCGGAAACGGTGGTTGAAGGCGATATGGACGAGGCTTCTAACCGAGGCTTTCGAAGAATTGCAGACTATATTTTTGGCAACAACCAGTCGGCACAAACGGGCAGCTCGGCCAAAATAGCCATGACCGCCCCTGTGACTCTCGAGCCGCAATCAGAAAAAATTGCCATGACTGCGCCGGTCACCATGAGTTCTGCCAACAACACGGGCAGCCTTGCCGACAGCAACATGACGGGCAGTCAAAAGTGGCGCGTGCACTTTGTCATGCCGTCCCAATACACCATGGCCAACATTCCACAACCTAAAAACGCCGATGTTAAATTGCGAGAAATTCCGGGTAAGTTTTTTGCAGTAAACAACTACACAGGCTTCAACACACAGTCGGGTGTGCAAGCCAAAACAGATGCGCTCATGGCATGGGTTCAAGAAAAAAAGCTGAAAGCGCTAAGCAGCCCTCAGCTCTCGCGCTACGACCCACCTTGGACTTTGCCCATGTTTCGGCGCAACGAAATCATGGTTGAAATTGAAGAAACCAAGGCGCCAAATTGAGCCTCTATTAAGCCCTGTCATCGCTTGCGCTTGCATTCAATCAGAATTTTGCAATCGCAATTCGCGCCACAATAAGTAGAGGCCACTTACCACCACAATGCATGCACCAAGCACCACGGCGTGATCGGGCACTTGTCCAAAGACAAGCCAACCTCCCAGCGCCATGTAAATAATTTGTTGGTACAAAAAAGGGCCAAGCACGGCAGCCGTGGCATAGCGATGCGCCAATGCCGAGGCTGTGTGGCCTAAACCGCCCGTTAAGCCAGTGAGCACAATGACGCACCACACCTGCCAACCATCTGGCGTTTGCCAAAACCAAATGGCAAAAGGTGCCAAGACCAAAGAGGGCACAGCAGCCGATGCCAGCTGTGTCGAAATGGGGTGATCGCTGCCAGCCAATCTGCGCGTCATTAAATTGAAGGCAGCATAAATTAAAGCATTCAAAATGCTGAGCAAAATGGCAGGATGGAAACCTTGACTGCCTGGCCGAATGATGACCAACACACCGACAAAACCCAGGCAAATAGCCATCCAACGTTTGGCATCAAGACGTTCATGAAGCACCCAAGCAGAAATGAGGGCAATGAGAATGGGGACAGAGAACTGCACTGCGCCAGTTTCCGCCAGCTGTAAATATTGCAATGCAAAGAAATTGAGCCCAGTCATCACGGCCAACATCAGGCCTCGAAGCAATTGCAAACGTGGGTTATTGATCGTGAACAAGCCCTTGCCCATGGAGGGCATGAAAATGGCCGTTGTTAAAAAGGTGTGAAACAAGAACCTCAACCAAACCACTTGCAACACAGGCAAGCTTTGCACCAACCACTTGGCACTGGTGTCTAGCACTGCAAACATCAAGGTGGTGACCGTGACCAATACGATGCCGATTTGTCGATGGCGAGCCGTATCGGAAAACAGTTGGGACATTGCAATTGAAATCGATGTAATTGGGGTCAGATCATAATTGTTTTGTTGGTTGAACAATGATGTAATCTTGTTCACCTGCATCCCACCTCATTCATTTCAGACCGTGCACCACGTCATTCCCCTCTTCCCACTCTCACAAGGCTTGTTTCCCGACGGCATGCTCCAACTTCAAATTTTTGAAGTGCGCTATCTAGATCTCATCAAGCGATGCCAACAGCAACAGATACCTTTTGGTGTGGCTTGGATCAAAGAAGGCAGCGAAGTTCAGGTGCCCGGCCAAGAGCCCGCGCTTCATTCAATGGGTTGCATGGCTCATATTAGAGAGTTTGAGCAGGTGCAAGCCAACTTTTATCGCATTGTGTGCCAAGGTGGTTTGCGCTTTGAATTGCACGATGTCAAACCCGGCCCCTATGGCGTGTGGCAAGGAAGCGTCTCTTATTTGGCCCAAGATCCTGAAATTGAATTGCCCACAAGCCTTCAAGCTCACGCAGACCGACTGGGCAAAGTGATTGCAACAGCTCAGCAACAAGGGGTGATTGACAAGCTGCCCATTTTTGCGCCCTACCACTTGGACCAATGCGGATGGCTTGCCAATAGATATGCGGAAGCATTGCCCATCTCTACAGATCAGAAACTGCAACTGCTTTGCGAACTAGACCCTTTGAAACGGCTTGAAGAGGTGGCGCGCTTGATGCAATGAGTTTAAATTTATTGAAATCCAAGCTTTTGCCTTGCGATTTCATTGACAGCTTCTGTTTCGTTGAGCACATCAGCTTTTTCGAGCATTCTGGTCATGTACAGTTTGTTGTCAAGAAAGGCAATGATAAATTGCCAAATACCGAACGTCACGACAGTGATGGCCAAATGCAAATGTCCCACAAGAAGCACTCCACGAAATACATGAACAAACCAGCCGAAAAATAAAAACGTCCAACTAAATCCATAGAAACCTGATTTCATGAGACCCGTCTGGGGTGAATGAGTGCAACTCTTCTGGCCATTTTGAAATTACCCACATTGCTTAGCTATTTGTAATATGGCAATTGTCAATTCATTGATAGTGATAGGTGAGTAAACACAAAGGGGAGTTGACAATAAAAGGAATCAGATCAACATTAATTTGCTCAGGCAACAAAAAAGCACCTCGAGGGTGCTTGATGTTGAGAAGAATGTTGGTAGGCGCGATTGGACTCGAACCAACGACCCCCACCATGTCAAGGTGGTGCTCTAACCAGCTGAGCTACGCGCCTACAAATTCAGCCCGCATTGTAGCATCAAAAAATGGCCCCAATTGACCTCAGTCAGAACTCTAATTGCGCTTAACTCGGCCCACGCCAGACACCGATTTCACGGTTTGCATCACTTTCCTTAAAAGCGTAGCGTCTGACACTTCCACAGTGAAGGTCATCCAGGCTGTACCCTTCACGGACTGGGTTTGCACCCCCACCACGTTCATTTTTTCTTTGGCAAACACCTCAGAAATATCTCTGAGCAAACCCTGCCTGTCGGTGGCCTCTATCGAAACCTCCACGGGGTAAAGCAAATTTTGACCTGGTTTTTGCACGCCCCAGCGTACCTCGATCACGCGCTCACCGTGCTTGGCCAAAAGCGGCAGAAAAGTGCGGCAATCGTCCCGATGAATGCTCACACCTTTACCACGCGTAACAAAACCACTGATGGCATCGGGCGGCGCTGGCCGGCAGCATTTGGACAATTGCGTGAGCAATGAATCAACCCCCACCACCAACACACCCGACTGCGATTTGGCGGGCACCACCCTGGATTTTTTAAGCAGCACAAAATCGTCGGGCTGCATCACGGGTTCTGGCGGTCTTAAGAACACCTCGATGTTGCGCAAAGAAAATTCATCTTTGCCCACTGTTTCAAACAAGGCCTCTGACGACTTGAAGCCCAAGTCGGATGCCAAGTCCTCTAGCTTGATCGCCGTCTTGCCTTCGCGCTGCAAAATCTTTTCAACCGCCTCACGCCCCTTGGCAATGCTCTCGTGCGTAATTTGCGCATTGAACCAAGCACGCACTTTGGCGCGCGCACGGTGACTGACCAAATAACCCAAATCGGTGTTGAGCCAGTCGCGAGACGGCCCGCCCTCTTTGACGGTGCTCACCTCTACCGTTTGACCGTTCTGCAAAGGTGTGTTCAAGGGAATCATCACGCCATCGGCTTTGGCACCGCGGCAACGGTGGCCCAAGTTGGTGTGCACGGTGTAGGCAAAGTCAATGGGCGTGGCCCCTTTGGGCAATTCCACAATGGCTGCGTTGGGCGTCAGCACATAGATGCGATCGTCAAACAAGGCCTCACCGTCGGCGTCTGAAGCCGCTGCCTCTGAAAGCTTTGATTGAACACCATCTGCCGCGTCCGAAGACATCTCCCTTTCCCAAGCCAACAACTGTCGGAGCACCGCAATTTTGGCGTCGTAATCGCTGTTGGCACTGACACCTGCATAGCCCTTGGCACCCGCCTCTTTGTAAGCCCAGTGCGCAGCCACACCAAGCTCTGCATGGTCGTGCATGGCTTGGGTTCGAATTTGAATTTCAATGGGCCGCCCTTCATCATCTCGAACCACTGTGTGCAATGACTGATAGCCATTGACCTTGGGCTTAGCGATGTAGTCGTCAAACTCCGACGCAATGGGCACGTAGCGCGAGTGAATCCAACTGAGTGCCTCATAACAATTGGCCACGTTGGCCACAATGACGCGCATGGCCCGAATGTCAAACACCTGAGAAAAGTCGAGCGACTTGCCACGCATTTTTTTGACAATGCTGTAGATGTGTTTGGGCCGCCCCTGCACCGACGCTTTGATATTTTGCGCAGCCAATTCAGCTTGAACTTGCTCGCGCAACATTTGCATGTTGGCTTCGCGCTCGGTGCGTTTTTCGTGCAGCAGCTTGGCTATTTGCTTGTAGGTGTCGGGTTCTAAGAATCGGAAAGACAAGTCTTCCAATTCCCATTTAATTTCCCAGATACCCAGGCGGTTGGCCAGTGGCGCAAACACCTGCAATGACTCTTTCGCCATGGCTGCGGGTACTTCTTTTTTGGCACTGGCAAAATAGCGCAGCGTTTGCAATCGCGAGGCCAAGCGCAGGATGATCACGCGCAAGTCTTTGCTAAAGGCCAGCAACATTTTGCGCACGTTTTCTGTTTGCGAGCGCGGGTCGTTTTGTAGCTGCGCTGAGGGACTGGCGGTGCGAGAAACGCGCTGCACTTCTTCCAACTTGGTAGTTTCGACTGCCAACAACGCAAACTCAGTGCCGAAGGTTTTGGCAATCACTTCTTGCGGCCTGCTCAGGTAGGGGCAAGCATAAACCAAATAGCTGGCCGCTTTGACGTCGTTGCCGCTGCTCATGGTGTCCAAGATGGCCACCACGGCATCGGCATGCGCAAGCAAATTCTCGCCGGTGTCTAAAACATCTCCCGCCAAAAAGGGCTCTGCAAAAGCCCTGGCGCGCACCAGCACATCGCCCACACCAGTTTCATCAGATGCAGTGAGCTCTGGGGCGTCTTTGTTGTTCACTCACTCAACCCTAAAAACTGAGTGACCAATTCAGTTTGATCGGGGTGCGTCAAGGTAGGCGCATGGCCCACACCTTGCAACGACACCACCTTGGCACAAGGCCCACGCTTGGACATTTCTTCTGCGGCAGCCGCACTCAACAACTCGGATGCTGCCCCGTGAATGAGCAGGGTTTTGCATTGAATCAAGTCGTAAATTTGCCAGAGCCCTGCTTCACCCGCCTGGGCTTGCTCTTGCGTGACAGCACGGACAGGCACACCCAATGCGGGGTCGTAGTGCAAACAGAAAGTGCCATCTTCTAAGCGACGAACCATGTGCTGCGACAATGCCAACCATTCTTCAGCCGTGTGGGGGCCAAAGGCCTTAGAGATTTCCCAGATGGCATTGGCCGCCTCTTGCACTGTTTGAAACTTGCCCACCTCGCCCACATAGGTCTTCATGTTCAAAATAGACTTCCAAGAAACTGGCGGCCCAATGTCGTTCAGAACCAAATGGCGAATTGGCAGCGGCAATCCGCGGGCGGCTATTAACATGCCAATGACGCCCCCCATGCTGGTGCCCACCCAATCGAGGCACTCTATGGCCCTTTGATCATTCAAGCTTTGCAGCAACACAGCCATGTCACCCGCATATTGGGCAAACTGATAGCCCATAGGGTCTTGCAGCCAATCGCTTTGGCCTCGCCCCACCACATCGGGGCAAATGACTCTGATAGCGGGCAGATGGGCAGCCTGTGCAGCGGCCACCAACGCCTTAGCAAGCACATCAAAATCACGCCCCTGCCGGGTTAAGCCATGCACACAAAACACCACATGCGAAGCCGATGCATCACCCCAAGACCAATAGGCCATGCGGTGCGAGCCTTGTGGGTTGGGACAAGAAACAAAATCGAGGAAGGGTTCAGACATGGTGTAACTCGGTGGGTCTCTGGGAGCTTTCGCTTCGGTTTCAATTCTAAATTTAGCAAAGGGCGTCAGTCTGGCGTGGCATAGACGCGCCATAATTCAGTTTTGTACATCGTAATTCATTCGGAGAACCACCATGCTGCAAGGCAAAACTGCACTCGTTACCGGCTCTACCAGCGGCATTGGATTGGGCATTGCCAAAGCCTTGGCCCAACAAGGCGCCAACATTGTGCTCAATGGCTTTGGCGATCATGCCGGCCCTGAAGCCGAAATTGCAGCCCTTGGCGCCAAAGTGGCTTATCACGGCGCTGACATGAGCCAACCCGCCGAAATTGAAGCCATGGTGAAATTTGCCCAAGACACATTTGGCAGTGTCGATATTTTGGTCAACAACGCCGGCATTCAGCATGTGGCCCGGGTTGAAAACTTTCCCGTCGAGCGATGGGATGCCATCATTGCCATCAATTTGTCCAGTGCCTTTCATGCCTCCCGCGCTGTATTGCCCGCCATGCAAAAAGCCAACTGGGGTCGCATTATCAATGTGGCGTCTGTTCACGGTTTGGTGGGCTCAGCAGAAAAGTCGGCTTATGTGGCGGCCAAGCACGGCATTGTGGGCTTGACCAAAGTCACTGCTTTAGAAAATGCCACCTCAGGCGTCACGTGCAATGCCATTTGCCCAGGCTGGGTGCTCACGCCGCTGGTTCAAAAACAAGTCGACGCCAAAGCGGCTGCTTTGAACTTGTCTAACGCGGACGCCACCAAATTGTTGTTGGGCGAAAAAGAGCCTTCTTTGCAATTTACCACCCCAGAAGAGTTAGGTGAGTTGGCGGTGTTCTTTTGCTCGGCTGCCGGCAACAACATTCGCGGTGTGGCTTGGAACATGGACGGCGGTTGGGCAGCGCAATAAACCATCGCCCACCACAAAAAAGCCATCTGTCTAGTAATGGCTTTTTTATTTCAAGGCTTGTGAATCAACACCACCGCTCTGGCCTCCATGCTAAGGCCCTCGCCCACAGGGCCCATTTTTTCGGCCGTTTTGGCTTTCACATTGACATGCGACTCTGGCACGCCCAAGGCTTTGGCAATGGACGACCGAATGTCTGATCGATGCGGTGCCAATTTGGGCGCTTGCGCAACGATGGTGCAATCGACGTTGCCCAGTTGCCAACCCAGCTGCTTCACATGTTGGTAGGCTTTCTTCAAAAGCACCACAGAATCAGCGCCTTTGTAGGTCGCATCGGTGTCTGGAAAGTGCTGACCAATGTCACCCAAACCAGCCGCGCCAAGCAACGCATCGGTAATGGCATGCAACAGCACATCGGCATCTGAATGGCCTAACAATCCCTTTTCAAAAGGGATGTGAACCCCGCCCAACATCAAGGGGCGGCCCTCTACCAAGGCATGCGTGTCCCAACCCTCGCCGACTCGAATGTTCATTTTCTGCTCCCCAGCAAATCTTCTGCCAATGCAAAATCAGATGGATAAGTGACCTTGAAATTGTGCGGGCTGCCCACCACCAACTTGGGCGCAAAGCCCGCCATTTCCATGGCGCTGGCTTCATCGGTGATGCCTTCAAAATTGTCCAAAGCCTTGGCTTGCAAGGCGGCATGCAAAGCCCCAGCGCGAAACATCTGCGGTGTTTGCGCCAACCATTTGTCATGCCTGGGCAGGGTTTCGCTCACACGACCATTGACAGCGGCCTTTAAGGTGTCGGGCATAGGCAAGGCCAAAAGACCGCCCACTTCATCGTCGATACAGGCATCGATCAAGCGGTTAATTTCAAACTCAGAAATGAGGCAACGCGCTGCGTCGTGCACCAAAATCCAATCGGTGGCTTGAACACCTTCAGGGTCTTTGACGCCAATGGCCAACAATTCGGTGAGTCCGTTGAACACCGATTCTGCGCGCGTTGCACCGCCACATTGAAGGCGTTGAACATTGGATTCTGGCCAAACGTGCGCATCATTGGGTGAGACCACCACCACAATGTTTTCAAGACGATCGACAGATTGCAAGGCGGCCAAGGTGTGCATGACCATGCTTTTTCCCGCAATCTGCTGGTACTGTTTGGGCATGGGCGTGCCCGCGCGTGAACCAGAACCCGCACAAGGCACCAGTGCAAAACAGCGCGGCAAGGGCTTTTCGCTTTCAGCGTCTTGAAGCTTGGCCGAGGCAAACAGGTCAGAAAGATCGGAGGGGTCGGTATGGTTCAAAGTGAATCGTTTTCAGTGCCAATACGCCAACTATACTATTGCAGTTCATGCAATTACCCGCGCTTAGCTTAGGAAAACGCTTCACCCTGCCCCGTCCCATGGGATCGGCAGATGCTGTGCTATTGGCCAAACTGGCCGAACGCGAAAAAGCGCAGGGGCGCTTGACGGCTGTGGTCACGTCTGATGCCGCCGACACGCAAAGGCTGATGGACGAGGTGGCCTTCTTTGCACCCAACTTGCGTTGCGCCATTTTTCCCGATTGGGAAACTCTGCCCTACGACACCTTCTCACCCCACCAAGACCTCATCAGCGAACGATTGGCCACGCTTTGGCGCATCAACCAACGCGACAAAGCCGAGGGCGCAGACTTGGTCTTTATTCCGGCCACCACGGC
The DNA here is from genome assembly GCA_027488115.1 of Comamonadaceae bacterium. Lineage (GTDB taxonomy): Bacteria > Pseudomonadota > Gammaproteobacteria > Burkholderiales > Burkholderiaceae_C > Limnohabitans_A. Next base: position 13,947 of record JAIYCG010000002.1, on the reverse strand, counting down.
TTTGTACCGCCTGGCGCCACCTTCGTTTTTGGCGGGCTACACCTTCCAATTCAAAACCAAACAAAAGCTGGACGAAGCCAAGCTCAAAGCTCAACTCACCTTGGCAGGCTACAGCCACGTGAACCAAGTGGTCAGCCCTGGCGAATACGCCGTGCGCGGCGGCCTGATTGACTTGTTCCCCATGGGCTCGCAAGTGCCCTACCGTGTTGATTTGTTTGACAACGAAATTGACTCCATTCGCACCTTCGACCCAGACACACAGCGCAGCTTGTATCCGGTGCCCGAAGTTCGCTTGCTGCCGGGCCGGGAATTTCCGATGGACGAAGCCGCACGCGGCAAATTTAGAAGCCGTTGGCGCGAATTGTTGGATGGCGACCCCACCAAAAGCCGCATCTACAAAGACATGGGGAATGGCGTGGCCACAGCCGGCATTGAGTATTACTTGCCCCTGTTTTTTGAAGAAACGGCCACTGTGTTTGACTACTTGGGGGCGGGTGGTGACACGCCAGCCACCTTGGTTTTGCATGGCGATTTAGAGCCGGCTTTTCAACGCTTTTGGCAAGACACCAAAGACCGTTATCGCTTGGTGCAAGGCGACCCCGAGCGTCCTGCTTTGCCGCCCGAGGCCTTATTTTTATCGGCTGAGCAGTTTTACACCGGCACCAACCATCATGCGCAATTGGCGCTGCGCCCCAGTGCCAGAGACACTGTGGGTGACAGCCAAGACAGCAACGCCGACAACACCTTGGCGCAGCCCCTGCCCGACCTGACGGTGGTGCGCGGCGCTGAAGAGCCCCTGTTTAAATTGCAGACCCACATTCGCCACACACCCAACCGTGTATTGATCTTGGCTGAGAGCGCAGGCCGGCGCGAAAGCTTGTTAGATTTTTTGCGAGCTGGCGGTGTCAGCCCCCCTGCCTTTGATGATCTGCAAGAGTTTTTGGCCAGCGATGAAAAAATTGGCATTGCCACAGCGGCCTTGAATTCCGGTTTTCACTGGTTTGAAACAGGCATCGATTTGGTCACAGAGACCGAGTTGTTTGCAGCGGGCGTCACCACGCGCAGGCGCAAAAAACAAGAACAGGTGAGCGATGTTGAAGCGCTTATCAAAGATTTGTCCGAGCTCAATGTGGGCGACCCTGTGGTGCACAACGCCCACGGCATTGGCCGTTATCGCGGCTTGGTGAACATGGATTTAGGCGAGAAGAATCCAGATGGCTTGCCCGCTTTGCAAGAATTTTTGCATTTGGAATATGCCGACAAGGCCACGCTGTATGTGCCAGTCAGCCAACTGCAACTCATTGGTCGATACACCGGCGTCAGTGCCGACGAAGCACCGTTGCACCGCTTGGGAAGTGGCCAATGGGAAAAAGCCAAGCGCAAAGCGGCCGAGCAAGTGCGCGATTCTGCGGCTGAACTTTTGAACATTTACGCAAGGCGTGCAGCGCGTGAAGGCCACCCCTTCCGCTACAGCCCGCAAGATTACGAAGTGTTCGCCAACGACTTTGGCTTCAGTGAAACCGCTGACCAAAACGCCGCCATTCATGCCGTCATTCAAGACATGATCAGCCCCCGTCCCATGGACCGTTTGGTGTGTGGCGATGTGGGCTTTGGCAAAACCGAAGTGGCCTTGCGTGCGGCCTTTGTTGCAGTGACGGGCGGCAAACAAGTGGCCATTTTGGCGCCGACAACCCTGTTGGCAGAACAGCATTTTCAAACTTTGAAAGATCGATTCTCGAAGTGGCCTGTGAAGGTGGCCGAAGTGTCGCGCTTCCGCTCAACCAAAGAAGTGAATGAGGCTCTGAAAGGTTTGGCCGATGGCACCGTGGACATTGTGGTGGGCACGCACAAGCTCTTGAGCGAATCGACCAAGTTCAAAAACTTGGGCTTGTTGGTGATTGACGAAGAACACCGCTTTGGTGTGCGCCACAAAGAGGCCATGAAAGCTATGCGCGCTGAAGTGGATGTGCTCACCCTCACCGCCACCCCCATTCCGCGCACCTTGGGTATGGCCCTGGAAGGCATTCGCGACTTAAGCGTCATTGCCACTGCACCCCAACGCCGCTTGGCCATCAAAACTTTTGTGCGCAATGAAGGCATTGGCGTTATTCGGGAAGCGGTGCTGCGTGAACTGAAGCGCGGCGGTCAGGTGTACTTCTTGCACAACGAAGTTGAAACCATTGAAAACCGCAGACAAAAGCTAGAAGAAATATTGCCAGAGGCGCGCATTGCCGTGGCCCACGGCCAAATGCCTGAGCGCGATTTGGAAAAAGTGATGCGCGATTTTGTGGCCCAGCGCTACAACATTTTGTTGTGCTCCACCATCATCGAAACCGGCATTGATGTGCCCACGGCCAACACCATTGTGATTTCGCGCGCCGACAAGTTTGGGTTGGCGCAACTGCACCAACTGCGAGGCCGAGTAGGGCGCAGCCACCACCAAGCCTATGCTTACTTGATGGTGCCCGACATTGAGGGCCTGACCAAACAAGCTGCACAGCGCCTTGACGCCATTCAACAAATGGAAGAATTGGGCAGTGGCTTCTATTTGGCCATGCACGATCTAGAAATAAGGGGCGCGGGCGAAGTGCTGGGTGAAAACCAAAGCGGCAACATGCTTGAAATCGGTTTCCAGCTTTACAACGAAATGTTGAACGAGGCGGTGCGCTGCTTGAAATTAGGCAAGGAGCCTGATTTGCTCAGTCCCTTGTCTGCCGCTACCGACATCAATTTGCACGCCCCTGCCCTGCTGCCCAATGACTATTGTGGCGATGTGCATTTGCGTTTGTCGTTTTACAAAAAACTGGCCACCGCCAAAACGACCGACCAAATCGACGGTCTGCTCGAAGAAATTGTAGATCGCTTTGGCAAATTGCCTGCGCAAGCCCAAACCCTGATGGATGTGCATCGCTTGCGCGTACTGAGCGTGCCTTATGGTGTGGTCAAAGTGGACGCCACACCCGGTGTGATTGTGATCAGCTTCAAGCCCAACCCACCCATTGAACCCATGCGCATCATTGAACTCATTCAAAAGAACAAGCACATTCAATTGGCAGGCAATGACAAACTGCGCATTGAGCGCGAGCTGCCCGACCCCAAAGCGCGTGCGCAAATGGTGCGCGATATTTTGCGTTCCTTGGGCCAGCCCAAAGTTGAGAAAGTGGAAGGATAAAAATGAGCAACGCCCCTGCATTTCAAGGCATGACCGTTAAAGGCTTCACACCCCCTTTAAATCTCAACAACTTCAAGTTGATTGCCTTTGACATGGACTCTACCCTGATCAACATAGAGTGCGTGGACGAGATTGCCGATGCGGCTGGCCGCAAAGCCGAAGTGGCCGCCATTACCGAAGCCGCCATGCGCGGCGAAATCACCGATTACAAAGACAGCTTGCGCAAACGAGTGGCCTTGCTCAAAGGTGTGACTGTGGCGCACATGGAAGAGGTTTTGAACAAGCGCCTTCAACTGAACCCTGGCGCAGAAAAATTGGTCAAAGCCTGCCAATCAGCAGGCATGAAAGTGCTGTTGGTATCGGGCGGCTTCACCTTCTTCACAGACCATGTGCGCGACCGTTTGGGCATCAACTGGACCCGCTCCAATGTGTTGGAAGTGGTCAACGGCGAATTGACAGGCCACATGGTGGACCAAGACTGGGGCGACATTTGCGACGGCGAAGAAAAGCGCAAGATGCTCTTGCAAACTTGCGCACACATGGGCATCGAGCCATCGCAGGCCATTGCCATGGGGGATGGCGCCAACGATTTGCCCATGATGGGCGTGGCCGGTTTGTCAGTGGCCTATCACGCCAAGCCCAAAGTGCGCGAGCAAGCCATGGTGGCCATTGAAGAAGGCGGGCTAGACCGCTTGCTGGAAGTATTTCAAGACACGCGTTGAACCTGGGGCACACCCGCCTCAACCGCAAACTTGGCCAAAGTTTCAATTTTAGTGACGGGTTGTCGCACATCGTCCACCACGCGCAACTCAGTTTGAATGTGCTTGGCCGTGAACTCAACCACGCCATAACCTTTGCGCTCACTGTCTGCAAAAATGAAGTGTGGATTTTCGGCCAAGCGTGCCGCCAATTTTGAATTGCCGGCAGACCTGGCTGTAATGCCCGCTCCGCAAAACTCGACGCCAATTTTGGCGCTGTTGTCTTTGTAGGCGTCGGCCAAGATGTGGCCAACCCAGTTTTCGTGCACGTCACCGCCAATGAGCACCGGGTTTTTGAGGGCGCTGCTTTGCATCGACTGTGTCATGCGTTGCCTAGCAGCCGAGTAGCCATCCCAACCGTCGTTCCACAGGGACAGGCCTTCGCCCAATTTGTAATCGCGCCGACCAAAAATGGTTTGCTGTGCCACCACGTTCCAAACCCTGCCGTCCTTGTGTGCATTGGCAAAAGATTGGTTCAGCCATTGCTCTTGTTGCGCGCCCAACAGGGTTCGCTTGGGGTCTAACCAATCTTCGCACTGATCAGGATCGACCCATCCAGAACCATAGCCACCCCCCTTGTTGCAAACTTGTCGGTCGCGGTATTGGCGATCGTCTAGCAAATAGAGATTGGCCAATTTGCCATAAGGCACTTGGCCATAAATTCGCATTTCTGCACCGCGCGCCAAACCATCGATAGATCGGGTTAAAGCACTGACACGAATTGGCATGTGCTCGTAAAAGGCCTGATACGCCCGGGCGCGCTGGGCCGCAAAATCTAAGCTGATGTTGCCACTTTGCCCTTTGACCAAACCCGCATAGTCGTTGGACACTTCATGGTCGTCCCACGTGACCAACCACGGGCATTGAGCATGCATGGCTTGCAAGCCTTTTTCACTTTTGTGAAGCGCATAGCGGTCGCGGTAATCGGACAGACTGTTGACCCATCCACCGCTCGGTAAACGCACCGCATTGGCAGCACCCGCATATTCATAAATGTAATCACCCAAGAAAAGCACCAGGTCTAAGTTTTCTTGGCACATGTGATCGTAGGCACTGAAGTACCCATGCTCCCAGCGCTGGCAAGATGCGTAGGCCACGCGAAGTTTTTGCACCATGGCTTCGGGGTGCGGCAGGGTTCGGGTTCGTCCCACGGTGCTTTGCGCATCGCCAATTTGAAAGCGATAAAAATACCACCGATCGCTTTGCAGTTGGTCGAGCTCCAAATGCACCGAGTGCGCCAAGGCGGCCAATGCCACCACCTGTCCTGTTCGGCGGTTGACCTTGAAGCCTTCATCGTCGGCCACTTCCCATGTGACCGACACATCGGTGTTGGCAAATTGTGAGTTGCCACTGGCCATCTCTGGCATCAGGCGCGTCCATAAGACCACCGATTGGTGATTGGGCGATCCACTGGCCACACCCAATGAAAATGGGTTGTGTTTGACCGCAACTTGGGCTTGTGGCAATGAATAGGCCATTGGCGCAGCAGCAGCCACTGACCACTTCAAGACATCACGCCTTGAATGCGTAGCCAAACTGGCAGAAGTGGATTGGTTTGAGTTTTTCATGGGTTACCTAACCATTCTTTGAGCAATGCAGTGAAGGCTTGGGGCTTGTTGCTCATGACCCAATGACCGGTGTCAAAGCCCTCTACCCTAGAGCCAGGGTGCGCTGCAATGGTGTCAAGCCATTGCTGCGAGTGAAACATAAAGGGTTTGCGTTTGCCATAGATATAAAGCATAGGACGCGCCTTGGGCAATGATTTGAGAACATTGGCCGCCAAATCAAAGCCGTTCAAGGCTCCCATCCACTTCATGGCATAGGGTGCATTCATGCCAGCGTGCATGTCTGCCACCGAACTGGGGCACCTTAAAGCCTTGGCCATGTAGCGCGTCATGCGATCGGCCAAAGGCTGGCCCACTGAACCCAAGATTTGTGCAATTTGCCAGGCAATGGCCAACCAAATTTGATAGCTGAACACGCTCCATTTTGCTTTGGCGTTCCATGAAACAGAGAGGGCTTTGGAATTGTGGTCGCCCACATCGACCGCCACCATGCGGCCAACTCTTTCGGGATAGGTGGCAGCGTATTCGTAGCCAAAAATGCAGCCCCAGTCGTGCAAGACCAAGGTCACTGGTTTTTGGGGGCTGACTTGCTGAACCACTTCGTGAATAAAGGCCACCATGTCGGCCAATGACTTGGGCGGCATAGGCGCTTTGGCATCGAACGCGGGCAAGGTCAAACGAACACACGTGTGCGTTTGTTTTAAAGCATCGACGGTGTCGTTCCACAGGGCCGATGTGTCGGGCCAACCATGCAACATAAGCAGTGTTTCGGGGCCGTTGCCTTCAACTTGAATGTCAACGCCTTGAATGTTCATGGTGCTGAAAGCTTTGTTCAAACCGAAACTGACGAGGCAGACGAGTTAGGAGGGGCAGAATGCATGGCCTGTTTCAGGCGATCGACGCCTTCTAAAATTTTGTCCTCGCCCACCGTGGCAAAGCTAAAGCGCAAGGTGCTGTGGTTGGGGTTTTGACAATAGAAAGGCGCACCAGGCACGAAGGCCACGCCTTTATCGATGGCCATTTTGGCAAACGCATTGCCGTCGTTCACTTGACCGCCAGCGCCTGTGAGGCTGGCCCATACAAACAAGCCCCCTTGAGGCTGCACAAAAGAAATAGCGTCGCCCAAATCTTTGCGCAGCGCATCGCACATGGTTTGCGCGCGCACTGCATACACTTGGCGCACTTTGTCTAAGGTGGCAGGCATGCGACCAGCTTTCAAATATTGCGCTGCTGTGGCTTGCGCAAAGGTGCTGGTGTGCGCATCGCTAAATTGCTTGCACATGACAGCGCGACTTAAAAGCTCGGCAGGCGCAATCATCCAACCCACGCGCAAGCCAGGGCTGAGCACCTTGGACAAAGAACCACAATGCACCAACCAATCGCGGCTACCTGGCACTTGGTCACTCAAGGCCAGCAAGCTGGGCGGTGGCTCGTCTTTGAAATAAAGATCGCCATAGGGGTCGTCTTCCACCATCAAGGTTTGATATTTGACGGCCAACTCAAGCAGCTTTTTGCGACGCTCTAAAGTGAGCAAGGCGCCGGTAGGGTTGCCGAAGGTGGGAATGACGTAGACAAATTTAGGCTGGTGTTCGGCAATGAGTTTTTCGAGGGCTTCAGTGTCAACGCCATGACCATCGACCGGGGCAGAAATGAGTTCGGCACCATACAGCCTGAAGCACTGAATGGTGGCCAAAAAGGTGGGACCCTCCACGATGACTTTGTCGCCTGGGCTGATCATGGTTTTGCCAATGAGGTCGAGCGCTTGTTGGCTACCCGTGGTCACGATCAGTTGGTCTGGGCTTAAGCCTGTCACCCCCTTTTGACCCATGAATTGAGCCAGTTGCTCACGCAAAGGACCATAACCTTCTGTGGCGCCATACTGGAGTGCGGCGCCTGGCTCTTGGGACAAGGCCAAAGAAGAGGCTTCGCGAATGCCCTCTACGTCAAACATGGCGCTATCGGGGAAGCCCCCTGCAAAGCTGATGATGCCCGGCTTGCCAAGAAGTTTGAACAACTCCCTGATGGCTGAAGTTTCAACATTGTTCAAACGGTCTGCAAATTGCAAGGGCATGGTGTATCTTCCACAAATCACGGTTGGTTCTTAACGACTATTCTGACTTGAATTGACTCAGCCATTTCGCCATTTTGAAGCTATTTTCCCTCATGAACGCTCACAACATTGAACTCTTTTTTCACACCCTGAAAGAAGCCAACCCACTTCCCACCACCGAGTTGGCCTACACCTCGGTGTTTGAACTGGTCACTGCAGTGTTACTGTCCGCTCAAGCCACTGACGTGAGCGTGAACAAGGCCACCCGAAAGCTGTTTCCTATAGCCAACACGCCCGAGGCTATTTTGGCCTTAGGCCAAGATCGACTTGAAAGCTATTTGAAAACCATTGGCCTGTACCGGAACAAGGCCAGCAACCTGCTTAAAACCTGCCAAATTTTGATCGACCAACATGGCGGTCAGGTGCCGCGGTCACGTGAAGCCTTAGAAGCATTGCCCGGTGTGGGTCGCAAAACAGCCAACGTGGTGTTGAACGTGGCCTTTGGCGAACCCACCATGGCGGTTGACACGCATATTTTTAGATTGGGCAATCGCACAGGCCTGGCACCAGGCAAAAATCCACTGCAAGTGGAGTTGAAACTTTTAAAAAGAATTCCAGAAAAGTATTTGGTCGATGCGCACCACTGGCTCATTTTGCATGGCCGCTATGTGTGCCAAGCGCGCAAACCTTTGTGCCATCAATGCGCGGTATCGGCTTACTGCGATTTCAAGCCCAAGACCACTGGCTAAGACAAGCTTATTTGGGCAGCGCCACCCAGCGCGTTGCGCCGTCGTCTTGCCACTCGCGCCATTGCAATCGATTTTGAAAGACCGACGACAAAGCTTGGTGAGTAGCAGGGTCGTTGGGCAAGCCTGCGTGCACCAACTGGCCGCCAGACATCACCCACACCCCATCGGCTTGCAAGGCCAAGTTGAGTTCGTGCAACACACTCACCACGGCCGCACCTTGTTCGGTGAGGCAACGCACCCACTCCAACCAATCGGCCTGGTGCGGCACATCCACGCCTGCCAAGGGTTCATCCATCAGGTAAACATCGGCCTGCACGGCCAAAGCCCTTGCCAACAAAACACGTTGACGTTCACCGCCAGAGAGTTGCCCCAAACTGCGCGTGCGCCAATCCCAAGCTTGTACCGTTTTGAGTGCCACTTCGACCACCGCTTTGTCTTGCGCACTGGGCGATGCCAACCAAGATTGATGCGGCAATCGGCCCAGCATGGCCACGTCATAAACCGTCAGATCGTCTTGACCCGCTTCTGCTTGACCCAACCAAGCCAAGGTTTGCGCACGTTCGCGGCGCGGCCATTCAGCCCAAGGCTTACCAAGCAAACTCACCTCTCCTGAAGCAGGCGACAGACCAGCCAAGGCTTTAAGCAAACTGGACTTGCCGGCGCCATTGGGCCCCACCAAAGCCATCCATTCACCAGCCTTCAAGGACAGCGACACATCGTTGACCGCTTTGAAATCGCCATGCAAAACAGAAACATGCGATGCCGACAAAGCAATAGGGTGACGCGCGTTCACAAGCGACCTCCTCTGCCAGCACTTGAACCCGATGACATGCCGCGCATCAAGTACAGCATGTACCCACCGCCCAAGATGGCCGTCAACACACCCACTGGCAACTCCAGCGGTGCCATCAAACCACGCGCCAGCAAATCAGCACCGCCCAACAAGACCGCACCCATCAAACAAGACAAGCTGAGTGTTTTGCCATGGATGCCTTTGTACCTTGCGCGCACCAAGTGCGGTGCAGCCAATCCGACAAATGCAATCAAGCCCGTTTGCGCCACAGCGGCAGCCGTGCACAAGGCCAACAAGCCCAACAAGACCCAGCGCAATGACTTGACAGGCAAGCCCAAACTGAGCGCCGTTGACTCACCCAAGGCCAAGCCATCCAACAAAGGACTGGCCGCAACCGAAGCTGCCCACGACAGGGCCAACACTGCCAACATCAAGCCGCAGGCAGGCCAACTGACATACGCTGTCGAGCCCAACATGAACGACTGCACAGAGCCTTGAATTTGCGGAAACATGACCAGCAGCAAGGACGCGATGGCCCCCAAGACAACCCCCACCACCACACCGGCCAGCAACAAGCGCAGTGTGTGCTGCACACCCCAAGACAAGACCAAGGACAAAGCCACCGCCAACCAAGCCCCCATGAACGCCATGCCCGTAATGCCCACGCGCACGAACCAAAGCGACATGTCCAATTGACTCAAGAGAACCATGCCAATGGCCACGCCCAAACTGGCACCCGAGGCACTGCCCAACAAATAGGGATCGGCCAAAGGATTTCTAAACAAACCCTGCGCCAATGCCCCTGCCAAACCCAACAAGGCGCCCGCCAAACAAGCACCCAATGTGCGAGGCAAGCGAATGTCAAGAATCAAATCTGTGTCGGTACGCCATTGCGCCCACGCCCAACCGTCGCTGCCCACCATGCAACCCACGGCAACAAGCAGCAACAGCAACAAGGCCAGTTGCCATGCCAGTTGAAATGCAGATGAAACTTTGCGCGCGTTCATGGGTTCGTCATTCTGCGCTTACGCTGGGTAGAGCCGCTTCAAACAAGCCACCATCAACTCTGCAGCCTCCGGTATGCGCGGGCCTGATCGCACAATGATGTCGGACTGCGCCGGCGGAAAACTGCAAATTCTTTGCTGTTGAATGGCTTCAATGCGTTGCCAACCTGGTCTTGATGGCAGGTCGTTGGCGGCACGCTCGCCCATGAAAATAATTTGCGGATTGGCTTTCACAACGAATTCTGGATTGACTTGAGGAAACGCACCCATGCTGGCTGTGACCACATTGACCAAGCCCAAACGCTTGAGGGTTTCACCGATATAAGACGCTTCACCCGCTGCAAAATAACCACTGCCCGCTTCAAAATAAATGCGTACACCTTTGGCTTGCGCGGGCACACGCAAAGCCGCAGCGTCTAATTTTTGTTGAATGCTCTGCCACAAAGTTTCAGCGCGCTCTTTGGCGTTGGGCAAGTGCAAAGCACCGGCAATGAGTTGAATCACGCGGTGCATGTCTTCTTGACTTTGGGGTTCCAACGCCACCACCTTGATGCCCATCGACTCCAAGCGCTGCGTGACGCGCGAGGAACGCGCCAGCAACACCAAATCGGGTTTGAGTTTGACCAAGGCTTCTAGCTGGGTGTCGTCGAGTCCGCCTAACTTCGGCAGCGACTTCACGCGCTCTGGCCAGTTGCTGTAACGGTCCACACCCACCAACAACTCGCAGGCCTTGAGCTCGCACACAATTTCACCCAATGAGGGCAACAAGGTAACGATGCGTTGCGGTGCTTTGTCAATGACCACCACACGGCCGCGATCGTCGGTCAACTGAAAAGCTTTGACGACTTGCGACGTCTCTGTTTGTTGAGCCTGGGCTATGAGACCGACCCCAGCTCCAGTTAGCAAAGCGCCAGCCAATACGAGAGGTCGAACTAATTTCATAGCCATCATGACGAGATACTGGTGTGTTGCAGCATCAATACTTAGGCGCCCACTTCAAACCAGCAAACACACCCCGCTTGGGTGTGTTGTAACCGTAGATGGTTTGGTAGTCGGCATTGCTAGCGTTTTCAAGTCGCAAGGTCAGGCGCAATTCAGATGTGAGCGCTCGGCTGGCGGTTAAATCGACAACGGTGAAAGCCTTCAATGTTTTGCCAGCATCTTCGCGTGCGCCGTTGTAGCGCAACTGAATGCCAGTGTCCCACTGGTCAATGGTTTGCGACAAGCCCGCTTGCGCCAAAATTTTGGCGCGTCGCATCAACACTTTGTGCGTGATGTCGTTTTGTGGATCTTGCGATGTGAAGCTCAAACGCCACTGTTGCTCGCCCACTGAGGGCAATTGCCACTTGCCAGCAAGCGCCACTTCTACACCTTGGTTGCTGGCTTTGGCAATGTTGGTGCGTGTCCAATTGGCATCGTTATCGATCAGGTCGGTGTATCGATTTTCAAATGCAGTGAGGCGCGCATTCCAAGCGGCTTGTGTGAATTGCAGACCCACTTCATTGGACCGTGCCTGCTCTGGGCGCAACTTTGAATTGCCACCCCAGGGGTAGTACAAGTCATTGAAAGTGGGTGCCATGAAACCGGTGGACGCACTGGCTTTCAAACGCAATTCAGGTGTGAGGAAATAGGCATAGCCTGAGTACCAGGTATTGGCATCGCCAAAATCAGAGTATTGATCTTGGCGGACGTTCAATTGCCATTGCTGATTTTCCAATTTGCCTTGATAACCCAAGCGCCATGAATTGACGCTTCGTTCGGACAAACTGTATTCGGTGTCACTGGCCACTTTTTGACGTGTGTTTTCATACCCTGATGTGACTGAATGGTTGGGCCACAAGGACCACACCGCGCCCACCGCAGACGTTTGCGATTGAGAATTCACAAAGTACGGATAAGCAGTGACCGCGGCATTCAGCTTGTCTTCTTGCTGACCCACCGACACATCAAGCAGCAAATCTCTGCTGGCTTTGTAACTGGCGCTCAGCAATGCATTGCGCAGCACACTCTTCGATTCATCTGCCTGATTGGCAGGCCCCCATTGGCTGTCATATTGCACAGTGGCGTGTGTTTCACGGACCATCAAACCAACGCGACCTGCGTCATAGTCTTGTGAAAAATTGACCGCATTGGATTGGCGTGTGTAACCATCGCGATCTGGGTTGGTGTCAGGTCTTTGCACTGGGTTAAGGGCGTTGAATCCTTTGCTGTCGATTTTTTCAGACGACGCATTGACACCAAAACCTGACGCCCATTTTTGACCTGCACTGACTTGAGCACTTTTGTAACTGTTAGAACCCACTTGCCCAGAAGCCTCTAACCAAGGGCCTTTCGAGCCTTCACCCGAATTGTTGCGTGTGAAAATTTGAACCACGCCACCCAAGGCAGCACTTCCATACAAACTCGACACATTGCCACGCACCACCTCAATGCGCTCAATGCCGTTCAAGGGCAAATGTTCTAGCGCGGCCAAATTGAAGTTCAGGTTGTTCATGGGCAAGCCATCCACCAACACCAAGGCATGACGCGATTCCGCGCCGCGCATGAACAAGGTGGCCACACCGCCCATGCCGCCAGACTGCGTCACTTCCATGCCAGCCAAATTTTGTAGCAGAGAAGGTACATCTTTGGCCATCGTGCGTTGAATGTCAGCACGCGTGATGAGCGTGACATCGGGCAGCGCATCTTGTGCGCGTTGTAGCATGCGACTGGCAGTGATCACAGCGTCGGGTAAAAGGGTTTGAGAAAAAGCCAGGGGCGACACGGCCAAGCTGACCACAAGGACTTTGCGTGCGAATTTCATGAATAACCTAAGCATCCAATGTTCTCACCGCCTTCCCCGACAGTGCATGAACGATAGGCCTCTCTTGCGAGAGACCGCCTAGTTGGCCGGTATCCGGGCTAAGCAGAACAACCTTCAGCGCCTTCCCAAGCACCTGTTTCAGAGCGCTCAGTGGCAATTGTTGAAAGCGGGGCAAAATGCCCGTCTGCTGACCGTTGCGGGGGCAGCGCAGGTCAAGTTCACCCCGTAGGGGCTCGCTCTCCTGCTTCCCGTTGAACTGAGGTTTGTGAACCAAACCCCGAGCACCAACGAATGACATTGTAAGATGTGAACTTGCACCAAACCTACAATGAGTGACTTTACAATTCATCTGACATGACGAATCCCACTACCGTCGACCAGATTGCAGATCGTGTGGAGCACCTCCTGCTCCGCCATGAAGAGCTGCAAAAGACCAATGCACTGCTGCATCAGCAAGTGCTGGCCCTCTCTCACGAGCGCGACTTGCTCAAGTCCAAATTGGCGGCCGCGCGATCCCGGGTGGATGCTCTGATAGAGCGTCTGCCTCAAAATTCCCCCACCGACGCCGACTCATGAGCACCAAACAACTCGAAGTTCAAATCATGGGCCAAAGCTACTTGTTGGGCTGCCCTGAAGGCGGTGAAGCCCGATTGTTGGCAGCCGTTGACAAAGTAGACCAAGCCATGTGCAAGGTGCGAGACGCCGGAAAAATCAAAGCGCGCGATCGCATTGCGGTGTTGGCGGCCCTGAATTTGGCTTTTGAACAAACCGAATCTGCAGCCAGCGCAGAATCAGAAACAGCCATTCAAACAACTCAAGCAGCCCCTTTCAGTGACTCCGACCGTGAACGCCTTGGTCAGTTGCTCAAAAAGCTCGATCAAGCCCTTCACCAAGACGGTCAACTGATTTAAGTTCACGCCAGTCTGTTCAACTCAGCCTACAATCGCGCTGTCTGCAGTGCATGCTGGGCTTTATATTTCCTTGAACCAATGCTCTTAGAGCCCGGGCTTGGTACATTGTCTGGTGAGCGTGATCGTCTCGCGTCAGATGAAC
>JAIYCG010000041.1 GCA_027488115.1 Comamonadaceae bacterium | reverse complement strand
TACCAATCACCAGGGCCAAGGTGGGGGAGCCAGCGGAGGTGTTGAGGGTGACGGCTTCGCTGAAAGAGATGGTGGCAGTCAGGGTGTCAGAGGCGTTCAAGAGTTTGACGCTGGGGTCTGTTGGGCTGGTGAGGTAGCCTGTGGCGCTGGTCAGAGCCAAGCTGAGCAAAGTGGGTGCTTGGATGTCTTTGTTGCCACCATTTAAAGCGATCAGGCCGAGCGCAGCGCCTGAAACTTCGAGCACGCCAATACCCCCAACTACTGGTGCTATAGGCGCAAAAACCATGGCGGTCCCAGGGTTGAGTAGAGCCACTTTGCAATCCGTTGCGTCCTCTTGATCTGTCCAAACCAAGCTTTCTGGAACTGAAAAAGCCTCGTTTGGCAGGTGCGAAGTGACTTGAACTTCTTCGCAAGATTGACTCTCTAATTTGTAGACGGCTCGATTGGGCAAGGGAGACACGCTGGCCACAAAATAATCTTGCAACTCAAGCGCTACGGTATCGCCAAACAATACTTTGAGATTTTTATGTGAGCGCAACAGTTTTTGGCCCTTGAGGTGGCCGCCTGCATCTGTGTCTATCAATTTGTAAACAAAGCCAGGCTCTGACTTCACCACCAAGGGCTTGGTGGCTGAAACAACGGGTGTCGTTGCTTCATCCAATTTTGCAAGTTGAAGTACGTCAATGCGACCGTCTGGCGTGACAGCATGAAGTTGGACGTTTTGAGTACTCATGACGAATTACCGTTCGTGAAGTGCGCCAGAGAACGCTTTTTGAACAGGTTTAGCGAGGTATTGCATGACCGACCTAGAGCGAGTGCGAATGTCGAGGCTGGCCGTCATCCCTGTCTTGAGATCGTTCAAACTTAAGGGAGTCATGGGGCGATTAGAAAATAAAGAGCTGCCTGCATTAACTTGAAGTTGATCGGCTTCAGCAATTGGTTTCAACTGAACTTGAACGCGGTAATAGGCTTGGGTACCGCCAGCTGAACTGTTTTCAGTCAAGGTGTCCGAGCTGATATAGCTTAGCGTGCCATTGAGCATGCCGTAGAGGGTGTAATCAAATGCATCAAATTTCAAAGCGACGGGTAACCCAATGCGAAGTTCTCCGATGTCACTTGGATTGATTTTGGCCTCAATGACATGACCGCCCTGGCTAGGCGATATGTGCATCAATTCATCACCCGAGCGCAAGACGCCGCCAACCGTATTGACTCGCAACACTTTAACGATGCCATCAACGGGTGACGTGAGGATGGCATGATCAAGGAAGCTTCTTCGCTCTTGAAGTTTGAATTGGTGGCCTGAAATCTCTTCCTCAATGCGGACCACATCTTGTTTGGCCTCTTGCAAATATTTTTGATGTATGCCTGCAATTCGTCCTTTCGTTTCGTGAACCTGGCGTTGCGCGCGCATCAATTCAAGTTGGCTGACATCACCCGTTTGAATCAGCGATTGGTTCATTCGCAATTCTTCTTCAAATAGGCTAAGTGCTGCATTCAAAATATTGGTTTCATCTTGTAGGCCTTGTTTTTTCTGTCTGTAGACCTCTTCCTGTCCTGAAATGAATGCACTTTTTGCTTGTGTGCCAAAAGTCAAGGCATTGCCCGATGATTCGGCTTTGGCCCTGCTCAGCGCAGCTTGCAAGGCACCCAATTTAGATTGAACCTCTTGAAAGGCTGCTTCGGACCGTGTCGCTTCTAGCTTGGCAACAGCCTGGCCCGCAGACACCTGTTGACCCTCTGTGACCAAAATATGGGTCAGCACGCCACCTTCTGCTGCTTGAATGATTTGATTTCTTGCTACAGAAATAACCTGGCCGTTGCTCCGCACAGTTTGATCCATCTGGGACAAGTTGGCCCAAATGAGCAAACTCAATAATCCGATGACCAACAAGCGCGTACCATTGATGTGCTTGAAGATTCGCATCAAGCGACTATCGCTTGATGCTTTGTTGTGGTGATGCAGATTTGAGTTCATGCTTGTAGATGCTTCAATACGTGTTCTTTGGGACCATCCAGCACTATTTCGTGTTTGGCGATGACCACCAAACGATTGACCAAGGACAACATCTCGGGTTTGTGAGTGACCAAAACTAAGGTGTCATTTGGGCGCAGGGCTTGCTGAATGGCTTGGGTGACGTGATCTGCCAGTTGTCTGTCCATCGATGCTGTGGGCTCGTCCATGAGCCAAATGCGAGGGCGCCGTAGAAAGACGCGCGTTAAGTTGACCAATTGACGTTGACCGCCCGAAAGACCCTGTCCGCCTTCATGAATGGGTAAGTCAAAACCCAGCGGGTGATGAGCCAATACTGCGTGCTGAAGACCTGTTTGTTGTGCAACGCCCTTTAAAACTTCATCGCCTGGGTCAGTCATACCAACAAGCAAGTTGTCGCGCAAGGTGCCTTCAAACAAACGCCCCTCTTGTTGCAAGTACCCCAACTGCTCTGCCAACAAAGGTTTGGCAATAAAGGCGAGGTCAACGCCGTCTAAGGTGATGTGGCCGACTTGAGGCTTGTACATGCCACTCAACATTCGCAACAAGCTTGTTTTGCCAGCGCCAATCGGACCCAAAATACCAATTTTTTCGCCACTGTTGATTTGCATTTTTGCAATCTTCAGTGCCGGCTGTTGGCCATATCCATACACCACGTCATTGAGTGCAAACTTGCCATTGACAGCATCCAAAACCACAGGTGTCTGACCATGGTGATCGTCAGGCAAAAGCCATAAGTGATCCAAGCCCTGCAATGCAGATTTGCAATGCCCCCATTGAATGAGCTGAGATGGCAAAGCGGCTATAGGCTGCAATATGCGATTGGACAAAATAGAGCAGGCAATGAGACTGCCCATGCTAAGCTCGCCTTTGGCGACCATCAGTGAGCCTGCCGCTACAAGCCCAACGTAGGCCAATTGTTGTAAAGCGTGCAGGTGGTATTGTGATGTTTCACTGATTCGACGCAAACGCAGCTCTTCGCTGCGTGCTGCCTCCGATACGTTTTGCCACAGGCTTAACTGTCGCCAGCCCCCTTGCCCCGATTTCAAAGTTTCGGCGCCTTCAATGGCTTCAACCAAGAGGCCTGTTTTGCGCATGTTTGCAAGGGCTACTTGATGACTGCGGTGTTCGATTTCCTTGAGGCCTTTAAGTCCGAGCCCAACAGACAAGATCAGGAAAATCAAAGGGATGACAGCCAACCATCCTGAAATGGCCAGCAACGCTAGGAAGAAAACCAAGGCAAAGGGCGCATCAATCAGCATCTGGGTTGCCGAGCCAGTTAAAAAAGCGCGTACGTTTTCATAAGCTTTGACTTGCCCCGCCAAGCTACCCACACTGGTGGGCAATTTGTCCATGCGGACTTGGAGCAAACGCCTGAAAACATCGCGCCCCAAACGTTGGTCCACAGCTTCAATGATGGTTTCATTCAAGCGCGACCTCATGTTTTTGGCTGCCCATTCAAATGCGATGGCACCCAACACCCCCAAACTCAAGACCCAGAGAGTTGCGCTTGCTCCTGTAGGCACCACACGGTCATAGATTTGCATACTGTAAAAAGAAATACCCAGTGCCAGAAAATTCAGCATGACACCGTTCAAACTCGCATCGATGAAAGTGCTTTTGTGTTGCAAAATTTCAACTTTGATCAAACGCCACACTGGGCTACTGGATCTGTCAAATGGCACCCTAAAGTTGATCTTGGCAAAGGCAAGTTGGTCAATGTGGTGGAGTGTCGTTTCACCATCGGCACCCTCAAACACCCATTGCCCTTGGCTGTTCAGGCTTTTGAGAACTCGGCATTCGCCCAGTGTGTCAACTGCCAAACAGGGAAGCTGAGATGGATCAAGTTTGGCGTGATGGAGCCATTGCAGTGATTGCCAAGAAAATTGCTTTTTGAGCTGCATCAGCAACTTGGCGGGTGCTGAGTTTGCTGCTTCTACGCGCTCAAACCAAGCAACTAATTCATGCTTGTCTAGACTTTGGCGTTGCAGTTGCGCTAAACGCTGAATGGCAGCCAGCAATGAGTTCATGGTGCAACCCAACTTAAGACGCCATAGGCTTGGATGTGCAGACGCCACAGACTTTGATGTAAAGCCATGTCGTTTTCAATGACAGCCAATTCGGCTTGCGTGGTTTCTTTGGCCGCAATCATGACATCGATCCAGGTTTTTCTGCCATTGGTAAATTGACGTTCCCAAGCTGCTTGTTGCTCTTGTGACGACTCTAAATTCAATTGAAGGGCTTCGGCCTTGCTTTGCCTTGCAATGGCGTTGAAGAAATCTGTATGAACAGTTTCAATAAGGATTCTTTGCGCTGCATCAATTTCTTCTAAGGTGCTGTTGCGTTTAAGTTGCAAAGCGGTTAGCTGATGCGTCAAGCTAAAACCCGCACCTGTGCTGGCAGTCAAGCCAACAAAGATCCGATTCGAGGCGGGTAAGTTGCCGTAGGCGTAATGGCCACGTTGATGTTCTGCTCTTAGGTAGACTTCGGGTTGTAGTGCCGCACGTTTTTCTTCAAGTTCGGCCGTCTGCAAAGCCATCACTTGGTCTAAGCGCTTTAAGACTGGTGATCTTTCTTTGCTCAGTAATTCCCAATGTGTGGGTGATGGGTTGGCAGTTTCCGTACCGATCAGCTTTCTAGCTGCGATGGTTGTGTAGTGATCTAGCGCGATCACATGCTGCTCGTTCCTTTGCGCCTCTGGTACCCATTGTTTGACTTTGATCCAAGCCACGGTTTCACGTTGTTTGGCATTCACAATGTCTTGTTCGACTTGCATCAAACGCAACTTGGAATGATTGGCTTCACTTTGTGAGGACAGACCTTGTTCTACTCGCCGCATCATTTTTTGCATCAACAAAGTTTGCGTTTTTTCACTTTCACTCAACACCACTTGTTGTCGTTGCGCAATAACCATCTCAGTCCAGTCTTGCAGTGTTTTGAAGGCTATCAACTGTTGGAGTTCCGCCAAACGAGCTGTTTCAATTTGCTGATTGGCCAGTGCTTTGTTGGATTGCGCTCTGAGGCGACCGCCTGTCCAAATAGGTTGCTGGAGTCGGAGGGTTAGGACCTGGGGTGAGCCTGCATAGGAGGGGTCGGACGAGGGGGTTTGAACGCGCTCAAGCGCAACAGAGGGTGTGGGCCAATAAGCCTGCTCGGCAATCAAGACATCCATGCCACTCATTTGCATGGCTTGCAATTGGTTTTTGACTTGTGGGTGTTCGTGAACGACCTTCTGAAGAAGGAGCTGAAGAGGCGCTGGGGGCAGCGAAAAAACTCGCGGTTGTTCAACCAAGCCAAATTCAGGATCTTTTGCGTTGGAATAAAGCGGGAAACCGCTTATCAACACAAAAATACATAGCACTGAGAGCCTATATATTCTTTTGTTTTTGTAAAAGTAGCTCAATAAAATTAAAAGTTATATTTAATATTAGCATGACTTTGATCAAATAACTTGTAGCTCAATGGCTTCTTTCGAAGCCAATTTGGATGTTCACATCTGATTTTCAAAACTGGATACCTCAGAGGGGTATGATCAAAAAAACCTGCAATGCGCAGGACATGATTGAATCTAAAAATGAGTCCTTTGGGGTCCATTTTGATTCTGAACCAACTGTTTTGGAGATGTTTATGAAACGCCGATTTGTTCTGCCCGTGCTCGCCACCGCTTTGACTGGACTGACTATGTTGTGCGCTACAACGCTTGCTGTAGCACAAAGCAAAGATTTGAAAATTGCGCACATTTACAGCAAGACGGGCCCGTTGGAGGCCTACGGCAAGCAAACGCAAGTTGGCTTGATGATGGGTTTGGATTACGCCACGGGCGGCACCATGCAAGTGGGGGGGCGCAAATTGGTGGTCATCGAAAAAGACGATCAAGGCAAACCCGATTTGGGTAAGAACTTGTTGGCTGCCGCTTATGGCGATGACAAGGTTGAAATTGCTGTAGGACCTACCGCATCACCAGTGGCCCTGGCCATGTTGCCTGTGGCAGAGGAATACAAAAGAATTTTGTTGGTAGAGCCTGCTGTGGCCGACTCCATTACGGGTGAGAGGTGGAACAAATACATTTTCCGCACAGGGCGCAACAGCAGCCAAGACGCCATCTCAAACGCAGTGGCTTTGGACAAAGCCGGTTACACCATTGCAACATTGGCACAAGATTCCGCTTTTGGTCGCGATGGTGTGAAAGCATTTCGCGAGTCAATCAAAACTGCCAAGTTGGTTCATGAGGAATATTTACCCCCAGCCACGACCGACTTCACAGCCGGTGCGCAGCACTTGATCGACAAACTCAAATCGCAACCTGGCCGCAAAATTATTTTCATCATTTGGGCGGGTGGTAACCCTTTCAAAATTGCCGACATGGACTTGAAGCGCTATGGCATTGAGATTGCCACCGGCGGCAACATTCTCCCTGCCATGGTGGCCTACAAGCAGTTTCCAGGCATGGAAGGCGCGGCCTATTACTACTTTGGCATGCCCAAGAACACTGTGAACGACGCCATGGTGGCGCGTCACTACACGCAGTTCAAATCACCCCCTGACTTTTTCACGGCAGGTGGATTTGCTTCGGCCATGGCCTTGGTGACTGCCTTGAAGAAAACCAATGGCAACACCGATGCCAACACGCTCATCAATGCCATGGAAGGCATGAGCTTTGACACACCCAAAGGCAAAATGACTTTCCGCAAAGAAGATCATCAAGCCATGCAAAGCATGTACCACTTCAAAATCAAAGTGGACCCTGCATTTGCTTGGGGTGTGCCAGAGCTCATTCGTGAAATCAAACCTGAAGAAATGAACGTGCCAATTCGCAACAAACGCTAAGGTCCAGTACCTTGGGTGTGTTGCAAACGAAGGGTCTCACTGTCCGCTTCGGCGGACATGTGGCTGTCAATGCGGTTTCTTGTCGATTTGAACCAGGCACCTTGACGGCCATCGTCGGACCTAACGGTGCAGGCAAAACAACTTACTTCAATCTCATTTCGGGTCAAGTGCCAGCCAGTGAGGGAAGTGTTTATTTGGATGGACACGAACTGACAGGCATGAGCGTCTCTGCCAGAACGCGTTCAGGCCTGGGTCGTGCGTTTCAATTGACCAATTTGTTTCCCAACTTGACGGTACTTGAAAACGTGCGCTTGGCAGTTCAAGCCACCGAAGAGGGCGCGCATTTGCGGGGGCTCAATTTGTGGTCTATTTGGCAAGACCACACCAAGCTCATCCAACAAGCGCAAGACATCTTGCATCAAGTGTCCATGTTGCCGCAGGCCAATGCCACAGTGGCCAGTTTGCCGCATGGCGATCAGCGCAAATTAGAGGTTGCGCTGCTCATGGCACTGCAACCCTCTGTCTACATGTTTGACGAACCTACTGCAGGCATGAGCCAAGACGAAGCGCCTGTTATTCTGAATTTGATTCGCCAATTAAAGAGCGACAAAACCAAAACCATTTTGTTGGTTGAACACAAAATGGATGTGGTGCGCGAGTTGGCCGATCGCATCATCGTGTTGCACAACGGTCAATTGGTGGCCGAGGGTGAACCTTCTGAAGTGATGGCCTCTGCGGTGGTTCAAGAAGCTTATTTGGGTGCCAAACCTGCAGCCCTATCATCAGCCAAACAAGAGTCTGTCGTGTGATGCAGCAGTCTTCTGTCTTGTTAGAACTTAAAAACGTGCATACGCACATTGGGGCCTATCACATTTTGCATGGCGTGAATTTACAAGTACCCCGTGGCGAACTTACGCTCTTATTGGGTCGCAATGGTGCTGGCAAAACAACCACGCTCAGAACCATCATGGGTTTATGGCAAGCCTCCCAAGGTGAAATCAATTTCAAGGGCTACAACACCACCGCCATGGCTACGCCCGATATTGCCAAGCTCAATTTGGCCTATGTGCCCGAAAACATGGGCATTTTTTCAGACCTCACAGTAGAAGAAAATATGTTGTTGGCCGCACGCAAAGCAACCCGGGCATCGCAGATGGACGCAGACCGATTGGCATGGATTTATGCCATGTTTCCCGCTGTTGAAAAGTTTTGGCATCACCCTGCTGGCAAATTGTCTGGCGGGCAAAAACAAATGCTGGCCGTGGCACGAGCCATGGTGGAGCCCCGAGATTTACTGATCGTGGACGAGCCTAGCAAAGGCCTGGCGCCTGCCATTGTGCAAAACATGATGGATGCGTTTCAGAAAATGAAAGCCAGTGGCGTCACCATCTTGATGGTCGAGCAAAACATCCACTTTGCACAACAGTTGGGCGACAGGGTTGCAGTGATGGACAATGGCCGCGTGATTCATGCGGGCAGCATGGCAGCGCTTAGCGCAGACCCTGCTTTGCAGCAATCTTTATTGGGCTTGGCTTTGTGATTGGCAATATAAAAACCTCCTTGGACATCAAGCCCTTGTTGTTGGTGCCTGTTTTGGCCATGGTGGCATTGCCTCTCATTGGCTCTGTTGACACATGGCTCACCTTGAGTGTTGCCGGTTTGGCCATGGGCATGATTATTTTCATCATGGCATCTGGCTTGACGCTGGTGTTTGGCTTGATGGACGTGCTCAATTTTGGGCATGGTGTGTTCATTGCGCTCGGCGCCTTTGTGGCTACCAGTGTGCTGTCGGGCATGGTCGATTGGACACAATCGCAAGAGCTCTGGCGCAATGTGGTCGCGGTGGGCTCAGCCATGGCAGTGGCCATGCTGGCAGCCGCAGTCATTGGTTTGGCCTTTGAGCGCTTCATTGTTCGCCCCGTTTACGGCCAACACTTGAAGCAAATTTTGATCACCATGGGGGGCATGATCATTGGTGAAGAAATCATCAAAGTCATTTGGGGGCCTCTGCAAATTGCACTGCCTTTACCCGAAGCCATGCGCGGTTCTTTATTGTGGGGCGATGCTTCAATAGAAAAATACCGCCTGATGGCCGTGGCGGTGGGCTTGTCTGTGTTTGCACTGCAGGCTTGGACTTTAAGCAGAACCAAGGTGGGCTTGCTCATTCGAGCTGGCGTTCAAGACCGAGAAATGGTGGAGGCCCTGGGTTACAGAATTCGCAGCTTGTTTGTGGGAGTGTTTGTGGTGGGCAGTGGCTTGGCGGGTTTGGGCGGTGTGATGTGGGGGCTGTACCAACAAAACGTGGTGCCTCAAATTGGCGCGCAAGTGAATGTGCTCATCTTCATCGTCATCATCATGGGAGGCTTGGGATCGACGGGCGGTGCCCTCATAGGTGCTTTGATGGTGGGCCTGATGGCCAACTACACCGGTTTCTTGTTGCCCAAGTTAGCCTTGTTTTCCAACATTGCACTCATGGCAGCCATTTTGCTTTGGCGGCCACAAGGGGTGTACCCTGTGGCCAACCGTTGACAGCCAAGGACATTGCATGTTGAAACGCTTGTTGTCGAATGATTTACCCCGCAGCACTTGGTTGGCTTGGATGCTGGCCGCCGTTTTGTTGGGCTTGGCCTTTGCGCCATTTTTATTTCCGGGTGTCAAAGCGCTTTCGGTAGCGGCCAAAATTTTGGTGTTCATTGTGCTGGTGGCCAGCTTTGATCTGCTCTTAGGCTACACCGGTATTGTCAGCTTTGCACACACCATGTTTTTTGGCATTGGTGCCTATGGCGTGGCCATGTCGGCCAACCATTGGGGAGCAACGTGGGCATCCTTGAGCTTGGGGGTGGCCTTGGCACTCTTGCTCACCTTGGCATTGGCCTTGCTCATTGGCTTATTTTCTTTGCGAGTGCGCGCTATCTTTTTTGCCATGATCACCTTGGCGGTGGCTGCCGCATTTCAAACCCTTGCCTCGCAATTGTCTGAGTGGACGGGTGGCGAAGATGGCTTGAGCTTCAAGTTGCCAGCCTTGTTGTTGCCCAGTACCGAGTTCAGCGATACCCCTTTCTGGGGTGTCAATTTGGATGGCCGATTGCTCTGTTACTACCTTTTATTTGCTGCCGCTTTGATTCAGTTTCTCATGTTGCTGCGCATTGTGAACTCGCCATTTGGTCGAGTGCTTCAGGCTATTCGTGAAAATGAATTTAGAGCAGAAGCAATCGGCTATCGCGTTGTGGTTTATCGCACACTGTCAAGTGTGTTGTCGGCTTTGTTCGCATGCTTGGCGGGCGTCATGCTGGCACTTTGGTTGCGTTACAACGGCCCTGACACATCGCTTAGTTTTGAAATCATGATGGATGTGTTGTTGATCGTGGTCATAGGCGGCATGGGCACCATTTACGGTTCGGCCATGGGCGCGGTGCTGTTCTTGTGGGCGCAAAGTTATCTGCAGGATTTGCTGCGATGGGCCAGTGACGCAGCGTCTGCATGGCCGTTCTTGGCGGCAGTGCTGTCGCCTGATCGTTGGTTAATGTGGCTTGGAATCTTGTTTGTCTTGTCAGTTTATTATTTTCCGACCGGGATTGTCGGTCGTCTGCGCTCCGCTTATCTAGTTTTTCGCACCCAAGCTCAGCGCTGAAACTCTACTGTTCTCAAGGGCAGGGGCATTCTCTTGAATGGCCAGTGACGTTGTTGGCCAGCCTTGCATGTGTTGTGCACTGATGGCTGCCAACGCATCCATCCACAGAGGCTCGTCGTTCATGCACGGAATGTAGTTGAAGGCCTTGCCACCCGCATGCATGAATGCCTCACGTCCTTCCATGCTAATTTCTTCCAGTGTTTCTAGGCAGTCACCCGTAAATCCAGGACAGACCACATCGACACTTTGCGTGCCAGCTTGGGCCATCGCAATCAGAGTTGGCTCGGTGTAGGGTTCTAGCCATTTGGCCTTGCCGAACCGAGATTGAAATGTTACTTTGTATTGGTCTTTCGACAGGCCTAATTTTTCTGCCAAGAGTCGTCCCGTTTTGTAGCATTCGCAGTGATAAGGGTCTCCCAAATGCAGAGTTCTTTCTGGCACACCGTGAAAGCTCATGACAAGTTGCTCTGCGCGGCCATGGCTTGCCCAATTTTTTTGAATGCCCGCTGCCAAGGCTTGAATATAGCCATCGTGGCCATGGTAATGATTGACAAAACGGAACTCAGGGATGTTGCGAGTTTTTAAGCTCCAACGATAGACAGCATCAAATACCGGTGCCGTGGTGGTGGCGCTGTATTGTGGGTAGGCCGTCAAAATCAAAATACGAGTCACCCCTTCATCTTTGAACGCATTCAATTGCGACTCAATGCTGGGTTGGCCGTAGGTCATGGCATACTTCACCAAGACTTCGTGACCTTTGGCGCTTAATTTTTCCCCTAAACCAAGCGCTTGTTTTTCAGTCCAAACTCTTAAAGGTGAACCCTCTGAAGTCCAAATGCTTGCATATTTGGCAGCAGACTTGGCAGGGCGGATGCGCAAAATAATGCCATGCAGAATGAGCCACCATATCGGCTTGGGAATTTCCACCACACGGGAGTCACCCAAAAATTGAGCCAAATATTGGCGCAAAGCGGGTGCAGTAGGTTCTTTGGGTGTGCCTAGGTTGCAATACAGGACGGCTGTCTTTGCAGCCTGTCCATGTTGGTAAAGGGGTTCTTTTTGAAATGCCATGCGTTATTCTCTCCCACCATGATCGATTTTTTTAAAATTAAAGCCATCTCCCTAGATTTAGATGACACTTTGTGGCCCGTTTGGCCCACGATTGGTCGTGCAGAGGAGGCTTTGGCCGCTTGGTTGGCCCAAAAAGCGCCCGGAACGGTGCCCTTGTGCGCCATTCCAGGATACCAACGACAAATCCGAGAGGCGATGCCTGCGCTCAGGCCCGATTTGGGCAACGATTTGTCGGCTTTAAGGCGGGAAGCTATTCGGGTTCTTTTGGAAAAAGCCGGAGAAGATCCGAGTTTGGCAGAGCCAGCCTTCGAGGTCTTTTTTGAGGCTCGACAAAAGGTTATTTTTTTTGAGGATACGCTCTCAACATTGAATTTTCTCAAATCCAAATACCCGATGGTGGCGCTTTCCAATGGCAACGCTGACATTGAGAAAGTGGGCTTAAAAGACTACTTTGTGGCAGCCTTCAATCCCATCAACCTTGGTGTTGGAAAGCCCGACCCCAAAATGTTCCATGCGGGTGCCAATGCATTGGGTGTCAAGCCTGAACATATTTTGCACATTGGCGATGATCCTCATCTGGATGTGGTGGCTGCACAAAATGCTGGCTTGCAAGCCGTTTGGTTGAACCGCGAAGAAAAACTTTGGAGCCATGAGGTTCATCCAACCCCTTACACCATCAGCAGTCTCAAGCGACTGTGTGACGCTTGGCCGCGATGAAATGCGCCGGGCATCTGGTGCCCTTGCCGACCCACATCAAGGCACAGCTTGAATGGCCGAAATGATGGCGCCTTCTAGGGTTGCAGGGTAGGGCCCTTGAACATAGTCGCCACACACAGTGATGCCTTGACAAGGCATTGCACTGGGTCTTTCTAAATTGGGCGTGCAGGCAAAAGTAGCTCTTTTTTCGACAACCGTCTGAACCACTTTAAAGTCCTCAAGGGTCAGTTTGTCATAACCCAGCTGGTCCAAGAATGCGCTCAATTGCCCCATGACTTGCGAGGCCACCACATCCTTGCTTTCTTTGTTGGCACTGATAACAAAAGCCAGTAGACCTGGGGTGTTGGCTTCCAAATAAATTTGGCCTCGGTCAAAAGCGAATTGCGCAGGCGAAGCTTTTGTTGTTCTAAGGGCCATCATAGGCAGGGGGAGCTGAAACCCTACAGGTCCTTGGACATACACCGTGGCTATGGCCTCATGTCGCAGCTGATGGGCTGTGAGGGCCCACGCTGAATTGAATGGCCCAAGCAAATTCGCGGCATCCCATGCTGGGGTCGCAATCACAAGGTGGTCAAACGTATCACCGCTCAGTTGCCACCGAGGAGCCTCAACCGGACTCTTTCTTAAATCGACAATGCCTTCAACTCGCGCTCCAAGCTCGCAGGATGCGCCATTTTTTTCGAGCCACTTGATGGCTGCATTTGGAAAAAGTTGTCCTAAGTCCAGCCTAGGAAGCAACAGATCAGAGCTTCCCTTCGGTCCAAAGAGGGCATCCTTCATGATGCGCAAAAATACCTTGCCACTGGCCTCATTTGCGGGCGTATTGAGCGCAGAGACGCACAAAGGCTCAATCAAATCGTGCCAAACAGTTGGCGTCATGTTCTGGCACAAATCGGCCACCGTGAGGTGATCTGCACATTCAAAGTTCATGCGCTGCCATTGCCATGCAGTTTTGAACAGTCGCCATTTATCGATCGAGCGCCAACAAGCATTCAAGGCAATGCCTTGCACAAGATTCAAGGGAAACGGTTTGTCGGGCAGCGACAGACCAGAGCCATCGGCGTACTTTAAACTGAGTGGGCGACGCCACAAGGCTTTTTCTAAATCGATCCCCACAGCCTGCATCAATGACAATGTCTGTTGATAGGCACCTATCAATATGTGTTGGCCGTTGTCCAGAGCAGGCGAGTCATCAAGATTCGCTTTGATGGTGCGAGCACGGCCACCCCAAGTTCGACTGGCTTCTAGCAAGCACACTTTGTGTCCCTTTTGCGTGGCCATCATGGCTGCAGCCAAACCGGCCCAGCCGCCGCCCACAACCGCAATTTTCAAAGCCTGATTCAAAGCCTTCCCAAGGCTTGCACTTTCCAAGCAAGCCACAACTTACGCAGGGGGGTGAGTGCAATGCGTTGGTGCAAGACCTGAAAATTGTCTGCTTCAATTTCACGCAACAAAGTTCTGTAAATGCTGGCCATCATGAGACCAGGCTTTTGGGCTTGCCTGTCTGCAGACGGAAGCATTGAAAACGCTTCTTCGTACAAGAGGTGCGCACGAGCAGCCTGAAATTTCATCAAAGCCGTGAAACGATCCGAGTACTGTCGCTGCATCAAATCTTGTGCTTTGACATCAAATTGTTTCAACTCATCGATCGGCAAATAGATGCGCCCGCGTAGCGCATCTTCGCCCACATCGCGCAGGATGTTGGTCAGCTGAAATGCCAGTCCCAAGGTATGCGCATAGCCTGTTGTTGCTGCGTCAGTTTGGCCAAAAATTTTGGCCGCCACTTCGCCCACCACGCCTGCCACCAAATGGCAATACCTTTGCAAACCAGCGTAGTCCAAGTAACGGGTTTGAGTGAGGTCCATTTGACAACCTTCAATCACCGACAGCAGGTGGTGGGATTCAATGCCGTAATCATTCACATGCGGCATCAGGGCTTTCATGACTGGGTGCGTGGCATTGCCATCAAAGGATTGAATCACTTCTTTTTGCCACCATGCCAATGTGCTTTGGGCCACACTGGGATCTGATATTTCATCGACCACATCGTCAACCTCTCTGCAAAAGGCATAAAAAGAGGTAATCGCGGCGCGTCTGTTGGCAGGGAGAAAAAGAAAAGCGTAATAAAAGCTACTGCCAGAACTGGCCGCTTTTTGTTGGACGTATTCTTGGGGTGTCATGGTTGCTGATTCTCCCACTGTCTTGGCCTCATGCAGAGGGCGCGCCACAACATCATGGGAAAGTCCCAAGCTCGCAGGCGAGGTCGCTTGTTCAAAACTTCAGGACCCAGAGACCTCACCTTTTCCAAAATGCGCAAGCCACCCTGAACCACCAACCTTAATTCCCAGCCGGCACGACCTGGCACCTGATGGACCAAGTGTGCGCCCTGCATCATGAGCTGGTAGGCATGTTCACAAAGCTCTTCAACCAACACAGCAACCTCTTTGTGACCTTTGTCTATCGGCAAATAAAATCTGCCCCGAGGAATGTCTTCACTCAAGTCCTGCCAAAAATTGATCAGTTGCAGGGCACTGCAAATGGCATCACTTCTTAGCAATGCTTGTGCATCGTTGATACCGTAGAGGTGCAACATCAAGCGCCCCACTGGGTTGGCAGAAAGTTGGCAGTAGCCTAGCAAGGCTTCCATGTTGGGGTATTGAGTACCTTGCGCCGAGGCTTGGACATCCTGTTCAAAAGCTTTCAAAAGATTATCTAACAAGCCAACGGGCAAGCCGTACTGGGCGATCACTTGATGCAAGGGCAAAAAGATATTGGCTCGATCACTGGATACCAGAGTTGGCGCCAAGAGGTCTTCTCGAAACGCCTTCAACAAGCGCAAGCGTTCTTCGCTGCTGAGATCTCCCTCGTCTGCAATGTCATCGGCCGCGCGGGCGAAAGCATAGATGGCAGCAATGGCGGGCCGAAGGTGTGGCGGGCACAAAATGGAAGCCACCGGAAAATTTTCAGGGTGGGTCATGGGAAGTGCTTGAACTTCCTTGGGGCTTGCTTGGTGGGTCAGCATGGATGCTTGTATTTTCGCTTGACAAGCATCATGGATTACCCTAGATTACTAACCAGTCAGTCATTAATTTGGATTTTCCAATGCCACAGCTCGCCCAGCGCCCTTCCTTTTTGATTCATTCCACTCTGTTGCTGTTAGTTTTGAGCTGCTGCTTGCAAGCTTGCTCTCCAAAGCAAGAAACCTCAGAACCCGTTCGGTCTGTGAAATTATTGACAGTAGGCTCATCCAATTTGAACGTGCAGGGTGAGTACGCTGCCGAGGTTCGTGCTCGCGTGGAAAGCCGATTGAGTTTTCGAGTAGGTGGCAAGATTTTGGCGCGTCAAGCTGAAGCGGGTCTGCGGTTTCAAAATGGGCAGGTGTTGGCAGAAGTCGATGTGCAGGACTATGCGCTGGCGGCCCAAGCTGCTCAAGCCCAAGTGATTGGCGCACGCTCTCAGCGCGATTTAGCGGCAGCCGACTTCAAGCGCTACGAAGCGCTGTTGGCTCAAAACTTCATCAGTGCAGCCGAATTGGAAAGACGTTCTGCCACCCTGAAGGCCGCTCAGGCAACTTTAGACCAAGCATTGGCGCAAGCCCAATCGCAAACCAACCAAGTGGGCTATGCCAAATTGCTTGCCACCACTTCAGGTGTTGTCACAGGGGTCGAAGCCGAACCAGGACAGGTGGTTTCAGCAGGTCAACCAGTGATTCGTTTTGCCCACGACGGACCCCGTGATGCTGTTTTTGCGGTACCTGAGCATGTGGTGAGTTACCTCAAAATGGGGCAAAAAATGACGGTGACGGTGGGAAATACAAGCCAAAGCTTTCAAGGCCACGTTCGAGAAATTGGTGCCAGTGCCGACCCCGCCACCCGAACCTTCACGGTCAAGTTGGGTTTAG
This sequence comes from Comamonadaceae bacterium, assembly GCA_027488115.1. Lineage (GTDB taxonomy): Bacteria > Pseudomonadota > Gammaproteobacteria > Burkholderiales > Burkholderiaceae_C > Limnohabitans_A. The sequence goes on along the minus strand of JAIYCG010000041.1, from coordinate 13,963 downwards.
ACAAAGCCGAGTCATTGCCCTTGGGCATGACCCTGAATGTGTCGGCGCCTCAATTGGCAGGAAGTCAAACGGATGTGATCAAAGTGCCGACCAGCGCATTGCGCCAAGAGGCCAATCAAACCACCGTATGGGTCTACGATCCTCAAACTGGCACGGTGCTTTCCCAAGCGGTTCAAGTCGCAACGGCTGATGGCAATGACGTGGTCGTTTCAGCGGGTCTCAAGCCAGGCCAGCAAATTGTGAGTGCAGGGGTACACGTCTTGTCGCCAGGTCAAAAAGTGACGGTCTACAACGCCGCCCCTCTTGCAACACCTGTGGCAAAGTAAATCATGCGTGCAGAACCAAAATCAGGTTTCAACCTGTCCAAGTGGGCGCTTGACCATCCCGCGCTCACGCGTTATTTGATGCTGGTATTGATGCTGTTGGGCGTCTTTGCTTTTTTCAACTTAGGTCAAGATGAAGATCCACCTTTCACATTCCGAGTGATGGTGGTCAGAGCTTATTGGCCAGGCGCTACCGCCCAACAAGTGGCAGAGCAAGTGACTGACAAACTGGAGCGAACACTTCAGGAAGTGCCCTATGCAGACAAGATTCGCAGTTACTCTAAACCGGGTGAAGCGCAAATCATTTTTCAGGTCAAAGATTACTCCAAGCCTGCCGAGGTGGCCAACGTTTGGTACACGGTGCGCAAGAAAATTGGCGACATGCGAGGCACTTTACCTCCAGGTGTCGTAGGGCCGTTTTTTGTCGATGATTTTGGTGATGTGTATGGCGTTATTTATGCCTTACAAGCCGACGGTTTTACTCCCGCAGAGGTGAAAAAATTTGCCGACGATGTCAGGCAAAAAATCTTGCGCGTGAAAGATGTTGCCAAGGTTGAGCTTTTTGGTGTTCAAGATGAAAAAGTATTTGTTGAAATTTCTCAAAAGAAATTGGCGGCAATGGGCATTGATATGGGCGCTGTTATTTCTCAATTGGCCCAGCAAAATGCGGTTGAATCGGCAGGAACTTTGAACCTCCCGAAAGATGCCATTCAACTGCGCGTCAACGGGCAATTCAATGACTTAGAGTTACTTCGGCAAATGCCCATTCGAGGCATCTCGGGACAGCAAATCAAGCTGGGTGATTTAGGCGCCATCAAGCGCGACTACATCGACCCGCCGCTGGTCAAAGTGCGGCACAACGGTGAGCAAGTCATTGGCCTGGGTGTTTCCATGGGCAAGGGGGGTGACATCATTGAACTGGGTAAAGCGCTGAAGCTCAACATCACAAACATTGAAAAGTCACTGCCAGTGGGCGTTAAATTGGTTCAAGTTCAGGACCAACCTCAAGCGGTCTCAACATCCGTCAATGAGTTTTTAAAAACATTGGTGGAAGCGGTTGGCATTGTGTTGGCCGTCAGTTTCTTGGCTTTGGGTTTGCACAAGCGACCTGGCATCCATCCTTTGTGGCGTCGATGGACCTTGGATATTCGACCTGGCTTGGTAGTGGGCATCACCATCCCTTTGGTGTTGGCGGTCACATTTTTGGCCATGGACTATTTTCAAATAGGCTTGCACAAAATCTCATTGGGCTCGCTCATCATTGCCTTGGGCTTGTTGGTTGACGATGCCATCATTGCCGTCGAAATGATGGTGCGAAAAATGGAGGAGGGCTACGACAAAGTTCGAGCAGCCACCTTCGCCTATGAACTCACAGCCATGCCCATGCTGACGGGCACCCTGATTACGGCAGCAGGCTTTTTGCCCATTGGCTTGGCCAAATCTTTAACGGGTGAATACACTTTCGCCATTTTTGCAGTCACAGTCATTGCACTTTTAATCAGTTGGGTGGCCTCTGTTTATTTCGTGCCTTATTTGGGGACATTGCTTTTGAAAGTACCGCCGCATGTTGAAGGCTCTGAAGGAGCGCATGTTCATGAAATGTTTGACACACCTTTCTATCAAACATTTAGAAGGGCGGTCACTTGGTGTGTGATCAACAAATGGAAAACCATCGCCATCACTGTGGCCTTGTTTGTGTTGGGCATTGTGGGCATGGGCAAAGTTCAGCAGCAATTTTTCCCCGACTCCAGTCGACCTGAAATCATGGTGGATGTGTGGTTGCCTGAAGGCTCGAGTTTCATGGCCAGCGAAGAAGTGGCCAAGCGGATTGAAAAGCGCATGATGGCAGAGCAGGGCGTGAGTTCGGTCAGCACTTGGGTTGGCTCGGGCGTGCCCCGTTTTTACTTGCCACTCGACCAAGTTTTTCCGCAGTCCAATGTTTCTCAGCTGATTGTGGTGGCCAAAGACTTGAAGGTCAGAGAATCACTGCGAGTCAAATTGCCAGCCTTGTTGGCCTCAGAATTTCCGGAAGTTCGAGGGCGCGTCAAATTGTTGCCCAATGGCCCACCGGTGCCTTACCCCGTGCAATTTCGGGTGGTTGGCGCCGATCCTTTGTCGCTTCGCTTGAAAGCAGATGAAGTCAAAGCTGTCATGCGCACCAACCCCAATACAAGGGGTGTCAACGACAACTGGAATGAATCGGTCAAAGTGATTCGCCTGGAAGTTGATCAAGCCAAAGCCCGCGCTTTGGGGGTCACCAGCCAATCCATTGCGCAGGCCTCTAGAACCATTTCATCTGGCTCAACCATTGGTCAATACCGCGATGGCGACAAGCTGATTGACATCGTGTTCAGGCAACCCCAGTCGGAGCGCGACGCCATCACTGATTTGGCTGGCGCCTACGTGCCAACCGCTTCAGGCAAGTCCATTCCCTTGTTGCAAATTGCCAAGCCGGTGTTCAATTGGGAACCGGGCGTGATGTGGCGTGAAGGGCGAAGCTACGCCATCACCGTCAATGCCGATGTGATTGAAGGCATTCAAGGTGCCACAGTCACTCAGCAGTTGTTGCCCGAGTTGAAAAAACTCGAAGCCAAATGGCAAGAAAAAGAGGCTGGCGATTACCGCATCGAAGTTGCAGGCGCCGTGGAGGAAAGTTCCAAAGGGTCTGCCTCGATCGCTGCGGGCATGCCGCTCATGCTGTTTGTCACTTTTACCCTCTTGATGCTGCAGCTCCAAAGCTTTAGCCGTGCTCTGTTGGTGTTCATCACAGGACCTCTGGGCATTGCCGGAGTTGCTGGTGCCTTGCTGATCCTAGATCGACCATTTGGATTTGTGGCTTTGTTGGGTGTCATTGCGCTGATGGGCATGATTCAGCGTAACTCGGTCATTCTGATTGACCAGATCGAGCAAGATCGTGCAGCCGGTGTTCCAGCTTGGGAGGCCATTGTGGAGTCTGCCGTCAGGCGCCTGCGCCCTATTGTTCTGACAGCCGCCGCCGCTGTTCTGGCCATGATTCCCCTTTCGCGAAGTGTGTTTTGGGGTCCCATGGCCGTGGCCATCATGGGCGGTTTGATCGTCGCAACGGCACTCACTTTGTTAGCCTTGCCGGCCATGTATGCCGCCTGGTTCAAGGTGGCACCGCCCTCCAAATCGGTCTAAACCCGAGTATCTATAGGGTGACTTCAACTCAGAAGTCCCCCGTTCCATGGTTAAAATAGAAGGTTGACCGATTCAACCCATTTAGATGGGACCCGCGCGGGTGGCGAAATTGGTAGACGCACCAGGTTTAGGTCCTGACGGTAGCAATACTGTGCGGGTTCGAGTCCCGCCCCGCGCACCACTTATTAAAAGAGAAGAACATGGCAGTTACTGTTGAAACATTGGAAAAATTGGAACGCAAAATCAGCTTGTCACTGCCCGTGACTGTCATTCAATCTGAAGTTGATGCCCGTTTGAAAAAAATGGCTCGCACCGTCAAGATGGACGGTTTTCGTCCAGGCAAAGTGCCCATGAATGTGGTGGCACAGCGTTACGGTTATTCAGTTCAGTACGAAGTCATGAACGACAAAGTGGGCGAAGCATTTGCCCTTGCCGCCAACGAAGCCAAAGTGCGCGTTGCAGGCCAGCCCCGCATCTCAGAAAAAGAAGGCGCGCCTGAAGGCGAGTTGGCATTTGATGCCATCTTTGAGGTCTATCCCGAAGTCAAATTGGGCGACTTGAGTGCGGCCAGTGTTGAAAAACTGAACGCACAAGTCACCGACGAAGCCATTGACAAAACAGTCAAGATTTTGCGCAAACAACGCCGCACTTTCTCACAGCGACCCGCTGCTGAAGCCGCCATCGATGGTGACCGCGTCACGGTCGATTTTGAAGGCAAGATCGATGGCGAAGAATTCTCTGGCGGCAAAGCTGCCGACTTTCAATTTTTGGTCGGGGAAGGCCAAATGTTGAAAGAATTCGAAGAAGCCGTTCGTGGCATGAAGAATGGCGAAAGCAAAACGTTCCCATTGGCATTCCCAGCCGATTACCACGGTCAAGACGTTGCTGGCAAAACGGCAGACTTCATGGTCACCGTGAAGAAAATTGAAGCTGCTCACTTGCCCGAGGTGAACGAAGCTTTGGCCAAGTCATTGGGAATTGCTGACGCATCCGTTGAAGGTTTGCGTGCCGACATACGCAAAAATCTCGAGCGCGAAGTGAAGTTCCGTCTTCAAGGACGCAACAAACAAGCGGCCATGAATGCATTGGTCGAAAAAGCAGAACTCGACCTGCCCAACGCTGTGGTGCAAAACGAAGTGGAGCGTTTGAAAGAGGCTGCTCGCGCCGACCTCAAACAACGCGGTATCAAAGACGCCGACAAAGCCCCTATTCCTGACGAAATTTTCCGTCCGCAAGCCGAAAGCCGTGTGCGTTTGGGCTTGGTCGTTGCTGAGTTGGTCAAGACCAACGCCTTGAACGCCACTGAATCGCAAATCAAAGCCCACATTGAAGAACTGGCTTCTAGTTACGAGCGTCCTGAAGATGTGGTGCGTTGGTACTATTCTGACAACCAACGCATGGCGGAAGTTGAAGCAGTGGTCATTGAGAGCAATGTTTCAGACTTCATCCTGTCCAAGGCCCAAGTGACCGAAAAGACCATTTCCTTTGACGAGTTGATGGCTCAGCAGGCCTAAGCCAGACTTCAAAAACCGTCTTCACCAACTTAAGTTTGGAACCATCATGAATTCACTCGACATTCAAGCTCTGGGCAATGTGCCCATGGTGATCGAAACGTCAGGTCGTGGCGAACGTGCCTACGACATTTACTCTCGCTTGCTTAAAGAGCGCGTGATCTTTTTGGTGGGTGAAGTCAATGACTACACAGCCAACTCAGTGGTCGCTCAGTTGTTGTTTTTGGAAAGTGAAAATCCTGAAAAGGACATTTCTTTTTACATCAACTCACCTGGCGGTTCTGTCAGTGCTGGCATGGCCATTTATGACACCATGAACTTCATCAAGCCAGATGTTTCAACGCTTTGCACCGGTATGGCTGCCAGCATGGGCGCTTTCTTGTTAACGGCTGGCGCCAAAGGCAAGCGTTTTTCATTGCCAAACTCCAAGGTCATGATTCACCAGCCTTTGGGCGGTACGCGCGGTCAAGCCACTGAAATTGAGATTCACGCTCGTGAAATCCTCAAAACTCGCGAGCAATTGAACCGCATCTTGGCCGAAAACACCGGCCAACCGCTTGAAAAGATCCAGCTCGACACCGAGCGCGACTATTATTTGTCGGCCGACGAAGCCAAAGATTACGGCCTCATAGACCAAGTTATCTCAAAACGTCCCTGAGACGCAACAAACTGGGTAGAAATTTGCCTTTCTGCCCTGTTTTTTGAAGACGGCGCCCCCTTTCTGGGAGAGCGCCGTTTTTCTTTCGTTATCATAGAGAAGATAGAAACACAAGGCGTCGTTTATGGCCGATAAAAAAGGCTCAGTTACCGAAAAGAATTTATATTGCTCCTTCTGCGGCAAAAGCCAGCACGAAGTCAAGAAGCTCATCGCTGGGCCTTCCGTTTTCATTTGCGATGAGTGCATCGATTTGTGCAACGACATCATTCGCGATGAATTGCCTGCTACCGGAATTGCCAAAGAAGCTAAATCTGGTCTGCCCACACCGCTCGATATCAAAACCAATTTAGACAACTACGTCATTGGCCAAGAAAAAGCCAAACGTACTTTGGCGGTTGCCGTTTACAACCACTACAAGCGCTTGCGTCACAAAGAGGGCGCCAAGAAAGAAGATGTCGAACTTTCAAAGAGCAACATCTTGCTCATTGGCCCCACGGGCTCCGGCAAAACCTTGTTGGCACAAACTTTGGCGCGCATGCTTGATGTGCCGTTCGTCATGGCCGATGCCACCACCCTCACCGAAGCCGGTTATGTGGGCGAGGACGTCGAGAACATCGTTTCTAAGTTGCTGCAAAGTTGCAACTACGATGTCGACCGTGCACAGCGCGGTATCGTTTACATCGACGAGATCGACAAAATTACACGCAAATCAGACAACCCCTCCATCACGCGCGACGTATCAGGCGAGGGTGTGCAACAAGCCTTGCTCAAGCTGATTGAAGGCACCATGGCCAGTGTGCCGCCACAAGGCGGACGTAAACACCCCAATCAAGACTTCTTGCAAATTGACACCACCAACATTTTGTTCATTTGCGGCGGTGCTTTTGCGGGCTTGGAAAAGGTCATTGAAAATCGCACAGAGGCCTCAGGCATTGGTTTTGGTGCAGTGGTTAAAAGCAAGAAGCAACGCTCACTCACCCAAGTGTTTACAGAAGTCGAGCCCGAAGATTTGATCAAGTTCGGCCTAATTCCAGAATTGGTTGGCCGTATGCCTGTGGTGGCCACTTTGGCCGAACTTACAGAAGAAGCGCTGGTTCAAATTTTGACCGAACCTAAAAACGCCTTGGTCAAACAATTTGGCCAGTTGCTCAACATGGAAGGCGTTGATCTGGAGATCAGGCCTGAAGCGCTGCATGCCATTGCCAAGAAAGCACTGGCCCGCAAGACGGGTGCTCGAGGTTTGCGTTCCATTTTGGAGCAGGCCCTTATTGACACCATGTTTGACTTGCCAAACGCCAGCAATGTCGAAAAAGTGGTGGTCGATGCGTCCACCATTGAAGAAAACCAAACACCTTTGCTTGTTTACCGAGAATCGGCTAAACAAGCTTGAACTTTCCAGCCCACCCCCTGTACCCGATGAAAAACCCTACGCACCCAAGGCTTGAAATCGGGAAAACAGGGGCCACCTATCCCCCAAATACAAGGGAATCACATGTCTGGACACACACCACTGCCCGCTGAATTACTTGACCTACCGATGTTGCCATTGCGCGACGTCGTGGTCTTTCCCCACATGGTCATCCCACTGTTTGTGGGACGTCCCAAGAGCATCAAAGCCCTTGAGAACGCCATGCTCACCGACCGCCGCATCATGCTGGTCGCTCAAAAAACAGCGGCCAAAGACGAGCCAGAAGCCACCGACATGTTTGAAGTCGGTTGCGTCTCCACCATTCTTCAAATGCTCAAGCTGCCCGATGGCACCGTCAAGGTGTTGGTTGAGGGTCAACAACGCGCCAAAGTCAAAACCATTGTGGATGGTGAAGCCCATTTTGTGGCCACTGTCATGCCGGTCGAAGCTGCCGCAGAGAAAGCAGAGCAAAGCAGCGAAATTGAAGCGCTGCGCCGAGCCGTCATGCAGCAGTTTGATCAGTACGTCAAGCTGAATAAAAAAATTCCACCCGAAATTCTCACGTCCATTTCCAGCATCGACGAACCCGGCCGTTTGGCCGACACCATCGCTGCCCACTTGCCCTTGAAGTTGGAAAACAAGCAAGTGGTTCTCGATTTGGCCAGCATTCGTGACCGTTTAGAAAACCTGTTCACTCAACTCGAACGTGAAGTTGACATTCTGAACGTTGACAAAAAGATCCGTGGCCGCGTGAAGCGCCAGATGGAGAAAAATCAGCGTGATTTCTATTTGAACGAGCAAGTCAAGGCCATTCAAAAAGAGCTGGGTGAAGGCGAAGAGGGTGCCGACATCGAAGAGATTGAAAAGAAAATCAAAGCCGCCAAAATGCCCGCTGAAGCGCGCAAAAAAGCCGATGGTGAATTGAAGAAACTCAAGCTCATGTCGCCCATGTCGGCTGAGGCTTCTGTCGTGCGAAACTACCTCGATGTGCTAATTGGATTGCCATGGGGCAAGAAGACCAAAATTAAACACGACTTGGGCAATGCCGAAGTGGTGTTGAACGAAGACCACTATGGTCTCGAAAAAGTCAAAGACCGCATCATGGAATACCTGGCGGTTCAGCAACGCGTTGACAAAGTCAAAGCACCCATCTTGTGTTTGGTGGGCCCCCCTGGCGTTGGCAAAACCTCGCTGGGTCAATCGATCGCCAAAGCCACAGGTCGCAAGTATGTGCGCATGGCTTTGGGCGGCATGCGCGACGAAGCTGAAATTCGAGGCCACCGCCGAACCTACATCGGCGCCATGCCCGGCAAAGTTTTGCAAAGCCTCAACAAAGTGGGCACGCGCAATCCTTTGTTCTTGCTTGATGAGATAGACAAGCTGGGCACTGACTTTCGGGGTGACCCCTCCAGCGCTTTGCTGGAGGTGCTTGACCCTGAGCAGAACCACACCTTTGGCGATCACTACGTCGAAGTCGACTTTGATTTGAGCGACGTGATGTTCGTGGCCACTTCAAACTCCATGAACATCCCTTCTGCGCTGTTAGACCGTATGGAAGTCATTCGTTTGTCGGGCTACACCGAAGACGAAAAGACCAGCATTGCCATCAAATATTTGCTGCCCAAGCAAATGAAAAACAATGGCGTGAAAGCTGAAGAGTTGAGCATCAGCGATGCCGCTGTGCGTGATGTGGTGCGTTACTACACACGTGAGGCGGGCGTGCGTTCCCTTGAGCGCGAGTTGTCAAAAATTTGCCGCAAAGTGGTGAAGAGTTTGCTGCTCAAACAAATGACAGCACCAGTGCAGGTGACGCCCGACAATTTGAACGACTTCTTAGGTGTGCAAAAGTACACTTACGGCCGTGCCGAAGCGCAAAACCAAGTGGGGCAAGTGGTCGGTTTGGCATGGACTGAAGTGGGCGGCGATTTGCTCACCATTGAGGCCGCGCTCATGCCTGGCAAAGGCGTGATCACACGCACAGGCTCACTGGGCGACGTCATGAAAGAATCTGTGGAGGCTGCGCGCACTGTGGTCCGTAGCCGTGCTCGCATGTTGGGCATCAAAGACGAAGTGTTCGAGAAAAAAGACCTGCACATTCACGTGCCCGATGGCGCAACTCCCAAAGACGGCCCCAGTGCTGGCGCAGCCATGACCACCGCCATGGTTTCTGCCATGACAGGAATCCCTGTGCGCGCCGACGTTGCCATGACGGGCGAGATTACATTGCGCGGTGAAGTGACCGCCATTGGGGGCCTTAAAGAGAAGCTGTTGGCTGCATTGCGTGGCGGTATCAAAACGGTCATGATCCCAGAGGACAACGTGAAAGACCTTCAAGACATTCCTGAAAATGTGAAGAATGGTCTAGAAATTGTGCCAGTCAAATGGATCGACAAAGTGCTAGAAGTGGCCCTCGAAAAGATGCCCCAAGCATTGCCCGATGAAGAGCCAGCAGCAGTGGAAGCTCCCTTACCTGCAGAGGCAAAGTCTGTCTCTAAGGCTGGTGCTGTTAAACATTGACAGATTTTTTAGGAGACCTTAAAAATCTTCGAAAATTTGGGCTACAATTCGGTCATCGCAAGAAACTTGGCATAGAATGCTAAGTTGATTGCAAATGCGGGATTAGCTCAGTTGGTAGAGCGATACCTTGCCAAGGTATAGGTCGAGAGTTCGAGCCTCTTATCCCGCTCCAAACATTGAAAGATGACCCAACATCTTTCTTCAAATTAGGGAAGCAACAGCTTCCCTTTTTTGTCACCAAAAATGGCGCGGTAGCAAAGCGGTTATGCACCGGATTGCAAATCCGTGTAGGTCGGTTCGACTCCGGCCCGCGCCTCCATCGAACTAATGCAACTGTCTTACGACAGTTGCATTTTTTCTTTGCAACACACTTTTGCACACTCGCTACACACTTTGCACCGCGTAAAACATATGCGGCACGTTACGTAACTTGCAAATACGTTGTGCACGTAGCACGCAGTTTGCAACACCGTGTGCAAATGCTGTGAAACAAACACAATTAACGTACCCATTTGCACGCAGTCTGCACGACACAACTGCAATTGCATCTACACAAAGCAAAATTGTTGCAATTGCAGACTACTTACAGCAGCCCACACAAGAAACATTGCACTATTTGCGTGACGGAGAGGTTGTTTTATACAAGCGTGCACGCAGTCGCGTGTGGCAATGCAGATACAGACTGTTTAACGGTGCGTGGGTACGTGTAAGCACACGCAAAACTGCATTGGAATACGCACAACAGATTGCGTGCGACTTGTATGACGAAGCACGCTACAGAGAACGGCTTGGACTTGCACCAGTGCAGAAGACTTTTGCAGAAATTGCACGCATTACAGTTGAAGAATTGCAACGTGACATCACTGCAGGCACAGGTAAGAAGATTTATGTTGATTACATCAGCATTATTGAACGTTACTTTGTGCCGTTTTTCGGTGAACGTCATCTGCAAAACATAAAACACGACAACATTGCAGAGTTTGAACGTTGGCGTAACAATAAAATGCAACGCCGACCTAAATCAAGCACGCTAATGAACTTTGCAAGTGCATTTAATCGTGTTTGCACAACTGCAATACAGCGTGGTTGGATTAGTGAACGTGTTCCGCTGCCTAAATTGTCACGCAAAGGTGAAAAGGGTAGTGTGCGTCCTGCATTTAGTGCAGAAGAAATTACAAAATTGCGTGCATTTATGTCAACTTGGGAACTGCAAGGCACACAAGAGTTTGACAGACTGCAACGTCCATTAGTTTGCGACTACGTGGAGTTTCTTTTGCTTACAGGAATGCGACATGGAACAGAAGCAATGAATGTGCATTGGCGTGACTGCGAGTGGTACGAGTACGACAAGGTGCGTTATCTACGAGTGCGTGTAAGTGGCAAGACTGGCGAACGCTACCTAATTGCCAAACACGAAACAGTCACAATATTGCAACGTTTGTGTAGCAGGCAACTGGACTTGGCAGGGCAGGATTTAGACACGGTATTGAGTAGGGTTAACAAGTACATATTTAGAAACGCAAATGGATTGCGTCCGCGTACTTTTAATGGTATGTTTATGAAACTTGTAAGGGAGTGTGGGTTGCTTACAGATGGGGCAGGGCAGAGACGCACGCTCTACAGTCTGCGACACACATACGCTACACAGGAACTGTTGTCTGGCACAGACATACACACGTTGAGCAAGCAAATGGGCAACAGCGTGCGAATGTTGGAACAGCACTACAGCAAACTAACCGCAACAATGGCTGCAGAACGATTGGCTTAAAAATGATTAGCAGAATGAAGTTAATAACAGTTATAGGATTAATGAACTTATTGGTTGGTTGTGCAGGCGGCTATCAACCAGGGTATAACGCGGCGGCACAACAGGCGACTGATATTGGAGCACGTGCAAAAAACTGTATCGACTCGACGTCAGTTGGAAAAAAGTCTCAATGTGCATTGAATATGTATAACGAGATACAAGCAGTTACTTACAATGACTACGGAAAAGTTGCATCATTAAAATTGGCAACATCAATGTATGGTGTTCTTGTGAAACTTGATAGATGGCAAATTACAACTGATGTTTATCAAGGCGAAATGATGCGATTACTTAATGATTTTTCTTCTGACTTAGAAGAAGGACGTAGAAGAAGTAACGCAGAGAATCTTGAAATTGCAAGATTTAGACAGCAGGCATTTATCAATGCCGCACGAATACTTAACCCACCGCGAAATGGTATAAATTGTGTGTCTGTAAATCAAGGATTTGTTACAACAACAAATTGCAATTGACAAAACACCGTAGAAGATAGCAACAGCGTGCGAATGTTGGAACAGCACTACAGCAAACTAACCGCAACAATGGCTGCAGAAAGATTGGCTTAAAAATGACAAATAGAATTAAATTACTTGTTGCAATTTCTGTAGTGTGCTTAAGTGGATGTGTAATTGCACCAAAAGATATGGCAAGCACAGCAACAAATAGATTGTGTGATGCTTACTCTGCACCCTTATCGCCTAACTTTATGGATTACGCAGTTAAGCAAGAATTAGAACGACGAGGACAAGCAGATTGTGCAAGTCCAGCGGCGGTTGCGGCACGTCAAGCCACGATACAACAACTAATGAACATACAACTGCCTGTCCAACAACCACGTGTCTATCAGCCGGCACCTGTTATGCAACCACGTACTTGCACAAGCACTATGCAAGGCGATAGATTGGTTACAAATTGCTATTAAAAATGAATTTAATTCGAAATGTATCTTTGCTACTCTTATTGGCAATTGGAGTTGTTAGTAAATCCTATGCAATAACTAACAATGAAATTAAAACTGTGCAAATTGAAATGTTGTCGCGTATAACCAGTGAAGTTGAAGCGTATGCAACTACTATTAATATTGATCCAGAATATATTGTTTACTGCAGAATAGAGATGAATAACAAAATTGATTTGTTGCCGAAAAATGGAAGCATACCTTTTGGTATAAATTATTTCCAAATTGCAGATAGTCAGACATTACGAAGCGTTATTTACAACAGAGAAGTATACGAAAAATCGAACATAAAACTATGCTTAGCAAATGTTAAAAAAACATTAAGTGATGCAAAATGAAAAAAACAATAAAAATAATTGTGTATGTATTGGCAACAATTTCTATAACTTCTTGTGCAATTGCAAACAAAACTTATTTGCCAGATGGCACTTTGGGACACAGCATTAGTTGTGACGGTTCTGCAGTTGGCATGAACGTATGTTTCGAAAAAGCAGGCGAAATATGCGGTACAAGAGGCTACAAATTATTAAACCGCGAAGGGCAAGTAATTTATAGTGGAGTTTATTTGCGTGAGCAGGGTGTTTCGCAATTTGGTGCATTTAATAGTAAAAGTATTTTGATTAAATGTAATTAATTTTTGAATTTAACAACGGAGAATGAAATGACAACAGCAAGTGAACAATTAGCAGCCGCAATTAAAGCCGCAGAAGATGCGGTTGCCAAAGTTGATGCATTAAAGAAGCAAAGTCATGCTGAAGACTTGAAATTGGCAAAAGAGTTGATTGCACGACATGGTTTTACGCAAACAGACTTGAAGCCAGAACTGAAAGTTGGACGCGGAACTGCAAAGCGTGCGTCAACGCCTCGCAAAAGCACTCGACGTAAAAGCAAGTAATGTTGATAGCCATACTGCGTTAGTGTGCCAGCACACTACGCGGTTGCTTTTGCCTCGTGTTGCCGAATGCATCGACAACATCAATTACGAAAATTACCATATTCCAGTTTTAATACACAGCCATCGCAAATTAAAAGAGCGAGTTGGTTATTTCGATGTTGCTGGCGCTGGTGAATATGGTGATGAACACTACGAAGATGAACGTACGGCAGAGACGTACGATGAAATTGATTTGCCATTTCGTTTAATTACAGAATTAGACGAATGCAAAAGATTGAAATTGATAAATGAATTGTTTAATTCAGCAGTCAACAACAAAACAATTCCATTTTCTAAATTCAAGCGTGCACTAACACAGCAACAGTACGAAAGTTATATTGAAAGTCTTACTAAAGTAGTAGAGATGAGTGAAATTAAGTATGGCGACGGAATGCCAGATGTGTTGCACTCATACATTGCCTACGTAAAAGATGCTGACTTTCAATTTAACAAGTTTGAAAGCATGAGTGGTAAAAGCCTTGGACGTGCGAGATACAAAAGTGGTGTAGTCAAGAAAACTGAACAAAAAGCGGAAAAATTGTATGAAACAGCACTGGAACGATTGGCTGTGACCTGCTCCCTTCCTGCCGTACCAAAGTGATGGAACAAAGTCCGCTAATTTCGGAGAATAGCGGCTATGAAACAATCCAGATTTACCGATGAGCAAATCATTGGCTTCCTCAAACAG
>JAIYCG010000021.1 GCA_027488115.1 Comamonadaceae bacterium | reverse complement strand
GCTGAGCAGGTTTGAGGTCTTTGTACTGGCGGAGAAGGTGGGATTCGAACCCACGGTGATGTTGCCACCACGCCTGATTTCGAGTCAGGTACATTCGACCACTCTGCCACTTCTCCTGCGTTCAACTATGCGGCTGGTCACTGCCGCAAATTCTATCAGCGTACGGAGCTCACACAATTAAGCTCGCAGCTCACTGACACCACCCATATACGGCCGCAACACCTCAGGCACCGTGACAGAACCATCCGCATTCTGATAATTTTCAAGCACCGCCACAAGCGCCCGGCCCACCGCCAAACCTGAACCATTCAAAGTGTGCACCAGTTCATTTTTGCCTTGGGCATTTTTAAAACGCGCTTGCAAACGACGCGCTTGAAAGGCCTCGCAGTTAGAGCAAGAACTGATTTCACGATAGGTGCCTTGCGCAGGCACCCAGACTTCCAGGTCATACGTTTTGGTAGCGCCAAAGCCCATGTCGCCTGAACACAGCAACATGACCCGATAGGGCAAGCCCAGCTTTTGTAATATTGCTTCAGCGTGACTGGTCATTTCTTCCAGTGCTTCGTAGCTTTTTTCTGGATGAACAATTTGCACCATCTCAACTTTGTCAAACTGGTGTTGTCGAATTAAGCCGCGTGTGTCTCTTCCAGCGCTGCCCGCTTCCGATCGAAAGCAAGGTGTGTGCGCTGTCAACTTCATGGGCAAATCGGACTCTGCCAAAATTTCATCGCGCACCACATTGGTCAAGGTGACTTCTGAGGTGGGAATTAAGTAAAGCGCTTGGCTGTCTGCGCCCTCTTCAGATTCTTGCCCGCCCTTTTTGGCAGCAAACAAATCGCCTTCAAATTTTGGCAACTGGCCGGTGCCGCGCAAAGTGTCTGCATTGACGATGTAGGGGGTGTAGCACTCTGTATAGCCGTGCTGCTGTGTTTGCGTGTCCAACATGAACTGTGCCAAGGCGCGGTGCATGCGGGCAATTTGACCACGCATGAAGGTGAAACGAGCGCCAGATAACTTGATGCCAATGTCAAAGTCCAAGCCCAACTTCTCTCCAATGTCGACATGGTCACGCACTTCAAAGTCAAAGGTTTTGGGGCCCTTGCCATCCACGCTCCACTTGCGCACTTCCACGTTGCCGTGTTCATCGGCGCCCACAGGCACGCTTTCGTGCGGCAAATTGGGGACAGCCAAAAGCATGTCTTGAATTTCTGCCTGCAAAGCATCCAAGCGCAAAGCAGATGCGTCTAGTTCTGTTTTGATGCTGGCCACATCGGCCATGACTTGGTCGGTACTTTGGCCTTTGGCTTTCAACATGCCAATTTGTTTAGACAGGCTGTTGCGCTGGCTTTGCAATTCTTCGGTGCGGGTTTGCAATGTTTTGCGTTCTGTTTCCAAAGCGCGAAACTTTTCAACGTTCAAGAAGACTTGTGGGCTTTTACGGGTTTCCAAACGTGCAACTGCAGCGTCTAGGTCTTTACGAAGCAAAAGAATGTCTAACATTTTGATAACAAGTTAAGCAGCCAAAAGATCAATGGCCATCGTTTAATTTTAGGCCCTTGGGCAAGGGAAATTTGATGGTTTCGGACACGCCATCCAATTTGCGAATCGACGTGGCACCCAAAGCACGCAAGCGGGTAATGACATCTTGAACCAGAACCTCTGGCGCCGAAGCGCCAGCAGTCAGCCCAACCCGGTGCTTGCCGATGAACCATTCGTTTTGCAATTCTTCTGCGCTGTCAATCATGTAACTGTCAGCTCCCAGTCGGGCACCCAACTCTCGCAGGCGGTTGCTGTTGGAGCTGGTAGGGCTGCCTACCACCACCAGAACATCCACTTCTGGCGCCATCAACTTGACAGCATCTTGCCTGTTTTGGGTGGCGTAGCAAATGTCTTGTTGCTTGGGTTCACGCACTTTGGGAAAGCGCTTCTTCACGGCCAACAAAATTTCTGCGGCATCGTCCACACTCAATGTGGTTTGAGTGACCACGGCCAAAAGTTCAGTTTGTTGGGGCTGCACCTTGAGCACATCTTCTGAGTCTTCTACCAAGTGAATGCCGTTGGGCAATTGGCCCATCGTACCTTCAACTTCAGGATGACCTTTGTGACCAATCATGATGAACTCATAACCCTCTTTGTGCAGCTTGGCTACTTCGACGTGCACCTTGGTCACTAAGGGGCAGGTCGCATCAAAAATAGTGAAGCCGCGAGCTTCTGCTTCGGCTTGAATGGCTTTGCTCACACCGTGTGCACTGAACACCAAAGTGGCACCTGGTGGTACATCGCTTAATTCTTCAATGAAGATGGCGCCCTTGGTTTTGAGGTCGTTCACCACATAGGTGTTGTGCACTATTTCGTGGCGCACGTAAATAGGCCTACCAAATTTGGCAATGGCCGCTTCAACAATGTCGATGGCTCGATCGACGCCTGCACAAAAGCCACGAGGTTCAGCCAACAAAATTTCTTGTACGCCCATATTTTTTTTCATTTGCTTAAAGTGGGTTTATAAAATGCCAATCACATGAACTTCAAACGTAACGGGATGACCCGCTAAGGGGTGGTTGAAGTCAAACAATACCGCGCCATCATCGGCCACTTGCATCACAGCACCAGCATAAGTGCCATGACCATCAGGTGTGGGAAATTGCACCACATCGCCAGGCACATAGTGTTCTTGCGCGGCACCTAGTTGGGCCAGCAGTTTGCGAGCTACCCATTGCTGCATGTCGGGGTTGCGTTCGCCAAAGGCCACGCCAGGTGCCAATTCGAAAGTGGTGCGAATCCCTTCTTCCAAGCCCATGAGGCTCGCCTCCATCCCTGGCGACAACTCACCCGACCCCAATGACAGGGTAGCGGGTTTGTCATCAAAGGTATTGATGAGGG
Source organism: Comamonadaceae bacterium (assembly GCA_027488115.1). Classification (GTDB taxonomy): domain Bacteria; phylum Pseudomonadota; class Gammaproteobacteria; order Burkholderiales; family Burkholderiaceae_C; genus Limnohabitans_A. The sequence goes on along the minus strand of JAIYCG010000021.1, from coordinate 18,961 downwards.
TGCCTTGAGGTCCTGCCAATCGGTAATGCAGCGTTAAAAAGGATCCGGCTTGGACTTTGGTCATAAAACTTAAGTTTGTGATGAACATCGAATGCACATTTGGCGCAATTCAATGCAGGCTAATGAAAATCCAAACCACCCTATAAACAGGGCATTGGGCTCAGACTTCAAGAGTCGAATGCAACATTGTAAAAAGCTTCTGCCGCTTTCTCCCCCAAAAGCCTAAATCTGGGGCATTTATCTCTTCAGAAAGCCCATGAACTTCCAAGAATTACCCCCTGACACCCGTCCCCGCGAAAAGATTCTCTCCAGAGGGCCCAGTGCATTAAGCGATACCGAGCTTTTGGCGTTGCTGCTCAGAACAGGGGTGGCGGGTCGCAATGTGCTGCAATTGGCGCAAGATATGTTGTTGGCCAGTGGTGGCCTGGCCAATTTGCTTCTCACTCCGCCAGCGCAGCAGCAACCCATCAAAGGCCTAGGACCTGCAAAGCAATCCGAGCTCTTGGCCGTCATGGAATTGGCCAAGCGTGCCATGGCTCAGCAGCTTTCCACCCGGGAGGTCATGCAAAGTGCCTCCAGCGTTCAACTTTATTTGCAACTCCATTTGGCCCATAAAACTCACGAGGTTTTTGCCATGTTGTTCCTTGACGCTCAACACAAACTGGTTTGCATGGAAACTTTGTTCAGGGGCACGCTCAGCCAAACCAGCGTTTACCCCCGGGAAGTCGTGCTCCGAGCGCTGCACCACCACAGCGCAGCGGTGGTATTGGCTCACAACCACCCCAGTGGCGCGGTTTATCCCAGCCCTGCCGACTTGCATCTCACCCAAAGTTTGAAATCTGCTTTGGCCATGGTGGACGTTCGGGTGCTAGACCATGTCATTGTGGGCCCGGGTCAGGCCTTCTCCATGGCCGAGCAAGGCGTTTTATAGGTCAGCACTTCAAACGCTTGCAGCTTGTGGCAACATCGGCTGGTGAAATTTCAATCGCTTCAAGATCTCAAATTAGTGCAAAAGCAAATTGCGGCGGCGCAGGCCAAAGCAGCTGCTGAGGAAGCCGCGCGCGCTGCGGCCATTCGCAAGACTGAGGCTGACAAAAATCTGTTTGTACGTGCTATTGGCAAGGTTGCACCCTTGCCTGTTCACAACAAAGCACATCTTCCAAGCAAGCCCCGGGAGCCAGTAGCGACCCAACTTCAAAAAGACGAAGCCAAAGTCATTCAAGACTCTTTAAGCGACGAGTTCGATGTCGGCACATTGCTAGACACCGACGAGGCCCTGAGCTTTAGAAGACCTGGTATTGGCCCCGAAGTGACTCGCAAATTGCGCAAAGGCGAATGGGCCATTCAGCGTGAAATTGATTTGCATGGTCTGCGCAGCGATGAAGCGCGCTTGGCTTTAACCACATTCATTCGCGACGCTCAGAAGCACGGTATTCGATGTGTTCGGGTGGTGCATGGCAAAGGCTTGGGCTCTCCTGGCAAAACGCCCGTGCTCAAATCGAAAGTGCACAGTTGGTTGGTGCAAAAAAACCAAGTGATGGCTTTTGTTCAGGCCAAGCCCGCTGAAGGCGGCGCAGGGGCTTTGCTGGTGTTGCTCACACCATCTTGAATTATTCAGATGCCTGACGCAAAGTTTGCGAGACAGGCTGCCTGAGCACCTCTGCCAAACCCCACCATCCTGCAATCCATGCCAAAACAGCGCCCGTGAATGCGCCAGCAGCGGGTACCCAAAGCGATGCGGTCCACTCAAATTCAAAGACAAATCGCGCCAAGCCCCAGCCCACCAATTCGGCGACCAAGCTGGCCAAAAATCCTGCCAAAAGTCCGACGCCTACAAGTTCGGCAGTTTGCACTTGGCTCAGCAAACGACCCGTTGCACCCAAAGCCCGCATGATGGCAAATTCGCGCTTGCGCTCTTCGCGTGTCGATGTCACGGCAGCGGTCAACACCAACAGACCTGCCATCAAGGTGAAAGCAAATAAGAACTCAACGGCACGGATAACTTGGTCCAACACTTTTTGAACTTGCGTGATGGTGGCTCGCAAATCGACACTGGTGACGTTGGGGAACTGCTGCAGCAAGTTGCGTTCAAAGGCGGGTGCTTCGGGTGTTTTAAAAGCCGCCATGTAACTCAGGGGCACATCGGGCAAATGGTCGACCGGATAGATCACAAAGAAGTTGGCGCGCATCGAGCCCCAATCGACTTTGCGCACAGTTGTCACGCGTCCTTCGGAGATCACACCGCCCACATCAAATCGCAAGCGGTCGCCCATCTTCAAGCCAAGGGTCTGAGCAATGCCTGCTTCAACACTCACCGCATCAGGCTCACCCTCTTTCCATTGACCTTGAACCACTGCATTGTGTTCAGGCTGAGCGGCACGTGCAGACAAGTTAAATTCTCGGTCGACCAAGCGTTTGGCGCGTTCGTCGGTGTAATCTTGCGGACTCACGTCTTTGCCATTGATCGCCACCAAGCGGCCTCGAATCATGGGGTACCAGTCATAGTCTTTCACACCCATTTGCTTGAGCGAAGCTTGAAAAGCGTGTGTTTGATCGGGTTGCACATTGATCACAAAACGGTCGGGGGCATTGACGGGTGTGGCTTTGCGCCAACTGCCAATGAGGTCAGTGCGAAGCAAAACCAACAAAACCAAGGCCAACAAACCGACCGACAGTGCGCTCACTTGCACCACGGCATACAAGGGGCGCGCCATGACTTGGCGTGTGGCCAACAAGAGCCATCTTGGTGTGCCGTCGGATGGCACCCATTTGCGCAAGAGTTTCAAAGCCAGCCAGGTTGCGCCTGCAAACAAAAGCGTGGCCACGGCAAAACCTCCCACTGTCATCAAGCCCAACTTCACATCTCGGCTGGCCCACATCAAGGCGCAGGCAAAGCCCAACAAGCCTGTGAGCAAGACACCCACAGACGCTGGTTGCAAGCCGCCGATGTCACGCCGTATGACGCGCATTGCCGGCACTTTGGCCAATTGCAACACAGGGGGCAAGCCAAAAGCCAATAACAAAGTGAGACCCATGCCCAAACCCAAGAAAGCTGGGGCAAAGGAGCTGGGAGGCAATTGCGCATCGACCAAGCCAGCCAGCAGCCACACGAAGGCATGGTGAATGCCATAGCCCATCATGACGCCAAGCAAACTGGCAACCAAACCCGCGGTCACAAATTCGAAGGCATAGGCCACTGACAAAGTGAGTTGGCTCTGCCCCAAAACGCGCAACAAAGCACAGGCATCAAGGTGCTTGCTTGCGAAAGTTCTGGCGGCCAATGCAACAGATACTGCACACAAAAATGCCGCCAGCAACGCCACCAAATTCAAAAACTTTTCTGCACGATCGAGGGTTTGTCGCATTTCAGGACGACCGCTTTCCATCGATTCAATTTGAATGCCGCGCACTTCTGGCTTGTCAATTTCCGAGCGAGCCCATTTGACAAACTGCTGCACATTGGTTTGAGACGCATCACCTGCTACGGCCATTCGGTAAGAAATGCGGCTGGCTGGTTGAATCAAGCCAGTGGCTTGCACATCAGATTGATGAATCATGACCCTGGGCGCAAAGTTCATGAAGCCAGCCCCTCGGTCTGGTTCACGGTCAATGAGGGCCGCAATTTGAAACGACTTGTCGCCCAGCCAAATGACGTCATTCATCTGAAGGTTCAGTGCCTCCAACAATGCAGGGTCGACCCAAGCTTGCCCGGGCTGAGGGACATCGCGGGTTAGGCGGGAAGCGGGTTGCGAGTTTGATGCGTCTTTGCTCTGCTCAATTTGCAAGCTCATTTGGCCGCGCAAGGGATACCCTTGCGATACCGCTTTCAAGGCCACCAATTTGGTTTCGCCGCCTTTGGCATCGTCCGCGCGCGCCATGCTGGGGAAGCTCACGGTGGCATTGGTTGTGAGGCCAAGCGTTTGGGCCTTTTTCTGAAAATTCTCTGCTGTGGGTTTGTCGCTCACCACCACGGCATCTCCACCCAAGAGCTGTCTAGCATCTCGCCACAATCCAGCCTGCAGTCGATCTGAAAAAAAACCAACCGCGGTGAGTGCAGCAACTGCCAGCACCACAGAAACAATGAGCAGGTTCAGTTCACCCGAACGAAAGTCTCGCCAAAGATTGCGCCAGCCCAATGACAGCGAACGTTGCCAAGAGTGCTTGCTCAAAGCAAGAGAAGAAGTGTTCATGTGCGGCTTAGCAATTTCAGGGCGATTCTTGAGCCAGCGGCTTGCTGCTGGCTTCAGCCAGTTCAGCTTGCCACTTCAATCGGTGCGACGCACTGAAACACAAGAAGCGCTTGTTGGTGGCACGGCCAATGGCACAAAGCTGAACGCGCTCTGCCACCTCCAAACCCATTTGCGTGATGCCACTGCGCGAAACAGCAATGGGCACACCCATCTGAGCCGACTTGATGACCATCTCGCTGGTGAGCCGGCCCGTGGTGTAAAAAACTTTGTCGTGACCGCTGACGTCGTTCATGACCATCCAACCGGCAATGGTGTCGACGGCATTGTGTCGGCCCACATCTTCAACAAACATGAGCATGTCTGAGCCCTTGAACAAAGCACAGCCATGCACCGAGCCAGAGGATTTGTAGGTGGTTTCTTGAATGCGAATGGCATTGACCAATGCATACAAAGTGGCCTGTGAAATGTGTGCATCGGTTGGCAATTGAATGGCATCGATGTCGCTGACCAAATCGCCAAAGACACTCCCCTGCCCACACCCGGTGGTCACAACGCGCGCAGCCGTTTTGGGACCTGCTTGGCTGAGGCCATCTCGTGTTTTGATGGCTGCCACGCCAGGTTGTCCCATTTCACCCTCGCCCAAAGACCAGTCAACGGTGATCGATTCAATTTCATTCACCGATTGAATGAGGCGCTGGTTCAACAAGAAACCAAGCACCAACCATTCGGGGCTTGCACCCAAGGTCATGAGCGTGACCAACTCTTTCTTGTCCAAATACACCGTCAGGGCACGCTCTGCAGGGATGTGCACTTGTGAGCTTTCTCCAAACTCGTTGACGACACTGATTTGACGCGTCAATTCTGCGCGGGCTTGTGTCAGTCTAGGTTTATGGGAGGAGGGCGCTTGCATCATGGAGGGTTCAAAGGTACAGGCCTGAGCCTAACGCAAAAAGTCCCACGCTTATTCAGCGAGGGACTTTCAACCTGATGAATTCAGGGAAAAAATCAGGATTTTTTGGCGGGCGCAGCAGGTGCGGCCACTGCAGCAGGTGCAGCGCCAGGCGCAGCAGGCTTAGCTCCAGCTGCCGGTGCGGCTGCAACGGCAGGCGCGGCAGCAGGCGCAGCAGCTACAAATGCACCAGGATCTACACAAGGCGGCGTAGCCACTGGCGGATTCGTTGGTTTGCCACTGGACTTGGCTGTTTTGTAATAGTGCGCTGCCACTTTTTCGCGTGACTTGCACAATTGGAAATCAGCAACTTTGTTGCCGTGGGCTGTTTTGGCAGCGGCTTCGGCAGCTTTGGCTTTGGCTTCGTCGCTGGGTGCTGGCAATTTGGCCATGGCAGAAGTGCTGAAGAGACCTGCCAACAAAACGGTCGATAAGCTGATGAATGTTTTTTTCATAATTTGAACCCTCAAACTTCAGGCAGATGTGGAGGCAGGCGCGACATGATTGGCCGCTTCGGGTGAGCGCTGAGCAGGAATTTTGCCTGCCTTGATGTCGTTGTACCAAAGTTCATGGTGTTCTTTGGCCCAAGTTTCATCAACATAACCTTCACGCATGGCACTGTAGGCGCCTTGCATGCCAATGGTGCCCATGTAAATGTGACCCATGAACATGGCCATCATGAGCACGGTGGCCACACCATGAATCATGTTGGCAATTTGCATGGTGCTGCGCTCATAAACAAGGCCTGGAATGAGTTTATCGAGCACCAGGCCGGAAGCCACCACAATGACACCCAAGCCCAAGACACCAAACCAAAACACCACTTTTTCGCCCGCATTAAAGCGATGTGAAGGAACTTCTTGGCCGGACAACATGCCGCCACCCTTCAAAATCCAGGTAATGTCTTCTTTGCTGGGCCAGTTGTCTTTGAGGAAGGTCACAAAAACAATGATCAAAGACACTGCAAACAAAGGACCGGCAAAGTTGTGCAAATTTTTCAAGGCGTATGAAAGCCAACCAAACAAAGTATTGCCAATGATGGGTTGAATGAAAAACTTGCCCCAAGCCATGACCAAACCTGAAATGGCCAAGCAAACAAAGGCAATGGCGTTGGACCAGTGAGCAGCTCGCTCCAGAGGTGTAAAACGCTCAATTTTGCGACCCGTTTCGGTACCATGCAATTTCATGGTGCCCTTGCCGTAGTAAAACAGCGCAATGGCCAAACCTGCGATGAGCAACAAAGAACCGCCGTAGGGAATGATCCAGTTGTTTCGCACTTGGCGCCATGCTTCACCAGCAGTGGTGAGTTTGGAGCCAGGGTACTGAACAAACGGTTGAATGAGATTGCCCGCTTCAGGCGCCTCAGAGGCAGGCAAGCTGCTGTAACCGGTGACTCCGGCACCCACTTGGCGCCACATGGGCGCGTTGTTGCCGGGTTGCACTTTGCCGCGCTCACCATTGTTTTGGTCGGCGTATTTGGCATCGGTGTTGGCATCTGGTGCAATAGAGAAGATGTTGGCACTTTGCACGCCAAGCGCGCCAGCTTTAGGCGCTTCAGTGGCTGTCGTTTTGCTTTCGGCCACTGTTGCTGCTGCAGTCGTTGCTGACGTAGCGGCAGTTTGCGCCGAAACACTCAAGGCGGCGCCAAAAATCAAAGCACCCATGAACACATGGGTCTTGATCTGATTCATTACCGAAAATGGGTTCATGCTAGCTCTCCCACGTTCAGTTAGATCGCGAGTGATCGTTTTGCCCGTATTGGGCGCGAGTTTTGAGTTGCTGGGCCCAGCTGTTTTTGTCGCCAGCCTTCCAGTCGGACGTGGTGAACACCTGAACGCCAGTGCCAGCGTAAGGCGCGGCATCGAGCTTGGGCTGTCCTGCCAAATTTTGGATTTTGTCGCCACAAGCGCTCAGACCTGAGATCAAAACCAAAGCACCGGCAAGAACCGTCAATCGTTTCAAGTTGCTCATGATTTGGCACCTTTCGAATCGGTTTTGCTGCCGTAGGCTGTGCCCCAGCCCCAAACTTCTGCACCCTTACCGCGTTGCACCACGCGATTGCGGAAAATGTCTGCCACGACGTCGCCGTCGCCAGCGAGCAAGGCCTTGGTAGAACACATTTCGGCACACGCTGGCAACTTGCCTTCTGCCAAACGGTTGCGACCGTATTTTTCAAATTCAGCTTGGCTGCCATTGGCTTCAGGGCCGCCTGCACAGAAGGTGCATTTGTCCATCTTGCCACGCACACCAAAAGTGCCTGCGCTTGGGAATTGAGGTGCGCCAAAGGGGCATGCGTAGGAGCAGTAGCCACAACCAATGCACACGTCTTTGTCGTGCAAGACCACACCCTCTTCGGTGCGGTAGAAACAGTTGACGGGGCAAACTGCCATGCAAGGAGCATCTGAGCAGTGCATGCACGCCACAGAAATCGATCTCTCGCCAGGTACACCATCGTTCAATGTGACCACGCGGCGGCGGTTGACGCCCCAAGGCACTTCGTGTTCGTTTTTACAAGCCGTGACACAACCGTTGCATTCAATGCAGCGCTCTGCATCACAGATAAATTTCATTCTTGCCATGTTTTACTCCTGTGTGTGTTGAAAGCCTTAGGCCTTCTCGACATCGCAAACGGTGGTTTTTGATTCTTGCATCATGGTGACGCTGTCGTAGCCGTAGGTGGTGGCCGTATTGACGGCTTCACCTCGCACGATTGGCGCAGCACCATTGGGGTAGTGAGCCAGCATGTCGGCACCTTGCCAACGTCCTGAAAAGTGGAAGGGCAAGAACACAGTGTCAGGGGCCACGCGCTCTGTGACCAAGGCTTGCACATTCAAACGAGCACCCGTGGGTGACTTGACCCAAGCGCGCTCGCCATTTCGAATGCCACGCTTCGAAGCAGTTTGTGGGTGAATTTCGACAAACATTTCTTGTTGCAACTCGGCCAGCCAGGGGTTGGAACGAGTTTCTTCGCCGCCGCCTTCGTATTCCACCAAACGACCCGAGGTCATGATGAGCGGGAACTTCTCATGCACTTTGTCGGCCAAGTTTTTGTCTTGAATGGTTTTGTACAAGGTGGGCAGACGCCAGAACGCTTTTCTGTCGTCGTGTGTGGGGTACTTGGCCATCATGTCGGCACGGGTGCCGTAAAGTGGCTCTCGGTGCTGAGGAATGGGATCGGGGAAGTTCCAAACCACAGCCCGTGCTTTGGCATTGCCAAACGGGTGGCAACCATGATTTTTCATGAACACACGGATCATGCCGCCAGACGAGTCGGTCTTCCAGTTTTTACCTTCGGCTGCTTTGGCTTCGTCTTCCGTGAGCTCACCCCACCAGCCCAATTTTTTGAGCAAGACGTGATCAAGTTCAGGGTAGCCGGTTGTGATGTCAGCACCCTTGGAGTGAGAACCATCTTCCGCCAACAAGGATTTGCCTTCACGCTCCACGCCAAAGTTAGCTCGGAAGTTACCGCCGCCTTCCATGACGTGCTTGGAGGTGTCGTACAAATTGGGAGAGCCTGGGTGCTTGAGCTCTGCGGTTCCCCAGCAAGGCCAAGGCAATCCAAAATAGTCGTCGCCAAAGTCGTAACCTGTTTCTTTGTCTTTACCGCCTTTAGATTTGAGGGTTTTGACATCGAACAAATGCATGTTGCGCATGTGCGCTTTGAGTCGCTCTGGGCTTTGACCGGTATAGCCAATGGTCCAAACGCACTTGTTAATTTCACGCAAGATGTCTTCTGGCACGGGTTCGTCCATGCCTTTGACTTTTTGCATTTTGTAGTTTTTGACCAACTCGGCGCCGAAGCCCAATTTCTCGGCCAATTGGTACATGATCATGTGATCAGAACGGCTTTCCCACAATGGCTCAATGACCTTTTCGCGCCATTGCAATGAGCGATTGGACGCGGTGCAAGAACCACTGGTTTCAAACTGCGTGGCAGCAGGCAGCAAGTACACAGCGCGGTTAGGGTTCAAATCTTCTGGCTTGCCAGGCATCGCAGCCATGGCGGCAGTGGCAGATGGATAGGGATCGACCACCACCAACAAGTCAAGCTTGTCCATAGCGCGCTTCATTTCCAAGCCGCGCGTTTGTGAGTTGGGTGCATGGCCCCAATAGAACACGCCGCGCAAATTGCTGTCTTGGTCAATGAGTTCGTTTTTCTCGAGCACGCCATCGATCCAGCGAGACACGGTAATGCCGTTCTTGCCCATCATGGCAGGTGATGCATAGCGGCCTTTGATCCATTCAAAGTCGACACCCCAAGCCTTGGCGAAGTGCTTCCAAGAACCTTCCGCCAAACCATAGTAACCAGGCAACGAGTCGGGGTTAGGGCCCACGTCAGTGGCGCCTTGCACATTGTCGTGACCGCGGAAAATGTTGGTGCCACCACCTGACTTGCCCACGTTGCCCAAGGCCAATTGCAAAATGCACGAGGCACGCACGATGGCATTGCCAATGGTGTGCTGTGTTTGGCCCATGCACCACACAATGGTGCTGGGGTTGTTGTCGTGCAGCATCTTGGCCACTTTGAAGACTTGCTCTTCCTTCACACCGCAAGCTTCTTCTACCTTGTCGGGTGTCCACTTGGCCATGACTTCGGTTTTGACAGCATCCATGCCGTACACACGGTCGTTGATGTACTTCTTGTCTTCCCATCCATTTTTGAAGATGTGATACAGGATGCCAAACAAGAAAGGAATGTCGGTACCGGAGCGAATGCGGACGAATTCATCGGCCCTTGCAGCCGTGCGTGTAAAGCGTGGATCGACCACGATCATCTTGCAGCCATTTTCTTTGGCATGCAACATGTGCAACATACTGACGGGGTGCGCTTCAGCCGCGTTCGATCCAATGTACATGGCGCACTTGCTGTTTTGCATGTCGTTGTACGAATTGGTCATGGCGCCGTAGCCCCAAGTATTGGCAACACCCGCCACGGTGGTGGAGTGACAAATACGCGCTTGGTGGTCGGTGTTGTTGGTGCCCCAGAAGCTCACAAATTTGCGCATGAGGTACGCTTGTTCGTTGTTGTGCTTGGAAGAGCCCACAAAGTAAACGCTGTCGGGGCCACTGGCTTTGCGCAGTTCCATCATGCGTTCGCTGATTTCTTTGAGTGCCAAGTCCCAACTGATGCGCTCGTACTTGCCATTGACCAGTTTCATGGGGTAGCGCAGGCGATACTCGCCGTGGCCGTGCTCGCGCAGAGCAGCACCCTTGGCGCAGTGCGCGCCAAGGTTGATGGGGGAATCGAACACGGGTTCTTGGCGCACCCAAACGCCGTTTTCGACCACCGCATCAACCGCACATCCCACCGAACAATGGGTGCAAACTGTGCGTTTGACTTCGACTTTGCCAGCGCCAATGATGCTGCCAGAGGTATTGGCCGCTTGGGCTTTTTTAACCAAGCTCAGTTGCGTTGCGGCAAGGCCGACACCCACGCCCAAACCAGAACGGCGCAAAAACGTGCGTCGGTCTAGGGTGGGCAGTGCTTGCGAGAGGCCGCGTCGGAGGCTGTTCACAAATGGGGACGATGCAGCACCTGCGGTGCTCGAATTCTTTTTGGTCAACAACATGGAACTCTCCAGAAGAGGTGAGTGTTAAAAAAGGGATCAGACCAAGGTGGTCTTGTAGTAGCGCTTCACGTGCTCAGAGAGCTCGTAGCCACCACCGCGCTCGGGCTTGGCTTTTGGAAGCACTTGGGGGGCCAGGTTTTGAACTTGCGGCAACAGGCTGGTGGCTGCTGCCACAACGCCTACAGTTCCGGCTCCTGCAAACAGAGTGCGGCGTGATAATTTTGGATTTTGAGAACTCATGAATGCTTCCTCGATAGATGCTTAGGAAATACTTTGCATACCCTTGTTATGGTATCAGGTTACAAAGCTGTAACAATGGGAAAACCCTTAGGAAACAGGGCCTAAGTGAGTAGGTCAAAACCCTGAGTCTCGATGCCCAGAAATGCCTGCGTAAATTCTGCCAATGCGGCAAAGAATTGGGCCTTAGGGTGCTTGGCAATGACCTCTGTCATCTCTTGCGCCCAAGGCTGAATGTGTGCAGCAAAGAAGCTTGCTTGGTGGGTCAAATTGGACACCGACACATCGTCGCCTGCAATCAAATAGCGCATCACTTCACACAAACAGGCGAAATGATCTTCGGTTTCTGACATGCTTTCATCACGTTCAAGTCCCAAAGCGCTCAACTCATCGCGCAAGCGGGCCACGGGCTTGTCGTTCAAAAAACCACTGACATAATGCGAGGCATACAAATACACCTCGGGTTTGCCTACACCCCCAAACAAATTGTTGTATTCGTTGGCAATTTCCTCATCTGTCGTGTTGCGGGCTGCAGCCACCACTTGTCGCCATGGCTCTTCTAAGAAGCCACCCGCCACAGGTGCATCGGTGACCGCAACACGCATCTGCGCCAACAATTCGGGGGCTGGCTCTTGATAAAACAATTGCGCTAACAAGCCATAAATTTCTGCGCGCGCAGTTTCTTCGTCAAGGGCCGAGGAAGATTGCAAATTGGAAGTCATGGCGTTTTGATTCAGTAAAAAGTTTTTGCTGGCCTTCAAAGCATTGAGCTTTAGAAATTAGGCCTTGGGCGAAATGTTCGCAATTTTGGCTTCGTCGGTATTTGAGTAGATGTCAATCACTCGGCAATCGCTGCACATTTTGAGTCGTTCAAGGGCTGCGCCTTGGAACATGCTGTGTCCTGCCAACTTGCCCAACATGGCCTCAATCGCTTTGAGGGTGCCAAAAGGTTTACCGCATTTGACGCATCCATAGGGTTGCGATTGGTTCAGCACTTGCGCTTGTTTGCGCTCAGGTGTGCGCAAGAAACGGGGCACCAAATCGATGGCGTCTTCAGGGCAAGTGCTTGCACACAAACCGCATTGCACGCAGTTTTTCTCAATGAAGCGAAGTTGTGGCAATTCGGGGTTGTCTTGCAAGGCACTTGCGGGGCAAGCGCTGACGCAACTGAGGCAGAGTGTGCATTTGTCGACATTGACTTTCAAGCTACCCATGGGTGAAGGCTCGGGCAGGTCAATGACTTTGTTGGCATCATTCAAAGCAACAGGGGCGTACTCACTCAAATGGTCCAAGGCAAGTTCCAGCGTGCCGCGCTTTTCGGGGGCTACTGCATATTTGGCAAAGACGGCTGGCACTTGATGTTGACTTTGTGCAGCGGCTTGTTTTTGAGCGCCCAAGTTGGCTTGCAAACTTGCATCCAATGCCATGGCACTCTTGGCATGAATGATTTGAAAATGCACACCCGTGTAGCCAAGACCAGAAAGCAAGCTTTGGGCAACCGCCATTTGCGCTTCCAAAGCTTGTACATATTGCGGCGCTTCTTCATGGGTGTTGAGCACCAAGATTTGTTTGGCACCGTAGGCAATGGCCGTCAGCCAAACTTCTAATCCGATGCTGGCTGTGTGCCACAAAGACATGGGAATGACATTGGCAGGTACACCTTGCGCCAACTTCAACTGCGCAGAACGACCCAATGCTTCAATGCAAGCTTGACCTGCATCTTGACTGTGAAACAACAGGGTGGCGTCTTGCCCCCCAGCGGCATGGTAAGTCGACAAAAGCGTTTTGATTTTCAAACCCTGCTCTTGCGCTTTAGGATAGCCATAGGTGAGAGCACCTGTAGGGCACACGGTCGTGCAAGCACCGCAACCCACACAGAGGTTGGGATTGACCTTGATTTGTTGGCGCGACTTGTCGCTGGAAATAGCCTCCGCCGAGCAAATGTCAACACAGGCATTGCAACCCACCGTTTCGTTGCGGCTGTGTGCACACAGCTTTTGTTTGTAGGCAAAGAACTTGGGTTTTTCAAATTCACCCACCATGTCGCGCAACTTCATGAGCAAGGCAAGATCTTTGCCATCCCACTTGAAATAACCTTGAGGGGGTGCGTGCTGTTGGAAGCTGGGTCCAATTTCGCCTGCGCCTCTGCCAACGCCTCGAAGGTCCAAAATTAAATCAAATTTTTCTGAGGCTTCAGCAGGCACACGATTGAAATCAATGGCACCTGCAGACAGACAAACTTTGACGCAAGCACGGCTTGAATTGCAAGCGTTCATGTCAATTTGATAGTCCAGAGCAATGGCGTTTTCGGGACAGGCTTCCACGCAGGCATTGCATCGCGTACAAAGATCTAAATTGATCGGATTGTTTTCTGTCCAAGAGACTTCAAACGCACCCAACCAACCCGTCAGCTTTTGCAATTGGCCCGCAATGACGGGATATTGACGAGACTGTGCGCCGCCCGCCTCACCGGCCCCTTGCGAAAAGATGACGACTTGCAAGACATCCGACACCAAGGCGGCCGCTTTTTCAGCTTGGTCAATGGGCCCGATGATCAGCAATCGGCCTTCGCTTTTGAAAGGCACTGCTGGCACAGGATCTGGTTCTGGCAAGTGCGCTGCTGCCAGCAAGGCTGCCAATTTGGGGCTTGAGTTTTGAGCATCGCGGCTCCAACCACCCATTTCTCGAATGTTGACAAACTTGATGGGCGATGTGGCACCAGCTGTTTGCGTGGCCAGCTCAGCAAAAAGTTTCTTCTCTTGGGTGCATGCCACCACCACTTCTTGACCTGTCTGAATGGCCTTCTGAAAAGCGCCCGCTTCTCTGCGGCAAAGTGTGCTGTGCAGGGTGAGCGATTCACCCAGCGCCTGGCCCAACTTCTGGGTCTGCAGGGGCATCGTTTGGTTGCAATCGCAAATGAGTGTGGTCATGGGAGGCTGGGTCGTTTTCTAAAGTGGCTGGACTTGTGGCTGGACTTTTGGCTGAGTTTGTTTCTGGTTCGAACAAGTTTTCTTGGCTTGGGACGGGCTCAGGAGATTGAGTTTCGGATGGGTCAGACTGTGCCACATCTTCTGGCGCTTTGACCAAACCCAAAAACTGTGCACCGACCATTTTGGCCAACATGCCTTCAGGCAGAGGGTCGGGGGTGTTGTAGTCACCAATGTAAATATCCAGGCCGTCCATGATGTTGTAGTGCGGATCGGCCAAGAGCTTTTTCATGGCGGCATTGCGCACTTCAGGGGATACGCCCTGGGTCATGTACGACGTGAAATCAGATTCGGGTGTGAGTTTGGCGACATCCTCAAGGGTCAGTACCTTGGCGGATTCTTCCTTGCTTGCGCTTTGCGTGGAGACTGCAGAATTTGCCTGTGTTGCCCCTGATTGAGGGGTTGGTGTGGTTTCTTCAGATTTGGCTTGCAAGGACTGAGTCTGAGGCTGGCCCTTCGAAAGGGGCAAAGGCTCCGCCACCGGCAAGCCCTTTTGAACCGCTTGCTTGCGCTGCGACCAGCGGCTGAAAAAATGATCGCTCATGCGCCATCCACCTTGCGGCCCGAGCGGTCGCTCGTGCTGACTTTAGCGGGTTTCCCAAATCGATCGGTGAGTGCTTGGAAACTTTGAGGTCGTTGACGTCGTTTGACTTCGGGCGTGAAGTGATATTGAGCAAACTCACGAACCCATTGAACAATCTCTGCTGAGGCAGGCACTTGCTCAATGGTTTCTTGCGCGTCCAGCCACCGACCTGCATCGTGATAGCTCAGAGACACGCGCTCTGGCACGGCAATTGGCTCTTGGCACAGAGATGATTGCTCCTCCATGCGCCACATGACAAAAAAACAAGGGTCTGGCGATGTGACGTTGAGCAAATAGCCTTCTGCATCATCGGGGAAAAGCTCTACGTTGAAATGGGGAAACAGCCAGAGGGCGCCCTCTTCACCGTCGCGCAAGCACTTCGGCAAATGGCCAAAGCTTTCTTCGTGCGGTGTGACATCGTCTAAAACCCAACGCCATGTTTGCCATTTGGCCATGTCACCTTGCACGCGCTCGCGGCGCATGACAACAGCAACATGGATGGAAGGTCTAGAACTCATGGGCGGATAGTACCAATGATTCAATGTCATCGGGACTTGTCAGCCTTTAAGCCACAGCTTTGCAGCAGCGAGGGTTACTGCCGTGGCACTTTCTTCAGCGAAACTTTAATAGGTTTCGAGGTGCAAACGGCCTTCTTTTTGAAGGCTAGCACCCAACTGTTCCCAATTGAGCCCTGCTTGCGTGGCCACATCGTGCAAGGCCAACACCACGCCCTCTTCCATGCTCTTTAAACCGCACACATAAAAGTAGGTGTTGGGGTCTTTCAGCAAGGCGACCAAATCGGCCGCACGTTCGCGCATGGCGTCTTGCACGTAACGCTTGGGCTGGCCCGGCGTGCGTGAGAAAGCAAAGCTGATGTCAATGAAATCTTTGGGCAACTTTTGCAAGGGACCAAAGTAGGGCAACTCTTCTTGGGTGCGAGCACCGAAGAACAACAAGAGTTTGCCGCCCTCGAACTTGCCCGTTTGACGCAAGCGACGGCGCCACTCGGTCATGCCGCGCATGGGCGCACTGCCTGTGCCGGTGCAAATCATGACGATGTTGGACTTGGGGTGGTTGGGCATCAGGAAGCTACTGCCAAACGGGCCAATCACCTGAACCGTATCGCCCACTTTCACATCGCACAAATAGTTGGAGCACACGCCTTTGACAGGTTTGCCGTCGTGATCTTCCACCACGCGCTTCACGGTCAAAGAGACATTGTTGTAACCCGCGCGCTCACCATTGCGCGGACTGGCAATGGAATATTGACGTGCATGGTGAGGTTTGCCAGACGCATCGACACCAGGCGGCACGATGGCCACAGACTGGCCCTCTAAAACTGGGAAGGGCATGCTGCCGAAATCAATCACGATGTGATGGGTTTCATTGCTGGTGCCAGCTTCGTTCACTTTGAAGTTGCCCACCACCGTAGCTTGTGTGGGCGTTTTAGGACCATACAAGTTGGTGTAAGCGTGAGCCGCAGACCAAGGTGGCAACGTAGAGCCATAGGCTGCTGAATTGAACACAGCTTCGCCCGAAGCGTTGACCGCTTGTGCAGGCGCAGGTTCTGCAGCAGGTGCTGCCACGGCATCACCGCTGACACCCATGGCTTGAAGCTCGGCTTCGCTCAAAGCGGCCGGCAACTCATCCCACATGAGTTGCTCTTCTGTGGAATAGGCTTTGACCTTGGGCATGCTGCGCCAGTTGTCAATGGAGCCTGTGGGGCAAGGTGGCACACAGGCCATGCACAGATTGCATTTGTCAGCATCGACCACGTAATTCCGAGAATCGTGCGTGATGGCGCCTACGGGGCAAGTGGCCTCGCAAGTGTTGCAACGAATGCAGATCTCGGGATCAATCAGGTGTTGCTGAATTAAAACGGCTTCTGTGGTCATGGCGTGTGTGTTGGATCTGGTCTAGATCTCAGCTGAAACGAACGTAGTCGAAGTCTACAGGCTGGCGGTTGATGCCCCTGACAGGAGGGGCAATCCGGTTGGCGAACTTACCTGGCTCAGTGACACGGCCCATCAGGCTGGCCACATAAGCGCGGTCTTCGTTGGTTGGCAACCACTCGCCCACTTTGGACATCCACTCTTCGCTGGTCACCACACGGCCATCGGGCGTGATTTTGGAGCCAGACAAAGAACCGATGTTGCGGTGGAAAGCTTTGTGAGGGGCTGTCAACTTGAAGGAAATGCCAGCCTTTTCAATGACACGGTTCCAACGGTCAATGCCGCCTTTGGAGTCAGTGATGTAGTCGTCGCGCAGCACTTCGTTCAAGGCGTTCAACATGGGCACTTCTTTTTCAATCAACTTGCCATTTTCAACGGCCAAGATTTTGTAGGTGTTGCCCTTCAAAACGTGGTCGTCTGTGCGCTTGCCTTCTTCGTAGCGGCCTTTGAGGCCAGAGCTGTAGAAAGTGGCAGCGTTGGAAGACTCGTCGGCACCGAACAAATCGATGGTGACAGAGAAGTGGAAGTTGATGTATCGCTGGATGGTGGGCAAATCGATCACGCCAGCAGCGCGCAGCTTGGCCACGTCGTCTGTTTTGAGTTGGTTCATCACGTCGACGGTGCGCTGGATGGTGCGGCTCACGCCAGACTCGCCCACGAACATGTGGTGCGCTTCTTCGGTCAACATGAACTTGGTGGTGCGTGCCAAGGGGTCAAAGGCAGATTCGGCCAAAGCACACAGTTGGAACTTGCCGTCACGGTCTGTGAAGTATGTGAACATGAAGAATGACAACCAGTCGGGTGTCTTCTCATTGAAGGCTTGCAAGATGCGGGGATTGTCTTCGTTGCCGCTGTTACGTTGCAACAAAGCATCGGCTTCTTCGCGGCCATCTTTGCCAAAGTATTTGTGCAACAAGTACACCATGGCCCACAAATGACGGCCTTCTTCCACGTTAATTTGGAACAGGTTTCGCAGGTCGTACATGCTAGGTGCAGTCAGACCCAAGTGACGTTGCTGCTCAACAGATGCTGGCTCGGTGTCGCCTTGCGTCACGATGATGCGGCGCAGGTTGGCGCGGTGCTCGCCAGGCACATCTTGCCAAGCTTTTTCACCTTTGTGATCGCCGAAATGAATCTGACGGTCTTGCTCGCCTGGGTTCAAGAACACGCCCCAACGGTAGTCGCGCATTTTGACGTGACCAAACTGTGCCCAACCTTGTGGGTCAACGCTGACAGCGGTACGCAAGTACACGTCCATGTCTTTAGAGCCTTCTGGGCCCATGTCATCCCACCAGTTGATGAAGTTGGGCTGCCACTGCTCCAAAGCGCGCTGCAAAGTGCGGTCTTCGGACAAGTTGACGTTGTTAGGAATCTTTTCGCTGTAGTTGATACCGGACATGTGAGTCTCCAGAAATTAAAGCAACGGTGGGGTCAAATTTTGGTTGCAGCAAAGACCACCGGGAACCTTGCTGCACAACACTTTCAAAAACTTAGATGACGTTCAAGGCTTAAACGCGGTTCATGTCGAACTGCACTTTTTCACCTTTGCCGTACACCTTCAAGGCACCTTTTTCACCCACAGCATTGGGGCGCTGGAAGATCCAGTTTTGCCATGCCGTGAGGCGACCAAAAATGCGAGTCAACATGTTCTCTTGGCTGGCAAATCGCAAGTTGGCTTCGAGGCCTGTGAGGGCGTCGGGCGACATGGCCGCGCGCTCTTCCAAGCACATGCGAATTTCGTCTTCCCAATCGATGTCGTCGGGTGCTGCAGTGACCAAGCCCAAAGCCAACGCAGCATCAGCGTCCAATGCTTTGCCAATGGCACCGCGAGCCGCTTCCATGGCCGGCACTTCTTCGTAGAAGCGACGCGCCAAGCGAGACTGGTCGTTCACCATGGGGTAGAAACCAAAGTTGAATTCGTTCAACTGAATGGTGGGCGCTTTGTCTGCATCGTCAGGCAAGGCCAACATGTAAGTGCGGTCTGCGCAGAATGCCAATTCGGCGAAGGTACCGACGAAGCAAGTGCCAGGTTCAACCAAGGCAAAAATGCTGCGTGAAGACACATCCAAACGGGCCAAGGTGCGGCGCAGGTGGCCAATGGTTTCGCGAACGAACCAGTGGTCTTTGTGAGCCAACAACGTAGCGTCGCTGGCCAACACAGCTTTGGCATCGCCCACGGCTTTGAGCAACCAGGTACCGATGTCGAGTTCGTTGGTGCGCATGTGCAAGATAGCGTCGTCCAATTCACGCACCATTTGCAGGGGCCACCACTGCGCGCCAGCTGCCAAGATGCCAGCGATGTCTGTGGGCTGTGCAGAAGCAGGTGCTTTGACCGTGAAAGTGGCCAAGCGCTTGGCGCGGTCAATGTCAACGCTCACGTTGTTATAGCTAATTTGATCGGCAGCAATGATGCGCTGAATGGGCGTCAGTGCCACGCCTTTTTCTGTTGCTGGGCGGTCACTTTTGGCAGCCAGGTTGTCTGCACGCTCGCGC
>JAIYCG010000007.1 GCA_027488115.1 Comamonadaceae bacterium | reverse complement strand
TCAAACTGAAGTAATTCAGTTTGACTCATAAGAAAAGCCCGCTGTTGCGGGCTTTTTTCTTGCCGGAGAAATTTAATTGGGGTCAGATCAACATTAATTTGGTCATTTAAAGGGGATAAAGACTAAGGGGGCTTCCTCATACTGGAGTACCAGAAATCGTTCAGCCCCCTTAGTCTTTATCCCCTTTAAATGGAAATTAATGTTGATCTGACCCCAATTAAATTCTTACGCTCGGACAGCGCGGAGTTTGGTCGAGAACTCTTGCAATGCTGCAATGCCGCTTTCTTCAGCGCGTTTGCACCAAGCTTGCAAGTCGAGGGCCAGTTGTTCGCGGTTGTGGGAGGTGTTGAGCCAAATTTGACGCAACTCTTCACGCATGGCCAACATTTTGTCTAGCACGGGGTAGGCCGCAAGCGTGGCGCTTAAAGGTGCCTGGGCTTCTGCTGGCACTTTGTCACCATCGCGGTGAATCCAACGTGAAGCCACTTTCAAAATGCTGGCATCCAATTTGGCGTTGGCCACTTCCTGACGAAACACAGTGCGCATTTGACGGGCATAACCCGCCATGACTTCGTAGCGATTGGCAATCAGGGCTTCTAAAGTTTTTTCATCGGCCACAGGACGAACCTCACCGTAAGCCAAAACAGGCGGCTTCTTTTTCACGGTGGCCAATCCAAAATACTGCAAGATGCAAATGTAGACCCAGCCTAAATCGAACTCATAGGGCTTCACGGACAACTTAGCAGAGGTTGGGTAGGTGTGATGGTTGTTGTGCAACTCTTCCCCACCAATGAGAATGCCCCAAGGCGAAATATTGGCACTGGCATCGTGCGCTTCAAAGTTGCGATAGCCCCAGTAGTGCGCTGCGCCGTTGATGATGCCGGCTGCCGTGATGGGAATCCAAGCCATTTGCACAGCCCAGACCGTCAGGCCCAAGAAGCCAAACAAAGCCACATCGATGATCAACATCAAGGCAACGCCTTGCCAAGAGAAGCGCGAATAGACATTGCGTTCCATCCAGTCATCTGGCGTGCCATGGCCATAACGGCTGAGCGTTTCTTTGTTTTTAGATTCTTTGCGATACAACTCTGCGCCTGTGAACAACACCGTTCTGATACCGTGCACATGCGGGCTGTGGGGGTCTTCAGCTTGCTCACACTTGGCGTGGTGTTTGCGGTGAATGGCGGCCCACTCTTTGGTCACTTGACCGGTGGTCATCCACAACCAAAAACGGAAAAAGTGCGACGCAATAGGGTGCAAATCCAATGATCTGTGCGCCTGGTGCCGGTGCAAGAAAATGGTCACGCTGGCAATGGTGACGTGGGTCAGACCCAAAATGACAAACAAAATTTGCCAACCCGAAAAGTCCAAAAGTCCATTGGCCATCCAGTTGAGGGTGGCGTCAAATGCAGCAGAGTCGATGAACAACATGCAGTCGCTTTCTATGTAAATATGCCTTTACAGGCAATCTTCATATTTTAAGATTTTCGGATTCAATTTGAAAGTTAATTCAACAATGAGCTTTTGAAATGAATTCTTTGGAACTCACTTTCGCACCCAGATGGTCGCAAAAAAACCGTCAGTGCCATGGCGGTGTGGCCACAAGCGCAAAAATTGACCGCTGCACAAGGTTTGCGCATTGGCCACTTTCAAGCGTGTCAGTTCGTCCAACACTGGCACTTGGACAAAGTCGGGGTGCGCTGCCGAGAACGCATTGGCAATGTCTTCGTTCTCTTGAGGCAACACACTGCAGGTGGCATACACCAAGCGACCACCCGATTTAAGAAGTCGAGCAGCACTGTCCAAAATGGCAGTTTGTAAGACGGCCACATCGGCAATGCCTTCGGGTTTTTGGCGCCATTTCAAATCTGGGTTGCGTCGCAAGGTGCCCAGTCCAGAGCAAGGCGCATCGACCAACACGCGGTCAATCTTGCCGGCCAAGCGCTTGACCCGATCGTCACGTTCGTGGGCGATGGCAGCAGGATGCACGTTGGACAATTGACTGCGCGCCAAGCGAGGCTTCAATGCGTCCAACCTGTGCGCAGAGGTGTCCAAGGCATAGAGGCGTCCAGTGTTGCGCATGGCCGCACCAATGGCCAGAGTTTTACCGCCCGCGCCTGCGCAAAAGTCCACCACCATTTCGCCGCGGTGTGCATCGAGCAACAGCGCCAGCAATTGCGAGCCTTCGTCTTGCACTTCGACAGCACCGCGCTCAAAGGCTTTGACTTTGGCCAAGGAGGGTTTGCCTTGCAAACGCAAGCCCCAAGGTGAAAAAGGCGTTGGCTCGCTGGCAATGCCAGCAGCGCTTAACTCTTTGTGCACTTCTGAACGTTTTTCGTTCAGATCATTAACGCGCAAATCCAAAGTGCCAGGCTCTTGAAAGCTCTTTGCCAACGAATCAAACTCGTCGCCCAATTGTTCTTTCAGGGGACGCGCCAGCCAATCGGGCAAGTTGTGAATGTGCTGAGACATCAGATCTGCAGGCTGAATGCTGTCGCACATGTCGAGCCATTTTTTTTCGGTGTCGTTCAGGGCGCTTTTGACAAAATCGCGCGGGCCTGCAAAACCCAAGATGGCCAAGCGACGTTCTTTGGCGCCACTGCCCGAACGGGCCATGTGTTCAAACAACAATTTTTGACGCAAGACTTTGAAGACCGTCTCAGACAGGGTGGCCCGTTCGCGCGGACCCAAATTGCGGTTGTCCCGAAAAAATCGTGACACCACCGCATCGGCGGGATGGTTAAATTGGAGAGTGAGCCTGACCAATTCGGCACAGGCGTCTAACAGGGCTTTAGGATGCATATTCCCTATTGTCCCACTGCGACACACCTTTGAGAGAATTGATGCAAGAAGAAACCTTACCGCCGCTGATCATCACCCGCCCCGGTTACTACCGGCATTACAAAAATTTGCTGTATCAAGTGCTGGGCACTGTTCGGCACAGCGAATCCCTTGAGCCGATGACTTTGTACAAAGCGCTTTATGGTGAGCAAGGCATGTGGGTGCGTCCTGCCGCCATGTTCAATGAAACCGTCGAGATCAATGGCGTGGTGCAAGCGCGTTTTGCGTGGGTGGGTGAAGAGCGCCCTCAGGCTTGAAGAAAGCCGCTACTGCGGCAGAATAGATCAAATGCTCTTGCGTAAGCACACGAGCTGCCAACGCATCGGCCGTATCGCCCGGTAACACGGGCACGACCGCTTGCGCCAAGATCTGGCCTTGGTCTAACTCCGCGGTCACTTGGTGCACGGTAGCACCGGCAAATTGGCAGCCAGCATCAATGGCCCGCTGATGCGTGTTGAGGCCCGTGAAAGCAGGCAACAGTGACGGGTGAATGTTGATCAATCGACCGGCGTAATGCGCCACAAAACCAGGCGTCAAAATTCTCATAAAGCCTGCCAACACCACCAAATGAGGCGCATGCTGGTCAATGCGTTGCATCAGTGCTTCATCAAAGGCCTCGCGAGATTCAAATTGAGTGTGATCTAGCAGATCCGTTTGAATGCCTGAAAATGCGGCATCAGATCGAAGCCAAGCGAGTCCAGATGCATTGGGCTTGTTGCTGATCACCGCAGCAACGCGCACCCCCAAACGCTCTGGCCAACGCTGCTGGTGCGCTGCTTGAACGATGGCAGCCATGTTGGAGCCGGTGCCCGAAATTAAGATCACGATGTTTTTCACCCTAGGATTATCCCTGCTCATGGCGCTTAAATAGGGTTTTGTCGCAGCCAAGACAGCGCATTTGCGCACGGTCGTGCTAAAAACGCAGTTTTCCCTTTTACTGGCATTGACCGGAGACACACCTCATGGATTTGGCATTCACACCCGATGAACTCGCATTTCGCGAGGAAATTCGCGCTTGGGTAAAAGCAAATTTGCCCTCAGACATTTCCCAAAAAGTTCACAGCGCCATGCGTTTGACGCGGGAAGACCTGCAACGCTGGGCCAAGATTTTGGGCAAAAAAGGTTGGCTCGGTTGGGGCTGGCCTGAGCAATTCGGAGGTCCTGGTTGGACTGCCGTTCAAAAGCATTTGTTCGAGGAAGAATGTGCTTTGGCCGGAGCGCCTCGCGTGGTGCCCTTCGGCCCCGTCATGGTGGCGCCCGTCATCATGGCCTTTGGCAATGCCGAACAGCAAAAACGTTTCTTGCCTGGCATCGCCAGCGGTGAAGTTTGGTGGAGCCAAGGTTACAGCGAGCCAGGTTCTGGCTCTGACTTGGCCTCTCTCAAAACACGCGCCGAGCGTGTGGGCGACAAGTACATCGTGAATGGACAAAAAACTTGGACCACTTTGGGCCAATTCGGCGAGTGGATTTTCTGCTTGGTCCGTACCAGCAACGAAGGCAAGCCACAAACAGGCATCTCCTTTTTGCTCATCGACATGAAATCTCCAGGCATCACCGTGCGCCCCATCAAATTGCTCGATGGCGAATGCGAAGTGAATGAAGTTTGGTTTGACAACGTTGAAGTGCCCGCCGAGAACTTGATCGGTGAAGAAAACAAAGGCTGGAACTACGCCAAGCATTTGTTGGCCCATGAGCGCACCAACATCGCAGACGTGAACCGTGCCAAGCGCGAACTCGAGCGTCTCAAGCGCATTGCCAAAGCCGAAGGCGTTTACGACGACATGCGTTTTCGCGATGAAATTTCCAAATTGGAAGTCGACATCGTTGCTTTGGAAATGTTGGTGCTGCGTGTGTTGTCTGCCGAGAAGTCTGGCAAAAACTCCCTCGACATTGCTGGCCTCTTGAAAATCCGCGGCAGTGAAATTCAACAGCGTTACACCGAACTCATGATGTTGGCCGCCGGCCCCTACAGCTTGCCCTTCATCTTTGAAGCCATGGACGCAGGTTGGCAAGGCGACTTCCCAGGCCAAGAATTGGCAAATGCGCCCTTGGCGGCCAACTATTTCAACATGCGCAAAACCACGATCTATGGCGGTAGCAATGAAGTGCAGCGCAACATCGTGGCTCAAGTAGTTTTGGGTTAATTCCAATTAACCACACAAGGACACAAAATGGATTTCGATTTTTCAGACGATCAAGAACAATTGCGCGACGCTGTTCGCAAATGGGTAGACAAAGGCTATACCTTTGACCGCCGCCGCGAAATTACCAGCGCTGGCGGTTTTGACCGCGCAGCCTACACCGAACTGGCCGAACTGGGCCTTTGCGGCCTTTATGTGAGCGAAGACCATGGCGGCATGGGCATGGGTCCTGTTGAAGGCATGGTGGTGATGGAAGAGTTGGGTCGCGGCATTGTGATGGAACCCATTCAACAAGCGCTGATTTCGGGTGCTGTCTTGGAAGGCTATGCACCCGACGCCCTCAAGGCCGAATGGTTGCCCCAAATTGCAGGCGGCGAAGCCATTGTGGTGTTGGCACACCAAGAGCGTCAAGCTCGCTACGACACCCACAAATGCAACGCACAAGCGCAGCAACAAGATGGTCAATGGAACATCACAGGCACCAAGAGCGTGGTGGCTGTGGGTGATCATGCTGACGCCTTTTTGGTGCCTGCCATGGCCTCAGGCAAACTGGCTTTGTTCTTGGTGGCCAAAGGCGCCAAGGGTGCGGCCACTGCTGGTTATGTAACGCAAGATGGTGCACGCGCCGCCGAACTGTCGCTGAGCCAAACGCCAGCCAGCTTGGTCACCTTAGATGGCCAGACCGCTTTGAACCACGCTGTCGACATCGGCATTGCCACTGTGTGTGCAGAAGCAGTGGGCGTGATGGACAAAACCATGGCCATCACAGTGGACTATATGAACACGCGCAAGCAGTTCAACACCACCATTGCCAGCTTCCAAGCTCTGCGTCATCGCGTGGCCGACATGAAGATGCAATTGGAATTAGGCCGCTCCATGAGCTACTACGCCAGCTTGAAACTCAACACACCCGCGGCTGAACGTCATCAAGCCATGGCGCGTGCCAAGTACCAATTGGGCACTTCGATGCGCTTCGTCGGGCAACAATCTGTTCAACTGCACGGCGGTATTGGCGTGACGGACGAGTACATCGTGAGCCATTACTTCAAGAAATTGACGCAGCTTGAAATGACCTTTGGCGACACCCTGCACCACTTGGGTGAAGTCTCTCATAGCATGCAAGAGACTGCTGGCGTTTTTGCTTGAGTAAGAAAAAATTCAGCTGATCAATCTGGAGTGGTTTGGCACATGGGCCAACAAAAACGCCATTTGGTCGGTCAGAATTTTGCGGTTTCGCAAAATGAAGTCTTCCCACAAGCTGGGCACATAAGGCGCAAACAACAGCGGCATCCCTGCTTGTTCAGGGGTTCTGCTGCTTTTTCGGTGATTGCATGAACGGCAAGCGGTGACAACATTCATCCAGTTGTCGATGCCGTTTTGTGCAAAAGGCACGATGTGTTCGCGGGTGAGTTCAGATTCATGAAATCTGGCGCCACAGTAAGCGCAGAGGTTGCGATCGCGGGCAAACAACTTGCTATTGGTAAGTCCCGGCCGCAGCTCAAAAGGATTGATGCCATGCACACCGCGAGTACCAATGATGCTGTTGACTTTGATGATGGACTGATGACCAGTGATGGCGTTGTGGCCGCCACGAAAAACAGCGACTTCTTGTCCTGCTTCCCATCGCACGTCTTCAGCAGCGTAATACACCACCGCTTGCTCCAAAGAAATCCAAGACTGTGGCAGCCCTTGGGCAGACAATTTCAAGACCTTCACGAGCGCCTCCATTCAACTTAAAAAGCATGACATGAAACGAGAATTGGCCAGTCTTTCTGGTCAGTCACAATATAGCCTGTTATCAACTCACTTTTATGACGCCAGAAGAATGAAGGTATTTCGCGGATTCAACCACCCCAACAGGGCTCACCAATGCGCCTTGACCATTGGTAACTTTGACGGTGTCCACCGCGGCCATCAGGCCATGCTTGCGCTCTTGAAAAACGAAGCAGCGCACCGCGGTGTGCCCAGTTGCGTCATGACTTTCGAGCCTCACCCACGCGACTTTTTTGCCAAGCTGCACAAGAAGCCAGAATTGGCGCCAGCGCGTATTGCCACTTTGCGCGACAAACTGCTAGAACTTGAGCGTTGCGGCATCGACCAAGTGGTCGTGCTGCCCTTTGACGAGCGCTTGGCCAGCCAGACCCCTGATGACTTCATCCAGTCTGTTTTGGTCAACGGCCTGGGTGTTAAATACTTGCTGGTCGGAGACGATTTTCGATTTGGCACCCAACGTGCTGGTGATTACGCCATGCTGGACGCCGCCGGACAGAAACTAGGCTTTGACGTTGCTCGGATGAACAGCTACGAAGTGCACGGCCTCAGGGTTTCAAGCTCTGCCGTGCGTGATGCCCTAGGTCGCGGCGACATGGCCGGCGTTGCCCGACTTCTGGGCCGACCCTACAGCATCAGCGGCCACGTGGTGCATGGCCGAAAGCTAGGGCGCGGCTTGGGCGCCTCATCAGCAGGTGCCGATGACGGCTTTAGAACCCTCAATTTGCGCTTTAGCCACTGGAAACCTGCAGCTGGGGGCATCTTCAACGTCGAAGTGCATGGCTTAACGCCTCAACCTCTGCCGGGCGTGGCCAATTTGGGCATTCGCCCCTCTTTAGACCCCCATGATGTGAACGGTGGTCGGGTGTTACTGGAAACCCATTGCCTCCATTGGCCAGCCAGCATTGGGGCCGAAGGTGGCTACGGTAAAATCATTCGAGTTGATCTGCTGCACAAATTACACGACGAGCTGAAGTACGACAGTTTGGAAGCCCTGACGTTGGGCATTGCCAAGGACTGCGATGCCGCGCGTGAATATTTTGCAAAACGATCTGTCTAATTTTGCTCAAGGGCCCTGCCCTAACCCAGTCGTTTTGAACAATGTCCGAACCAAAAACAAATTACCGTGCCACCTTGAACATGCCCGACACCGCGTTTGCGATGCGAGGCGACTTGCCCAAGCGTGAGCCAGCCTGGGCCAAAGCATGGAGCGATCAAGGGCTGTACAAAAAACTCCGCGTAGCCCGCCAAGGTGCACCTTTGTTTGTCTTGCACGATGGCCCGCCTTACGCCAATGGCAAATTGCACATCGGTCATGCACTCAACAAAGTGCTCAAAGACATGATCGTCAAGTCTAAGCAATTGGCAGGCTTTGACGCGCAATACATTCCGGGTTGGGACTGCCACGGTTTGCCCATTGAAAACGCCATTGAGAAATTGCACGGTCGCCAATTAAGCCGCGACGACATGCAAGCCAAAAGCCGCGCATTTGCCACCGAACAAATCGACCAGCAACGCGAAGACTTCAAACGCTTAGGCGTTTTGGGCGATTGGGAGCGTCCTTATCGCACCATGGACTTTGCCAATGAGGCTGGTGAAATCCGCGCATTCAAACGCGTCATCGAACGTGGCTTTGTGTACCGAGGCTTGAAGCCTGTTTACTGGTGCTTCGATTGCGGCTCTTCTTTGGCCGAATTTGAAATTGAATACGCCGACAAAAAGAGTGACACCCTCGATGTGGCGTTTGAAGCAGCCGACAACAATGCATTGGCCAAGGCATTTGGTTTAGAAGAATTACCAGGCCAACCCAAATCGGCTTTTGCCGTCATTTGGACCACCACGGCTTGGACCTTGCCTGCCAACCAAGCCCTCAACGTCAACCCCGAATTGGTGTATGCCTTGGTGAACACTGAAAAAGGTGCATTGGTTCTGGCCGAATCCTTGGTGGAAAAATGTTTAGAGCGCTACAAGCTTGAAGGCCAAGTGGTGGCCACCACCACCGGTGACAAATTAGGCGGCTTGAACTTCAAGCACCCTTTGTACGATGTGCATGAAGGCTACAAACGCTTCTCGCCTGTGTATGTGGCCGAGTATGTGAGTGCGCAAGACGGCACCGGCATCGTTCACTCATCACCCGCGTATGGCGTAGATGACTTCAACTCTTGTGTGGCCAATGGCTTGGCTTATGACGACATTCTGAACCCTGTTCAAGGCAACGGCAGCTACGCCGAAGACCTGCCCCTGTTTGGCGGCATGAACATTTGGAAAGCCTGCCCCCGCATCATTGAAGTGCTCGGTGAAAGCAATCGCTTGATGGCCACTTACGGCATCACGCACAGCTACCCGCATTGCTGGCGTCACAAGACGCCCGTCATTTACCGCGCCGCAGCGCAATGGTTTGTGCGCATGGACGAAGGCCCTGGTGTCTTCACCAAAGACAAGGCACCCAAAACTTTGCGTCAGTTGGCACTCGATGCCATCGACCAAACCCACTTCTATCCCGAAAACGGCAAGACCCGTTTGCGCGACATGATTGCCAACCGCCCTGACTGGTGCATTTCCCGTCAGCGCAGTTGGGGCGTGCCTGTGCCCTTCTTCTTGCACAAAGACTCTGGCGAGTTGCATCCC
The DNA here is from genome assembly GCA_027488115.1 of Comamonadaceae bacterium. Classification (GTDB taxonomy): domain Bacteria; phylum Pseudomonadota; class Gammaproteobacteria; order Burkholderiales; family Burkholderiaceae_C; genus Limnohabitans_A. The sequence continues at coordinate 129,658 of JAIYCG010000007.1, read as the reverse complement.
CGCACCATGGAGATCTTGGACCAAGCGGCTGCAATCGTTGAAAAAGGCGGCATTGAAGCTTGGAGTCGCGCCACTGCAGAAGAAATTTTGGGTGCAAGCGATGCACCCCACTACACTAAGAGCACCGACATTTTGGAAGTGTGGTTTGACTCAGGTTCCACGTTCCAACACGTGCTGCGTGGCAGTCACAAAGATGCGTACGATCGTGCGCCGTTCCATGACCTTGGACCTGAAGCCGATTTGTATTTAGAAGGCCACGACCAACACCGCGGCTGGTTCCACAGTTCCCTGTTGCTGGGTTGTGCGCTCTACGATCGTGCGCCTTACCGCGGTTTGCTGACGCACGGTTTTGCCACCGACGGCCAAGGCCGCAAGATGAGCAAGAGCTTGGGCAACGTGGTCATTCCGCAAGAGATCAGCGACAAGATGGGCGCTGAAATTGTGCGCTTGTGGGTAGCCTCCACCGACTACTCCGGCGACCTCAACATTGACGACAAAATCTTGGCGCGCGTGGTCGATGCCTACCGCCGCATTCGCAACACCCTGCGTTTCTTGCTGGCCAACGTCAGCGACTTCGATCCTGCCAAAGATGCCGTGGCCGATGCTGATTTATTGGAGATCGATCGCTTTGCATTGAGTCGCGCAGCGCAATTACAAGCCGACATCTTGGCCCACTTCAAGGCCTATGAATTCCACCCCGTGGTGTCCAAATTGCAAATTTATTGCTCTGAAGATTTGGGCGCATTCTATTTGGACGTGTTGAAAGATCGCCTCTACACCAGTGCGCCTAAGTCCTTGGCGCGCCGATCGGCGCAAACAGTGCTGTACCGCATCACTCATGCCATGCTGCGCCTCATGGCGCCGTTCTTAAGCTTTACCGCTGAAGAAGCGTGGCAAAACTTTGGCAGTTCTGAATCGATCTTCATGGAAACTTTCAGCGACCTGGGCACACCCAATGAAGCGCTGTTGATCAAGTGGTCACGCATTCGCGAAATTCGAGATCAAGTGAACAAAGACATTGAAGCTCTGCGAGCCGATGGCAAAGTGGGCGCTTCTTTGCAAGCTTCTGTCAACTTGCAAGTTGGGCCTGAAGACCACGCCTTGTTGGACAGTTTGGGCAATGACTTGAAGTTTGTGTTCATCACCTCCCAGCTCAATTTGGAAGAAGGCACTGAGTTGCTGGCCAAAGTTTCTGTCAGTCAAGATACCAAGTGCGAACGGTGCTGGCACTACTCGCCAGATGTGGGCGTGAACCCCTCGCATCCCACACTGTGCGGCCGTTGCGACAGCAATCTGCATGGCGCGGGTGAGAAGCGTTTGTTTGCTTAAGCCAACAGGCACACCTTCATCGCAACATGGCAAAAAGTAAAAGCGCTTTCAAATCAGGGTCGGGCGTTTGGCTCTGGTTGGGCATTGCGCTCATCATTTTTTTGCTAGATCAGCTCACCAAGATTGCCATCGTGGGTGCTTTCCAATTGGGTGAGTCTATGCCCCTCACTTCTTTCTTCAATTTGGTTCGTGTCCACAACCCAGGCGCCGCATTTTCTTTCTTAGCCGATGCCGGTGGTTGGCAGCGCTGGTTCTTCACAGGGCTGGGTGTTCTGGCGGCCATGGTCATGGTTTATTTGCTGCGCGTGCACGCTGGCCAAACTTTGTTTTGTATGGCCTTGTCTCTGCTGTTGGGTGGGGCGGTGGGCAATGTGGTCGACCGAGTGCTCTACAGCCATGTCATAGATTTTTTAGACTTCTACTATGGCGCTTGGCACTTCCCTGCCTTCAATGTAGCCGACAGTGCCATCTCCATCGGTGCCTGCTTGTTGATCTTGGACGAACTGCTGCGAGTTCGACGAGGTCGTTGACTTCTTTCCATGCGCGAAGCTAGCGCACATTAAAAAAGGCACCCGAGGGTGCCTTTGACTTTGCAAGATTTGGAATTACAAAGTCAGAATGGTGCAACCCGTTGTTTTGCGAGCTTCCAAGGCACGGTGCGCTTCTTGCACTTGTGCCAAGGGGAAAGTTTGGTCAATGTGAATTTTCACTTTGCCGCTTTGCACCACCGCAAACAAATCATCGGCCATGGCTTGCGTGCTTTCGCGCGTGGTGATGTGGCTGAACAAAGTTTGGCGCGTGACGTACAAAGAGCCTTTGGCACCCAAAATGCCGGGCGCAAATGGCGGCACAGGACCTGAAGCATTGCCAAAGGTGGCCATCAATCCGAGCGGACGCAAGCAATCAAGCGACTTGTCCCAGGTGTCTTTGCCAACCGAGTCGTAAACCACTTTCAAGCCTTTACCGCCAGTAATTTCTTTAACGCGAACCAAGAAGTCGTCGGTGCTGTAGTTGATGCAATGCTCTGCGCCATTGGCCACAGCCAATTGGCATTTGGCATCGGAACCGGCCGTTCCGATCATGCGGAAGCCCAAAGCATTGCCCCACTGACAAGCAATGAGGCCCACACCGCCAGCGGCCGCATGAAACAACACATGGTCGCCCGCTTGCAAACCTTCGGCAGGCCTTGTCTTCATGAGCAAATATTGGGCAGTCAAACCTTTGAGCATCATGGCCGCGCCAGTTTCAAAGGAAATATCGTCGGGCAATTTGCATACGCATTTGGCCGGCATGACCCGCTCTTCACAGTAGCTGCCTGGCGGTTGGCTGGCATAAGCGGCGCGATCGCCCACCTTGAGGTGCGTGACACCCTCGCCCACGGCTTCCACAATGCCTGAAGCTTCCATGCCCAACTTCAGAGGCATGGGCAAGGTGTACAAGCCGCTGCGTTGATAGACGTCAATGAAGTTCAAGCCGATGGCTTTGTGGCGAATTCGAATTTCGCCGGGGCCAGGTTGGCCAACGGTGACGTCCACCAGTTTGAGTTGTTCTGGACCGCCGTGTTGGTCGATTTGGACAGCTAAGCTCATGCGTTTCTCCTAGGAATTTGAAATGGGGCTGTGCGGCTTGTGAGCCAAAATCACATCGACCGCTACTTTGCCACGATTTGAATGCCCCTGCGTGACAACATGGCCCTTGCGTTGCCGTTAAAGTCACGGGCATGACACAAAAACTCTCGCCTGGCACAGCCCTGATGCTGACCGTTCCACCACTTCTTTGGGCCGGCAACGCGGTGGTGGGCAGATTGGTGAGTGATTTGGTACCGCCGATCACCCTCAATTTTTTACGCTGGGCCATTGCCTTTTTCATTTTGCTGCCCTTAGCTTGGCATTTGCTGAAACCCAGCAGCCCCCTCTGGCCCTACTGGCGCCGTTTTGCGCTGCTGAGTTTGTTGGGGGTGGGTTGCTACAACGCGCTGCAGTATTTGGCGTTGCAGACCTCTACCCCACTCAACGTGACCTTGGTAGCGGCCAGCACCCCCGTGTTCATGCTGGCCATTGGCGCCTTGTTTTTTAAGACGCCTGTGCGACGTGCACAGTGGCTGGGTGCAGGGCTTTCCATTGCAGGTGTGTTGGTGGTTTTATCGCGTGGCGATGCAGCGCAACTGCTGCAGGTGAGCTTTGTGGTGGGCGACATTTATATTTTGCTGGCCACAGCTTGCTGGGCACTTTACAGCTGGCTCTTAACGCAGCGCAACGAACCCGATGAGATTCGCAGCAATTGGGCTGCGTTTCTCATGGCGCAAGTGATATTTGGCTTAGGCTGGGCTGGCATGTTCACTGGCGCAGAATGGGCTCTGACCGATGCACACATTGAGTGGGGTCCGCCGCTTTATGCCGCCCTGGCTTTCGTGTCTGTCGGTCCTGCAGTGCTGGCTTACAGGTGCTGGGGCTTGGGCGTGCAAACTGCGGGGCCAGCGGTGGCGGGCTTCTTTGCCAACCTCACACCGCTGTTTGCCGCCATCATGTCGACCGTGTTCTTAGGTGACCTGCCCAAGATCTATCACGTTGTGGCTTTTGGCCTGATCGTGAGCGGTATCTTGGTTTCTTCTAAGCGCTGAATCAGTAAGTGCCTGGATAAGCACCACCATCGGTCAAAAAGTTTTGACCCGTGATGTAGGAAGCTTGCTGGCTGCAAATGAAGGCACACAGCGCACCAAATTCTTGCGGTGTGCCGTAGCGGCCAGCGGGCACCTGAGCCTGTTGTTGGGCACGAATTTCTGCCACCGATTTGCCTGTTTTTTGCGATGTGGCTTCCACCGTGGTGCGAATTCGATCGGTGTCAAATTTGCCAGGCAAGATGTTGTTGATGGTGACACCTTGCGCTGCAATTTTGGTGCGTGCCACACCCGCCACAAAACCAGTCAAGCCACTTCGAGCGCCGTTCGACAAGCCCAAAATATCAATGGGTGATTTGACAGAGCTGGAGGTGATGTTCACGATGCGGCCAAAGCCGCGAGCTGCCATGCCATCGACCGTTGCCTTGATGAGTTCAATGGGTGTGAGCATGTTGGCATCAACGGCTTTGATCCAAGCTTCACGGTCCCAACTGCGAAAGTCGCCAGGGGGCGGGCCACCAGCGTTGGTGACCACCATGTCAAAGTCTTTGCCAGGCCCTCCTGCCACAGAAAATAAAGCAGCTCGGCCTGCTTCCGTGGTGATGTCGGCTGCCACGGGAATGAGCTTGACGCCAGGCGCTTCTTTTTGCAAGTCGGCTACGGCTTTGTTTAAGACCTCGGCGCCACGTGCCACCATGACCACATTCACGCCTTCTAAAGCCAGCGCACGGGCACAGCCCCAGCCCAAGCCTTTGCTGGCGCCGCCGACCAAAGCCCACTTGCCTTGAATTCCTAAATCCATGATGACTCCTTCAATATCAGACCACTGCGGTCTATTTTATTCAACAACTTTGGGGGCTTTGGTGACCCAAAACACGCCGCCCAAGACCAAGGCTGTGCCCATCAAAATCCAAGCATTGAAAGGCTCATTCAACAAAAATGTGCCCATGGTCAATGTGGACATCGGTCCAATCATGCCAATTTGCGACGTTAAGCCGGGGCCAATTCTTTCAATGGCCATCATCACCATGAGCACGGGCAATACGGTACACACGATGGCATTCAGCATAGACAGCCAAATGACTTCCGGCGCTACATTCAAAGCGGACAGCGGCTTCATCATGACGAACTGCAAAATGCAAAATATGCATGCCACCGTGGTGGCCAAGCCCGCCAATCGCAAAGAACCCAAGCGCTGCACAAGTTGACCGCTGTAGGTGAGGTAGATGGCATAAGTGATGGCACTGGCAAAAACCAAAGCAGCACCCAAAGCCACATGCTCACCCACCAAGGAAACCTCATGACCAAACACCAACAGCACGCCGCTGTAACTCACGGCCATGGCAACACCCTGGCGGTAAGAAATTTTGCGCTTGTAAAGCACCCATCCCAGCATCAATACCAAGGTTGGGTTGAGGTACAGAATGAGACGCTCAAAGGATGCGCTGATGTACTGCAAACCCAAAAAATCAAGAAAGCTCGACAGGTAGTAACCCGAAAAACCCAGTCCTAAAACACCCCACACATCTTGGCGAGTGAGCGGTGCTTGTTTGCGGCCAGCCCACCAAGCCATGGCAATGAAAAAGGGCACGGCAAACAGCATGCGAAACATGACCAAGGTGATGGCATCAACGCCATGCTGGTAGGCCAGTTTGACAATGATTGCTTTGCCGCTGAAGGCGATGGACCCCGCAGCGGCCAACAGCAAACCCGATGAAAATTTAGCTGACTGGGTTTGCGTCAAAAGCCAACCGCCTGACCATCTCGCCTAGGATCGGAAGCTGCAACGTAGCCCTCGACCTTGGTGTCACCCATGCGCCAAATAAATTGGCCTGCGCCGAAGTCTTGGTAAGAGTCGTTGATGACTTCGAGTTGGTGACCCAAATCGTTCAGGCCTTGCACCGTGTTGCGGTCCATGTTGGCTTCTGCATTGATAGACAAACCCTCGTTGAAGCGCCAGCGCGGCGCATCGCATGCGGTTTGAGGGTTTTGACCATAGTCAAGCATGCGCACCAAGGTTTGCATGTGGCCTTGCGGTTGCATGTTCCCCCCCATCACGCCATAACTCATGACAGGTTGCCCGTCCTTGGTCAGGAAAGCAGGAATGATGGTTTGGAAAGGCCGTTTACCAGGCGCAACCAAGTTGGCAGCGTTGGCGCCCTTCAAATCGGTGCTGAAGCCAAAACCTCTGTTTTGCAAGCTAACGCCGTAGGTCGGTTCGACCACGCCCGAGCCAAAGCCCATGTAGTTGCTTTGAATAAAGCTGACCATCATGCCGTTTTCGTCGGCAGCAGTGAGGTAAATGGTGCCGCCCTTCACAGGATTGCCCGCTTTGAAATCTTGCGCCTTCTTCATGTCAATGAGTTGGGCGCGGCTCTTTAGGTAAGCGGGGTCGAGCATTTGAGCTGGGGTGACTTCCATGTAACGTGGATCGGCCACATAGCGGTACACATCGGCAAAGGCCAGCTTCATGGCTTCAATTTGCAGATGTTGAGAATCGATGCCATCCACTTTCATGCTGGCAATGTCGAAGTTGTCCAAAATACCCAATGCAATGAGGGCCGCAATGCCCTGGCCATTGGGCGGAATTTCATGCAAGGTGTAGCCACGGTAGTTTTGCGCAATGGGCTCGACCCATTCAGGTCGATAGGCTGCCAAATCTTGCAAGGACATGGCGCCACCGTGTTGGTTGGAAAAGCGCACCAAGGCTTCTGCAATTTCGCCTTCATAAAAGGCACGACCTTTGGTTTCTGCAATGGCTCGAAGGCCCTTGGCAGCTGCTTTGAATTGGAACAATTCGCCCACATTGGGCGCACGGCGCCAAGGCAAAAAGCTTTCGGCAAAACCGGGCAAAGATTGCAGCAAGGGTGTGGCTGCATCCCATTTTTGTTGCACCACCACAGGCATCAGGTAGCCGCGTTCGGCAATTTCAATGGCAGGCTGCATCAGATCGGCAAAAGGCAATTTGCCAAATCGCTCGCTCATGGCGGCCCATGCACCCACAGCGCCTGGCACCGTGACCGAGTCCCAGCCCCGCTTGGGTGGGTTGACAGCATCTTGTCCATATTTGTTGTGGAAATACTCTGGGGTCCAAGCTTGCGGTGCAGGACCAGACGCATTCAGACCGTGCAGTTTGTTGCCATCCCACAAAATACAAAAAGCATCAGAACCTAAGCCGTTGCTGACGGGCTCGGTGATGGTCATGGCTGCAGCGGCTGCAATGGCTGCATCCACGGCATTGCCGCCCTTGAGCATCATGCGCAAACCGGCTTGAGCAGCCAACGGGTGCGAAGTGGAAACAATGTTGCGAGCAAACAGGGGCAGGCGCGCAGACGAATAAGGGGTGCTGAAATCAAAGCTCATGGTGGTGTCCAAATTGATCTGTGAATGGGTATAGAAGGGCCCAAATATTTTGAATTCAAAAGCTGATTGTGTCAGGAAATTTGTGACCTAAAGTCACATCGTGGCATGAGAGTGACGACAGGCCAAAAAAAAACGGCACCCGAGGGTGCCGTTTAGACTCAAAGTGTTTCTAAATCATTCTTCGACGAAGGCTTCTTCGCGCTTGGACTTGACTGAAGGCAAGAGCACGATGATGAGCAACACGGCCGCTGCTGCCAGCAAGCTTGCTGACAAACCTCGTGTGAGAAACACCGACCAGTCACCGCGAGACAACAGCAGTGCACGGCGCAAGTTCTCTTCCATCATGGGGCCCAAGATGAAGCCTAGCAACAATGGTGCAGGTTCCACGCCCAATTTGATGAACACATAACCGATCACGCCAAAGGCACCGACCAACCAAATGTCAAAGGTGTTGTTGTTGGTGGAGTAAACGCCAATGGCACAGAACAGCACAATGGCGGGGAACAACCAACGGTAAGGCACAGTGAGTAACTTGATCCACATGCCGATGAGCGGCAAGTTCAAGATGATCAACATGGCATTGCCAATCCACATGGAGGCAATCAGACCCCAGAACAACTGAGGGTTGCTGGTCATCACCTGGGGGCCAGGCTGAATGTTGTGGATGGTCATGGCACCCACCATCAAGGCCATCACGGCATTGGGGGGAATACCCAAGGTCAGCAATGGAATGAAGGAAGTTTGCGCACCCGCGTTGTTGGCAGACTCAGGCGCTGCAACGCCGCGAATATTGCCTTGGCCGAATGGCACTTCACCAGGACGCAGCTTGGTTTTCTTCTCGATGGTGTAAGCCGCAAAAGCTGCCAACAAAGCACCGCCACCAGGCAAGATACCCAACATAGAGCCAATGGCTGTACCCCGCAAAACCGCAGGAATCATGTTCTTGAAGTCTTCTTTGGTGGGGAACAAGCCAGTGACTTTGCCGGTAAAGACTTCACGCTTGTCTTCAGGCTGCGACAAGTTGGCAATGATCTCACCATAACCAAACACACCCATGGCAATGGTAATAAAACCAATGCCGTCTGTGAGTTCAGGAATGTCAAAGCTAAAGCGGGCTACGCCAGAATTCACGTCGGTACCGACCAAACCAAGCAGCAAGCCCAGAACAATCATGGCAACCGCTTTGAGCAAGGAACCAGAGGCCAAAACCACGGCACCGATCAAACCCAGAATCATGAGAGAGAAGTATTCGGCAGGACCGAACTTGAAGGCCACTTCAGTCAAAGGTGCAGCAAAGGCAGCCAAGATCAAAGTTCCGACGCAACCTGCAAAGAAAGAGCCTAATCCAGCCGCTGCCAAAGCAGGACCTGCACGGCCTTTGCGAGCCATCTGGTAACCGTCAATCACGGTCACGACAGACGAAGACTCGCCAGGCAAGTTCACCAAAATAGCCGTGGTTGAACCACCGTATTGGGCGCCGTAATAAATACCGGCCAACATGATCAATGCCGCAATGGGGGGCAATGCATAAGTGGCAGGCAAGAGCATGGCAATGGTTGCCACAGGGCCAATGCCTGGGAGCACACCGATCAGGGTGCCCAACAAACAGCCAATGAAAGCGTAAAGTAGATTTTGGAAGGTGAATGCAACACCAAAACCCATCGCCAAGTTGTCAAATAGTTCCATTTATAAACTCCTTAGCCGCTGATGAAAGTTGGCCACACAGGGAACTGCAATTTCAGCAGCAAGATGAACGCCGCATAGCTCATCACAGACAAGATGGCGCTCAAGACAACAGTTTCTTTCAAACTGAATTCATCGCCTGCCAAGCTGACCACAATGGTGGTTCCAAAAATAGCCGCGATCAAACCCATTGCTGGCAAACCGAGGCTAGGCAAACCGCCCAACAAAATGCCGAACAACAAGTTGCCAGCAATGATGAAGACCAAAGGCTTCCAAGCCCATGCACCGACCGGCTCGCCATCAGGGGTTTCAACCACCAAGGACTTGAACAAAATCGTGGCACCCAACAGGGCCAAGATCACGCCAAGTAAAAGAGGAAAGTAGCCAGGGCCCATGCGCGCACCGGTACCAACGTTGTAACTTGTTGCTCCATAGGCAAATGCTGCACCGACAATGGTGAACATCAGGCCAGAGAAAAAGTCTTTTTGACTTTTGATTTTCACAGGGACACTCCTCCAAAAAGTTTGGGATGGCGGATTTTGAGCCCAAATGTGTCAATTAAAAATGTGGGTTTCACCTACTCATTGGTAAATAATCTCATTCAACGCTTGGGTTAACCCTAAGTTTTTGGCGTTTTCAGAAATAAACTCACTTCACCAAGGGTTTGAAAACTTTCAACCATTGGGTAGCTGGCAGCCCAAACCTGTTTTCAACGGCTTGCGCTTGCAAAAGCAATTGCTCTTTTTGGGGCCGGCTTGCCATGCGTTGTGCCATGACCACCGTGTTGCCTTCCCGTGTTGGTTTGAATACCCACAAGGCATCCTCACCAAATGCTTCCGCCATTTTGGCCAAGCTCTTTTCGTAGCTCGACGTGCGGCCAAATAAATTGACCGTCATGGTGCCTTCATCGGTCAGCAATGCGCGGCAATTTTGATAAAACTCAACACTGTCTAGCACTGGCGCCGCAGCTTCGTGGTCATACAAATCGACATGCAACACATCGACGACGCCTAACCACTCATCGCTTTGAATTTCTTCTGCCGCGTCGGCAATGATCACTCGCATGCGCGGGCCATCTTCAGGCAATTTGAACCAACCCCGGCAGGCATGCAAGACACCAGGGTTGAGTTCAATGGCGGTGCATGTCCAGCGCAGCTTCTTGTAACAAAACTTGGTGAGGCTGGCTGCGCCCAAGCCCAATTGCATGGCATGCCGCCCGGCCACCGAGGTGCCCTTCAAAAAGAGCAAACCTGCCATCATGCGTTGCACATATTCAAGGTCAATTTCAAAGGGTTCTTTGATCTTCATCGAACCCTGAATCCAAGGCGTACCCAAATGCAAATAGCGCGACTCGCCATCTTCAGAGAAGTTCACTTCAGGAAGCTCAAGGCGTTTGGTTTTGCTCATCAGGTTTTGAAAAATTGAAGCTGCGGTAACACACGCTGCGTGTTGACAAATGTTGAACTCGCAATGACTGAATCAGTGACATTGCGCAACGAGGCAAGGACTGCGCCAATGCGCGGCAGTTCTGCAGGTTCATTGCGCGCTTGACTCACGTTGAATAGATTTGATTGTCGTTCAGATTGTGTTTTGTAAATCCAGTGGGGCGGTATATCGGGGGCATCTGTTTCTAGCACCAAGGCTGAGAGGGGCAGTTCTGTGGCCAATCGCCTCAATTGCAAGGCGCGCTCAAAGGTGAGCGCGCCGCCAAATCCCAAAGCAAAGCCCATTTCAATGAAGGTGTGGGCTTGCTGAAAACTGCCATTGAAGGCGTGCGCAATACCGCCCTGCACTGCATGGCGTCTGAGCCCCTTTAACAATTCATCGGCCGATTTGCGCACATGCAGAATGACAGGCAACTTGAACTTTTGGGCCATCTTCAATTGAGCATGGTAGAAGAACTCTTGTTTGTCTCGCATGGCGGGTTCGCACAATGCCGGCACAAAAAAATCCAAACCAATTTCTCCAAGCGCTACCAATCGCGCGTCATGTCTCTGACCACTGGCAGCTAGGGATAAAGCACTTTCAAGGCATTGTTCTAAAAACGCCAAGTCTTGTTCCTGAGCCTGCGGCACATACAAAGGGTGGATGCCCAAGGCATAGGCTTGTTGAAATTCTTGGGCCAGCTTTTGCAAGGGCAAAAAATCTTTGGCCTGAACGGCTGGCATCACGCACCCAACAACGCCCTGCGCTTGAGCTTTTTGAATGACTGCGCTGCGATCTAGATCAAACTCTGGCGCATCCAAATGGCAATGGCTGTCTACCCAGCGCATGCTCATGGCTGTAGCACGCCTTGGTCTAATCGGAGAACGCGGCTGCAGCGCGCTGCAAGCTGCTGATCGTGCGTGACCACCACAAAGGCGGTGCCTTGTTTCTCAGCGGTGCTTAACATCAGATCAAACACACTTTCAGCGGTGGCTCGGTCTAGGTTGCCGGTGGGTTCATCGGCCAAAACGCAGGCCGGTTGAGTGACCATGGCGCGGGCAATGGCCACCCTTTGACGCTCTCCACCAGACAGCTCAGCGGGCCGGTGCAAAGCACGATTTTGTAGCCCCACTTGGGCCAATCTTTCTAAGGCCGTGGCATTCGCTGCGGGCTTTGACATTCGGCGAATCCAAAGCGGCATGGCCACATTTTCTTGGGCTGTGAATTCGGGCAACAAGTGGTGAAACTGGTACACAAAACCCAGCAGGCGGTTGCGTCTTGAGCCTTGTTCGGAAGCATTGAAATCAGACCAGTCTTGTCCCTGCAACAACACCTGCCCCTGAGAGGGCGAGTCGAGGCCACCCATTAAGTGCATGAGGGTGCTTTTGCCTGAGCCTGAAGCACCCACAATGGCCACAGTCTCGCCGGCTTGCACCGTGAGGTCAACGCCTTGCAAGACAGACACGCTGAGGCCGCCCTCCGAAAATCGCTTGCTCAAGCCTCGGACTTCGAGCACCGGTTGTTGCTTGACCTTGCTCTCAAGATGACTCGCAAGATTACTCATAACGCAATGCCTCAGCAGGGTTCACTTGGCTAGCGCGCCAGCTGGGATACAGCGTCGCCACGAATGACAGCATCAAAGAAATAAGCACCACGGGCAAGATGTCAGACATTTGTGGATCGCTTGGCATGCGGCTAATTAAGTAGATGTCTTTGGGCAAGAAGCTGGCTTGAAAAATGGCTTCCAAAGCAGGCACGATGACATCGATGTTGAAGGCGATCAACAAGCCCAACAGCATGCCGCCCAAGGTCCCTATGATGCCCACCAAAGCGCCCTGCACCATGAAAACACCCATGATGCTTTTCGGACTGGCGCCCAGGGTTCGCAGGATGGCAATGTCTGCACGTTTGTCGGTGACTGTCATCACCAAAGTAGAGACCAAGTTGAAAGCGGCCACCGCCACAATGAGGGTGAGAATAATGAACATCATGCGTTTCTCCACTTGAACTGCCGCAAACCACGTCCGATTTTGCTGCGTCCAATCGCGAATGCCCATGCCCAATGGCAATGACGGCGCAAGCTGCCGGGCAACGGCTCGAGCCTGGTGTAAATCTTTGATTTTGAGGCGAATGCCGGTGGGGCCTTCTAAGCGAAAAATTTTGCCCGCATCGGCCACATGCATCATGACCAAAGCTGAGTCATATTCGTAGTGGCCAGAGTTGAACACCCCCACCATCTGCATTTGTTTGAGTCGGGGCAACACGCCCGCCGGTGTGACTTGTCCATTGGGTGCGATGAGGGTGACGGGATCGCCAATTCGAAGGCCCAATTGCCGGGCCAAATCGATGCCAAGGACCACCCCAAATTCGCCAGGCTTGAGGGCATTGATGCCAAGTAGGCCTGCGCTTTTGGCTTGAGCGCCCTCAGACAAATCAATGACGCTGGGTTCTAGCGCGGGGTCAATGCCTCGCACCAAAACGCCTTTCATGTCCTCACCCCTGGCCAACAAGGCTTGCGCTGCAATGAAGGGGGCTGCGCCAATCACGTTGGGGTTGGCTCGAATTTCTTTGAGCGTGTCGTTCACATCCTGTAAAGCGCCGCCATCTGCAGAAACGACCTCAATGTGCGAGACCACGCTCAGCATGCGGTCGCGCACTTCTTTTTGAAAGCCGTTCATGACAGACAAAACAATGACCAAGGCAGCCACTCCCAAGCCAATGCCGAGCATGGAAACGCCTGAAATAAAGGAGATGAAGCCATTTCGACGCGTGGCCCGTCCTGCGCGGGTATAGCGCCAACCTAAAACCAACTCGTAAGCAAATTCAAAGCTCATTCAAGGCCACTTTCTAAGACGCTGACATCACCCCAAGCCAAAAGTCTGGAAGGGGCATTGTGTCATCCCTGACAATACAGCCATGAACGCAGGTTTAACAAGCACCGCAACACCTCGGGTTAATGAGGACTTTGCACCCATCCAACACTGGGTGATCGCCCATGCCGTCCAAGAAGCATCCACTCTGCACAAATCTGTGGAAGATGCGCTGGCTTCATTGTATTTGCCCAATCTGCAAAAATTATTCAGCCAAATGGCATGCGTCTCCAAATTCACCCCATCAGATGCAGCGCCGCTTGATTTTCTGATGCCCCATGAAGCTGCGCCTCAAATCATGGGCGCCAAACCGACTTTGGGCAAAGAAGCCCTCATGACGCCTTGCCATTGGCAAGTTGGCATGAACGATGTTGTCTTGTTGCAACCCGAAGAGTTGGCCTTGAACGAAACTGAGTCCAGACAACTCTTGTCTGCCATGCAACCCTACTTTCAGGAAGACGGGCTTGCGGTTGTGTATGAAAGTCCCCTGATTTGGCGCGTGTCTGCTGACTTGTTAGAAGGCTTGCCCTTGGCCAGCATTGACAGGGTGGTGGGCCAAAGCATCAAAGCATGGATGCCAGAACACCAGCACGCCAAGAAATTGCAACGTTTGCAAAGCGAGATGCAAATGCTGCTTTACCAACATCCGGTCAACGACGAGCGCAGCTTCAATGGCCGTTGGACCGTCAATTCATTTTGGCTTCATCGCAACCTAGATCAGCTCTATCCAAATCCGAGCGAGTTTGCCGTGGTCACTGATTTGCGAAACACCGATCTGTCATCCAATCTCAAGCTTTGGCAACAGGCATGGGAGCACATCGACGCTACGCTTGGCGCATCTTTGTGCCAAGCCTTAGACCACCCTCAAAGTGTCACACTGACCCTGTGCAGTGACACATCTTGGCGACACTATCGACCGCAGCCCGCCACTTGGCGCAACAAGCTGCAACGCTGGCTGAGGCCTGTTTCAGTGAACAAAGAATTGCACGCCTTGTCTTCCGGAGTTTCTGCCTCATGAGTTTCAAAATATCAACGCGCGATGTGCCCCCGCGCAGCGCCTGGGCACTCGAACAGGCCGGCGTGCACCCCCTTCTCTCCAAGTTGTTTGCAGCCAGGGGCGTTGTGAGTCCTGAAGAATTAGACGATGGCCTGGCCAAGTTACTGTCACCCGCCACTTTAAAAGGCAGCCATGCATCAGCCATTTTGTTGGCAGATGCCATCGCAGGCCAAAAGCATTTGTGCATCGTCGCAGATTACGACTGCGATGGTGCAAGCGCTTGCGCCGTCGGCATGCGAGGGCTTCGCATGCTGGGTGCAAGCCACGTGCGTTACATCGTGCCCGATCGGGTGGTCGATGGTTACGGCCTGACGGCCCCGATTGCCGAGCGCGTCAAGCAATCTGGCGCAGACGTTCTGATCACAGTTGACAACGGCATCGCCAGCTTGGAGGGCGTTGCCCGAGCTCAGGCTTTGGGCTTGAAAGTGTTGGTGACCGACCACCACTTGCCAGCCGCCGTGCTTCCCACTGCAGAAGTCATTGTGAACCCCAACCAGCCAGGCTGCGAATTTGAAAGCAAATCATTGGCGGGAGTGGGTGTGATGTTTTATGTGTTGTTGGCGCTGCGTGCCGAGTTGCGACAGCGCGGTATCTTCACTGCAGAAACACAGCCCAAACTGGATGCACTGCTGCCTTTGGTCGCCCTTGGCACTGTGGCCGATGTGGTGAAACTGGACAACAACAACCGCCGTTTGGTGGCGCAAGGCTTGAAGCGCATTCGAGCGGGCTCGATGCCTGTCGGCATGGCGGCCTTGTTCAAAGCTGCTGGCCGCGAAGCCAAAACAGCAAGTACCTTTGATTTTGGATTTGCCTTGGGCCCTCGCATCAACGCTGCGGGCCGCTTGTCTGACATGACGCTGGGCATTGAGTGCCTTAGCACTGACGACGCAGCCAGAGCCGATGAACTGGCCCGACAGCTAGATGCCATCAACCGGGAGCGCCGAGAGATTGAAGGCGACATGCGCCAGCAAGCCATGGAGATTGCAGAGTCTTTGTTTGACGACAGCGATGAACCACCGCCGGCCATCTGCGTCTTTGACCCCGACTTTCATGAAGGTGTGGTGGGCATTGTGGCCTCTCGCATCAAAGACAAATTTCACCGACCTTGTTTTGTATTTGCCGCCAGCAATGCACCTGGCAAAGAGCACGAACTCAAAGGCTCTGGCCGGTCTATTCCAGGGTTTCATTTGCGCGATGCACTCGACCTCATGGCCAAAAAGCATCCGCACATTTTGCTTCGCTTTGGCGGGCACGCCATGGCAGCGGGTTGCACCATTGAGGAAGAGCATTTGGAATTGTTTGAGTCTTGCTTCATGGAAGTTGCAAGCCAACTCTTGTCGCCCGCCACACTGCAACGCAAACTCGAAACCGACGGCCCCCTGGAAGCGCAATATCGGCGCGTGGAGTTCATTGATGTGATGCACAAAGAAGTTTGGGGACAAGGTTTTGCCCCCCCAGTTTTCAGCGAAGAAGTTGAAGTTGTTTCACAACGATTGGTAGGCGAGAAACATCTGGCGCTCAAACTCAAACACCAAGGCCAGCCCGTCGATGGCATTTGGTTTGGCCGAATCGAGCCTCTGCCAGCCCGTGTGAAACTGGCTTACCGATTGGATGTAGACGAATGGCAGGGCCAAAAACGCGTTCGCTTCATGGTCGAAGCGGCAGAAATTTAAGGCTGGGCTTATGCAGCCCTTAAAGCTTGGACGGCTTGGAGCGCCTTGAGAACAGCCGGGGAAACCAAACCCTCGACCTTGCCGCCCAAGCTGGAAATTTCTCGAACCAAGGTGCTGCTGATGTGCTGAACCGAAGCACTGGTGTGCAAAAACACCGTATCCACTTCGGGTGCCAAGTGACGGTTCATGCCTGCCATTTGTGTTTCGTAGTCGTAATCTGTCACTGAACGCAAGCCTCTCACAATGACCCGCGCGCCTTGGCTGTGCACAAAATCGCACAACAAACCCGTGAAGGGCAAGACACTGACATTGCCCATGTCTTGCGTCACTTCTTGGGCCATGGCCAAACGCTCTTCAAGGGTGAACAGTGTTTTTTTATGGTGCGCGGTGGCCACGGCCACCACCACTTTGTCAAACATTTGCGAAGCGCGATACACCACGTCTTCATGACCCAGAGTGAGGGGGTCAAAGGTGCCAGAATAAACTGCGGTAACTGAGCGACTCATGGGGGCTCCTGATCGTTTGGAGGGGATTATCCCTCGAATGGCCGTTGCAGCAAATGTGCGTGAACAGCACCTGCTTTCATGTACTTCACAGGCTCTAGACCACAGGCCTGAATGGCTTCATCGGTCCAATGCTCTGGGGCTTCCAAATAAACCCAACCCTCAGGCACAAGGGCATTGGCGGCAAAGTGCAATGCTTTCTCAAAGTAGGATGCTTCAAATGGCGGGTCTAGAAGAATCAAATCTAGGCTGTTGGGTGCTAAGCGCTGAAGCGCCATCATGGCATCGCCTTTTTGGATCTGGACGGTTTGTGCCTTCAAGCGCTTTTGCGTTTCCAACAAGAGTGTCACCAACTGCGGGTCTTGTTCCAACATCAAAACGCTTTGAGCGCCACGCGAAGCAGCCTCAAAACCCAATGCACCCGTGCCCGAAAATGCGTCGACACAGCGCCAACTCCTGAGGTCTTGGCCCAACCAATTGAACAAAGTTTCACGCACCCTGTTGGGTGTGGGCCGCAAACCGGGCCGATCGAGCACTTTGATTTTGCTGCGCTTCCATTGGCCACCGATGATGCGCACTTCGTGCGAAGGTGAGCCAATGGCAGCTTGAATAAGGGGTTTTGTAGGCATGACCGCAAGCTTACCGCGTTGTCGGACGATTTGGAGCAGGCCTTAAGTTTTCATAGAATAGGCCTCTACACTCCTCTCCCTATGTTCAGATTCTTTCGCTCTCTTTCCAAAACAGCAGCTGTTGATGAAAAGTCTACGCCTGCCAATCCTTTAGTCAATCAGGTAGCGTCAGCAGCTCCACCCGAGCAAGTACCAACAACTGAAGCACCGCGGCAGTCTTGGCTGAGCAAGCTCAAAGCGGGCCTGCGCAAAACTGGCGGTAGTCTTGCTTCGGTCTTTACCGGTACACAAATTGACGACGCGCTTTACGAAGAGCTTGAGACGGCTTTGCTGTTGGCCGATACAGGGGTCAAAGCCACCGAACACCTGCTACAAGACCTCAAAGCCCGCGTCAAAGCGGCCAAAGCCACAGAGCCATCAGCAGTCAAAGCCTTGCTGATTGAGGCCATCACCCATTTGCTGCTGCCCCTTCAAAAGCAACTTCACATCGGCAATCAAAAGCCCATGGTCTTGATGGTGGCCGGTGTCAATGGGGCAGGCAAAACGACGTCCATAGGCAAACTCACGCACCACTTGGCAGACCAGGGTGCCAGTGTGTTGTTAGCGGCTGCCGACACCTTCAGGGCTGCGGCCCGCGAGCAGTTGGCAGTTTGGGCTCAACGCAATACCGTTGAAATCATCAGCCAAGAGGGCGGCGATCCTGCCGCAGTCAGCTTCGATGCGGTGTCTGCTGGCAAAGCTCGCGGCAGAGATGTGGTGCTGGTGGATACGGCGGGCCGTTTGCCCACTCAATTGCACCTCATGGAAGAGTTGAAAAAAATCAAGCGGGTGGTTCAAAAAGCCGATGCCAGCGCGCCGCATGAAGTCTTGTTGGTCATTGACGGCAACACCGGGCAAAACGCCCTCATGCAAGTGAAGGCGTTTGACGAAGCCTTGGGCCTGACTGGACTGATTGTGACCAAATTAGACGGCACCGCCAAAGGGGGCGTGCTGTGCGCCATCGCCCGTGAAAAAGCCATTCCTGTTTACTTCATTGGCGTGGGCGAACAACTTGATGATCTGCAAACTTTCGATGCACGTGAGTTTGCTGAAGCTTTGCTCAATTAAAAAAGAGCTTCAAACCTGTCGGGTGCAAACGGCCGCGGGTCAATGCTGGTGGCCTCTCTTGACATCAATTCAGACAACAAGACCCCAGTGCCTGGCCCCGTGCTAAATCCAATGTGCTGATGCCCAAAGGCCAACCACAAGCCAGGTGCATTGGGCACCTCCCCAATCACGGGGCGGCTGTCTGGCGTGGTGGGCCGGCTACCTAGCCAATCGGAATGGGGGACAGCCGACTTCATGGGCAAGACACGTCGCGCTGAGTTTTCAGCAGATTCCAGCTGCTGCAAGTTGGGTGCCGCATCGCGTGCAGCCAACTCGACGCCCGTGGTCAATCGCAAGACATCTTGACCCTGCTCGTCTTTCATGGGAGATAAAACATAAGCGCCTGACAGGTCATAAATGGGGCGTCCTAAACTGACACCTTCGACGGTTTGAAAATGGCGATGGTAACCGCGCTCAAATCCCATGTTGACCTTGAAGTTGGCCGTCACTTGACTGGCTTCAAGCAAGCTCTCAGACCAAGGCCCTAGCGCCACCACCACATGGGGCGTCCAATGAGCACTTCCTGCTTGATCGACCCATTGCCAGCCACTGGGCCGCTGTTGAAGGACACTGACTTTGGATTGCACCCATTGCCCACCCGCTTCTAAAAACTGCGCTGCATAGGCCTTCACCACAGCACGCGGGTTGTCCACTGAGGCAGCATCTTTGACCCACAAAGCGTGACTGAAAGATGGCGCCAAATGAGGCTCCAAAGCTCGAAGCGCAGGCGCATTCAATACTTCTGTAGCGACACCAAATTCTTGCAACACCTCACGGGATGCAGCGCCTGATTTAAAAGCATCGGTGTGGGCATAGGGCCATAGCCAACCCGTATCTCGCAATCGATTTTCAACATGGGCTCTCTTCAACCATGCGCGGTGCGTGTCTGATGACAATTGAATCAGGCCATCTAAAGCCACGGTGGTGACCTCAAATGAAGAGCGCTTGGCGTGCCAAAGAAAACGCCATAGCCATTGCCAATGTGTGATTGCACTGGGTCTGATTTTGAGATGGGAGCCTTGTCTGAGCAACAAGGAGGGAAGGCTCTGCCAAAGCCCAGGCCGATTGAATGGCAACAAGGAACTGCGAGACAGCACGCCGGCATTGCCGTGGGATGTTTCTTCGCCTGGTGCTTGCTGATCGACCAAGGTCACTCGCCAACCCTTGGCCTGCAATGCCAAAGCACACGAAACGCCAACCATGCCAGCGCCTAGCACTGTCACTTGTCGACTGGTTTCAAAAAGATTCATCGGCCTATTTTGCTTGAATTTAGATTTATAGTGCGTTCATGAAATTTTTCCGATGGTCCATCTTTAGCACATTGATTTTGCTAGCAACCGCAGCAACTCTTTGGTTGACACAGGACAAGACCTCCGCCAAGCAAGTGCTGCCCGCCAAATTGCAATGCGAGCTGCCAGCCTCCTCTTCTGCTGCCCCTCGGCCTGGCATGGTTTGGATTCCTGAGGGTGTGTTCGACATGGGCGACAGCGTTTATGCCGAAGAAAAACCAGTTCGCAATGTGCGCGTCAAAGGTTTTTGGATGGACCGCACGGAGGTCACCAATTCAGAATTTGCAGCCTTTGTCAAAGCCACGGGCTACGTGACTGTGGCAGAGCGACCGGTCAACCCTCAACTGATTGCCAGCTTGCCAGAAGCCATGCGCCAACCTGGTGCTGTGGTGTTCAAGGTACCCGCCAAGCTGACCTACGGCGATGACCCGCGGCAGTGGTGGCAATACGTTCCAGGCGCAAGTTGGCAGCACCCCGCAGGGCCGGGCTCCAGCGTGGACAACTACGGCCAATTTCCAGTGGTGCACATCACTTTCGAAGATGCTCAAGCCTACGCCAAATGGAAGGGCCATCGTTTGCCAACCGAAGCACAGTGGGAGTGGGCAGCACGCGCCGGCGCCAAGGAATTACCGGGCCAGCACGACCAACCTGCCAGTGCCAACACATGGCAAGGTGTTTTCCCAATGGCCAACGCCAGCGAAGACGGCTTTGCAGGCTTAGCCCCCGTGGCTTGCTATGCGCCCAACGCCTATGGCCTGTTTGACATGATTGGCAATGTGTGGGAACTCACGGCGGATGTGTTTGTGGCCGACAGATCCACAATCAGCAGCAAGGGCGGTAGCGCCAACCAAGGACTCGACCCTGACGAAGCGCAAAGACCTCCTATTTTTAAAACGCTTCAAGCCAACTCTAGCCCTCAGTCGCGCGTGATCAAAGGCGGCTCATTTTTGTGTGCACCCAATTACTGCATGCGCTACCGCGCAGGTTCTAGGCAAGCGCAAGAAGAAGATTTGGCCGTCAGCCATTTGGGCTTTCGAACCATCTATCAGCCATGAGCCTTGCAAAACGCATCCTGTTGTCGGCTTTGGTCTTCGTGGCCTTGTTGGCTGCCTTGTTGCTTCTCATCAAAGACAAGATTGCCCTTGGCGCTGAAGCTTATTTGTATGGCTACCCTTTGGTCATGATGGAGACGACGCGTGCGCACAGCGCGAAATACATCGGGCCCGAAAATCAATTGCGCTTGGTTAGGCAATTTCCAAACGCCCAATTTAAAGATGTGGTTCGACCCAATGTCGATACGCTTTACACCACGGCCTTTATCAGCATGAAACAGGGGCCCTGGGTGTTTGAAATGCCTGCCAATCAAACGCGCTATGAGCTGATGCCTTTCATGGATGCATGGACCCATGTGTTTGCATCTCCTGGCAGCAGAACCTCGGGCAATCAAGGTGCGACCTACTTGCTAGCGGGACCCGAATGGCGCGGCAAGGTGCCCGAGGGCATGACACTTTTAAGATCGCCTACCGACCTGGTTTGGCTCATTGGCAGAACGCAAACCAACGGCGCAGCCGATTTAGCAACTGTGCATAAATTGCAAAACCGCCTTCGCCTTTCAAAGTGGGACTCACCCTCTAGCTTGCCTTTGTCAAACCCGAACTCTCAAAAGCCAGTTGCACCAGTTGCACCCCTTTGGCAAGCCAGTTCAGAGCCTTCCCTGCCGCCAGTCGCACAAATGAAAGCCATGAGCACCCCTGATTTTTTCAATCGGCTCATGCAACTGATGGTGAACAACCCACCGGCGGCAGAAGATGCCCCATTGCTTGCAAGATTGGCCCAAGTTGAAATGAGGCCTGGGCAAGCAGTGAACATCAACTGGCTGCATCACATGAGTTTCAGCATCGGCCGATGGATTGCCAACCAACGCGTCATGAAGGCCTTGAACACCAAACCTCAAGATGGAAGTTGGTCTACCCCGCCCTTGAACTTAGGCCGTTATGGCACCGACTACAACACGCGCGCTGCGGTGGCCATGGTGGGACTTGGCGCCAACTTGCCAGAAGATGCGCTCTACCCCAACACTGCGCTAGACCATCAAGGCAAACCCCTGAATGGCCAGCACCGATACCGGTTGCATTTTGCGGCCAACGCGCTGCCACCCGTGAAAGCTTTTTGGTCCATCACGGCTTACGGGGCAGATGAATTTTTAATTGACAATTCAATCCAAAGATTTGCCATCGGTGATCGAGATCCATTGGTCTTCAATGCAGATGGCTCTCTGGACCTTTGGGTGCAAGCCACCCCCCCTGCTCAGAAAGAAGCCTCAGCCAATTGGCTGCCCGTTCAGGTGGGCGCGCCGTTTTTACTCAATGCGCGTTTGTATTGGCCAGAGGACAAGGCACTGAATGGGCAATGGAAAATGCCCGCCCTAGAGAGACTAGACTAAAACGCTCAAGTGACCTGCTTCAAGACCAAATAGTTTGAAATCAAACCTTGTACATAAGCTCTGATATTGGGCGGGTTCACAGGTCGACTGAGCGCCTGGTAGCCTCCCACAATGGCCAAATAAAGAAGCGCTGCTAAATCACGCGCCTTTTTGGGGTCATTCAAAATGACAAAAAATTTGGCTTCAAATAAGTTCATGCGTTCAGCATCAACTTCGACCAACATCTGAGCCGCCTCTTTGTGAAGATGACTCAAGGCCCGCAAAGCTTGCTCGAAACGAAGATTTTCAAGCTCTGAGCCAGCTTGGTTAAAGGCGGCGTCCACCACAAATTCAAGATCTTGGATGGGATTGCCACTGTGATGAGATTTCAACTTTTCATCGAGTTCAAGTTGCGCTAATTTCCATCTCATCAACAAACTGCCAATCAAGTCGGCATGGTCAGTGAAGTGCCAATAAAAACTGCCCCGCGTGACATTGAGTTTTTCAGCCAGCGCCATGACCTTGACATTTTCAAAACCCCCAACCACAACCGCTTGAAAGGCTTCGTCGAGCCAATGGTCACGCGTCAAACGTGCGCCATCTGAACTCATTGTTTTGTTTTTTTGATTTTGAGGTTGTGGGTCCATAAGCGTCATGTCCTATTTTGCAACACACCAGATCCGTCGATTAAAAAGCCCTCGCTAGCGAAAACCCTAGACTGGTATTCATCTTTGCTGTGCTAGAGTGAAATGTCAATACACATGTGTACTGAATCCAAATCATATTTAATGGAGACACCCATGACTCATCCCCTGCACAAAGTAACAGCTCGCCAGTTCGTACTTGCTACCTTACCTTGGGTTTCTTTATTGGCATGCAGTTTGAACGTACAAGCTGCCGAAAGTTACAAATTCCGCCAAGCACCGATCGGCGCCTTTGGCGGCGAGATCGCAGCATCTGCAGACAAACCAGGCTTTTTTGGCACTGCCAGCCTCACCCAATTGCAGATCTACAAAATTGCAGATGCATCCGGCAACGATGTGACACCACCGCCTATTGCGCCCATTCAACTCAACCCCGCCTTGCCCTACTCGGTGTCATTTCCAAAAGGCAGCTTGGCATTCAACCAAGACCAAACCCAAATTAATTTGGTGGGCGGCTACTTGACAGAAAGCACTTATGGCAACGGTCATATTGCATTTGCCATCAACGTGCCCTTCATTCAACAAAAGCGCGATTACGTGGTCACTCAACCCGCCGGCACCCTGACACCAGCCGCAACCACACCCCCCTTGAGCGCAGCCATTGTTGGACAGCTCACTGCCGGCACAGCCGCTGCCAATTCGCAAGTTCAAGCGCGTGTCGGAGCCACCAACAAAGCCCAAAGCATTGAGACTTCTGGCTTAGGTGATGCCGAGTTGTCCACTGTGTGGGTGCGTCATGAAGATCGTCTGAAAGTTGCCGCAGGCGTTTCCTTGTTTGTACCTACAGGCTCGTTTGACAAGAATCGCGGACCCAACCCGGGCTTTGGCAACTTCTACACTGTGCGCCCAGGTGTTGCTGCTACTTACAACCTCAACCCCAAACACTCAGACGCATCTTGGGATGCAGGCGTGACCATTGCCGGTCGCGTGTCTTATGGCTTCAACACGCGCAACAAAGACACCGACTACAAAAGCGGTAACTTTATTTATGCCGAAGGCGGCGTTGTGAAAGTCAGTGGTGATTGGGCGTATGGTGTCAATGTGTTCACAACCCAACAAATTTCTGATGACACCGGTGTTGGTGCACCAGCTGGCGGCAACCGATACAAAACCAATGGTGTCGGACCCTTTGTTTCATACAAGTTGCCTGGCAAGGATGCTGGCTTCAATTTGCAGTTCAGCGACAACTTCGGTGGCCGCAACGCCATCGTGGCCAAGTCATTGCAACTGCGTTTGGTCAAAGCTTGGTAATTTGCGCTCGAATGCCTAAGGTCGTTGCGGTTTAATTTCAAACCTCACTTCTATGGCCTTCAGAAGTCTCAAAAGTTGGCTGATGCCTGTCATCAGCCAACTTTTTTTATCTCGCAAGCGCCTTCTTGCGCTGCGACAAAAGGCTGAACTTAAACGCAACGCACAGCAACGTCCGCACGTCTTGCATTTCTTTCATGAGTTGGAAGATCCTTACTCGCAATTGTTGGCTCAAGCCATACCCCTTTTGCAAAGCAGATACGCAGTTTCAGTTTTACAACACTTGGTGGGGCCGCCAGAAGATTCTGCAGTCCCCGAGCGTGACAAACTGAAGGCTTATAGCCAACTCGATGCAGCTCGCTTGGCTCATCAATACAAACTTCAACCGACAAGACTCACCAAGCGTGCAGAGGCGTCTGTGAACAATAGCCAGGCTTCACTCACCTCTTCACACCGCTTGCGCAAAAAATGGGGCCACTATTTGAGTGGTGTGATTTACTATGAAGGTGAATGGTATTGGGGCATTGACCGACTGCACCATTTAGAAGCCCGTCTTCATGAATTGGGTCTTTCAAAGAAAGCTCATGGAACGCAATTTCATGGAACCCAAGAAGGCCCGCGCCCTCCACTTTTTTTCACCCCTCAATATCAAGCACTGGACTTTGTGCCGGAGGGGACTGGCATTGATTTTTTCTTCTCATTCAGAAGCCCTTACTCTGCCATCAGTTGCGCCAAATTGTTGCCTTGGGCCAAAGACCATGGCGTGCAAATTAACTTGCGCTATGTGCTGCCCATGGTGATGCGCGGCTTGCCCGTACCCGCCGAAAAAAGAAAATACATCAGCCTTGATGCAGCGCGTGAAGCATTTGTTCAAAACGTGCCTTTTGGCAGACTCAATGACCCCGTCGGCAAGCCCACAGAGCGGGGGCTTGCCCTGATTCCTTTTGCTCAAATGCACGAACTGGCCGAGGCCTATGTCATGTCCTTCATGAAAGGCGTTTGGTCTGAGGGCTTGGACGCGGGTACCGATGCCCATCTGAAGATCATCGTAGAACGGTGTGGGCTGAATTGGCAAGCTGCCAAAGACATTTTGAAGAGCCAAACCAATGAACAGCATTGGCGCGCAGTTGCAGAACAAAACCGACAAGCACTTTTTGCGCTAGGTCTATGGGGAGTTCCCTCCTTCAAATTTGAAGACACCGCCGTCTGGGGTCAAGACCGATTCTGGGTCATTGAAAAAGCCATGCACGATCGGTTCGATCTTCCCCCCACACCCTGAATCATGACCATTTCAAGCAGTCCCCTGAAAACCTGGCTAGCCATTTGCATCTGTGCGGCACTTTTGGTTTGCTCACCTGTTTGGGCCAAACGACCCAACATTGTGGTGATGTTGGCAGACGATTGGGGCTTCAGTGACGTGGGTGCATTTGGCAGTGAAATTCAAACTCCCAACCTCAACCTGTTGGCACAATCTGGAACACGTTTTTCAAATTTTCATGTGAGCGCATCTTGCTCACCCACAAGGTCCATGCTCCTCACGGGTGTCGACAATCACCTCAATGGCGTGGGCAATATGCGGGAAACCATCCCTCAATCGCACGTGGGTCGCGCTGGGTACTTGAGCGTCCTTAATCAGCGAGTGGTGACCGTCTCAAGCTTGCTTCAAGACAGTGGCTACAGAACCTATGCGGCTGGCAAATGGCATGTGGGCAAAGAAGCTCACAACCTACCGCCTGCCAGGGGCTTTGATCGGTCCTTGGTCATGGGCGACAGCGGTTCAGACAACTGGGAAACAGGCAAGTTGTACATGGACCTGACCGACAAAGTGTATTGGTATGACAACGGCCAAGAAGCCAAGATGCCCAAGACGTTTTACTCCTCAGAGTTTTACATCAGCAAAACGCTTGAGTACCTTCGAGCGGATGCCAAATCAGACAAGCCTTTTTTTGCTTATATTGCGTTTCAGGCCAACCACATCCCTGTTCAAGCGCCCCAATCGTTCATCGACAAATACAAAGGCCGCTATGACGCTGGCTGGGATGTCTTGCGCAATGAACGTCGCGACAAAGCCATTGCGCTGGGGCTGGTCCCCGCCCATTCCAAAATGGCCAACTTGCCCTCAACGCATGTCGCTTGGAATTCTTTGAGTGCATCAGACAAAGCCTATCAAGCACGGCGCATGGAAGTTTATGCCGCCATGGCAGAGGCCATGGACTTTCACATTGGCCGCCTCATCACCCACTTGAAAGAAACGGGTGAATTTGATCAAACTGTCTTTATGTTCCTGTCTGACAACGGTGCAGAAGCTTCAGACCCTTATGCGGTGGCCGTCGGCAAATGGTGGTTGGATCAAAATTACAATCGCGAACTCGATCGACTCGGTAGCCAAGGCACCTTCAGCATCATTGGCCCCAACTGGGCAAGTGCTGCCACAGCGCCTTTGAGTACCTACAAGTTTTTTGCGGGTGAAGGCGGCATCCGGGTGCCCTTGATTATTTCGGGCATCCCCAATCTGCCAAAGACTGCCATCAACAAGGTGCATGGCAGCCTCACGCACGTGAATGACATTGTGCCGACCTTGCTTGACTTGGCCAGAGTCCAACATCCTGGCACGCTCTACAAAGGGCAGACCATCTACCCCTTAAGCGGACACAGCCTCATGCCCGTCATCACTGGCGATGCAACAAGAGTTCGGGGGCCCGATGAAATACTGGGTTACGAGTTGTCTGGCAACCGCGCTCTGTTCAAAGGCGACTACAAATTGCTGAGCAACATGGCACCGGTTGGCGATGGCCAATGGCATTTGTTCAACATCGTCAAAGACCCTGGTGAAACTCAAGACCTGCAGCAGGAATTGCCAGATCTGTTTTTGAGTATGCAACAAGACTACGCCAAATGGGCCAAAACCAATGGCGTGCTTGAAATGCCATCTGGCTACGACCCCATTCAACAAGTCATCATCAACTCACTGGTGTTTGTTTACTGGCCTAGATACAAGGTGCATCTGATCGGCATCCTAGGATTTCTTTTGTTGGGCACTTTTTGGCTTTGGCGTCGGCGCAAACAGCGCGCTCTTATTCAAGCTGCCGCTTGAGCCAGCCCCATGCCATCAACTGCTTACTTTGACAGCCCTTGGCCTTGCGAAGACGCAGGGCCTGCAAGGCTTCAAACACCGCACAACACGGCTTGCTTAGATTTGCAGGTCGGCATGAAACTGGCGTGTACTTCCAAACGCACGCAAATGTCGACCATGACCGTCTTGGGTGCGCCTGGCGAAGTGTTTCTTCTGACACATTCTGCAGTTCGTTCCTACTTGGGATTGGCAACCCAAGCAAAAGTATCGCGCATCGACCCTGTGACGCTTGAAACGCTTGAATGTTCGCCCTGGCTAGCAGGTGGGCCCATGTGGCCGGGCGGCATGGCGATCCATGCCAACGGACACATCATGGTGGTCTACGGCCGCTATGCCCACAAACTGAACAGGCAATGCCAACCGGTGGCCTCGCATGAGTTACCCCTCAATGAGCCGTACAACAGTTTTGTGGTGCTGGACAACGGCTTGCTGGTCACCAAGAATCTGTCTGACACATGTCCTGCTCAACTCACCACCCTTGACCCAGACAGCTTCAAAGCAGCCAGCAGCGATGTGCTTTGCCCTGAGGCTTCGATTGCCCGTTTGAGCGCCCATGGCAACACGGTGTATGTGGTGGGCGTCAGCCGCGTGTTCAGATACCACTGGCATGATGCTTCGCAACAATTGATTCGCGATGCCCATTGGGAGTTTCATTACCTGCAAGACTCACCCCAAAGCTATGGCTGGGACATGGTGCTTGATGGCGAGCACGGATGGTTCATGGACAATGGCAAGCACAATTACTTCATGAGCATGTTGGGTGCTGGCATTCACAAAGCCCCTAATCGCCTCCTTCGAGTGTCACTGCACAACGCGCAATCGCATCAAAGCTGGGAGGTCAGTGGCTTGCCCCATGGCAGCGTGACGAACCCGCCCTTGATCGACTTAAAACGCCGCATTGTGGTGGGCTATGACTCTGCAAACCGACATTTGCGTGCTTGGAGAATTCACGCAAGTCCAAATGGCAATGAACACGATGTTGAATTGAAACCGCTTTGGCACCATGAACAGCTTGGTGCAGCCAGCCACTTGCTGCTGTTTGCCAACACAGGCGAAATGTGCGTCAATGACTACAGCCGCTTCAACGAGCAAGTGCTTGTGTTGGACATTGAAACAGGCCAAGAAAAAGCGCGAGTGAAAACCGGCGGCCTCATGCAGGGTGTGGTGTTTCCCAGCGCAGGTTGGCAACGTGATTTTTACTGGTGCTCGATGGACCGTCTGTCGCGCATTTATGTGTCTTCTGTTTAACGAATCGACTTTTGCATGTCAAAAACCATTTTGATCACTGGCGCGGGTTCTGGCATCGGCAAGGACGCTGCATTGGCCTTGGCTGCCAGAGGGCACCGTGTGCTGGCCACCACCCAAACGCTGGCCCAAGCGGAAGCGCTCAGCATGGCGGCTCACAAGCAAGGGACAGCTTTGGAAGTTTTCAAGCTTGACATCACCTTGAAAGCCGACAGACAGCTCATCGAGCCCTATGCCATCGATGTTTTGATCAACAACGCTGGCATGGGCGAATCGGGTTCCTTGGCCGAAGTGGACATGCAACGCGTTCGACAAATTTTCGAAGTCAATTTGTTTGGCACCCTTGAGCTCACCCAAATTGCTTTGCGCGGCATGATACGGCGCGAAAAAGGGACGGTGCTGATGGTGAGCTCTATTGCGGGCAGAGTCCCCATGCCCTTTCTGATGCCCTACAGCATGAGTAAATTTGCACTCTCCGCTGCGGGGGCTGGCCTGCGCGCCGAAATGGACCAGCTTCAAAAAAACATTCACATCTCGCTCATTGAGCCTGGCGCCATTCACACCGGCTTCAACCAAGCCATGACTGACAGCAAATACAAGTGGATGGGAAGCTCATCCTACTTTGCACACCAAGCCGAGAAAATGCAAAAACAAGAACGTGCCACGTTCAAATTCTTGGAAGCGCGAAGTACCCAGGGCATTGTGAAACAAATTGTCAAAGCGTCTGAAGCCTCACGACCTAAGTTGAGATATGTCTCTCCGTGGATTCAAGGCTTTGGTGTTCGATTGGCCCGAATTTTTGGAGTTTGAACATGCGAATTGGAAAACTGGGCTCAGCCCTGATGGTGCTTGTGCTCTTAGCTGGCAGCTTGTATGTCTTTCGGGAACCCGTCAGCTTGATGGTGGCTAAGCGTGTGACAGCTCAGCGCATGGGCAGTAACCCGCTTAAAGATCTTCCCGATGGTCTGCACATTGCCGTGTGTGGCGCAGGCTCTCCCATGCCGGATGACAAGCGCGGTGGCCCCTGCACTTTGGTCATAGCTGGCCAACAACTTTTTGTGTTTGACGCAGGCAACACCAGTGCGCGCAACATCAACAAAATGGGCTTCAATGCCGGCAACATTCAGGGCATCTTTTTGACGCACTTTCACTCTGATCACATTGATGGCCTAGGCGAATTGTTGCTTCAACGCTGGGTGTCCAATTCCAACACCCAAGCCGTGAATGTGTACGGACCCGAAGGTGTGGCAACAGTGGTCAGTGGCTTGATGCAAGCCTACAGCTTGGACCGAGGCTATCGTGTGGCCCATCATGGCGAAGCTGTTTTGCCTCAAAGTGGCTTTGGCGCTGTGCCCCAAACATTTGGACTGCAAGACGATAAAGCCACCTTGGTATTTGAAAGCCCAGACACCCAAATATATGCATTCAGCGTATCGCATGCGCCCATTCATCCGGCAGTGGGTTACAAAATCAAATACAAAGACAGAAGCATCGTGATCAGTGGTGACACCACGCCATCAGCGCATGTAGAACGGGAAGCCAAGGGTGTCGATGTGCTGATGCACGAAGCCATGTCCATGGAGATGATGAAGCTGCTCCAGGAGGGCGCTCATGATGCCAAGCGCGACAAGCTTGAACAACTGATGAAAGACATTACCAACTACCACACCTCGCCCGTAGAAGCCGCGCAAATTGCAAGCAAAGCAGAGGTTGGGTATTTGATGCTTCACCACATTGCACCGCCCTTGCCCCTTCCGGGCTTGGTCGATGTTTTCTTGAAAGGTACCGACAAGGCTTTCAAGGGAAAAATTCAAGTGGCCAAGGATGGTGATGTTTTAAGTCTGCCTGCAGGTCAAAAAAGCATTCAGTCCAGTTCACGTTTTTAATCCATTTCAAAATTGACTCCAAAATGCGCCAGCACCCCCACATTCAACACTTCCTTCGCACGCCTGAGGATAGATTTCAGAACCTGCCCGACTTTGCATACCAACCTCACTACACCGAAATTGGGGGCTTGCGCATTGCCTACATTGACGAAGGCCCCAAAGATGGCCCCGTGGTGCTGCTGATGCACGGAGAGCCGGCTTGGTCATTTCTTTATCGCAAAATGATTCCGGTCTTGGTCAATGCGGGCATGCGCGTGTTGGTACCCGATCAAGTGGGTTTTGGCCGCACAGACAAGCCCACGAGGCGCTCCGACTACACCTACGAAAATCATGTGCAGTGGATGAGTGCTTGGCTTGAATCGGTGGATGTCAAAGACATTACCTTGTTTTGCCAAGACTGGGGCTCCCTCATTGGCCTTCGCATGGTGGCCGAAATGCCAGAGCGTTTTGCACGCATTGCGCTGAGCAATGGTGGCTTGCCCACTGGCAAAGAAAAGATTCCAAGGGCATTTCACATCTGGCGCGCCTTTGCCATGTACAGCCCCTGGTTTCCCATTGGCAAAATTGTGCGCGCGGGTTGCGCACAAGGCTTGAGCGATGCTGCCGTGGCCGCCTATGATGCGCCCTACCCCAATGCTCGGTACGCAGTGGGTGCCAGAGTATTTCCAACCCTGGTGCCCATTCACCCAAGCAACCCTGCGCGCGAAGCCAACGAGCGAGCGTGGGACATGTACAAAGCATGGACCAAGCCCTTCATCACTTTGTTTGCCACCCGCGACCCTGTGACCAAAGGGGGCGAGCGCATGTGGCAAAAATCAGTGCCAGGTGCGGCCCATCAAAACCACACCCAAATTCGCGGTGCCGGTCACTTTGTTCAAGAAGACAAAGGGGAAGAAGTGGCGCAAGTTTTGGTTGAATTTATTCGCGCCAACTAAGCCACGCTGTCTTCAGTTGCCGTAGTAGATGTACTCGTCAGTTGGCAAAGATTTTTGGCGAAGATTTTTATCAATGCCAATGGCCGCCTCGGCCATTGAAGGCCAACTGGGTTTGACTTGCGTCGCATTGAACGCTTCCAACTCCATCTTCATGCTGGCCACTCTGGCGGGCTCTTGGGTGGCCAAATTGACTTTCTCAGTAGGGTCTGTTGCCAGGTGATAGAGCCAGTCTTTTCGGGGGTTTTGCGTGACTTGCAATTTCCAATCGCCTTTTCGAATGACCCGATACGTATCGGTTCGCCAAAACAAGGAACGCTCAGGTCCTTTGTCGTTGGGCTTGGCTATTTGGGGCAACAAATTGATGCCATCCATTGGCCTGTCGATGGGCATCTTGGCGCCTGTGGCAGCGGCAACCGTTGTGAAAATATCCATGTGATTGACGGGCAGTTGCGGCTTCACGCCCTTTGGAATGCCGGCTGGCCACCGCATGAACATGGGAACTCGAATACCGCCTTCAAAAAACGTGGCCTTCCATCCCCGGTAGGGTTTATTCAAACCCTCGAGCCCCACATAATGAGCGCCACCGTTGTCGCTGGTAAAAATCACAATGGTGTTGTCTTCTAGGCCCTTGTCTTTCAAAGTTTGCAGCACCCGGCCAATGTTGCGGTCTAAGTTTCTAACCATGGCGGCATACACACGCAATGTGTGGTCTTCAATGTGAGACAGTGCGTCATAGTCTTCTTTGGTGGCTTGCAAGGGCGTGTGGGGCGCGGTGTAGGCCAAATACAAGAAGAAGGGCTGATGTCGATTGGCCTCCATGGCTTTTTCAGCTTCGTCAGTCAGGTAGTCGGTCACATAACGTTGAGGCTTAAAGAGTTCGCTTTTGTTAAAGCGCATGCCATAGCTACCAGCCGCCCATTGAAATCTGTCAATGATGTCAAACGATTGCTGAGCGTTCACCACATTGGGATCTTTCTCTGGCAAGTAAAGCGAGCTGGCATGGGGGAAGGACAAAGACTCATCAAAGCCATGCTCGTAGGCTCTAAATTCAGGAGAGTCTCCTAAATGCCACTTGCCCACGTGCAGGGTGCGATAGCCTTGCCCTTTGAGCAACTTGGCCAGCGTAATCTCTGAGCGTGGCAGGCCCATGGTTTCGTAGGGAATGAGATCTTTTTCACGCTCGGCGTGATAGATGGCGTCATGGACTTGGTTAGGGCCTTTGTAGTGGCCAATGACTTTCATGAACTGCTTGGGCGTTGGCGTGAACTCAAATCCAAAACGAGTGGGATACCGGCCAGTCATCATGGCGGCTCGGGAGGGTGCACAGGTTGCATTACCAGAATAGCTGGTTTCAAAGTTGGCACCTTGCTGCGCCAAACTGTTGATGTGGGGCGTGGGCACAGTGCCTTTTGCCAGGCCACCGCCATTTAAAGTGATGTCGTTGTAGCCCAAGTCGTCGGCCACAATCAAAATGACATTGGGTGGTTTGATGCCCGCACTGGCCGCATTGGCTTGAGGACTTGCTGGTTTACCCGTTGGAATGGCCCAGGTCACTTCCCTGTTAGGTTCGTGCTCCACTCTTAAAAAGATTTTGACCACCCACAAAAGCACCTCGGCTTGGCCG
Source organism: Comamonadaceae bacterium (assembly GCA_027488115.1). Classification (GTDB taxonomy): domain Bacteria; phylum Pseudomonadota; class Gammaproteobacteria; order Burkholderiales; family Burkholderiaceae_C; genus Limnohabitans_A. The sequence continues at coordinate 96,877 of JAIYCG010000007.1, read as the reverse complement.
CCCTTGACATAAAGCCCGCCCACCACCAGCACCAAAGCTGCAAAGAGCAATCCAAAAGCAATGACAATTTTCTTTAACATGCATAGCCCAAAAAGGTGGGTTTCATTGTCATGAATGTGAAGTCTTCACGACATTGCTCTAAATCAGAGAAAAACCCTTTAAATACAGGGATGTCATAGATACATACATCAATGTATGGAAAATATAGCAAAATAAGCGCTTACCGAAAAGCCCTCCAAAACCCTCGGTGCCCCCTGAAAGAGCCACATGTCTGAACTTGCAGTTAGAAAATTATTGGTTGACCTCACAACACCTTTTGACCAACGCTGGTGTGGTGGCGACGCATTCAAGTCCGCCTTCTTCAATGCTCTGTCAATGAGCTTTCCTGTTGGTGAGCAATTTTTCATTGACTCCGTGCGTGAAGGTGCCAAACAAATGGACCCTGCCATGCGCGAAAAATTTGCGGCCGAAGTTCAAGGCTTCATTGGCCAAGAGGCCACCCACCGGCGCATTCATGCTTTGTTCAATGGCCACATTGAATTGCAAGGTTTTCAAAACAAAATAGCTGAGCGCTCAGCCAAGCGCATCAAGGCCAATGCGCATCAAAACGTGCGTCAGCAATTGGCAGCCACTGCAGCCACCGAGCACTTCACAGACATCTTTGCCGACTGGCTCTTAAGCCACCCAGAAATTTTTGAAGGCACAGAACCTCGCCTCAGAACCATGTGGCAATGGCATGCCGCTGAAGAAGCCGAGCACCGTTGTACCGCCTTTGACGTCTACAAAGCACTGGGCGGCAATGAAGAATGGCGCATTCGCATTTTTCACTATGTGACCGTGACCTTCATCACCGATGTCATGTTGCAAACCATGCACAACCTGTGGCGCGATGGCAGCTTGTTCAAGCTCAGTACATGGAAGAGCGGCTACCGGTTGTTGCTCAGCAAAGATGGTTTGTTCAGAAGCAACATTGGCCATTGGAAGGCCTACAAGAAAGCCGACTTTCATCCTGCACAACAAAGCGCAGCACTGTCAGAGCAATGGTTACAAAACAATACAAGCGCTTACAGCCTGGTGGGACGCAGCAGCTGATTAGCTCAGTCGATTTTGATGTTGGCGGCTTTAATCACTTGTGCCCATTTTTCAATTTCGGCTTTTTGAAAACTAAGCACTTGGTCAGGCGTCATGTTGGATGGCTGCATACCTAGTCCTTTAATGCGATCTTGCATGTCGGGTGTTTGGATGATTTTCAGAATCTCGGCATGCAATTTATCGACGATCGGTTTGGGCGTGCCAGCTGGGGCAAAAAGCGCTTGCCAAGATACCACCTCGAACCCCTGTGTGCCTGGCCATCCAGATTCTGCGACGGTTGGCACATCGGTCAATGAATCGGTCAAACGTTTTGCCGAAGTGACTGCAAGCGCTCGAAGCTTGCCGCTTTGAATATGGGGGCCAGCGACCACTGTGGTGTCAAACATGAAGTCAACTTGACCGCTCATCACGTCTTGAATGGCAGGTGCACTGCCTTTGTAGGGAATGTGGGTGAACTTCACATCACCTTTAAAGGCCAATAGTTCTTGGGCCAAATGTTGCGAAGTGCCGTTACCAGCAGATGCCCCTGACAACTTTCCTGGGTTGGCTTTGGCAGCTGTTAACAAATCGCGCAAGGTTTTATAGGGGCTGTTGGCGGCCACCACCAACACAACGGGGTTGGTGCCATACATGTAGACAGGTGTGAATGATTTGACTGGGTCATAACCTAGCTTGGGATACAGGCTGACATTGATGGCGTGCGAGCTGATGGTGCCACCCAGCAAGTGGTAACCGTCTGCAGGCGCGCGAGCCGCCACCTCTGAACCCACGCTACCGCCAGCGCCACCTTTGTTCTCAATGACCAGGGTTGTACCCAATGCAGTACCTAGTTTTTGTGAAATCAAGCGTGCCAAAATATCTGTTGTACCGCCAGCAGGAAATGCCACCAAGTAATTGATGGGTTTGGACGGCCAAGGTGCAGCTTGGCTAAAGGCTGCAGGTGCGATCAAACCAGCAGCAAAGGCCACGGATGTTGTTAAAAATTGACGGCGTGATTTCATGATTGTCTCCTGATTGATTGTTAAGTGATGGGCGCTGGATTGAACAGCACCAATGCGTTGTGCAACTTCCAATGCTCGGCCCATGTCTTGCGGCCACTGGCCACATCCAATAGCAGTTTGAACAACTCCCAGCCACCTTCTTCAATGCTGATGTCGCCATCGGCCACGCGACCAGCGTTCAAGTCCATCAAGTCGTGCCAACGCTTGGCCAAGTCTGTGCGTGTTGCCACTTTAAGGACAGGACACGCTTGTAAGCCATAGGGAGTTCCCCGTCCCGTCGTAAAGACGTGCACGTTCATACCTGCAGCCAATTGCAATGTGCCGCAAATGAAATCACTGGCGGGCGTGGCCGCAAAGACCAAGCCTTTTTGGGTGGATTTGAGTTTTTCGCCCGGTGACAATACATGCTGAATGGGCAATGTGCCGCTCTTCACAATTGAGCCCATCGCTTTTTCAACAATGTTGGACAAGCCACCGGCTTTGTTGCCGGGCGTGGTGTTGGCGCTTCGATCGGCTTGGCCGCGTTCTAAATAGCGATCGTACCAATCGAGTTCACGCACAATGCTTTGTGCGACTTCAGGGTTACTTGCCCGATGTGTGAGTTGCTCAACAGCATCGCGCACTTCAGTGTTCTCACTGAACATGATGGTGGCACCTGCTCGCACCAACAAATCGGCTGCAAAGCCAACGATGGGATTGGCGGTGACGCCTGAAAATGCGTCACTGCCACCGCATTGAACGCCCACCACCAGTTCGCTTGCCGGTACGGTTTCCCGGCGACGGGCATTGAGGCGCTCAAGATGTGGTCTGGCCCCCTCTGTGATGTGTTGCAACATGGACATGAAGCCTACGTGCTGATCGTCTTGAAGGCAAATGGTATCGGGTCCATCGGTTGCTGTGCGCTCATCGACCAACGGAAAACTACCTGGCGGCAGCAAGCGCTGCGGTGGTAATTTTTCACACCCCAAGCTGATCACAAACACTTCATTGCCAAAATTGGGGTTGAGGCTGATGTTGCGCAAGGTGCGAATGGGAATGATGGCATCGGGCGCATCGATGGCCACACCGCAACCGTAGGTGTGCTCAATGCCCAGCACGTCGTCTACGTTGGGGTACAAGGGCAACAACTCTTCTTTGATTTTTTGCACTGCTAAAGACACCACACCTGCCACACACTGCACCGTGGTGGTGACGGCCAAGATATTGCGTGTGCCCACAGAGCCATCGGCATTGCGATAGCCTTGAAAGGTGTAACCCGTTAGCGGCTCAATGGCAGTTTGTGGGGCAGTGGCCATCGGTAAATTTTGAAAATCTCTTGCAGCAGGCACATCGAGCAAGCGCTCATGCACCCAGCTGCCAGCAGGAATATCGACTTTGGCGATGCCTACATTGACGTTGTAACGTAGCACAGCTTGGCCAGCTGCAATGTGGTTCAAGGCAATTTTGTGACCTTGTGGCACCGCATTCAACAGCACAAGATGGATGGAGGTCTGACCAGCTTGCACACGGTCGCCCGCTTTCAAGCCACCTGCCGTCACCACAATGGCCACGTTGTCTGCAGGGTGCATCACGATGCTAGGATGGATGTCAGGGTTCACGAGATCAATGATATCTTGTCGCCCTCATAGAATGACACAAGCTCATCCGAACAAACCCTATGACCGCCCAACACCAAGCCCCTGCCGTTGTGAAACTTCAAGTCATTCCTGTTGCAGGAAGAGACAGCATGCTGCTGAACCTGAGCGGTGCGCATGGCCCCTTCTTCACCCGCAATATCCTGATCCTGACCGACTCTAGCGGCAACACCGGCATTGGCGAAGTGCCTGGCGGTGAAAAGATTCGCAAGACCCTTGAAGACGCGCGCCCTTGGGTAGAGGGCCAAAGCATTGGCAACGCCAAGAACTTGCTCAGCAGCTTGCAACAAAAATTTGCCGATCGCGATGCGGGCGGTCGTGGCAACCAGACCTTTGACTTGCGCGTAGCCATTCATGCAGTGACAGCCATCGAAAGCGCCTTGCTCGATCTGTTAGGTCAGCATTTAGGCGTGCCAGTTGCAGCGCTTTTGGGTGAAGGCCAACAACGCTCACAAGTCCAAGTCTTGGGTTATTTGTTCTACATTGCCGATCGTCTCAAAACAGATCTGCCTTACAACAGCGAACCCAACGCCAACAACGACTGGCAACGTCTGCGCCATGAAACGGCGCTCACCCCCGAAGCCATTGTGTGTTTAGCGCAAGCCGCACAGGACCGCTATGGTTTCCAAGACTTCAAACTCAAAGGCGGCGCCCTTCGCGCTGAAGAAGAAATCGAAGCCATTGTGGCCTTGCATGAAACCTTTCCCGAAGCGCGCATCACGCTCGATCCAAATGGCGGTTGGCTGCTCAAAGACGCCATCCGTTTGCTGCGCGATCACCGCAACACCATGGCTTATGCAGAAGACCCTTGCGGCGCAGAAGGTGTGTTCTCAGGCCGCGAAGTGATGGCCGAATTCAAACGCGCTACGGGCTTGCCCACTGCGACCAACATGGTTGCTACAGACTGGCGTGAGATGGCGCACAGCATTCAATTGCAGTCGGTCGACATTCCCTTGGCCGACCCTCACTTCTGGACCCTCCAAGGCTCAGTGCGTGTGGCGCAATTGTGCCAAATGCATGACCTCACTTGGGGCTCACACTCCAACAACCACTTCGATGTGTCATTGGCCATGTTCACGCACTGTGCGGCAGCCGCACCGGGCAAAGTGACCGCCATTGACACGCACTGGATTTGGCAAGATGGCCAGTACCTCACGCAAGAACCGCTGCAAATTAAAGGGGGCATGATTGAGGTACCCACCCAAGCTGGTTTGGGCGTTAAGCTCAACATGGATGCCGTAGAAGCGGCACATCAACTTTACTTGCAGCACGGCTTGGGCGCACGCAACGATGCCATGGCCATGCAATACCTGATCCCCGGCTGGACTTTCAACCCGAAAATGCCAGCGATGGTCAGATAAGCGACTCATTTCTAGGAAGCATGCATGCTCAACCCCAAAGTGTCTCCCATCGTATTTCCAAAACTTTTACTCACTGGTGCCGCAGGACAACTGGGTCATGTGTTACGCCCACGCCTTAAAGCTTACTGTGATGTGCTTCGAGTCAGTGATCAACTCGATTTAGGTACGGCCGCTTCTGGCGAAGAAATTCAAACAGCAGATTTAAGCAATGCATCTGCGATGCAATCCTTGCTCAAGGGTGTTGATGCTGTGGTGCACTTAGGCGGCATTTCAACCGAACAAGCTTGGGCACCCATCTTAGCCAGCAACATCATTGGCATGGTGAATTTGTATGAAGCAGCTCGGCTTCAAGGCACCAAGAGAATTGTCTTTGCCAGCTCCAATCACGTCACCGGTTTTTATCGACAAGATGAGGTCATTGATACCCAGATGCCCGCCAAGCCAGACGGCTTTTATGGCTTGTCGAAAGCCTTTGGTGAAGACTTGGCCGAAATGTATTGGGCACGTTGGGGCATTGAAACCGTCAGCATTCGCATTGGTTCTGCACTGCCCGCGCCCAAAGACAGACGCATGTTGTCCACATGGATCAGCTTTGACGATTTAGAACGTTTGGTGGTCTCGGCCCTCATCGCCCCCATCGTGGGCCACACCATCATCTTTGGTATGTCAGACAACCGAACCTCATGGTGGGACAACACGCATGCCAAACACATTGGCTATCGTCCAATCGATTCATCGGATATTTTTCGACATGAAGTCGAAGCGCGGCAACCCCTCATTGACCGACACGACAAAGCCGCGCTTTACCAAGGTGGCGCATTTGTCAAAATGGCGTCGCATGGTGAATAAACGCTAAGCGCATTGTGTGAATCACCCCATTCAATTTATCGCAATAGGCGAATGCATGTTGGAAGTCCAAGCCAATGGATTTGGGCCTAGCGTTTTGTCTTATGGTGGCGACACCTTCAACACCTCGGTTTATTTGCGTCGCTGCGCCACGCGTGAAGCGATTGAGGTGAGCTATGCCACGGGATTGGGTGTAGATGCGCTGAGCCAACAACTCAAACAAGCATGGACATCTTTGGGTCTCAACCTGAATGCCATTCAAACCATTGAAGGCAAATTGCCTGGCATGTATTTGATTGAAACAGACGACAAGGGCGAGCGCCGCTTTCATTTCTGGCGAGAAAACAGCGCAGCGCGCGCCTATTTTCAGTCTGTAGAAACTGCCCTGGAAAAATCAGTCCACCAATACGATTGCATCTACTTCAGCGGCATCTCGTTGGCCATTCTGGACGACCCCTCTCGCACAAGACTCTTCGATATGCTCGGACGTGCAAAAGCAAATGGCTGCCGTGTAGTGTTCGACAACAATTTCAGGCCTAAGCTTTGGCCGAATCAACTAGTCGCTCAAGCGGTTTACGCCCAAGCATTTGCCGTATGCAACACCGCCATGATCACCTTAGACGATCACCAAGCCGTGCTTGGATCCGTCTCACTTAAGGAGGCGCTGACACATGCGCAGTCCTTGAACATTACGGAAGTGATCATCAAGCGAGGCTCTGACAGCACCTTGGTGCGTGAAGATTCTGACGCGCCTTGGCAAAGCATTGCAACCGAAAAAGTTGAGCGCGTGATTGACACCACAGCAGCGGGAGATTCTTTTGCTGCGGGCTATTTGAGTCGACGACTTCTAGGTGTGAACACCTCATTGGCCGCGGAATTTGGCAATGCCTTAGCAGCCAGGGTCATTCAACACCGAGGGGCCTTAATTCCATCAGAAGCCATGGAAGACCTCATTTCTCGTCAGGTTTATTGATAAATATCAACAATATCAATAACTTATAAATTTAGCACTCTACCAAAGAGAGTGCTAAAATCCGATCCATTATGGAAAGGAGTTCTGGTATGACAAACCTAGCTGGATCCCTCGACACTGCACTCGCCCTGAAAAATCCATGGGCCGTCGTGCCTTCGTTGGGTCACCTCGATGCGTACATCTCTGCAGTCAACCGCATGCCCATGCTCACCCCCGAGCAAGAGCAAGAGTTTGCACGCAAACTCAAAAACGAAAACGATTTAGAAGCCGCTGGAAAGCTGGTGCTCTCGCACTTGCGTGTGGTGGTCTCTGTGGCCCGCCAGTACTTGGGCTATGGCCTGCCCCATGCCGACCTCATTCAAGAAGGCAACATCGGCTTGATGAAAGCCGTCAAACGCTTCGACCCCGATCAAGGCGTGCGCTTGGTCAGCTACGCCATGCACTGGATCAAGGCCGAAATTCACGAGTACATCTTGAAGAACTGGCGCATGGTCAAGGTGGCCACCACCAAGGCCCAACGCAAATTGTTTTTCAACTTGCGTTCCATGAAGCAAGGCCTCAAAGCTGAGGCCGACGAAGCCACAGGCACGCACCGCGACACCCTCACCTCCGCGCAAATTGACAGCATGGCCAAAGACCTCAATGTCAAACGTGAAGAAGTGATGGAAATGGAAACGCGCATGTCAGGCGGCGATGTGCTGCTTGATCCCGCTCCCTCAGACGACGGCGAAGTAGCCTATGGCCCCATCGCCTACCTGGCCGATGCGCACCACGAACCTACTGCCATGATTGAGGCGCACCAGCGAGACGTGATGGCCAGCGATGGCATTGCCACGGCATTGGCATCGCTTGACGAACGCAGCCGCAGAATTGTGGAAGAGCGTTGGCTCAAGGTGAATGACGATGGCTCTGGCGGCTTAACCCTGCACGACTTGGCCGATGAGTTTGGCGTCAGCGCAGAGCGCATTCGCCAAATTGAAGTGGCGGCCATGAAGAAGATGAAAGCGGCCTTGTTGGAATACGCAGAAGCGTAAGTTCACTTATTTTTTAAGCAACAACTTGAAATCATCGGCAAGGGCCTGCGCACCCATGCCGTAACGACTGAACAAACGCACCCTGCCCTGCGTATCGAAGGTGTAGCTGCCTGCAGAGTGGTCCATGGTGTAGCTGGTAGGCGTTTTACCCTCCACCCGCTTGAAATAAATTTTGAATTCTTTGGCAATGGCTGGCAGTTGCTCTTGCGTGGGCCTTAAGGCTACGAAGCTGGCGTCAAAGTTCTCGACATACGCCTTCAACAGCTCAGTGGTGTCGCGTTCAGGATCGACCGTGACAAACACGGCTTGCAGTTTGTCGCCATCAGGTCCCAACATGCGCTTTACTTCTGCCAGTTCTTGCATGGTGGTAGGGCACACATCGGGACATTGGGTGTAACCAAAAAACACCACCACCAATTTGCCAGAAAAGTCTTTCAACATGCGAACCTGGCCATTTTGATCTGGCAGGTTCAATTCTTTGGCGTAATCGGCACCCGTGATGTCAACGCCTTTGAATGCAGGCTTAGGTTCTGAACACGCACTCAGCCCCAACAATGAGATCACGACAGCCATGGCGCCAGTGAGTCTCAACCAAGCAGAAAAACGAAAGCTATTGAACATGAAAAACTTTGAATCATTTAAAACAAATAGTGATCGACCAACAAAGCAGCAAACAAAACACTCAAATGAATGAGCGAAAACTTGAAGGTCTTTCGCGCCAGCTCGTCGGAGTAATTGCGCCACAAAGCCCAAGCATAGCCAATGAACATCACGCTCAAAATAACTGCCGCAACAAGGTACAACCAAGAGCTCATGCCATAAGCAAACGGCATGAGGCATGAGGCCATGAGCACAAATGTGTAAAGCAAAACTTGAAGCCGGGTGAACTCATTGCCATGCGTCACGGGCAACATGGGCAAGCCCGACTTGCGATAGTCTTCCACGCGGTACAAAGCCAGCGCCCAAAAATGTGGCGGTGTCCACAAGAAAATAATCAAGAAAAGAATGAGTGCTTCGGGGCCCACATCGTTGGTCATGGCAGCCCAACCCAACACCGGCGGCATGGCGCCAGAAGCACCGCCAATCACAATGTTTTGCGGTGTGAGCGGTTTCAAAATGACGGTGTAAATGATGGCGTAGCCCACAAAGGTGGCGAAGGTGAGCCACATGGTGAGCGGGTTGACCGCAAAGTACAAAATAACAGAGCCGATGCTGCACAAAACAGCCGAGAACAACAAAGCTTGCATGTCGCTCAGTTGACCCTTGGCCGTGGGGCGCCAAGCCGTTCGCTTCATTTGGGCGTCAATGCTTTTTTCAATCAAGCAATTGAAGGCCGCTGCTGCACCTGCTACCAACCAAATGCCCACACAGGCAATGAAACCCAATTGCACTTCTTTCCATGAGGGCACACCGGGCACCGCCAAGACCATGCCAATGAGGGCGCAAAACACAATGAGTTGCACCACGCGCGGCTTCATGAGCGCGTAATACTGGCGCCAAGGTGAACCAGCTTGTAATTCGGCAGCGGTGCTCATGCGGCAAACCTTTTTGAAAATAGAGTCATGGTCATCTTTAGATTTTGCTTCTGCTCAACATCCAGGTGAGGGTCATCATGATGGCACCTGCGCCGCCCGTGTGCGCCACCGCTGCAAGCAGGGGCCAATCTAACACCACATTAGACAAGCCCGTGATCAGTTGAAGCGTTAACAATGCAAATAGAACGCGAGTTAAGACAGGCATGACTTCGGCTTTTTTAAATTGCCACAACATGAAGGCTGCAAAGGAAAACACCCATAGCGCCATCAGCCTGTGCACAAAGTGAATGGACACCAAGGCTTCCATAGGAAGATACTGGCCCTTTGCATCCATGCCCAAGCTTCGCCAAATTTCAAAGCCTTGAAGGTTCCAAGCTGGCCACCACTGGCCATTGCAATCTGGAAAGCCATTGCAGGCCAGCACAGCGTAATTGGTACTGACCCAAGCACCCAATGCAATTTGGAGTGTGAGAAAAATGGCCGCCGCCCAAATCAGTTGACGGTGAAATTTGGCAATGCTTTGGCGCTGCGAAGCAGGCTTCCAAGCCACTTGCGCAGACAGCAACACCAGCAAACCAACACCGCCCAACAGGTGCAAGGTGACAATGGCAGGGAAGAGTTTCATGGTGACAGTGAGCGCACCAAACGCACCCTGCATGCAGACCCACAGCAAGGTGAACCACGCCCACAAAGGCTTGACTTGCCAAGCACTTTGAGAAGCAAAATGCCCTTTCCACTTCTGCCAAGCGCTGCTCACAGCCAGAACCAAAATTAAAAAGCCTACCGCTGTCGCCAAATAGCGATGAATCATTTCAATCCACGCTTTGCTGTGCGTCACAGGGCCTGTTGGCATGGCAGTTTGCGCGGCGTCAATGTGCGCCACTGCGCCAATCGGGCTGGCACTGCCATAACAACCGGGCCAATCGGGGCATCCCAAACCAGAGTCGGTGAGTCTTGTGAAAGAGCCAAACAAAACCAAATCGAATGTGAGGAACAAAGTGAGCACCGTGATGGCGCGAAGTTTGGAGTTCGCAGGCTGGTGCCGATTGCTGTACAGAGTCCACACCAAGGGCAGCACCGCAATGAGCACACCCATGCCCAGCAATCGCAGAGTGGGGGAAAGGTTGTACAGGTCGACTTCGGTCATGGATTTAACGGCCGGGTGTGTCCCAAAATGCAGAGGCTTTTAGGAGTCGATCTAAGTCTTTTTTAGCTTTGGCAGCAGCGGCCAAATCGATACCAGGCGGAAAGCGCATCATCCAATTGCCCATGGGATCGACCACATACAAATGTTCTGACAACTGATGACCTGCCGCTGGTTGCAGCCACTCAGAAATGCTTTGGGTACTGGCTCTCAGGACAGTGGCTTGCGCCAAAGCCGGCATCAGTTTGGCGTCGATGGGCGCATCGCCGGTCGCCAGCCACACCCAATCGATGCGGTCTTTTTCTTTGCCCAATGACTCCCGCAGTTGGCGCTGAAAGTACAAATGCTTTTGACACGTTTCATCGCACGCTGCATCTGCCACGCTGACCAACAGCCACTGTCCCTTGAGTGAATTCAAAGCCACTTTCTCGCCATTGAGTTGGGTAACTTCCATGGCAGGAAAGGTGCGCTGCGGGCTAATGAGTTCACCATGATTGCGTCGACCCTCAGGACGAATGACGTAATAAGTGAGGTAAGACGCAATGACGGGCGAAGCGCAGACCAAAAAAACAGCCAACATTTTCCAACGGCCGGCTCGGGTGCGCTTCTCATCGACCATGACGACATCGTTTGGATTGGGCAGGGTGTGAACCGTCATGCCCAAAGGGGCATCTTCCCACGGGGCGTTTTCAGTGGGAGTCGATGACTTTGGATTTGATACGGGGTCGGACAATTTGGAACCAGACATAAAGCAATGCAATCAAAAGCGCCAATCCAAACCATTGGAAGGCATAACCATGGTGTTTCTCAACACCTGTTGCGGCTTGGGGCCATTCACGCAGCAAACCTTCAGAGGCTGCGCCTGTTTGAATGACTGAGATTTCCAACAAGGGCAACCCAGTCTCAACACGAAAATCTTTCAAGTCTAGATTTTGCCGTATTACCGTTTTGGCTTCTTCGCCGAGGGCGTAAAGCTTTGAAGGTGGCAAGGCTATCAGACCGCTCAGCGTAACCGGGCCAGCAGGCGTTTGAATGGCCGGTAACCGAGTGCGGTCGGTAAAGTCGCGGCCCACCCAGCCACGTTGTACCAATACCACGGCGCCGGTGCCCTGCACCTTCAAAGGTGTAAGCACATAAAAGCCGGGTCTGGCATTCATTTGGCGGTTGTCCAAATAAACCGTGTGTTGGCTTAACCACTCGCCTTCCAACTGAATGGGTCGATGCTGCAGGACCACCCGGTTTGCTTCTGAGTCTTGAGCCCCTCCTAAAAAAGAGCCTTCGAGAACGGGCATTTGTGCTTTTTTCGTCATTTCGGCTTGCCAATTGAGCTTGGTCTGGGCTCTTCCCAACTGCCAAAATCCCAATTGACAAGCGATGGCCACGCCAACAATCGCCAACGAGAGCCACAAGACCGATTGAAAGCCTGTGTTCTTTTTCAAGGCCGACGTCAATGCCTTCCAACTCATCCGATAATTCCGATCATGAAAATAATTGTTGCACTTGCGTTCTTGGCCATTTTGGCCAGCCTGGCCTCCGCCCTCTTTTACATGATGCGCAGTGGCGTCAAAGACACCACGGAGGGTGCCGATAAACCCATTGCGCCCAAAGGCAACATGGTCAAGGCCTTGGCTTTTCGCGTTGGCTTCTCCATCGTGCTCTTCATTTGCATCTTGATTGCCTGGAAATTGGGCTACATCCAACCTTCTGGCATTCCTGCTGGTGCTTAATTGACCTGGCGGCAAGATCTCAAATGATTCACAAAAAAAGCGCCCATGGGCGCTTTTTTAGCTGTAGGGCATTGCCAAATTAAAGCCAATAAACCAAGATGTACAAACCAAGCCACACCACGTCAACGAAGTGCCAGTACCATGCAGCACCTTCGAAACCAAAGTGGCGATCTTGTGTGAAGTGACCTTTTTGCAAACGCAGGGTGATGAACAAGAGCATCAACATGCCGATGAAAACGTGGAACCCGTGGAAGCCGGTGAGCATGTAGAAAGTAGAACCATAAACGCCAGAGCTCAATTTAAGGTTCATGTCAGACCATGCGTGGGCATATTCATAGCCTTGAACGAACAAGAACACCAGACCCAAAATAACCGTCATCCACATGAACTTGATGGTCTTGCTGCGATCGCCATGCTGCAAAGCGTGGTGGGCAATGGTCAGGGTGACGCCAGAGGTCAACAACAAAGCGGTGTTGATGGTGGGCAACCAAAAAGGCGTCATGGTTTGGAAGGGTTCGACAATGCCAGCAGGCGAAGCCGTAGCGCCAGCAGCCAAGGTGGGCCACACTGCTTTGAAATCAGGCCATAAAAGCGCATTTTCCAAGCTGCCCAATGCTGGCAATGAATGTGAGCGCGCCCACCACAAAGCAGAGAAGAAAGCGCCAAAGAACATGACCTCAGAGAAAATGAACCAAGTCATGCTCCAACGGTATGACAAATCAATTTTGTGCCCAAACTGTCCGCTTTCGCTCTCGTTGACTGCGTCACGGAACCATTGAAACAAGACAACCAAGAACCAAATTAAACCGGCGAACAGCGAATACTTACCCCACTCCTCACCGTTGATCCATTGGCCTGCACCCAGAATCAACAAAAACAAACCAAATGCAGCCATGGCTGGATGGCGTGATGGATGGGGCACATAGTAGTAAGGCGTTGTGCCGTGTGCTGTAGAACTCATACTTGCTCCTGCTCTCTCTTAAACCAAATCTGTCTCAAAAATAAATTACAAAGTGATGGGCTGAGCCACCACCCAATTGACCAAGGCTATCAAGCCGAGGACAAAAATCAAAGCCAAAGAAATGCCCACCACCAACACATGGAATGGGTTGAGTTTGGCCATGTCTTCTTGGCCTTCACTGTTTTTTCTCAAACCAATGAAGGACCACAGGACTGCTTGCACAGCGCGGAAAAAGGAAACTTGAGAACCGCTCATGATCCCACCTTGGAGGAGGTCGATGAAACAGGTGCTGCTGCCACAGGTGTGGATGCGGGGGCAGGTGGTGTTTTGCCACCCACCTCAAAAAATGTGTACGACAAAGTGATGGTGGTGACGTCTTTAGAAAGCTTAGGGTCAATCACAAATGCAACCGGCCACTCTTTCTTCTCACCAGGCTCTAAGGTGTATTGGTTGAAGCAAAAGCACTCCAGCTTGTTGAAGTGCGCTGCTGCTTGATTGGGCGCATAACTGGGAATGGCTTGTGCGGCCATGCGACGGTTTTGCACATTTTGGAATTGGTACATGACGGTGGCCAATTCGCCAGGATGCACTTGCACAGAAGTCTGAGCTGGCTTGAAATCCCAAGGGCCACGCGCATTGGCATCGAACTCTACAGTGATGGTGCGCGAATAATCGATTTGGGTGTTGCCTGGCTTAACGTCTTTGCCCGCTGCACCATTGCCGGGCACTTGACGCTCTGCAATGGACAGAATGTTGATGCCGGTCATCTCACAAATGTGTTTGTAGATGGGAATAAGCGCATAACCAAAAGCAAACATGCTGGCCGCAACGATGGCCAGCTTGCTCACCATTTTGATATTTTCGCGGTAGAGGCTCATGCTGCTGGTATGTGAAAAGCTTGTGCTTACCTTGCGGTGAGCACAATCATTTTGACCATGAACCCCACAAAGAAAACCACAGCCACTGAGGCCAAAATGAGGCCTAAGCGGGCGTTGCTTTTCTTTTGTTCAGGGGTTGAGGCCATGATGTTTCAGTGCTTGCATTAACCAATGACACGGGTAGCCGTTGTATCCAGCTTGGGTGGGTTTTCAAAGGTGTGGAAAGGAGCTGGGGAAGGAACTTCCCACTCCAAGCCCTCTGCTGCTTCCCAGGGTTTCTGTGCGGCTTTTTCGCCTTGGCCGCGCATGCAAGGCAGCACCACGAACAAGAAGAAATAAACCTGTGCAAAACCGAAGAAAAACGCACCCACTGACGCAATGGCGTTGAAGTCGGCAAACTGCATGGGGTAATCGGCATAGCGACGGGGCATACCGGCCAAGCCCAAGAAGTGCATGGGGAAGAAGGTGATGTTGAAGGAGATGAGTGACCACCAGAAGTGCAACTTGCCGCGGCCTTCGTTGTACATCACACCCGTCCACTTAGGCAACCAGTAGTAGGCACCCGAGAACATGGCAAACAAAGAACCAGCAACCAACACATAGTGAAAGTGGGCCACAACGTAGTAAGTGTCTTGCAACTGAATGTCGATGGGGGCCATGGCCAAAATCAGACCTGTGAAGCCGCCCATGGTAAACACGAAGATGAAGCCAATGGCAAACAACATGGGTGTTTCAAACGTCATGGAGCCACGCCACATGGTGGCAATCCAGTTGAAAATTTTCACAGCGGTTGGTACTGCAATCAGCATGGTGGCGTACATGAAGAACAACTGGCCAGTGACGGGCATGCCAGTTGTGAACATGTGGTGGGCCCACACAATGAAAGACAGAATGGCAATGGAAGAAGTGGCATACACCATGGAGGCGTAACCAAACAGCTTCTTGCGTGAGAAAGCAGGAACCACTTGGCTGATGATGCCGAAGGCCGGCAAGATCATGATGTACACCTCGGGGTGACCAAAGAACCAGAAGATGTGTTGGTACATGACGGGGTCGCCGCCACCAGCTGGGTTGAAGAAGCTGGTACCGAAATGACGGTCAGTCAGCGTCATGGTGATGGCGCCAGCCAACACAGGCATGACGGCAATCAGCAAGTAAGCAGTAATGAGCCATGTCCATGCAAACATGGGCATCTTCATGAGCGTCATGCCAGGGGCACGCATGTTCAGAATGGTCACGATGATGTTGATGGAGCCCATGATGGAAGAGGCGCCCAAGATGTGCATGGCAAAAATACCAGCGTCCATGGACGGGCCCATTTGCAATGTCAGGGGTGCGTACAAAGTCCAACCGGCAGCAGGCGCGCCACCAGGCATGAAGAAAGAACCGGCCAACATGACTGCAGCGGGAATCATGAGCCAGAAGCTGAAGTTGTTCATGCGGGCAAAGGCCATGTCGGCCGCACCAATTTGCAATGGAATCATCCAGTTTGCAAAGCCCACGAAGGCCGGCATGATGGCGCCGAACACCATGATGAGGCCGTGCATGGTGGTGAATTGGTTGAACAACTCAGGGTTGACCAATTGCAAGCCAGGCTGGAACAACTCGGCGCGAATGAGCAGGGCCAAAACTCCACCAATCATCAGCATGGCGAAACTGAACAACAAATACAAAGTACCAATGTCTTTGTGGTTGGTGGCAAACACCCAACGGCGCCAGCCTTCTGGTGCACCATGGTGGTCATCGTGACCGTGGGCGTGATCGTGAGGATGTAGAACTGCGCTCATTTTGATTTCCTTTAAATACTTTTCAAAGTACCAAATTACTTGCGGGCCGCCAGCACTTCAGCCGGTTGCACCACTTGCCCAGTCTTGTTAGACCAATTATTTTTAGTGTACGTAATGACTGCCGCAATTTCGGTATCGGACAGTTGTTTCCATGCGGGCATGGTTTGGTTGTTTTGACCATTCAACAAGACCATGATTTGCTTGGTCTTGTCTGCGTCGAGCACCACTGCAGCGCCGTCAAGGGGCTTGATAGGGCCAGCGCCCTTGCCGGTCGCTTGGTGGCAAGCAACGCAGTTTGCTGCGTACACTTTTTCGCCGCGCTTGAGTGAGTCTTCCAATGCCCAGACTTTGTTTGGATCATCGGCTTTGGCTGCCATTTTCTTTTTCTCCGCATCGACCCACTTTGTGTAGTCTTCAGCAGAAACAACTTTCACATGAATAGGCATGTAGGCGTGTTCTTTGCCGCACAATTCTTGGCACTGGCCATGGAAGTCACCCACGCGCTCAGCGCGGAACCAAGTGTCACGTACGAAACCTGGAATAGCATCTTGCTTGATACCCAATGAAGGCACAGCAAATGCGTGAATCACGTCGTTGGCTGTCGTAATGACGCGCACTTTTTTGCCAACGGGCACCACCAAGGCGTTGTCAACTTTCAAGAGGTAATCATCGCCGGAGGGCTTGCCTGTGTTGGACATTTCGCGTTGTGCGTTGTCCAAGGTAGAGATAAAACCAATGCCTTCGCCTTCACCTTTGATGTAGTCATAGCCCCATTTCCACTGGTAGCCCGTGGCTTTGACAGTGAGGTCTGCGTTGGTGGTGTCTTTGGAGGCCACCAACACTTTGGTTGCGGGCAATGCCATCAAGATCACGATGATGAAAGGAACGATGGTCCAAATAATTTCGACCGTCATGGACTCATGGAACGTGGCAGGTTTGTGACCCACCGATTTGCGGTGCTTCCAAATGGAATAGAACATGACCGAAAAAACCGCCACAAAAATGACGGAACACAAAACCATCATGAACACATGAAGGGAGTGCTGCTCTTCAGCAATTTTGGAGGCCGCGGGGTGAAAGTCCAGTTGGTTCACCGCGGGACCACCTGGCAAATCGTTGACGGCGTAGGCGGCTGTTGCCACCCATGCACCAGCCCAAATACCCGCTTTGCTGAGCAAAGAAGACAATGTGTTGGAAATGCTCTTCATAGTTTTCACAAACTTCCAAGTTTCAAATGAAACCACTACAGTTAAAAAAGGGAATGCACAGTGTTACACCGTTGACCGCTCTAAAGAGCATTGGTGATTCGGGTTAACGCGAGAAATTTTAACCGAGTTGAAGGGCTTCTTTGCGCTTTCTCAAACTTGATCACGTTTCTTTTGGGGGTTTTGAAGCATTTGTCGCATGTCATTCAAGTTAATTTCACTTTGTGAAGTCACTTTGATTCGCGGCTTGGGCTTCAATGCATGGCCGTAAACCACCTCAAAAGTGAGAGCCAGCCTGCCTTCCGAGTCTTTTTGCGCCAAGGACATCAGGGCCTGTTGAAAATTGTTGTACCAATTTTTGCCACGCAATCCTTGAAATCTGCTGACATGAAAATTACGCCCTAAGTTACGCAAATCTTCAACAAGTTTTTCTGGCTTGTCGTAAGTCAAGGTAATTTTCTCCATGTCCATCACAGGTTCTGCAAAACCTGCGTGCACCAACATGTCACCCCAGTCGTGCATGTCGGTAAATTCATGCGAGGGCATTGGCCAGCCCATGCGTGCGTAAAGCGCTCGCAATTCGTGCAGGGTGTCTGGCCCCAAGCATGAAAACATCAAAAAGCCATCAACTGCTAAAACACGGTGCCATTCGGCCAACAAGGCTTGCGGATCGGCCGCTTGGTGAAGCAACATATTGGCCCACACCATGTCCATGCTGTGGGCTTTCAAAGGCGCAACTTTTAATTTTTTATAAAGCCAAGTCGATGGTTTCCACCAAGGCCCGCTTGAATGTGTTTGCGCCCATTGCGCTTCACCGGGTCGATCTGCCCACACATGGCCCACGGCCTTGGGGTAGCGCTTGTTCAGCAATGCCAAAACGTTCAGGCCTGCGCGAATCGGGTTCCAGCAAACCCAAGAGGTGGGTTGCAAGCGAATGAACTCAAGTCGCTCTTGCATTCGCAGCGCTACTTCTTCGTGCAGCCAAGGCGAACTGACGCTAAGCGGCTTGTAAGGCTTTGAACCCAAAGCCAAGTTTGCCCATCTGCGCGCAGCGATGGGGTCTAGGCTTGGAGGAATATCGTTAGGCATGCGATTGAAAGCAATTTGAACTGCCATTTGGTCAGTATGCGAAGTATATTGATTTGCAATGTACCTCCCTAGCCAATGCGCCATTTGCAAAGCTTGGCCATCCCACGCCATTTGCGATGCGTGTGTGGCGGCATTTGGTCAACCCGCAATGAGGTGCCAACAGTGCGCAGCAGAATCTACCCTGGCAATTTGTAAGGCTTGTCTTCAAAGCCCGCCCTCACTCAATGCGTGTTGGTCGGCCATGTCTTATGCATGGCCTTGGGTGCCCCTCATTGCGCAATTCAAATTTCACAGCCAACCGGGATGGGCAAGGCATTTTGCATTGCTGATGCAAAGCACCCCCTTTGTGGCCGACGCCATTGCCAAAGCACATGTTCTTGTACCCATTCCACTTTCAGACCAGCGTTTGTCTGAACGGGGCTTCAATCAATCCTTGTTGTTGTCAGAGAAATTAAGCCGTGAGAAAACGCACCCTGATAGTTTGCTCAGAATGCGCAACACGCTTGCTCAAAGTACCCTGCCCCGCAGCGAAAGAATGACCAACTTAATAGGCGCCTTTGCAGTCAACCCTTTCATGGCGGCCCGACTCAGAGGGCAACGCGTCATGCTAATCGACGATGTCATGACCAGTGGCGCCACGCTCAATGCAGCCGCCACGGCTTTAAAGCAAGCAGGGGCTGTCCATGTTTCTGCGTTGGTCTTTGCCAGAACACCCGCTTAATGCAACGACAATAGGGGCATGTTTCAAATTGTTTTGGTTGAACCTGAAATTCCGCCCAACACGGGCAACGTGATTCGCCTTGCGGCCAACACAGGCTGTGCCTTGCACCTCATTGAGCCTCTGGGTTTTTCAATGGAAGACAAGCACATGCGGCGCGCTGGGCTCGACTATCACGAGTACGCCAAAGTCAAGCGACATGCCAACTGGGCCGAATTTTTAGCCACTGAACAACCCAACTTGGCGCGCGTATTTGCACTCACCACACGCGGCACACGCTTTGTGCAAGACACGCCTTTTCAAAAAGGCGATTGGCTGGTGTTTGGCGCAGAGACGCGCGGTCTCGCGCCAGAGTTGCGTGAAAGCTTTGCCCCAGAAAACCGCTTGAAGCTGCCCATGCTGGATGGTCAGCGCAGCTTGAACTTGTCCAACAGTGTGGCAGTCACGGTGTATGAAGCATGGCGGCAAAATGCTTTTGCCATGCCAACTTAGCGTTATTTAAAACTTGCCTTGCATTAGCGTCATTTTCTTAAACGTAATAACGCGCCAATGATTCAGCAATGCAAGCGGGCTTTTCTGAGCCCTCACGCTCGATGCTCATCTCCCAAGTGAACTGCATGCCATTGCCATCAATGGGCACCGCATTCAAGAGTTTCATGTGGCCGCGCAACTTGCTGCCCACTGGCACCGGCGAGGTGAAGCGAACTTTGTTCAAGCCGTAATTCACGCCCATGCGCACGTTTTCAATTTTGATGGCGCTTTGCGACAACTTGGGAATGAGCGACAGCGTGAGAAAGCCATGCGCAATGGGCGCACCAAAAGGGCCTGCCTTGGCTTTTTCCACATCGATGTGAATCCATTGGTGATCGCCTGTGGCCTCGGCAAACATGTTGACTTGCTCTTGCGTAATCTCAGTCCATGGGGACACTGCCACGGTTTGGCCAATGCACGCTGCGAGTTCTTGAAGGGTTTGAAATGTTTTCATTGGAAGCACTCTACCTAGCTTTTGGTCAGAGATCAATCACGACATTGCCTAGTTGGCCGGCTTCAACGGCTTCGTGGGCTTTCACAATTTGATCCAAGGTGAATCGAGCACCGATGGTGTGTTGAAGTTGACCTGCTGCCAGCAATTCATTCACGCGGTTGACACACCAGGTTCTGTCTGTTGGCAACAAGTCGTAAACCAAGAAAAATTTCAAGCCAAGCGAGTTGAACAACATGGGGCGGAAAGTGAGGGGAATGTCACCCACCACATTGGAGCCATACCCAATCAATTGACCGTGCGGCGCCAAGCCGCCTTGCGTCACCCACTGCGATGCGGTTGCAAAGTCCATGTCAATGATGACATCGACGCCGCGGCCACCCGTGAAGGCTTTCAAGCGCTCTACCACTGGCTCTGATTTGTAAAAAATGGTTTCAACAGCACCAGCGGCCTTGGCGTGCGCGGCCTTCTTTTCTGAACCCACTGTGCCAATGACTTGTCCGCCTAACTGCGTCACCATTTGCGTGATGTAGTGACCCACCGCAGAAGAGGCGCCCGTGACCAACACTTTTTTGCCGCGCAAAGTTTCGTCACCAGCCAAGTGCACCGCTTGAACGGCCGTCAAACCCGGAATTCCCATGCAAGCACCTGCCGCAAAATCGGTGTTGTCTGGCAATTTCACGGCCTGCGATTCAGGCAACACGATGCTTTCAGAAGCAGTGCCATGCGCACGCTGCCACTGCGCATTCCAAACCCATACACGCTCTCCGAGACGCTGCTTGGAAACACCCTCACCTACCGCTTCAATGGTGCCTGCGCCATCGCTGTGCGGCACCACCCATGGATCAGATAAAGGCCGTGCACGGCGTGACTTGACATCGGAAGGATTGACCCCTGACGTGGCCAAACGCACACACACTTCACCCGGACCTGGCGCTTGAAGTGGTAACGTTCCCAGCACCATGACATCACGGGCTTCGCCATTTTTTTCATACCAAGCGGCACGTGTTGTAAGCGTTGCGGTCATTTTTAAATCCTTAAACGCGTTCAAGGATAACGGCAATGCCCTGGCCTACGCCAATGCACATGGTGCAAAGCGCATAGCGGCCGCCCGTGGCATGCAAACGGTTCATTGCAGTCGTGGCCAAGCGCGCACCCGATGCGCCCAAAGGATGGCCCAAAGCAATGGCGCCGCCCCATGCATTGACGCGCTCGTCGTCGTCTTTCAAACCCAACATGCGCAGCACGGCCAAGCCCTGTGCCGCAAACGCTTCATTCAATTCGATCACATCCATTTGGTCCAAGCTCAGACCTGTTTGTGCCAGCACTTTCAAAGTAGCAGGTGCAGGACCAATGCCCATGACACGCGGTGCCACGCCCGCTGTGGCCATGCCCACCACACGCGCTTTGGGTGTGAGGCCATATTTGCCAGCCAAGGTTTCATTGGCCAACAACAAGGCGCATGAGCCGTCGTTCACGCCACTGGCGTTGCCTGCTGTCACCGTGCCATCAGGGCGCACCACGCCTTTGAGTTTGGCCAAAGATTCCATGCTGGTTTCGCGGGGATGCTCGTCCTTGTCGACCACAATGGCATCGCCCTTTTTCTGAGGAATGGTGACGGCCGTGATTTCGCGCGCCAAGTGGCCAGCCTTTTGAGCGGCCACGGCTTTCATCTGGCTGGCCAAGGCCATGCGGTCTTGCGCTTCGCGTTCAATTTTGTAATCGGTGGCCACGTTTTCGGCGGTCTCTGGCATGGAGTCCACACCGTATTTTTCTTTCATCAATTTGTTCACGAAGCGCCAGCCAATGGTGGTGTCGTACACAGCGTTGTTGCGGCTAAAAGCGGTCTCAGCTTTGGGCATCACAAAAGGTGCGCGGCTCATGCTTTCAACACCGCCTGCAATCATTAACCCAGCCTCGCCCGACTTGATGGCGCGGGCCGCAGAACCTACCGCATCCAAACCTGAGCCGCACAAACGGTTCAAAGTGGCACCTGGCACATCGATGGGCAGGCCTGCCAGCAAACTGCTCATGTGGGCCACGTTGCGATTGTCTTCACCGGCTTGATTGGCGTTGCCATAAAACACGTCAGTCACGGCAGCCCAGTCCACTTGCGGGTTGCGGGCCATCAGGGCGCGCAAAGGAATTGCGCCAAGGTCATCTGTGCGAATACTGGACAAAGCGCCGCCGTATCGACCAAAAGGGGTACGGATAGCATCGCAAATGAAGGCTTGTGTGATGTTGCTGCTCATGGTTTGACTTTAAAGAAGGGGTCGTTTAGGGAAAGCATGCAATATAGTGCAGGCGGCGGGGTATTTCAAGCCCTGATTCCACCTAGGAGACAATTGGCTCATGCTGATACAACCTTCCCAAGCCGATGTTAGGCGTTTTTTTTGTGGCGCTTATGCCAAATCTCGGTCGGGCACCCAACTCGAGCCCATTGAAATTTTGGCCAGCCAATGGATGGATGAGCACCCCGAATACCATGCCGAGTTGGCCGATGTCGATGCCGCTCTGGCCAACATGCTGGTGGTGGATCCAAACCGCGACAACCCTTTTTTGCACCTCTCCATGCATTTGTCCATCAGCGAACAGTGCAGCATCGATCAGCCACGCGGCATCAGGCAGGCCATTGAATTGCTAAGCCACAAAAAGCAATCCTTGCACGAGGCGCATCACGCCACGATGGAATGCTTGGGTCGAATGCTATTTGAGAGCCAACGGGCCGGCAAAATGCCGGATGGCCAGGTTTACATTGACTGCGTGCAAAAGCACGCAACCAAAGACTGAAGACTGAACAGAATTAGCGGAATTTAGACTGCGGAACAGTTTTCAGTTCACCATCCAAAGAACCAATGTAAGCAGCCAATGCTTTCAATTCGTTGTTGGTGTATTGCTTGGCAATGCCGCCCATGACGCCGTTGGCACGGCCCCATGTGGCTTGGTTTTCAGTTTTGTAAGACTTCAAAGCCACAAACAAGAAATCTTTGTGCTGACCTGCAATTTTGGGGTAGCTGGGGTCAATGGGCTTAGAAAAGTTCTCGCCATGGCAAGACACACATGCGCCTTTTTTAAGCAACTCGCCCACTTTATCGTCCGGTGCTTTGGCCACAACAGGGGCTGTGCCCTCAACCACGCCGTGTTTTGAGTAGTAGGCTGAAATGTCAGCAATGTCTTGGTCAGTCAGGCTGGTGGCAATACCGCGCATGGTGGGGTGCTTGCGATCGCCTTTTTTGTAGGCATTCAAAGAAGAGGCTATGTACTTGGCATTTTGGCCAGAGATCATTGGCACCCGGTACACCTCTGGAAAGCTGGCTTGATAGCCCTTGATGCCGTGGCAACCAATGCACATGGCAATTTTGCCTTCGCCGGCTTTGGCGTCGCCCTGCACGTCTTGTGCGTGGGCTGAGAAAACGGTCGCTGAAGCGACAGTTAAAGCGATCAATGAGGATAACAAAGCGTTCATTTTGCGAGCACAATCAAACTAAGACTGATGAAAATCAATGCGGAATTATATCTAGTGAGCCTACTCAATCCTGACTTTTCTCATTTCTAATAACTTTTAATCCACTTTTGTAGCCAATTATGAAATTTCAAGGGACCGAAAACTACGTTGCCACGCAAGATTTGAAGCTGGCCGTCAATGCTGCCATCACTTTAAAGCGCCCTTTGCTTGTCAAAGGCGAGCCGGGAACGGGCAAGACCATGTTGGCCGAAGAGGTGTCAGAGGCTCTCGGCTTGAAACTCATTCAGTGGCACATCAAATCAACCACCAAGGCACAACAAGGCCTGTATGAATATGACGCAGTGAGCCGACTGCGCGACAGCCAATTGGGCGATGAAAAAGTGAAGAACATTGAAAACTACATCCTCAAGGGCGTGCTCTGGCAAGCCTTCACGGCGGAAGAGCCCGTGGCCATTTTGATTGACGAGATCGACAAAGCCGACATCGAGTTCCCCAATGACTTGCTGCGCGAAATAGATCGCATGGAGTTTTATTGCTACGAAACACGTCAAATCATTAAGGCCAAAACACGGCCCCTGGTGTTTATCACTTCTAACAACGAGAAGGAATTGCCCGATGCTTTCTTGCGTCGCTGCTTCTTCCACTACATCAAGTTTCCAGAAGCCGACACCATGAAGCAAATTGTGGATGTGCACTTTCCCAATTTGAAAAAAGAGCTGCTGACCGTGGCTCTGAAAAACTTTTACGATGTCCGCGGTTTGCCTGGTTTGAAAAAGAAACCCTCTACCAGCGAACTGCTCGATTGGCTCAAGCTCTTGGTGGCAGAAGACATTCCTTTAGAAGCCTTGCAAAGTGCAGACCAAAAAGTGAGCGTGCCGCCGCTGGTGGGTGCCTTGCTTAAAAACGAACAAGACGTGAGCTTGTTTGAAAAATTGGTTTTCATGAACCAACGCAACCGCTGAGACTCTAAACATGTCTAGCAGTCCATTGCTTGAAGGCGTGTCCGATGCCATCGGCTTTGTCGGTGGTGCACTGATTGGTTTTTGGCTGGGCCAACTGCTCGGATGGAATATTTTTGCTGCTGGCTATGGTGCTGACAGCATTGGCGGCATTTTGTTGGTTGGTTTAGGCGGCGGGCTGGGCTTGCAATTGTCACGTCGATGGCAAAAACAACAAGCTAAAAATACCAAACAAATCGATGGCCATGAGAGTGATTCCAACAAGAAAGACTTGTGATGAATTCGACCTCTTCATTCACACAAACCATTGAGCTTCATGGACAAAACATGGCTTTGGTTCCTTTGAGCCTGAAGTACCACGACGATTTGGTAGAGGCCGTGAAAGATGGCGAACTGTGGCGCCATTGGTATACCTTCATACCCACGCCAGAAAAAATGAACGACGAAATCCTGCGTCGCCTGAAACTGCACGAACAAGGCAGCATGTTGCCCTTTGCGGTCCTCAGAGATGGCAAGGCCGTAGGCATGACCACCTACATGAACATTGATGCTGCCAACAAACGCGTTGAAATTGGCTCAACTTGGTACCGCGCCAATGTGCAACGCTCTAGTCTCAATACACAATGCAAACGCCTTTTATTGGCGCATGCTTTTGAGCAACTTCACTGCATTGCCGTTGAGTTTAGAACTCACTTTTTCAACCAGCAAAGTCGCAAAGCCATTGAGCGCTTGGGTGCCAAACTAGATGGCATTCTTCGCAATCACGCAATCAACACCCACCCCGATGCCGTGGGAGCACTTCGCGACACATGTGTCTACAGCATTTTGAACACCGAGTGGCCTTCTGTGAAGGCTCACCTTGACTACCAACTTAGTCGTACGCGCAAGGCCTAAACCATGCTGATCGATTTTTTCTACACCCTTCGTGCCGCCAAATTGCCGGTGTCTGTTCGCGAGTACCTCAATGTGCTTGAAGCGCTTCAAGCCAACGTGGTGGGCCCCGCTTCTGATGCCTGCAGCATTGACGACTTTTATCACCTAAGCCGTACGGTCATGGTGAAAGACGAAAAGCACTACGACAAGTTTGACAAAGCCTTTGGCGCTTACTTCAAAGGCGTTGAAATGCTCACTGACTTCACCAAAGAAGTACCGCTCGATTGGTTGCAAAAGATCTTAGATAAAGAACTCACGCCCGAACAAAAAGCCGCCATTGAAAAAATGGGCTGGGATGAGTTGATGGAGACGTTAAAGAAACGGCTCGAAGAACAAAAAGAGCGCCACGAAGGTGGCAACAAATGGATTGGCACGGGCGGCACTTCGCCCTTTGGCAATGGCGGCCAAAACCCCCAAGGCATTCGCATTGGCGGCAAGGGCGGCCAACGCAGCGCTGTGAAAGTGTGGGAACAACGCGCCTACCGCGATTACGACGACACCCAAGAACTGGGCACGCGCAACATCAAGGTGGCCTTGCGCCGTCTGCGCAAATTTGCGCGCGAAGGCTCTGCCGAAGAGCTCGATTTGCCCGATACCATTCGCGCCACAGCTGCCAACGCAGGCTACCTCGACATCAAAATGATTCCAGAGCGACACAACAATGTAAAAGTGCTGTTGCTCATGGATGTGGGCGGCACGATGGACGATCACATTGCGCGTGTAGAAGAATTGTTCTCGGCCGCCAAAGCAGAGTTCAAGCACTTGGAGTTTTATTACTTTCACAACTGCGTGTACGACTTCATGTGGAAGAACAACAAGCGTCGCTATGCCGAAAAGTTCTCTACTTGGGACATCTTGCGCAAGTACAACAAAGACTACAAACTGATCTTTGTGGGCGATGCCACCATGAGCCCCTACGAAATTTTGCAACGTGGCGGCAGCGTGGAATACAACAACGAAGAAGCGGGCGCAGAGTGGCTGCAACGACTCACCCACACCTTCCCCAAATTTGCTTGGATCAACCCCGAGCCGCAAGGCGTTTGGCAATATCGCCAAAGCATTGCGGTCATCCAGCAACTCATGAGCAACCGCATGTTTCCGCTCACCCTGAAGGGTTTGGAAGATGCCATGCGCATGATGAGCAAGTAAACAAGCATTCAAACAACTTTTAGGAGCCCCTATGACCAAGGCCTACCTCATTGGACAAGTGACCGTCAACAACCCAGAGGGTTATTCAAAATACGCCCAAAACGTGCCTTCCACCCTGGCGCTGCATGGCGGACGCTATTTGGTCCGCGGTGGCAATTGCACGCAACTTGAAGGCACCGCACAAGGCAATCGCCGCGTGGTGATTGAATTTGCAAGCCGCGAAGCCGCAGAAGCTTGGTACAACAGCCCTGAATACCAGGCCATCCTGCCCCACAGACTGGCCAATTCAGAGGGCCACATTGCGTTAGTCGATGGATTTGAAGGCTAAAATTCAGCCTCCGCCGCCGTAGTTCAATGGATAGAACGAGTGCCTCCTAAGCGCTAGATACAGGTTCGATTCCTGTCGGAGGCGCCAAGAACCAGTTTCAGACATTGTCATGAAGCATCAAAACCCGCACGTTTTCTAACGAAGCGGGTTTTTTGTTGTCTTCGTATTGAATTGAAACGAATGGTTGAGTTTTTCGGGTCACCGCCTTCTGGCATGTCAATTTATATTAACTAATTTTTGATTTACATCAAATAATCATCAAGACAAACTTAACATCTACTTAATTTGTGTCTTCAGTCAATTTTAAGCCATGAAAACAAAAGAATTTCAACAAACCAGCACAGCAACAAGCTCCTTAGGTAGTATGAGAGGAAAAATGAATGGCGTCATCATTGCGGCCATACTGGCTTTGTGCTCAGTCATCTCACTTTTTTACGGTGCTTCTTTTTACAAATCAGAAACCGAAAAGTACATCGACTTAACCAACTCACGATCTAAGCAATTCGAAGTTGTTTTTAATGAACTCGTTAAAGCTCGGTTTCGTGCTATGGGCATTGCAGCAGACACTTTGCTGCAAAGTAAAGTCACGATAGAACCTTTTGCCAAAGGCGATCGAGTGGCCTTGGGTGCTCGCGTTGATCCGTATTTTGCGTATTTGCAAAAAAGACATAGCGTTGATCAACTCAACTTTTGGATTCCACAGGCTACGATGTTTTACAGGGCAGGTGCTGCTGACCTTGCCCAATTCGATGGTTCTAAATTCCGTCGGTCCATTGTTGCAGCCATGGATCGCAAAGACCGCATCATGACTGTAGAGACAGGGCAAGGCGGGGTGGTGGGTATTCGTGCCATTGTGCCCGTCATATGGGAGGATCAATTTAAAGGGTTGATTGAATACGTCAGTAGTTTTCGCATTCCGTTAGAGGGTGCAGCTCTCGATTCGCAATTTAAGTGGGCTGTGGGCGTCAGTCAAGAGCGCTTGACTCAAGTCGAAAGACCCAAAAATGATGCCATTGATGTGCCAATGGGCAGCGATGTTTTTTATGAATTTGCGGATAAAAGCACGCAAGAAACACTGAAGAGGTTGAATTTCGACTCTAGAGGTAAAGAATTTCAGATTCTGGAAAATGGAGACCAAGTCTTTTTCGTACGAACCATACCAGTCTATAACTTTGCCGGCGTTGCCACCATCACCATTGCAATGGTGGACGAGGTAACAAACGCCTATTCTGCTGCATTGAAAAAATCGATATTGCGCAGCATGTCTGTATTTGTAATTTTGTCGATAGCATTGTTGTTTGCATATTTCAAAATAGATCATTTCCGAGCTGGAATACTAGGGTCTGTGGGTGCAGAAAAGCGATTGCTACAAGAGCGATTGATTCAAGGAGATGCTGCCATTCAAAAATTGAGTGATTTGGATTTGGTCAAACGCCAAAATCTCTACAACTTAATGGCTGCTATCAACAAGCCACTCATTGCAATCAATGGACAAATCACTGCATTCACAAAGGCAGTAATGGCCAAGCACCCAGATTTGGCCAGTGAAAGCCAACAACAAGCGCTATTCATTGAGAATGAATCAAGTCGACTTCAAGCTTACGTCGCCGACTTTCTTCAAGTAGAGCAATTCCGACAAGGCATTGTCGACATGGCACGCGAGAGACTTTCGATACAAAGCTTGCTAGTGCAGGCGATTGAGAAGGAGAATTTGCAACAGCGCTATCCTCTGCTCAAAATTGACATGAACTTGCCAAACGACTTGCCACAGATTCAAGCCAACCCTGGATTGTTAGAGAAAGCTTTTGTTAATTTGTTGCGATACTCGGTATCAGCTCATGGACAAGATGCATTAATCATTTCCGGCGGCATGGACATGCAAGGTTCTATGTCAATCACTGTCACAGGAAGTTTACCCTTCGATGAAGTTGCAAATGATTTTGCTATTTTGAATGAGTCGAGGGTTTTCTTGAGAGAGCTCTCCTCAGGTGTTGGCCCTGGTCCCCTCACAGATCAGTTGATGGGCTTATTTCTTTCAAAGCTGATCATTGAGCACTACGGCGGCAAACTTGTTGCAACAACTTCAGCTGAAGCTGGTTTTATTTTGCACTTTAACGGTGTTGTTTAACAACTCAATGTGAGCGGAGTGAACACACTATGAACAAGCAATATCGCTTATTGGTCGGTTTAACATTTTTCATTGCTTTGCTCAATGCCTTGGGACAAGGATTCTCTGGGCCTCTGTCATTGGTGACTGGTTCTCCAGAATCAGACATTGAGCAACTATTGGTAGGTACTTTATGTTTTTTCATTACTTTGCTAATCGCCAAAGTTTTGAAAATTGAAATTATTCACGGCTATTTAGAACGAGTCCTTAAAGTCAATGTTCCTACTTTGATTGGAGATATATTTTCAGCCATCATCATTTTTATTGGGGCATGCTTAATTCTTTCATTTGTTTTTAAGCAAAACATTTCTGCATTGGTTGTGACAGGTGCGGGCTCCGCTGCCATTTTGGGATTTGCACTCAAAGACTTTGCTGTAGCGTTAGCTGTTGGAATTAGCCTGAACTTTGAGGACACTTACAAAGTTGGTGATCGAATCAAGATTCAAACAAAGTCAGGTATCCATGAAGGTATTGTGCAAAAAATTACCTGGCGAAACACAATTATTCTGACGGATTTGCTTGAAACTGTATTCATTCCAAATATAGAAGTCCTTGGATGTTCGGTTACCAATTACAACTTACCAGACCGGCAATTCAAACGAAATTTATTGATCGAGATTGACTACGATGTCTCAATTGATAGTGCAGAGCGCATTTTGTATGCTGGATCTCTCAATGCAGTGGGGGTTAAATTTTCTGCCCCCCCAGTTGTAAGAGCCATCGAGCTTAAAGAGTCTGGTGTTCTTTATGAAATTCGTTACACAGTTTCAGACATCGTGGATAAATCTGCATCGCATCATGCAATCATCAAAAGCGTCCTAGAAAGTTTGCGAGTTGCCAACATCATGGTTGCTAGAAGTTTGGATTTTGATCAGGATCTAAAAATCTCAAACAGAGGGCAAGATGTTTATCATTTGGTTCAGCAAATTCGTCTGTTTTCAGGATTTTCACAAGAGATTCTGGTTGATCTTGCTAACGAAATGATGTCACGACGGATTGGTGCATCAAGTCGTATAGTGCATGGAGGAGAGAATCTTGAGACTATTTTCATAGTGGCTGAAGGTATTGTTTCGCGATCTTATTTGGGTCGAGATGAACAAGTTGAGCAGCAAAGATTTATTGCTACAGAGTACTTCGGCGAAGAAGCATTAATCTCTGGATTGCCCCATCAAAGTACAGTGATGGCAAATACAAATGTTTTGATTTATGAACTTACAAAAGAAATCTTACAAAAAATTCTGATGAAGTACCCACAGCTGCATAAACAATTGGCTACCAATTTGGCCAAGGCACATTTCAACGGCAACGCTACTGTATTGGAAAAATCAAATACATTTGAATATCAAAAATCACTGTACGAGGGCATGATCAGAGCTAATTTCAGATTGGCATGAAAATGGAATGTTTACCAGCAAGTCATTGCAAGGCCTAGAGCACAACATTCAATTTTCGTAGGCGTGCGGGTCAATATCCAGAGATTACTTGCCTCGATTGCAATTGATTGACGCCTGAGTGTTGGCGTTCTTTTGCCGCGAATGACTTGAAATCACTACGACATCGGCTGCATCGTTGTTGCTGTCTTTAGCCTTGTTGGTTTTGTTGTCGTTGATACGATTGCAATCCACACTATTTCCCGCGACCGGTAAGCTAACTTGATTTGAGGAATTTGCCCAATCAGAAGTCGACGGCGCTGAATTGGACAGCGTTGGAGCGTTTGGCAGAGCACCAACCTGCAGTCGAGACAAATAGGCTTTGGCCAAAGCAGCATATCGCCCCACGGGATACTGCGTCAAATAAGCTTCCAACGCTTCTTTGTTGCCAATCAGTTTGGCGTCTTCCCAGTATTTGTCTTCTTTTTTTTCAGGCGTTAATGCGATCGAAGCAGCAGCAGCTGTGCTTGCTTGCTGATTCTGTCCAAAGTTGTAGAAGTAAAAATTACCACGTGTTTCATTGTAAACGGCCGGTCTTTGCTCGTGCTTAACAGACTTCGCCAGTTCTTCTACGGAGTTCTGAACTTCACGCATCAGATCTTCAATTTTCACACCGGGACTTTTCATTCGAGCGATCAATTCCCGTGTAAAAACGCTATTTGGATTTGGATCCTTTTCAAGCAAGCGATCAAGCGCTTGTTGGCCGCGGCTTGCAGAGTAAACAATCATCTGACCCTTAGGTGCCTCAATTGCACTCAAGCCACGCGCATTGCCGATCGACCTTCCTTTTGACTTTAGAGGGTTATCTCTACAAGCATCAATGATGACCAGACTGAAAGCAGGTTTGGCATCTGCGAGCTTATCGGTCAAAGTCAACAAGTCATAGGCTGTTTTTTCAACTTCACTTTCACTGTTGACTTCAATATCTGTTGGCAGCAAATAATTGCCATTCTTGATTTGCACACCATGCCCAGCATAAAAAACCACCACTTCATCGCCACCGCTAATGCCACTGACAAAGGCTTCGATGGCTCGAACGGTGCCACGGTAATTTAAATTTTGGTGCAACTGAACAGCAAAGCCAGCGCTTCTTAATTCCCGGGACATGGCTGTAGCATCGTTTCCAGCTTTTTGTAATTTGCTGACTGCTTGGTAGTTGTCGTTCCCAATGACAAGCGCAACTCTTTTTGCCTGGACTTGAAGGCAAAAAAACATTGAAAAACAAATGACCAAGGTTTTCAAAATTTGCACGTTTTAAAATTTTTAAAGATTGACAATTGAATAGTAAAGTCTATTCTTATAAGTGTGAAATTAAAATACAAACATTAATGCTTTAATAGTACTTAATTTATCCTCAAAACCTCAAATCTTAAACAAAGCAAATGAACATGTCATCAAGAATAATTGGAGTGCTTATTTCATTGGCTTTGGCAGCCTGTGCAAGCACCGTACCACTCTCCTCAGGGATTGAGGCAACATCAAATGGTGCAAAGATTAATTTTTTAGATATTTCAAAGTTTGACAGAGATTTGTCTAACTCTTTACAAGATAAAAACACATCTGTTGAAGTCGCTTTCTTCGACAAGGTAAGTCCCAATAATGTTCCAGATCGATTACAAAAATGGATTTCCGTAGTCGAAGCAGATGGCGGAAAAGTTTTGGTTGAACCACCCCCTAATGAGTTAATTGCAAGAAGCCCTTTAGCGGCACTGAGCCTTGTTGGAACTTTGATCACAAGCATTAAAGGATTTGCGAAATTCAATTCAGAAAGAATTTACGAGTCTGCCAAGGGCCGAAACGCCGTGATTACGCTTGAGAGAAACAACAAGGGCGAAGTCGTCATCAACGCCATCAAATTTGTCAAACGAGTGCCATGAAGTTAACTATCACTTGGATCGCCACCCTTTTGATTTCGGCTAATTTTGCTGTCGCCCAACCTGTGGCCAATAGGTCAGCTTTAATTATTGGAGTTGGTGAATATGGATACTCAGGCGTTAATTCTCTAGATGGTGTTAAGCATGACATGGTCAGTGCAGCGAAGATTGCGTCTGCCATGGGGATACCCAATAACAATGTGAAGTACCTCAAGAATTCTGAGGCCACCAAGGGAAATATCTTAGATGCATTGAAACAGTTAGGAGAATCATCAGGCGAAGGCTCTAGAACCTTAGTGTATT
Source organism: Comamonadaceae bacterium (assembly GCA_027488115.1). Classification (GTDB taxonomy): domain Bacteria; phylum Pseudomonadota; class Gammaproteobacteria; order Burkholderiales; family Burkholderiaceae_C; genus Limnohabitans_A. Next base: position 64,301 of record JAIYCG010000007.1, on the reverse strand, counting down.
TTTCGGGACACGGCACAAGACAACAAGTTGGGAACGAATGCGTTGAAGGACTTCTGACCTATGAAGGCTCAACCATTACAAATCAGGAGTTTGCTGGTGCAACCCAAAAAATATCGAAGACTTCAGACAAGTTCATCACACTGATAGATGCATGTCACTCTGAAGGGGTTGTTCCACCTAAGTCTCCAACACGGGCACTGCTTCAAAATCAGCTAACGCCCAAGTTTTACATGAAGTCAAGCACCTCCGGAGATGCTTGCAGTGTGATCTCAAACTACAAAACCCGCAGCTTGTTACCTGAAGTCACAAAGCTTGGTGCACTCAAAGAGAACTTTGTTCAGGTCTCTTCTTCTAGACCCGACGAAGTTAGTTTTGATGAGCCAGGAAAAGGTGGACTTGCAACTCAAGGTATCAGAGACTGCCTTCTGGGTCAGGCGAAAGATACCAACCTATCAGGCGCTGTTAGTTTAGAAGAAATACAGCAGTGCGCTCAGAACTTTGTTGATAGCCGCTTAAAGAACGTACAAGGTATCAAGCCACACCATATTACGGTTACAGGCAATAGGAATTTAATTCCAGTACAACGTCCTCCTGCTGTTGTTTCTTCCGCTCCTGTTGAGGCAACCAGGCCCACAGCCGTGCTGACCGTTCCCACGGTTACATCCCTACCTTCGCCAACTCCGGCGTCTCCGGCGAATACTCAAGCTTCAACTACACCTGAATCTGAGAAAATTTCAGCGACTGAGCCAGCCTTAGCATCTTTAGCAACACTCAAAGACATTGAACAACAGCGTAATCCTCGCAGAGTCGTAGATGTGAACCTGTCTAAGCAAGTCATGAAAATAGGCAAAGACAACTTAGATCTGAGTGTCAAATCAAGCCATGACGGCTACATCTACTTAATACTTCTTGGGAGTGATGCCAAAAGCTTCTATGTTTTGTACCCCAATGGTCTAGACAAAAACAACGCGATCAAAGCTGGTCAGACTGTTCGCATTCCAAAGCCTGATTGGGAAGTGAAAGCTGCAGGACCAGCAGGAACAAACAATTTATTGGTTCTGGTTTCAGACACACCCAGAAAACTAAACACATTGGTAATGGCCGAGCCAACCGCAGCAGAACCTTTCACTTACGCACTCAATGACATGGGTGGAAGATCTGCACTGATCAGTTTCCTAACGACTTCGGATGGCCGTTCTGAAAGCTTTGGTGCAAAACTCCTTACCATTAAGGAGGTCAAATGAAACTATTGTTAGCGTTATCCTTAGTCAGCCCTACTGCGTTTAGTCAAACACCACTTAAGTCAAGTACAGCTTCTGATTTGGTTGAGAGATTAGCGCCCTCTGAGGATCAACCAAAAACTCGCAGCATTGGCAAAAGAAACATCGTTGTTAGACCTAAAAGTGTCGATCTGGTCATTCAATTTGATTTGGATTCTGCTGTTCTAAAAAATGAAAGCCGTCCTCTTTTGGATGATTTAGTGTCAGCCCTCAAAAGTGAACGTCTTGCAAATTTAAAGTTCAAAGTCGAAGGACATACAGATGCTCAAGGTTCTGATCAGCACAACATGAAGTTAAGTCAAAGTCGAGCAGAATCAGTCATCGCCTATTTGACTGCCAAGGGTGTTGAAAACGATCGATTAAAAGGTGAAGGCAAAGGATTTTCAGATCTTCTCGTACCTGAAAAGCCGTATGCAGCAGAAAATCGCCGTGTCAGAATTACGACGCAGCCATGAAAAAACTGCTTGGCATACTTTTCTACTTGAGCATATCGGCTTGTTCCGCTCAACTTCTTGTATCAATAGATGAAATGAACGCATCTAACAATGCAACTCCACCTTTTAGGGCCAAATCAATTGCCCCAAAAGATGCGCCAGTCATTGAGCTTTTTGCGCCGAAGTTGTCTACCCCAGTTAACAGCCCCACACCCATAGAGTTGAAGTTTCAACCAACCCCGCCTAGTGCCGTTAAACCAGATACATTCAAAGTACTTTATGGCTCTTTGGGAATTGATATTACAAAGCGAATCCTCAATGTTGCCAAGGTCACAGAATCAGGCGTATTTGTACAAGAAGCCAATTTACCTAAGGGAAAACATAAGTTAACCTTGGTGATTGAAGATACGATTGGTAGGCAAGGTAATCGCTCAATTGATTTTGAAGTGAAATAGATCAGTATCCTTCAACAGGATTGATAGCCTGCAACTGCAGCTCAAACAAGTATCTAAGTTTGCCATTTCGCCTATGGTCTGACCGAAAAAATTTCTTGATGAACAGAGCTCATGGACATTTTAAAAAAAGCTTAAATGGCACTGGTCATCTGTCTTTTAAGTTTCAGCTTTCCAGCTCAATTTTTCGATCTCGCGCCAGCTTGGTCCAGCGCTCAATGTCAGCCTTCATGTAGGCAGCAAATGCGTCTGGCGACAAAGGCATCAAAGCCACGGCTTCAGAAGAAAGCTTTTCCTTGAAGTCTTGCTGTGCCAGCACTTGCGCAAGTGCTTCGCTCAGAGTTTTGACCACCGTTTGTGGCATGCCTGCAGGGCCGACGATGCCATACCATTGCTGGCCATCAAAGCCCTTGTAACCAAGCTCTTCAAAGGTTGGCACATCTTTGAGCAATTCGTGCCGCTTTGGCCCGGTCACGGCCAAGGGGCGCATTCTGCCGCTTCGAATGTGCGGCAATGCACCCGCTAGGCTGGGAAACAAGGCTTGCGTTTGGCCAGAAATTAAATCGACATTGGCAGGCGCCACGCCCCTGTAAGGAATGTGAATCATGAACAAGCCGGTTTGCTGCTTGAACAGCTCGCCCACCAAATGGGTTAGGGAGCCGGCGCCTGCTGATCCATAAGCAATTTTGCCGGGTTGCTTGCGCACGTATTCCACAAAAGATTTGACATCCGTAGCGGGTACGCCTGGATTGACACACAGCACGTTAGGCGCAGTTCCAATCATGCCCACGGGGGTGAAGTCTTTGAGCGCGTCGTAATTGAGTTTGCGCGTTGCAGGCGATGTGCCGTGTGTGGCCACATAGGCCTGCAACAAGGTGTAACCATCGGGGGTGCTCTTGGCCACGTTTTGACACGCAATGGCACCACCACCACCCGATACGTTTTCAATGATGATGCTTTGACCCAATACTTTGTTCAAACGCTCACAAGTAGCGCGGCCAATCATGTCGGCGCCGCCTCCAGCGGCTACGGGCACCACATAGCGAATGGTCTTGTTTGGGTAAATACTCTGCGCGGTGGTCCAAGGTGCTAGGGTAGAAGCTGCCGTGACCCAAAGCAATTGCCGTCTATTTTTTGAAATCATGTTGTTTATCTCCGCCAACATCTTAGACGGAACCAAAAAATCATGCCGCAATACACTTATTTTTAAGTGACAAAACCTCTTGGTGCAGCTCATGCGCCCAAGCCCTGCGGTCGCGATCTTGAGCTGTCTGCATTTGGCCAAAATTGACAACGGCCTTTAAGCCTTGCGCATTCAAGGTAGACCAAACAGATGCCAACAAGGTGTCATCGTCAATGTAGCGTGCCGCCATGCTGATCTGACCCGAGTCAGAATCCACAAACTGCAAAGCCACAGGCTGAATAGGTGAATCCGCTTCAATGGCCGACTGGATAAGGTTGGCATGAAAAGGCAACATGCCCATACCGTCGCCAGTGGTGCCTTCTGGAAATACACCCAGCACGTCGCCATTGCGCAAAGCCTGCGCCATGTCTTTGACCATTCGCAGGGCATCTTTGCGCTGCGCGCGTTGAATGTACAAAGTACCGCCGCCAGTGGCCAAGGTACCCAACACGGGCCAATCACGCAACTCCGATTTCGATACAAAACGGCAGTGCCGGGTTGCATGAATCACCAAGATGTCAAGCCAAGAGATGTGATTGCAAACCAAAAGCGCTGGACCCGCAACGACAGGCTGACCGCGCACTTCTAGGTCTATGCCCCAGATGCGCAAGAGCTGCATGGCCCAAACTTGCACGCGAGCATCACGTTGTTGTTGGCTCAGTTGTGGAAACCGAAAGTAGATGGTGACCCAACCCACCAGCACGTGCCACATGCCACGCAGCAATTTAAAGACAGCGCGCATGTTTAGGCTTGATAGGCCACTTGTCCACCCACCAAAGTGCACTGAACACGCCCAGGCAAGTCGTAGCCAAAGAAAGGCGTGAACTTGCCTTGACTTCGCAAGTTCTCAGCCGTCACTTGCCAATGCGCTTCAGGGTCCAAAATGCACACGTCGGCTTGTGCGCCCACTTTCAGCTGGCCCATATCTTGTTTGAGCACACGTGCAGCTTCGTGGGTGATGGTGGCAATGGCGCGAGATAAAGGCACCTTGCTGTCTTGCGACCATTTCAATGCCAAGCTGAGCAACAACTCAAGGCCTGTTGCGCCGGGTTCTGCTTCTGCAAAGGGCAGTGCTTTTTCATCTTCACTGACGGGGCTATGGTCGGACACCAACGCATCGATGGTGCCGTCTGCCAAGGCCTCGCGCAGTGCATCGCGGTCGCGCTGTTGGCGCAAGGGAGGTGACACGCGTGCGCGGCTGTCGAAGTAACCGACATCGGCGTCGGTCAGGTGCAAAGAATTGATGCTGACATCGCATGTAATGGGCAGGCCTTCGGCTTTGGCCTGGCGCACCAAAGCCACACCCGCAGCACTGCTGATGCGGCACAAGTGCACATGGGCTTTGGTGCTTTTGAGCAGCTCAAAGATGGTGTGCAAGGCAATGGTTTCTGCGGCCACAGGCACACTCGACAAACCCATGCGCGTGGCCAAGGGGCCACTGGCGGCCACGCCTTTGCCCAGGTGCAACTCTTGGGGACGCAGCCACACGGTGTAGCCAAATGAGTTGGCGTACTGCAAAGCGCGCTGCAACACTTGGGTGTTTTCTAAGGCCACTTCGGCTTGACTGAAACCCACACAACCCGCTTCTGTGAGTTGAACCATTTCAGTCAGCACTTCACCTTTGAGGCCGCGCGTTAACGCGCCTAAAGGCATGACCTTGGAACGATTGAGTTTTTCTGCTTTAAAGCGCAGCATTTCTACCAAGCCAGGTTCGTCCAGCACGGGATCGGTATCGGGTGGGCAGACCAAGCTGGTCACGCCACCGGCCACAGCCGCGGCCAATTCTGAATCGAGCATGCCTTCGTGTTCATGGCCTGGCTCTTTGAGCCGCACCGACAAGTCGACCAGGCCTGGCATCACGATCAGGCCTTTGGCATCGATGGTTTTTTGCGCTTGAAAATCTGCAGGCGCTTTGCCAATGGCCACAATTTTGCCGGCCGAGATGGCCACATCGGCCATGGTGTCTGTATGGCTGGCGGGGTCGATGACGCGGCCGCCTTGAATCAAAATTTTCATGGTCTTTGTTCTTTCTTCTTCTGCTTCATCAAGCTTCATTGCCCGCCACGATGCTCATCACAGCCATGCGAACCGCAATGCCAAAGGTGACTTGAGGCAAGATGACGCTTTGGGGACCGTCCACCACGGCAGAGTCAATTTCGACGCCGCGGTTGATAGGGCCAGGGTGCATCACGATGGCGTCAGGTTTGGCCAACTGCAGCTTTTCAGTCGTCAAGCCAAAGCGTTTGAAATATTCTTGACTGGAGGGCAACAAAGCGCCGCTCATGCGTTCGTTTTGCAAGCGCAAGGTGATGACCACGTCGCAATCTTTGATGCCTTCTTCCAAATTGTGGAACACCTTCACACCCATTTGCGACATGTCGGAGGGCACCAGGGTTTGCGGGCCCACCACACGAACCTCAGCGCATCCCAAAGTAGTGAGGGCATGAATATCAGATCGCGCTACGCGCGAATGCAACACGTCACCCACAATGGCCACCGTGAGGTTGGCAAAATCTTTTTTGTAATGGCGAATGGTGTACATGTCGAGCAAACCCTGCGTGGGGTGTGCATGCCGGCCGTCACCCGCATTCACCACGTGCACATGCGGTGCCACGTGCTGTGCAATGAGGTAAGGCGCACCCGACTCGGAGTGACGCACCACAAAAATGTCGGCCGCCATGGCCGACAAGTTGGCGATGGTATCGAGCAAGGATTCGCCCTTAGAGGCAGAGGACCGCGCAATGTCGAGATTGATCACATCCGCCGACAAACGGGTGGCGGCAATTTCAAAGGTGGTGCGGGTACGCGTGCTGTTTTCAAAGAACAAGTTGAAGACGCTTTTGCCGCGCAGCAAGGGCACCTTCTTCACTTCACGGTCGCTGACGCTCACAAAATTGGCAGCGGTGTCTAGGATGTGCGTGAGCATGTCGCGCGACAAACCTTCGGTGGACAGCAGGTGGATGAGCTCGCCGTTCTTGTTGAGTTGGGGGTTGCGTTTGTAGAGCATTGTTATTTTTTTCCTACTGAACTTGATTCGTCTTGGGCTTGCACTTCAAAACTGAATTCACCATTGTCCAAGCGCGCCAGCGCCAAGGATTGCGTGTTGGGCAAGGCAACGCGCGCTGCAGCGAAATCGGCTTGAACAGGCAGTTGTCTGCCGCCGCGGTCTACCAACACGGCCAACCTGACGTTGGCTGGGCGGCCGTAATCAAACAACTCATTGATGACCGCACGAATGGTGCGACCGGTGTACAGCACATCGTCCAATATCAGTACGTCGGCGCCTTGAATTTCAAAGGGCAAGGTGGTTTGCCCGCCTGCCGACAAACCGCGTTGTGCAAAGTCGTCGCGGTGCATGGCTGACGAGATGCTGCCGTGTTTGCCAGTCAGCCCCAGGTCCTTTTGCAAGCGCTCGGCCAACCATGCACCCCCCGAGGTAATGCCAACCAAACGCGTTTCTGCGGTGCACATCGATTTCACACCCCGCAAGAGTTCGCCGTACAGCGCCTCTGCATCCAAAGCCAATGCACTCACGGCAGACTCCTTAAAAATTGTTCCAAAATAATACAAGCAGAAGCGGCGTCAGCATCTTTGGCGCCACTGGCAATGGCCTCTGTGGTGCTGTAGCGTTCGTCGACTTCGTAAACGTTTAAACCAAAGCGGCCACGCAGTTGGCGTGCAAATTTTTGAGCACGCAACGTGTTTTCATGCGAGGCCCCATCAGGGTGAAAAGGAACACCTACCACCAGAGCGTCGGGGGTCCATTCTTGGATGCGTTTTTCAATCAGCACAAAACGGGCGTCGCCCTCGGCCACCACCGTGGCTTGCGGCGTGGCCTGTTTCAACATTCGATTGCCCACCGCAACACCCGTGCGTTTAAGCCCAAAATCGAAAGCCAAAAAACTCTGCTGAGACGCAGGCACAGTGAGCGCCTGGTCTGGTGTCATGCGTGGCCGGCCTCTGTAGAAAGCATCCAAGGCTGCAAGCCCAACAAAGCCAATGCCTTTTCGTAGCGCTGCTCGATGGGCGTTTCAAAAATGATGTCAGGGTTGGCTTCCACGGTGAGCCAGCTGTTTTCACCAATTTCAGATTCAAGCTGTCCTTCACCCCATGAGGCATATCCCAAGGTCACCAAGACACGCTTGGGCCCAGAACCATTGGACAGCGCCTCCAACACATCCTTGGAGGTGGTCATGGCCAAGCCCCCCGGCACACTCAATGTTGAAGCATAAATGGAGGCGGCAGGTTCTACTGAATTGGCGACATCTGTCTCTTCATCCGCATTGCTGTCTTCTGGGGACTTAGACGCTTCTGAATTTTCTGCACTTGCCAACCAGATGGGTTCGTGCAACACAAAGCCGCGCTCTGTTTGAACAGGACCACCATGCAATACATTGGCCTTCAATAAGTCCTCTCGGTGCAAAGGGAGGTCGACTTTGTCGAACAAATGCTTCAAACTGAGGTCGCCGGGCTTGTTGATGATCAAGCCCATGGCGCCCCGCTCTGAGTGTTCACACAAATAAACCACACTCTTGGCAAAAGTAGGGTCCTCCAAACCAGGCATGGCAATCAAAAAATGATGCGAGAGCAGAGTGGAGGCAAAATCGGCAGACATGTCCCAATTTTAACGGCCTCTCACCCATGCACAAACCCTTTTCTACCGGCTTGGTCTGGTTTCGGCGAGATTTACGCGTTGCAGACAACGCCGCGCTGTTCCACGCCCTCAAAAACTGCAACAAAGTGCATTGCGTCTTTGTCTTTGACACTGAAATCCTGCAGCACCTCCCCCCCAAAGATCGCCGGGTGGCATTCATTCGAGAATCATTGGTGGAATTGGACGAGCTCATCAGGGGCGCGGCCCTTCAGGCGGGCGTAGAAGCTTCTGTGGCTCCGCAGCTGGGGCTCATTGTGTTGCATGGCAACACCCTCAAGGAAATCCCCCATTTGGCCAAGCAAATTGAGGCACAAGCCGTTTTTGCCAACCATGACGATGAGCCAGCCGCCCAAAGCCGTGACGCCCAAGTGCGCGGTGGCTTGGCTAACGCAGGGATTGCGTTTCATACCTACAAAGATCATGTGGTCTTTGAGCGGCAAGAGGTGCTCACCCTTGCTGGCAACCCCTACACCGTGTTCACTCCTTATAAAAACGCTTGGCTCAAGAAAATTCAGCCTGAAGATTTAGCCCCTTACGCAGTGGCCGAACACGCCAAATCCTTGGTTTCAAGGCCGGACCGCTATCGCTTACCCGTCCCCACATTGCCCGACATCGACTTTGAAAACATCGATTTAAAAGCACTTCACATCAAGCCGGGCGCCTCGGGCGCAAAGGCACTGCTTGAAGACTTTCTTCAGCGCATTGACCGGTATGAAGAAACCCGCAACTTCCCAGCCATCAAAGGCCCCAGCTATTTGAGCGTGCACTTGCGTTTTGGCACCATCTCTATTCGGCAGTTGGCCTTGGAGGCATGGCGCCGCTACAAAGCCAGCGAGGGCGCCAGTGTTTGGCTGGCAGAGCTAATTTGGCGAGATTTTTATGCCCAAATTCTGGCCAACTTTCCCCATGTTGCCGAGCGCAGTTTCAAATCCGAATATGACGCCATTCAGTGGGACCATGGCCCGCACGGCAAAGCCCTTTTTGCGGCTTGGTGCGAAGGCCGCACGGGGTATCCGCTGGTAGATGCAGCCATGGCACAAATTAACCAAACGGGTTACATGCACAACCGCCTGCGCATGGTGGTGGCCTCATTTCTAACCAAAGATTTAGGGGTCGACTGGCGCTGGGGCGAGAAATACTTTGCGCAGCACCTCATTGACTTTGACCTCTCAGCCAACAATGGCGGCTGGCAGTGGGCCAGCTCAAGCGGCTGCGACGCTCAGCCCTATTTCCGAATCTTCAACCCTGTGACGCAGAGTGAAAAGTTTGACCCTCAGGGCAAGTTCATCAAACGGTATTTGCCACAGTTGGCCGGTCTAGATGGTGCCGACATCCATGCCCCTTGGGATGCCAAGCCGTTGGCTTTACAAGCTGCAGGCATTCAACTGGGCAAAGACTATCCGCTACCGGTCGTGAACCACGCAGAGGCCAGAGAAAAAACCTTGGCGCGCTACGCAGTGGTGAAAAAAACAAGCTGAAGACGGCTCAGGATGGCCGTTTGCAAGCCGCTTAGATGGCCACCATCTCGAAGTCTTCTTTTCGGGCACCACACTCAGGGCAGGTCCAGTTCATGGGGACATCTGCCCAAGCTGTGCCAGGGGCAATGCCGTCTTCAGGGCAACCAGCAGCCTCGTCGTAAATCCAGCCGCAAATTAAGCACATCCAAGTTTTAGAATCAGTCACGTGTGTCACCAGTGTCGAATAGAATGAAACGATTGTATCGGGCTTCACTGTAACTCATGACCACGACATTACCGCCGTCAGACCCGACTGTTGACGACCTCGACAATGAGGCCGAAGCAGTCATTGCTTGCGTTTTGGTGTTCAACGCCAGCGACCCCAGCGGCGCCAGCGGCATCAGCGCCGACGTTTTGGCCATTGCCTCTGTCGGCGCCCATGCATTGCCCGTGCTCACGGGTGCCTATGCCCGAGATTCCGCCCAAATTTTTGATTTTTTCCCCCTCGATGAAGAGGCCGTGGGCGATCAAGCCAGGGCTGTTTTAGAAGACATCCCTCCTCAGGTCATTAAAGTTGGATTTGCCGGCAGCCCTGAAAACATCAGCATCATTGCAGAGCTCACGGCCGACTACGATGGCGTGCCCGTGGTCGCTTACATGCCCAACCTGTCGTGGTGGGAAGACGACAAAATTGACCAATACCTCGACGCCTTTCGCGAATTGCTGCTGCCACAAACCAGCATTCTGGTGGGCCATCACAGCACACTGCGGCGTTGGCTCTTGCCCGATTGGTCCAGCGAAAAAAATCCTGGGCCCCGTGACATTGCCAAAGCAGCTGCCGAATTGGGCGTGCCCTACACCTTGGTCACGGGTATCACAGCCAATGACCAGCACATTGACAATGTTCTGGCCACCCCCGAAACCGTGGTCGGTCATGAAAAGTTTGAACGAATTGAAGCCGTATTCAGTGGCGCTGGCGAAACACTCTCGGCAGCATTGGCGGCCTTGATTGCAACCGGGCTAGATTTGTCAGCCGCCGCCAGTGAAGCGCTTCACTATTTAGACCGATGCCTAGACGAGGGCTTTCGCCCGGGCATGGGCAAGGTCATACCCGATCGATTGTTTTGGGCACTCCCTGATGAAGAGGATGACGAATCCGAAACAGAAGGCCCTAACCTCAACGCAGATTTTTTTGAAATGTCCATCAATGAAACCAAACACTGATCTCAACGACACCCTGTTCGAACGCGCACGCCAAGTCATTCCTGGCGGTGTCAATTCACCCGTGCGCGCCTTTCGCGCTGTGGGCGGCACACCGCGTTTTGTGAAGCGCGCTGAAGGTGCCTACTTTTGGGATGCCAACGGTCAAAAATACATCGACTACATCGGCTCTTGGGGCCCCATGATTTTGGGTCACGGCCACCCCGCAGTTTTAGAAGCTGTGCAAAAAGCGGCGCTTGACGGTTTTTCTTTTGGCGCACCAACCGAGCGCGAAGTTGAATTGGTCGAAGCCCTGCTCAAGTTGGTGCCGTCCATGGACATGGTTCGTTTGGTCAGCTCGGGCACCGAAGCCGGCATGAGTGCACTGCGCTTGGCCCGCGGTGCCACTGGTCGTAGCAAGATCATCAAGTTTGAAGGTTGCTACCACGGTCATGCCGATGCTTTGTTGGTCAAAGCCGGTTCCGGCTTGGCCACCTTTGGCAACCCCACCAGCGCGGGTGTACCGCCCGAGGTGGTGCAACACACTTTGGTGCTTGAGTACAACAACATTGAGCAACTGGAAGAAGCCTTCAAAATTCATGGCAACGAGTTGGCTTGCCTCATGATTGAACCCATCGCTGGCAACATGAACTTTGTGCGCGCCAGCGTGCCCTTCATGAAACGCTGCCGCGAACTCTGCAGCCAATACGGCGCGCTCTTGGTGTTTGACGAAGTCATGACCGGTTGCCGCGTGGCTTTGGGCAGCGCGCAAAGCGTTTATGCCAAGAGCATTCCCGGCTTCGAACCCGACATGACCGTCATGGGCAAAGTGATTGGTGGCGGTATGCCATTGGCCGCCTTCGGTGGCAAGCGCGCCGTCATGGAACAACTGGCACCCTTGGGCCCCGTGTACCAAGCAGGCACTCTCAGTGGCAACCCCGTAGCCACAGCTTGCGGCTTGGCCACCTTGGCCGAAATTAGCAAGCCCGGTTTCTTTGATGCGTTAAGCGCCACCACACGCTCATTGGTGGATGGGCTCACGGCGGCCGCTGCGGCAGAAGGCGTGCCGTTTGCAGGCGACTGCGAAGGCGGCATGTTTGGCTTCTTCTTGTTGCCCAGCCTGCCCAGCAACTACCCTCAAGTCATGAAGACCGATAGCCCCAAGTTCAACACGCTGTTCCATGGCTTGCTAGACCGCGGGGTCTACATTGCACCGGCCCTTTACGAAGCGGGCTTTGTCAGCGGCGCGCACACTGCGCAAGACATTGCCGACACAGTGAGCGCAGCGCGCGAGATTTTCAAGACGCTGCGTTAAGTCGAGCCCTGAGCCTTCGGCTTAAGACTCTCGGGTAATGCCAGTTTCCTTGACGATCTTGGTCATCAGATCACGGTCGGCAAGGAACACTTTGTTGAAGGCCTCCAAGCTCAACTGCGGCGAATCCATGCCCAAAGCCAACAAGCGTTCTTTGACGTCTTTGTTCACGATGATTTTGTTGACGGCCGCGTTGAGCTTTTCTTGAATAGGCATGGGTGTGGCAGCAGGGGCCAACAAACCAAACCAAGACTCAAATTGAAAACCTGACAAGCCTGATTCAGCCAAGGTCGGAACGTTAGGCAACAAAGGCGAACGTTTTTTAGACGTGATGCCAATCACCCGCAATCGGGTGTCCTGCAAATAAACACCAACGCCCGCGGTGGGCACAACGACTGCATTGCCACGACCACCCGACACATCGGTCACGGCTTCGGCCGTGCCTTTGTAGGGCACATGCACCATGTCGATATCGGCTGTTTTTGCAAAATACGCCATGGCCAAATGCGTAGAGCTGCCAACACCAGCAGAGTTGTAATTCAAGACGCCCGGCTTGCTTTTGGCGTATTGAATAAACTCAGCAGCAGTCTTCACAGGCACGCTTGAGTTGACCATGAGAATATAACTTTGGTTGCCAATGTTGGCCACTGGCGCGAACTCTTTCACGGGATCATAAAAAGGACGCGCGCCCATGGCAGAGGTGACAAAGTGGCTGGAAGCAGCCATCAACAAAGTTTTGCCATCAGGCGCCGCTTTAGAAACAAAGGCTGTGCCAATAGCGCCACCCGCACCGGGTTTGCTTTCAATGATCCAGTTCTGACCCGTCTCCTGTGACAGCTCTTGCTGAATGGCACGGGCTGGCATTTCACGTGCACCGCCTGCACCAAATGGCACGATGATGCGAGACACTCCGCCACTTGACTGAGCAAAAGTTTTGCCCCATCCTGCAGACAACAAAGTGGCCAAGACCAATTGGCGACGTTTGAGAAAGGTATTTTCTGCGCTCATCATGTTCCTAATAAATCACGGGTTTCATCAAACAACTCGTCCACCGAATAAGGTCTGGGAATTAAGCCTTGTTGGTAGGTGTAAAGAATGAGCACTTCAAGTGCTTTGCGATTGGGTTCAATGCCAAAGGGCGTGAGGTCCATCGCCCCTTTGACAGCATGCACACTGCGGCGCGGGTTGTCATGCTTGGCCATGGTTTTGCTTTTGCCCAGCAATTGGTAAAGCTCTTTGATGACATCGGGCCGATCTTTGCACAGGTCCATGTCAATGGCCATCATGTGGTTGATGGGCAGCATTTGCAAACGCTGGCTCCATGCTTGAGCGGCTGAATGCGGATCGGGTAAAACAGGTTGCAAGCGGGGGTCATCTGGCAAATCGCTGCCAATGATGGCGGCGTCCAAATCGCCCGACAACAGCATGTCAACCATCTTGCTTCCTTCTGGTGCACGGTCAAATCCTGGCGGATCGGGAAACTCAGCCAAGTGACCATGCTCAAACGTGACCCACTGCACCTTGGGCAGTTCAACACCGTAGTCATTGGCCAACACACCGCGCACCCATGTGACGGTGGTTTGCGCATGGGCACGAATGCCTACGCGTTTGCCATTGAGTTGTGCCACTGTGACCTTGCCGCGCTCAGCGTTGTAAACCAAGCAATGGTGTTGGAATCTGCCCTCACCCACCACAGCGGGCAGCAGCGCCAAGGGCTTGCCATAGGCTTTGGCTTGCAAGTAAGTGACCAAGGCCAATTCGGCTACGTCAAATTCCAATTCACGCACAACGCGCTTGAACGCGCGATTGGGCGTTTTAACCGGATCAAATTCGAAGTCAAAGAGTTGGGGGCGCAGCACGCCATTCTTCAAGGCCATGGTGTTGGGGTAATCGCCCAACAAAGTTTTCAGTTTGAGTTTCTCTGTTGTCATGGAGGCCGGCATGCTACTTAAGACTTGTTCAAATCGGGGTACAAAGCATGAGCGGTGCCAGAGTAAATCCAACGCTGTTCTTCCAAGGTCAACGAAGCAGTGGCTTCGAGCGCTTCTTGCAGATGCTTTGTGAGACCGCCTGCCGAGGCTGGGAAATTGGAGCCCCACGCAATACGATTGGCACCGAAGGCATTGACCACCGCCTTGCTAAAGGCCTCTTGGGTAGACTTGCCTTCTTTGGATTCACGAACATTGTGAGTAGTGAACTTGAAATTCAAATTGGGGTATTTGGCCAAGGCAAACAGACTGGCCGCTTGCGCATAAGGCGCGCCTTCTTCCAAAACGGGACGCGCAAAGTGGTCCAACAATACTTTGGCTTTTGGAAATTGCTTCAACAAGGTCTCAAGTTGGGGCAAACCGTCGGCACGCAATTGCACGCACATGGCAATCTGGTTTTCTGAGATGTACTCCCAAACTGGAAAACCTCTTGGATCGTCCAAACGCACACTGTGGTCTGCCGCCGCAGTATGACCCGCAATGAACACCCGCATGCCGCTGAGGCCTGCGTCTTTCCAACGCTTCACTTGAGCCACTGCATCGGCTTGCAAGGTGTCGACGGAATAGACGCCTACAAATTGTGAGGTGTTGGCTTTGACGCAATCGAGTGTGTAACTGTTGTCATGGCCGTAACACGTGGAAGCTTGAACCAAAATGGACTTGGACACGCCTGCATCCTTCATGGCTTGCACCATGCCAATACCGTTCACTGGGCGCTCTTTGGACCAATCAGATTGTTTGCCGCCCATGGGCGCTAAAGGATATCGAACCGGATCGTCGGCAATGACGTGGCTATGGGAATCGACCACTGGGACGCCCAAAGAAATGGCCGACAAAGGGGCAGTGTTTGATGCAGTCATCATGTCTAAGTTGCGAGATTTCGCAAAGAGTCTTTACAGGCTTACATCATGCCTTCAATTGGTTGTTCACACTTCTACAAAATTTCACAGCTTAGTGGCGGAAGTGGCGCACTCCCGAAAACACCATGGCCACGCCGCGTTCATCTGCTGCTGCAATCACTTCGCCATCTCGCACTGAGCCGCCCGGCTGAATGACACAATTGGCGCCGGCATCCACCACCACATCCAGGCCATCGCGGAATGGGAAGAAGGCATCGCTGGCGACCACTGTGTTTTGCAAACTCAGCCCCGCATGACCGGCCTTGATGCTGGCAATGCGGGCAGAGTCTAAGCGGCTCATTTGGCCAGCGCCTACACCCATGGTCATGCCGTTGGCACAGAAAACAATGGCATTGCTTTTCACGTACTTGGCCACTTTCCAAGCGAACAACAAATCTTGCAATTGCGCGGGCGTGGGTTGCACTTTGGTCACCACCTTCAGGTCGGCCAATTGAAGTTCATGGTTGTCTGCGGTTTGAATAAGCAAGCCAGAGCCCACACGCTTGATGTCTTGTGCGTTGCGCCCTTGTTCAAAAGCGGTGCCACCCGATTTGAATTCAGGCAAAGCGATTTGAAGCACTCGCACGTTGGCCTTGGCTTTGAAAATTTCGAGCGCCTCGGCTGAATAAGAAGGTGCCATCAAAACTTCAACAAATTGTTTGCTGATTTGCTGCGCTGCCGCTGCGTCAACTTGGGTGTTCAGGGCAATAATGCCGCCAAAAGCAGAGGTGGGATCGGTTTGAAATGCCTTGCTGTATGACTCAAGTGCATTGGCCCCCAAGGCCACGCCGCAAGGGTTGGCATGCTTCACGATGACGCAAGCAGACTCGGAGAAGCTCTTCACGCATTCCCAAGCGGCATCGGCATCGGCAATGTTGTTGTATGAAAGTTCTTTGCCCTGCAATTGAACAGCCGTGACCAATGAGCCAGGTGCAGGATACAGATCGCTATAAAACGCTGCAGTTTGGTGGGGGTTCTCACCATAGCGAAGGTCTTGCAGCTTCACAAAGCGGCCATTGGACTGCGCAGGGAATTCTTGGCGGGTGCCTTCTTCTAGGTTGTAAGAAGACAAGTAGTCGCTGATGGCTGCGTCGTAATTGCTGATGCGGTTGAAAGCAGCCACAGACAATGCAAAGCGAGTCTTTTCAGAAACTTGGCCATTGTTCTTGAGCTCTTCAATGACGCCAGCATACTGAGAAGCGTCTGTCATCACAGCCACATCTTTCCAATTTTTGGCGGCACTGCGAACCATGGCGGGACCGCCTATGTCAATGTTCTCAATGGCATCTTCCAAAGTGCAACCGGGCTTGGCCACTGTGGCTTCGAAGGGGTACAAATTGACGATGAGCAAATCGATGGGTTGAATGCCATGTTCTTTCAAGGCAGCCATGTGCTCGGGCATGTCACGGCGGGCTAACAAACCGCCGTGCACTTTGGGGTGCAGGGTCTTCACCCGACCATCCAGCATTTCAGGGAAGTCTGTGAGTTGCGCCACCTCTGTCACTGGCAAGCCTTGCTCGGCCAGCAGCTTGGCAGTGCCACCCGTTGAAATAAGTTCCACCTTCAGGTTGTGAAGGGCTTTGGCAAGGGCAACGATGCCAGTTTTGTCCGAAACAGAAATAAGAGCTTTCATTGTTTTTATTTCAAAAGTTTGTGTTCAAGGAGTTTCTTGCGCAGGGTGTTGCGGTTCAGACCTAACCATTCTGCGGCGCGTGATTGATTTTGCTCAGCACGGTTCATGACCACTTCAAGCAAAGGTTTTTCAACCGCATTCAACAGCATGTCGTACATGCCGGTGGGTTCTTCTCCATTCATGTCGTGAAAATAAGCGTTCAAGCTATCGCGGATGCATTCGTCAATTTTCTTCTTGGTCATTCCATGGTCTCCAAAGCCATTTCGGGGCAACTGCCTGAAAAAGCCTGCGGCATGCGCTCCATGCGCGATGCCATTTCTTCAAAAAAATCTGCGACAGCACGAGATTGCAATTCTGCTGTTTCCAAGGTGTTCATGTCGTCTCTGAACGCATCACCGCCAGGCAAATCACGCACATACCAACCAATGTGTTTGCGTGCTGAACGAACACCTGTTAATTCACCATACAGGCTGTAGTGATCTTGCAAATGCGCAAGCAAGGCGCGCTTGACTTCAACCACCAGGGGCGGCGCCAAGTGTTCGCCAATGGCCAAGAAATGCACAATCTCTCGAAAAATCCAAGGACGCCCTTGGGCGGCACGGCCCACCATCAGAGCATCTGCGCCTGTCAGCTTTAAAACTTCCAAGGCCTTTTGAGGTGAGTCAATGTCGCCATTGGCCACCACGGGAATGTTGACAGCAGCTTTCACAGCAGCCACCGTGTGGTACTCGGCAAAACCTTTGTAGCCTTGTTCACGCGTGCGGCCATGCACCGTGACCATTTGAATGCCCACGCTTTCAAATGCTTTGGCCAACACCAAGGCATTTTTTTCTGAATCGCACCAACCCGTGCGCATTTTCAGAGTCACAGGCACGCCGCGGGGTGCGCAGGCAGCCACCACGGCTTCTGCAATTTGAATGGCCAAGGACTCGTTTTGCATCAGCGCAGAGCCCGCCCATTTGTTGCACACTTTTTTGGCAGGACAGCCCATGTTGATGTCAATGATCTGGGCACCCTGATCAATGTTGTAGGCCGCGGCCTCAGCCATCATGGGGGCATCGGTGCCCGCAATTTGCACAGCAATGGGGCCAGGCTCACCGTCGTGGTTGGCGCGCCGAGAAGTTTTCAAGCTCTTCCACAAATCTTTGCGCGAGGTCACCATCTCACTCACAGCATAGCCCGCACCAAACTGTCTGCACAGTTGACGAAAGGGCCGATCTGTAACACCGGCCATGGGCGCCACAAAAACAGAGTTGGGTAGGACGTAGGGTCCGATTTGCATGGGAGAAAACAGAAAAAACGGACGAGTGGACGGAAAGGAAAAGAAAGGTCAGCTGCCTAAAAAGGAGGCACGATTGTATTGCTTATTATTTGAGCAAGGGAATTATTTTGAAAGAAAAATCAAAATGGAAACCTTTGGCTACACTGTGACTCCAATGGAAGCATGGTTAGCACCCCACATCACTCAACTCCTGGCTTGGCTGGCATTGCCCCAGTTCGGTTTGTCGACCGTATTTTTCATCGCTTTCATCTCCGCCACCCTTCTACCGCTCGGCTCTGAGCCTGCTGTCTTTGGCTTGGTTAAGCTCAATCCCCACTTGTTTTGGCAAGCCATTTTGGTTGCAACAGCCGGTAACACTTTGGGCGGCATGTTGAGTTGGTGGATGGGTTATGGCACGCACCACGCTTTGAATGTGGCCCGCAAACGCAAAGGACCGGATGATATGCCCAGGTCCCAGATGAACGAGAAAATGCACCAGCGTGCACTTGAATGGTTGCAAAAACTCGGGCCCAAAGCCTGCCTGCTATCCTGGCTTCCAGGCGTAGGCGACCCCCTTTGCGCCGTAGCCGGTTGGCTCAAGATGCCATTTTTACCTTGTGCCATGTACATGGCCATAGGCAAATTGGTACGTTATGTCGTCATGACTTCCTTGCTGATGTGGGTTTTTTAATCCCAGTTGCAAGACAGCTTCATAGTGGCGACGGTATCTTTTTAACGGACAACCAACAAAATGGCAATGAAGGTTAAGAATCCGAGAAGGACTTTTCTAAACGCGTCTTCACTCAGGCGATGCCGCAGTTTTTGACCTGTCCTTAAGCCGATGGCCATTGGCAGCAATGCCAATACGGAATAGCCAAGGTCCACAACTTCCATGCGACCAAAGCTGTACATGGCCAAGTACAAAGGCCAAGCTGCATTTAAATAAATGACACTGACAGCGCCCACAAACTCGTCTCGTTGGAGTTTCAAAGACAGCATGTAGCTGATCAAGATCGGGCCCATCAGTGAGGACACGCCCCCCAACATGCCCGACAAGGTACCGACCAAGGCACCCGTCCATCTTTCCTTGTCAGCCGGAATGGTGAAGCTCGGCTTGAAAAGCATGGACACCACGGCCAAAATAACGGCAAATGCCACCAACCTATTGAGTTCTTTGACGCTGAAAGACAGCGTCCAGTGCACAGCAAAAACCGTCATGATGGCCTGCGTGAGCATAAGGGGCCAGAATCTTTTCAAGCTGGCCTTCCAACTGGCTTCCTGCCAAGCTTGCCAAATGTTGGAGACCAAGACAGGCACCGCCACCAAGGCGATGGCTTGCGTGCTGCCAATCATGAGCGACATGATGGGCACAGCAAACAAAGGCAGTCCGACACCCAATGTGCCCTTCACAATACCGCCAAAAAGAATCGCTGCTGCGCAAGCAGCAATGATCAGCACCATGTCGGTGCTGAGTGAGAGTTCCATGCAGGGCTCGTTTCGTGAATGCTGTGAATGCTTGCTTTGAATGCTTGATTTAAATGCGAGCTTTAAATTTTGAAAGCTTCAAGCGACTCAGGCGCAAACAGCTCTTGGGGGCTGAGCTTGCGCGGTGACAAGCCCTGCTCTTGGTGATAGCGCGTGAAGGTCTCAAGCACGTCTGCGTTTTTCTCAAGACCATAAGACCACCAGTCATTGCCAAACTCTTTGCGGGCATCTTCTACGTGAGCCGTGAGCCAAGGCAGCATGGCTTTCAATGCGGCAGTTTCGTAGAGGTCTTCGTAGGTTTTGCGTTGCGCTTCAATGAAGGCTTTGGTGAGCGACTGTGCAATCCAACGGTTGGCCTCATACACCTCACGCCGAATCACAACGGTGTGCATGATGGGGAAAATTTTGGTTTGGCGATAGTAAGCACGCTCAATATCGACATAGTTTTCAAACAAGCGTTTCACTTTGCCGTCACCTTTTAAGAATGAAGATGGCATACGGGCTGTGTAGAGGGCATCGAGCTCGCCATCGTGCAACATTTGCGACAAGGTTTGATGGGGCTCAATGGGGTGCACTTGAATGTTAGGCGGCAGATTGAGTTTTTGCTTTTCAATGCGCCCCGTCTCCTCTTCGCCGCCAAACAAATAGGGCTGCGCATCAACAGGTACACCATAGTGGTCTTGCAAAATACCGCGAATCCAAACCGGCGCGGTCATTTGGTATTCAGGGCTGGCAATGCGCTTGCCAATCAAATCTTTGGGCTCGTTGATGCCTGAGTTGGCATTCACATAAATGCAGGAGTGCCGAAAGAAACGAGAAGGAAATACCGGAATGGCAATGAAGGGCCGATCGGGTTTGTGCAAAGACACACAATAAGACGACAGCGACATTTCGCACACATCAAATTCACGAAACCGCGCCATGCGAAAGAAGGTTTCTTCAACCGGCAAATTCAAGTAATTCAGATCGATGCCATCCACTTGAACACTGCCGTCCATCAGGGCGCGTGTGCGATCGTAGTTCCAGCAAGCGAAGCTCAGGGGCAATTTGGCCATGGTGTTTTTTCTTTAAGTTTGATTGAATCTATTTATTCTGGTTTCAAGCCCGCCAAAGCCACAGCCTTGGCCAATCGCTCGTTTTCAGACTGAATGGCTTTGGCATAGTCAGCGGGAGAACTTCCCACAGCATCAATGCCCGCCGTGCCCAAGGTGGCCAACAATTCTGGATGTTTGTTCACAGCCGCCGCCTCGGCGCTTAAACGCGCTATAGCGCCAGCAGGTGCATTGGCAGGTGCCAAAGCGCCAATGACCACCGCAAAGTCAAAGCCAGGAATGATTTCTGAAATGCTAGGCACTTGCGGCATCAAGTTAGAGCGCTGCCCTGCATTGCTGCCCAATATTTTGACTTGGTTATTTTTAGCAAAGCCCGCCAAAGACGGCAAGGCAGAGAACAAACACTCCACTTGGCCCCCAATGAGTGCGGGCACAGACTGTCCAGAACCCCGAAATGGCACATGGCGAATGTCCAAATTCAAGGCCGCCTTGATGGCTTCCATGGTGAGGTGGTGGCTGCTGCCAATACCCGAAGAGCCGTAATTCAATTGGTCTGGCCGTGCTTTGACATACTGTACAAACTCTTGCAACGTGTTCACCGGCACTTTGGGATGCACCGCCAAATACAAAGGTGATCTGGCCAACAATGACACAGGCGCAAAATCGCGCTTCAAGTCATACGCCAAACTTTTATAGATCAGGGGGTTGATGGAGAACATGGAGCCATCTGTGACCAAAAAAGTATGGCCATCGTTGGGACTGCTGGCCAAGGCTTGCGCCGACACCACTCCATTGCCACCGGGTTTGTTCTCAATGACAACGCCTTGACCAATGCGCTCACCAATGCGAAGGGCGAACACGCGCGCAACGGTGTCGGGTAAACCGCCGGGCGCGTAGGGCACGATGAATTTGACTGGCTTGGTGAAATTGAAAGCGGGCTGCGCAGAGGCTGAACCCAGCCAACTTCCCAGCACTGGGGCCGCGGAGGCAAGCAACAGATCACGACGTTTCATGGCATGGATTCCTTTTCTGAAGTTGTGTTTATACCGGTTGTGCGTCGAAGCTGCGCCAGTCAGTGGTCTTGGGAACGATCGCTTGGTATGAGCAAACTTCACGAGGCACTGCGTTTGCACCTGTACCGATGGGCAACTCTCCGGCCATGAAGTCGCGCACCGCCTTGAGCATGCGTTGTCTGAATTCCACAATGGCCATGTCGCTGGCGCCCAAACGGTCGTGGGTGCGGTCAACGATGGGGCCCATGGAAACCCACATGGCCATGTCTTGGTTGGGAATGCCTTGGATACCCGTGAAGTTGCCGGCCTTCATGGCAACACGGTCTTGTCCAAAAAAGTTGGCATGGTTGCGCTTGGGATGAAACTGAGCATCGAGGTCGGGGCCCACTTCTGCATGCAAAAACGCACGCCAAGCGGCGCTGTCGGGCGTGGTCTCAGGCGAGCCCCAAGCCATGAAGTGAAAGGCCGTGTGGTGGTCATCAATGGGCACATTCATATTGGCCACGTTGTACTGATCGTTGGGCGGAATGAGGGCAGAAGCGGGCGCCACAAACACGGTGCTGCGGATGTAGTCATGGGTTTGAGCATCCTTGATAGGACGGCGAATAGCCGCATAGCGAAAACCATAGGGGGTGCGCTCTACTTGCATGCGAGGCGACTTGTCGGTGGAAGGTCGAAGCCACTGCGTGTCAGTGGCTTTGGCGCCATCGACCCGTGCAGGCACCATGTCGGAGGAATGCAAACTCGAGCTGTGCGCAGAGTCAATCTGACCCTCCAGAATTTGCGCCCAATTGCAGGGAATGATGATCTTGGCAACAGCCAAGCGCGTGTTTTCCTGGGGCGCCCAGGGTGGCGGCACAAATTCTGGCTGATGCTCAGGCGGCCCCATGTAGGCCCACACAAAACCGCCCCACTCTTTGACCGGGTAGGCTTTGTGTTTGACCTTTTGAGCCAGTCCACTGCCTTGAGGTTCGGAGGCCATGTCGACCACATTGCCCACCACGTCCATTTTCCATCCGTGATAAAGGCAACGCAAACCGCAATCTTCATTGCGGCCGTAAACCAAAGAAACCTTGCGATGCGGGCAATACTCGTCCATCACGCCCACACGGCCCAAGGAGTCTCTGAACACCACCAAATCTTCCCCCAAAATTCTGGCCTTGATGGGCGTGCCATCCGGCTCCGAGACCTCTTCGACCAAGCAAATGGCCAGCCACTGGCGGCGCATGAGTTGCCCCATGGGCGCATTGCCATTCACTTGGCACAGCAGTTCATTTTCTTCGGGTGTGATCATGGTAAAACACTTGCGCAAATATTCTTAGAGCTCTAAGATAATGGATAAGCATGATGTTTGTCAAGTTTGAAGAAAATTCCAACAGAATTTTCATTGACACATTTCACGCCATCGTTCAAAGCCTTTTCATGACCCACGAGCCCGATCTTTTTCCTTTGTTGGTGCAACAAAAACGACCAATAGCCAAAGACATTTGGCTTTTCAGGTTAGCGCACCCCAAAGGCCATGCTTTGCCCACCTTCACGGCTGGGGCCCACGTGACCGTTCAAACCCCCAGTGGCCAAAAGCGCAATTACTCTCTTTGCAACAACCCTTTCGAAACGGCCTATTGCGAACTGGCCATCAAGCACGAACGCCAAGGGCGTGGTGGCTCTCAAAGCATGGTTGAACAAGTCCAAGAAGGCGACCTGCTCCAAGTGAGCATGCCGAAAAACGACTTCGGCTTGGTCGACCATCTGAATGAAGTCATCTTCATTGCAGGCGGCATTGGCGTCACACCTTTGCTGTCCATGCTAAGGCAAATGCACGACGCTCGATCCATGCATGCCCATGCGCGCTTTCACTTTTACTACTGTGCCCGAGACAAAGAAGGCGCCGCGTTTGTAGACACACTTGAAGAGCTGAGCCAAGCAAGCCCATTGGGCCAAGTCAGTTTTCATTTTGATGGTGGCCATCCAGACCAAGGACTCGACCTGTGGCCTGTTTTAGAAAAACCCACAGCCGCTCACATTTACTGCTGCGGCCCAGAAGGGCTGATGGACGCTGTGCGCGACATGTCCGGTCATTGGCCTCAAGGCCGAGTGCACTTTGAAAGTTTTGGCGCCTCTGGCAGCCAGCAATTTGAGCCAGCTGAGGCCTTTGAAGTGAAGCTCCATGGCAAGCAACAAACCATTGCAGTTGCAGCCAACGAGAGCATCTTGGAGGCGCTCAGAAAAAATGGACATTACGTGCCCAGTTCTTGCGAGAGCGGCACCTGTGGCAGTTGCAAAGTCGATTTAATTTCAGGCCAGGTCGAACACCGCGATTTTGTCTTGAACGACGAAGAAAAACGCCATCACATCATGGTCTGTGTCTCGCGTGCGCCATCTGGTGTGATCGAAATTAGTCTTTAACGCCATGATCAAACCCCTTCGCATTGGCGTCATTGGTTTAGGCAGAGCCTTCACCCTCATGTTGCCCACTTTTCTGCAAGACCCTCGCGTGCAATTGATTGCGGCAACCGATCCTTTGAATGAGGCTTGCGCTCAATTTGAAAAAGACTTCCAGGGTCAAGTTGTAGCCAACGCAGAAGCTCTGTGTGCTTTGCCTGACGTTGAAGTGGTGTACATCGCATCACCCCATGGCTTGCATGCCGAACACACCGCCATGGCAGCCAAGCATGGCAAGCATGTCTGGGTTGAAAAACCCATGGCCATTCAAATGAGCGAATGTGACGACATGATTCAGACCTGCCACAGTGCTGGCGTGCAACTCATGGTGGGTCACAGCCACAGTTTCAATGCGCCTGTTTTGCGCGCCTTTGAACTCATTCAATCGGGCAGCTTGGGTCGAGTCAAAATGATCACCGCACTGAACTACACCGATTTTTTGTACCGCCCACGCAGACCAGAAGAGCTGAACACGGCCCTTGGCGGTGGCGTGATTCACAGCCAAGCTTCTCACCAAGTCGATGTGGTTCGCTTGCTGGGCGGTGGTCAAGTTTCAACGGTGCAGGCTTGCACCGGTCAATGGGACCCCCAACGACCCACAGAAGGTGCCTACAGCGCGCTTCTCAAATTTGAAAATGGCGCCTTTGCCAACCTCACCTACAACGGTTATGGTCATTTTGACAGCGATGTCTGGATGGACCATGTGGGTGAAATTGGCAACTCCAAACCAGCTGCCGAAAGCGCCAAACGCTATGGCACGGCTCGCAACAGATTGGCCACTGCCACCACCACAGACCAGGAAACTCAACTCAAAGCAGCTCGCAACTATGGCGGTAGTCTTTATCAACCCACTGCTCACAATGAATCTTCGCATCAGCACTTCGGCCCTGTCATTGTGAGTTGCGAGAAAGCGGATGTTCGGCTCACCCCCAAAGGGCTCTGGATTTACGGACCCGAGCAAGAGTTGTTTGAAGCGCTTCCCACTCCAAGCTACCCGCGCAAAGAAGTGGTGGACGAGCTCTGGGGTGCTTTGCGGCTAGCACAGCCTTTGCTGCACACTGGCGCTTGGGCGCGAGCCACCACTGAGCTTTGTTTGAGTTTGCTAGAAGCCTCTGAAACAGGTCAGACCATCCGCTTGAAACATCAGGTAGCCGCTCACCATGCCTAAAAACTCAAGCACACCCAAGCTGGGCGACACCCAAAGTATTCTGCGCCACTGGCACGAGTCGGTGCCCGATGATCGTCTGGCTCACTTGGTGCGCGATGCAGGCCGGGCCTTCAATAAGCGCTTGCAGGTGCGACTTCAACAGCACCAAATTTCATTTGGTCATTGGACTTTCTTGCGCATTCTTTGGACCGCCGATGGCCTGACTCAAAAAGAACTCAGCGACTTAGCGGGCGTGATGGAGCCCACCACATTCAGCGCCATCAAAGCCATGGAAGAATTGGGCTATGTGGAACGGCGTCAAATACCCGAGAACCGCAAAAACATGTATGTGCACCTGACGGCCAAAGGCCGCGCATTGAAGAAACGCTTGGTACCCTTGGCGGTTGATGTGAACCATGTGGCAGTCAAAGGTGTGAGCGCCGCCAATTTGCTCATCACCCGAAAGGTGCTGCTTGCCCTCATTGAAAACTTAGCGCATGAAGAGGCTCAAGAGTCTCGAACTTCAGAACAAAAAGTTTGAGTGCTTAGCTGCTGAACAAGAAGTTCATCACGTCGCCGTCCTTGACCACATACTCTTTGCCTTCAGCGCGCATTTTGCCGGCGTCTTTGGCGCCTTGTTCACCTTTGTAGGCGATGTAATCGTCATACGAAATGGTTTGAGCGCGGATGTAACCTTTTTCAAAATCGGTGTGAATCACACCAGCCGCTTGGGGGCCCGTGTCGCCCACGTGAATGGTCCATGCGCGCACTTCTTTCACACCGGCCGTGAAATAGGTTTGCAAACCCAACAATGCATATGCAGAACGAATCAAACGGTTCAGTCCGGGCTCTGTTTGACCCAACTCTTCCAAAAACATCTGACGGTCTTCGTCTGACATTTCAGACATCTCTGCTTCTAACTTGGCGCTGATGGCCACCACTGGGGCATTTTGTGCAGCCGCATATTCTTTCAGCCGATCTAACAAAGGGTTGTTTTCAAAACCATCTTCGGCCACGTTGGCCACAAACATGGCGGGCTTGGCAGTGATCAAGAAAAACTGTTGCAAAAGGGGGCGTTCCTCCTTGCTGAAGTCAATGGTTCGAACAGGCTTGCCTTCGTTCAAAGCGGCTTGGCATTTTTCCAAAATGGCCACCAACTTGATGGACTCCTTGTCGCCAGAGCGCGCCGTTTTTTGCACGCGGTGCAAGCCTTTTTCGACCGCTGTCAGGTCGGCCAAGCACAACTCGGTTTGAATCACTTCGATGTCAGAGATAGGATCGACCCGACCGGCCACGTGAATCACGTTGTCATCTTCAAAACACCGCACCACATTGATGGTGGCATCGGTTTCGCGAATATGGGCCAAGAATTTGTTGCCCAAGCCCTCGCCTGTACTGGCGCCAGCCACCAAGCCGGCAATGTCGACGAACTCCACAATGGCCGGCACGATGCGCTCGGGGGTGATGATGGCAGCTAGCTCCTGCAGGCGGGGGTCGGGCACTTCCACCACGCCCGTATTGGGTTCAATGGTGCAAAAAGGGTAGTTTTCGGCCGCAATGCCTGCTTTGGTGAGGGCGTTAAAAAGGGTGGACTTGCCAACGTTGGGCAGGCCCACAATGCCGCATTTGAGGCTCATGGAAGACTTTCTTGGATTCAGCGATGAATCTGAGATTTTAAGGGGTCTGCGTGGTCTAATTTAGAACCCTGTCTGCGGCCACTATGCAAAAGAACCTGAATTGCCAACTTGCCACCCCCTGCCCTCGCCTGCGAATTGTGGCAGTGGTGTTGGCCGCTGGCACAGCCTCTCGAATGGGCGGCCGGCCTAAATGTTTGCTTCTACGTGATGGGCAAACACTGCTCAACCGTCTGCTCACCGCCCTCGAGCAGGCCGGCATCGACGAAACGGTTCTGGTCTTGGGACACAACGCTGAATTGATACAAGACGCACTGTCCGCTAGGTGGCAGAGCAGCTTGCCTGGGCAAGCTTTGCCCGGCATGCCGGTCCATCAGGTTCTCAATTCAAGGCCCACAGACGGTCAAAACAGCTCGCTCCATTTAGGTTTGGCCAAAGCCACCAACTTACAACCTCAATGGCTGATGGTGGCTTTGGCCGACCAACCACTGCTAGAAACCGACGACTTGCGTGCCCTGATCGCAGCGGTCAAAGCCAGCCCAATGGGCACCCACATGCTTCAGCCATGGTTTGACGGGCAGCCTGGCAATCCGGTGATGTTGTCAGAGAAAGTCATGTCTGACCTGTTGGATTTTTCACAGGGTACGTCTGCCACTGGCAAGCCTAACCCGCAAGACCTGCCTGGCGGCAAAGAATGGCGCAAACTCAATCCGCAGCATTGCCACCCATGGCACGCCATGAACCCGCACTTCCAAGTCGACATGGATACCCCTGAAGACATTGAGGCCTTGCGAGCGAAATATGGCATTGATTTGACTTGGGGCACACTCACCTGAACAAGCCTTTTAAAGACTTTTCGAACGCCTTTTACAATCAGACTCATGTCGCATTCACCCACCCAATTTGACGTTTGCATCCGAGGCTCAGGCATCGTTGGGCGCAGCTTGGCCTTGCTGTTGGCATCACAAGGACTGCGTGTGGCCCTGGCCAAAAATCCTGCTGCCCAACCTTCAGCCCCAGGCCATAGCGATGTGCGTGCTTATTCCTTGAACGCAGCCTCGCGGCAACTGCTTTTGGATTTGCGTTGTTGGCCAGAAGGCCCCGCTTGCACGCCCATTTTAAAAATGCACATTGAAGGCGATCAAGGTGGTCAATTGGACTTCAGCGCATCCCAACAAAGCGTTGATGCTTTGAACTGGATGGTTGATGTGCCCGCCTTGGAATTCAATTTGGCCAAGGCAATTGGGTTTCAGCCCTTGATTCAAGAAGTTCTCGACAGCGTGAGTGCGCCTTTGACAGTCATTTGCGAGGGCCGAGCCAGCCAAACGCGCGCCGAGCTCGGCGTTGAGTTTGACATCAAGCATTATGAGCAACATGCCTTGGCTTGCCGCATTCGAACGCAAGCGCCACACGCGCAAATCGCGCGGCAATGGTTTCACAACACACATGGCCCAGAAATTTTGGCGTTCCTGCCGATTGGCGGTGAGAGCAGTCACGATTGGGCGGTCGTCTGGTCGCTTACACCCACGCGAGCAGAAACATTGCGCACCAGCGAGGCAGCCAGTTTTTGCGCGCAATTGCTAGAGGCCAGTCAAGGCATTGCTGGCAACGTGGAGTTGATCAGTGAGCGCGCTGTTTGGCCACTGCAGTTGGCCAAGGCTGCGCGTTGGACTGGCATGATGCCTGGATCCATGCCTGGCTCAATGTCAAGCAAGCAAGCCGCATCGTTTGTCCTGGCTGGAGATGCTGCACACACGCTTCATCCGCTCGCAGGGCAAGGCTTGAATGTGGGACTGGCAGATGTCATTGCTTTGTCTCGTGTCATTCAAGCCAAAGAGTTTTGGCGTCCACTGAGCGACCCCAAATTATTGCGGCGCTACGAACGTGCGCGTCAAGCCGAAGTGATGGCCATGGGCATGGTCACCGATGGTCTGCAAAGGCTGTTTGCACAACCCGACTTGCCCTTGAAAAAACTCCGAAACTGGGGCATGTCGACCTTCAACCAATTCACGCCTTTGAAGAAATGGATGGCCACAGAAGCCATGAAATCTTCTTCGAAGGCTTGATGCAATATGTATCGCCTCACGGCCACTTAGGATAATCAAAGCATGCGCTTCATGAGAGCTTTCACCACCACTTGCTTGCTTGTAGCCAGCACCTGCGTCATGGCACAAGATGCCAATTTGAAAAAAATCTTGAGTGAGCGTTTGCCCTCTTTACCCAAAATTGAAGAGATCTCTAAAACACCCATGGCCGGTGTCTTTGAAATTCGTGTTCAGGGCAATGAGATTTTTTACACCGATGCCAAAGGCGACTTTCTGATTCAAGGCGCCTTGATTGACACCAAGCAAAAACGCAACTTAACGGAAGAGCGAAACGACAAGCTTTCGGCCATTCCATTTGACAGTCTGCCAGTGAAGTTTGCCTTCACCCAAGTCAAAGGCAACGGCAAGCGCAAGTTAGTCGTTTTTGCAGATCCCAATTGCGGCTATTGCAAACGTTTTGAAAAAGACCTGCAAAAAATAGACAACGTGACCATCTACCATCTGATGTACCCCGTATTGGGCGAAGACTCCAAAGTCAAATCACGCAACATTGCTTGCGCCAAAGACCGCGCCAAAACATGGAACGACTGGATGCAGCAAGGCATTACACCTCCGTCGGTTGCCTGTGACACCCACAACATCGATGCCATTGTGGAGTTTGGCAAAAAGAACCGCATCAATGGCACACCCACCTTGTTTGTGGCCGATGGGACGCGCGTGCCAGGTGCCATTGAGGCCGCTCAAATTGAATCTTTGTTGAACGCAGTGAAACCATGAGTGAGCACGCAGATCGAACTCGAAAGCAGGTTAAGCTTTTGGCCTATACAGGACTGACCCCTTTTGTTGGCATGGCCGTGCTGCTCTGGTTGGTTGAACCCGACCTTCACCCCTTCTTGGCCTTGGCCATGGCAGGCTACGGTGCCGCCATTGTTTCTTTTTTAGGCGGCATTCATTGGGGCATCGGCTTTAAAAACGTGAGCCGTATGCACAATGCACCCCTGTTCAACTTTGGTTGGGGTGTTGTCCCTTCCTTGATGGCATGGGTGGCGGTTACCATGCCCGCCTATGCAGGCTTGCCCTTGCTGGCTTTGATCTTAGGCATTTGCTATGCCGTAGATCGCAAAACCTACTTAGAAGCAGGTCTGCAAGAGTGGTTACCCATGCGGTGGCACCTGACCCTTGTGGCCGCCTTCAGTTGCTTGATTGGAGCTGCTGCAACATGAGTTCGAAAAAAATAAGTTCTGGTGTTCATTACAGCATTGATGCCAGCCACACCCACTCCCATCTTTTCAAAATTGTTTTGAACATCGCAGAGCCAGCGGCTGGGCAAGTGGTCTCATTGCCTGTGTGGATACCTGGCAGCTACTTGGTGCGCGAGTTTGCCAAGAACTTGCAAAGCATCAAAGCCTCACAATCCGGCAAAGCAGTTGCCGTGCATCAAGACAACAAGAGCCAGTGGCACATTCAATGCAAGGCTGGAGAAGCCTTGCAATTGAGTTATGAGGTGTATGCCTTTGACAGCTCGGTGCGCACGGCATGGCTGGATACACAGCGTGGTTTTTTCAATGGCACCAGTTTGTGCCTGAGAGTGCATGGCCAAGAAGACATGCCCCATGCACTGACATTGACCGCCATCAAAGGCAGTACTTGGCTGGCGGCTTCCGGCTTGCAGGCCGTCAAAGTCAACAAGCAAGGCTTCGGCGACTATCTGGCCAGCAACTACGACGAGCTGGTCGACTGCCCCTTTGAGTTGGGCAACTTTTGGCGTGGCCAATTTACAGCTTGCGGCATTCCCCATGAGTTTGTGGTGGCCGGCGCCATGGCGTCATTCGATGGCGAGCGACTTGTGGCCGACACTCAAAAAATTTGCGAAACCGAAATCAAGTTTTGGCATCAGAAAAAACCTGCGGCCAGTGCGCCCTACAAACGCTATGTGTTCATGCTCAACACGGTTGAAGAGGGCTACGGCGGTTTAGAACATCGCAACTCAACAGCCCTCATTTGCAATCGCCGCGACTTGCCTGCCCTTGCCATGAAAAAAATGCCCGATGGGTATGTGAGGTTGCTGGGCTTGATTAGCCATGAGTACTTTCACACTTGGAATGTGAAGCAACTGCGGCCCGCAGAGTTCAAGCGCTACGACTACACCCAAGAAAATTACACAGAGCTTCTCTGGTTTTTTGAAGGCTTCACCAGCTATTACGACGACCTGCTTTTGCGCCGTGCCAAGCTCATTGACGACACCACCTATTTCAAACTGATCAACAAAACCATCAACATGGTTTTGCAAGCACCAGGCCGACAAATTCAGTCGGTGGCTCAGGCCAGTTTCGATGCCTGGGTGAAATACTACCGGCAAGACGAGAACACGCCCAACAGCACCATCAGCTACTACACCAAAGGAGCCTTGGTAGCCCTGTGCCTAGATTTGACAATGCGTTCTGAAGGCACTGGCAACTTAGATCAAGTGATGCGGGGTTTGTGGCAACGCTGCCAAGGCGGGCCGCTCACAGAAGCAGACTTGCTGACAGAATTACAAGCGCAAACAGGCCGCAGCTGGCACAAAGAAATCAAAGCTTGGGTGCACAGCACGCAAGAGCTGCCACTCAAAACTTTGCTGTCTTCGCATGGCGTTGTGGTGCACGAAGACCCCTCCCAAATGGCACAGCGCCTGGGTCTGCGAGTTGTAGAAACCCAAGGTGTGGTTCAAGTGAAAGCGGTGCTGCGCGGTGGTGCTGCAGAAAAAGCAGGCATGGCGGCTGGCGACGAATGGTGGGCTGTGGCCAGCAGCAAAACCAAATCGACCACTTGGCGATTGAAGAAATTAGACGATTTGACCTTGCTGCTTGGCAACGAGAAGAAAGCCAAAGCCACCGTCACGCGGGATCAAAAAGTATTTGTATTGGATCTGAACATTCCCGCTGATGACCATACTTGGCGTTTGAGCTACACAAGCTCCGATGAGGCGCACCAAGAACGCACCAGCGCTTGGTTGGATGGCACCCCTAGCAAGGTCAAAACAGAAGTCAAAGCAGAGGTCAAAGCAGACCTCAAACCACAGATCAGCGCCGCAGCTTAAAGCCTTGGCTTATTTGGCGCGCAGGTCGAGCACGCGCTTGGCCTTGCCTTGGCTGCGCTCTACGCCGCCTTCTGCGCGCAAATCAATCTCAACACTCGAGCCAATGTAGACCTTGATGTCGTGTTGCAGCATTTTGGCGGCAGCAAGGGCTTCCTGACTGTCTGGCTTGGTGTTAGGACGAGTCTCTACTGCGACCTTCAGGTTGTCCATCGGCCCTTCGCGAGTGAGCACACATTGGTAGTGGGGCGCCAATTCGGGGCGTTTCAAAATCAACTCTTCAATTTGTGACGGAAAAACGTTGACACCGCGAATGATCATCATGTCGTCACTGCGACCCGTGATTTTTTCCATGCGGCGCATGGTGCGTGCGGTGCCTGGCAACAAGCGGGTTAAGTCACGCGTTCTGTATCGAATAATGGGCAAGGCTTCTTTGGTCAGGCTGGTAAAAACCAACTCGCCCATTTCGCCATCGGCCACAGGCTCGCCAGTTTCGGGGTTGATGATTTCGGGATAGAAATGATCTTCCCAAATGGTGGGGCCATCTTTGGTTTCAATGCACTCGCTGGCCACACCAGGTCCCATGACTTCAGACAGGCCATAAATATCAACGGCATCAATGCCCATGCGCTGTTCAATGGCCGCGCGCATGTCGTTGGTCCAAGGCTCGGCACCAAAGATACCAATGCGCAATGACGTACTGCGGGGGTCAATGCCCTGTCGCTCAAACTCATCGGCAATGGCCAGCATGTAGCTCGGTGTGACCATGATGATCTCGGGCTTAAAGTCTTGAATGAGTTGCACTTGTCGCTCGGTTTGGCCGCCACCAAAAGGCACCACCGTGAGGCCCAATTTTTCTGCCCCATAGTGCGCGCCCAAACCACCCGTAAACAAACCGTAGCCATAACTCACATGCACCATGTCGCCTGCTTGTGCACCACCTGCTCGAATACTGCGTGCCACCACGGTAGCCCATGTGTCTATGTCGCGCTGGGTGTAGCCCACCACAGTAGGTTTGCCAGTGGTGCCACTGGAAGCATGAATGCGCGAGCAGCCAGAGCGAGGCACCGCAAACATGCCGTAGGGATAGCTGTCGCGCAAATCGGCTTTGGTGGTGAACGGAAACTTGGCCAAGTCGTCTAAAGATTTGCAATCGCTTGGGTGCACACCGGCCTTGTCAAACTTGGCTTTGTAAACCGGCGAGTTGTCGTAGGCGTGTTGCAGCGTTGCCTTCAAGCGCTTAAGTTGCAAAGAGCGGAGTTCGTCCTTGCTGGCTTTTTCAATGGGTTCTAAAGGCAAACGTGAGGGGGTGCTCATACAAATTTCTCCGTCAGATTTCTGCTGTGTCTCTTTACTCAGGAATGACTGTGCCTTGAATTTGCGCGCTCTTGCCCCTGAACATGGCAATCACATCGCCTTTTTGGTTGGTCACTTTCATGTCGTAGATGCCGTGTCGACCGCTCAAAGTTTGCTCTTGGCCCACACAGGTTAAGACATCACCCAATTGGCCTGGCTTTAAAAATTCAATGCTACAACCAGCAGCCACCGCCACCTTGTTGTAGCTGTTGCATGCAAACGCAAAAGTGGAATCGGCCAACGTAAAAATAAAACCACCATGGCAAATTTTGTGGCCATTCAAGTGAAGTTCCTTGACGGTCATTTGAATGACTGCCTTGCCAGGTTCGCATGAGATGAGTTGCATGCCCATGGTGTCTTTGCTTGCAGTGTCTACCGCAAACATCGACTCCCCCACTTGCTTGGCCAAATCAAGGGCGGCTTGCGAAGGTGTTGCGGGGCTCGTCACCGTGGCGTTCATGTTCATTCACCTTTGAAATGGGCGGGTCGCTTTTCTAAGAAAGCTTTCACACCTTCAAAGTAATCATGCGATTGACCCAGCGCAGACTGCGCATCACGCTCTTTGTCAAGTTGCTCAGACAAGCTGCGGGTATGAGCGCCCGCCATGAGTTTGCGTGTAGCCACCAAAGCCTTGGTAGGCATGGTGGCCAATTTCTCGGCCATGACGAAAGCCGAGGCCACAGCGTCGTCGGCCACGTCCCAAATCATGCCCCAGGCCTTGGCTTGCTCGGCCATGAGTTTGTCGCCCGTCATGGCCAATGCCAGTGCACGCGGCAAGCCCAATCTCTCAACCAACAACCAACTGCTGCCAGCATCTGGAATGAGTCCAATTTTGCTAAAGGCTTGAATAAAACTGGCTTGCGGTGAGGCAATGACAATGTCGCAAGCCATGGCAATGGAGGCGCCAGCGCCAGCGGCCACGCCGTTGACGGCGGCCACTACAGGCATGCGCAAGGCCTGAATGCGGCGAGTGGTGGGGTTGAACGCTTGGTCGATGATGGGGCCAGGATCGGCCCGTTGGACCATGTCGGGGCCGGGTGTGAAATCGAACTCTGACAAATCGGCCCCTGCACAAAAACCTCGGCCAGCACCTGTTAACACCATGGCCCTGATTTGAGGGTCGGCCTCTGCTTGGTCAAACGCTGCCCACAAGTCATGGTGCATTTGGCGCGTGAAGCTGTTCAGGGCTTGGGGGCGATTGAGCGTGACCAAGGCCACGGCGCCGCGTTTTTCAAAGCTCACTGACAAAGTGGGGTCATGGGTCATGGTGACGTCCTGTTTGAATGCTTGAGGGCTGCTTGTGGGCTGCTTCATTTTTAAAATTGAAAATGTACCATTAACCGACCGATCGGTTGGCTAATGTTTTCCCTTGATTGAAGTAGCTTTTCATCCCGTTATAGTCAGGGGTGATGGTATTTGAACCTGATAGGAGAATCCTTTTGTCTTACGAAAACATTGAAGTCCGCATTGAAGGCGGCAAAGTGGGCATCGTCACCCTGAACCGCCCCAAAGCCCTGAATGCTTTGAATGGCCCCTTGATGGACGAATTGGGCACCGCACTCAAGGCATTTGATGCAGATGAAGCCATTGGCTGCATCATCATCACTGGCAGCGAAAAAGCCTTTGCAGCTGGCGCCGACATTTCGGCCATGGCCAAGCACAACTTCAACGATGTCTACAAAGAAGATTTCATCACCCGCAACTGGGAAACCATTCGCAGCATTCGCAAACCCGTGATTGCCGCAGTCAGCGGTTTTGCTTTAGGCGGTGGGTGTGAGTTGGCCATGATGTGCGACTTCATCATTGCCGCTGAGAACGCCAAGTTTGGCCAACCCGAAATCAAGTTGGGCATCATTCCTGGCGCAGGTGGTACACAGCGGTTGCCGCGCGCAGTGGGCAAGTCCAAGGCCATGGACTTGGCTTTAACGGCCCGCATGATGGACGCGCAAGAAGCAGAGCGCTCAGGCTTGGTCAGCCGTGTGGTGCCTACCGACAAATTGATGGAAGAAACCTTAGCCGCAGCCTTGGTCATTTGCGGCATGGGCCGATTGGCGGTGATGGCGGCCAAGGAATCCGTCAACCGTGCCTTTGAAAGCGGCTTGAGCGATGGTGTGATGTTTGAGCGCCGCTTGTTCCATTCGATGTTTGCCACGGAAGATCAAAAAGAAGGCATGGATGCGTTTTTGAACAAACGGGCACCCGTCTTTCAGAATAAATAAGTGAGACAATTTGCAACACGCCCTAACCTCCGCGCCTATTTTTCCCACCATTTGGCGGCTGGCATTACCCAATGTATTTGCCATGACCGCCAGCGCGCTGGTGACCATTGCAGAAACTTGGTACGTGGGCCAATTGGGCCTTCTCTCTCTTGCCGGCATGGCCTTGGTGTTTCCGATGGTCATGTTGCAACAGATGTTGTCTGCTGGGTCCATGGGAGGTGGAATTTCTTCGGCCATCAGTCGAGCCTTGGGGGCCAATGACACGGCCAAGGCCAACGCATTGGTTTTGCACGCTACGCTCATTGCGCTCGGCATCGGTCTCTTTTTTACCGTCATTTTTCTTTTGTTCAGTCGGCCTATCTTCACGGCAATGGGTGGTCAAGGTGAAGCGCTTGAGCATTGCCTTGACTATGCGCACATGGCCTTTTTAGGGGCTACAAGTATTTGGCTGACAAACTCATTCACGTCGGTGTTGCGTGGCACTGGCAACATGCGCACGCCCTCCAAGGTCCTTCTTTCCTTGTGCATCGGACAAGTCGCGCTGAGTGGCATTTTGGGCTTGGGTTGGGGCCCTGTTCCTAGTTTTGGTATGGCTGGCGTTGCTGCAGGCACTGTGGCGGCTTATTCTGCAAGCGCGGTTTATTTGTTCTTTTATTTGCGTTCACCTCGCAGCCAATTGAAGCTCAGTTTTCACAGCCCCTTGTCGCCAGCGTTGTTCATCGACATTTTGAAAGTGGGTGGCATGTCCAGTTTAAGTTCTTTGCAAACCGTAGCCACCATTGCGGTGGTCACGCGTTTAATGTCGAGTTTTGGACCTGAGGCTTTAGCCGCATATGGCATTGGTACTCGATTGGAATTCTTGTTGGTGCCCATCACCTTTGCTTTTGGCGTGGCGTGTTTGCCCATGGTGGGCATGGCCTTAGGTGCCAACTTGGTTCAACGTGCCAAACAAGTCGCTTGGTCTGGCGCATTGGTCTCAAGCACCTTGGTCGCCTGTATTGGATTGCTAGTCTGCTTCTGGCCTGGCATTTGGACTGAGATATTTACATCCAACCCTTTGGTTCTGTCTTACACAGCGCTTTACTTCCAATGGATTGGACCTTGCTACGGCTTCTTCGCATTGGGATTGTGTTTGTACTTTGCATCGCAAGGCGCTGGCAAGCTATTAGGCCCTGTGCTGGCAGGCACTTTCAGATTGTGCGTGGTGGCAGCAGGCGGCATTTGGCTGACTCAAAATCAAGGCTCCGCCGCTGAAATGTTCACGCTCATTGCCGCGGGCATGGTGGGCTATGGCCTGCTAACTGCCTTATCGGTCTACAAAGTAAGCTGGGCTCGTTAAAGCGTTTGGATTTTGAAAACACTTCGGCGCTCACCCACGTTTGCACCTTTGATATTTTTCAATCCAGCAGAGCGCCAAGGCTTCAAGGCCTCAAGCTGTTCAGAATCTAGCCATCCCAATTGATCCAATGCTTCTACAGAAGCTGCAAACAAGGCCGGCTTGTTGCCATCGGCAATTTTGATTGCCAAGGCTTGTCCTCGCGCGCGACTGGCAATGACTTGAACACCATCAGCCCCGACCTTTGTGACCCAATCGCCACGGCCCACACGCATGAAATCGGCATCATTTCTGCCAGTGCCTGAAACCAAATCGGGGTGGGCAGACATGGCTTCGCCTAAGAGTTTCAGACTGGTCCCATATTCGTCGTTTGACTCTGGTTGAGCAAGACGTGCATAGGCCTGCGCCAAATTCGAAAGTGGCATGGCAAAGTTGGGCGCAGAGCAGCCGTCAACGCCCCAGGCCATTGCATCAGAAGCTATGCCTGCCACGTCTGCCACGGCCTTGCGAACTTGCAGTTGCAAAGGATGTGTGAGGTCTGTGTAGGTTTCTGTTGGCAACTGGTGCAGCGCGCAATAGGCTAAAAATCCACTGTGCTTGCCACTGCAATTGTGATGCCGTTCGTCGTATTCAAAACCTTCTGGCAGCGGCAGGTCGTTGAATGAAAAACGATAAGGCACATGGCATCCACATTGCATTTGTTTGTGTGTCGTGCCACTTTTTTTCAAGATAGACGACACCTGTACCACGTGCATGTCTTCGCCATTGTGACTGGCGCACATGAGCGCCAGTTCTTGCGAAGTAAAGCCAAATTGTTTGACGCCACCACTTTGAATCAGAGGCAAAGCTTGCAAGGCCTTTAAAGTTGAACGAGTAAAACACATCCAATTTGGATTGCCAGCGTGCGCAATCAATTGACCTTCAATGTCCGTGACCGCCAAAGCCCCCATGTGCAAACATTCAGAAATGCCGTTGCGTGTGAGCTCAACCATGGGAACAAAATTCATAGGACCTCTGTCAAAAATTGTCAATTTTTATGCCGTTTAAAGCGCCGCAACGCACCTGAAACCAACGTAGCCCACTCGCGTGTCTCTTGGCTTGGTAGCCACATCTTCGGCCACCTGTCTGCTGGCGTCGTACCACCAAGACGCCCCGCGGGTGACTCTCTCGTCACCACTGCCTGTATCAACCCATTCCCAAACATTGCCGCCCATGTCATACAAACCGTTCACCCCAGGCCGTGTTGTCATCACTGGCACGTGTCCTGTTCCGCGCCACAGTGAGCCCGCGGGTGCCGCACCCTTCAAAGAAGCGCAGCCTTCAAGACAATGACTTTGACGCGCACTGTCGCCATTGGGATATCGGTAGCGTTTACCTGAAACAAAACCGTCAGGGGCTTGCGATCTTTGTTCGACAAAAGCGGCATTGACCCACTCGGTGTCATGAGGCAAGCGCTTGCCTTCGTGCTGACAAATTTTTTGAGCTTCATCAAATGTCAGATGAACTGCTGGTTCATTGTCTTGCGCTGGAATTCCAAAAGGCGCACGCCAAGTCCAGCCTTTTTTCAGCACAAAGCCAGACTCGTAGATGTAGCCACCGCCTTCTTTTTCAGCACGGCTGATGAAGCCTGTACTTTGGGCAAATCGCTTCACTTGCGCCACTGTGACTTCGTGGACATCCCAAAGCAGTCCATGAACTTTAAGCTGTGCACCGATTGACGGGCTTGGCAATGGCGTCTGCGCTTGTAGGGACAAGCACAAGGTCAGGCCAAGTGCTACGAGGGCGGCTAAACGAATTTGCATTTTTGCATTACAACTTACGGGCTACCCAAAAATGGGCACCTTCTGGACCATATTGCTCTGCGTGCTCAACATTTCGCTCAAGGTAAAAGCCCTGCCCTGCCCCATATGTCTGAGTGCCTGACGCAAGACTTAATTGCACTTGGCCAGCACTGACCTGAACCCTGACGTCAAAGGGGTGCGTGTGATTTTTGACCACCAGGTCGGGGGCCCAGTCCTTTTGGACCACTTCATCAAAACCATCGTCCATGGCCTGAGAAGTGAAATCAGAGAAGTTGTCGTGGAATTTCATGATGAAGGAATCAACTATTTCAGGAATTAAAATGCATCCAAACTATCCTACCTAATTTTAATTTTTTTGTCTTTTCTTTTAAAAATTCACCAGTAAACCAAACCCAGACCTCAAACGTTGATTTGATATCCACAGGAGACAGCCATGAAAAAACTGCTTGTTTTAATGCTTTTAACCCTTAGCGCATCTGCCATGGCTCAGCACCCTGGGCATGGCTTCAGGCACGGTCATGGTCATGGTCATTGGGCTAGAGGTTACAGCGGTGGCTGGGGTTGGGCGGTGCCCGCTGTCATTGGCGGCGTCTTGGTTTATGAGGCGACAAGGCAGCCTGTCTATGTTCAGCCCAATCCGGTCGTCATTCAGCAGCAACCCGTTTACACACCCCAAGCCAATCCAACCTGCACGCCTTGGACAGAGGTGCAAAGCTCCGACGGCACCATCAGCAGAACGCGCACCTGCACGCAATAATCTTTTAGAAAAATCACTCTTTCAATCGTCTGCGTCAGAGACCTTCAAAAAGGGGGCCAAGTCACCCCTCAAACTGCAAGTCAAGGCCGATGGCCTTCTACCTTCACGGGTTGGGGTTGAATATCAACCATGCCATAAGGCCCCGTCACCTCTCCTGAAAGTGAATTGCCATTCACAATCACTTTGACAGCTTTCAATAGCCCATCGGCATTGATGAAACTGAAGTGAAGCGCAGCACCCTCAATGCGAGCACCCATCAAATTTTGAGTTTTCCCATCAAGCGTGAGTGACCCGCCTACCCTCTGAAAAGCTTGGTCTAATTTCAATGTGGCTGTGCTTTTTTCGTCCAAGCCAGACAAGGTCCAAAGACCTGCCACTTTGGCAGGCACCGTCCAAAAATAACCTGTGCCATTGGTCACCCGGATCACCTGATCGGGCTCCCAGTCGCCCATCGAAAACGTATTGGAAAGCACACGCGTACCAGGCCTCATGTCCAAGATGGTGGGGCGCAACTGTGCGTTCAATTCTTCCAACAAATACAAAGTGACCACCGAGGCCTTGGAGAAGTCTTCCTTGAAAATATCGCCATGCACAATGCGAACCCGATCTGCAACGCCTGCTTTTTGTGCATTGCGCTGCGCCAAAGCTGCCAAATCTTTGTTGTATTCGATGCCCCAAGCCCGTGCGCCAAATTGTCGTGCTGCCGCAATGGGGATTTTTCCGTCTCCTGCGCCCAAATCTACTAACTCGTCGGTTGGCCCCACCTCTGCAACTTCCAACAACTTAAAGACCAAGTCATCGCTGGTGGGCAGCCACATGACATCCTTGCCCATCTGCCCTCTTTGAGGGGCATAGGTTTCAGTTTGCAAAACGCTGCATGCCTGCAAGCAGGCGATGGCCACCATGAGGGAAATGGCCAAGCGCAAGGGGCGTAAAAATTGATTGAGTTGAGAATTTTTTTTGTAAAAGTAAATCATGATTTCAGAGTGCGTTTCAATGCGAATGTATTCGAGTCTTAGCAGGGGCGCTTGGCCTATGAGGGTAAATCCTAAATCCAGAAATGTTGCATTGTGTTTTGATGCCATACAAAACAGTCATTGCCTTGGATCGAAATTCAAAAAGGAACCATATGACCACTACAAACGAACCCTCTGAATCTAGACGATTTTTCTTAGCCAGCTCAGCATTGGCAACAGCAGGTGCTCTGAGCGCTAGTGATGCAGCGGCTCAAGCTAGCCCAACTGCTTTACAAGAGGTGGCTGGGCAAGCGCACTGGACGGTCAAAAAGGTAGATTCTGAGTCGGTCAAGCTTTTCATGTGGAACAAGAAACTGGCCCAAGCTCCTAAAGCGTTTCGCGGCACTATTTTATTTGTGCATGGCTCCTCCATGGCATCCACCCCAGTGTTTGATTTACAAATAAAAGGGAGAAACGATTCTTCTCTTATGGACTGGTTCGCTAGGCAAGGCTACGACACTTGGTGTTTTGATTGCGAGGGCTACGGACGCTCTGACAAAACTCGCAACGTCAATGCCAATATTGCTTGTGGCGCAGATGACCTGGCAGCAGTCAGCGAGTACATCATGAAAGCCAATGGGGGACAGAAATTATTGACCTACGGCTCTTCCTCGGGTGCCTTAAGAGCCGCATTGTTTTCTCAAAGACATCCTGAGCGTGTAGCGCGCATGGTATTGGACGCGATGGTTTGGACGGGCCAAGGCAGCCCCACATTGGCCGAAAGAAAAAAACGGCTGCCAGCCTATTTGGCCAGCAACCGCAGGCCGATTGACCGAGACATGATTCGCAGTATTTTCACTCGCGACCACCCAGGCACCAGCGACATGAGTGTGGTTGAAACTTTTGCAGATGCTGTCTTGGCGTTGGACAGCTCTGTTCCTACTGGCACCTACATTGACATGTCAGCCAACTTACCTGTTTGCGATCCTGAAAAAATCAATGTGCCCACTTTAATTCTAAGAGGTCAATACGACGGCATCGCGAGCTTCCAAGACTTGGCTGCATTCTTTGAAAAATTAGCGCATCCTGATAAGCAATTTGTGGTGATGCAAGGAATTGCTCACACCAGCACGCGCTCCAAAAACTATCTGACGGTTTATCACATCCTAAGCAACTACTTTGCACAACCCGGACCCGTTTACACAGGCGCTTGACCATTAAAGGAGATTTGACCATGGGTTTTTTAACTGATGATGAATTGTCAAAACTAGACACGGCCGAGACTTCGCTGTTCCCGTCTCCGATACCTGTTCAGTGCGTTTCCAGCGATGAATTCATGCCCTCAAGGCAAACACCCAAGCAAAAAGAATACGAAGCCAGAGTCAAAGCCATTGGCGCTGAAATGGCTAAAAAATTAGGGACTTCCCGCCGCAAGTTTTTCAAAAGTGCCTCTGGCATGGCTGCCGCTTTTGTGGCCATGAACGACACCTACGGCCCTATTTTTGGAGTCTCCCGCGCAGAAGCACAAACACCCGATATGGCCAATGAGCGCGCCAAAAAACTCTCTGGCCAGTTCATCATGGACATGCACACGCATTTCTTGCGCGATGACACGCGAATTCAAAGCTTCATTGCACAGCGTGAGTCTGTTGGCAAGGCTGGATGGAACCCCGCCATCAAAACAGGTGCACAAACCATTGAAGATCTGAAGTTTGCCAATTACATCAAAGAAATCTATTTGGACAGTGACACCAAGGTGGCTTGCATCAGTGGTGCACCTTCAGAAATTCCCGGCGATTGGTTCCTGACCAACGAGATGAAAGCCAAATACAAAGCCAGCATCAATGCCATTGCTGGCAGCAAGCGTTCTATGTCACATGCCATCTTCACACCAGGCTACCCAGGATGGTTGGAAGAAATTGACAAGGCCATTGAATTGCTCAAGCCA
Source organism: Comamonadaceae bacterium (assembly GCA_027488115.1). Classification (GTDB taxonomy): domain Bacteria; phylum Pseudomonadota; class Gammaproteobacteria; order Burkholderiales; family Burkholderiaceae_C; genus Limnohabitans_A. The sequence continues at coordinate 22,280 of JAIYCG010000007.1, read as the reverse complement.
GACTCCATGAAGGGCTACACCATCGGCGACAACACCAACAAACACCTCTCTAAGCATCCTTGGCTCATGGACGATGAAAAATTGGTTTATCCAGCTTATGAAAAATTTGCAAAAGCTGGCTTGAAGAATGTCTGCGTGCACAAAGGTTTGTTCCCACCTTCTGTTGAGAAACAATTCCCCCATTTGCTCAAACACTCACGGGTAGACGATGTAGCCAAAGCCGCCAAAGATTGGCCACAGCTTAATTTCATCATTTACCACGGCGGCTATCGCTATGCGGGCGGCGGCAAAGCGGAAGATGCATGGGGTCAATTTGAAAGCACTGGCCGCATTGACTGGATCACAGACTTGGCCGAAATGCCTGCCAAATATGGTGTGAAGAACATCTACGCCGACTTAGGCCAGTTATTTGCCCAAACCACGGTGGTCGAGCCTCGTCTTGCCGCAGTCATGCTGGGTCAACTGATCAAAGGCTTGGGTCTATCCAATGTGGTGTGGGGAACCGACGCCATTTGGACGGGCGCTCCTCAATGGCAAATTGAGGCGCTGCGCCGAATTGAAATTCCAGAAGAAATTCAGCGCAAATACGGATACGCCCCTTTAGGCGCAGCAGATGGTCCTGTGAAAAATGCTATTTTTGGTGACAACAACGCGCGCATCTACAACTACAAGCCCGATCAGCGCGCGGCATTGGCTCACGACAAAATTGCCTACAACAAAGCCATTTATGAAAAGCATGGCGAAGGCCGCACCAACTTAGCCTATGGCTATGTGAACAAGAACGCCTGATTTAAACCCTTGAAGCGCAGTTCACTGCGCTTCAATTTTCGCTTCGCGAATGGCTTTAGCCCATTTGGCTGTTTCAGTTTTAGAACGCTGCGCGAGCGCTTCAGGAGAACCAGGTGACGTCTCAAAACCCAGCGCAGAAAAACGCTCAAGGATGGCTTTGTCGTTGGCCGCAGCATTCAAAGCAGCATTGAGTTTTTGAATCATGTCGGCCGGTGTACCTGCAGGCGCAAACATGGCGAAATAAGCAATTAACTCGTAGTCTTTCAAGCCGAGTGCTTCATTGACAGTGGGCAACTCAGGGATGGCTTTGGAGCGCTGAGTAGAAGTAACGGCCAAGCCACGAATTTTGCCACCTTTGACTTGAGGCAACATGACCGCAAAGTCAGCGGTGAACATGTTGACCTGGCCACCAATCAAGTCGGTCATGGCCGCAGGGCCACTCTTGTAGGGTACGTGTGTCATTTGCACACCTGCCATGCTGGCCAACATTTCAGAGGACACCAACTGCGACGTGCTAGCACTCGCAAAGGTCACCATATTGGGTTTGGCCTTCGCCATGTCCACAAACTCTTTCAAGTTCTTGGCAGGCACGTCATTGTTAACAGCCACAATCAGGGGAACGGAGCCCATGTAGCCAATGGGCGCAAAGGCTGTGTCTTGGTCGTAGGGCAATTTCTTCATCAGGCTTTTGAGGGCCGCATTGGTGCTGTTGGTGCCTATCAGGATGGTGTAACCATCGGGTGCTGACTTGGCCACCGCATCGGCGCCCAACATGCCGTTTACACCCGCTTTGTTTTCAACAACAATAGGTTGGCCCAAGACTTCTGACATTTTTTGCGCAAAGGCCCTGCCAATTTGATCGGTGGCACTGCCAGCAGCAAAAGGCACGATAGCCTTGATGGGTTTATTGGGATAAGCCTGGGCTTGTGCTTGCGTGGCTATGAGCGCAACGCCAAAGCCTAAGAACAAATTCAGCAAGTTTTTTTTCAAACTCGTCATCCGAAAATTTTTCATGGTGTCTCCAAAGAATCAAAACAAGTTTATTCAATTTCAAGGCTGAGCAGTTTGGCGCTCAGACATTTTCCGTGTGCATCAAGGGCCAATGAGCGCGTGACGCCCCCACCTAAAGCATTGTGCATCACAAAATGAAGAGCGCCCAGTTGGGGCAGGCTGTATCGACTAACGGGACCCTTCACAATGCCTTCAAAATGGGCTCGTACTTTTTCTGAGGTCAGCCATTTTTCGAGCAGCTCAAAATTTTTCCGGTCATAGGCAATGACTGAAATGGTCGATCGATCGCCCTTGTCACCTGTTCGGGTGTGTGCTATTTGTCTTAACAACATCTCAGTCAATCTCCCGGGATGCATCGAACAAAATGGTATGAGCTTGAATGGCGCCTCTTGGCATGAGCATCGATGCAGCTGCAATCACTTCACGAACCGATTTGCTGGCACCCCCACCCGAAGCGGGCCCGTTGGTGTACAAAGCCTCCACCTCATTGGCCACATGTTGGGCCTCTGCCTGTGTATTCACACGAACTGCAATTCTGGCTCTTACTTCTGAGGGTTCATAAACGATTTCATGAGCAAGTTCATGAGCTGATTCATGTGCAGACTTTTTTGTTGGAAAACTGTCACCCAAAATGGCGTTCACACCAATGAGGTCGTAGCGCGCTTCAAAATGGCCATACCCCGCTTCGGCCAATCTGGCTTTCACAAGGTCAAGGGCCAACTGCCCTCTGGCCTGAGCGCCTGGCCCGGCGTAAGACATTTGGCCTTCCCCCACGAACCCATCGCGGTATCCCAAAGTTACTTTGAGCGTATCAGGACGAGTGGTGCCACTGGCACCCACAGCTTGTACTCGGTCTGCACCCACTTGCACCAATTGAACTTGCGAAAAATCGGCCACCACATCAGGTTGAAGATATCGCGTTGGGTCTTCTATTTCATAAAGCAATTGTTCCGTGCAAGTTTGCACCGTGACACATCCGCCTGCATCTTCAAGTTTGGTAATGATCACCTCACCGTTGTCGCTCACCTCCGCCAGCGGGTAGCCCAAGTGCGCCAAGTTGGGCACATCTTTGTAGCCAGGATCGGCAAAATAGCCCCCCGTAATTTGAGCAGCGCATTCCAACAAATGCCCCACCATCACCCCTTTGCCCAACAGCGGCCAATCGTCGGCGCGCCATTTGAAATGGTGCATGAGCGGCGCTAAGAACAAAGCAGGATCGGCCACACGGCCGCTGATGATCACATGGGCATCGGTTTGCAAAGCTGGCAAAAGGGCCTCAGCGCCAAGATACGCATTGGCAGATACCAGCAAGTGCTGAATATCGGCAACAAGCTGTGAGCTGTCCATCAAGGGCTCAGAAAGATATGCCGCTTGCAGTATTTCAAGCACATCATCCCCCAACACCACCGCCACCTTGACTTGATAGAAGCCCAACTCTTTGGCAACCGCCAGCACTTCTCGCCCTGCCTGCAATGGATTGGCCGCACCCATGTTGGTGATGATGCGAGTCCCGTTGGCCATGCAAGCAGGCAATACGGCTCTCATGCGAGCGCCGAGCAAGGGATCGAAACCTCGCTGTGGGTTTTGTGTTTTTTCTAACTGTGCCAATGCAATGGTTCGCTCGGCCAAGCATTCAAAAACCAAATAATCGAGTTGCCCTTTTTCAGCCAAAGCCAAAGCTGGCGGAATGCGGTCACCGGCATAGCCTGCGCCAGCACCCATTCGAAGCACCTTTGGCATCATGTCTTAAGCATCAGCTTGTACCTTGGCTTCTTTCACAACCTTGGCCCACTTCTGAGTTTCATTGCGAATGAATTCGGCAAAGCGCTCTGGCGACCCACCGCCATCTTCTGCACCGTATTGTTCAAATTTTTCAATCACATCGGGCATGGCCATGACTTTGTTCATGTCTTCGTTGATGCGTTTGACCATAGAGGGATTCATGCGGCCAGGGCCGACCAAACCGTACCAAGTGGTGGCGTCAAATCCCGAAAAACCTTGCTCGTCCATGGTGGGCACATTGGGGTGGCCTTTGGCACGTTTGGTGCGGGTCTGCGCTAGCGCAATAGCCTTGCCACTTTTGACATGCGGCGTGGCAGAGGTCATGGTTTCAAAACAATATTGAACTTGGCCACCAATTAAATCAGTGAGCGCGGGGCCAGAACCTTTGTAGGGTACATGCAAGGCATCTATGCCCGCACGCAACTTGAACATTTCCAAAGCCAAATGTTGAGCCGAGCCACCGCCTGCTGAAGCAAAGCTGATGCGACCAGGATTTTGTTTGCACAAGGCCACCAAATCTTTCACAGTTTTAGCAGGCTGCGATTCATTGCAAATGAGCAAGTTGGGTGTCACGCCCACCAAACCAATGGGCGAAAAATCGCGCTCAACGTTGTAGCCCAGCTTGGGCTGCAAACTGACCGCCAAGGCGTGGCTGTTGATGTGCGCCATGAGCAAGGTGTTGCCATCTGCGGGCTGCTTGGCCACAAAGTCTGCCGCAATCACGCCTGCCGCTCCCGCCTTGTTGTCAATCACGATGGTGATGTTCCACATGGCTTGAAGTTTTTGCGCCAACACACGGGCCAATGCATCGGTACCGCCTCCTGGCGGGAACCCCACCAAAATTCGAATGGGACCCGATGGCAAACTTTGGGCCTTGATCATGGGCGCAGCCAACACTGTGGCAGTTGCGGCCGTGGCTTGGAGGAGGGTTCTGCGTTTCATGAGGCGGTCCTTCCATTTTGAATGAGGGCTGGAACAGGGTTGGCTGAAAAATAATCCATGGCGGCTTGAACACCCGAGCCGTTCAGTTGAACTCCGCTTAACTTCAATCCCATTTCACAAGCAGACAGCGCGGCTATCAGGGTCAGGTCATTGCAATCGCCCAGGTGCCCGATGCGGAACATCTTGCCTTTGACTTTGCCCAGACCGGTTCCCAAGGAGCAATCGAATCTTTCATAAATGATTTTGCGAACCGCGTCTGCATCAACACCCTCGGGTGTCATCACCCCTGTCAAGATGGGCGAATACAAAGCCTCATCAGCACATTGAATGGGCAAGCCCCATGCACGAACGCCTGCGCGAACGCCCTCGCCCCAGCGTACATGGCGCTTGAAAACCACATCCAGGCCCTGCCCCAAAATCATGTCGCAAGCTTCACTCAAGCCATACATCAAATTGGTATTGGGGGTGTAAGGGTAGTAGCCCGATTTGTTGATTTCCAGCATCTCATCCCATGCCCAAAATGATTTGGGCATGGTCGATTTTTTGCTAGCCTCAATGGCCTTGGGCGACAACGCGTTGAAGCTCATGCCGGGGGGCAACATCAAGCCCTTTTGCGAGCCACTCACAGTCACATCAACGCCCCACTCGTCATGTCTGTAGTCGGCTGATGCCAAACCTGAAATGGTATCAACCATGAGCAGCGCAGGATGTTTGGCATTGTCAATGGCACGGCGCACAGCTGCGATGTTGCTGGTCACGCCCGTCGAGGTTTCGTTGTGCACGACGCACACGGCCTTGATGCTGTGCGATGGGTCTTGCCTAAGACGCTCTTCAATTTTGTTGGCATCAACGCCCTGGCGCCAACCCTCGGCCCCCGGCAAGCCCAATAACTCGGCTTTGATGCCTAAGCGGGCTGCCAACTTGAACCACAAAGAGGCAAAGTGTCCGGTTTCGTACATGAGCACATGGTCGCCTGCGCTCAAGGTGTTGACCAACGCAGCCTCCCATGCTCCCGTGCCAGAGGCTGGGTAAATCATGACGGGGTGTTGGGTCTTGAAAATGGCCTTCATATTGGCCATCAGTTTCAAGCCCAATGCGCCAAATTCGGGGCCCCTGTGGTCAATGGTGGGCAGGCTCATGGCCCGCAAAATTCGGTCTGGAACGGGTGATGGGCCCGGGATTTGCAAGAAGTGGCGGCCGGTGGGATGAAAGTCAAGCTGAAGCATTTAAAAGCATTCCTCAGAATTAATTTGAATTTAACGACAGAATAGCGGGAATTCAGATTTCCCTGATGTGGAAAAACCCCTAGCATTCGTTGAATCAGTCCTCCATGAACACTTCTACAGCCTCTGCGCCTGAATCAGCTTTAAAAACTTACGAGCAAGTCGCTGCGGCCAGCAACGAGGTGGCAGGTCTATTGGCCAAGCGCTTAAAAACCGAAACTCAAGGCGAGGTGCTGTTTTCTGCTGCCGACCGGGGCCGGTACGCCACAGATGCTTCCATTTACCAAGTCACACCTCTGGGCGTGTTTGTACCCAAGCACCCCGAAGAGGTGGCCACCGCCATGGCCATTTGCCGCGATCTCAAGGTTCCCATCGTGCCAAGAGGCGGTGGTACCAGCCAATGCGGACAAACCACCGGCGTGGGCTTGGTCATCGATCACAGCAAATATGTTCGAAATATTCTCAACCTAGACCTTCAGGCAGGCACAGTGGAAGTGCAGCCGGGCATGGTGTTAGACACCCTGAATGCTTCTCTGAAAAAACAGGGTGTCTGGTTTCCGGTAGACGTTTCAACCAGTGCGCAAGCCACTTTGGGCGGCATGGCGGGCAACAACTCTTGCGGCAGCCGCTCAATTGCCTACGGCAACATGGTGCACAACGTGTTGGGCGCCAAAGCTTGGCTCAGCAACGGTGAATTGCTTGATTTTTCACTGTTTGAAAACAGCTCCGGCCGAGCCAAGCAAATAGGCGAGTTTGTGAAGCACCTGGCGGTGCAACATCAAGCTGAACTTCAAACCCATTGGCCCAAAGTTTTAAGGCGCGTGGCCGGCTACAACCTGGACATTTTTGACAACCAAAATCTCAGACCCTACACCGCTGATGGCCAAGTGAACTTGGCGCACTTGTTGGTGGGCAGCGAAGGCACGCTGGCCATGACCCAGTCGCTGACCTTGAAGCTCAGTGAACTTCCTACGTCCAAGGTCTTGGGCGTGGTGAACTTCAACAGCTTTCACAAAGCCATGGATTCAGCGCAACACATTGTGAAGCTGGGCAATGGCACCCTGACTGCTGTGGAGTTGGTCGATCGAACCATGATTGACTTGTCATTGAAAATTCCAGCCTTTGCACCCACCATTCGCACCGCCATCATTGGCGAACCCGAGGCCATTTTGTTGGTCGAATTTGCAGGCTCCGACAAAGACAAACTGAAAGTTCAGTTGAAGCAGTTGGTGGCACTCATGGGCGACTTGGGCTTGCCCAACAGCGTGGTGGAAATGGTTGACGATGCGCCGCAAAAGAATCTGTGGGAAGTTCGCAAGGCAGGCCTCAACATCATGATGAGTTTGAAGGGTGATGGTAAACCTGTGAGTTTCATTGAAGACTGTGCCGTGCCCTTGGAGCACTTGGCTGAGTACACCGATGCCCTCACACAAGTCTTTCAAAAGCACGGCACCAAAGGCACTTGGTATGCCCACGCCTCTGTAGGCACATTGCACGTCAGGCCTATTTTGGACATGCGCCGTGATGGCCCTGTCAAAATGCGCGCCATTGCCGAAGAGGCCAGTGCACTTGTCAGGAAGTTCAAAGGGGCCTACAGCGGCGAACATGGCGACGGTCTGTGCCGAGGCGAATGGATTGAGTGGCAGTTTGGACCAAGCATCCATCAAGCCTTCGTCCAAATCAAACATGAACTGGACCCTCTGAACTTGCTCAGCCCCAATCGCATGATCGATCCCCCCAAAATGGACGACACATCGCTCATGCGCTTTGGCAACAATTACAAAGTCATTCCCATTCAAACCGCATTGGATTGGAGCGCATGGAACGTTCACAACGACGCTGCCACCGAACAAACCACGCTGCCCGGCACAGGCCAAGACCCGGCTCAAGGCTTGGCCAAAGCCGTTGAAATGTGCAACAACAATGGCACCTGCAGAAAATTTGATGCAGGCACCATGTGTCACAGTTTCAGAGTCACTCGAGATGAAGTCCATGCGACCCGCGGCAGGGCCAATACCCTTCGATTGGCATTGAGTGGCCAATTGCAAGGCGGCCTAGAAAGCTCAGAAGTCAAGGAGGCATTGGACTTGTGTGTGGGTTGCAAAGGATGCAAGCGCGATTGCCCTACCGGCGTAGACATGGCGCGCATGAAAATTGAAGTTCAGCACCACTACAACGAAAAGCATGGTCTGTCATTGAAGGACAAGCTCATCGCTAACTTGCCACGCTATGCGCACATTGCATCGCAATGGTCAGGCCTTATGAACCTTCGCAACCAATCGCCTATGTTGGCACGCTTGGCTGAATCTCTGACGGGCCTGTCTGCAGAGCGTTCTTGGCCTGAATGGAAAAAAGAGCATTTTTTCAACAGCCCGCGTGCAGGTGTTTCGGCACAAGAGGTTTTAACGGCTAGCAAGCCTGTGGTTTTGTTTGTCGATACTTTCAATGGCTACTTTGAGTCTGAAAATGCATGGGCCGCCTTCGATGTTTTATCAGCGGCGGGCTATCAAGTTCACATAGCCAGTCGCACCCAGCAAAACACACCTGGCCAGCACCTTTGCTGTGGACGGACCTACTTGGCGAGCGGACAAGTCGACAAAGCCAAAGAACATGCCAAAGCATTGTTGGAAGCCTTGTTACCCTTCGCACAAAAAGGCATCGCCATTGTGGGCTTGGAGCCATCTTGCCTTTTAACGCTGCGAGATGAGTCATTGGTGATGGGCTTGGGAGAAATGGCTGAGACTGTTTCGACGCAAGCCGTGTTGTTTGAGGAGTTTTTGGCAAATGAAAACAAAGCCGGTCAACTTGCCTCGCTCAAAACCAAATTGTTGCCAGCTCAAAAACCTATTTTGGTCCATGGTCACTGCCACCAGAAGGCTTTCGGTTTAATGCCATCTGTGACTCAAGTGATTCAACTCATACCAGAAGTCAAAGTGGACTTGATTGAAAGCAGTTGTTGCGGCATGGCCGGCTCATTTGGCTATGAAGCATCGCATTTGGAAGTTTCAAAGCAAATGGCCGAGGCCAACTTGTTGCCCAGCGTTAGAAACCGCGAAGATGCCTGCGTGGTAGCCGATGGCACCAGTTGTCGACATCAAATTATGGATGGTACAGAGCGTAGTGCTGTCCATGTGGCATTGTTGTTAGCTCAACATTTGCAAAAGTAAGTTTTAAAATTCGAAAATCGAGTTGTCTGACTTGTCAGGGCGAAACATTGCATAAACAATGCGCGGCGGCACCAAAGGCTTGTTTTTTCTCAATGACCGTTTGCAACCAAGCAAGGTCATGACCCAAGTGATTCAGCAGCAGTGCATCGGGCCCAGAAAGAGCAGACATCACACGCCAATCAGGTATGGCATTGGTTTCTTCCTCTTGCCATCCTATTTGGCCTAAGAACTTTTGGACAAATTTTTCGATGGAAGAAATTTTGCGACCCACATACTTTATCGGGAGTTCTTTGCTGCTGCTGGCCCCATCGAGTTTTGACACTCTAGCTCTGGCTTCTTCGACAGCATCAGAAAAACTACCAAGGCGGTCGATCAGTTTGTGGTCTGCGGCTTGCGCACCCGTCCAAATTCTGCCTTGCGCCAAGACATCGACCTTGGCCAGTTCTAGTTTGCGAGAATCAGACACCTTGCCAATGAAATCGGCATAGATGTGTTCAATGCTCGACTGAACCAATGATTGCATACGGGGATCTAGTGCCCGTCTAGGATCGTAAGCACCCGCAAGCCAGCTGGTTTGGTATCCTCCCGTGTTCACGCCAATTTTGCTCATCAAGCCTTCACCCGTGGGCAACATGGCAAACACACCAATTGATCCCGTGATGGAGGCTGGATCGGCGATGATGACATCGGACGCCATTGAAATCCAATAGCCACCCGATGCCGCTAAATTACCCATTGAAACCACAACAGGCTTGCCTTTGTCTTTGGCAATTTGCAACTGTTCGCGAACAAGTTCAGAGCCCAAAACACTGCCGCCAGGCGAGTTAACTCTGAGCACAATGGCTTTGACTTCTTTGTCTTCAGCTGCTTTTCGAATGCGCTCGGATGTTGAGATGCCGCCAATTTTCCCAGCAGGTGCGCGGCCATCACTGATTTCCCCTTCAGCCACCACAACCGCAATGTGATCGCCCTTCACCTTTTTGGCTTCAGAGGCGAGGTAATCTTTCCAATCCACCTGACGGAAAGATTGAATGTCTTCGTCTTTGCCCACTTCTTTGATGAGCGACTCACGCAAGGACTCAAAAGTCTGTAGTCCATCGAGCCACTTCCAATCCATGGCCAATTGGGCAGGGTTGCCTTTGACTTCAATCAACGCATCGGGTAGCTTGCCCATGTTTTGATCAATGCTGCCGGCTTGTAAGTTGCGGGCCTTCTCGACGCCTCCCGTGTACAAAGCCCATAAAGCATCATAAACATGCGCCTCCGCTTTCAAGGCTTGCTGTGATGGCGCATTTAATACGAAGGGTTCACCTGCAGACTTGAACTGTCCTACACGAATTAAATTGGCCTTGATACCCAGCTTGTCTAAGGCATCTTTGTAGTAGTTGCGATTTTTACCTAAGCCCTCAATAAGCACACCACCCATGGGATGCGACAAGACCCGGCTGGCATGCGCTGCCAAATAATATTGTCGTTGGTCATAAAAGCTAGACCAAGCAAGCACTTGCTTGCCAGAGACTTTGAATTTTTCAATGGCACTGGCGGCTTCGCGCAAAGAAACCAAACCTCCGCCTTGAAAGTCGTCAAGTTTCAAAAGAACTTTGTCAATGTGTTTGTCTTTGGCAGCCAACTCCAAAGTCATGACCAGGTCGCGCAAACGGACTGTCTCTGTGGCATTGCCCTGTAGTTCACCAATGAACTTGTCCTTCAAACCGCCAGGTGACTCTTCAACCAACGCGCCTTTTAGATCCATGACCAAAACAGTGTGATCGTCTAGGCTCACTTTGTCTGCATAAAAAACAAACCAGCCTATACCTGCTGCATACAGAACAACACCCAATACAAGCGCCACGCGAAAGCCAGCGATCATGCAATCGGAGACTTTGAGTATGCCGCGATGGATCAGGGAATAAAAATTTTTGATATTTAAAAAAACAGAATTCATGTTGATTATTTTTTCAAAACTTCGCGTTCTTTTTCATAGGAGTCGTAATTAGGCATTGCGTTGGGCTTTTGAGTTGTACCTGTTGTCTTGGCTTTGTCGTTGCCACGAATTCCCTCGTAAACAGATTGGTTACTTATGACCCCACACCCGGACAACAAACTTAGAGCAACCCCAGCACATATCAACAGGCATTTCATGTAAATTGGCATGCTGTCTATCTCCCTGGTACTTGACAATATTACTTCAAGTTGTGAAAGTGCCACTCAACTGAACACGAATGTGTTTGATCTTTGTCTGACCCATTTCCAAACAAGAAGCATTGTTTATGACCGCATCTCACTCCTTGGGCTATTGGTGGGCTTGGCCTGCTGCCCTTTTGGCGTATATCCTGTTTCGTGCCTGGTACGACAATTGGCGCGGCCCTCTGAGACCAGATGAGATAGAGCAGTTCATGAACATCACCGCAGGTTTGCCTGGACCACATCACACAGACAGGGCCGTACTGCGCGAATTTCTAGAGACTGACGACGGCAAAGAGTTTGTCATGTGCAACCTGGTCAAGCTTTTTCCTCACCCCGTGGCCCACCCTTTGACTGGCGCTCCTTCGCAATCTAAAGACCTGCTGCAGGAATATGTCAAACAATTTGTGGGGGTCTTGATTTCGGGCGGTGGGCACCCTGTCGTAGCTTCACGCAAAGTAGCAGGCTACATAGACGCTTGGAACGCACCGCCCGATCCTGGCTGGTCAATTGCGGGAATGATGAGATATCGAAGCCGCCGCGACATGATGATCTTGGCAACCAATGAAAAGTTTCTCAAGGCACACCCCTTTAAACACGCTGCTGTACAGCAAACGTTTTCTTTTCCCACCCAGGTCGTGGCAGAAATGGTACTTCGCCCGCGCAGTGCAGTGGGTTTGGGTTTAGCCTTAGTTGCTGCGTTGGTGCATTTAGGCTCACTTCTCTTAAACCTCTCTTAAACTTCTCTTAAGATAGCTTAGTTAGTGTTTACTCTCTTTAAATCATTTTCACACTGAAATTGAAATATTGACGAGGCAGGCTATAAGATATTGGTGAGAATGTCTTAGAAGCACTGTCCAAATGTTCAAGCAGACTCAACAGACAAATAAGTTTTATTTTTAGGTGCATTTTCATGACAACGGTAAAAAAAGTCTTAGATCAAAAATCAAACACCATCTACTCTGTACGTTCCACCGACCCTGTTGAGAATGTCTTGAAAATCATGCGAGATTTCCGCGTCAGAGCCGTCTTGGTCATCGAAGAAGAAGAGTTGTTAGGTATCGTATCTCAGGGTGACTGCGCCATCAAAGTATTGTTGCAACACAAGAATTCGGCTGATGTAACTGTGTCAAGCATCATGACAAAAAAACCACTGACTGTGGCGCTCTCAAACACCGTGGAAGAGTGCATGGCCATCATGGTTCACAAACACATTCGACACCTGCCTGTCCTTGAAAAAAACAAAGTGATAGGCGTTATTTCTGTAGGCGACCTTGTTAAGAACATCATTGAACAGCAAGGTAATCAGATCAAATTTTTAGAAACCTACATCAAAGGGCACGGCGCTTAACTTCAAAGCACCGCCTACAGGGTCGTCATACTATTTTGAATCGGTTTGCGATGCATGGCTTCAAAGCCATGCTGTCTGACTCAGAGTGACTTTGACTCATTAGTTCTGGTGAGCTTGCAAACTTCACTCAAGTTAACCGTTAGGGCTATTTTATGAAGTCGTTGATTCAGGATCCACCTGTTTAAATTGAATGACATTGCCTTCTGGATCCCACCCATCCAGCACAATAAAGCCACGAATGCGCCAGGCTTGCTTGATAGGTTTGAGAAACCCACCATTGGCTTTGGCAGCGGCTCGCACCATCTCTAGATCGTCGACAACAAATGCAGGCTTCAACGCTACATCATCTCTTCGTTTTGGCGGCGAATCAATTTCAATGCTTTGTGCATAGGCTTTAGAAACAGCGTGCACCACGACTTCATAGTTTTGTCCCACCAGGAGATCGTGCGTTTTATCTGAAACTTGGACCTTCAATCCCAAAGCCTGTTGGTAAAACAATGAGACTTTCTCTACATTTTTTGCGAACACGCAAAGAGCTTGATAGGGTGAAAGGGTTTTCTTTTTCATCAAGAAATCAAAGAATCAATCTTTGTCCAAAGTAATTGTTCAAGCGGAGTTAAAAACCTAAATGACTGAACTCAACTGGCTTGTTAGTTAAGCCCGCCAAAAATTAATTCATACGCATAAGCAGAATCTGAATCTGAATCAATGAATATCTCTGGGGTTCAGTTGAAAGGCAAATATTCGATGCCCTTCTGTGCCAGTCCAATCAAATTGATATTTATCGCATTGAAAGAAGTATCAGCTGCCAAATGAGCTAGCGCACCAGCAGTCATTCCATCTGTCAACATCTTGATGTATGGGCTTTTCTGTGCATCAGTAGGCGCAATACCGAAAACGTTACTCCATAATAAACTCACAATTTGATCGCTGCTTTTTGCGCCAGATGCGTCCAAAGCGAATGCTGCTAAATTGTCATACGTCCAACCAGCATCTAAATAATTAAGTCCAATTCCAACATAACTTTTATTGTTGACTGAATGTTTACCAAATACTGCGCCTAAGATTTTGGCTGTAATTCCTGCATTCCCATCAAGATCAATCGCAAGACTGGTATCAGAAAATTTAATTCGCTCAATGCTCCTTAAGGTATCTGTACCTTCATATCCCAAAGTGTCAGCGATGACCCACTCAGCTGAACTTGAATTATTGTGAATTTTGAATTGATCAATTTTGCTAGAAAAAATGGCCACATCTTGCCCTGATCCGCCATCTAAGCTGTCATTTCCTGAACCGCCTGTCAGCCGATCATCCCCTGCACCACCAATAATAGAATTATCCAAAGAATTTCCAATAATGACATCCGCTTTTTCACTGCCTGAAGCGTTTTCAAACTCGCCGTAAAACCATCTCAGAGAGATGGGATCGCCACCAGAAGCCATGATTTTCTGATCAGCCAGGCTCATTGAAACGCCCACAAGGTGACTTGCACCAGATATCGTCGTGCCCATGTGCATGTATGCACCACTTTGATAGTTTTGAAGGTTAACACCATCTAAGCCACCAGTATCGAAGTACGTACGATAAGCCGACACGCCACCAGAACCACCCGGCATAACAGTGTTGTTAACGCTCCCTGTGGTTCCAATACCTTCACCGTAAGCTCCTTGCAAAGCTATGACGTCAAGGATCATTGGGGTTTGCGCAAATGTGTTGTAAGCACCAGCTGACGTTACATCGTCGTAAGACATGATTGAGAAATACTCTTTGTTCATATCGTTAGCCGTAACAATCTTGAAACCAAGTTTGTCAAAACCTACGTTTTTTGTTGCGCCATAGTCAGCTGTAACAGTTGCGTTGCCATTAATGATCGAACTGTGGGGGTGAGCTAGCCCCAGAGAGTGACCAATTTCATGCATCAGTGTATGAAAGCCAAAACTACTGGAATCTAATGTTTCATCATTACCGAGTCCATATGGGCCAAAACCGTTGAGATTTAAAACAATATCGCTGCTGCTGTTGGGATACTGAAAGTTAGAGTCTGATCCCCCCGCACTTTGACCTGATATTTTCAAATCGCGTCGATAAATAATGCTTATATTGATGTTGGTTTGTGACGCAATGTCCAAAGGAGTAGCACCTGTGAAATTAATGACAGGTAAAAAATCTAATGCAATGAAATTATGAAAATCTGACGTAATTTGATTGATATTGGCTAACTGCTCTGCTGTCCAGTTTGTTGCTCCTGAAGTCAATGAGGTGTAAACATCTCTCGAAATCAGACTTGGATTTGCAGCGTAGTTGGCAAATGTAAACGCATCGGAAACTGAAACTGCAACTGTTCCTGAAAGCTTGAAATTCTGATCACCAATTGAATCAAAATTGAAAAGTGCTTTTTCAATGATGGTGACTGGATTAAAAGCAACTACCGTTGCAAGTTTGATTGGAATCGATGCTGAAGACATATAACAATTGGATATGCTTGATCTCAATGGTAAGTCATTTTAATCTGAGTGGTGTACTTGGCGATTGTTCGAATTGGTCAGTTCTAATGCAAATCCGAACAAGGACATCAACAAGCAGTACATGGGTAAACACCAATTAGTCTTTCGATAAAGCTATTTCATTTGTAACAATCAAACGTTAAATTTAAGTCTGTGCTTCAGATTGAGCAGTTTGGTCAGAAGCAATTTGGCACGCCAGTTGCCCATCTAAAAAAGGAGAAACACCATGGCTTTGTATTTAGTTCGTTCAGCCTACACATCTATTGCTTTTCAAGGAATGCTTGCTTCACCAAGTGACAGAGGTGAGGCTGCAAAAGCTCTCTTCAAATCTTTAGGGCTGAAAACTCATGAAATATTTTTCTCTATTTCAAGCGGTAGCATCGTGTGCTTGGTAGAAGGTACTGCTGAGCAAGTTACGGAAGCGCAAATGATCACCATGTCTAGCGGTGCATTCACTGAAATCCATGTAGAAGAATTGATCTCAACCAAAGCGATGAAAACAGCTATGACAAATGCTGCTGCCAAAGCTGCCAAATACAAGGCGCCAAATAAATAACTTGCTTGTATTCTTTGAACTAAATTCAAATCAGGCAGTTAGGTCTCGTTTTATCTGATGGATGATTGACACCGTCATTGACCGGCACATTGGGAATTAGAAACGGATTAACCCCCTCTAAGCACCCAATGTTGTAACCGTATTGATCTGGCAGAGAGCGTCGCTGATGGTGTGTGTAGACACCGCATATGCCACAAAAATAATGTTTAGCGACTTTTGTATTGAACTGATACAAACGCAAATGCTCAAGCCCTTTGATGACAGATATATCTTCAAAAGAAATCGAGCCAATCACTGTCCCCTTTCTGCGACAAATTGAGCAATCACATCTACGGGGATTCACAATTCCATTTGGCAAATTGAGTTCCAACACCACAGAGCCGCAATGGCAAGACAGACGGTGTTTCTGCTCAATGTTCGTGTCACCAACTTTTTTTATTGACATCAAGATACCTTTGCTTAACGAGACCTAAATTCCGAAACGAGTTGTTAACACTTTTAAATTGATTTTCTAAACGAACCTGAAAACATTTGCAGGGTTAGAAAGTACATCTTCTTGTGTGGAAGTCCTTGCGGAAAACTTTGTGATGCATCCACTGGTATAGAAAATATCTAGGTTTGATTTGGTTGGCGCGCCAGCCAGCGGATGCGGCGACAATAGGCAACGAAGCGGCTAGCGTGGCGCTGCAACCATTTCTGCCACCATGACTCTGCCCTGCGCCACCTCACCAATCTTGAAGGCAAGTAGTGCATCAAACCTAAGAGTCCGGCATAAAGGAACAGTTTACCCGTCAACACCATCAGACCGATGACTTCGGGTGCCACACCAATCAAAGCGAGTGCGGCGATAGACGTGCGAGGAGTGTCGGGGAAAACCGACAAAAACACCATGCTAGCCGGCCCCCAAATTCGAACAGTGTCGGACGCTTGATCCCATTGCGCTCCTAGAACCTGAAGACCCAGCCATTCGGCGGACGAACTGAGAGTGCCCAGCAGTAAAGCCAACATGAGTGCACTCAAACCAGATGCCAATGCAAACAGCAACACAATGACTTTTCCTCTTTGTGGTTGCAAGATGCCCAAGGCAACAACAAATGCTTCTGCGGGCAAAAAGGGAACGAACCCATCGAAAGCCGAAATGGTGGCCAACAAGTACATGGTGCGCGGCTTAGTACCATGGTGCAAAAGAACAGTTTCAGCTAAATGAAGCAATCGCCTAATTTGTAATCGAACAAAATGCATACAGTGCTAGCGGTTGATCATGATGGCCACTGCCAACGCAGGACTGATTTATTGGCGCAGTACACCGGGCTATATTCCAATTATGTTTCCTTTGGTGTGATTTCTTTGCACAGCTTCCAATCAGTATTTATAGTTCATAGAACCTGGCATCGTTTTTAAGATAGTTGCGCAGGCTAATCGAGGACCTGCATTTCCCGTGGGCTGGGTTTTATAGTCATCTGGGTCTCTGTGAACAATCAAGCCACGACCAACAATGTCTGCTGAGCCAGAATCAACAGTGATTGCTGAGGTTTCAAAAGATAATTTCGCGTTGCCATTCACATCAGCAACTAAAGAGGGCAAATCTCCCGCGTGATGAGCGCTGCTGCCATGAGCGCCATGTGCCTTACCGCTGGGGTTAAAGTGACCACCCGTGCTCATGCCGTCTCCACTTGAGCAGTCCCCTTTTTCATGAACGTGAAACCCATGCTCTGCGTTTGGCTTTAGACCTTGTATTTCTGCAGTGACTAAGACTTTAGAACCTATGGTTTTAAAAGTCACCACGCCGGTTGTAGCGTTGCCTTTGGTTGGACTTAAGCGAGCGCTTGCTGAAGGACCATCAATTTGTGTGGCACAACCTGAAAGCATGATTAAAGAGCTTGCGATGATTAGCTTGTTCATATAAATGTCCCAATTTAAAACCTCAAGTCTGTCACATTCGATCCTAAAAAAGTTGGCCTTCGATTCAATAGACACAAACTCGTCATGGGAACTCAAGCAAATGCTACAGAATCGGGTTGTAGAGCAAATCGACCAGCCGATGAAGTTTCAATCTAAGCTTGCCCCTTAAAGACACCAACCCTTAAAAAATAGATGCGATAACGATTTGAAAGTGTTTGAGCCAAAGGCTTTGGCTTTGTAAATGTCTCCATCAAACGACCATTGGATTTCTCTATCACTCTAATTCACACTTACACATCGGTGGTGATCTTGATTGAATCTGTCTGAGTTGTAGTACTTGAAGATGCTTTGGCTTTAATCATCAAGTTCAGAGCTCTTGAAGAAAAATATCCGCTAAAACATCCATATGCAAAACTCAAAGTAGCAACAAAGGCTGGGTTGCTAAGTATGTCTGCGTTGAGTGCTCTCATTACTCCAAAAAGATACTTACTCAAGAAAATGGCCATGATCACAAAGAAAGGCACCCAGCTACCAGGAATGAAAAAAACCCGACTAGATCGATTGAATGTGACGCGGTCATCTCGAAAGTACTTAAATCCAATACCTGTCATCAACAAAAGTCCTATCGCCCACATTGCTAACGAAGTAGGCTGAATACCAAAACTTGAGTTGATGCCCGCGAGCGACAATGCAATCATTCCGAAAGGAAGAAAATAGGCAAGTACAGCATTGACAGTTCGGCTTCGAGCCTGTTGAATGCCAAAAATTATCAAGGCAATCAACAAGCCGTAAACCCAAATAGGCGTGTGGGTCAGTATTTGAGCGATCACTTGAGGGGGTACTTTTAAATGGTGTTGATTCATTATGAACTTAAAAGTTCTCCCCCTGAACTACACCGGATCTCCACTTCAAATCAAAAGCAGGCTAGACCCGCAAAAACAAACCCGACAGAAAGATTCTGACGCAGTGGGCGTCTGTGAGAGAAATTTGTATACTTAAATTGTTCACACACGCCAATTCAGATGAGTAGATCTTATGAACATCAATATTCAATTAGACGACTTGTCAAGCCAAGAATCACAGTCAATTGTGAGAGAGCATATGGCAGGAATGCTTGCAAACACCCCGATTGAAAGTGTGCACGCATTACCTTTAGAAAAACTACGACAACCAAATATGACATTTTGGACTGCGTGGAAGGGCTCTGATCTTTGCGGGTGTGGCGCATTGCAAACGCTTGACGCACAGCACGGTGAAGTCAAAACAATGAGAACGAGGACAAAGTTTTTACGGCAAGGTATAGGACAAGCTGTTCTCAATCACATCATCAATCACGCAACTCAAAAAGGTCTAAACCGATTGAGTTTGGAAACTGGATCATCAGATGCATTCTCAGCGGCTAGGGCAATGTATTTGAGAAATGGCTTTAAAATCTGCGAACCGTTTGGGGATTACAAACTTGATCCGTTGAGTGTGTTTATGACAAAGCACATTTGAACCTCACATCTTTGGAATCAAACTGAAAGTTTTAAGTACGACTGCACGGTCTTCATGGTCTTTGATTGCTTTTAAACATAAGCTTGCTTTGTGATACGAGACTTTGTACTCATCTAGTTTGCCGCAAGACAAAGCTGCCCATGCATGAATTGCATATACAAAAGCTAACTCCCAGTCAGGCGTTTCAGCGATTTCAGTGAAGTACTTTTTCATGCTTTCCGCATATCTCCAAGCACTTGGACCCATGTCCATTCGTGCATGAATTAACGCCAACAACATGGTGCTTCGCATTTGATTGAGAGGAGTTCCAACAATTCGCCAATGCCAAGCTGAAGCATGAGCCATATCAAGCAGTTCAGTATTGGAAAGCACATCTTCAAGTGTTTCAGACATGCCCCAAGCAGTGTTATTTGTGTTGATAGCAAAATAACGATGCCAGCTTTCGGGTTGTAGATTTTCTGGTGTTTTATTCATATTAGAAAAATTCAATTTTTATCTGAAGGCGTCATAGTTTGGGCTGACAATTCTTGCGTAAAAAATCTTTGTAGCGCAATTTAAGTTATATTTTTATAAACTTATCCAAAACCGAAAAAATGAGGTTCTCTATGCCCACAATGAATGGCGGTTGTCTCTGCGGAAAAATCCGCTATGAACTGCTCACTGAACCAAGAGCAACATTCGCCTGCCACTGTAGATTCTGCCAAAGAGACACAGGCACCGCGCATCGTTCAGGATTGTCCTATTTGGATGAAAGCGTCATCTTTTCTGGGGACACACCCCAAACATACACTTACCAAAGTGATGAGCATGGCAGAAAGCTCTACAAACATTTTTGCCCAACTTGCGGCACCACAGTCTCACTTACAAGCGAAAGATTTCCAAGCGGCAGGGTCATGATGATTGGCACACTTGACGATCCCTCACTGGTTAAGGTTGATACTCACATGTTTGCTGATGAAGCATTTTCTTGGGTAACTTATCCTGCAGATCATGTTGTTTATGCCAAGCATAGGATCAATGGAGACGGTACACCTGCGGTGCCTCTAAGCAAATCAGCTGGTCATTGAGCGTTTGATCACCAACTGTCATGCAAATCGACACCTGATCGCCACTTGAACTCGATAGCACGGCAGACAAGCTGGATAATTGCGATTGGCAGAGAACTATTGCTGATGGCGATGTTTTCAAATCTACCAACTAACTAAGTTTGTATTTGTGAGAGGCTAGATTTTGAGTTTTAGCCATATTGCGCTAAATGCACTCTCAGCCAACCGCCAAGCTCAAAAACTTTTTTCAAAAGTTCTAATTAACTGAACCATTTATTCGCTCTTAACTTATTATTGAAGGATGAGTAGCTTTAATTCATTTAGTTCTACCAACAAGTTACCTAAGTTTTTTCCATTAGCGATATCTTCGCTGATGACTTTCGCGCCGTTAATTTTCTTTGCTAATCACTCATTCAGATTAGACAAAAAGACATCAACAATCCAAGTTGTTGAAATGAAACTACTTGAGGTTTTGACTGAAGCCAAGCCATTGCCAAATCAACCTAAACAACTTGTTGTTCCTAATGTTGTCTCATTGCCAAGCCCTGTTTTTGACGCAACCCAAAGCAATCAAAGCGAAAATTCAATCACTCAGCCAACTTTTCCACCTGAAGTTGTTGAGCCTAAAACATTGAACTTAAATATCTCTCCAAAGTGGCGAGATTCATTAACTAAGTCAAGTCAATCACCCGTCAAGAAACTTGTTGAAGAAGAATCTATCAAAGCGTCTAAAAAGCAAATCGAGAAATTTGCTAATGATGTAAAGAATTCAGTAAAGCCAGACTGCTTAAAAAACGATCACGGCTTAGGACTATTCAATGTGGTGCCATTGATCTATGACATCGTTAAAGACAAATGTAATTAAACCCCACCGCAGCCTTAAACAACCTTCCATACCCCAAACTTTATTCAAAAGTGCTATTTGATCAAAGCAAGAATCTCCTGTGCCAAAATCTACACAACTTTTTGTATGGTGATAAAAATGATTGAAGGTACTTGTTTATGTGGCTCTGTTACTTGGCAATTAGATGAGAAGCCCGATGCTGCTACCGCGTGTAATTGCACAGCTTGCCGAAGGTATGGCGTCTTATGGGCATACGGTTATGTTGACGAAGATATCAAAACGCGGGGTGAAACAAATGCTTATGTGAGGGGCAAGGCTCTAGAGTTTCACTTCTGCCCAAACTGTGGATGTATGGCTTTCTGGCGTGGGCTTCAAAAGGATGAAACAGGTCAAACACGAATCGCTGTAAACCTAAGACTTTCAGATCCAACGGCTGTTGCAAATATCCCCATCGATCACTTTGATGGCTTGAACACTTTCGATGATTTACCTCGAGATGGTAAATGTGTCGCCGATTATTGGTTCTAGGCCCAGAGCGATGAAAGGATCCAACGTGCCCAACCTGCGCATCACCGAAATCAAAGCCTTTGTGCCTTCCAAGAACTTTGAAATTAGCAAACAGTTCTACCAAGACCTAGGCTTCACGATGGATTCTGACGATGATGGTATTGCCTACTTTCATTTTGAGAAGGTTAGCTTTCTCCTTCAGGACTATTGTGTAGAAGCCCTTGCTGAAAATTTTATGATGCACATCCTTGTTGAGGATGTTGACGCTTGGTGGGGGCAAGTTCTTAACAGTGGTGTCGTAGAAAAGTATGGCGTCCGAATTACACCCATTGAACTTCAAGCCTGGCAAATGCGTGATTTCTGTCTTTTTGATCCTTCCGGCGTTTTGTGGCGCATTGGTCAAAACGTTTAGAGAAGTTCATTAAGCGATCTCCCCACCACCAACTGTCCTTTTAAAACTACACTTGATCGCCACTTTAACCCTGAAGCACGACTCTCACGTTGAATTCATCTTTGAATTACGGCTTTTGCGTAGCCGCGAGAAATACTTGGTGCCAACACTGGAGCTGATCAAGACTGCCGCTCTAAACGTAGAGTTAGGCACTCAGATTAAAGCCACCGCTAACAAACTGCGGGATGAGTTTGCTCAGTGAATGGCCACAAATGAACAAATGCGCAAGTAGCGCCTTTGTTTGTTCATCCTCCCGTTACTGGACGATTGAGCCTTGTTACTGTTCGCTTAAAGTTTAAGCAGAAATTGAAACCGTGTTAGCTCAGATTCCATTTTTAATTCTGTTTATAGTGGTTCAATTTATGCCCAATTACAACTAATATGTTGTGAAACATGTCAACTTCGTGTTGAATGGCATCCAAAACTGAGCCACTTTGAAGAGAATTTGCATCCAAATTTGAGCCACCCCAATCGCCTATCCTGCTTAATTTTTGAGCAAGGATGGGCAAGGAGTGATCAACGTG
>JAIYCG010000017.1 GCA_027488115.1 Comamonadaceae bacterium | reverse complement strand
GCTTGCTGCCCCGGTGGCAGCAAGCCAACCCGTTATGCCTGATGACCATAGCAAGTTGGTCCCACTCCTTCCCATCCCGAACAGGACAGTGAAACGACTTAGCGCCGATGATAGTGCGGGTTCCCGTGTGAAAGTAGGACATTGTCAGGCTCTTATAGCGAGAAACGCCCCATAGAAATATGGGGCGTTTTTTTTCGTCTGTCGAAATTGCAAGTGAATTACAAATTGACAAGCAGGGTGTCTTGATATGCAAGGGCTTTGCTTCTTTCAAGATCTCGCAATAAGTTTTGAATCCATTCTTGCAGAGTGATTTGTGCAAAATAGGTTTGGTGCAATATTTTCAAGTAGGGTACATCGCTGGCCCAAGCCACAAAAGTGGTGTTCTCGGCCTGAAACAGTTCTAAGAGTTTGTATTTCAAAAGTACTTTGGCGCCATAGCGTGCATGCTTTTCGGGATCTTTCACAAAACCTTCTAACTTTTTGCGTGCCACAGACAGAGCTTCATCGACTTGGTTGAAAACTGCACCATGGCCCGGTATCACCCATGAAGGATTCAGAGTTTCAATCAGGTTCAAGGTTTGATCAACTTCATGAAAAGCTGCCAGACCTTCTAATTCAGGGAACACAACGCCAAAGCCATTGGCCCACAAAGCATCTGCAGAAATGAGTATTTTGTGGGTGGGTTCAAACAAAATGACAGAATGCGGATCGTGCCCTGGCGCTGCATGAACCTCCCAATCAAGACAAGCCATGCGCAACACTTCGCCCACGTGCATCACACCATCAAACTTAAACCGCGGACACAACTGGCCTGTCGCTTCATAGCTCAAGGCTTCGGCATCCCAATCCGACACAGCCTTGGCTTCGCCTGGAGGTATGAGCGTTTGAAGTTCAGGGTAATGTAACTGAAGCTGATGATTGCCGCCACAATGATCGCTATGTAAGTGGGTGTTAACCAACCTGTCTAGAGGTCTGTCTTTTAAGGTGTTTTGTACCAGAGCCAAAGTTTGCGCCTGGTGCGTCACATAACCGCTGTCTATCAGGGTGGCCGAAAAATCATCGGTCAAAAGAATGTTGTTTGCCGAAAGCCAACCCCGTTCAAAAACCAGAAGTCCGGGTATTTGAAGACGGGGTTCCATGAATGAACGCGAAGAGAAATCTAGAAATCGATACAGGTCAATGGGTGTTGCTTCTCAGCTCACGTCGCAAAATTTTGCCCACGTTAGACTTTGGCAATTCATCGCGGAACTCAATGTACTTGGGTCGCTTGTAACCGGTGAGATTGTCGTGGCAGTATTTGGCCACGGCCTCTTCGGTCAACATGCTGTCGCTTCGAATGACGAAGACCTTGATGGCCTCACCTTGCATGGTGTCTGGAATGCCAATGGCGGCGCACTCCACAACACCAGGGCACAGGGAAATGACATTCTCAAGTTCGGAGGGGAACACGTTGAAGCCACTCACGATGATCATGTCCTTGATGCGATCGACAATTCGGAAAAAACCATTCTCGTCCATGATGCCCACATCGCCTGTGCGCATGAAACCGTCTGGCGTAAAAGCTTTTCGTGTTTCTTCTTCTTGCTTGTAATACCCCACCATGACGTTGGGGCCGCGAATGCAAATTTCGCCAGACTCGCCTTGCGCCAAACTGTTGCCTTGTTCGTCCTTGATGGCCATCTCAATGCTGGGAAGTGGCAAGCCAATCGAGCCACTGAACGAGGTTTGCGTGACGGGGTTGTTGGTGCCAATGGCACACGTTTCACTCATGCCCCAGCCTTCAATCATGGCACTGCCTGTTGCTGCTTGCCATGCACGCGCCGTGCCTTCAGACGCCGCCATGCCTCCGGCTTGAGTGAGGCAAAGCGTAGAAAAATCAATGGTCTTGAACATGGGGTGCTGTAGCAAGGCGTTGAACAAAGTGTTCACGCCAGGCAGCAAGTGGAAAGGACGCTTTTTAAGGGTCTCAATGAACTTGGCAAAATCACGTGGATTGGGAACCAAGGTCAGGTGCGAGCCCTGTCGGATGGCCAACAAACACAGCGTGAGCGCAAAAATGTGATAAAGCGGAAGTGCTGCAATGCTGTTAACTTTGCGCAAATCGGGCAAGCTTTGCAGCGCCGGCGCAAACCAGGTTTCGGCTTGCAAAATGGCCGCCACAATGTTGCGGTGGGTGAGCACAGCCCCTTTAGACAAGCCGGTTGTGCCGCCGGTGTATTGCAAGAATGCAATGTCATCAAGCGATTGAGACACTGGCTTGAGACTCAATTGGCGCCCCGTGGCTATGGCTTGCTTGAACGAGGTCACACTGTGGGCGTCGCTTAAGGGCAACTCAAACTCAGGCACCATTTTGGCCAAATGTCGAACCGCAAAGGTCATCCACCGACCATAAAACGGGCCTAACAAATCGCCAATCGATGCCAGCACGGTGTGTTGAATTTGCGTGCGCGCTATGACTTCGCTCAGTGTGAAGGCGAAGTTTTCCAAAATAACAATGGCCGAAGCGCCAGAGTCTTTCAGTTGGTGCTCTAACTCGCGCGCTGTGTACAAAGGGTTGACGTTCACACAGGTGTAGCCAGCACGCAAAATGGCCGCCATGGTAACGGCAAATTGCGGCACGTTGGGCAACATCAGAGCGATGCGCGAGCCTGGCTTTAAACCTTGGGCTTGAAACCATGCTCCTAAGGCTTGAGACAATTGATCAAGCTCCCGGTAGCTCATCCACCTTTCCATGCAAACAGAAAAAGGGCTGTCGCCGTGTTTTTGAAAGGCTTGGTTAAGTAGATCTGACAACGAACTGTATTCGTTGGGGTCAATTTCGTGCTTTACATTGGCGGGATAACTCTTCAGCCAAATCTTGTCCATGTACTGCTCCTAAAGATGGGCATATTGTCGTCAGTTTGAAAGACCTTGCCATGAGGCATTACCCCACAAAATCCCAGCTGCATTTGCGCCAACGCAATGACGAAAGGGGCAAGGTGTGCAAGAATTCGGGTAAACCCTATGACTCAACTGACTGTCATCTCCAAATCACTCTGGCGCCGCTGGGCACGGTGGATCCCTGTTCGCATTTTGAGCCCCAAGCATCGACCGCGAATTTGCATGCACTTGAAAGGTCTGGGACCACAAGACAGGTATTTGCGTTTTGGCTACCCCGCCACCGATGAGCAAATTGAAAACTACGTGGCCAAATTGGATTTTTTGCGGGACGACATTTACGGGGTGTTCAACCGGCGCTTAGAGATTGTGGCCATGGCCCACTTGGCGTTCTCTGCCGATCCCCATTGGGCCACCTGCGCAGAATTTGGCGTGTCTGTTAACTTGCACATGCGTGGCCGCGGGTTGGGTGCGCGCTTGTTTGACCGTGCCGTGGTTCACTCCCGGAATGAAGGCGTCGGTCTCTTGTTCATTCATGCCTTGAGTGAAAACACGGCCATGCTCAAAATCGCCCGAAAATCTGGCGCCAGGGTGGTTCGAGATGGCAGTGAAAGTGATGCCTACTTAAACTTAACGCCCGCCGATTTGGACAGCCAAATGAATGAACTCATAGAAGAAGGCATGGCCGATGTCGATTTTCACATCAAGGTACAAGCGAAACAGTTCTTGCAAATGCTCCGTACCTTGCAAGAAGTCAGAAAAGGTGTTCGAGAATCGCGACACCAATCGGGCGTTTAATCCGCTATCCTAGAGGTTCTGCAACAACGGCAAATTGCCCACCCCCACTGTGTCCGACCCTCACCCTGCGCACTTGAATGAACGAGACGAAAATCGCGACGTCAAACACGAAGTTAACAGAGAAGACAGACGCTTCAAACGGCGTGAAGACAAACGTTCATTCCTGCAAAAACTGGCAGAGTTTATTCACCCAGGCCCCGACTCCAAAGACGAGCTCATAGAAACGCTGGCCGAAGCAGAAGACAACGAAATCATCAATGCGCAAAGTCGGCTCATGCTTGAAGGCGTGATCCACATGGCCGACATGACCGCTGGCGATGCCATGGTGGCCGCACCGCGCATGGATTTGCTGTCCATTGATGCCCCCTTTGATGAGTTGCTGCACCAAGTCATTGACACGGCCCACTCGCGGTTTCCCGTTTACGAAGACGACCGAGAGAACATCATTGGCATCTTGATGGCCAAAGATTTGCTGAAGCTGCAACGCGCGCCCGAGCTCAATATTCGCGCCTTGCTCAGGCCCGCCGTGTTTGTCCCCGAGAGCAAAGGCCTGAACGACTTGCTGCGCCAGTTTCGCGACAACAGGCAGCACTTGGCCATCGTCATTGATGAGTTTGGCCGCACGGCTGGGCTGATCACGATTGAAGATGTGCTCGAAGAAATTGTGGGAGAAATTGAAGACGAGTTTGACATTGAAGAAGAGGCAGGCGACATCTTTGGACTGGCCGATCAAACCTACCGGGTGAGCGGTGACACGTCCTTAGAGCGCGTCTCAGAAGCCTTTGACGTCAAACTCAATCCCGATGTGGTGGATGAAGACACGCACCAATTCGACACCATTGGTGGACTCATTGCGCATGAGATGGGACACGTGCCCAAACGTGGTGAAAAATTCAGCTTGTCAGGCTTGGATTTTGTGGTCTTGCACACGCGTGGAGGCGCCGTGCGGTGGTTCAAGGTTTCACCCACGCCCACCGCTAAATCAAGCACTCATTCCACAGTCGCGTCCACCCTGAAAAAATAATGACCATGTGGCGCCTAGCCTTGTCAGTCGGAGCGGGTGTGCTGCATGGTTTCTCCATGGCCTGGCCCGCTTTTGCGCTGGGCGATGTGCTGGGCATCACGGGCCTATCCTCAGGCCTCTTGCAGTGTTTCAGCCTCGGAATTTTGTCTGCGCTTTTGTTGCAATTAGCGTCGCAAGAATCGCAGACAACAAGTTTCAACGCAAGCCATCCAGTTCAATCTCCAAAGATATTCCAATCCCCCTCTGCATGGCGACAGGGCGCGGTCTTCAGCGCCGTGTTTGCAACCAGCGCCATGGCCGCCACTTGGGCTTGGTTGTATGTGTCCATGCACAGGTATGGCGGTTTGCCTTCTTGGCTTGCTGCATTGGCCGTCTTGCTGTTGGCTGCAGGCTTGTCCTTTTATTTTGCCGTGGCCGGCGGCGTTTGGGTGGCGCTTTTTAGACGCGCTATTTTGTCAGTCCGATCGTCAGAGGGACGGTATGCCAGGCAAGCCGAAGGCATGACCCTGGCCGAGTTCAAACAAGGGCTAATGGGTATCTTGTTGTTTGGTGCACTTTGGACATTGGCTGAACTGTGCCGAGGCCAACTTTTCACTGGTTTTCCTTGGGGTGCCGGTGGCTATGCACACTTGCAAAGTTCGCTTGCAGGCTATGCCCCCTGGATCGGGGTTTATGGCATCGGCGCTGTTGCCGCATGGGTGGCGATGGGCGTGCCAGTTTTTGTCTCGATGCTCATGGCAGGAAGAACCAAGGCATGGCTCATGCTGGCGCTTGTGCTGTGCATGGTGTCGGTGGTCATCCCCATCGGGCTGCAAAATTCAGACGACGAATTCACACAGGCCGCAGGCAAAATGAAGGTGCGACTGCTCCAAGGCAACATTCCGCAAGACGAAAAATTCATTCCTGGTCAGGGCGTGCAAACGGCATTGAATTGGTACGGCCAACAACTGATGGCCAACCAAGAGCCTTTGGTGGTCACGCCAGAGACAGCCATCCCTGTGCTGCCGCAGCAATTGCCGCCAACGTATTGGCAAGCACTGAAAGACAAATATGCGCCATCGCGGTTGGAGGGCCAACTGCCTGCCACACCTCAAACCGCCTTGATCGGTTTGCCGATGGGTACGTCAGGTACGGGTTACAGCAACGCCGCTTTGGCCTTGGGCCCTGAAGAAGTCACTTACCGTTATGACAAGTTGCACTTGGTGCCGTTTGGTGAATTTGTGCCGCCCTTTTTTCAGTGGTTTGTGCGCATGATGAACATGCCTTTGGGCGACTTCGTGCAAGACCGCCCGCCAGCAGGTGTTTTGAAATGGCAAGGCCAACGCTTGTTGCCGCAAATTTGTTACGAAGATTTGTTTGGTGAAGAAATGGCGCGGTATTTTGCCAAGCCAGAAGATGCGCCCACTGTCTTTGTCAACATGAGCAACTTGGCATGGTTTGGCGACACTTCGGCCATCCCCCAGCATGTGGCCATTTCGCGCATGCGCGCCATGGAATTTCAGCGGCCTGTCATTCGCGCCACCAACACTGGCTTAACGGGTCTGGTCGATGCCAAAGGTGACGTGATTGCAGCTTTGCCAAGCTTCACACGCGGCGCCTTGGTGCTTGAGTTTGAAGGCCGCGTGGGCCTTACGCCCTATGCAGAATGGACCTCGCAATGGGGCTTGACGCCACTTTGGTGGCTTTGCTTTGTAATTGTGGTGTTTTTAGGTATGGTTTCTTGGCGCTCTGGCCCTCGCGCGCTTTAAAATCAAAGGTTGCCGCCGATGTTCGGAGGCGTCCTTATTTTTAACCCATGTTGACCTTCCAACAAATTATCTTAAAACTGCAGTCCTATTGGGACGCCCAAGGTTGCGCGCTGTTACAACCCTATGACATGGAAGTGGGTGCCGGCACTTCGCACACCGCTACATTTTTGCGCGCCATTGGCCCCGAGCCATGGAAAGCCGCCTATGTGCAACCTAGCCGCCGCCCCAAAGACGGCCGCTATGGCGAGAACCCTAATCGCTTGCAACACTACTACCAATATCAAGTGGTGCTCAAACCCGCGCCATCCAACATTTTGGATTTGTATTTGGGCTCACTTGAAGCCTTGGGTTTTGACCTCAAAAAGAACGATATTCGTTTTGTCGAAGACGATTGGGAAAATCCAACTTTGGGCGCTTGGGGCTTGGGCTGGGAAGTCTGGCTCAATGGCATGGAAGTCACACAGTTCACTTATTTCCAACAAGTGGGCGGCATCGATTGCAAACCCATTACCGGCGAAATTACCTATGGCCTCGAGCGCTTGGCCATGTACTTGCAAGGTGTTGACAACGTTTACAACTTGAAGTGGACCGACACGCTCAGCTACGGCGATGTGTACCACCAGAATGAAGTAGAGCAATCGACTTACAACTTTGAACATTCCGATGCCGAGTTTTTGTTCGTGGCGTTTTCTGCTTACGAAAAACAAGCGCAGCATCTGATTGCAGAGCAACTTGCATTGCCCGCCTACGAGCAAGTGCTCAAAGCCGCGCACACCTTCAACTTGCTCGATGCGCGCGGCGCCATCAGCGTCACAGAGCGTGCCGCCTACATTGGCCGCATTCGCAATTTGGCGCGGGCTGTGGCGCAAAGTTATTGGGAAAGTCGCGAGCGTTTGGGTTTCCCCATGGCGCCTCGCGAATGGGTAGAACAGCTCAATGCCTTGAGCAAGAAGGCTGCCTGAAGGCAAGAACAAATATGACACATCAAAACCTTCTGGTTGAATTGTTTGTAGAAGAGCTGCCGCCCAAGGCACTCAAAAAATTAGGTGAGTCTTTTGCCAAGGTGCTGTTTGAACAACTGCGCGATGCCGGGCTTGCGGGTGCAGATGCCGTGGTCACACCTTATGCGTCACCGCGCCGTTTGGCGGCCCATGTGACGCAAGTGGCGGCCCAAGCAGCCGACAAAGCGATTCAGCAAAAACTCATGCCGGTTGCAGTGGGCTTGGATGCCAGTGGCAACGCCACACCCGCGTTGCTTAAAAAATTGCAAGCCATCGGTGCAGATGTTTCAAACCCTGCTGCAATGGTGGCGTCGCTCAAGCGCGCACCCGATGGCAAAGCAGAAGCTTTGTTTTACGACAGCGTGGCCAAAGGTGCCACCTTGTTGCAAGGTTTGCAAAAAGCTTTGGATGAAGCGCTGACCAAGCTGCCCATTCCCAAAGTCATGACCTACCAGTTGGAAACAGATTGCGAATTGCCCGGCTGGACCAGCGTCAACTTTGTGCGCCCCGCTCATGGCTTGGTGGCACTGCATGGCACGCAAGTGGTGCCTGTTAAAACCTTGGGCTTGAAGGCCGGCCAAACGACGCATGGCCATCGCTTTGAAGCCAATGTGTCGCCCTTGGTCATTCAAGATGCCGACAGCTATGCCGCCACCTTGGCGCGCGATGGCGCCGTCATTGCCAGCTTTGCCGAGCGCCGCGCAGAGATCTTGAAGCAACTCAATGCGGCGGCTGCCAACGTGGGTGGAGGTGCCAAAGTCATTGACGACGAAGCCTTGCTCGATGAAGTGACGGCCTTGGTGGAGCGCCCCAACGTGCTCACGTGCGAATTTGAAAAGCAGTTTTTAGAAGTACCACAGGAATGTTTGATCTTGACCATGAAGGCCAATCAAAAGTACTTCCCATTGCTCACCTCTGAAGGCAGGCTCACGAACCAGTTTTTGGTGGTCAGCAACATTTCACCTGCAGACGCCAGTGCGGTCATTGGCGGTAACGAACGTGTGGTGCGCCCGCGTTTGGCCGATGCCAAATTCTTCTTCGACCAAGACCGCAAGAAAACTTTAGCCTCGCGCGTTGAAGGCCTCAACAAAGTGGTGTATCACAACAAATTGGGCACGCAAGGCGAACGCATGGCGCGCGTGCGAGGCATTGCCAAAGCATTAGGCCAGGCTCTGGGAGGCAGCGATTTGGCGCTGGCCGCCGACACCGCGGCGCAGTTGGCCAAAACCGATTTGCTCACCGACATGGTGGGCGAATTTCCAGAATTGCAAGGCATCATGGGCGGCTACTACGCGCGTCACGATGGTTTAAGCACCGACATTGCCCATGCCATTGAAGACCACTACCGTCCGCGTTTTGCAGGCGACGAATTGCCACGCAACAACGTGGGCTTGGTGGTGGCATTGGCCGACAAGTTAGAGACATTGGTGGGCATGTTTGGCATTGGTAACTTGCCCAGCGGCGACAAAGACCCGTTTGCGTTGCGCCGTCATGCACTGGGCATCATTCGCATGCTCATGGACAAAGATTTGGCACTCGAATGGCGTTCCATGCTGGCGCTGGCCGTGCCTGTGTTTGGCGACAAAATCACCGACCCTTCCGAGGCCTTAACCACCTTCTTGTTTGACCGCTTGGCTGGCTCACTGCGCGAGCAAGGCTTTAGCGTGCAAGAAGTTGATGCGGTGTTGGCCTTGCACCCTGCGCGCTTGGGACAAGTTCCCAAATTGCTGGCGGCTGTGCGTGCGTTTGCCGCATTGCCCGAGAGCCCAGCCTTGGCTGCTGCCAACAAACGCATCGGCAATATTCTGAAGAAGGCCGATGAAGTTGACGCCCATGTGAACCCGGCCTTGCTTCAAGAAACAGCCGAACAAGATTTGCATCACGCCATGCAGCGCTTGTTGCCCGAGTCTGAGGCTTTGTTCAAAGCGGGCGATTACACCGGCTCACTGCAAACCTTGGCCGCGTTGCGCTCGCCCGTTGATGCTTTCTTTGACGATGTGATGGTCAACGCCGAAGAAATGGACGTGCGCTTGAACCGCCATGGTTTACTCAAATGTTTGCATATGGCGATGAACCGCGTGGCCGATTTGTCGCGCTTGGCCTAAGCAGCTTACTGTCAAGAAGGACACACTAAGCCATGGACCGCATCATGAAACTGGTCATTCTTGATCGCGATGGCACCATCAACTTCGACAGTGATGAGTACATCAAAAGCCCAGAAGAGTGGCGTGCGTTGCCGGGCGCACTAGAGGCCATCAGCCGCTTGAACCATGCCGGCTACCACGTGGTCATTGCCACCAACCAATCGGGACTTGGCCGCGGCCTCATGGACGTCGCGGCCATGAACGCCATTCACAAGCGCATGTTCAAGCAACTGGCTGCGGTAGGCGGCCGCGTAGACGCTATTTTTTATTGCCCGCATGCGCCCACCGATGGCTGCAATTGCCGCAAACCCATGCCAGGCTTGCTAGAACAAATTGCAGAACGATTTGGCCTCGATTTGCAAGGCGTGCCCTTTGTGGGCGACACCCTGACTGACATGATGGCCGCCAAAGCTACGGGTTGCGTGCCGCATTTGGTTTTAACGGGCAAGTCTGAAGCCTTGCGCGGGCAAGCTTTGCCAGCGGTGTTTCCAGCAGACACACACATGCACCTTGACCTCAATGCCTTTGTCGATGTGCTCTTGAAAAAATCAATGGAACCCGCGCTATGAACTTCATTCGTTCACTCATTCACATGCTGTGGATGACGATCACGGTCATTCCTTGGGCTTTGGTGGTGGTCTTTGCGTCCTTGTTCATGAGCAGCAGCCGTTTGTATTGGTGGTGTGCTGCTTGGCTGCGCAATGCCATCAACAGCGGGACCTTCATTTTGGGCATCGAGAACCGCATCACCGGCATGGAAAATTTGCCCCTTGGCGAAAAAGACCCTGTCATCTTGTTGGTCAAACACCAGTCCACGTGGGAAACCTTTTTAATGCCAGCCATCATGCCGCACCCTCTGGCTTATGTGTTCAAAAAAGAGCTTCTGAGCGTGCCATTTTTTGGTTGGGCCATGGGCCGCATGGACATGATTCACATTGACCGCAGTCAGCGCGCACAAGCATTCAACAAAGTGGTCACGCAAGGCAAGCGCCTCATGGACCAAGGCGTTTGGGTCATCATGTTTCCTGAAGGCACGCGCATACCGCGTGGCCAAAAAGGCGTTTACAAAACGGGCGGCACCCGCTTGGCCATTGAAGCTGGCGTGCCTGTCATTCCCATTGCCGTGACCTCTGCCAAATGTTGGCCCACCAAAGCCTTTGTGAAAAAGCCAGGCATTGTCGACATCTCCATTGGCAAAGCCATTTCCAGCGAAGGCCGTCAACCCGAAGAGTTGATGCAAGAGGTCGAAAACTGGATTGAGTCGGAAATGCGCCGCCTTGATCCTGAGGCTTACGCAGACGCCTGAACAAAGCTCAACCATGCGCAACCCGCTTCAACTGGTCCTTGATTTTTTAAGCCCACCTCAAGAGCCTGCGCCGTCTTCTGTTCGCAAAGCGCGTCCAACTTTTACTTCATCGCCCATATCGTCCTTATCGCCAACAAATCAGGCGTCTGGCTTGGGCAATCCGACTTCGGCTGCAAACAGCGCCACTGCTGTGTCGGGCGAAATTGCCATCGCACACCCCAGGGCCAATCGCGAGACCGTGTTGGAGGGCATGCGCGTGGCTTATTTGTTCCAACGTGTGCGCCGTCGCTCTATCGGTTTTGTCGTGGGCCCAGATGGTCTGGAAGTGCGTGCGCCCAAGTGGGTGACCTTGAAAGAAGTGGAAATGGGGCTGCAAGAGCGCGGCGAATGGGTGCTGCGCAAGTGGGCTGAATTGCAAGAGCGGCAAAAAAACATTCGACAAATTGAATGGCGTGAAGGCGCCAGTTTGGACTATTTGGGCGAGCCCATCCATTTGCACCTAAGCCCTCAAAATGGTCGAAGTGAATTGAACGACCAACGCCAATTGCTGCTGGCCTTGCCGCACAGTGTTGAAGCCTCGCAAATCAGAGATGCTGTACAAGCTTGGTTAATGCGAGAGGCCAAGGTCTTGTTTGAACAAAGGCTCAATCACTTTGCGCCCTTGATGGGTGTGCAGTGGCGCCGTTTGAGCTTGTCCAATGCAGGTTCGCGTTGGGGCAGTGCACGCGTTGATGGCGCCATTCGCTTGAACTGGCGGCTCATTCACTTGAAGCCAGAGGCCATTGACTATGTGGTGGTGCACGAGTTGGCCCACCTGCATGAAATGAATCACAGCCCCGCATTTTGGAAAGTGGTGGCCGACATCTTGCCCGACCACCTGGAGCGGCGCAAAGCTTTGCAAAAAGAGAACTTGGCGAATTGGGCTTGATCTAAGATTTAGTTTGAAAGCTTGGCGTCATTCATTTTCTGACCCAAAGAGCCCTGCAATTCCTTTTGAACGAATTCGGAGATCGTTTTCTTTTTTTGCCTTAAGGCATCTATCTCTAATCTCGTTAGACGTTCGGAATCCAACAAGGTATTGGGCTTCGTTGGCTGTGAGGGCGTCGATATGGATGCCGAAGATTTCGATGATTTCATTGACGAACCTCTCTTTCAGAATGCTCAGTGTTTTGCGATCAGGGCTGAGAGATTTGCTTCTTCCAGCATTGACCATGACAGCAATTTCGCTGACAAGACCACCGTTGAGTTGAATATAGTGAGCCAACTCGGCCAGTGTAGTTCCAAAGTTGACGACATCATCAACCAGAACATAGTTTGCACCCACTTGAACGGGCCCTTCAAATTCAGGTCGACGAATGAGGCGCTGCATGGGATCGGCACCAGTATGGTGTACCTTAGTCACTTGTACAAGGTCTATGTCAGCGCTTGCGCCACATAAAAAGGCAAACACCTCAGACAGTACTTGCGGTATGGCATTGTCGCCCGATGTTTCGCGAGCGAATGGAGAAACGAAAATCGAATGACAGCCAAATCTGCTGCTGATTTTCTCCAGCTCATCCCAAACAAGATCTAAAACCAAGTTCAACGCAGATTGGGGGTCTCCGGCTTTGGCCCTTTGATAGTCGGGGTGTACTTTAAGTTTTGAGTAGTCTTCACAAAGCGAAACAACCAACAAGTCTCTTGGGATTGGCAAATACCGGATGGTGAAGAAAGAGTCTAAAAATCGAAGTTCATTCATCTCCCATTTTGAGAGCGATGCGTTAACTTATAGGCTTACATTGAAAGACATTCACTCAAAGTTTGAAACCGCCAAACACCGGCTTCATCTTTAAAGCGCTTCATCTTGCCTTCATACCAAAGCGCGTGCAAATGTGCTACCGATTCGCCAATCGCAAAGGTGGTTTGGTGAAAATCCAAAGGCCGTTTGAAAATGACTTTGAGCATGTCGTGTGCGCTGCCGGCGTGCTCGGTGCAAGCGGACAATACTTCGTCTAATCGATCTTGGTGGTGCTTGAGCAATTGGGCTGTGCGGGTGTGTACCCCCACAAATGGCCGGCCATGCGATGGCAAGACCAAAGCGTCTTTGGGCAGCACATCAAATTTTTTCAAGGACCGCATGAACAAGGCCAAGGCATTGGCCTCGGGTTCTTGGGCATACACGCTCACGTTGGTTGAAATTTTGGGCAAAACCATGTCGCCACTGATGAGCACATTGGCGCTGGCGGAGTACAGGGCCATGTGCTCGGGGGAGTGTCCCCAACCGCTGATGCATTCCCATGTGTGACCACCGATTTCAAGGTGGCTGTCTTGCATGAGGCGGTGATACGACTCGGGCACCTTAGGCACCATGTTGGCGTAGTAAGACACGCGCGATTGAACTTGTTGTTGGTCTGCGGGGTCGTTCCAGCCGTGATCGGCAAAGAACCTTTGCGTGCTAAGGCCCCCAAAATTGGAGGCGCCCGTGCTGGCCAGCAAGGCAGCCTGGTATTCGGTGGCATTCATGTACAAAGGCGCACTGAATTGCTCGCACAGCCAGTGCGCCAAGCCCATGTGGTCGGGGTGCATGTGGGTGACCACCACCCTCAAAATAGGCAAACCCTTCATGGGGCCTGCAAACACTTGGCGCCAAGCTTCTTGGGTGCCTGGGTTGGTGACGCCGCAATCGACCGCGGTCCAGCCATGGCGCAAGCCCAAAGGTGTTTCTTCGGTGTCTGCTAAGAGCCACAAGTTGATGTGGTCTAGCGCGAACGGCAATGCCATGCGTATCCAGAGAATGCCAGGTGCAACTTCCAAGGCTTGGCCCAACTCGGGCAGGGTGGTGCCGTGAGGAAAACTCAAGGCTTTTTCGCCCGCCATCAGGTCGGTGGGGCTGACTTGCGCACTTGCAGTAGCAGTTTGGTTCATGGTTTTTCTGACTTGGGGAAAAATCCCACACATGATTGACGTTTACGTTAACGTCAATTACATTTGGGGCATTGTAAGTCGCCCGGTCAGACCTTGTCTGTCGCCTGTGCGCAAGCTGAATTCGGTTATTTCAGCGCAACCTAAAGCAATACAAACATGGCATCTCAATTCTCAATCAGCGATCTGGCCAAAGAGTTTGACCTCACCACCCGCGCCATTCGCTTTTATGAAGACATGGGTCTGCTTGAGCCCGAGCGATCGGGGCCTGGCGGGCGCAACAGGGTGTATTCCTCGCGCGACCGCACGCGCCTCAAACTCACACTGCGCGCCAAACGCCTAGGACTCTCTTTGGTCGAGGCCAAAGAACTCATTGACATGTACGACACCCCGCGCGATACCGGCCCGCAGCTTAAAAAGTTCATGGTGGTATTGGCAGAGCACAGGCAGCAACTGGAATCGCAGTTGGCCGATTTGCACGCCACTTTGGAAGAAGTGAAAACGCACGAAAAAGAAGCGCGCAATTTGCTGGCGCGCTCTGAAAAAGTGGCCAGCAAAAAGGTGAGTGCATGAGCGCGCCCGATTTGAGTTCGGCCATGGCCCAGCGCGTTGCGGCCAGTTTGGCGCGCCAAGGCATGATGACGCATTTAGAGGCGCAACTCTTGCGCGTTGAAAAAGGCGAGGTCGAAATTGCACTGCCTTATGGCGACAAAGTCACGCAGCAGCAGGGCGGCTTTCACGGCGGTGCCATAGGCGCACTGGCCGACATTGCCGGGGGCTACGCGGGCTTGACCGTTTTGCCAGAAGGCTTGGAAGTGGTCACTGTGGAATACAAAATTAATTTTTTGAGTGGCCACCAAGAAGGCGAGTTGCGCGCGGTGGGCAAAGTGGTCAAGGGCGGCAAGAGAATCATTGTGACCACGGCTGAAGTGTTTCACATCGATGCGCAAGGCAAAAAGTCGATGTGCGCTGTGATGCAGCAAACACTGGTGCCTGTGGCACAAACTTATTGAACCAGAAAAGATTGAATCAGAACTCATCGGAGACTAACACATGAACATGCCCGGCCTGAACTTCCAATTGGGTGAAGACATTGACGCGCTGCGCGATGCTGTGCGCGAATTTGCACAAGCCGAAATCGCACCTCGCGCTGCTGAAATTGACCGCAACGACCAATTTCCCATGGACCTGTGGCTCAAGATGGGCGAAGTGGGTGTGTTGGGCATCACGGTGCCTGACACCTATGGCGGTGCCAACATGGGTTACTTGGCGCACATGATTGCCATGGAAGAAATTTCTCGCGCATCGGCCAGCGTGGGTTTGTCGTATGGCGCGCACAGCAACTTGTGCGTCAACCAAATTAAGCGCAATGGCACAGAAGCTCAAAAGCAAAAGTACTTGCCCAAGCTCATCAGCGGCGATCACGTGGGCGCATTGGCCATGAGCGAGCCTGGTGCGGGTTCTGATGTCATCAGCATGAAACTCAAAGCCGAAGACAAAGGCGGCTATTACCTGTTGAACGGCAACAAAATGTGGATTACCAACGGGCCTGATGCCGACACCTTGGTGGTGTATGCCAAGACCGAGCCCGAGATGGGCGCTCGAGGTGTGACGGCTTTCTTGATTGAAAAAAACATGAAGGGTTTTTCGGTTGCACAGAAACTCGACAAGTTGGGCATGCGTGGCAGCCACACAGGCGAGTTGGTGTTTCAAAATGTCGAAGTGCCTGCAGAAAACATCTTGGGCGGCCTGAACATGGGCGCCAAAGTGCTCATGAGTGGCTTGGACTACGAGCGCGCCGTGTTGGCAGCGGGCCCCTTGGGCATCATGCAGTCGGTCATGGACAACGTGGTGCCCTACATTCACGATCGCAAGCAGTTTGGTCAAAGCATTGGCGAGTTTCAGCTGATTCAAGGCAAAGTGGCCGACATGTACACCGTGCTCCAAGCGGGGCGAGCGTTTTGCTATACCGTGGGCAAAAACCTCGACCTGCTGGGCACTGACCACGTGCGGCAAGTGCGCAAAGACTGCGCCAGTGTCATTTTGTGGTGCGCTGAAAAAGCCACCTGGATGGCCGGCGAGGGCGTGCAAATTTTTGGCGGCAATGGCTACATCAACGAGTACCCCTTGGGTCGTTTGTGGCGCGATGCAAAGCTCTATGAAATTGGGGCAGGCACCAGCGAAATCAGGCGCATGCTCATTGGCCGCGAATTGTTTGCAGAAACTTGCTGAGAGAATTGGGCATGACTTCCAAACACTTATCGCATCTCTTTGACAACAACCGTGCATGGGCTCAGCGCATGGAGCATGAGCAGCCTGGGTTTTTTAATCATTTGGCGCAGCAACAATCGCCCAAATATTTGTGGATTGGTTGCTCCGACAGTCGTGTGCCGGCCAACCAAATTACAGGCCTCGAACCTGGCGAAGTGTTTGTGCATCGCAACGTGGCCAATGTGGTGGTGCATTCCGATTTGAACGCACTGTCAGTCATTCAATACGCCGTTGATGCGCTCAAGGTAGAGCACATCATGGTAGTGGGCCATTATGGCTGCGGCGGTGTGTTGGCGGCCACGCGCGGCACCCGCATTGGCTTGGCCGACAACTGGCTGCGCCATGTGCAAGATGTGCGCATGCGGCATCGCCAGCGCTTGAACCACTTGCCTCAAGAGCAACTGGAAGACACCATGTGCGAAATGAATGTCATTGAGCAAGTGGGCAATGTGGCTTTGTCCAACGTCATGCAAGATGCCTGGAGCCGTGGTCAAAAAGTGGCGGTGCATGGGTGGGTGTATGGCTTGAACGATGGCATCGTGAAAGACATGGATGTCACCATGACCGGTTCGCACGAGGTGGTCGATGTGTTTCGGCGCGCTTTCAAACGCTACCCACGAGGTACCTGAAAATAAATTCACGACACACTCATCGCCAACTTTGCGCGGTCTTATTCATCCCATTTTCAATTGATCAGGAGATATTCAATGAGCACTCAAAATGACCCCGTCGTGATCGTTAGCGCAGTCCGCACACCCATGGGCAGCTTTCAAGGCGACTTCTCTTCTTTGGCTGCACATGACTTGGGCGGCGCCGCCATCAAGGCCGCTGTGGAGCGCGCCGCTGCGGGCTCTAATTTCAGCGCAGAGTTGGTCACCGAAGTTTTGTTTGGCAACTGCCTGATGGCGGGTCAAGGCCAAGCGCCTGCGCGCCAAGCCGGCTTTAAGGGCGGTTTACCAAAGAGCGCTGGCGCGGTCACAATGTCTAAGATGTGTGGCTCTGGCATGCGTGCCGCCATGTTTGCGCACGACATGTTGTTGGCTGGCTCACACGATGTGTTGGTGGCGGGTGGCATGGAAAGCATGACCAACGCACCTTACCTCATGCTCAAAGGCCGCGGTGGCTACCGCATGGGCCACGACAAAATTTACGATCACATGATGCTCGATGGTTTGGAAGACGCCTACGAACCCGGCCGCTCCATGGGCACCTTTGGCGAAGACTGCGCGGCAAAGTACAGCTTTACGCGAGCTGAGCAAGACGCCTTTGCCATTGCCAGCGTCGAGCGCGCCAAAGCGGCTACGGCATCGGGCGCTTTTCAAGCCGAGATCACACCCGTCACGGTCAAAACACGGACCGGCGAAACCGTGGTGTCGGTGGACGAAGGTCCAGGCAAGGTGAAGTTAGACAAAGTCACATCGCTCAAGCCTGCGTTTAAAAAAGACGGCACCATCACAGCAGCATCCAGCTCTTCCATCAACGATGGCGCTGCCGCCTTGGTCATGATGCGCCAAAGCACCGCCGACAAATTAGGCTGCAAGGCCTTGGCCCGCATTGTGAGCCATGCCACACATGCTCAAGAGCCCGAATGGTTTGCCACTGCACCCGTGGGTGCCACGCAAAAAGCTTTGGCCAAAGCCGGCTGGCAAGTGAGCGATGTGGATTTGTGGGAAGTTAACGAAGCTTTTGCCGTGGTGCCCATGGCCCTCATGAAAGAGCTCAAGGTGCCGCACGACATCGTCAATGTGAATGGTGGCGCTTGTGCTTTGGGCCACCCCATTGGCGCATCAGGTGCGCGCATAATGGTCACGCTTATTCATGCACTCAAAGCGCGCGGCTTGAAAAAAGGCTTGGCGACTTTGTGCATTGGCGGCGGCGAAGGGACTGCTGTGGCCCTCGAAATTGTGTAATTGAATGCCTAGTGAATCTTGAAGAGAACGCCATGATTTTGTCGCCCGACCAAGAAATGATTCGCGATGCAGTTCGCGCATTTGCCAAAGAAGAACTGTGGCCCAACGCCCCTGCATGGGACAAGTCGCACGAGTTTCCAAAGACCGCGCACAAAGGCTTGGCGGCTTTGGGCGCCTACGGCATTTGTGTGCCTGAGTCTTTGGGCGGTGCCAATTTAGACTACCTCACCTTGGGTTTGGTGCTTGAGGAAATTGCCGCAGGCGATGGCGGTGTGAGCACCACCATCAGCGTCACCAACTGCCCTGTCAACGCCATTTTGATGCGCTATGGCAACGAGGCACAACAACAAAAATGGCTGACGCGTTTGGCGCAAGGCGAGTTGTTGGGCTTGTTTTGTTTGACAGAACCTCATGTGGGCTCTGATGCCTCGGCCATCAGAACAAGCGCTACGCGAAAAGGCGATGCGTATGTGCTCAATGGTGTGAAACAGTTCATCACCAGTGGCAAATATGGCGATGTGGCCATCGTGTTGGCTGTGACCGACAAAGGCGCCGGCAAAAAAGGCATGAGTGCTTTCATTGTGCCTACCAGCACGCCAGGCTATGTCGTCGCTCGCTTGGAAGACAAGATGGGGCAGCACTCTAGCGACACTGCACAAATTAATTTTGAAAACTGCGAAGTGCCGGTGGAAAATTTGATTGGCCAAGAAGGCGAAGGCTACAAGATTGCTTTGTCAGCGCTTGAAGGCGGCCGCATTGGCATTGCGGCGCAAAGCATTGGCATGGCGCGCAGTGCGCTGGAGGTGGCCATTGAGTATGCCAAGCAGCGCGAAAGTTTTGGCACGGCCATCATCAACCACCAAGCGGTGGGTTTTAGATTGGCCGAATGCGCCACGCAACTTGAAGCGGCAAGGCAGCTGATGTGGCATGCCGCTACTTTGCGCGATGCTGGAGTGCCTTGCTTGAAAGAGGCTGCCATGGCCAAATTGTTTGCCAGCGAAACGGCCGAAAAAGTTTGCAGCGCGGCCATTCAAACGCTGGGTGGTTATGGTGTGGTCAGTGATTTTCCGGTGGAACGAATCTACCGCGATGTGCGGGTGTGCCAAATTTACGAAGGCACCAGTGACGTCCAAAAAATCATCATTCAAAGGGCCTTGGCTTGAACTTGGCCTCGGCTTCAGCTTCGGCCTCAGCTTCGACTTTGAACGCTGCATGGCCTAAGTTGTGCCCTTGTGGCGGCGCACCCACCGCACTTCGGCGCAAAGGTGCTGATGCGGCCTTTGCAGATTGCTGCGGCAGGTACATCGTTCAAGGCCATCTGCCGCCTGATGCTTTGCACCTCATGCGCTCGCGCTACACCGCGTTCGTTCTAGAAAATGAAACCTACCTGTTGCACACGTGGCAAGCAACCCAACGACCCGTTAAGCTCGAATTTGAGGTTGGTGCCAAGTGGCTTGGTTTGGACATCAAAGATTTTGTCCCCACAGGATTGCATGAAGGCCAAGAAACTGCCGAGGTGGAATTTGTTGCGCGCGTCCGCGTAGCAGGCAAGGCGACTCGATTGCACGAGCGCAGTCGCTTTGTCTGTCAAGACGGT
Source organism: Comamonadaceae bacterium (assembly GCA_027488115.1). Taxonomy (GTDB): domain Bacteria; phylum Pseudomonadota; class Gammaproteobacteria; order Burkholderiales; family Burkholderiaceae_C; genus Limnohabitans_A. The sequence goes on along the minus strand of JAIYCG010000017.1, from coordinate 1,295 downwards.
CAGTGGTTGTATGTCTCTGCGGTTAACATCTCACCATGAATTTTCAAGCGGTACTTTTTGATTGCGATGGCGTGCTGGTCGACAGCGAGCCCATTACCAACGGCGTGTTGCGTGACATGCTGGAAGAGCGTGGTTGGGTGATGTCCAGCGAAGATTGCTTTCGGTACTTTGTGGGCAAAGCCGTCAAGGACCACAAGGCAGAAATTGAAGCGCGCACCGGTTTGCCTTTGACAGCAGATTGGCTGAATGAATTCAGGCTGCGCCGCAATGATGCCCTTCAAGCCAGGCTGCAAGTCATGCCTGGAGCACACGAGGCTGTGTCGACTGCATTTGAAATGACACAAGGCGCCATTGCATGCGCATCGGGTGCAGACCGCTTTAAAGTTGAAATGCAACTGTCGCATGTCAATTTGATGCCGCATTTTGAAGGCCGTATTTTCAGTGGCCACGAAATGGCGCGCACCAAGCCTGCGCCCGATGTGTACTTGGCTGCAGCCGCACACCTCGAATGCGACCCTGCCCACTGTTTGGTCATTGAAGACAGCACCTCGGGCATTGAAGCGGGCGTGGCGGCAGGGGCCACCGTGTGGGCTTTGTGCACGGATCAGAGCTTGGCGCCAGTGCTGCTAGAGGCGGGTGCTTCTCAATTATTTCCTCACATGGGCGCTTTGCCAGAGCTTTGGCGCGGCGTTTTTTCAAAGGGTCAAGAACGCTAAGCCGTTCCGTTGCCCGTCTTTGCGCATCAGGAGAATTCAAACATGTCGGTGCTACAAACCCAACTCAACAGCCGCTCGGCAGAATTTCTGACCAACGCTGCAGCCTTGCAGTTGGCTGTCGACGACCTTCGGCTGCAACTTCAAAAATCTGCCGCCGGCGGTGGCGAGAAAGCCAAAGCCAAACACGTGGCGCGTGGCAAATTGCTCCCGCGTGAACGCGTGCAAATGTTGCTCGACCCCGGCACGCCCTTTTTAGAATTGGCACCCTTGGCTGCTCACGCCATGTACCTGAACAAAGAAGGCCTAGAAGACGCCCCGTGCGCCGGCATGATTTCAGGCATTGGCCGCGTCAATGGCGTGGACTGCATGATCGTGTGCAACGACGCCACCGTGAAGGGCGGCACCTACTATCCCATGACGGTCAAGAAACATTTGCGTGCGCAAGAAGTGGCGCAGCAAAACAACTTGCCGTGCATTTACTTGGTCGACTCGGGTGGTGCCAACTTGCCCAACCAAGACGATGTGTTTCCCGATCGCGATCACTTTGGCCGCATCTTTTTCAACCAAGCCAACATGAGC
>JAIYCG010000047.1 GCA_027488115.1 Comamonadaceae bacterium | reverse complement strand
GTATTTCTTAATCCAGTTGCTATACACATCACATCATCATTCTGATTCTCAAAAAATAAATTGACTTGTTCAACTAGATTTTTGTTGTTTACAGCAGTTGAAATTTTTAAGAGTTCTTTTAGTTCTTCATTCTCTCTTAACTTATCCGCTAATGCTTTGTGTAATATTTTGGTATAGCTACCTTTTGGTGGTTTGATTTTTGATATTGAATTTCTAACTATTCGTATTTCGTCAAACGCACTATATGCAAGTAGCAGTTTCATTCCAACTGCATAACCTCTAACAGTTCGTTCGCCTATGTCTGGTGCATTGATTCCTACAAATGCACGTGCAATTCTGTAGCGATAGGTAAAACGATTAAGTGTTTTTTTTATTTCTTCATTCTCAATTTGCTTCTTAATTGCTTTGAGTCTTTTGTAGACAGTTGGTAAGTTGTGTTCGTCTTTCATATCTAAAATTCTTTCAAATTATTTGATAATTCTTACAGACTCTTTAGGCTTGCAACTTCCTTTTAAGTATCTGAATTGGGATGGTTCGTTTATGTTAAATTTTTTGAACAAAATAGTCCCTTTGATTTTGTCTATGTAAACAGTTGACAGTGATTCTGGTGACTTAAGATTTGTATAAACTTGCCTCACCTCGTAAGCATCATTGTTTGACAAGTCCCAATACATATCCTCAGTTTTTTCTTTGTGTCTACCAACAATAAACGCATAGTCAATTTTTTCTAAACCACCTTTTAGTGGGTGCATCCTTACGTAAATCTCTTTTTTGTTTAAGTTAAATTTTTCTTTTTGTCTTTTTACTAATACAGTAACCGTATCTTTTGCTAACTTCTTTCCAACAACCTCTCCATTCTCAATTCTGTTTGTGAACCCCTCAACTTCACAAATTAAGTCTTGCAGTATTTCTGATTTATCTTCAGCTTCTTGTGCGATGCAAATATTAAGGACTGACAACAAGATTAAAAAAACTGTTGCTTTCATTTGATTTCCTTTAGTTTGGTTGGCGTTGCAGACTTCTTCGCTGTTGTTGTATTGCGTGCCACTATTCGCTTACCCGCAATTACGTCTGCTTTTTGCGAGGGCTGTAAATGTCCATAATGTTGTTCAATCATTTTTACACTTGTTCCCATTTGCTTTGCAAGCGTGTAAACGTCCATCTTATCTTTTAGTAATGCTAGATGAGCATATGTGTGACGTAGTGAATACAAAGTTCGTTTTTGTTTTGTATCTCTGTCAGCATCCAATCCACTATCCCGCATCAAATTTTTGAAAGTTTGCCGCAAATTGGCTGTTGTCTCTCCGTTGCGTAGCTTGAATACATCTTCGTTTAATCTACGTTTCAACAAAGTATCAAATTCCAAATTGGCAATGTTACTTTGTCGCTGTTGGATTCTTTGCAGATAGGTTTCAGTGCTGTGATTTGCAATGAGTTCTCGCTTACCAATTTTTCCCGTTACAGTTATCTGTAAATATTGTTCTTTATTTTTGGTAATCCATTCAATGTCACGCCACTTCAAATCTTTTGTTTCTGTGCCGTGTCTCATACCCGTGTTTACAAGTATCAAAACATAGTCACGTAACAATTCACGCATTTCACGTGTCTTTGCTGTGTGTCCTTTTTGTGCCCACTTTGGCATAAAGCTAGTTAGTGATTTGTATTCACTTAAACTTAATGCTTCTCGTGCAACTCCTTTTTCTCCATTGTTTTTCATTTTTGGCACTTGTGCTGCAGCTATCCATCCTCTTTCAATTGCACAATCAAAAACACGATTGAAAGCACTTATGTGTGTTGTTACAGTGCTTGCAACTGGTGGCTTTTTCATCTCTTTCGTTCGCCACTCATTAAATCTTTTTATTTCCTCATACCCAATTGTGTTTATGTGCTTTGCACCAAAAAATGGTTTTAGATATTTTCTAATCACTATGATGTAGTCGTTGTATACACGTTTGCCAACGCCAGCAGCTATTTGGCGTGTCATTTCGTCTACAGCTATGTCTGCAACACTGTCAAATCTTTTGCTTGTAATTGGAATATTTTCTTCAAACAAAAAGCGGGCTCTGTCGTAAGCCTCGCAAGCAGTTTCAGCTGCGTATTGAATGTTTACGTGTTTGGTAGCAACTCTGTGCCATTTCAAATCCTTAAGTTTGAAACGTGCTTGCCACCTTTTGCTGTCGCCACGTTTGTAAAGCACTACTTCACCACCACGTGCGTGTGCCAAATTTTCGTTAACAAGTGTGACTGCAATCTTTGCCATTTAACCCAACATTACTTCTAACTTTTGTAATGTTAGTGTATTGTCAAAACATAAAACGTGCGACAGTTTTCTGTTAATTGGGAGTGCCTACGACTGCATAGCAACACAGTGTGGGTTTGCAGCAGCTAAAGCAGCTTGTTTGTTTGGGGGTGGGGTATGGGTGTGCTGCACTTGCTGCAACACGTTAGCTGCGTGTTTTACCCACTTGTATACCTAATATACAAAGCAGCAAAAGAGTGGGTGGGAGAGTTGGGGGTGCTAGCAACAGTTGAAAACCACACGTTTTCTTTTGTTTGCAGAAACAAAACCGTGTGACAACCGTGCAATAGAAAAGCGTAGCACGTTTTCACGTGCTACGCCTTGTATATGGTGGCCTGGACTGGAATCGAACCAGTGACACGCGGATTTTCAATCCGCTGCTCTACCAACTGAGCTACCGGGCCTAAAGAAGCGGGATTATAGCATCAGAAAAAAGAGCCTTTTAGGGGAAATCAGGGGGCAATGAGAGAAGGCTGAGGTGATAAGGTTGTACGGTGAACCGTACCAATATTCAGTCAGCCCATGTCGATCTGATCGACTCCTCATACGCCGCCCGTCGCCTTTTCACCACGTTGTTGCTCATGACCTTAGGTGGCAGCAGCATGTATGTGGTGTCGGTGGTTCTGCCTGAAGTCCAAAAAGAATTTGGCATATCGCGTGCCGATGCTTCACTCCCATACACCTTGATGATGCTGGGCTTTGGCGCCGGCGGCTTGGCCATGGGCAAGTTGGCAGACAAGTGGGGGGTTCATGTCGCGCTTTGGATTGGGTCTGTCGGTGTCGGTTCAGGCTTTGTCTTAGCAGGTATGTCATCCAATATTTGGTGGTTTGCCCTTGCGCATGGCGTGCTGATGGGGTTGTTTGGCAGCTCCTCCACATTTGCCCCTTTGCTTGCCGATACCTCTTTGTGGTGGAACAAGCGGCGGGGCATTGCGGTTGCTGTCTGTGCCAGCGGCAACTACGTGGCGGGCAGTATTTGGCCCGCCTTGGCGCAACAAGGTGTTGAGCAACTGGGCTGGCGCGAAACCTATGTTTGGATTGGTGTTGTGTGTGGAACAGGCATGCTGGCGCTATCATTTTTGATGAGACAAAGGCCACCCGCTATGGCGGTGTCAGCACCTGGCAGTGTTCAACAATTGGCTTCCGAAAAGCCGTTTGGCTTGTCCATCAACACAGCTCACGCACTCTTGTGCATTGCCGGTGTGGCCTGTTGTGTGGCCATGGCCATGCCGCAAGTTCACATCGTGGCCTACTGCACCGACCTCGGTTTTGGCGCTGCGCGTGGCTCAGAAATGTTGTCTCTCATGTTGGCCTGCGGCATTGTGAGCCGCTTGGTATCGGGTGCCATTTGCGATCGCATTGGCGGGCTGCGCACTTTGTTGCTGGGCTCAGTGCTGCAAGGCGTGGCTTTGCTACTTTTCCTGCCGTTCGATGGCATGGTGTCGCTTTACATCATCTCCGCATTGTTTGGTTTGTTTCAGGGCGGTATCGTGCCGTCTTACGCCATCATCGTGCGGGAGTATTTCCCAGCGCAAAAAGTGGGCGTTTTGGTAGGCGCCGTCATCATGGCCACCATGATTGGCATGGCGCTTGGCGGTTGGATGTCGGGCAAGGTGTTTGACTTAACGGGCTCATACCATGCCGCTTTCGTCAATGGTGTTTTGTGGAATGCTTTGAACATGGGCATTGCACTGTTTTTGCTTTGGCGCACACAGATCCATAAAAAGGCGTAATCCCGAAGGTTGGCGCCTCAATGCTGCAAGTCTTTTTTGTAGACACAGCGAAAATTGTAAATCCGACACCAAAATTTAGGTATGAAAATTGCTGACTTTGCCTATCAGCGAACATATTTCGACCTAATGGCCGTCATCAACAGCAATATCAAAGCCAGCTTTGCCCACTTCTCATTGAAGACCAATGAGCGGGCAAGTGCTGCCGCTATGTCGCAGCTGTCAACCGGGAAGCGCATCAATTCGGCCAAGGATGACGCCGCAGGCATGGCAATTGCGGCAAAGATGACGCATCATATTTTGGGTATTGGTCAATCCGTTCGAAATGCCGGTGATGCTATTTCAATGCTTCAAACCGCAGAGGGCGCGACCAATGAGATAACCGTCATGCTTCAAAGGATGAGCGAATTGGCGGTTCAGGCCTCAAATTCCACCTATTCCTCAGAGCAAAGAGCTTACTTGAACTTGGAGTTTCAGCAGCTCAAAAGTGAAATCAATCGGATTTCAGAAACACTTGATTGGAATGGGGTCAAGCTGTTAGATGGAAAAATGAAATCGCTTGATGAAAAACTGACCGGACCCAAACCTTTGCCAGCAATCAAATGGTCACATGGTTCGAGTACTGCTACCGAAACAGCCGAAGTCGCGTTTACGCCACTGAAGGCAGGTGAGTCAGTCACTGTATCGGGGCTTAAATACATAGCCACTGGTTACAACAGCGCGGCAGATGTTGCTTTGGCATTTTCAAATGTACAAGCGAATGCCAAGGCAGATGAAATGACTGGATTTGAAAAGAGCAAAGGGCGCTTTGAGGGAAAAATCAATGGGTTTCATAGCAGCGCATTTAAACCGATGCCCCGACTGGACTATCGACAAACCAACGACTATCTTGAGTTTTATGAAGCTGGTAAATTTGGTGAGAAGTTAAAACTCATTGAGGACAAATCAATCAATCTGGCTAACGGCGCCATGTCCATTTTGAATGGAAATTTATACATGGGTGACGGTAGCAAGGCTAAACTGATTGGAGTTTTAGACCCTGCAATAAATGGTGATAACGGTGTGATTCGATTTAATTTTGTCAAAAACTTTGACAATTTTAATTTTGACAAAGGGCAAGCTGGAGGCGTTGTTATCGATTCATGGACGACCGTTAACAACCGCATCAAACTTGATGGGAGCTCTTTACTGGGTGGACAGCCCACGCCGACCGACCCCACTTCAGCCAATGGAGGCTTAGAAGCCTCGGGTGTAGGTTACCAAAGCTACACCACCAAACTTTCAAATGTAACGCCATCAGGTTCTGGACTTTCGGTTCAAATGAGTTCTTCAGTGGATGGGGTGGTCAATACACCCAATCCTGGTACCGGTGGCGTTGTTCACGGTCCAGCAATCATTAGCAACAGTTCGGTGGAGTTGAACTCGGGTGACGTTATCAACTTTGATTGGAAGGCATCGGGGGGCGCAGATGCCTATGATGTGATGGCCTATATTTTGAACACCAACACTGGTCAAACTGAAATCATGTTGAACACCACAGGCGCCAAGCCCGGAATGCCTGGATTTGAGACCGCTTGGACCACCAACGCTTACACCGTTCAAAAAAGTGGTAATTACAAATTCGCATTTGTATCTGGAACATGGGATGCCACGGCAGGTTTTTTAGCTGGCGCTAATTTGTATGTCGACAACATCGATGTCAAAGTCAACTCTCAATTGACTTTTTCAGCTAATCAAATTGAAAAAATAAAATCTAATCTGCTGACAACAGATATTGGCAACCTCAGAGAGGGTCGTGTTTACTTTGAAAGCGACATAGGAAATCAGAATGTGACTGATTTAAATGTCGTCGTGAATTATGTTGAAGATAATTCCTTAACTTTAAATTTTAGAGTTGGCCTCAAAGAAGACCAGATGATCAGTATCAGTATTCAAAGCTTCAACAACAAAGATGGATTGTTGGCCTCCATTACCAATCAACAATCGAATATCAGCATTTTGAGTGTTGAAATGGCCAATGATGTGATGAGAAAAGTCAGTGATGCCATCAATGGCATTGCGTTGGTCCGATCCAATATGGGCGCCACCATGAACCGCCTGCTGCATGCCATCGACAACTTGACAACTGTGAATGTCAATTCAGAGCAATCCAGAAGCCAAATAGAGGATGCAGACTATGCCAAGGCCTCTACTGAATTGGCAAAAAATCAAATCAAACTGCAAGCCAACACGGCCGTATTGGCACAAGCCAATTTATCTTCGGAAATGATTTTGAAGTTACTCAACGCAGATTAAAAAGCGGAGCAAGCATAAACTTGCCAAAAAAAAGGCGTAACCCCGAAGGATTACGCCTCAATGGCACTCTCAAACGAAATCAGTTGGTGTAAATGGGGCGACCGTTAGCCGCTTGAATAGGGCGTGCATTCATCTTGAAGGGAAAGTCTGTCACTTGCTCTTTTGAAATATTGACTTGTGTTTTCAAAATGAAGAACTTGACTTTCTCGGTGCAAGGTGGGGTCGTCAATGAGCCGTCGTAGTGAAAGAAATCCATTTCGCGAGGAAGCAAGTTGGCAGGATTGAACATCACGCCTTCGGGCATCACTTCGGCGCTTTCATTTTTGGGGGCATAGGTCCACAAAGTTTTGATGCCAGGGTTTTCATTGCCTTCGCGCAGCATCACGCCCAGAACCGCCAATTCACCTTCGGCGTTTTTGTGAACAAAGTGAACCACCATGGCCGAGGGTTTGCCATCGATGTGTTCTTCACTTGGACGATGAAAGTGAAACTGCAGCAAGTCATAGGGCTTACCATCAATTCGGATTTTGGAGCCTATCGCCACATTCACTTGAATGGTGTGGCCGTTGTTCAAAATTTTCAGCGGACCTTGTTTGTAATCAGGCGCAACGCTGAAACGGACCTTTTCAAACGGCCCTTTGATGTTCAAAGGTGCCTGTGATTTTCCTCTGCCACACGTGGCAAATTCTTTGCCCCAGTTTTCTGGGCCCATTTCACCCTCATAGTCCCAATGAACGGCGTGAGTATCTTTTTTGGCGTCTTTTTTGTCGCCTTTGCCATGCGCATCTTTACCAGCCGTTTCTTTGGCATCCGCTTTGTTAGTATCGGCAGCGTCATTTTTAGCAGCAGACTTACCAGCGGAGGCATCTGTCATGCACTCCGACATCACTTTGACTTTTTCGCCCGCAGCGGCCAGTGCATTTTGTGCAGCACAAATCACCTTTTGCTGGCTCTTCCAGTCGGTCATTTCCAATGCTTTTTGGAAGGCTTCTACCGTGGCAGGGTCCTTGGTGCCGTTGGTCAACAAACGAACACCGGCCAAGCCCAACTGACGTTCGGGTGAAAGGCCTTTCTTCTCTTTGGAATAGACAGCTTCCAGGTCTTTCAACACGGTGCCTGAAGAGAAGGCTGCTTTAACCGCTTCCAATTCTTGAGCTTTGGTCATCAAGGGCGGCAACAGCTCTTTGCTGGCGGCCAAATCTTCTTCCGTAGCCTCGACCTTCTTGTCAGCTTCTTCGACTTTCTGAGTCAACTCTGCCACTTTCTCTGTGACTGCATCGTTAGACTTCTTTTGCGTCCAGCCAAAGTAGCCAGCTCCCGCAGTCGAGATGGCTAGCAAAATGATGGCAATGATTTTTAACATGGTCTATTCCAGAATTTAATTTCCGTGCTTAGTCAGATTCGGCACTAAGTTTGAGAACTTGAATTTATCGATCTGCTCTGAAGCTAACGCCTCGGCCATCGGTGGTCACCCCAACGATGTAAAGGCGTTGTGTTTTTCCTGCCGATGGGCTGTTGGTCACAAAGGCTGCGCCGTTCAGTACTTGGTTTTTAAGTGAGCACTGTGTGGCATTCGGAATCGTCAGAGAAAATGCAAACAAATTGGTGCCATCAAAGTTGGGGCTTAAAGTGCTTTGAGTCAATTGGCAGTCTTGCTGAAAGGTCATGGATGTGGTCACTGCACCTTGCGCTGAAATGTTCAGCGAAAAGCTGTCGACATAGCCCATCCCATAAGACCACCGACCTTGCCAAGCGCCTTGAATTTGGCTCAAGTTGGCGGAGGCATTGTATTGATAGCCATTGGGAGGGCTGGCTGCAACGGACACTTCTCTGCCTTGGTCAAGACCATTGGCAGGAAAAGTCAAATTGACGCGAATGACGCTATTGCCCAAATTACTAACCGAACCAGTGCCTGTTCGAACTGCAGCAGAAATGTTGGGGTAGAAAAAAGTACGGGGCAGCGAAGCATTGTTGGTTGCGGTGAAATTGCCAGAGCCGCTGTACAAGTCGGGATCTGTTGCGTTGTAATAAAGGCCATAAAAACTGGTGCTTGCAGCCGCGCCTTGGGTTGTTGGCAGTAGCATGGTCACCCAATCTTTGCCAATGAACGAAGCCACATAAGCGCCAGGTGCAATGAGAGGGGCGGGTGTATTCGTGTCCGGAACAACAGGAGCAGCAACGTTGCTGCTGCTACCGCCCCCACCGCATGCCACCAAAAGGCTGGTGGAAAACGATAAGAACAGTTTTAGCCCAGAGGACGTCATTGGCTGGCTGAACTTGATCGGATAAATTTTAAACATAGAGATACTCTTTTCAAGAACGTTTTGCTACTTTATAGTAAGGAGCATGAATATTATTCAAACCACCCTGCAAATGCAAAATTGCCGAAGCAAATTCACAAACTTTTTGGAACAAGCGAAAGCACTGCTTGCCATGTTGGCCTTGCTGGCACCATTCACTGCGCAAGCAGAATGGCAAAAGGTCACCACCACCGACTCTGGCACCGTCTACATAGAAGATTCCAGCATCAAACGAACAGGCGCCATTCGCTCTTTTTGGAGTTTGCTCGATTACAAAACGCCTCAAAAAGCGCAGCGTGGTGCTTTTTATGTGTCTACTCGCACCCACATGGAAATGGACTGCCGCAAAGAGCTGGTTCACATACTGCAGTTTTCCATGCACACTGGCCCCATGCTGACTGGCGAAATCATTGACACTCAGGGCGTCATGCGCGAATGGCAAAGTATTCCGCCAGATACGCCTTTGATCAATGTCTTTCGCTTTGTTTGCAGTAAATAAAATTTGAGCCATTGTCATGGTCGCACCCACGCGGCCTGAAGCCAATGGCGGTAAATTGGGGAAAAGTTCCAGGCAAAGTCTTGAACTCGTGAACCGGGCGCAAATACGTTTTGCGTTAAATGGTCTAGCCATGGGCTTTGCGCATCTAGTTGCGTTAGCCAGTGCTGTTCATTCCATTCGGGTTGCCTAATGGGCAAGGCACTGTCCACCGCAATCCTTGCGTTCAGACGACCAGACATCCGGTCATGAATGCTGCCCCACTCGCGCCCCTTCAGTTGAACTTTGAAGTGTTGTATTTTTTTCTCAACCAGCTGCCAATCTGCGGCTGCGTGTTGAAAACGCATTTGTCCTAAAACATTGTCGAAAAACACACAGGCATTGGGATGTGCTTCCAGCAACACCGGTAAGTTTTGCAAAGCATCTTGGGTGTGGCACTCAAGCGCAGTGTTTTGAGCTTTAAGTGCTGCGCCATGGCGCCATTTAAAGAGGAAAGCCGCCAAGGGGTCAATGTCAAACGTGTCGACACGCGCAAACTGGCTTAACCACTGACTGGACATCATCCAACCCGCACTGGCGCCAATCAACAACAAACTGGGTTTCTCGAGCTTATATTTGGACGGCAAGGCTTGCGCGCTTTGCAGCAACCATTGCTCAATGGCGTGCGCCGTAGGTGCCCAGCGCGTTTGAGAACGCCATGCCATCCAATGCCAAGAAATACCGCCTGTGAGGTTCATGTCTGCGGTTTCAGATTGAACTGCATCACGCCCAAGGCATCCATCCGGCGCTGGTCTTTTTTGTTTTCTTCACGTTGTACAGCTTGTGCATTTTGATCTGCGAGTGTTTGCATTTTGATGCGCTCACGTTCAGCCAACATCAAGCGCTCCTTGATGCCCATGATGGCATTTTCGGTGTATTGCACATCGGTTTTGACGCGCTGCATGAGTGTCAGCAACTGCGACATGAACTGACGTTGGTTCATGGCTTCGCGCATGCCAAGGCTTTGTGAATCTGAGCGGTTCAAACCTTCGCGGTATTCTTCATACATCTTCTGCACGCGCTGCTCGCTGGTTCGCAAGCTTTCAAGACGTGTACGTGCTTGGACCAATTCGTTTTGTATCAATGCAATTTTATCTTCGGCCTTTTTGGTCAAGACTGTCCAGCAGGGACGTGCTACCACTGTGTTGTTCATGTGGACACCGCCATCATGTTTCGAATGTCATCGCGAGTGCTGGCTTCGTCTTTGCCTTCGTGCATGTCTTGGCGCAAATACTGCTCCATCGACTCTCGCAAACGTATGGCTTCATCCAAGGTGGGGTTGCTGCCCATTTCATAAGCGCCCACTTGAATCAAGTCCATGTTTTGTTGGTACAAAGACCACAGACGCCTGAATTTGTTGGCCAACTTCAAATCATCGGGCGACAACAAACTTTGCATCACGCGAGAAATAGAACCGTTCAAGTCAATGGCCGGATAGTGCGCCGCATCGGCCAATTTGCGCGACAGCATCACTTGTCCATCTAAAGAGGCACGTGCAATGTCCACAATCGGATCATTGGCGTCATCGCCTTCTGCCAACACCGTGTAAATGGCTGTGATCGAGCCATGACCATGACGGCCAACGCCTGCACGCTCAATGAGGTTGGGTAACAAGGCAAACACAGAAGGCGGATAACCTTTGGCAGTGGGCGGCTCGCCAATGGCCAAACCAATTTCGCGCTGGGCATGGGCCACACGGGTGAGGCTGTCGACCAGCATCAAAACGTTCAGACCTTGGTCTCTAAAGTATTCGGCAATCACGTGCGTCATGTGCGCCGCTTTTAAGCGAAGCACGGGGGACACGTTGGCGGGGGCTGCCACCACCACGGATTTGGCCAGTCCCTCTTCGCCCAAAGATTCTTGAATGAAGGCTTGCACTTCACGGCCACGCTCACCCACCAAACCAATGACCACCACATCGGCTTTTGTGAATCGGGTCATCATGCCCAAGAGCACACTCTTGCCCACACCCGAACCAGCTACCAAGCCAACTCGTTGGCCACGGCCCAATGTCAACAAGCCGTTGATGGCTTTAACGCCCACGTCTAGAACGCTGTCGATAGGACCACGCTCCATGGGGTTGATGGGCAAGCCCAACAAACTCAAACGTGCTTTGCAAGCAGGCTTGGGTTTGCCGTCTAAAGGTTCACCACGGCCATCAATGACACGGCCTAACAATTCTGGTCCTAAGCACGCAGTGCCCAAGTCATAAGCCATGCGAACCGATGCACCAGGGCCAATGCCGACAGGCTCAGTGAGGGGCATGAGGTACAGAGTTTTGTCGTTAAAACCCACCACTTCGGCTTCAATTTTGTGGCCGTCTTGACCAATGACTTCACAGCTAGAGCCTACGGGCGCCATGATGCCGCGCGCTTCCATGCGAAGGCCCACCAAGCGGACCAGCGTGCCGCAGCGCTCTGGGCTAGCGGCGCGGGCCAATGACATGGTGCGTGCCACTTCTGCTGCAAAGTTAGTCATGTATGGCTCCTAATTCGCCGTCTTTGTTGCTGGCAGTTTTGGCTTCAGCTTCAGCCTCAAAATCAGTCAGATCCAAGTCTGGCAAATCCAAGGCAGACAAATTCAAAGGTTCAGCTTGCGCTGAAGACTCTGATGCCGAGTCAACGATCTCTGAATCAACATCTTCAATGGTTTCTACAGCAGCCTCTTGCCTGAATCTGGCGCCTGCATCGCGAGGCAAGGCATCTTCTACCGTCTCGGCTTTGCCGCGACGTGCAGACAATCGCTCTGGTTGAAACGCAGTTTGTGCTTGCCAAGGTTTGGGGTCTTCTAACAAGGCGTGTGCCAATGTTTCTAAGCGATGTTCAATCAGGTCACTGACCACCGCATCGTCAGCGCGCACGCGAATGCTGCCAGGCAACAAGTGCGTATCGGCCACCATGCGCCAAGTGTGCGTTTGTTCGCCTGGTACGGCCTTGTGGTTTTGTAACAAGGACAAGTCATTGGGGTTCAGTTCCACCACCACACTGGAAGCTGTTTGAACGTCCAAGGTTTCAATGCAGCGGTCAATCAGGCTTTGGATGCTTTTGGATGACAGGCTGAGTTCGGCCAGCGTGAGTTGTTCGGCCAAGTGCAAGGCCAAACGTTTTAAAGGTGCGTTGTAGGTCGCAGGGTTTTCTTGAAGGGCCAATACGCCTTCTTCAATGTTTGCCAAGAGTTGATTGGCTTTTTCTGCCAACGACTCTAATGACGCTGCTTCCGCTTTTTCAGCCTCAGCATCATCTGCTTCACGCTGCATCTGCTGACCATCGGCTACGCCACGCTCATAGGCTTCTTGCTTGATCTTTTCAATGGCTTCGGCATCTAGCGCAGACAATTTCGGAGCGCCAGAATGACTTTCATCCGATGCGGCAGAGTCAGCATCGTCTTTGGCAACAACATCCGTAACCTCTGCATCTTCGCCTAACTCATTTGCGGCTAATTTGCTGGCTATTTGTTGTTCTTCAACCGTCCACAATGCAAACGTATTGTGCTTTTTTCCAAGTAAATTTTCCTGAACAAAGCCTGCGTTTTGAAGCTCAATTGGCCGGAGTGCTTGCAGGGGCTGCCATTTGGGCGCACCACTGCTTTTACCAGATGGTAGGGGGTTATACAAAGTCGCCTCCGCCTAAGACCAACTCACCAGAGTCAGACAACTTACGCGCAGAACGCATGATTTGTTTCTGTGCTTCTTCCACATCTGACAAGCGCATGAGACCTTTGGCGTCCATCTCGTCTTTGAACATACCGCGGGCACGTTCCGACATGTTGTCGAAGAAACGTGCTTTGACTTCTTCGCTGGCGCCCTTCATGGCAATCATCAGCTGGTTGTTGTCCACTGCACGCATGAGCACCTGAATACCTTTGTTGTCCACAGCGCTGAGGTTTTCGAAGGTGAACATGTTGTCTTGAATGCGCATCATCAAGTCGGCATCGATGTCCTCCAAGCCCTTCATGATGGACGCTTCCAAGGCTGTCTTGGTGGAGTTCATAATTTGTGCCGCTGCTTTGATACCGCCGAAGCTGGAAGACTTCGAGCTGGTGTTGGTGGAGAACTGCAGCTTCATGATCGATTCAAGTTCTTGCATGGCCGATGGCTGCACAGTTTCCAAGCTGGCCACACGCTGAATGATTTCAGGACGTGTTTCGTCGGGCAAAAAGTTCAGCACATCGGCTGCCACTTGATGGTCCAGAACAGACAAAATAATGGCCGTCACCTGCGGGTGTTCGGTTTTGATCATGTCGGCAATAGAGCGTGCATCCATCCACTGCAAAATTTCCAAGCCTTTGGTACTCTGACCTGGCAAAATGCGGCCCAACACTGAGGCTGCTTTGTCCTCGCCCAAGGCGCGCTTGAATACTTTTTCGACATAGTCGGTGGTGCCCAAACCCAAGCTCGATTGCTTCTTGATGGTGGCCACAAAGTCGTCCAAGATTTCGTTCACAGCTTCTTGCGATACATCAGACACCGCCACCATGGCGCCGCCCAATGCCTGTACTTCACCAGGATTTAAAAACTTGATGATCTCGGAGGCTTGTTGCTCACCCAGCAACAACATCAGGACAGCGGCACGTTGCGCGCCACTGATGTTGGACATTTCGTTGCGCAGTTTTTCTGCGGCCTCGGCATCGGCTGCCGACAATTGAACTTCTTTTTCTGCCATGGTCGTTCCTTAGGAAATTCGAATCATCTTCTTCAACACACTGGCCACACGTGAAGTGTCTTCTGCCACGATCATGCGCACCAGAGCCACTTTGTCGTCGTAGGTGTTGGCCGTGTCCAGCATCTCCATGGAAATGCTTGATTTCTTGGGTTTGAGTTTGGCCTTGATGTCTTCCAAGGTTTCGCCTTCGCCCAACTGAATGGCACTCATGTCTTCTGCAGACAACTCGCCATCGGCCAATGCAACCTTAGCGGCGACTGCGGCTGCCTCTGCGGCGGCTGCTTCTGCTGCCAGCTCTTCAGGTGTCTTGAGCAAGCCCAACATGCGCAGCACAGCAGGACGGATCACCATCATTAAGAACGCCAAAAACACGATGCCCAGCAAGCCACTCTTGATGTAGGTCTGCAGTGATTCGTCTTTGTACCAAGGAATACTCAGGTCGTAAACAACTTCGGGTTCAAACTTGGCTTGCACCACTGTGACCACGTCGCCACGCTTTTCGTCAAAGCCCACGACACCGCGCACCAACTCTTGCATGCGGGTGATCTCTTCTTCGGTATAGGGGTTGGGTGTTGAAGGGCCTGGCACGCCTTTGTCATCTTTGGCGCCAGGTGTAGGTGCACGTTCGTTGATCAACACGGCCACGCTTAAGCGATCTATCGTGCCTGTTGCACTTTTCACGTGACGTACAGAGCGGTCGAGTTCAAAGTTGCGAGTGCTGCGTGCTGTGGTGCTGTTGGTGCCGCCGCCAGCACCAGCCGACGTGGCTGCAGATGAATTGGTTGTGGCCGAAGGCGCTGGGGGAGGGGTATTGGACAAGGTACCCGGAATGCCTGCTGCCTCTTGCGCAGAGTTTTTGTCTTCGCTGATCGCCTCAGAGCGTGTTTTAGGACCCTTGTCGCGAGTGTCAAAGTCTTCGGTGGTTACTTCAGTTTGCGTAAAGTCCATCGCCATGTTCACTTGTGAGCGAACATTGTTGTCACCCACAATAGGCGACAAGATTTGCATCACGCGCTGGCGATACACATCTTCCATTCTTTGTTTGTGTTGGCTCTGCGCAGATGTCTGGCCCAACGAAGCCGCGGTGCTTGAATCGGTAATCAACTTGCCTTGGTTGTCGACAACCGCGACATTCTCGGGCGTCATCAGGGGCACGCTAGAAGCCACCAAATGAACCAAAGCTTGCACTTGGTTCTGCGAGACTGAGCGGCCTGCATATGGCGTGATCACAACCGATGCTTTGGGTGGTGTACGGTCGCGTACAAATACCGATTGTTTGGGCATGGCCAAGTGCACACGTGCTTGTTGAATGGTGTCAATTTGCATGATGGTGCGAGCTAACTCTTGTTCCATGGCTGAGGTGTAACGCACCTGCTCCATGAACTGGCTGGTGGTCATGGCCGATTGGTCTTTCAAAGAGTCCATGCCCAAGTTGCCTGTTTTGGGAATGCCTTTAGAGGCCAAGAAAATACGCGCTTCGTGGTACTTGTTGGATGGCACCGTAATTTGACCTGAAGCTGGGTCCATCACAGGTTTGAATTCGCTGGCCTTCAACGCTTCCATGGCCGTTTGCTGATCGGCCTCGCTCATGTTGACCATGAGGGGGCGGTAGCTGGGCATGTTGATCCAAAAATACAAAAGGGCAAACAGCAAAACAGCCAAGCCCATGAGCACGATGGGCATGGCTTTTTTAACGCTTGGCTGCTGCAACATTTGCTGCACACCCGCCAAGGGGCCTGTGCCAAAGTTGTTGCCACCGTTAAATCCGTTAGCGCCGTTGCCACCTGCCTGTTGGCTCATGTCAATGCCGGGCGTGAAGGTGGCCAAAGCGCCACCACCATTGCTGTTGGCATTGCCTGTGGTCGTCAAGGCATTGCTGCTTGCGTTGCCGGTCGCTAAACCTGGCTGAAAAGGAGCGAGTGTAGTTGCCATTTTGCGAATCTCTCTGTCGTATCTTTAGGTGCGGCTGGATGGGTTGACTGAATCCAGGGCTTTAAACAGGCATATTCAAAATGTCTTCGTAAGCTTTGAGCACTTTGTTGCGAACTTGCAATGTGGCTTCAAAACTCAACGATGATTTCTGCATGCTTAGCACCACATCGGTGAGAGGCACACCTTCGCCCCGTTCGTAAGCTGCAGCGACCTTGCTGGCTTGCATTTGGTTGTTATTGACACTCTCAACAGTTTGACGAACCAAGTCGCCAAAGTCAGCAGGGCCTTGTGTCTTTTGTGAACCATTGAGACCGTTCAGACCGCCTACCTTGTTGCCATCGTCGTCTATGCCGCCAGCGGCTTGAATCTGATAAGAGCGAAGGGTTTGCAACATCGATTGAATGTTGCTGTGTGAGTTGATTTTGTCGACCATGAGTGTTCCCCTTAAGCGGCCCAAGCCATGTTGCTGTTTTCAGCCTTCAACTTAGCAAGCTTGTATCGCAAAGTACGTGGGCTGATGCCCAGCTTGGCTGCAGCTTCCATGCGGCTGTCGGTGGTTTGAAGGGCCGCCAAAATCATTTGGTGCTCACTGGTTTTGACAGCTTCTTGCAGGTTGCTGGCAATGGCCAAGTTGTCATCTGTGTTGCTGGTGTCGGGAAAAGGCAAAGCCTCGTTGCTGTTGCTCACGTGCGTGACAACCGAAGTCTTCACTTCGGTAGGCTTCACATCGAGCATGTGAAGAGCCAAGTCTGCTGCATCGTCAAACATCAGGTGATGCGATTCAATGTGCTGATCTGCGCACAGCACAATGGCGCGTTGCACCACGTTCTCAAGTTCACGTACATTGCCTGGCCATGGATAGGCCAGCAGTTGCGCTTGAGCTTGTTCGCTGAGCGTGAACTCTTGTGCATTGGGTGTATGGCGCAACAACAAGCTGGCCACCAAGGGCAAGATGTCGCCTTTGCGTTCGCGCAAGGGGGGCACACGCAGCTTGAAAGTGCTGATGCGGAAATACAAATCTTCACGGAACTCGCGCTCGGCAATGGCTGCGCGCAAATCTTTGTTGGTGGCTGCAATGATGCGAACATCAATGGGTACTTGGCGCTCAGAGCCCAAGCGTGTTAACAAACGCTCTTGCAACACACGGAGCAACTTGGACTGCAAGTGCATGGGCATCTCGCCAATCTCATCCAAAAACAAAGTGCCGCCTTGGGCTTGTTCAAATAAACCCTTGAAGTCTTTTTGTGCGCCAGTGAACGCCCCTTTTTCGTGACCAAACAACATGTCATCAATGAGGTGCTCTGGCAAAGCGGCACAGTTCAAACCCACAAACGGGCCTCGTGCGCGCTTAGAAGACTCGTGCAACACACGCGCCAAAATTTCTTTGCCGGCGCCTGTGGGGCCTTCAATGAGAGCTGTCACGTTGGCTTGTGCAACGCGTTGAGCCAATGCCAACAAATGGCGGCTGGCGGGGTCCACATACACCACGCTTTTTTGGGGGCTTGCTTGTGCCACCACTTCGGAGGGAGGCGCCATGCGTGCCACCATAGAAGCCGCAGAAGAAGACAGGCGCAAAGCCTGAATGGCCTGGTGTGCCATTTGCCAAGAAGTGGCAGACCAGTCGTCGGTGGCCAACACATGGGCAGCACCCTTGCGCATGGCTTGAACGGCCAGCTCCAAATGTTTGCGGTCGACACGGCAGACCACTGGCAAGGCGCAGCCTGCCTTGAGCATCAGGCTTTGGCAGCTTTGCAGCAAGTCGAAAGTGGTGTCGTGGCGAATGACCAAGGCCGCAGTTTGACCGTGGCTTAAAGCGGCTTGCAGCTCGTCCAGCGTTTGAATGCTGCGAACCGACATGCCAATCGAAGCGAGTTGGGCCTGTTCAGGCGCTTGCAGAGGCTGGACGGGGTCCAGCCATAGAACTTGTTGCGCGGTATGTATAGAGCTCATTGCTTTCTGGTGCCTCATGTGCATTTGAATGCATGAGTATTAGCAATGAGCGTGCCATCGAAAATTGAATATTTATGGCCTCTTAAATACTCTTTTTAGTCAATTAATCGACAGTTTCAAATCGTCTCAAGGTCAGAAATTAACCTTGCAACAGCTTCAAAACCGTCTGTTGTGACGTATTGGCTTGGGCCAACACTGCCGTAGCGGCCTGCTGCATGATCTGTGTACGGGCCAACTCAGTTGAGGCCTTGGCATAGTCAGCATCTTCAATTTGGCTGCGTGACGACTCAGAGTTCATCACCACGTTGGTCAAATTGTCGATCACGTGCGTCAAACGGTTCATCACCGCACCCATGGTGGCGCGTGTGGCCGCAATGCGGTCCAAAGACTTGTTCACGTTCATGATCACGTCGTTGGCGGATTGAACGGTCAGCAAATTGGTTGGGGCTTTGTCGCTGGTAATGGGGCCAGTGATGTCACCGTTTTTGCCAAAGTCGGCCAAATCAATGGAGATGAGTTGGTTGGCAGCTGGGCCCACTTGAAAATTCAAGCGACCAATGTTTTTAGCCATGACGGCGCCTGGCACAAAGCCCAAAGAACTGAGGTTTGAATAAGTTGGGTCTATTGCTGCTACTTGTGTCGTAGCCGAGAAACCGGTGGTGCCAGATACCAAAGCTGTGGTTGGCCTGTAATCTGCCGAAGGTGTAGTGAAGGTTACAGAAGAACCAGCAGCCGGTGACATGTACACCGTGTTTGCACCTGCAGGGTAAGTGGCCGTAGCAATGGACGTTACGGCACCCGAAGTGGCAGCGGACAGTGTAATGGTGGTGCCTGAAATGCTGGAAATGGTGGTGGGCGAGGCAAAACCTGTACCCGTCAACGTCATGCCTGGCACCATGCCCACCATGTCAGCAGCAGCCATGGTCAATGAAGTTGAACCACTGGCCGCTGTGGCAGTTTTACCTGCAAAATCGGCTGATGTAAAGGCCACTTTGCTACCAGCCAGTGTGTTCAATGCAGTTGCAAAGTTGGTAGAAGTTGTTGCACCAGACGCAACAGTAGAAAACGTACCGTTTTTGCCATTGAAGTTAAAACTGACATCCTTGACGGTGGCATTGCCGGCAAACGTAAACTGATTGCTGGTGGTGGTGGTAATTTGTGTTGGGTAAGAGTTGGCACCTGGGTTGATGGTGAACTCTTTGTCGGAATTGAGTGTGACAGTGCCGTAGACAGTGGCGGCCTTAACGGCACCAACGCCTGTTGCTGAAGCCATGGCTGCACTGGCCACGCCAGTCACACCTTGCGGGTCTGACGTGGTGGCTGTGTTCATGCCCAGACCAAAATCAGAGCCCACGGCCACACTGGCATCGTACCAAACAGACAAGTTGCGGCCGTCAGTGGTGGTTAAAGTTAAACCGCCATTGCCTGGATCGCCTGCTATCACGCCGTGCTGAGTGGTTTGAGCATTGATTGAATTCATGACATAAGCACGACGCTGGCTTTCCGTTTGGCCTGATGTCATGCTCAAATTAACCTTCACACCATTGATGTAAAGGTCTGTTTGAATAGAACTTGTAGAAACTGTGGTTTTGGCACCATTGATGATGGCGCCATTGGGGGTGGCCGAAACACCTGTTTGGGCCAGTTTGTTGTTGATGGCGGCGGCAATTGCAATGGCACTGCCAGCGGCACTGCTAGAAGCAGCAACCAAATTGCTCTTCGTGTCATTTACTGCAGAGGAGGCAGGTATGGGGTACTCATTGGCACCAATGAGTACTTTTAAGTCGCCTTCGTTTAATACCTTGCCACCTACGGTGGCAGCCGAAACAGCCGCGCGTTCAACAGTTGCTAATTTAGGCGTGCCAACTGGCAAGCCTGCTTTGCCGTTCAAAATGGGGAAGCCGTTCCACTCGTGGACCTCTGCGACTCGCACAATCTCTTGTTTGAGCTGCTGGAACTCTTGGTCCAAGTAGCTTCGTTGATCGGCGGAGTAAGTAGAGTTAGAGGACTGAACCGCCAATTCACTCATGCGCTGCAGCATGGTGGTGATCTCTTGCGTTGCACCCTCAGCCGTTTGAATCATGGAGATGGCGTCACCCGCATTGCGAATGGACTGGTTCAAACCTTGGATGTTTTGAGTCATCCTAGCGGCAATGGCCAGACCCGCTGCATCATCTTTGGATGAGTTAATGCGCTTGCCAGTTGAAAGCTGTTGCATAGCCACTTCACTTGCGCGATTTGAATTCTGTAGCGCTGACTGTGTGTACAAGGCTTTAACGTTGGTGTTAATGACGGTCATGAGAATCTCCTAATGGGGCTTGGGGCAAGGAACTGCTGGTGGCAACTCGTTGCCGCTTTAATTGCCGTTAGTTCAATTTTTCAATTGTTTGAATTGGATTAATTTTTAACAGTAGAAGCGGGCATGGCATCGTGAACTGCAGCCATGGCATTGCGCTCTTGAAGAAGGGTGGCATCGCTGGGCCACTTTTGCAGCGCAGTCTCAAGCACTTGGTGTGCTTCAGCCACGTCTAAGTTGCAAGCCAATGCACGTGCCAACATTTGGTAAGTCATAGGCTGAACGCGGTCGTTTTGAATAGAAACCAAGTCTTGCAAGATTTCGACAGCCAAAGGCCAGTCTTCACGGGTAATGGCCAAGAGGCCAGAAATTGCCAGGATGTCTTCGCTCAATGGATACAAGGCCAAGCCTGCTTCGGCCAAGGCCTGCGCCATGTCGGGCTGGTCTTGGGCCACAAGCCACTGAATGCCCAAGCGGAAATCGATGGGCGTGAAACGTGAAACTTCTTTGAGGTTCAAAGATTGCTCAGCGACCAAATGTTGCATGGCCTGTTGTAATTCAATGTGCATGTCTAGCTCCTGTAGTGAATGAACACCAGCAACTTGAATGAAATCAACGCTGCTGATGCGAATACAGGGTATGGAGCAAGAGGTGTGCCAGCTTTTCTTTGCCACTTTGTGTCGAAAGATTGACTGAAAGTGGCAGGAGGTTGCCGGAAAATGCGGCAAAGCGGCAAGGGTTGGTGCTAATAGATATGTAATTTAATCAATATTTAGCTTGACAAGCATTTAATTGATCGACTTTCAGAAATTAATTTTGTAGCTCAGGGCTATGCCTTGCGTGAGTCATTGACATAAGACGCCCAATTCAGATCCTGTAACGTGAATCGATAACCGTATTTAAGTCAGGTGTTCGTCAGCATAACTAAAGTACATTAGAAAAAAACCAAATCTGCTATCAAATGAACAGTACAGAAGAGCTTTTGATTCTTGAAGCATTACTTGAGTGTTTTTATGATGTCGTTCCAATATCTTTGACTTGTTCCTGTGCGTTGACTTCACTCATAGTTGAAAGGGTACTCAAGTCTTTTGGCGTAAATTCATACCTTCAATATTGTCAATTGTGGTATGCAACAACAGGTAAAAATTATGCTATAGGTTTTACTGGAGCTCCGGATCAAAAAGGAAGGTGGAACGGACATATTACCTGCAGGACCCGTCACTTTTTGATCGATATGGGAATTGCAAATTTTGAAAGAGATTTCAATTTAGTTGTACCCAAGGGTGCTATCGGTAAGGTATTCAATGTGAAAAGCTCTGTTCTTTCAAAAGTAGAACTCAGCGAACATGTTCAATTGTGGTGGCACTTGCCGCCTGGGAAAGTAAGAAATAAAAAAACAACTTATTCCATTGATGTAATAAACTTTTACGTTGAAGCACTCATCAGCGATTTGAATAAACAACTTCAAAAAAACTCTTCTTAGATATTGAAATCTTCTCAAAGTTCAACCGGTCAGTTGCTAATTTAAATTTACATGAAGTTTCGGATCTCTTTAATTTAGAAATATCAATTCCAACGGCATAATTTACCTTAGCAGAATGCTATTTGCGCACTTTTCAAACTAAGGAGCTTTTATGTCGTTGCAAAATTTTCTAACTAATGTCCAAAATGCTGGACTAAAAATAGATACTGTTTACGACATTGGCGCTTGGGTGGGAAAATGGAGCCGAGACATGAAAGACTCGGCATTAGCAAACAGCGATTTTGTACTCTTCGAAGCTAATCCCGCCTACCAACAGATCTTGAGTCAATCTGGTTTTACTTCTATTTGTGGCACCGCGCTGAGCAACCCAGGACGTGAATCTGTAAGCTTTTACAACGGTACAAACACCGGTGACAGCTATTACAAAGAAACAACAACTTATTACGATGAACAAGGCCACATTGAACTGCCTTGCAAGACACTCGATCAAGTGCGAGAAAGTTTAAATCTACCTATTCCGCAGTTCATTAAAATTGATACGCAAGGTTCCGAGTTAGATATTCTGGCGGGTGCTTCTTTTTTAGATCAAGTAGATTTAATTTACATCGAATGCCCGATCATTCAATACAACAAGGGCGCACCTAACATGCAAGACTATTTAAATTTTTTCAAGTCAAGAATGTTCATACCGGTGACATTACTTGAAGTCCACATTCATGAGTCGACCCTTGTTCAGATTGATATTATGTTCATGCGTAAAGAAGCAAAAGAGCGCGTTCTGGGTCCAAACGTAAACATTCGACCTTTTGCTTAAATAACACAATTAGCATTAGTGTTATTTCTAAAGTATTTAATTTAATAAGGTACGAAAAATATTTAAAACTGGTAACGGTTCGTATCAATTAAACCTCAATGTGCTCGGGAGCCAAGTCAGCCTGATAACGTTCATACATCTGTGAATATGCTGTCTCAATGTGTGTGGTGAACAGTACAGTATCAAACAATGGCGTGGACAATCTGTT
>JAIYCG010000010.1 GCA_027488115.1 Comamonadaceae bacterium | reverse complement strand
GAGAACAAGCTCAAGTTTTTCCCCTTCATCAAAGAGGTGGTGGCTTACGGCGACCAGCGCGAAAAAGTTTGCGTCATGCTCAACATCGACTTTGATGCCGTGGGCAACTGGGCCGAGCGCCGCAACTTGCCTTATGCCGGTTACACCGACTTGGCACAAAAACCAGAGGTCTATCAGTTGATCAAAGACTGTGTTGAACAAGTCAATGCCGACTTGGCCGAAGACGCTTTGTTGGCGGGAAGCCAAGTGAGTCGCTTCTTGGTGCTGCACAAAGAACTCGATGCCGACGACGGCGAACTAACGCGGACCAACAAAGTTCGAAGGGGCTTCATTGCTGAAAAATACCAACCCCTCATTGATGCCTTGTATGGTGATTTGAACACTCAGTTCATTGAGACCGTGGTGAAGTTCGAAGATGGCCGCACAGGCAGTGTGAGTGCCACGTTGAACATTTCCGATGCACAAACATTTGTCCCCGTGAAGGCTGCGGCCTAAAGCCATCACCAGCCTCACCTCAGAGAACAGAACATGACAAAACTCATTGGCGACGTCATTTTGGATGTCAACAACATCAGCCTCCGATTTGGCGGGGTGAAGGCTTTGACCGATATTTCTTTCAATGTGAAAGAGCATGAAATTCGCGCCATCATTGGCCCGAATGGTGCAGGCAAAAGCTCCATGCTCAACTGCATTAATGGGGTTTACACACCACAAGAGGGCACCATCACATTCCGTGGTCAAACTTTTGACCACATGAACAGCAGACAAGTGGCCGAGATGGGTGTGGCTCGCACCTTCCAAAACTTGGCCTTGTTCAAAGGCATGAGCGTGATCGACAACATCATGACCGGCCGCAACTTGCGAATGAAGAGCAACATTCTGATGCAAGCACTTCGCATTGGCCCCGCTGAAAAAGAAGAAATTCAACACCGCGCACGTGTGGAAGAGATCATCGATTTTTTGGAAATCCAGGCCTATCGCAAAACGCCTGTGGGCCAATTGCCCTACGGTTTGCAAAAGCGCGTCGACTTAGGCCGCGCCCTGGCCATGGAGCCACAAGTCTTGTTGCTCGATGAGCCCATGGCGGGCATGAACGTTGAAGAGAAACAAGACATGTGTCGTTTCATCTTGGATGTGAACGACGAGTTCGGTTGCACCATTGTGCTCATTGAGCACGACATGGGCGTGGTGATGGACATCTCTGACCGCGTGGTGGTGCTTGATTACGGCAAAAAAATTGGCGATGGCACACCGGAAGAAGTTCGCAACAACGAAGAAGTGATCAGTGCCTATCTGGGTACTTCACATTAAGCACTAGGATATCAAAATGGGATTTTTTCTTGAAACCTTGATTGGCGGCCTGATGGCTGGCATGTTGTATTCCTTGGTGGCTTTGGGCTTTGTGCTTATTTACAAAGCTTCTGGCGTATTCAACTTTGCGCAGGGCGCCATGGTCTTGTTTGCAGCCTTGGCCATGGCCAGATTTGCTGAGTGGCTGCCTGTCTATGCGGGCATCACCAGCCCTGTCGTGGCCAACTTGATTGCATTTGTGTTGGCAGCTGCGGTGATGTTCATTGTGGCCTGGGTCATTGAGTATTTGGTGCTGCGTCACTTGGTGAACCAAGAAGGCACCACGCTGCTCATGGCCACCCTGGGCATTACCTATTTTTTGGATGGTGTAGGACAAACCATCTTCGGCAGCGACATTTACAAAATTGACATTGGCATGCCCAAAGAGCCTTTAATGGCATTTCAAAATGCCTTTGAAGGCGGCCTCATGATCAACCAAGAGGACATGGTGGCTGCTGTCATTGCCGCTGTGCTGGTGGCGGGCCTCAGTTTGTTTTTCCAAAAAACCACCACAGGGCGTGCACTTCGTGCTGTGGCCGATGATCACCAAGCAGCGCAATCGATTGGCATTCCTTTGAATCGCATTTGGGTCATTGTGTGGTGCGTAGCGGGCATTGTGGCCTTGGTGGCCGGCATGATTTGGGGTTCTAAATTGGGTGTTCAGTTCTCTTTGTCAACGGTGGCTTTGCGTGCCTTGCCGGTGGTCATTTTGGGTGGCCTGACGTCTGTGCCTGGCGCCATCATTGGCGGCCTCATTATTGGTGTGGGTGAGAAGCTGTCCGAGGTTTTCTTGGGTCCCTATGTTGGCGGCGGCATTGAAATTTGGTTTGCCTATGTGCTGGCCCTGGGTTTCTTGCTCATTCGTCCACAAGGTTTGTTTGGTGAAAAGATCATCGATCGCGTTTAAGCCTGAACGTCAGCACTGAAGAATCACGATCGCAGAAAGAATCTATGTTTTACAGAGAAAACGGCCAATTTAAAACCAGCTACCAAGCTGACCAGCAAATCTTTCCAATTGCACAAGACCGTTGGGGTGTGCTGCTCCTCATTGCCTTCGCTTTTTTGGCCGTGCCTTTATGGGCCGACGAGTACATGATGCGGGCCATCCTCATTCCTTTCCTCATTTTATCGCTGGCTGCTCTGGGTGTGAACATCTTGGTCGGTTACTGCGGTCAAATCTCCTTGGGCTCCGGTGCATTCATGGCCGTAGGCGCTTATGCGGCATTCAATTGCTGGGTTCGCTTGGAAGGCATCCCCTTGCTTGCTGCCTTGTTGATCGGCGGATTTTTTGCCACGCTGGTGGGGATCTTTTTTGGCATTCCCAGCTTGCGCGTCAAAGGCTTGTATTTGTCTGTGGCCACGTTGGCTGCTCAGTTCTTTTGCGATTGGGCATTTCTGCGCATCAACTGGTTCACCAACAACTCTGCCTCTGGCACCGCCTCAGTGGCCAACCTCACGGCATTTGGTTTTGATGTGGTCACCCCTTTGCAGAAATACATTTTTTGTTTGAGCATCTTGGTGGTCTTTGGTGTCTTGGCCAAAAACTTGGTGCGCGGCGCCATCGGACGTGAGTGGATGGCCATTCGCGACATGGACGTGGCGGCGGCCGTCATTGGCATTCGTCCCATGTACGCCAAACTCAGTGCGTTCGCAGTGAGCTCCTTCATTGTGGGCGTGGCGGGTGCCTTGTGGGCCTTCGTGCACTTGGGCTCTTGGGAGCCTGCGGCCTTTTCCGTTGACCGTTCATTCCAACTGCTGTTCATGGTGATTTTGGGTGGCATGGGCTCCATCATGGGCAGCTTTTTTGGTGCAGCCTTCATTGTGATCTTGCCGATTGCCATCAACATCGTGTTGCCAATTTTGGGATCGCTCGTGGGTGTGGCGGTCAGCACTGCAGCACTGACACATGCTGAGCAAATTATTTTTGGTGCATTGATTGTGTGGTTCCTGATTGTGGAGCCGCATGGTTTGGCCAAATTGTGGAGTGTGGGCAAGCAAAAGATGCGTGTCTGGCCTTTCCCTCACTGAAAATTTCAATCGTTTTTTAAAGTTTTTCACCCCTTCTTTTTTAATTTTTCAACAGGAGACAAAACCATGAAGCTTCGTCAACTCGTTCTCGCTGCATCGTTAGTGGCTGCCGCTGCTACCAGCGCGTTGGTCAGCACGGCTGCCTACGCGCAAGCCAAAGAACAATTCTTCCCCGTATTGCCTTACCGCACCGGTGCATATGCCCCTAACGGTGTGCCATGGGCCAACGGTTATGCCGATTACCTCAAGTTGATCAACGCCCGAGACGGCGGTATCAATGGCGTGAAAATCACCTTCGAAGAGTGCGACACAGCCTATGCCACTGACCGCGGTGTCGAGTGCTATGAGCGTCTGAAGGGCAAAGCACAAGGCGGCATCTTCCAGCCTTTGTCGACCGGCATCACGTTCGCTTTGACTGAAAAAGCACCGGCCGACAAAAACCCCTTGATCACTGGCGGCTATGGCCGTTCTGAGTCTAGCGACGGTGGTGTGTTCAAGTGGAACTTCCCCCTGCAAGGCACCTACTGGTCTGGCGCTGACATCATCATGCAATTCTTGACGAAAAAAGAAAACGGCAACTTGAAAGGCAAGAAAATTGCCTTGGTGTATCACGACAGCCCCTACGGCAAAGAGCCCATTCCTTTGTTGCAAGAGCGCGCCAAGATGCAGGGTTATGACCTGCAACTCTTGCCCGTCACAGCACCTGGTGTTGAGCAAAAAGCCACCTGGTTGCAAATTCGTCAATCTCGCCCTGACTACGTGTTGCTCTGGGGCTGGGGTGTGATGAACTCTGCGGCTTTGAAAGAGGCGGTGGCCACGGGTTACCCCCGCGACAAAATGTTTGGCGTGTGGTGGTCTGCTGCTGAACCCGATGTCAAAGACGTGGG
The DNA here is from genome assembly GCA_027488115.1 of Comamonadaceae bacterium. GTDB lineage: Bacteria > Pseudomonadota > Gammaproteobacteria > Burkholderiales > Burkholderiaceae_C > Limnohabitans_A. The sequence continues at coordinate 24,206 of JAIYCG010000010.1, read as the reverse complement.
CGAAGCTGCCAAAGGTTACTCTGGCCTGGTCGTTACTGGCCCTGGTGGCAAAGTGATCGAAGACGTGAAGAAGTTTGTGCACGACAAGAAGCAAGGCACCGGCCCTGCTGACGAAGTGGGCAGCACTTTGTACAACCGCGGTTTGGTGAGTGCGGCTTTGGCTGTTGAAGGCGTACGCGCTGCGCAAGAGCGTTTTGGCAAAGGCAAAGTTGTCAATGGTGATCAAATCCGTTGGGGTCTGGAAAACCTGAACATGGACGACAAAGCTTTGAAGAAGCTGGGTCTTGACACCGTCATGAAACCCCTCAGCACTTCTTGCTTGGACCACGAGGGTTCACGTTCAGCCCGCATGCACACTTGGGATGGCAAGGCATGGAACTACAGCTCTGACTGGATCGAAGCAGACACGTCCATCATCAAGCCCCTGGTCAAGCAATTTGCCGACAAATACGCTGCAGAACGAAAGCTGACACGCCGCACGCCAGCGGATTGCCAGTCTTAATGTGAGGTCATAGAGCGGGTGGCTGAACGAATGACAGTCGCCCCTCTTCTTCAGACTTGCGTGCAGGTTTGAGGTGGAGTTCTTCATTCATGGATCAGGGTCAACATGGACGCTAAAAATATTGTTCTCAACGTCAATGGCATTGAAGTCATCTACAACCATGTGATCTTGGTTTTAAAAGGTGTTTCCTTGCAGGTGCCACAGGGCAGCATTGTGGCCTTGTTAGGCGGCAATGGCGCTGGCAAAACTACCACATTGCGCGCGGTGTCTAACTTGTTGCAAGGCGAACGAGGTGCAGTGACCAAAGGCTCGATTGAGCTTCGGGGTGAGCGCATCGAAAATCTCAGCCCAGCAGATTTGGTGCAGCGCGGGGTGGTGCAGGTCATGGAAGGGCGGCATTGCTTTGCGCACCTGACCATTGAAGAGAACTTGCTCACTGGAGCCTACACGCGCAAAGACAAGGGCGAGATAGCCGCCAACTTGGAAAAGGTCTACAACTATTTTCCAAGGCTCAAAACACGCCGCACTTCACAGGCAGCTTACACCTCGGGGGGTGAGCAGCAAATGTGCGCCATTGGACGTGCCCTCATGACCAACCCCAGCATGGTGCTGCTAGACGAGCCCTCCATGGGCTTGGCGCCTCAAATTGTTGAAGAGGTGTTCAACATTGTGCGCGACTTGAACACCAAAGAAAAAGTCACTTTCTTTTTGGCCGAACAAAACACCAACATGGCGTTGAAATATTCTGACTATGGCTACATCATGGAAAGCGGTCGCATTGTGATGGACGGTGTTGCCAGAGATTTGGCCAGCAACGAAGACGTGAAAGAGTTCTACCTCGGCATGGGCGGCGGCGAGCGAAAGAGCTTCAAAGATGTCAAGAGCTACAAGCGCCGCAAGCGTTGGCTGGCTTAATTTTTTCCAAGCAGATTCAAAGGAGTTTTATGAAGACGCACATGGATGCATTGGAAACGCGCGACCCTGCAGCTCGCGAGGCAGCCTTGTTGGCGGCATTGCCTGCTCAAGTGGCACATGCACAAAAAAATGCAGCTGCCTTTGCAGATATTTTGAAAGACGTTAAGGCCGCCGACCTCACATCTCGCGATGCACTGGCCAAATTGCCAGTGATTCGCAAATATGAATTGCTTGAAAAACAAAAAGCCGCACGGGCAGCGGGCGGCAGTGTGTTCGGCGGCTTCAGCGCTGTGAGCTATGGCCCCAAAATGCCTCGCGTGTTTTCTAGCCCAGGCCCTTTGTATGAGCCCGAAGGTTTGCGCCCCGATTACTGGCGCATGGCTCGGGCCATTGCAGCCGCAGGCTTCAAGTCGGGAGAGCTCATTCACAACTGTTTCAGCTACCACTTCACGCCCGCGGGCTCCATGATGGAGGCGGGTGCGCATGCGTTGGGCTGCTCGGTGTTTCCGGGCGGCATTGGCCAAACCGAGCAGCAAGTGCAAACCATGGCTGAACTTCAGCCAGCAGGTTACATTGGCACGCCCAGCTTCTTGAAAATCATCCTTGAAAAAGCGGCCGAAATGGGTGTGGCCTTGCCCTCTGTGAAAAAAGCCTTGGTCTCTGGCGAAGCCTTCCCTCCCAGTTTGCGCGATTGGATGCTGGAGCGTGGCGTGCAAGCTTTCCAGTGCTATGCCACGGCCGATGTGGGCCTGATTGCTTATGAAACCAGTGCGCGCCAAGGTCTGGTCATCGACGAAGGCGTCATCGTTGAAATTGTGCGTCCTGGCACGGGTGATCCGGTACCCGAAGGCGAAGTGGGAGAACTGGTCATCACCAGTTTGAACCCTGATTACCCCCTCATTCGTTTCGGCACGGGTGACTTGTCTGCCATCTTGGAGGGTACCTGCCCAACTGGCCGCACCAACCAGCGCATCAAGGGTTGGATGGGACGTGCCGATCAAACCACCAAGGTTCGGGGCATGTTTGTGCATCCAGGCCAAGTCGCCGAAATTGTGAAGAGGTTTCCTGCGGCTTTGAAAGCCCGCTTGGTCGTTAACGGCGAAATGGCCAACGACAGCATGTCGTTGCACGTGGAAACAGCAGCGGCAGGCAATGCGCAAGAAGATCTGAAGTCGAAAATTGCTGAGGCCATTCGCGATGTCACTAAATTGCGAAGTGATGTGTTGTTGGTCGCGCCAGGAACTTTGGCCAATGATGGGAAAGTCATTGAGGATGCGCGAAGTTACCAATAAAGCTTGTATTAAGATTGGATGACAGACTACACTAAAGGTTCTAGATAAGGAGTTTTAGATGAAACGCATGCTCATATTGGTTGCTGCCACTCTGTCGTTGGTGGCTCAAGCTCAAAATTTCCCCGGCACCAAGCCCATCACTTTTGTGGTTCCTTTCGCCGCAGGCGGTCCCACAGACCGTGTCGCCCGCGATTTGGCAGAAGCCATGCGCGCGCCTTTGGGCGGTGCCATTTTGCTGGTTGACAATGCTGCGGGCGCAGGCGGCTCCATTGGCGCCAACAAGGTGGCCAAAGCAGCACCTGATGGCCACACACTTTTGTTGCATCACATTGGCATGGCCACCATGCCCACCTTGGTTCGCAACATCCCGTTCAAAGTCGACAGCGACTTTGAGTACGTCGGCATGATCAACGATGTGCCCATGACACTCATCAGCAAGCCTTCTTTGCCCGCCAATAACTTCAAAGAACTTTCGGCTTGGGTCATGGCCAACAAAGACAAAGTCAACTTGGGCAATGCTGGCGTAGGTTCAGCATCTCACCTGTGTGGCTTGCTGTATCAAAACGCCATTCAAGTCGATATGGCAACCGTACCCTACAAGGGCACAGCACCTGCCATGACAGATTTGATGGGTGGCCAAATTGATTTGATGTGCGACCAAACCACCAACACCACCAGCCAAATTGAAGGCAAAAAGGTCAAGGGCTTTGCAGTCACCACCAGCAAACGTTTAACCACAGCTGCCTTGAAGGACTTGCCCACCATGCAAGAGGCTGGCCTCAAAGGTTTTGAAGTCACCATTTGGCACGGTCTGTATGCACCGAAAGGAACACCTGCCGATGTCTTGGCCAAAATCAATGCAGCCCTCAAAGTGGCTTTGAAAGACCCCGAGTTCATCAAGAAACAAGAAGGTTTAGGCGCTGTGGTGGTCACGGACAAACGCGTTGAACCCGCCGAACACAAAAAGTTTGTAGCCGCCGAAATTGCCAAGTGGAGCCCTATCATTAAGGCCGCTGGCGTTTACGCCGACTGATTCGCTTCAATCAGAAAAAAAGCCGCATTCATGCGGCTTTTTTTGTCGTTGAAATTGTGAGTTAATTCACAAACTGCTCAGAGCCCACAATGCCCAGCTTGTTCAAGCCCAAGCGTTGCGCACTGGCCATCACCAGCGCCACAGACTCGTACTTGGCCTTGGCATGCGAGCGAATGTGCAATTCAGGTTGAGGTTGCATGGCTGAAGCCTCTGTCAGCTTCGCTTCCAAATCTGCACGGCCCGCAATGGGTTTGCCATTCCAATTGATCACGCTGCTGGCGTCCACATCAATCTTGATCACCACGGGGTCGATCTTTTTAGTGGGCGGTGAGGCCACCGGCATGTCCAGATTCACAGAGTGAAGTTGCGCTGGAATGGTGATGATCAACATGATCAAGAGCACCAACATCACGTCAATCAATGGCGTGGTGTTGATCTCCATCATCACTTCTGGCTCGTCATTCCCTGAGCCTGAGCCTACGTTCATTCCCATGATCTTGTTCCTTTATTGTGGCTCGGTGATGAACCCGACCTTGGTGATGCCGGCGCGCTGAACCGCATACATCACCCGGCCTATTGACTCAAAGTCACTCTTGCCATCGCCCCTGATCTGAACTTCAGGTTGGGGTTTCATGACGGCAAACTTCTTCATGCGCTGTAGCAGGTCGTCTGAGTTTTTAATGGGTGTGTCGTACAAAAAGATCTTGCCCTTCACATCCACCGAGATGATCACGTTCTCTGGCTTGGTCTCCCGCACCATGTTCTTCTCCTTGGGCAAGTCCACCTTGATGGACGTTGTCACCACAGGAATCGTGATCAAGAAGATGATCAGCAAAACCAACATCACGTCCACCAGGGGGGTGGTGTTGATCTCGCTCATGATCTCATCGTCTTTGTCTGAACCGACGCTCATTGCCATAGTTGGCCTCTCAGTACTTTGAGTTTGTTTTGAGTTTGAGTCATTGAAGCTTGTCTATTCAACAAGCTATCAACTACTTGTTGCAATTACTTGTTGCTAGAAGCCAGCAACACAGAGTGCAAGTCAGAACCAAAGGCGTTGACGTCTTCCATCACAGCCTTGTTGCGGCGTACCAACCAGTTGTAACCGAGCACGGCAGGCACCGCCACAGCCAAACCAATGGCCGTCATGATCAAGGACTCGCCCACGGGGCCTGCCACTTTGTCAATCGACGCTTGACCAGACATACCAATTTTCACCAACGCGTTGTAGATGCCCCAAACGGTACCGAACAAACCGACGAAGGGTGATGTGGAGCCCACGGTGGCCAACACAGCCAAGCCGTCTTGCAGGCGGCTTTGCACGTTGCCGATGGCGCGCTGAATGCTTTGTGTGGTCCAAGTGTTGAAGTCAACGGCGCCCAAAAGACCTGTGTGCTTGTTGGCGCTCTCCAGACCTTTTTCTGCAATGAAGCGGAAAGGGCTGTCTTCGGCCAGGCCATCAGCGCCTTGGCGCAGGGAGTTGGCTGACCAGAAAGACTCTTGTGCTTCCTTGGCAAACTTGGCGGCCTTCGATTGCTCAAAGAACTTGGTAATGATGACGTACCAAGAGCCCATGGACATGATGACCAAGATGAGCAGTGTGCCTTTGGCCACGATGTCGCCCTGGGCCCACAGTGCGCTGAGGCCGTAGGGGTTTTCTTCATGTGCAGAAGGCGCAGCTGTCGGTGCTGCAGGCGCGGCCACTGCAGCGGCCGGTGCAGCAGGTGCAGCCTCAGCAGCTGGTGCTGGGGCAGCAGCTGCCGGGGCTGCTGCTTCTTTGGGCTTGGCCGCAAAGCTGGTGCTGGCCAAGCTCAGGCCGGCTACCAAGCCAATGCTGAGAACGAGAGTTTTGAGTTGCTTGATCATGGAAGGACTCCTCTGAAACGGATTCAATTAAATTTAAAAAAATGTTCAACAAATGTGTTGGGCTTGAAATAGAAATAGGACTTATTCCAAACGCCAGGTGTATTTCATGCTCGCCCAGCTTTGCTGTGGCTTGCCATCTACCGTCGAGGGTTTGAACTGGCACTTGGACAAGCCAGCCCTGGCCGCTTCGTCCAAACGCCTAAAGCCCGAGGACTTCTCAACGGCCGATTCAATGACTTTGCCGTCCACGCCCACCAAGAACTTCAGCTGCACAGTACCCTCTTCTTCCAAGCGCTTGGAGGCGCTGGGGTACTCAGGCTTTTCGCAACTCGTTGCACTGATGACTGCAGCAGTGACCACGGGCGGTGCTGGAGGCGCTGGCGGTGCAGGCGGTGCATTCACCTGCACAGGCAAGGGGGAAGGTGGCGCCACAGGCTGGGGCGTGTTTGACACGGCCGCAATGGCGTTCACAGGAGGTGGCGTTGCCACAGCCACTTCCACTGGCGGCACATAGGCAGGCGGTGGCGGTGGCAGATTTTTGGGTGGAGGAGGCGGCGGCGGCGGCGGGATGTCGGGCTTGGTTTCTTCCAAAAGAACGGCTTCCACCGGTCCTTTGATGACCTTCACAAACTTGCGCGCAAGTCCGGAATTGATGGCCCAAAACAGCAGCCCATGCAACACCACCACAACGGTCAACCCGATCACATGCTTGCGGGGAGTTCGCTGCCGGCTGGCGTAATCTATCATGTCGTCATTATTCTTTCTGGGATGAAGCCTTTAGAACTGCGGGATTGCAGCACTTGTTGTTGGGTCAGAAGTCAATGGAGTGCCATTGTAAAGAGCTAAAAGCTGATAATTTGAGAGATACATTAACTTAGCAAAATTCAATGCCTCTAGAAATGAATACCTTTTCTCAATTCAAAAAATCAGCACAGTTTTCATGCACCTTAAAGCTCATAGGCAGTCTGATGTTAGCAAGCCTAGCACTTTGTTTTTACATTTCTGCTCCCGTATCAGCACAAACCCCTATTCGCCCCGAGGTGGCTAAATCTTTGCAGGCCGCACAAGATGCCTTGAAAGCAGGGCAACTTGAGAATGCCTTGTTACTGTCTCAGCAAACCTTGGCCATGCCAGGCGTCACCGCTTTTGAAAAGCCACTCATTCAGCGCACGTTGGCAGTCGCAGCCCTGCAAATCAAAAACTTCCCTTTGGCCGTCAGCACGCTGGAAAATCTGCTTCAAGAAATGCCCGACAGCACACCTGCTGCTCAAAAAATCCCGCTCATTGAATCGCTACTCAACGCTACCCAGCAGGCGCAAGACTTCAGCAAACTTATCGATTGGGCGCGAATTTATTTGAAACTAGAAGGCAGCAATCCCTCTGTGAGGCCGGTGCTGATTCAAACACTTTCCGTCTTAAAACGTCACGCCGAAGTGGTGCAAGAAGTCAATGAAAAAATTCGATTGGATGAAGCTGCCAAATTGAAAACGCCCGAAAGTGATTTGCGCATGCTGGCGGTCAGTCAGCGCCAATTAAAAGACGAATCGGGTTACAACGACACGCTTAAACGCTTGCTTCAAAACTATCCTTCTAAGGCCTATTGGGCCGAAGTCATTCCACGCTTGGCACGCCAAGCCCATTTCAACGCACGTTTTGATTTGGACCTTTACCGATTGCTGGAATTGACCGGCAACTTGGAGGATGTTGGCGAGTATGTCGACATGGCCAACTTGGCACTCAAAGCCGGCTTGCCTGCAGAAGCAATGCGAGTTGTTGAGCAGGCCTATGCTCAGGGGCTCATGGGCAAAGGGACTGACGCGGCTGCGCATCAAAAATTGCGTCAACAAATTCAACTGCGTTTGAATGAAGATGAAAAGGCTTTGCCTGCTTTAGAAAAGTCGGCCAAAGATGCCAATACTTTGGCCAGTTTGGCCGATGTGTATGCCGCCCAACAAAAGTGGGATCAGTCACATGCTTTTTACAGCAAAGCTTTGGCCATGGGGGGTTTGCGTCGCGAAGCTGAAACGCGTTTGCACGCTGGCATTGCCTTGTTCAAGTTGGGGCAAAAAGCAGAAGCTAACACCATGTGGAGCAGTGTCCAAGGCGATGCCACGGCGGTTGAATTGGCGCAACTGTGGAAGTTTTGGCAGCCAGCCAACTGAGACTTGCATGTCAATCCTTGAACGGGGTGGCAGAAGCCGTAGCCCTCAACGCAAACTCAGCGCGCAGGGCACGTAATTTTTCCCTCGGATCTTCCTTCACTGTATTTTTGTCGAGTGCCATTTCGGCAATAAATCGGCTGGGCAGTGCGGCGATGGTGTCGCGTCCTTTTTTGCGGCGCTTGGTCCAACTGACGGCCAAGCTTCTTTGTGCTCTGGTAATGCCCACGTACATCAAACGACGCTCTTCTTGAAGCCGTGTCAGTTGGCCTTCAGCATGCAAAGCGGCGTTGAGAGATTCTTTGTTGTCTTCGTCCATTTTGAACGGCAGCAAACCTTCATTCACACCCACCAACATCACATGGGGCCACTCCAAACCCTTGGCCGCATGGAGGGTAGACAGGGTCACCACATTGGGGTCTTGTTCGCGCTCGTTCAATGTCGACAGCAAGGAAATCGTTTGTGCTACTTCTAAAAGCGATTTGGTTTCTGCCATCACGCTCACGCCGGCGGCATCGTCGATGGTGCCACCGCAGCGCCCCGACATCCAGTCGACAAACTCAAGCACGTTGGTCCAGCGTGCAGCGGCTACTTTCTCGTTGTCTTCACCATCGTACAAATGTTTTTCGTAGCCAATGTCCTTTAACCATTGCAGCAAAAAAACTTTGGCATCTTCGGCTCCGTGCGTGCGTTTGGCGCGGTATTCCAAATCATTCATGAAGCGTCCAAACTCGTGCAAACTTCCGATGGCACGGGCGGAAAGTCGACTGCCCAAACTGTTGGAAAACAAAGCTTCAAACAAGCTCAATTTGTATTGGCTTGCCAAGGTGCCAAGGCCAGCCAAGGTTTGATGGCCAATGCCTCGTTTGGGGCTGGTCACGGCGCGCAAGAATGCGGGGTCATCGTTGTTGTTCACCCACAGGCGAAACCAAGCGCACAAATCTTTGATTTCTGCACGGTCAAAAAAGCTTTGTCCACCCGACACTTTGTAAGGAATTTGCGCACGTCGCAAAGCTTTTTCAAAGGGCTTGGCCATGTGATTGGCGCGGTACAAAATGGCAAACTCTTTGTAGTCTCGGTATTGCACACCGCCAGCCGTCGTGGCGGTGCCTGCACGCAAAGACTGAATGCGCGCGACGATGCGATCGGCCTCGTGCTCTTCGTTGTCAGCATCAACCACCCGCACCGGCTCGCCCTCACCAAGCTCTGAAAAAAGAGTTTTTGGATACAGCTTGGGGTTAGACTCAATGACATTGTTGGCCGCTCGCAAAATGGCGCTGGTAGAGCGATAGTTTTGCTCCAACTTCACCACTTTGAGCTGGGGAAAATCTTGCGGCAAACGCTTCAAATTATCGAGTGTGGCGCCACGCCAGCCGTAGATAGATTGGTCATCGTCTCCCACTGCGGTAAAACGAGCACGTTCGCCCACCAAGTGTTTCAAAACTTCATACTGCGTGGCATTGGTGTCTTGGTATTCATCGACCAAAACATGGCCCATGGTGGCTTGCCAGCGCTCACGCACATCAGAAAATTGCGCTAACAATTTCAAAGGCAAGCCAATCAAATCGTCAAAGTCCACGCTTTGATAGGCCGACAAACGTTCTTCGTAGCGACCCATGATGCGCGCCGCAACGCGCTCATTGTCATTTTGCGCTTGGCCTTCAGCTTGCGCACTGGTTAACCCGGCATTTTTCCAAGCACTGATCGCCCATTGCCACTGCTTTGCTGTGTTGGCATCGGTGGTACCGCCGCAGTCTTTCAAGATGCTCAATACATCGTCTGAATCCAAAATGCTGAACTGTGGTTTCAAGCCCAGCACATGGCCGTCTTGCCGCATGATGCGCACACCCAATGCATGAAAGGTGCAAATCATCACCTCTTGAGCGCCTTTGCCAATGAGCTTGCGCGCTCGATCGCGCATTTCACTGGCCGCCTTGTTGGTAAAGGTGATGGCCGCAATGCGATTGGGCTCAAGCCCCACCGCCATCAGCCGCGCAATTTTTTGTGTGATCACACGTGTCTTGCCCGAGCCCGCACCCGCCAAAACAAGGCATGGGCCTTTGACGTAATTGACAGCTTCGAGTTGAGCCGAATTCAAACCTGAAGAAGGGGTGGCCATGGGTAGAAATGGAGAAGACCGCATTGAAATGCACATTCGGCCAAGTGGTCGATCATAGCGGGCAATGAGGGTTCAATTTCCAAGGCACAATGTGAACCATGTTAGATGTTTTGCGAGTCACATTTCCATTTTTTGCGCTGGTTCTATGCGGCTATTGGGCGGCTCGGCGCCAAATGCTGCCCTTTGAAGCCATCCCAGGTCTGAACGGATTTGTGCTTTATTTTGCGCTGCCTTGCATGTTGTTTCGCTTTGGGGCCAATACGCCCATTGCCCAGCTTTTAGACGCCGGCGCTTTTTTCATGTACTTGTTTTGCGCCTTGGTCATGGTGGCCTTCTCAGTGGCCGTGACCTTGAACAAACGCTTTGGCTGGAACGATGCTGCCTTTGGCGCCTTGGTCGGTGCGTTTCCCAACACCGGTTTCATGGGCGTCCCTTTGTTGGTGGCCTTGTTGGGGTCTGCGGCTGCTGGGCCTGCCATTGTCACCATTGTCATTGACATGGTCATCACCACCTCACTTTGCATTGCCTTGTCTCGTTTGGATGGTGCAGGTGAACAGGGTGTGGGTCAAGCCGCAAAAAATGCAATGCTTGGCGTTGTTAAAAATCCCATGCCTTGGGCCATTTTGCTAGGCACCGTGTTCTCTGCGTTTCAAATTGAATTGCCAGGGCCTGCCGAAAAAACAGTGGCATTGTTAGGTGATGCAGCGTCGCCTGTTGCGCTCTTTACCATTGGTGCTGTCTTAGCACGTTCGCAGAAAATTGCACACGCACAGCTTGGTCCCTTGACGTGGCATGACTATGTGCCAGTGGCGCTTATCAAATTGTTTTTGCATCCCGTGTTGGTGTTGGTGGTGGGTTTGGCCACCATTTCATTTGGCGTGCCCATCGATGTGTTTGCACTCAAAGTGATGGTGTTGGTGGCCGCGTTGCCAAGTGCTAGCAATGTCGCCATGTTGTCAGAGCGCTTCGGCGCCGACAGCGGCCGTATCGCCAGAATTATTTTGGTCTCAACGGCGGCTGCATTTCTGACGTTCTCTGGCGCAGTGGCATTGCTTCAATAAATGCTTGAAGTAAGAGCTTGAAGCAAGAACTTTAAATTGCCAACGGATCGACATCCACCATCCACCGAATCAATCCCTTGTGTTCAGGCAATGAGCGCGAAGCATGCAGTTGTTCTTGCAACAATTCCAACACCCTGTGAAGCGCCTTTCTGGACGGGCTCTCGATCAGCATTTGAGCGCGCTCTACATTGGCAACCCGTTGAATGCTCATGGGCACGGCCGGATAGACACTGACCTCGGCCAAGGCCGATGCATCGCTGACACTGAACCCCTCTAGAGATTGAAGTTGCGCGTTGGCATGGTTTAAAAACGCCTGCGCCACCGATTGCATGCGGGCATCGCTGCGGATCAAGGCTTGGAAAGTACTGGGCGGGAGACCTGCTTCAAAACGCTCTTTCAATTGCTGCTCTGCAAAGGCGGGGTAGTCGTGTTTTTTAAGCGCTTCAAACAAGGGGTGAGAAGGATGAAAAGTTTGCACCCACATTTCACTGCTGGCACTTTGTGCGGCATCGCGACCAGCCCGACCGCCAGCTTGCATGAGCAAAGCAAACAAGCGCTCTGGTGCTCTGAAATCGCTAGAGAACAAAGCACCATCCGGATTGACTGCTGCCACTAAAGTGATGCGCCTAAAGTCATGCCCTTTGGCGATCATTTGCGTGCCCACCAACACGTCCACTTCGCCGCTGTGCACGCCCGCCAGTTGTGCTTCTAGCGCGCCTTTCAATTTGGTGCTGTCTGCATCAATGCGCATCACCTTCACCGGCTGGCCATCAGGCCGTTTGACGTCGACCAAAAGCTCGGCCAAATGCTCTTCGAGTTGTTCTGTGCCGCGCCCCATGGGCGCAATGTCGGCATTGCCGCATGCCGGACAAGCACGGGGCACACGCTCCGTAAAGCCGCAGTGGTGGCATCGCAAGGTGCGGTCAATTTTGTGAAACACCCGAAACGCACTGCAATGGGCGCATTCGCTTTTCCAGTCGCAATCGGAGCAGTGCAACACGGGGGCATAGCCGCGTCGGTTAAGCAGCAGCATGCTTTGCTCGCCTTTGGCCACACGTGCTTGAATGGCGGCCATCAAGGGGGCTGACAAAACAGTTTTGCGAGGCTGATGGTTCATGTCAACGCGCCGTACAAAAGGCAGTTGACCCGCACCAATGCGGGCAGGCATGGGCAAGCGCAAATAGCGCCCGCCCTCTGCAGCGGGCCTGCTGTGATGCCAGCTTTCTAAGGAGGGCGTGGCCGAACCTAAAATCACTTTGGCGCCTTCAAGGCGGGCTCTGTAGATGGCCAAATCTCGCGCCGAGTAGCGCGCACCCTCTTGTTGTTTGTAGCTGGCATCGTGTTCTTCATCCACCACTATCCATTTCAAATGGGGCATGGAGGCAAAAATGGCCATCCGAGTGCCCAGCACAATTCGGGCGTTGCCTTGGTGGGCTGACAGCCAACTCTTCAATCTTTGGGGCCCCGTCATGCCGCTGTGCATGGAGACCACGCCCACAGCGCCAAATCTGTCCTTCACGCGCGCCTCAAGTTGCGGCGTGAGGTTGATTTCGGGCACCATCAACAAGGCCTGTGCGTTGGGGTCTTCCGCCAAACACTTGGCAACGGCTTGAAGGTAAACCTCAGTTTTGCCGCTGCCTGTTGCGCCGTGTAGCAAAAAGGGCCCTGGTGCATCGATCATTTGCGTCAAAACATCGGATTGTTGATCTGACAAAGGCCAGGGAGATTGAAGGGCTGCGGCCAAGGCTTCCGCCGTGGCCGTTTGTTTTTTCAAGCGTCTGCCCAATTGAACAGGGTTCAGATCTCTGAGTTGGGGTGGCAAGGCGGCCATGGCCACTTCGCCCAAGGCGCGTTGGTAGTACTGTGCTGTGAACTGCACCAATTGTCGCCAATGCGTGCTCAAAGGCGCGACCCCCTCTAAGACAGCCATCACTTGCCGCAATGACGAGGTGCTTAGGTCTTCGGGCGCTGTAGCATGCACGCCCCACACCACGCCTAAGACCTCTCGCGTTCCAAAAGGCACCCTGACCAAATGGCCCACTTCTACCTGCAATTCGGTGACATAGGTCAGCAAGCCGCCCACTTGGCTGTGTGCGGGTGCCGAAACTGCGACGTCAAGCCACTTTTGCATTCAAAACCTTGTGATCAAGTGTCAACATGAAGTTGACATGGCATTTTGTCAGTTTCTTGCTCATAGAAATTCTTGAAACAAGATGTAAGTTGTTGTTTTTCATGATTTTTAGAAGGTGTCCCAATAAACTGTGGATAACTTTGTTGAAAACTCTGCATGACCGCCCGCAAAGCCTTGAAAAATAAGGCTTTGCTTGGATTGCCCGCGAACTGAGCAGTTTCATAAAAGTTAATAAAAACAACAACTTAGAAAGGTTTAGGGAATGTCACTTGGGCCGTGCTTGTGATCGAAATCTTTAAATCTACCAAAAGAACTTTTGTGCATAAGTCAATAGAAAAAACCCAAAAATTTAAATATTTTTGGGTCTATTTTCAAGATTTTTTGCAGTAGCAAATGCTTTTTTCTGAATCAGCGCCGCAGGGCTCTCGAATGCGTATGAACCGCTTCAACCAAAGCTGACACATGCTCTGGTGGCGTGTATTGGCTAATGCCATGGCCTAAATTGAAGATGTGCGTTGGGCCAGTGGTGCTTTTGTCGGTGTGCGGCTTGCCAAAGCTGTCTAACACCCGAACCACTTCCTTTTGAATTTGCGCTGGGGGAGCAAACAGCACATTGGGATCGATGTTGCCCTGCAAGGCTTTACCAGGGCCATTGACTGCACCGCCTACCATCTGGCGGGCGCGACCCAAGTTCATGGTCCAGTCAAGGCCAAGAACTTCGCAATCCAATGGACCCATTTCATCAAGCCACAAGCCACCGCCTTTGGTAAACACAAGGCGAGGGATGGTAGCGCCGTTGTGCTCCTTTTTGAGCAGCGCCAATACTTTGGCGGTGTAGGCCAGGCTGAATTCTTGGAAGGCGCCGTCGGCCATTACTCCGCCCCAGCTGTCAAAAATCATGACGGCTTGAGCACCGGCTTCAATTTGGGTATTCAAATAACTGGCCACAGACTGGGCATTGATGTCCAAAATGCGGTGCATCAGATCGGGACGGCTGTAGAGCATGGACTTCACCAAGCGGTAGTCGTCAGAGCCTTTGCCCTCCACCATGTAGCAGGCCAAAGTCCAGGGGCTGCCCGAAAAGCCAATCAAGGGCACGCGGCCATTCAAAGCTTTGCGAATGGATGTGACAGCATCAAACACATACCGCAATTTGTTCATGTCGGGCACTGCAAGCTCGGCCACGGCGGCTTCGTCGCGCACAGATTTGGCAAAGCGGGGGCCCTCACCAAGCGCAAAGCTCAAACCTAGGCCCATTGCATCGGGTACGGTCAAGATGTCGCTGAACAAAATGGCCGCATCCAAAGGATAACGTTCAAGGGGTTGCAGGGTCACTTCGGTGGCAAATTCCACATTGGTGGCCAAGCCCATAAAGCTACCAGCTTTGGCACGTGTGGCGCAATACTCTGGCAAATAACGACCTGCTTGGCGCATGAGCCAAACAGGCGTGTGGTCGGTTGCTTGACGCAAACAGGCTCGCAAAAAAGTATCGTTGGACAGAGGAGCAAAACTGGCTGTGGTCATATAAATTCAGAAAATTTTTGTGCTTTTCAATCGAAAACTTGTGCATTCTCGCAGACTTGACTTCAAGTCAGTGCGCTATGGCCGAAACGCTGCTCATGGAGCAGGAGCCTTCCACTGATTGAGAACCTCTTGTATTTCGCTCACTGATGGCAATTCAGACAGCAAACGCACAGGTTGCTGAGGGGCATACCATGCATAGACAGGCACACCGTTGCGGCCGAGCTCATTCAGAGCCGCAGTGATGTTGGGGTCGTAGCGGGTCCAGTCTGCTCGCAACAGCAAAACATTTCGGTTGGCAAATTCGGACAACAAACTGACGTCAGAGAAAGTTGTTTTTTTGTTGAACTGGCACGACACGCACCAAGCCGCGGTGAAGTCCACAAAGACAGGTCGTCCTTCTTTGAGTGCCGCCGCCACTTTTTCAGTCGACCAAGCCTCCCATTGGCCAAGCTTGGTGGGTTTTGCGTTAGGTGCAGCATTGGCTGTTTGGGCCTCTCCCTTCGTCCAGGTGGGGCCCCATTGCCAGACCGACAAGCCTAAGACTAACAAGGCCAAAGCCACCATGGTGTTTTTGACTTTGCCCTTCAGTGTCAGGGCCCAGAGCAACATGGCCAAGCACAACAAGCAGGCCAAAAATGCGGAGACGCCGTCCAAGCCCACCTGTTGCCCCAAAACCCACACCAACCAAATGACGGTGGCGTACATGGGAAAGGCCATGAACTGTCGAAACGTCTGCATCCATGCCCCAGGCCGAGGCAAGTACTTGACCCAAGCGGTGCTGAAAGAAAGCGCTATGAAGGGAAGCGACATGCCAAGGCCCATGGCCAGAAAAACGGGCAAGGCCTGCCAAGCTGGCAATCCAATGGCCAGTCCCAATGAGGCCCCCATAAATGGCGCGGTACAGGGCGACGCAATGATCACGGCAAACACACCCGACCACAGTGAGTTGGTCATGGGGTTGGCCCATTGGAAGCCAGCCAATGAACTGGGCACAAAAGAGCCAAATTCAAACATGCCCGACAGGTTCAGGCCAATCACGGCAAACAACATGGCAAGGGCGGCGACCACCCAAGGCGATTGCAACTGAAAGCCCCAGCCCATTTGCGATCCGGCAGTTCGAAGTGCCAGCATGAGTGCACCTAAAACCAAGAAAGAAATGAGGACGCCTGCAGTAAATGCCCAAGCCGAGCTTTTCATGTCTCTGGGCCGGTCTGCAAGTTGTGTGATGCTTAGGAGTTTGATGGCCAACACGGGAAAAACACAGGGCATCAAATTCAACAAAATGCCGCCCAACAATGCGCCCAGCATGGCCAAGACCCAAGTGGCCCACGGCGCAGCGGCAAGACTGGTGGGTGCTAGTTTGAGCATGCCGCTTGTCGCTTTGCCTTCAATGTTTGGAGGGTCTGAAAAAGTTTGCCACTGACCTTGAATGGGGGTATCGACCGTCCATTGCTTGCCTGTTGGTGCATTGGCCTTTCCCTGTACCAACAACCATGTCATGTGCTGAGGGCTGTCCATGCGCTCACTCGAAACTTGCAAGCTCACTTTGGTCACTGCGCCCGCTTCTGCGTTGCCCTGTTTGGCTGCGGCTGGCTGAACAACTGGGACTGCGTTGTTTTGCATCACATTGGCTGTTTGTGGAAATACCGTCCAGTCGCCCTGAAGGAGGTCTGGTGGCAATTGCGCCAAGCTGAGGTCAAGGGTTCGACCGTCTTGGGAAATGTGGGCCTGGTGCTTTCCCTTCAAAGGCTGAGCTTGCAGTTGCAAAGCTTTCTCAAATGCGCTTTGAGCCATCAATGTGCCGCTTTGAAGGGGCAGCTTTAAACTGAAATTTCCCTCTTGGGGAATACATTCCTTTTGACACACTAGCCAGCTGGCTTGCAGTTCAATTTGCACGGAGCTTTCAGGGCCTTTTGGCTTGAAGGACTTGCTCATTTGAATGGGCGTGACCAGCAGCAACGTGTCTTCATAACCAAAATTGGCCAGCGTACCAATTGGAATTTGACGAGGAACGGGCCAAATTAAATTGCCGGCCACCATGCCATCTGGTAATTTCCATTGCAGTTCTGTGGGCAGACCCGAATCGCCTGGGTTGCGCCAATAGGTGTGCCAATGGGGTTGGTGCACCAGCTCTAAACCTAGCCAAAATATTTTGCCAGCTTCGATGCCCTGCGGTGCGTAGGCAAGCAAGGAGGCCTTCACTTGGGGTGTTTGTAAGGTGTGTGTCTGAGGCCTTGAACCCAAAAGCTGCGTTTGTGCTTGAGCGTTGAGTGACACAATCAGCAGCAAAGCCATGCTGGCCAACGAGAAGCGAAGGCCGAAAAGCAACTGATGCAAGCGATAGAACGACGAAGGCAAGAACATAAAGCGTTGTCTGGAATCGGCAGCCTCAAAGCTTTGCCGAAGAATGGTCAAAAACAAGAGCCCAACTCTACACCTCAAATTGATAACCTTAAATCCTGTGCCTCCATTAAACTGCACAGATTGAAAAACCGCTTACCCATGTCACATCACATTCTTTTTTGGTCCGACTTGACCACCCAAGACTTTGAACGCCTTGATGCTTCTAGAACCATTGCCGTGTTGCCTTTGGCAGCCACTGAGCAGCATGGCCCTCATTTGCCATTGTCTGTCGATGTCGACATCGTCAATGGTGTGGTGCATCAAGCCATGTCCTGTTTGAATGAGGGCGCCCAAGCCAATCCAGCCCAGCTGAGCCCCAAGGACTTGTCTATTTTGGTTCTTCCAACTCAAAGCGTCGGTTTAAGCCCTGAGCATGCTGCTTTTGCTGGCACGCTCACCTTAAAGCCTGAGACACTCATGCGGCTTTGGACCGACATCGCAGAGTCTGTGGCAGCGGCAGGCATTCACAAATTGGTGCTTTTCAATGCGCATGGCGGTCATGTCGGCGCCATGGATGTGGTGGCCCGCGATTTGCGCGCCCGGTTAGGCATGTTGGTTTACAGCGTCAATTGGTACCAGTTGCCCTTGCTGGATGAAAAGGGGCACAACGCCAACGCGCTTTTCACAGACCATGAACACCGTTTTGGCGTCCATGCTGGTGAGGTCGAAACCTCTGTCATGTTGGCGCTCAAACCACAGCTTGTAAAAATGAGCGAAGCCCAAAACTTTCGATCAAGCTCTGAAGACCGAGCGCTCGATTTTCCCATCCTGGGAAACGGCCGCAGCGCCAAGTTGGCTTGGCAAATGCAAGACTACAACCCCGCAGGGGCGGCGGGCAATGCCGCAGCAGCGACCGCACTCAAAGGTCAGGTTTTGTTAGATGCGGCCGGCCGCGCCTTGGCCGATTTGCTGCTAGAAATAGACCGATTGCCAACCAACACCCTTCAAGCACGATAGTTTCGTGGCAGACAAAGTTCGCGGAGCCTGAGCAAGTTTGTGAGGCCAGTGGCTAGACCTGAGGCAATATCAATTCAATGTCAGGTGGAAAAATTTGTTTAGGGTGCTCACGCGTGGCATCTAAGCAACCGCCCGCTGCATACACGCCCTTGGGGTCGCGAATGCACATCATTTTCTGCAAGATGTGTTGCACTTTGTCCGGATCTTGCATCGTCGCATGCACGCAAGCCTCCACCACAGTTTCGTCAAGCCACAGATCACCCGAGGCCTTGGTTTTGACGCCATCCCGCCAATGGAAAATTTCAATGCATTTGCTTTCCAATGTGAAGGGTTGTTCGCGTTTCCAGAAGTTGCTAAACAGTCCGCTGCCCACATAAATGACCCAAGAGCCTTCATAGCCCGTCACATCCGATGAGCGCTCATCGGGGTTTCTGAACCAGACTCTATCTCCCGGCACATAAAAACCAGCGGGCAAAGGCGCTTCTAGCGATCCGTACTCGTGCAAAAAAACTTCATGGAACAAGCCAGATCGAATGGCGTACTTTTCGTTCACATGTTGCAACTGCGCCAGTAAGCCAGGGTTGTGCAGTGCAGATTCTTGTGCCAATCCCAGCAAAATGACATATTCAGTTGCGCGATAACAAGAAAAATCGTACAGCTTGCCGGTGGCCTCCGGTTGAGTGGCGCTGATCAAGGCGTCAATCAAACATGTGTGGGGTTGTAGAATAAATCCGGCACCTTCTTCATACCGCCAAAATTCGCTGGGGCGCTCTGCCGCATCTGTTTTAAAAGCCAAGGCTGTTTTTCTGGCATCCAACACAATGTTTTCTCGAACCCGGACAGCGCTGCCAAGGGCCTCTAAATCATTGAATTGAAATGGATGTGGCGAAACAAGCAAAGCCCAAAGAATCTCTTGTTTTAAATCTTTGGCATGCTGGTGCAAAGAGAGTGTGTTGAGGGCAGGTGTATGCAATTGCATCCAAGCATCACTCATTCGACACCACAAGGTGTTAGCCGTTGAGCTTAAGTCCAAGCCATCCCTGATGCCGTGAGCATCAAAAAAGGCACGACAAGCAGGCAGATCGCAATGAGAGACTCGAATGCCAGCAGCTTGTTGTGTTTGCGAAGTTGCTTGGAGCGAATTCTGCATGCATGTCATTTTGACAAGAAAGGGCTACAACCCCTATCGGGAAAAACACTATCAAGCGAAAGTGACCCAGCCTCGATGGTCAGGGTGGTCCAAATGCGGTAAGTTGTTGTAAGACAGGAGCATGTGACGCGAAGGTGTGAACACAAACTCAGTGAGCGCTGTATTTCTTATTCGCAAATTCAACTCAATGGAGGTCTCTGCTGGGGCTTGAAGCACTTGCCCGACAGCCGTCGAGATGGGGCCGCCGCTCGATACCACCAAAACGCGGCCTTGGTGGTTTTCCCGAATGTGCTTTAAAACAGCCTGGATGCCAGCAGCAAACTCTGCATAGTGGGGCATGCCTTTAGGCTGTGTTTCTCCTGCCATCCATTTCTGCAAAGCCGTTCTCAGCAACCGAAAGTGATGCTTGTACATTTCCGGATTGTCGGGTTTGGGAAGCGGCTCGGGGTGAATGGTTTCAATGAGGGCATGGCTGTCATACTCATTGAGTTCGGGCCAAACTTCAGGGGCATTTTGCAATTGCGCGCCTTGTGCAATGCCTTCCCACGTTTGGCGGTGTCTTTTCAGGCTGCCCATGAAAACTGCTTCAAACTTCAGCACGTCGCCAAATTGTTCTGTGGCCGTTTGATGCAAATACTGGCCCAAGCGAATACTTTGCCGCTGGCCCAGTTCGCTGAGTTGGTCGTAATCGTCGGCGCCGAAAGAAGCCTGACCATGGCGCACTAAATAGAGTTGTCCCATGCACTTAGTCTAAAGCCACTTGACCCTCAATGCAGAGGACGGTGTCGCCTCCGACCCACACTTGATCCCTTGCATCTTTGTGAATGTGAACACGGCCTTGCCTTCCCAGCGCATGGCCTTGCCCGGCCACATACTGGCGGGGCATGAAGTTTTCTTCAATGAGCCACTGAGCAAGCGAGGCATTGAGGCTGCCTGTCACGGGATCTTCGGAGATCCCGATGGCGGCTGCAAAAGCTCGAACTTCCAGCTGAAATTCAGAAGCCTTTGTTTCACCATGGCTGTTTGCATGGGCATGGGCATGGGTCGAATTCTGAAAGGCTCGGGACTCCCGATTGCTTCGGGCAATGAGCAAAGACGGCCCATCAGAAGGATGTTTATCGGCCGCTAGAGTTGGCTCAATGACCGCAGCAACGCCAAGCTTGACGCCCGAATTTTTCAATGCCAGATGGTCGGGGTTGAGTTGTTGGACGGTGTCTGCAGAGTCCAGTAAAAAGCAGCACCACTCCGGGCCATTGTTCAAAACTTGGCTGGCGCGCACCTGATCTGAACGCAGACCTAGGGCCTTCAAAATGACAGGCAACAATTGGGTGGGAACGGCCCTTTTTTGCGAGGGCGGCGCTGCAAAGGCCCAGCGACCCTTCTGTTTTTCAAGTCGAACCAAGCCTACACCGCACTCTTGAACCAGCACGCCCTCTTGGCGCGCCTGACCTCCCCCCTCTAGCCAAGCGCGCGCGCTGCCAAGCGTGGGGTGACCCGCAAAAGGCAGCTCGCCGCCTGGTGTGAAAATTTTCAATCGGTAATCGGCGCCGTCTGCTCGTCCTTGGGCGGTGGGTGGCAAGATGAACGTTGTCTCGCTTAACTGAGTCCATCTAGCAAAGCGCTGCATGGTGAGATCACTCAGCCCCGTGCCATCCAAAACCACTGCAACGGGATTGCCCCAATAAGCTTTGTCCGTAAAGACGTCGACCTGTTTGAATTTTCTAAAAGTCATTGTGCAAGCATCCAAACAGCTGTTAAAACCAAGACCAAAGACATGCAGCGATTGAAAGCCAGCAGTCTGCTGCCTTTCAAAAGCCAATCACGCAGCAAACTACCCATGACCGCATAGCTTAAGTTGCTGACAAAACCAAACAACATCATGAGTGGCAGCAACACCAAGCAACGTTCGAGCACATCGTCCTTGCCTGCAATCCAACCTGCCACCAATGACAACGCCAGCATCCATGCCTTGATGTTCAGAAATTGAAGAGCAACGCCTTGAAAGAAAGTGATCTGCAGTCGGCTCTCATCGGCCGTTGCCAAATCGCGCGTGCGCCATAGTTTGCTGGCCAACCAAAACAAATACAAAGTGCCCCCCAGCAAGATGACCCAGCGAAGTGCCGGAACTGCCAACAACAAGCTGCCTAAACCGGCCATGCAAATGGCCAACAACAAGCCCCAGCCTACAGGCACAGCCACAATGAACTTCAACGCAGAACGCACGCCCTGGTTGGCAGCCAAAGCGGTAGACAGGGTGGTGTTGGGCCCAGGCGTGAAGCTGGCTGCAGTAGACAGCACCAGCAATGCCGTGAACTCTTCGGGGCTGAAAACAAAGTTCATACAAGTGCTTTAAAAGCGCTCATGCCTGAGTGCGGTTAGCTTAACAGCCGTCATGGGTTGAATGCCTCATCAAGGAGCGCCTTCATAGGCTTTAGGTTGCTGACAAGGCTTCCCATCGCTCTAAGGCCTTAATCAGTTCGGTGTCTATTTGAGCATCTCGGGCAAACATGGCTGCCGCCTTGGCGGCGTCTTTGGCAAACAAGCTGCTGTCCGATAAAGCTGCTCGAACTTCGCGCTGTTCTTTTTCCAAGCCTTCAATCAATGCAGGCAAGCCGTCCAATTCACGCTGTTCTTTGTAGCTCAACTTTTGTACAGTTTTGACGGCAGACTTGGGCTGTGAGCTTGGCGCTTCAGGGCTTTTGTTAGGCGACGATGTGCCGCTTTTGGCGCCTGAATTTGCATTTGACTGAGCTGCTGCTTTGGCCGCCGCTACCTTATTTTGTGCTTGTATGGTTTGGCTCCGCTGTGATTGGGTTAGCCAATCTTGGACAGAGCCTTCGTACTCACGCCAAAAACCCGGGTTCTCTGGCGTTGCTTCGCAGGCAATGATGCTGGTCACCACGTTGTCCATAAAGGCTCTGTCGTGACTCACCAAAAATACGGTGCCTGGGTAATCTTGCAGCAGCTCTTCCAACAGCTCCAGTGTTTCAATGTCCAAGTCGTTGGTGGGTTCGTCCAATACCAGCACATTGGCTGGGCGAGCAAACAAGCGCGCAAGCAACAAGCGATTGCGCTCGCCACCGGACAAAGATTTGACGGGCGAGGTGGCGCGAGCTGGGGAGAATAAAAAATCACCCAAATAACTCTTCACGTGTTGACGCTTAGTGCCAATTTCGATCCACTCACTGCCCGGGCTGATGAAGTCTTCCAAAGAGGCTTCCAAGTCAAGCGCATTGCGCATTTGATCAAAGTATGCCACTTGCAAATTAGCGCCTTGTCGCACTTTGCCACTGTCTGCTTCGAGCTCTCCCAAGATCATTTTTAAGAGGGTTGTTTTCCCAGCGCCATTGGGGCCAAGCAGGCCAATCTTGTCGCCACGCAACAGGGTGGCTGTGAAGTCTTTCAAAATAACTTTCACATGGCCTTCAGACGATGTGAACGATTTGCAGACATCGGTTAACTCGGCCACCAGTTTGCCAGTAGGGGCACCAGAGGCAACTTCCATGCGAACGCGGCCAACTTGTTCTCTGCGTGCACTGCGTGTGGCGCGCAAAGTTTCAAGCCGTGCAATGCGGCTTTGACTTCTGGTTCTGCGTGCTTCCACGCCTTTCCTAATCCAAACCTCTTCTTGTGCCAACAGCTTGTCGGCTTTCGCACTGATCACTGCCTCCTGCGCCAACTGCTCTTCTTTGTTGATTTGATATTGCGCAAAGTTACCTGGATAGCTGCGCAGGCGACCACGGTCCAGCTCCACAATGCAGGTTGCAATGCGATCTAAAAATGCGCGGTCGTGCGTGATGGCAACCACGCTGCCTTTGAAGTCAATCAGAAGTTGCTCAAGCCAAGCAATTGAATCCAAGTCAAGGTGGTTGGTTGGTTCGTCTAACAGCAACACATCGGGATGCGTGACCAAGGCTTGGGCCAGAGCAACGCGTTTGCGATTGCCACCCGACAAGGTGGCCACCTTGGCGTTTGGGTCTAGGTGCAGTCGATGCAATGTTTCGTCGACGCGCTGCTCCCAGCCCCAGCCATCAAGCGATTCAATTTGACTTTGCAGCACATCCAAATCACCGACGCAATTGCTGTAGTCATCAATGAGTTTCATCACTGGGGCTAGACCGCGCTGAACAGATTCAAAGATGGTGTCTTCCGAATCAAGTGATGGCTCTTGCGCCACATAGGCGATGCGAACACCCTGTTGAACATGCATATTGCCGTCATCAGCATGCTCCATGCCCGCCAAAATTTTAAGAAAGGATGATTTGCCAGTGCCGTTGCGACCAATCAAACCAATGCGCTCAGAGGTTTCGAGGGCAAAGTCTGCATGATCGAGGAGTGCCACGTGGCCAAAGGCCAGTGACGCGTCAAGTAAAGTAATAAGAGCCATGTGCTGATTATCAATGGCAAAACAAAATAGCGATGAAAGACTTGCAGATCATTAAATTTCTGTGCTATATTCGATCTCTCGCTTAAAAACGTAATGTTCAAAGCAAGTCGGTAAAGCTAATAAGACCTCAAAAGTAAAATAGCAAAAGCCACCGAGCAGTTCTCAAGGTTTGTAAAAACTTTGAGAAAAGTGAAAAAAACTAAAAATTTTTTCATCCGGCACTAAAAACCGTGCTAGACTGCAAGGCTTCGCTGAAAAGAACTGAAGCTTCTAAAAGTTTTGGAACTGACAGCAAATCGGACCAAGCCCCGAGCAGCAAGAAACGTTGCAAACAGTTTAAAAAGTTTTTTGAAATTTTTTAAATTAGTTGCAAAAGCACTGAAAATGGTGTTACACTGCAAGGCTTCGCTGATCGCAGCGCAGCGCGACAAAACAACATTCAAAGTTGGTTTGTTGCACTAAAGATCTTTAAAAATATACAGCCGATAAGCGTGGGCGTTTGATGGCGATTGCCAAGTTCTACGGAACTAAGACTTAATTGTCTTACAAACGCTCATGAAGATAGAAGTGAAGTTCACTTCAATTCCGTTTTTATGAGTTGCTCGAAAGAGCGAAAAATTATCAAGATCGAACTATAGAGTTTGATCCTGGCTCAGATTGAACGCTGGCGGAATGCTTTACACATGCAAGTCGAACGGTAGAGGGGG
>JAIYCG010000026.1 GCA_027488115.1 Comamonadaceae bacterium | reverse complement strand
TTTTGCGCAAACCCACAACCACTTTCACGCCACAGTCGTTCAAGTTTTGTGCGTGTGCGTGGCATTGTACGCCGTAGCAAATGATGGCCACTGTTTTGCCTTTGATGACGCTGAGGTCACAGTCTTTGTCGTAAAACACTTTCATGGGTTCTCTCCTTCAAAAATTATTCAAAAAATAAATGGGTCAAACGCGAGGTTAATCTTTGCGTTAGGCGCGCAATATGCGCTCACCCCGACCAATGCCACAGGCACCAGTGCGGACTGTCTCAAGAATGGCGCTGCGGTCGAGTGCTTCCAAAAACGCATCGTTTTTGGATTGGTCGCCCGTCAGTTCCACGGTGTAGCTTTTGTCGGTGACATCAATCACACGACCGCGGAAGATGTCGGCCATGCGCTTCATCTCTTCACGTTCTTTGCCCACAGCGCGAACTTTGACCAGCATCAGTTCGCGCTCGGTGTAGGCGCCTTCGGTTAAGTCAACCACTTTGACCACTTCGATGAGGCGGTTGAGGTGCTTGGTAATTTGTTCAATGACGTCGTCAGAACCAGCCGTTTGAATGGTCATGCGTGACAAGCTGGGATCTTCGGTAGGCGCCACACTGAGCGACTCAATGTTGTAACCCCGTGCGGAGAACAAGCCGACCACCCGAGACAATGCGCCGGGTTCGTTTTCTAGCAAAACTGCGATGATGTGTTTCATGTGCGATTCCTCTTTTCGCCGCCCTCCCCTGCGCACGGTAATGTGCAGGCTTGGCGGTCAATAGATTCTTCTAAAGTTAATTCAAATGATGGACGTGGTTCAAAGGTCTTCAGGGCTGAGCAACATTTCTGTAATGCCCTTGCCTGCTTGAACCATGGGGAACACGTTTTCTGTGGGGTCGGTACGGAAGTCCATGAACACCGAGCGATCTTTAAGCTTGCGTGCTTCACGCAATGCTGGCTCGACGTCTTCGGGGCGCTCAATGAGCATGCCCACGTGACCATAGGCTTCGGCCAACTTCACAAAGTCGGGCAAAGCGTCCATGTAGCTGTGGCTGTAACGGCCTGAATATTCAATTTGTTGCCACTGACGAACCATGCCTAGATAGCGGTTGTTCAATGACAAAATTTTGATGGGCGTGTTGTATTGCAAGCAAGTGGACAACTCTTGAATGCACATTTGCACAGAGCCTTCGCCCGTGACGCAGAACACTTCGGAGTCTGGCTTGGCCAACTTGATGCCCATGGCATAAGGAATGCCCACACCCATGGTGCCCAAACCACCCGAGTTGATCCAGCGGCGGGGTTCGTCAAACTTGTAGTACTGCGCAGCCCACATTTGGTGTTGGCCCACGTCAGACGTGATGTACGCATCTGCGTCTTTGGTCATGCCATACAAAGTTTCAATGACTTTTTGGGGCTTGATGACTTCGGTGTTTTCGCTGTCGTACTTCATGCAATCGCGCTTGCGCCATCCATCAATGGTGGACCACCAGGCACCCAATGCATTGTTGTCTGGCTTGAGGCCAGACTCTTTGATCATGGCAATGAGTTCAGTCAAAACATCTTTGACATCACCCACAATGGGCACATCGACCTTGACGCGCTTGGAGATGCTGGAAGGATCGATGTCGATGTGAACAATCTTGCGTTCGTTTTGCGCAAAGTGCTTAGGGTTGCCAATGACACGGTCGTCAAAGCGTGCGCCAACGGCCAACAACACGTCGCAGTGTTGCATGGCGTTGTTGGCTTCCCAGGTGCCGTGCATACCGAGCATGCCTAAAAATTTGGAGTCGGTAGCGGGATAAGCACCCAAACCCATGAGGGTGTTCGTGACGGGGTATCCCAGCATGTCCACCAACTGACGCAACTCTGCAGACGCGTTGCTTAACAGCACGCCACCACCTGTGTAAATGTAAGGACGCTTGGCTGCCATCAACAGTTGAAGGGCTTTGCGAATTTGCCCACTGTGTCCTTTGCGCACGGGGTTGTAGGAGCGCATCTCAACAGTTTCGGGGTATCCGTGATAAGGCACTTTGTTGAATGAAACGTCCTTAGGCACATCGACCACCACAGGACCTGGGCGGCCACTGCGAGCAATATGGAATGCCTTCTTCATGATTTCTGCCATGTCGCGGGCATCTTTGACCAAGAAGTTGTGTTTCACAATAGGGCGCGTGATGCCTACGGTGTCGCACTCTTGGAATGCATCGAGACCAATGGCCGCAGTGGGAACTTGACCACTGATGATGACCATGGGAATGCTGTCCATGTAGGCGGTGGCAATGCCAGTGACGGCGTTGGTCAGGCCTGGGCCAGAAGTGACCAAGGCCACGCCGACATCGCCGGTTGCGCGTGCATAGCCATCGGCTGCATGAACGGCGGCTTGTTCGTGACGTACCAGCACGTGCTGAATGGTGTCTTGTTTGAAGAATGCGTCGTAGATGTGCAAAACAGCACCGCCAGGGTAACCCCAGATGTACTTGACGTTTTCAGCTTGAAGCGCTTTGACTAGAATTTCGCCACCGCGCAACTCGGCAGTAGACGATGATGCTGCCGCAGCAGCAACGTTGGCCGCATTGGCCATTTCAGCTTTGGAGATTTCCATATTCAACCTTTGTGAATTTCTCTAACGAAAAACCTTGGGTGCTCTTTTGCGGGACTCTTGTGAAGTCGCATCAGAACTTAAGACCAACAACATGAGCCTGCACATGTAAGCACTTTGGCTGGATGGTGATCCGTTTGCGTTTTTTCAATTGCAACCTGCCATTATAGGGGGTCAAAATGCCATAATCAGCCTCGCACAAAATGAGTGCCGAATTCGGTTCATTACTTTGGCCACAGAACAAGAACTCTCAGATTTCCTTAAAAACACGGAGAAGCGGGCCTTCAAACGCACGCTTTATCACGTGCGCAACGAAGAATCTGCTCTTGACATCGTGCAAGACAGCATGATCAAGCTGGCCACCCATTACGGCGACAAACCGGCGGCAGAACTGCCCATGCTCTTCCAAAGAATCTTGTCCAACACCACCTTGGATTGGTTTCGTCGTCAAAAAACCCGAAACGCCCTTTTTTCCAATATGAGCGACTTTGGCACCGACGCCGAAGGTGAAGATTTGGACTTTTTAGAGAATCTGGGCGGGCTGAGCGAACCAGGTTTGGGCGAAAGTGCTGAAGATCAAACCCAACGAAAACAAATATTTCACCAAATTGAGGCGGAAATTCAAGAATTACCGCCTCGTCAACGAGAAGCCTTCCTGCTGCGTTATTGGGAGGAGATGAACCTTTCAGAGACGGCAGTTGCCATGGGATGCACTGAAGGCAGTGTCAAAACTCACTGTTCTCGGGCTGTTCAAGCGCTGAGTAAAGCACTTCGCGCCAAAGGATTTAACACATGAAAAAGCACTCCAACCCAGACATGAAACGCATTGACCAAGTGGGTCGGGCCTTTGCTCGGCGCCTTAATCATGGCGCATTAGACCTGCCTCACGACATCACAGAACGTTTGCGGGCGGCCCGCATGCAGGCCATCGCACAACGCAAACTCGAGCCCATCCGAGTGATGTTGCCGCAATTGGCCTCAGCCGGTGGCCCTAGTTTGGGACATTCCAATGAAGGCTTGAATCTCTGGAGCCGTCTGGCGTCCGCTTTGCCCCTCATTGCTTTGATGTTCGGGCTGGCTGCCATCCATGTGTTTCAAAACGAGCTGCGCACCAATGAAATTGCCCAGCTCGATGCAGAACTCCTCATTGACGATCTGCCCCCATCGGCTTATACCGATCCTGGCTTTTTGGTTTTCTTGAAGTCCAACCCCCTTCAGGCAAAGGCTTCTGATTGAGACATCAGCGTTTCTTTGCCAAGCTGGTTGCTGTTCTTTTCTGGACGGCACTCACAGGTGCGTTCGCCAAAGCCGAACCATCAGTTGAAAGCCAGTCTGCAGCCCCAGCCAAGCAGGCCTCCAATTCCAACTCGCTCTGGCAAAACTTAACAGGATCACAGAAGAAAGCACTTGCGCCACTGGCCCCTTTTTGGGCCCAACTTAGCCCAGGTCAAAAAAACAAATGGTTGGCCATGTCCAACAATTTTGACAACTTATCTCCCAAGGAGCAGGCTACTCTTCACGAAAGAATGGCCGATTGGGCATCTCTCAGCCCTCAACAAAGAGCGCAAGCCAGACTGAACTTCAATGAAAGCAAGACGCTTGGCACTGACGCCAAAAAATCACATTGGGAAGCCTACCAAGCCTTGAGTCCCGAAGACAAGAAAAAATTGGCCTCCCAGCAATTCACCGGCATTCAAGGGGCAGCGACAGCTTCGCAAATCGCATCTCCTCGCAAAGTCATTCCTTTGCCAGGAAAATCCACCCCAACTGAAAGAGTCAACAAGTCCAGCACAGGCATCGTGATCGACAAGAAAACTTTATTACCAACCGTCGTCGCCATTCCCGAGGGCACCTGAGTTGAGCGATGCACCCATGCTGCCCAAGGGTTCTGCAGATTCAATCACTGAAGATCACCTTCAATTAACGACGCCCTCTCTGGCACGTCGAATGGCTTGTTGGTTTTACGAGGGCATGTTGCTGTTTGGCGTAGTGTTCATTGCGGGCTATTTGTTTGGTACCCTAAGCCAAACCAAGCACGCCATGGACAATCGCCATGGACTTCAAGCTTTTTTGTTTCTTGTCTTTGCCATTTATTTCACTTGGTTTTGGCACAAGGGTCAAACACTCGCTATGAAAACTTGGCACATCAAGGTGGTTGACGCTTCAGGCAAAGCACTTTCCCAATCTAGGGCACTTCTTAGATACGTCCTGTGTTGGGTATGGTTTTTACCGCCGATCGTTGCAGCCTTTCCCTTTCAATTGCCCGCTCCGTTCATTGGGCTGCTGGTTGTCGTTTGGGTCTTTGTTTGGGCAATCGCCAGCAAATTCCAATTACATGGACAATATTGGCATGACGTCTGGGCCGGCACGCAGTTGGTCGATGTTCAAAAGAAACCCTGAAACTCATCGCCATTTGCTTCATGACCCCAGACAATGTGAACCCACAAAAAGCTCGAAGGGGACTTTCGCGAATTTTTCATGCAGGGGGTTATTCTCTTGCAGGCCTCAAGGCAGGCTGGGGAGAAACAGCATTTCGTCAAGAAGCCTTGCTGGCTATTTTTCTCATCCCAGCTGCCTTTTGGCTGGGTCAGACTTGGGTTGAAGTTTATTTGTTGTGTGGCTCTGTCATTTTGGTCATGGTGGTCGAGCTTTTAAACACCGGCATTGAAACCGCCATCGACCGCATTGGCACTGAATGGCATGCTTTGTCCAAACGGGCCAAAGACATGGGCAGTGCGGCTGTCTTACTCAGTCTTTTACTGTGCCTTGGCATTTGGTCTGCGGCCATTTGGAAATACATCAATGGCTGACCCGCTTTTTTCAATTTGTGTTTACTGCGGCTCCAAACCTGGCGATGACCCCGCGTTTGCCGAGTCTGCCAAAGAAGTGGGAAAGTGGATTGCACAACACGGCGGTCAACTTGTCTACGGTGGTGGCAGGAATGGGCTCATGGGCACCGTTGCCGATGCCACCCTTGCAGCAGGTGGCCGTGTAGTGGGTGTCATACCACGTGCCTTGGTAGAAAAAGAATGGGCACACACAGGCTGCACCGAACTGCATGTGGTGGAAACCATGCACGATCGCAAAAGAATGATGGCCGAGCGAGCCGATGCATTTCTTGCCTTGCCTGGCGGTATTGGCACCTTCGAAGAGTTTTATGAAGTTTGGACCTGGCGCCAGTTGGGCTACCACAACAAGCCTATTGGCCTACTGAACCTCAACAGCTTTTACGACCCTATGCTCGCTTTTCTTCAAAGCGTACTTCAACATGAGTTCATAGGTTCTTGGCAAATGGATTTAATCCAAACGGACTCCGATGCTCAAAAATTGCTACCCAATTTGATTCAAGCTGCGGGCATGCCCATACCCTTCCAGAGTCAGTCCATTTAGCTTCTCAGCGTCTTAAACAGCGTCGTCGTCTAACTCACCCGTTCGAATTCGAATGACACGTTCAACGGACGTGACGAAGATTTTGCCGTCACCAATTTTGCCAGTACGTGCAGCCTTCACAATGGCGTCAACGCAGCGCTCTACGTCGCCATCTTTAACCGCCACTTCAACTTTCACTTTGGGTAAAAAATCGACCACGTATTCTGCGCCGCGGTAAAGTTCTGTGTGACCTTTTTGACGGCCAAAGCCCTTAACTTCCGTCACAGTAAGTCCCGTCACGCCACATTCAGCAAGTGCTTCACGCACTTCTTCGAGTTTGAAGGGTTTGATGATGGCTGTGATTTGTTTCATGAGTCGGATCCTGTCTGAAAATTAAGCTCGAAATCGATTGGTAATAGGATAACGCCAATCTTTGCCAAAACTGCGGTGAGTGACGCGAATTCCCACAGGAGATTGCCGGCGTTTGTACTCATTGAGTTTAATCAAGCGGGTGACTTTTTCAACGTCGGCCCGATCAAAACCATCGGCTACCAGGGCCAGTATGCCCTCATCGTTCTCCATGTACCGCTGAACAATGGCATCTAAGACTTCGTAAGGAGGCAAACTGTCTTGGTCTTTTTGGTCGGCCC
Source organism: Comamonadaceae bacterium (assembly GCA_027488115.1). GTDB lineage: Bacteria > Pseudomonadota > Gammaproteobacteria > Burkholderiales > Burkholderiaceae_C > Limnohabitans_A. Next base: position 92,998 of record JAIYCG010000026.1, on the reverse strand, counting down.
GAAGTTCTGCACTGGGCGGTCGAGTGATGATTCGCTCGGGGATAGGATTGCGGCCAGTGCCGTAGGGGTCATTTTGATTGCGCCATTCAGCCAATTGAAACACCTGTGTTTTGACCACATCCTTGATGACCGCAAAACCACCCGCCATGTCGCCATACAAGGTGCAATAACCTGTTGCCATCTCACTCTTGTTGCCGGTGGTGAGCACAATGGCACCCGTTTTATTAGACAGGGCCATGAGCAATGTGCCGCGAACACGCGCCTGAATATTTTCCTCGGTGGTGTCTTCTGCCAGCCCTTTGAATTGCTCTGACAAGGCCAATTTAAAGCCCTCAAACAGCGGCGCGATAGAGATTTCGTCGTAACGCACGCCCAAGCGTTTGACCATCTCTCGGGAATCAATCCAACTGATGTCAGCGGTATAGGGAGAAGGCATCATGACCGCGTGAATTTTGTCTGCACCCAAGGCATCAACCGCCAGCGCCAGCACCAAGGCTGAATCAATGCCACCCGAGAGTCCCAAGATGGCGCCAGGAAAACCGTTCTTGCCTAAGTAGTCGCGAGTTCCCAAGACCAATGCGTGCCAAAGGTCTTCTTGCCACGTGCTGCTAGGGACCACTTCGGAACCAAACAATTGGAAGCCTGCACCGCCTTGCTGGCTTTGGACACTGATGGTTTGCAAGCACTCTTTAAAAGCAGGCGCCCTGGCCACAACCTGCGCCTTGTCATTGAGAGCAAAAGACCGACCTTCAAAAATGACCTCATCTTGACCGCCCACCAAATGTGCATAGACCAATGGCAAACCACTGGCTTTCACACGCTGGCCCATTTGAACCTCTCGCTCTAGTCCTTTGCCTACATGAAAAGGTGAAGCATTCAAGACCAACAACAAGTCCGCGCCAGCATCGCGTGCTTTCAGGGCAGGCTCTTCAAACCAAGCATCCTCGCAGATGAGCAAGCCCATTTTCACACCCTCCACCTCAAACACGCAGGACTCTTGGCCTGGTGTGAAATACCGGCGTTCGTCAAAGACTTGGTAATTGGGTAATTCTTGTTTGGCGTAACTGGCAATGACCTGCCCCTCGCTCAAGACGCTGGCCCGGTTGAAGCGTTTTGTGACCGAGACGCTGCGGCTTTGAATGCCACCTCCTTCAGGGTGTCCCACCACCACGTGCAAACCTTTTAACCCAGCCAACTCGCGGGCCACTGTTTTCAGGGCATCATCACAGGCATCTATGAAGGCAGGACGAAGCAGCAGATCCTCTGCCGCATAGCCGCAAATGGCCAACTCAGGGGTGACCAATACCTTGGCGCCTTGATCATAGGCAGTGCGTGCAGCCTCGATAATTCTGCGAGCGTTGCCTGGCATATCGCCGACGACGAAGTTAAGTTGAGCAATACAAAGTTGAAGGGTCATACAGGTGAAGGAATTCAATTCCAACAATTATGTCATTGAGGTGATGGTTTCGATGCGCGATGTTTCTGCGCAAGCTTGGGATGACTTGCTAGATTTACAAACCGAGCCCACCCCGTTCATGCGCCACGCCTACCTAAGCGCAATGACCGAAAGTGGTTCGGCCTCAGCAGAAACAGGCTGGAAATTGCAGCTTGTGACCCTTCGCCACGCCCTGCCCTCGCAGGCGGGCCAACTGGCCGGGGGGGCTGTTTTGTACATCAAACCCCATTCATATGGGGAATACGTGTTCGATTGGGCTTGGGCAGATGCCTACCAAAGGCATGGTTTGAATTACTACCCCAAGGCTGTGTCTGCCGTGCCTTTCACACCGGTTCCAGGTTCCCGCTTGTTGGCCGATTCAAGCCAAAGCAAAGCCGCGCTTCTGTCGGCCATGGTCGAATTGGCCCAAAAAGAAGATTGGTCTTCTTTGCACGTGTTGTTTCTGTCTGATGATGACCTTCAAACAACCGAATCGGCTGGCTGGTTAAGCCGACACACCGTTCAATTCCATTGGCACAACGCTCCCTACTTAGACTTTGAGCATTTTCTGGGGGCTTTGAACCAAGAGAAGCGCAAAAAAATAAAGCAAGAACGCCGGAAAGTGGCTGAGGCGGGTGTCGTTTTCAAGGCCTTTGAAGGCGCTCAAATTCAAAGTGCAGATTGGGATTTCTTTTACCAATGTTATGCCCAAACTTATTTTGAGCATGGCAATGCTCCTTACTTAAGCCGTGATTTTTTCCAGCGCATGCAAGAAAGTATGCCGTCTAACTGGGTGCTTTTCATTGCAGAAAAAAGTGGCCGGCGCATGGCTTGTAGCCTGATTGGTTTGGGCAACAACGTGGCCTATGGCCGCTACTGGGGTGCGCTGGAGCGAGTCGATTGTTTGCACTTTGAGGCTTGCTACTACCAACCCATTGAGTGGTGTATTGCCAAAGGTGTCAAGCGATTCGAAGGCGGTGCCCAAGGAGAGCACAAAATGGCTCGCGCCCTGCTTCCCGTCAAGGCCAACAGCGCGCATTGGTTGGCCCATCCCGGCTTTGCTGATGCCGTTGAAAAATATTTGGAAAGAGAAGGCCACGGCGTGGCGGCCTATTTAGAAAACTTGGAAGGCCGATCGCCACTGAAAGCCAAGTGATTGGCTTTTTGAGACCTCCCGATCTGGATCGGCTTATTTGATCGGTTTTGGTGGCATCCAACCTCAGTTTTTTGAAGCGTTTTCTTTTTGGTAGTTGGCAATGCCATCCAGAATTTCTTTCTTGGCTGACTCTGGGCCTTCCCAGCCCAAAATTTTGACCCATTTGCCTACTTCCAAATCTTTGTAGTGCTCGAAGAAGTGCGCAATGGTTTTCAAGCGCAGTGGATTTAAATCTTCAGGCTTTTGCCATTGTGTGTAAATGGACAAAATTTTGTCGGTAGGCACAGCCAAAACTTTGCCGTCTTCCCCTGCCTCGTCTTCCATCTTCAAAATGCCAATAGCGCGGCAGGGCACCACCACACCTGGAATGAGGGGCACTGGTGTGATGACCAACACGTCTACTGGGTCGCCGTCACCACTGATGGTCTTAGGCACATAGCCGTAGTTGGTGGGGTAATGCATGGAAGTGCTCATGAAACGGTCGACAAAAATGGCGCCAGTTGCCTTGTCTACTTCGTATTTCACAGGGTCAGCGTTCATCGGAATTTCGATGATGACGTTGAATTGTTCGGGAACTTTGTGACCGGGGGTGACGTTGTCTAGGGACATTTTTCTGAAAATTGAAAGAGTTGATGAGAATCTAAGAACCTTAGGATTAACCCCGATTTTACTTTCACAGGGCTTGCTTCTTCTGAATATTGCCCTTTTAATGCTTAAGTTGGCCAATCGACTCCCAGTTGGAGCGAGGAAGCAACGCAGGGAGGTGTTCCCAGAGCGTTGCACCTCCTTCTAGCTGTAAAAACTAAGGAGATTGATATATGACAGGCAATTCAGCGTTGATTTTGGCGCTAGTTTGTGGACTGATCGCCGTGATTTATGGCGTTTGGGCTCGCGGTTGGATTTTGGCCCAAGACCCTGGCAATGCGCGGATGCAAGAAATTGCAGCAGCCATTCAAGCAGGTGCAGCGGCATATTTGGCCAGACAATATAAAACCATTGCCATCGTGGGCGTCGTCCTGGCCATCCTCATGGGTGTGTTCTTAGACGGCAAAACAGCCATTGGTTTCGTCATTGGCGCCGTTCTTTCTGGCGCCTGCGGCTTTATTGGCATGAACATTTCTGTTCGCGCCAATGTGCGCACCGCGCAAGCGGCTACCAAGGGCATTGGCCCTGCACTTGACGTCGCCTTCCGAGGAGGTGCAATTACCGGCATGCTGGTGGTGGGCTTAGGTCTTTTGGGTGTCGCGGGCTTTTACTGGTTTTTGGCTGGCAATGGCAACCACACCCCTGACATTAAACTGTCTGTCATCTTGAACCCCCTCATTGGGTTTGCCTTTGGCTCCTCCCTTATTTCCATCTTTGCTCGCTTGGGCGGCGGCATCTTTACCAAGGGTGCAGACGTGGGCGCCGACTTGGTCGGTAAGGTTGAAGCCGGAATTCCAGAGGATGACCCTCGTAACCCCGCCGTGATTGCCGACAATGTGGGCGATAACGTGGGCGACTGTGCCGGTATGGCAGCCGACTTGTTTGAAACTTATGCGGTCACCTTGATTGCCACCATGGTGTTGGGATCACTGCTTATTGCTGGTGCACCTGGCAATGCGGTCATGTACCCCCTCGCCTTGGGCGCTGTGTCCATTGTGGCTTCCATCATTGGTTGCTTCTTTGTCAAAGCTTCGCCTGGCATGACCAACGTCATGCCAGCCTTGTACAAAGGCTTGGCCATTGCAGGTGTGTTGTCCCTGATTGCTTTCTACTTCGTCACGATGTGGATCATGCCGGACAACGCCATCTCTGCCAGCGGTAGCCAAATGAAGCTGTTTGGTGCTTGTGCTGTTGGCTTGGTTTTGACAGCTGCCTTGGTTTGGATCACTGAGTTTTACACTGGTACCCAGTACAGCCCCGTGCAGCACATTGCACAAGCTTCAACAACGGGTCATGGCACCAACATCATTGCTGGCTTGGGCGTCTCTATGCGCTCCACAGCTTGGCCCGTGATTTTTGTGTGCATGGCTATTCTGGCTTCTTACAACTTGGCTGGTTTGTACGGGATTGCCGTTGCGGCCATGTCCATGCTTTCCATGGCAGGCATTGTGGTGGCCTTGGACGCCTATGGCCCCATTACCGATAACGCTGGCGGCATTGCCGAAATGGCAGAACTGCCCAGCAGCGTGCGCGACATTACTGACCCCCTGGATGCTGTGGGAAATACCACCAAAGCAGTGACCAAAGGCTATGCCATTGGCTCAGCAGGTCTGGCTTCCTTGGTTTTGTTTGCCGACTACACCCACAAACTTGAAACCTATGGCAAAGCCATTTCCTTTGACTTGTCCGACCCCATGGTCATTGTGGGCTTGTTCATCGGCGGCCTCATTCCTTACTTGTTTGGCGCCATGGCCATGGAGGCTGTTGGCCGCGCGGCAGGTGCCGTGGTGGTTGAAGTTCGCCGGCAGTTCAGCGAAATCAAGGGCATCATGGAAGGTACAGCCAAGCCAGAATATGGCCGCGCCGTTGACATGCTGACTTCTGCTGCAATTAAGGAGATGATCATTCCTAGCTTGTTGCCTGTGGTGGTGCCAGTGGTGGTGGGTTTGGTACTGGGCCCCAAAGCGCTAGGCGGTTTGCTCATGGGAACCATTGTGACTGGCTTGTTTGTGGCCATTTCCATGTGCACCGGCGGTGGTGCATGGGACAACGCTAAAAAATACATTGAAGACGGCCATCACGGCGGCAAAGGCTCAGAGGCGCACAAAGCTGCTGTCACCGGCGATACCGTGGGCGATCCCTACAAAGACACAGCGGGCCCTGCCATCAATCCTTTGATCAAGATCATCAACATTGTGGCTCTGCTGATCGTGCCTTTGATGATGCAATTTCATGGCTAAATAAGCCCTCTCACACAAAGCCCGTTCATGGCAACATGTTCGGGCTTTTTTACGCGCAAAATACGCCCATGCAACTCAACTTCATTCACAACCAATCGGTGGCGAGCCATACGGGGCAAACCATCCCCATGCTTGACCCTTCTGATGGCCAAGTTTTTGATCATATCCAACGCAGCTCGGCAGATGACATTAACCAAGCAGTGCAGTCGTCTCGGCAGTGCTTTGAGGGACCTTGGGCCAAAATCAATGCAGCTGAGCGCGGTCGTTTGCTCATGGCACTTTCACGCAAAGTGGCCGAACATGCAGAAGAGCTCATGTTGCTTGAGCAACGCGACTGCGGCAAGCCTACACAACAAGCCATGGCCGATGCACGCGCTTTGTCCAGGTACTTTGAATACTACGCTGGCGCTTGCGATAAGTTTCATGGCGAAACCATTCCTTATCAAAATGGTTACAGCGTTCTCACATGGCGTGAACCCCACGGCGTGACAGGGCATATCGTGCCTTGGAATTACCCCATGCAAATTTTGGGTCGCTGTGTCGGCGGCGCTTTGGCTGCGGGCAATGTCTGCGTTGTCAAACCCGCAGAAGACGCTTGCCTGAGTTTGATTCGGGTGGCGCAATTGGCAGCCGAAGTGGGCTTTCCTGAAGGTGCCATCAACATCGTGACAGGCTTCGGCCACGAAGTAGGAGATGCCCTGGCCAAACACCCAGGCATTGATCACATCAGCTTCACAGGCAGCCCCACCGTGGGTACCTTGATTCAACAGGCTGCCGCCGCAAGACATTGTCCTGTCACCCTCGAATTGGGCGGTAAAAGCCCACAAATTATTTTTGCCGATGCCGATTTGGATGCTGCCATTCCGGTGGTCATCAATGCCATCGTTCAAAACTCGGGGCAGACTTGCAGTGCGGGATCTCGTGTCTTGATCGAGCAAAGCATTTACGAACCCTTGTTGGTGCGTTTGGGCCAGGCCTTTTCTCAGTTGCGTGTGGGTCCTGCCAAAGCAGATTTGAATTTAGGTCCGCTCATTCGTGCCACTCAAAAACAACGCGTGCTGGGCTTCTTGGCCGATGCGAGCGCCGCTGGCATTGCCACCGTGGCGCAAGGCGTGGTCGTTTCGGATGCACCCGAATCAGGCTTTTATCAAGCCCCTGTTTTATTGCGTGATGTTCCTGTTGATCACCGCGTGGCTCAAGAAGAGGTGTTTGGGCCTGTGCTGTCAGCCATGTGTTTTGAAGGTGAAGAGCAGGCCCTGCACCTTGCCAATGCCACCTCATTTGGGTTGGTGGCTGGCGTGTGGACTCGAGATGGTGCCCGACAATTCAGAATTGCCAGACGCCTCAGAAGCGGCCAAGTGTTCATCAACAACTATGGCGCAGGCGGCGGAGTTGAATTACCCTTCGGCGGCGTGAAGTCTTCTGGGCATGGCCGTGAAAAAGGTTTCGAAGCCCTGTATGGTTTCACAACGTTGAAAACGGTGGCCATTCACCACGGTTAATTTTGGGGGCACTGAATTGTCATCGGAGACATTTCATATTTAGGATTTCAAATGAACATCAATCAAAAAGTAGTCATCGTCACGGGCGCGGGTGGCGGTATTGGCGAAGGCATCGCTAGGCATTTCGCCGCCCATGGCGCCAAGGTCTTGGTCAACGACATTCAAGCTACTGCGGGCCAAAAAGTGGCCCAAGAGATTCAGGCAGCAGGCGGCACTGCGGCCTTCTTCGCGGCGGATGTTACGCGTTCAGATGAAGTCAAAGCTTTGGTGAACGAGGCTGTCAAACTTTGGGGCCATTTGGATGTGATGATTAACAACGCAGGCTGGACACATCGCAATCGCCCCGCCCTTGAAGTCAGCGAAGATGAATTTGACCGTTGCTACGCGGTCAACATGAAAAGCATCTATCTGTCCACCATTCACGCGGTGCCAGAGTTCCGTAAAAATGGGGGGGGTACCCTCATCAACATCGCGTCTACCGCAGGCATTCGACCACGCCCAGGCCTGACTTGGTACAACGGCTCCAAAGGTGCGGTCATTACCACCAGCAAATCTTTGGCTGCTGAATTAGGTCCTGACAACATTCGGGTCAATTGCATCAACCCTGTGTTCAACCCCGACACTGGTTTGTCTGCAGAATTTGCTGGCGGCCCAGTGGATGCGGAAAAGCGCGCCAAGTTCATGGCCTCTATCCCGCTAGGTCGTTTTTCGACAGCATTGGATGTGGCCAATGCAGCTTTGTATTTGGCCAGCGACGAAGGCTCCTTCATCAGTGGTGTTTGCATTGAAGTAGACGGCGCACGTTGTGTCTGAGCGAGTCATTCCCATCATCAGCCAGCCCCTAGGGAATCTGCCCATTCCTGTGCCTTCACACGTTCAGGCTTGGACGCCAGGAAAGCAGGTGCTTGATCAAAGAAATCGTCCCTTGCGCGATTTGCGCATCAGCGTCACAGACCGTTGCAATTTTCGGTGCAGCTATTGCATGCCCAAAGAAATTTTCAACAACGACTACGTCTATTTACCTCACAGTGCCTTGCTCAGTTTCGAGGAAATCACACGCACGGCCCAGAGTTTCATTGAGTTGGGTGTTGAAAAAATTAGACTGACAGGCGGCGAGCCTTTGCTGCGAAAAAATTTAGAAATTCTGATTGCACAGTTGGCGGTTTTGAAAACTTTGACGGGACAAGACTTAGACATCACCCTCACCACCAATGGTTCCCTCTTGGCTAAAAAAGCCCAGGCCCTGAAGAGCGCGGGCTTAAAACGCGTGACTGTCAGTTTGGATGGCCTTGACGACGTAGTCTTCAAGCAAATGAACGATGTTGACTTTCCGGTCAGCGATGTTCTAGAGGGTATTCAAGCTGCACAGGCTGCTGGCTTAGGCCCCATCAAAGTGAACATGGTGGTCAAGCGTGGCACCAATGAACAAGAAATATTGCCTATGGCGCGGTACTTCAAAGGCAAAGGCATTTCACTGCGGTTCATTGAGTACATGGATGTTGGCGCCACCAATGGCTGGCGCATGAATGAGGTGATGCCTAGCGCTGACATACTGCAACTGCTTCAAACTGAAATGTCCTTGACAGCCCTTCAAGCCAGCCAGCCTGGCGAAACTGCAGAACGCTGGGGTTATTTGAATGAAGAAGGCGTGCTCGATGAGGCCCTTGGCGAAATTGGTTTTATCAGCAGTGTCACCAAGGCCTTTTGCAGCGATTGCAACCGCGCGCGCTTAACCACTGAAGGTCAGCTCTATCTGTGTTTGTTTGCCTCGCAAGGCTATGATCTCAAACCTTTGGTCCGCGGTGAACTGGATCAAAGTGCTTTGACGCAAGCCATTGCCGATATTTGGTCGCACAGAGATGATCGTTATTCAGAACTTCGCGTCTCTGAGCCTCTTGCTGAACAAGACGCTACGCCAAGCGGCGGCAAGCGCAAGGTTGAGATGAGTTACATCGGCGGCTAATTTTTTTCAATGCTATCCAAGGAAAAATCTCACTCATGAACGATCTGAGCATCACAGGCTTGATTTTGGCCGGCGGTCGAGGTGTGCGCATGGGAGGCATAGACAAGGGCTTGCAAAACTTCAATGGCACGCCATTGACGCTTCACACGCTCATGCGACTGCAAATGCAGGAGACCGCGCCTTTGTCCGAAATCATGGTGGTGGCCAATCGCAATTTGTCGGCCTATGAATCATTTGGAGTTCAAGTTTGGCCTGACAGCACCGATGGCTTTGCCGGCCCGCTTGCAGGATTCTTAACAGGGCTTGAACGCTGTGAAACCGACTTGTTGCTGACTGTACCTTGCGACAGCCCTTTGTTTCCTCTCAATTTAACCCAGCGTTTGTTGGATGCTTTGATTTCGGAAAATGCCGACATTGCTGTGGCGGCTGCCCGAGAAGAAGATGGCAGTGTGCGCGCACAACCCGTGTTTTGCCTCATGCGAGTCAACTTGCTAGAAAGTTTGGTCAAGTTCATGCAATCGGGTGGTCGCAAAATTGATGCATGGACAGCACAGCATCAAACAGTGTTGGTAGCCTTTGACACAGCCGACGTCGATCCCCGCGCCTTCTTCAATGCCAACACCCTCGAAGAACTGCACCGCCTTGAAAAAACCACATGACACATCCACCGTCGCTGGCTGAGATTGCCGCCCAACTTCAAGCTTACGACCCACAGGCGCTTCCCGCCAATGAAGTTCTGAATTTTCTTGACCACTTGGTCATCCCCGTCCAAGACATTGAAGCGGTTGATATCTTTCACGCTTTAGGCCGTGTCACAGCGCAGGACGTGATCAGCCCCCTGAATGTGCCGCCCCATGACAACTCTGCCATGGATGGCTTTGCCTTGGATGGCGCCCAGTTGAATGCCATGCAAGCCTTAACGCTCAAAGTGGTGGGCACCGCACTTGCTGGCAAAGCATGGCAGGGTTCTGTCAATGCCGGTGAATGCGTCAAGATCATGACGGGTGCCATCATGCCCAATGGGCTGAACACCGTGATACCGCAAGAGCTTTGCAAAATGCAGGGCAACGATGTCATTGAAATTCCTGCAGGTTTGCTCAATTCGGGTGACAACCGGCGCTTGTGCGGTGAAGACATCATGCAAGGACAACCTGCTCTTCTTAAGGGCGCATCCATCACGCCTGCAGCTGCAGGATTGCTGGCCAGTTTGGGCATTCCTCATGTCTCGGTGGTGCGCCGCTTGAGGGTGGCTTATTTCTCAACGGGCGATGAAATATTGAGCTTGGGTGAAGCACCTCGCGAAGGGGCAATCTATGACAGCAACCGATACACCGTTCATGGCATGCTGCAAGCCCTGGGCTGCGAGATGATTGACATGGGTGTGGTGAAAGACGATCCTGCGTTGTTAGAACAAGCATTCAACAAGGCCGCAGAGCAAGCCGATGTCATCATCACAAGTGGTGGGGTGAGCGTGGGCGAAGCCGATTTCACCAAAGCCATGATGAAGAAGCTGGGTGATGTGGTGTTTTGGAAAATTGCCATGCGCCCGGGCCGGCCCATGGCTGTAGGTCGAATTCAAAAAGGTGAACGTTCAGCCGTTTTATTTGGACTGCCAGGCAATCCTGTGGCCGTCATGGTCACATTTTTAGCTTTTGTCAAACCCGCTTTGCTCAAAATGATGGGCAGCACTGACGCGCCCATGCCTATGCTCAGGGCCAGAACTCAGGAGGTGTTGCGCAAGAAACCAGGCCGCACGGAATACCAACGCGGCATTGTTTCTCGCAATGCAGAAGGTGAACTTCAAGTGATCACCACCGGCAATCAAGGCTCGGGAGTTTTAAGCTCCATGGTACAAGCCAATGCTTTGATTGTTTTGTCACACCAACAAGGCACCGCCCAGTTGGGTGACTGGGTGGATTTGTTGTTGCTTTAAACGGCCATTGACCGCGTCAGTGTGCATGCACTGAATCTGTGGGTTGGTCCAGCGCATCGGCCTTGTTGGGTCCGGGAATCTTTTTACGCGCAAACAGGGAGTACATGGTGGGCACCACAAAGACCGTCAGCAATGTTCCGAAAGTCATGCCACCCACAATGACCCAACCAATTTGAATGCGGCTTTCTGCGCCAGCGCCTTTGGCAAGTGCCAATGGCAATGCGCCCAATACCATGGCACCCGTGGTCATCAAAATGGGGCGCAAGCGTTGGCCTGAAGCTTTCACGATGGCATCAAAGGTTTCAATCCCCTGCTCTCGCAACTGGTTCGTAAACTCCACAATCAAAATGCCGTGCTTGGTAATCAAGCCCACCAAAGTGATCAAGCCAATTTGCGAATAAACATTCAGAGTGCCTCCTGTCAACTTCAGCGTCATGAGGGCGCCAAACATCGACAAGGGCACCGACAACATGATGACCAAGGGGTCAATGAAGCTTTCGAATTGAGCTGCCAAGACCAAGAAGATAAAAAACAAAGCCAACACAAACACAATGACCAGCGCACCCTGTGAATTTCTAAATTCACGAGACGTACCATTCAACTCAGTGGTGTAACCCGTCTTCAAAATGCCAGCGGCTGTTTTGTCCAAAAATTTCAGGGCATCACCCAAGGCGTAGTCGGGCGCTAAGTTGGCCGTGATTGAGACAGAACGGCGCTGGCCAAAGTGGTTCAGTTCGCGGGGTGAAACGCTTTCACGAATCTTGACCAACGCACTGAGCGGAATGACCGAGTCGTTTCGGCCACGTACATAAATGTTGTCAATGTCATCTGGCGAGTTGCGCCCACTCATTTGAGTTTGCACAATCACATCGTATTGCTCGGCATCGCGTTTGTAACGTGTGACGGCACGGCCGCCCAACATGGTTTCAATGGCGCGAGCAACCACGTCCACACTCACGCCCAATTCAGTGGCCTTGATCCGATCGACGTCAATGCGAAGTTCTGGTTTGTTCAATCGCAAATCGACGTCGGGCGCAATGAAGCCAGGATTCTTGGCGATCTCGTCCAACATCTGGCGGGTGACTGCATTCAAGTTCTGGTAACTGTCAGAGGTTTGAATAACGAAATTGACGGGGCGCTCACGGAAACCTTGACCCAAGGATGGTGGCGTGATGGGGAAAGCATTGACACCCGCGATGCCATTGAATTTACCCTGCATTTCGCGCGCGATTTCCAAGGTTGTGCGCTTGCGCTCATCCCAGTCGACAGCTCGGTAAATCACACTGCCTTGCGCTACGGTTGGATTTCCTAAATTTGCAAAAATCCGATCGAATTCTGGGTAAGCGGTCCCAATTTTTTCAAGAGCCTTGGCATATTTGTCTGTGAAGTCCAGGGTGGATCCATCGGGTGCCGTGACCGTTGCCAAAATGGTGCCACGATCTTCCAAGGGCGAGAGCTCTTGCTTCATGGTTGGGTAAACCAACACAATACCAACGCCGCAAGAGGCCATGACCAAGACCACCAACCAGCGCGCTTTTTTTAACACAAGGGTGAGCAACTTCTCATAACCATTTGACAATCCGGTCAGGATTTTTTCCATGAACCTGTCAAAGAAATTAGGGTTCGGATTGTGTTTCAGCAACAACGAGCTCATCATGGGCGACAGAGTGAGCGCAACGACGCACGAGACCAACACCGCACCCGCCAAAGCCAAAGCAAATTCACTGAACAACTTACCCGTTCTGCCGGGCGTGAAAGCCAAAGGCGCAAACACGGCGGCCAAGGTGAGCGACATGGCCACAATGGCAAAGCCAATTTCTTTGGCGCCTTTGATAGCGGCAGAGAACGGGTCAAGCCCCTCTTCGATGTGCCGGTAAATGTTTTCCAACATCACAATGGCATCGTCCACCACCAAACCAATGGCCAGCACCAAGGCCAGCAAAGTCAGGGTGTTGATGGTGAATCCAGCCAGTGCCATCATGGCGAAGGTACCCACCAAACTAACAGGAATGGTAATGATTGGAATGATGGAGGCGCGGAAAGTTCTCAGAAACACAAAAATGACAAGTGCCACCAAAATAACAGCTTCAAGAATCGTTTGGAAAACGCTCTTGATGGATTTGTCAATGAACACTGAGTTGTCGTTGGCCACATTGATCACAATGTCACCCGGCAAATCTTGCTGCAGCTTGGGCATCATTTCGCGAACGCCTTTGGATAATTCCAAGGGGTTGGCTGTAGCTTGTCGAATCACACCCGCAGAGATAGAAGGCATGCCATTTAGGCGAACTCGACTTCGGTCATCCGCAGCGGCCTCTTCGACTTTGGCCACGTCTCGAATTTTGACGGGGAAACCATTGACATTGCGGACAGTGATATCGCCAAATTGACCAGCCCTGATCAGGTCCGTCTGAGATGTGACGCTGAACTCGCGTTGTTGTGACTCAATGCGCCCTGCTGGCAACTCTAAGTTGCTGCGGCGAATGGCGTCTTCTACGTCCTGCGATGTCAGACGGTAAGCCGCCATGCGTTCAGCATCCAACCAAACGCGCATGGCGTATTTGCGCTCACCATAGATGCGCACATCGGCAACACCCGTCACCGTTTGCAGGCGGGGCTTGACAACCCGATTGATCAAATCGTTGATTTGAAGCGGCGACAAAGTTTCACTTGAAAAAGCCAACCAGATGACGGGGAAAGCATCGGCTTCTACCTTGGCAATGACGGGCTCTTCAATGGCTTGGGGCAAACGACCGCGAATGCGAGAGGTTCGGTCGCGCACTTCTGCTGCGGCTGTGTCAGCATCTTTTTCCAAACGGAAACGAACCGTGATTTGCGACTGATCTGCACGGCTGATGGATGTGATCACATCGACGGCATCAATGCCAGCAATGGAATCTTCCAAAGGTTTGGTCACTTGCGACTCAATGACCTCGGCCGAAGCGCCAGGGTATTTCACACTGACCGTGACGGTGGGCTCGTCGATTTTGGGATACTCACGCAAAGAAAGACGATTGAAACTGACCGCACCGATCAGCAAAATGAGCAGGGACAATACGGTTGCGAAGACCGGTCTGCGGATGGACGTTTCAGCGAGTTGCATTCAGACCTCGCACGCATGGATTCTCGCCAGTCAAAGCTTGCGCTTTACCGTCCTTGGCTTGTGCAGCGTTACCGCCCTTGGGGCCACCAGGCTTTTCTGAAGCTTTCGGAGCATTGCCAGCGGCTTCAGGCCTTGCACCTGGTGCATTGTTGGCACCACCGCCTTGTGATTTTGAAGGGTCAAGCACTCTGACAAGGGTGCCGTCTTTTTGCAAACGCTGCTGCCCTGCCACCACCACAGAATCGCCCATCGCCAAACCTTCCAAGATTTCAACTCGACCAGGCTGGCGAATGCCGATCTTGACGGTCACTCTTTCAGAAACCAATTCGTCTTTGTTGGGTCCAGCAACGATGCGAATCACCGTTGAACGGCCGCCTTGTGGCACGATGGCCTCTTCAGGAATGACCAACGCGTCATCGCGTTCTCCAAAGACCGCATTGACGCGCGCAAACATGCCGGGGCGCAATTGCATCTGACGGTTGTCAATACAACCCCGCACGCCCACTGAACGGCCATTGGCATCAATCAAGGGGTCGATGGCCTGAACGACGGCAGTGAACTTGCGCCCAGGCAAAGCATCCATGGTGACTTGTGCTTTTTGACCTGGTTTAATTTTGGTTTGGAAACGCTCTGCCAATCTAAAATCAAGTAACACGGCTTCAATGTCTTCGACGTTGACCATGTCGGTGCCATCTTTCAAATAGTCACCCACGTTAATTTGACGCAAACCTGCGGTGCCATCAAAGGGGGCCAATACTTTCAATCGTTGCAAAGTGGCTTGGGCCAGTGCCAATTTGGCTTGTGCAACTTGAAGCGCTGCATCAGATTCATCCAAAGAGCGTTTGCTGATGAAATTTTGCGAAACAAGTTCTTGATTGCGCGTGTGGTTGGCTTGAGCGATCGACAACTCTGCCTTGGCTTGAGCCAATTGCGCAGCAGGCAATTGATCGTCAAACTGAACCAAAACCTGCCCTTTTTTTACTTTTTGGCCGTCTTTGAAAAGAATCTGGCTGACACGACCACCTACTTCGGGTCGCAGCATCACGCCCTGAAATGATCGCAAACTTCCAACCGACTGGGTCTCGTCTACCAGCATGGCTTTTTCAACTTTGGCAACCTCCACGGCAGGTGGTCTTTGTGGTGTACCGGAAGTTGATGCTGGACCAGGCGCGGCACCTGAAGCAGCGCCAGCTGCGCCAGGGGCCGCCTGTCCTGGTGAGTTTGAAGCGTTTGAAGCGCCGGCCGAAGCAGCAGGCTCAGATTTAGGCACTGCGGGTTTATTTTGTAACCACCATGCTGCACCAGATGCAAGGGCTACGCCTACCACAGCCATGAGGAAATAAGGTTTTTTGATAGACATCAACTATTCCGTTCAGTACCTAAAACAGTTTCGAAATATAACAGTTGTTGCGGTTCTCCTGCATTTGCAAAACCTCAAGGTCGTCTGACAAAAACTCTCGCTTTACAAATACTTTACGAGGAGCGGCTTTTTCTAAGGCTGTTTTTTTCCTAGTTCTTGCCAAGCGCTTTGTCGACCCCTAAATTGGCCAAGGCATCAGCTCTTTCATTGCCGGGATCGCCAGCGTGACCTTTCACCCAACGCCATTCAATCTGATGGCCTGAATTTGCAACCAAAAGGTCTAATTTTTGCCATAAATCGGCATTTTTAACCGGTTGCTTGGCTGCGGTACGCCATCCCTTGGCTTTCCAGCCATGAATCCACTCCGTGATGCCCTTGCGAACATATTCACTGTCGAGATAGAGGGTGACCTTACAAGGACGCTTTAAGGCAATCAAAGCCTCGATCACTGCCGTCAACTCCATCCTGTTGTTGGTAGTGTCTAGCTCACCGCCACATATTTCTCGGACATGCTCGGCAGATCGCAAGAGCGCGCCCCAACCGCCTGGCCCCGGATTTCCTTTGCAGGCACCGTCTGTGTGAATTTCAACGTGATTCACATTCGCCCTTTCTTTGGGCGCCGGTGTCCCCTTGAATTTGGTTTTGTCGCCTAGCCAGGGTTGCCACGGCTTTGGTTTGAGGCCTGCGGTTCTTCCAAGTGGCACCCAAAACGCGCCCCCCTTGGACCTTTTTCACAGCCACAATGACATAGGCGCCACCCAGAATAGGCCACCACTGGGCACCCAATTTGTCCATGAACGACCATCGATCAAACCATTTTGGTTTGTCAAGTGCTGGACGCCAACAACCGAAATGACTCACTTTGACTTCAAAGCCGAGCAGACGGAGCCAGTCTCGCAACCGCCAATAGCCGATCAATTCGTCGCAAGCGGGTGCACTTAAACCTTTAAAACCCCAACGCCGATACCAATGAGCTCGCTGATGGCGCCAACCCCAAAGGCTGGTGGGGTTGAGGCCGGTGATGACCAAATGGCCTTCAGGCACCAAGACCCGCTCAGCCTCCCTCAAACTGGCATGGGCATCCAAACTCAGCTCTAAACTGTGAGGCATGAGCAACAGATCCAAGCTGTCTGCTTGGAATGGCAAGGCAATGCTGTGGGATGCAAACTGATAGTCTTGCCCCTCCGGCAATGCATGGATTTCGGACAATGCAAGCCACTGATGCGGCATGCGATTGGCTTGCAAGCCTTTTAGCTCTGGCATACCCAATTGGAGCGCATGGTAACCAAAGATGTCGGCAACCAAGTCGTCCATCTGAGATTGTTCCCATTTCAACAAATAAGAACCAGCAGGCGTTGACAACCATTGACGCCAATCTTGCGCCATCGATGTGGTTTCTATAATAGGAGGATTCATGAACCTCATACCGCTGCCAGCTTTCTCAGATAATTACATTTGGTTATTGCAACACCAAGGTCTTGCATTGGTTGTTGACCCGGGTGATTCAACCCCAGTTTCCGAATGGTTGGCTGAAAACAATCACAAGTTGGACTGCATTTTAGTCACGCACCATCACGGTGATCATACGGGCGGCGTGGCAAGGCTTCAGCAGGAATGGGGCGCCAAGGTTTATGGGCCCGCCAAGGAACATTTGCCCTTTGAATACCAAGCTCTCCAACAAGGGCAACATTTCAGTTGGGGCGATTTGAATTTTCAAACACTCGATGTGCCAGGCCACACGGCAGGACACATTGCCTACTTCGCAGAACCAGCTGGCCAAGAACCTTTGCTTTTTTGTGGTGACACACTTTTCTCAGGCGGCTGTGGTCGATTGTTTGAGGGCACCGCTGTTCAGATGCTCGACTCCTTAGATCGGCTCGCTGCCCTGCCAGGCACTTCACGCGTTTGTTGTGCACACGAATACACCTTAAGCAATTTGAAATTTGCCAGAGCAGTTGAGCCAGATAATTTAAAGCTTCAAGACTACGTTGTGCATTGCCAAAGCCTTAGGTCGCAAAATTTACCGACCTTGCCCGCCAAGCTTGCCAGGGAGCTAGAAATCAACCCTTTCTTGCGAACCCGCTCACCCGATGTC
This sequence comes from Comamonadaceae bacterium, assembly GCA_027488115.1. Taxonomy (GTDB): domain Bacteria; phylum Pseudomonadota; class Gammaproteobacteria; order Burkholderiales; family Burkholderiaceae_C; genus Limnohabitans_A. Next base: position 75,566 of record JAIYCG010000026.1, on the reverse strand, counting down.
ATCCGTGCAGTCAAACATTTTGCACCGCAAGCCACAGACAATGAAGCAGATATTTTTGCCCATCTGCGAATCTGGAAAAACGACTACAAATGAACCACTCCACCAGGGCCCGCAATCTCCAGTTGATACTAGGACTGTGCCTTGTTTTGTTCATCACGGGTTGCGCCAATGTCCAAAAACAAGCTGAAACAACAAGGCCTGAAGCTAGCCCGCCCGTTGAAGTGCGCACCAAAACGGCCATAGATTTAGAAGCACCTCTTCCGCCATCTGCGCCAACAGTGCTTGCGCCGGTTCAAACACCGAAGGTGACTAGCAAAATAGACGATCCCGTAGAGCCACCTGCTGACATTTGGGTGCGCATTCGACAAGGTTTTGCCATGCCCGATCTTGAAAGTGATCTGGTGAAAGACCGCGAAGATTGGTACGCCGCTCGGCCTGACTACATCGTGAGAATGACGGAGCGTTCACGCAAATATTTATTCCACATCGTTGAAGAATTAGAACGTCGCAACATGCCCACTGAATTGGCTTTGTTGCCCTATATTGAATCAGCATTCAACCCCGAAGCGGTTTCCACAGCCAAAGCGGCAGGCATGTGGCAATTCATGCCTGCCACTGGCAAGTACTTCGATTTGAAACAAAATATTTTCAGAGATGAGCGTCGTGGGGTGATTGAATCGACGCGCGCCGCTCTCGACTACTTGCAAAAGCTTTACAACATGTTTGGTGACTGGCATTTGGCTTTGGCAGCATACAACTGGGGCGAAGGCAATGTCGGTAGAGCTTTGGCCAAAAACAAAGCTGCAGGTTTAGGGCAGTCGTATACAGAATTAAGCATGCCCAATGAAACGCGCTATTACGTGCCCAAGTTGCAAGCCGTTAAAAATATCATTGCCCAGCCACAAAATTTCAATGCTCGCTTACCGCTCATTCAAAATCACCCCTATTTCAAATCGGTCAGTATCACGCGCGATATCGATGTGAAATTGGCAGCTAATTTTGCTGGCGTCAGCTTGGAAGATTTCAAGGCTTTGAACCCCTCCATGAGTCGACCTGTTATTTTGGCTGCGGGCACACCTGAAGTTCTGCTGCCATGGGACAACGCTGGCCGGTTCCAACGCAGACTTGAAGAACATGCACTTAAGCCATTGGCCAGTTGGACCGCATGGTCAGTGCCAAGAACCATGAAAGTTTCGGAAGCCAGCAAACTGGTCAAAATGACCGAGGCAGAACTGCGTTCCGTGAATCAAATTCCGAATGGGATGCAGGTCAAACAAGGCTCTACTTTATTGGTTGCAAGGCAAGGCGCGCTTGACGCCGATGTCACTGAACATTTGGCAGACAACGCCAAAATTTCTTTTGCACCTGAAATTGTCTTGCGACGCATTCTGGTGAAAGTCCAAAAAGGGGACTCATTGGACACACTGGCAAATCGTCACGATGTGACGCCCATGAACATCGCTGCATGGAACAAGTTAAAAATACCTGTGGCTCTCAAACCTGGTCAATCGATTGCGATTTTGGTCCCCACAACTGCAAGCTCACGAGGCAACAAGAATTCGGGTAAAAAAACCGCTATCAACAATGGGGTCAAGGATTATTCAGCCGCGTCCAATGCCACTAGGAACATCAAAAAACCAAAGCAAACAGCCTCTCAAAACGTGAAGTCAAGTTCTAGATAGCCTTGATTCAAATGTTGGGTTTGCGTTTGGAAAGCAAGGTAAATTCGTTGGTATAGCTTTTGCCTAAGGTGGTCCAGTTTGTCCGATTTGTAGTCACCCGATTGGCTCTAGCGCGCCATGCCGTTTGCGCAGATTCAACGGTGAACAGACCGTCCAAGCTGAAAGTGTCGCGCACTTTTTCCAATGCCCCCAAATACAGTGCTCGATCGCCCATCAAGTTTGTCGTTGGCACCATTTTGAGGATGTCAGATGGCCCTGCTGTCTTCAGCCATTGCAATGATCTCACCACGCCACGGGTCAAGGTGAGCGCCACATCAGCGCGTTTTTGCAAAAACTCTGACTTGGCAAACAAACAGGCACCCAGCATGGGACCACCAAACATTCTTTGTGAACTGAGCAAGCTTCGGCATTCCGCCAAAATTCGCAATTCATTTTTCAGCTCCAAATAATGAACAATTGGATCGACATGGCACAAAGCGTCAATGGTGCCAGCCTTGACAGCTTCAATCACAGGAGCTGTGCTGGCACCCAGCTCAACGAATTGAATTTGATCGACATCCAAATTGGCATTCTGTATCCATTGTTGTGCAAACCAATGCGTACCTGATCCGTAAGATGAGACGCCTAATTTGATAGATTTCAGATCGGACAATGATTTCATCGCCAAGGCTTTTCGACTGGCCAAGCCCAAGCTCATTTGCGGTGTGCGACTTTGCAATACAAAAGCTCGGTAATTCTGGCCTTGGGCTTGTAAATCTAGGGTGTGCTCAAACGCACCCGAGACCACCTCTGCCTGTCCGTTGGTAGCCATTTGGACCGCTTGCAATCCGGACTCACACTCTACCCAGTCAATTTGCAAATTGTCATGTTTGAAAAGGCCCAATTGATCTGCCAGCACCAAAGGCAAATGGTAGAGACTGGATTTGGCAGCAAGTGCAATGGAGACTTTTTGAGGGCTTACTGCGGCTTGAGTTAGGTCAGGCGCAAGCAAAACACCGGCCATGGCCCATGCTGAAAATTCACGCCTCTGCACCCTCTCAACCACCTTTTGCCCCCTTTAGAAAGTATCCCTCTGAAAATACTTTCAGCATACAAAGGTATCCATGTATGCACATCGGGAAACATCCCAAGCGGGTTTTTACGTAGTGAAGAACATTAACGGTAAAGGCTCAAAAAAAGGGACTGCGCTTTGCAAAAGTTCAGCGCCGGTCGAGCAAGGCATGGGCAATGGTACCTAAGTCGACGTATTCAAGCTCACTCCCAGCGGGCACCCCTCTGGCCAGCCGGGTGACTCGCAAGCCGCGCTTCTTGAGCATTTCGGCGATGACATGAGCTGTGGCCTCGCCCTCGCCCGTGAAATTGGTGGCCAGAATAACTTCTTGCACCTGACCGTCATTGCAGCGCTCAGAAAGTTTGACAAAACCCAAATCGTGGGGACCAATGCCATCTAGGGGGCTGAGCTTGCCCATGAGAACAAAGTACATGCCATTGAAGGTAGAGGTCCTCTCTATCGCCGCCTGATCTGCAGGCGTCTCAACCACACACAATTGCTTTCGGTCGCGATCAGGGTCAGCGCACATGCTGCACACATCTGCATCGGTCAGGGTGTGACAAGTGACGCAATGTTGGATGTTGGCGCAAGCATGCTCTAAAGCTTTGGCCAGGTGCATCGCTGCACCCCGCTCATGCTGCATCAAATGAAAGGCCATGCGCGATGCCGACTTGGCGCCGACTCCCGGCAAAACACGCAAAGCTTGTATGAGCGCGTCGAGTGCGTGGACACTGGGTTTTTGCATGGCTATTGAAAATTAAAAAGGCAATTTCATGCCTGGGGGCAAGCCGGCCGTCAACTTGCCCATTTTTTGTTGTGAAACGTCTTCGGCTTGCCGCACAGCATCGTTGAACGCTGCAGCGACCAAGTCTTCCAACATGTCTTTGTCATCTGCCAGCAGAGAGGGATCGATCGTGACCCGTTTGACGGCATGTTTGCAAGTCATTAACACTTTGACCATGCCGCTGCCTGATGAGCCCTCTACTTCGACAAAAGCCAATTCATCTTGCGCTTTTTTCAAATTGTCTTGCATGGCTTGGGCTTGCTTCATCAAGCCGGCGAGTTGACCTTTGTTGAACATGGTTTTCCTTCTTTGAAATTTAAGAGATGAGCTTGATTGTGCCGGGCACTATTTTGGCGCCAAAATTTTGAACCATGGCCTGAACCATTGGGTCTGAATGAATCAAATCTTCTGCTGCCTTTTGCTTTTCAGCCAAATCGGCCGCATTGCGTTGCGCTGGTGAATCGGTCACTTTGCCAATTTCAACCACGAGCTTGACTGCAAAACCTGCCGCATTCAATGCAGTTTGTAAGCGATCGCGGGCTGCGCCTTGGTTGAGTGATTCGCTTTCAATTCGCAAATGCCATTGGTCGGTATCGCGCGCAATCAATTGTGACTGCAAAGCCAACTCACGCACCAAGGCTGTGACTGCATCAGATGCCACCAATTGGCGAACAGTTTGAGTCCAAAAATCACCCTCTTGCGTAGCAACCAACAGCTTGGGCGTGGTTCTTTGGGTTGGCTCACTGGCCTCGCGCACTGGCAAGCTCTTGCCTTGGACGGGTGCCATACTCCCGACTGAAAGGGAGGGGGGAGTTTTGCCTTCACTGACCTCTGAACTGGACTCCGAAACAGCCGCTTGAAACGCAGGTTTGGCTTGAAGATGGCTAGGAGGTGCTGTCGTTAAAGTTTTTTTTTGAGCCTCAGGCGTTGCTGCCAAAACCTGATGCACCTGATGCACCTGATTTTGCTTGGGTTTGAAAGCCAGCAACCTCAGCAAGACCATGGTGAGCGCTGCGTATTCATCTGGCGCCAGGCCCAATTCTGCACGACCGTGCAAACACAAACTGTAGAGCAATTGCGTTTCATCGGCCAGCATGGCGCGCGACAATCGCAACATTTCAAGATGGTCAGGATCGTCGGATTCAGAAGCAGCGCTTGGCACCGCTTGCAAGACAGCCATGCGTTGCAAAACCATGGACATGTCTTCCAGCGCCGAGGCCGCAGACAAACCGTTCACTCGCAAGCCTTCAGAAATTGCCACAACGCCAGCACCGTCGCCCCGAGCTAGCGCGTCAATGAGGCCCATGACATGGCTGCGATCCACACTGCCCAACATCAAGCGAACCGTCGCTTCTTGCAATTGACCGCTGCCAAATGCAATGGCTTGATCAGTGAGACTCAGTGCATCGCGCATGGAACCCCTGGCGGCTCGCGCCAACAATTTCAAGGCCATGGGATCAGCCGGTAATTTTTCATGGCTCAAGACCTGCGTGAGGTGTTCAAACACTGTTTCTGGCGCCATGGGTCTCAGGTTAAATTGCAGGCACCGCGACAAAACAGTCACAGGTACTTTTTGCGGGTCCGTGGTGGCCAACACAAACTTGAGGTACTCCGGCGGCTCTTCAAGTGTTTTCAACATGGCATTGAAGGCCGTGTTGGTCAGCATGTGAACCTCGTCAATCATGAAGACTTTGAAGCGACCTTGCACCGGCTTGTAAATGGCTTGCTCTAGCAAGCTCTGAACTTCATCGACTCCTCGATTGGAGGCTGCATCAAGTTCTGTGTAGTCGACAAAGCGGCCAGCATCAATGTCAAGGCAGGCTTGACAAACGCCACAGGGCTCAGCGGTGATACCGCCCTGCCCATCTAGTCCCTGGCAATTGAGTGATTTGGCCAAAATGCGCGAAACCGTGGTCTTACCGACGCCTCGGGTGCCAGTGAACAAGTAGGCATGGTGCAACCTTTGTTGCACAAGGGCATTGGTCAGGGCTTGGACAACGTGCTCCTGCCCCACCATTTCTGTGAAGTTGCGAGGACGGTATTTGCGCGCCAGGACAAGATAAGACATATGCTGATTCTATCGGTGTCTTACAATAGACCCCGACGGGCCTTCCCGCATGGTAAAGCGGCCAACCGAGTCAGGTGGGGAACCAAGCAGCTCTAACTGTGGAGCCAGTGCCGGGGTCAAGGCTCGTCACCTTTCAATTGTGCGTGAACGGCTTTCGCAGCCTTCACCCCCGTTGCCATGCAGGCCGTCAACAAATAACCCCCTGTTGGCGCTTCCCAATCTAGCATTTCCCCAGCACAAAAAACGCCTGGCATGGCTTTGGTTTGAAGCCCTGAATCAAGCCCATCCCACGTCACACCGCCTGCCGTGCTAATGGCCTCGTCCATAGGTCTTGGCGCAGTGAGTTTGATTGGCAAAGCTTTGATGGCCGACCCGAGTTGGGCCACATCTTGCAAGATTTGCGGCGACAACAACTCGTTCAAAAGAGCCATCTTGATGCCCTCGATGCCCAGTTTGCCTTTGAGGTGTGATGACAAACTGCGCGAACCCCTTGGGTGCGCAAGCTCTTGAAACACTTTTTCAAGGCTCCAGTCAGGCAACAAATCCAATTTTAATTCTGCGCTGCCATGCGCTTGAATGGCATAGCGCAAATCTGCAGAAGCTGCATAAATCAAACTGCCTTCCACGCCATAAGAGCTGGCCACAAACTCACCTTGACGCTTGATGACAGGCCCCTTGAAATGGGTCCATTCAATGGCAACCGACTTCAGAGGCTTGCCGGCATAACGTTCCAAGAAAAATGGTGTCCAACCATGCCCTGACCTGCCAGACACATGAAAGCCGCAATTTGAAGGTAAGAGTGGATTCACAGACACACCCAATGCTTTCACCCATGGGACCCATGCGCCATCAGAGCCGAGTCGGGCCCAACTTCCTCCGCCGAGTGCCATCACGATGGCGCGCGCTTTGACTTTGCGCCATTGAACTTGTGGAGTAGAAAGATCGCGAACTTCGAAACTTAATTCAGTCACATGGTCTTTGCCACATACGGACGGCACTGTTTTCAAGCCTGTTAATCGATGTCTCATGTGAAATTGAACGGCAACGCCAATTTCTGGATGACGCAAGCGCTGTAACCAAGCGCGCAACAAAGGTGCGGCCTTCATTTCAGTGGGAAAAACACGACCCGAGCTGCCCACAAAAGTTTCAATGCCCAAGCCATGGGACCACGATCTCAATTGGTCGGCACCCCACTCCTTCAAAATGGATTCGAGCTGAGGGACATGCTGGTCGTATCGATCTATAAATTTCCCAAAGGGCTCAGAGTGCGTTAAGTTCAGACCCCCTCGACCGGCCAGCAAAAATTTTCTTCCTACGGATGGCATGGCATCAAATAAATGAACCGAATGGCCTAAATTGGACAAAACCTCTGCCGCCATCAGGCCAGCAGGCCCGCCTCCAACCACCGCCACGGACAGCTCTTCGGGCATGGAAGTAGGGTAAGAAAGTCGATCCATGGTGTGATATTTGGGCGGGAAGACGTGAAGAACGAGCAGCTTTGAGTGTTTCTGTCAAAATACAGCCAGTTTACAAAGACAATTGAGCTGTAATTTCAATCTCTAAAAGGAACAGGCCATGGCCAGCGATTTGATCAAACACACCACCGACGCTACTTTTGACACCGATGTCATCAAAGCCACCAAGCCAGTCATCGTTGATTTTTGGGCTGAATGGTGCGGCCCATGCAAGATGATTGCCCCCATTTTGGACGAAGTTGCTACAAGCTACGAAGGCAAATTGCAAATTACCAAAATGAATGTGGATGAAAACCGCGACATCCCAGCCAAATTTGGCATTCGCGGCATTCCAACTTTGATGGTTTTCAAAGACGGGCAATTGGCCGCAACCAAAGTAGGCGCCATGAGCAAATCTCAACTGACGGCCTTCATTGACCAACAATTGGCTTGATTGAAATCACCTGATTCATGCGTTTTCAGAAGTTCCCCGCATGGAACAGGAATTGAAGAGGGTTCAATGCCCTCTTGCGAGACTTCAAAAATTCCTGTCATAATTCGCTGCGTTGAAGACCCAAGGGGATTCAACACAGTTTCAAGATAGAAACTCATTGAAGCCTACAGCGCCTGTTTGTCATCATTTGGCGCAGCTTCCAGGCTTTAGTTCCTAGACGTTTGAAATTTCGGCTTTCTTCCTCCCCCTGATTTTTTTGACATCAACCCACAAGGGTTGCTTTACGCAGGTAAATCCATGCACTTAAACGAACTCAAGGCACTGCATGTGTCTGAAGTCCTGAAGCAAGCTGACGAGCTTGAGATTGAAAACACCGGCCGCATGCGCAAACAAGAGCTCATGTTTGCCATCATCAAAAAACGTGCGCGCGCTGGCGAACAAGTGTTTGCCGACGGCGTGTTAGAAATCTTGCCCGATGGCTTTGGTTTCTTGCGCAGCCCCGACACCAGCTACACCGCCAGCACCGACGACATCTACATCAGCCCCAGCCAAGTTCGCAGATTTAATCTACACACAGGCGACATGATTGAAGGCGAAGTTCGCATCCCCAAAGACGGCGAGCGCTACTTTGCTCTCACCAAGCTTGACAAGGTCAATGGCGATCTGCCAGAGAACAACAAGCACAAGATCATGTTTGAGAACTTGACGCCCTTGTTTCCGAATATTCAGATGCGACTTGAGCGTGACATCAAGGCCGACGAGAACATCACCAGTCGCGTGATCGACATCATTGCCCCCATTGGCAAAGGCCAGCGCGCATTGATCGTGGCACAGCCTAAGTCTGGCAAGACCGTGATGATGCAGCACATTGCGCACGCCATCACTGCCAACAACCCCGATGTCCACCTCATGGTCTTGCTCGTAGACGAGCGCCCTGAAGAGGTGACAGAAATGCAGCGCACAGTGCGCGGTGAAGTCATTGCCTCCACCTTTGACGAACCCGCGGCACGACATGTGCACGTCGCAGAGATGGTCATCGAACGTGCCAAGCGTTTGGTTGAGTTGAAAAAAGACGTGGTCATCTTGCTCGACTCCATCACCCGTTTGGCTCGCGCTTACAACAACGTGGTGCCCAGTTCCGGCAAAGTCTTGACCGGCGGTGTTGATGCCAATGCTTTGCAACGTCCCAAACGCTTCTTCGGTGCCGCACGCAACGTAGAGGAAGGCGGAAGTCTCACCATCATTGCCACAGCACTGGTTGATACCGGTAGCCGCATGGACGAGGTGATCTTTGAAGAGTTCAAAGGCACGGGCAATTGCGAGATCCATTTGGAACGTCGCCTTTATGAAAAACGTGTTTTCCCCGCCATCAACTTAAACCGCAGCGGCACCCGTCGTGAAGAGTTGCTGTTGCAACCCGAAGTGCTGCAAAAAACCCGCATTTTGAGGCAGTTCATGTACAACATGGATGAAATTGAGGCCATGGAAATGGTGCTCAAGAGCATGAAGGCAACGAAGAGCAACGTCGAATTCTTTGACATGATGCGTCGAGGCGGCTAAAAAATAGTCAATTCAGCCCCAATTTGGCATGCAAGTTATTGATTTCATGCCATAATCTCGCTTTTCGCGAAAAGTACCTTGGAATCGTCCGTGGGCGGCTGTCGCAACTGAACTCTAGGAAAAGATCATGAAAGAAGGCATTCACCCCAACTACCGAGAAGTTTGCTTCTTGGATTTGTCTAACGGCTTCAAGTTCGTCACACGTTCTTGCGTCAATGCCAAAGAAATGGTGAAAATGGACGATGGCCGCGAGTTGCCTTTGTTCAAACTGGATACTTCCAGCGAATCACACCCCTTCTACACGGGCACCCAAAAATCTGTGGACAACATGGGCGGCCGCGTAGAGAAATTCCGCAACCGTTTTGGCAAAACATCCATCACCAAGTAATCTCTTCAAAGCGTCACACTGTGACCACAACAGGGCAGCCCGGGCAACCGGCCTGCCCTTGTTTTTTGTTCGTGGCCTTACTTGTTCGTGCCCCCACTTGTGAGTTTGATCCTGACTCTGCTATTGTCTGAATTGTGAATTCCTACTCATCAGATTCCTCTGCCAACCCAGCCATCGTGGCACAAAGTGCCGTTCGACGTTTGCCACGTTGGGTTTTGTGGACCTTGTGCTTGGCCTATGTGTTGCCTGGCTTCATTGGCCGCACGCCGTGGAAAGCCAATGACATGGAGGCCTTTGGCTTCATGCTTAATTTGGCGCAATCTTGGGGCTCCGACAATGTGGCATGGTTGAAGCCAACGCTGCTTGGACAAGCAGACAGCGGCGCAGCGCTTTTGCCCTATTGGATAGGCGCATGGGCCATACAACTGGCGCCCAAAGGCATGCCGATGGACACCGCCGCTCATTTGCCCTTCATCGGCTTGTTGGCGCTGACGCTGGCAGCCACTTGGTACGCTGTTTATGCGCTGGCGCGAACACCAGCGGCTCAGCCCGTCACCTTTGCTTTTGGGGGTGAAGCCAAGCCTGCAGACTATGCGCGGGCCATTGCAGATGGTGGTTTGCTTGCATTGCTTGCCTGTTTGGGATTGGCCCGACTGTCTCACGAAGCCACGCCTGCTCTGGCGCAACTTGCTTTTTCTGCGCTGCTCTTTTTTGCATTGGCCAACTTGGCTCGCAAAAGATGGACAGCACTGATGTGTGCTGCCATTGCCATCTTTGGTTTGGCGCTTTCAGGTGCACCTGCACTGGCCATGATTTTGGGGGCAGGCGGCGCCATCGTCATTGCCTTGCATTCAGGTCATCCGCAATCTCTGCGGGTTCGCAAAGTCGATGTTGCCTGGGTCTTGATCTTTTGCCTTGCCACCGCCGCCATCTCAAGCGGCTTGGACTTGTGGCGATGGCGCGTCGCGACATTTCAACTCTTTGAATTCAAAGCCATGACCCGCTTGCTTTTGTGGTTCACCTGGCCGGCTTGGCCATTGGCTCTTTGGACCCTTTGGCGTTGGCGCTATCAACTCAAAAGTATTTCTGCCAACCCGCATTTGTCCTTGCCCCTTTGGTTCACCGGAGTGGCCATTGTCACCACGTGGGTGTCCGGCTTGGGTGATCGTGCGCTGCTCATCGGGTTACCGGCAATGGCAACATTGGCTGCATTTGCATTGCCCACCTTGAAGCGCAGTGTCAGTGCATTCATTGATTGGTTTACCTTGCTCTTTTTCAGCGTGGGTGCACTGGTCATTTGGACTGTTTGGCTTTCAATGCAAACAGGCTTTCCTGCTCAACCTGCCATCAATGTGGCCCGACTTGCACCCGGTTTTACACTTCAGTTTTCCATGACGGCATTCATCTTGGCAAGCTTGGCCACGCTGGCATGGGCCGGCCTTGTAAGGTGGCGCGTCGGCAGACACCGTTCAGCACTTTGGAAGAGCATGGTATTGCCCGCTAGCGGTGCCATTTTGTGTTGGCTCTTGATCATGACACTTTGGTTACCTTTGCTAGATTTTGGTCGAAGCTATGCACCCCTTGTCAACAAGGTTCGAAGCATGATGGGGGCAACAGATTGCGTTCATTTTTTTGGACTGACCAAGGCACAAGGCGCAGCTTTTCAATTTCATGGTCATCTCAAACTGATCCCAGTCTCATTGCGTACAGAGCAAAAGAACTCAGAGCCAAGTCAATGTGCTTGGCTCATTGTCGACACACAGGCTCTGTCTTCATTCCATCAAGAAGTCGATGCCAGCGCATGGACACAACACGCCACTGTGCGCCGCCCCTCGGACAACAATGAAGACATCGTTTTGTTCAGAGCCCTGTCGCCCGCTGTCCGCACCAAGCCCTGAGCAATCAGTTCTGCATGTTTGAAGTCAGCACCATCACTCGCCACGCCGCTACGGTTTTGGTGGGACAACTGGCTGTAATGGCCTTTGGCGTTGCCGACACAATGATTGCCGGACGTTACAACGCATCTGCACTGGCAGCTCTGTCGGTGGGGTCCTCTATCTACATCAGCATTTATGTTGCACTGAACGGTTTGATCACCGCCCTGCTCCCTGTTTGGGCTGAACTGCGAGGCGCAGGCTCTCACGCCACGCTGGGTCAGTCAGTCCGTCAAGCCTTGTACTTGTGTTTGAGTGTGATTTTTATAGGTACCTTGGCCCTGCTCTTCCCAGAGCCTTGGCTGAATGCCACGGGTGTTCCAGAAGTTTTACAAAATGATGTTCGCGAATATTTGCAGGTTCTGGCCATTGCCGTCGGCCCCTCCTTGCTGTTTCGGATGTATTCAACACTGAACCAAAGCTTAGGCATGCCCTTCTTGGTCACTGCACTTCAAATTGCTTCATTGGGTCTTAAAATTCCTCTTTCCATTTTGTTCACATTGGGCGGCTGGGGCATGCAGGCGCAAGGCCTGGTGGGATGCGCATGGGCAACCTTGGTGGTGAATACCTGGCTCATGCTGATGGGCATCTATTTCTTGCGACATCAAAAGCTTTACCAAGAGTTTCAAATATGGAAGCCCTTAGAACCCCCCAATTGGAAAATACTTCAAAATTTTTTGCGAATGGGAATTCCTGCTGCCTTGTCTTTGCTGGTAGAGGTCACTGCCTTCACCTTGATGGCGCTGTTTATTTCTAGACAGGGCGTGGTCGCTGCGGCCAGCCACCAAATTGCATCGAGCGTTGCAACTTTGCTTTACATGGTTCCGCTGTCTCTTGGCATTGCTTGCAGTGCGCGGGTTGGCTTTTGGATTGGGGCTAACGAACCTCGCCTGGCCGAAAAGGCTGCCTATACAGGACTTCAGCTGACACTGTTACTTGCCATGTTTTTAGGCACTGTCTTGGCATTAGGCAAAGACGCTCTGGCCGCATTATTCACAGTCGATGCTGCCGTTGCTCTGGCTGCTGCTTCTGTCCTAGGATGGGTCGCCATTTATCATCTGTTCGATTCAATTCAAGCGGTGTGCGCATTTATTTTGAGGTGTTACAAAATAACCCTCATGCCATTGATCATCTACAGCATCATGCTTTGGGGAGTGGGTCTTTGGGGAGCTTACATTTGGGCTTACCTTGGATGGGGAGCACTAGAAAGTCGGCCAGAGGTTAGTACTTTTTGGATCACCAGCAGTTTTGCATTGTGCACAGTGAGCTTTGCGTTTGTGGCACTGGTTATGTGGGTTGCCAAGCTACGCAGACTTTGATTTCATTTCATCCAATTTATAATTTTTTTTTAAACCTAGGACCATCATGATTCTTGAATTAGCAGACATTCGCATCAAGCCCGGCCACGAAGCTGAATTTGAAGAGGCCATTGCACGCGGACTTCAAACCGTAATCTCTAGAGCCAAGGGCTTTCAGGGCGCAAAAGTCAACAAGGGTGTCGAAAGCCCCGATCGTTTCATTTTGCAAATTTTTTGGAACACCCTAGAAGATCACACAGTCGGCTTCAGGGAATCACCTTTGTTCACTGAATGGCGCGCTATCGTGGGACCCTTCTTTGCAGCGCCTCCCGTCGTTGAACATTTTGTGCTGACCTACAAAAGCTAAATTAGATCTGGCTTTTTGCAGCCCACTTGCATGAACGAAAAAGCCATCACACGAAATTCAAGGGGCCTCTAGCTCGTGCCCTGCCACCAACTTAGACAGCAAGCCCAACAAATGTTGGGCCTCCTCTTGACTCAGTGGTTTCAATAAATTCTCTTGAACACGCTCCACGGCAGTTTTCATTTGAAGTGTGGCGGCTTGGCCTGCGGGTGTTAGCCACAAAAGCTTTCTTCGGCGATCAACTTGATGCGGTTCACGCTTGATCCATCCCTTGATTTCTAACCGGCCAATGACCGATCCCGAGGTTGCGGCATCAAACGCCACGCGACCCGCCAGCGTAATTTGATCGATGCCCGGGGTGTCCATCACAGCATTCAAGATGGCAAATTGAACAGGTGTTACATCTTCAGCGGCCAATTCAGCCATGAACAAGGCCACCGCAATTTGTTGAGCACGCCGCACCAAATGGCCGGGTGCCTTCGCAAAATCAAAACTCTTTTTCATGCGACTATCATCGATAAGTTGGTGACGGACTCGTCAATTCATAAGTATACTTATGAAAATTCAATTTGAGTGTGTCAAATTATTTTGCTTGAAAGGCTGTTATGGACTTTGTTTTCTCTCCCGCTCCCGTGGTTTCTGTCCCTGTATTGGGAAGAGCCGAACGTTACCCCGCGCGCCGCATCTATTGCGTTGGCCGCAATTACGAAGAGCACGCCAAGGAAATGGGTTTCACAGGCCGCGAGCCGCCTTTCTTCTTTCTCAAACCGACTGACGCGTTGGTGGTTGTGAACGAAGGTGAGACTGGCCACATGCCTTACCCCAGCTTGACTCAGAATTTCCATCATGAAATTGAACTCGTTGTTGCAATTGGCACCGGCGGCAGAAACATCAAAGCAGCAGATGCCGAAAAACACATCTTCGGTTATGCCGTGGGTCTGGACATGACGCGTCGTGATTTGCAAAACGACATGAAGAAGCAGGGCCGTCCTTGGTGCATCGGCAAAGCATTTGACCATTCAGCCCCTATTGGACCCATTACCCCCATCGAAAAAGCTGGCGATGTCAACCACGCGGACTTAGATGTCTTGGTCAATGGCACCGTTCGCCAAAGCAGCAATGTGGCCAAGCTCATTTGGAATGTGGCAGAAACCATTGAACATTTGTCGGCAGCTTGGGAGTTGCAACCCGGCGATTTGATTTACACAGGCACACCTGAAGGTGTGGCTGCTGTGGTGGCTGGCGATACTTTAGTTGGCCACGTTGCTGGCTTAGGGACGTTAACGGTTAAAGTTGACCCAGCAAAGTAAATAGACAGTAAAAAGGGGTTCAATGCCCCTTGATTGGGAGTCGACATTGAAAATACTTGAATCACTTGCCAAGTTTTGCAGCATTCTTTCGGGGGCCTTGTTAACGTTCATCACCTTGATGACTTGTTATAGCCTCATCGGTCGAAACACATCGGGCCAAACCATTGTGGGCGATTTTGAACTAACGGGTGTTGCCACAGGGGCCGCCATCGCGCTGTTCATGCCACTGTGTCAGCTGAAAAAAGCCAATATCATTGTCGACTTTTTCACGGCCAAGGCCAGTGAGGCAACCATCGTCCAACTCGACAGACTTGGCGCTTTGTTCATGGCCGCCACCTTTGCATTGCTCGCTTGGCGGACTTACTTAGGCGGAATGAACGCATGGGTTTCTCAGTCGGGCTCTATGATGCTCGGCTTTCCAGAGTGGATCGTTTTTGCCGCCATGACGCCCCCTTTGGCTCTCAGTGCCGCCATCGCATTGGCACAAGCCTTGTTGGGCGACAAGTTCACAAGCTCTGAAGGAGCCTCGGCATGAATGCGCTCACACTGTGTTTGATTATTTTTGGTGCCATGCTCGTTCTCATGGCCATTCGAGTCCCCATTGCTGTTGCCATGTTTGCAGCGGGTACTTTGGGCTATCTGATTCAAACCGGCTGGGGGCCTTACTCAAGCTTTCTCAACAACTTGGCCTTCGCTCGATTTGCAAGTTATGACTTGTCAGTCATTCCCTTGTTTATTTTGATGGGTCACTTTGCAACTCAGGGCGGCATCAGCAAAGCCTTGTTCCAATTTGCAGCCAGCGTCATGGGGCGCTTTAAAGGCGGTTTGGCCATGGCCGCTGTTTTAGCCAGTGCCGCTTTTGGATCCATCTGCGGCTCCTCCGTTGCAACAGCAGCCACCATCACAGGCGTCGCTTTGCCGGAAATGAAAAGACACGGCTATTCGGGCCGTCTATCGACTGGCACTTTGGCCGCAGGTGGCACCTTGGGTATTCTGATTCCACCTTCAGTTCCCTTGGTCATTTATGCCATTTTGACGGAACAAAACATCGCCAAATTGTTTGCAGCTGCCATGGTGCCAGGCATCATTGCCATGTTGGGCTACATGGTTGCCATCGCCATTTATGTGCGCGTGGTTCCCGGACAAGCCCCCGAAGTGGACGACAACATCGAGAAATTTTCAATGGCCGCTCTTTCAGGTATTGCGCCCATTGCAACCATTTTTGTCATCGTGTTTGGTGGCATTTACGGGGGCTACTTTACCCCCACTGAAGGCGCTGGAGTGGGTGCAGCTTCAACTTTTGTGGCAGCCTTGCTAAAGCGAGAAATCACTTGGACCAAGTTCAAAGTGTGCTTCTATGCAACGGCTGAAAGTTCGGCCATGATTTTCATGATTTTCATTGGCGCCGATGTCATGAACTCCTCATTGGCATTAACCCAAGTCCCCAATCAATTGGCCGCTGTCGTTAGCAGCTGGGGACTCGCACCCTTGATGGTCGTTACAGCCATCTTGCTGTTTTATGTGGTGCTAGGCGCCGTGATGGACGAACTCAGCATGATTTTGCTGACAATTCCTATTTTCTTCCCCATGATCATGGGCCTAGACTTTGGCATGGCCAAGGAGCCTACTGCCATATGGTTCGGCATCATGGTGCTCATGACTGTAGGTTTTGGTATGCTGGCGCCGCCTGTTGGCCTGAATGTTTACGTAGTGAACAGCATGGCCAAGGATGTGCCCATTTCTGAAAGTTACAAGGGCGTCATGCCCTTCCTCATCAGTGACACCATTCGGACCACCCTTTTGCTGTTCTTCCCCGGGATTTCCCTGTGGTTGATTCAATACGTTGCTTAAGTTGAAGCCTCTTTTGGGGGCTTTGTTCCGTTACCATTCAGACATCGTTATTTGGAGACCCTCATGATCAAACGTCGCTCACTTTTGAAGTCTGGTGCAGTAGCTGCCATCGCAGCGCCAGCCATTACAGGCTTCGCACAGCAAACAGTCACCCTGAAGTTTCACACTTTCATGGCCCCCCAGTCCAATGTGTGGCTCAACATGCACAAAGCATGGATGAACAAAGTCGAACAAGAGTCTGGCGGTCGAATCAAATTTGAAGCTTACCCCGCTATGCAATTGGGTGGCACACCTGTTCAGTTGTACGACCAAGTTCGGGATGGCGTGGTTGACGTAGTTTGGACTTTGCCTGGCAATACAGCGGGCCGTTTCCCCAGAGTTGAAGTTTTTGAGTTGCCCTTCATGATGACCAATGCTGAAGCGACATCCAAAGCCTACTGGGAATATGTGCAAACCATGGCACCCGATGAGTTCAAGGAAACTCACTTAATTGCCTTGCAAGTTCATGGCCCTGGTGCCATTCACACGGTCGACAAACCAGTGAAAAGTGTGGCCGACATGAAGGGCTTGAAAATGCGCGCCCCAACACGCCAAGTGACCAAGTTGATGGGCGCTCTGGGTGCTATTCCTGTTGGCATGCCCTTGCCTGGCATACCCGATGCGCTGTCAAAAGGTACCATCAATGGCGCCGTCATTCCTTGGGAAGTCGTGCCCGCCGTGAAGGTCAACGAACTCACCAAGTTCCATGCCGAGTTTGACCCTGCTGGCGGCTGCTTGTACACCACCACATTTGTGATGGCCATGAACAAAGCCAAATACAACTCACTGCCACCTGATCTGAAAAAGATCATCGACAACAACAGTGGTATTGAAACTTCAGGCTGGTTGGGCAAGGTTCAACAAGAAGGCGATGTGCCTGGCCGCAAATCAGCCACCGACCGCAACAACACCATCTTTACTGTGGGTCCAGTAGAAGCTCAAGAGTTCCGCCGCAAGTCGCGTGCCCTCGAGGTTGAATGGATTGAGGACATGAACAAGCGCGGCTTCGACGGACGCAAGCTGATCGATTCAGCACGCGAATTGATCGAAAAGCACTCCAAAGCCCCAGCCGCCAAAGCACCTGCGAAAAAGGCTTGAGCTTTCAAAGACAATTGATCAAACACTGCCGAGCCTGTGGCTCGGTAGTGTTGTATCGACTTCCCGACGATGGCGACACCAAACAACGCGCCATCTGCACACAATGTCATTTGGTGCATTACGAGAACCCTCTGAATGTGGTCGGCACGGTTCCTTACTCGGGTGAACGCGTGTTGCTTTGCAAACGGAACATCGAACCCCGAAAAGGCAAATGGACTTTACCTGCTGGTTTCATGGAGCTGGGTGAGACCACCGCCGAAGGCGCCGCACGCGAGACCACCGAAGAAGCTGGCGCGCAGTTCCAAATGGGTCCACTGTTTACGGTCATGAGCGTGGCACGTGTTGGACAGGTTCATCTCTATTTTCTTGCTGAGTTGAACAATGAGCAATTCAATCCCGGTTTTGAAACACAAGAAGCCAAAATGTTTTCAGAGTCAGAAATTCCATGGGACGAATTGGCTTTTCGAACCGTTCAAGAAACTTTGAAGCATTATTTTGCTGACAAAAAATCAGGCCAATTTGACGTGCACACCCTGAATATTGACTGAAGTCATCCATCAACTTGATTCAACCGTTGTATGCTTGTGTTGTTTTGTTTTTTGAAGGAAATTACATGTACAAAATCATCCTTGCTAGCGTCCTAAGCCTTTCTGCTTTGGTTTCAGTTGCTCAAACTGCAGCCCCTGCGACTCCCGTTGTTCCAGCAGCACCTGCTGCTGCGCCAGCTGCGGCTCCAGCAGCAGCTCCCTCTGCTCCCGCAACAGCCAAGCAAGCAGCAGAAGCCCAAACACCCAAGGCTAGCAAAAAAGCTGCCAAAAAGAAAAAGGCTAAAGCAAAAAAGAAAGCGACCTGATTTTTAGCTTCCCACTCAAAGCCCTGCGTTGCAGGGCTTTTTTTGTTTAATGAAGCCCGAACTTGGGCGAAAATACCCGAGTGGCAATTCCTCAGTCTTTCATTCAAGAACTTCTATCGCGTGTTGACGTGGTGGAGGTCGTTGGCCGTTTTGTACAGCTGAAAAAAGGCGGTGCTAATTTCATGGGTCTTTGCCCATTTCACGGCGAGAAATCACCCAGCTTCACCGTCAGCCCTACCAAGCAATTCTTTCACTGCTTTGGTTGCGGAAAAAACGGCAACGCCATTGGATTTCTGATGGACCATGCGGGCATGAGCTTCATTGAAGCTGTCAAAGATTTAGCTCAGCAGACGGGCATGTCCATCCCTGAAGAAGACATCTCACCACAGGACCGAGCCCTTGCGGCTGCACAAAAACAAAAGCAAACTAATTTGAGCGATATGTTGGAAAAGGCGGCAAACGCTTATCAGCAACATTTGAAGAGCGCACCAAAAGCAGTAGCCTACTTGAAGGGGCGCGGCTTGTCAGGACAAATTGCCAAACGGTTTGGTTTGGGCTATGCACCAGAAGGTTGGCGCAGTTTGGCAAGCGTTTTTCCTGAATATGGCGACCCCCTTTTGGCTGAAAGCGGTCTAGTGATCGTCAACGAAGAAGACGACAAAAGATACGATCGCTTTAGAGATCGCATCATGTTTCCGATTCGAAGTATCAAAGGTGATTGCATAGGTTTTGGTGGCCGCGTCATGGGGGATGGCTCGCCCAAATATTTAAATTCGCCAGAAACTCCCGTTTTTCACAAAGGCCGAGAACTTTATGGTTTGTTTGAAGCCCGCGACAGCATTCACGGTGCTGGCTATGTCTTGGTCACAGAAGGTTACATGGATGTGGTGGCGTTAGCACAATGGGGCTTTCCCAATGCGGTTGCAACCTTAGGAACAGCCTGTACACCTGATCACGTTCAAAAGCTTTTTCGATTTACTGATTCTGTGGTGTTCAGTTTTGACGGTGACGCTGCAGGGCGAAGGGCAGCTCGCAAAGCGCTTGATGGCGCACTGATTTATGCCACCGACGTCAGGAGCATAAAATTTTTATTTCTTCCCGAAGAGCACGACCCCGACAGCTACATCCGAGAAAAGGGCTCAGACGCCTTTTCGAACTGTGTTGCGACAGCAACGCCTTTGTCTAAATTTTTAATTGAAGTGGCGTCTGAAGCCTGTGATTTGCAGTCGGCAGAAGGTCGTGCACATCTTTCAAGCAATGCCAGCCCACTTTGGCGCGCCCTGCCCGACGGCGCCTTGAAACGACAACTTCTTTCAGAATTAGCGCAGTTAATTCAGCTTGAAGCCTCAGAGTTAGCTGGCCTGTGGCTGCAACAGGCGGAAACGGCATCGGCCAGAGGCCATTCAAGAAACACGTCTTCAGCTAGCGCCAGCATGCAAAGAGCGACTGCAAATGGTGTTTCTGCTATGCCATTCAATTCGGCCGGCATGGCGTTTGACCCCGAGGGTATGCCGTCCCCATTTGAACCGGCAAGAAACGCCAGTTTTCAGAAAACAACGAGGGCTCGACCAGATGGCAAAACTTGGCATCAAGATCCAAATGGCAAATGGCGTTTGGTAGGCGGGTCTGATGCCCAGCAAATAGCTTCACTTGGCCCCAGAGTTCAACCTGCCAGCCGTTCCGACCACGCTGTCAGGCTCATTCTCACCAACATGGCGCTGTGGGACGGCTTGTCTGCGGAAGATCATGCCTTGTTGTGCGATCTGCCGGATCAACATGGTGAACTCATGCGTTGGGTTGAAAGTCAGTTTCATGATCATGGGCCTTTGTCTTGGGGTGCATTGCAAGAGGGATTGAGTCAATTGGCTTTTGCAAATTTGGCGGGTCAATTAATGGGGTCCCACAAGCCCAATGCCCCCGAAGCCAACCCAGAGGGTGAGCCAGGGGAAGCCCGAAAAGAGCTCAGGTTGCTTCTCAATCTCATGCTGATTGACCGCCTCAAAGTGCTTGAGACTGAGGCACTCGAAGAGGCTGAAAAACTACAAATTCCCGAAGCATTCCAAAAATGGCGGGAGCTGCATCAACGCCGGCGAAACCTCACGAATATTGAAGTTCAGTAGCTGATTTCAGTCCTTATTGGGTATAATCCATTATTCAGGCAAGAGCGACAGCAACACCTCCGGACCCGGCCACCGCCTCAGCGCACCTCTTTTCACGAGACGGCTAAACTACCGCAAGGACTGCATTCCAAATGTTCGCCCACCCATCTTGCCCCTAAGCACTTGCAAATGAAGCCACCTGCCCTCAGGTGTTTGTTTGCATCCCATCTCGCGCCAGAAGTTTGTGGCGCAGCGTTTGTTTCCTAGTCAGTTTGAAGTATTGAGGTCCATCATGCCCGCTCAAAAACCGAAGAAGCCCGTTAAAGCACAAGCCAAATCTGGCGCAAGCAAAGCCCTCAAATCCGTTGCCAAGCCCGCCGGCAAGTCGGCTGGCAAATCAGTGGCAAAGCCTGCCCTGAAAGCAACGGCCTCCAAAAGTCCAGTCAAAGCCAAAGCACCCGCTAAAACACCTGCTAAATCGTCTGTCAAATCACCTACAAAAGCACCTGCCAAGCCAATCGCCAAAGCAAGCGCCAAACCCGTGGTTAAACCTGTCGCCAAAACATCTGCCAAGCCAGTTGCCAAAGCTGTCATACCGGTCAAGAAAGTCAGTTCAGTGCCCGTATTACCAAAAGCAAACGCCGCGAAAGCGCCCTCTAAAACCGCAGCAAAAGCGCCAGCCAAGCCCAGCAAGCCTCAAGCCAGCAAAGTCATCGCAAAAACTTCACCTAAGCCTTCTGTCAAATCTGCTGAGAAAGTAGTTGCTAAATCAAAAGCAGAGACTCTAACCCCTGTCAAAGTTACAGCTTTGAAGCCCACTAAAACACCGGCACCCGAACCTGCAGACAAGTCAGCAGCCGCCAAACGCGGACGAAAGCCAAAAGCTGATTCGGGTCCGGTGGATGAAGACATGCGCGACATTGAAGAAGACTTGGCAGGCGAACCCGTTGCTGAGTCCACTGAAAAAGTCAAACCGCTTCGCATGAAGATCAGCAAGGCCAAAGAACGCGCCTTGATGAAAGAGTTTGGCTTAGACGAAACTGTTTTGTCTGAAGAAGACATGGCCAAACGCCGTCAGCGCCTCAAAGCTTTGATCAAGTTAGGTAAAACTCGTGGATACCTCACCCATGGCGAAATCTCAGACCACTTGCCAGACAAGTTGGTTGATGCAGAAACCCTAGAGGTAGTCATTGCTACTTTGAATGATTTGGGTGTTGCGGTTTACGAGCAAACCCCCGATGCCGAGACTTTGATCATCACTGACAACGCGCCCACCGGTTCAACCGAAGAAGAAGCTGAAGAAGCTGCCGAGGCTGCACTGTCCACAGTAGACAGCGAATTCGGTCGCACAACAGATCCGGTGCGCATGTACATGCGCGAAATGGGCACGGTTGAGTTGCTCACGCGCGAAGGTGAAATTGAAATTGCCAAGCGCATTGAAGGCGGCTTGATGGACATGATGACAGCGATCAGCGCTTCGCCTGCCACCATCTCTGAGATTCTCCGCCTGGCTGGTGAAATTCGCGAAGGCAAAGTTGTCATCTCCACTGTTGTAGATGGTTTTTCTAACATCAATGAAGCCGATGATTATGTTGCTGAGGAAGACTTCGACGAATTCGATGAGTCAGATGACGACGATGGCAAAGGTGGCTCCAAAGCGCTCACTAAAAAATTGGAAGAGCTGAAGAATCAGGCCTTAGAGCGATTCGACCGCATCACCGAACTTGACCAACAAGTACACGCAATCTATGCCAAAGAAGGTTGGGGCACTCCCGCTTATCAAAAGGCTCAAATCGCATTGTCAGAGGAACTGATGACCATTCGATTTACGGCCAAAACCATTGAAAAGCTGTGCGACATGGTGCGTGGCCACGTAGACGATGTGCGAAAGAAAGAACGCGAATTGCGCCGCATCATTGTGGACAAATGCGGCTACCCCCAAGACTTGTTCATCGCTGAATTCAGTGGTCGTGACAAATCCAACCAACGCATCAAGTCAAGCTTGCTCGATCTGAAATGGATCGAAAAGCAAGCAGCAGCAGGCAAGCCCTGGAGTACGGTCATGGGACGGAACATTCCCCCCGTTCAAGACTTGCAGCAAAAGCTGACAGACTTGCAATCTCGCGTGGTGGTGCCCTTGGATGAACTGAAAGACATCAACAAACGCATGAATGCAGGCGAGCGTTCTTCACGCCATGCCAAAAAAGAGATGATCGAAGCCAACTTGCGCTTGGTCATTTCTATTGCTAAAAAGTACACCAACCGTGGTTTGCAGTTCCTTGATTTGATTCAAGAGGGAAACATCGGTTTGATGAAGGCCGTTGACAAGTTTGAATACCGCCGTGGCTATAAGTTCTCAACCTATGCCACATGGTGGATTCGTCAGGCCATCACGCGCTCGATTGCTGACCAGGCCCGTACCATCCGTATTCCTGTTCACATGATCGAAACGATCAACAAGATGAACCGCATTTCGCGCCAGCACTTGCAGGAATTTGGCTTTGAGCCCGATGCCAGCATCTTGGCCGAGAAGATGGAGATTCCGGAAGACAAGATTCGCAAGATCATGAAGATTGCCAAAGAGCCGATCTCCATGGAAACGCCAATTGGAGACGACGATGACAGCCACTTGGGTGACTTCATTGAAGACAGCGCCAACACTGCGCCTATCGATGCAGCCATGCAAGCTGGATTGCGCGATGTGGTCAAAGACATCCTAGACAGCCTGACACCTCGCGAAGCCAAAGTGCTGCGCATGCGTTTTGGTATTGAAATGTCAACCGACCATACGCTTGAAGAAGTGGGCAAGCAATTCGACGTCACGCGCGAGCGCATTCGTCAAATTGAAGCCAAAGCACTTCGCAAGTTGAAGCACCCCAGCCGCAGCGACAAACTGCGCAGTTTCATCGATACGATGTAAGCAAGCATGTTTGCCTAACGCTGCATCAAGGCAGCGTCAAAAAAAGGCCTTCCAGTTGACCACTGGAAGGCCTTTTTTCATTTTACAAAGTTCTTTATTCGCTGGCCATAACGATGGCTGCACTCATGGCCAACACACCACCCGGCAAAGCCCAAGTAGATTTTTCTTGTGGTTGCTCTGAAGTCACTGGGGACAGATTGACTGACAATTTAGGTCGGCGTGCGTCGAGCACTCTCGCAACGCCCACTTCCCCTTTCACTTGCTTGGTAAATTCGACAAGGGGCCCCTGCACGGTTCGCACCGACACAGTGTTGCCGAAGTCACGAAGCATATGAACCAGTACGTGGGTCGCTTCCTGCGTCCATTCTTGACGCCATTTCTTTTGAGCCGTATGCGTTAACCACCTGCCTGTGTGGCGGTTTAATCTTGGCGGGCATCCAATCAAAATCCAATTTGCTGCGCCATTTTGTGAACCATTGGCAGGCAACATAGGAACAATTTGTTGGAGTGCATATTGCTTGTCGTCGATGTAAACAATGAATGTTTCCATTTTTTTCTCCTGGTTTAAAAATTTGTTCAGATCGATTGGGTTTCAGTGCTGGATGTCGCCTGACGTTTGGTTGCTAACCAGCCCAAGCCCAATACCCCAACGATGGCCAAAATATAAGTTGCACCACGTGCCAAGTAGTTGATGGTTTCGCCACCATCAAAAACAGGATCTAAAAGTTTTTCATTGATGATCATTTGGGCAGCAGTAAAGGCCAAGACAGCTGCACCCAGATGAATAATGACGGGCCATTTTTCGACCAATTGCAATACCAATTTGCTACCCAAGACCACGATCGGAATACTGATCAGCAAACCAATGACAACCAGGTCAAACGAGCCATTGGCAGCGCCTGCCACGCCCAACACGTTGTCCACCCCCATAAGGGCATCGGCCACGATGATGGTTTTCATGGCACCCCAAAATGTGGTTGCGCCAACGCCTTGGTGCTCGTCATCGGACGTATCCGAAATGAGCTTGTAGGCAATCCATAACAGACCCAGACCACCAACCAACATGAGGCCAGGAATTTTGAGGAGCCATACAACGCCAACAGTCATTGCTGAGCGAACCACGATAGCGCCCACAGTGCCCCAAATAATGGCTTTGTTTTGATGTTCCGGAGGAAGACCGCGAGCGGCAAGTGCAATGACGATGGCGTTATCGCCAGCTAAGACTAAATCGATGAGAATGATGGCAAGCAATGCTGACCACCAGGGCATTGAGAACAATTCCATGAAAGACCTTCAGTAACGATCGTAACAAG
Source organism: Comamonadaceae bacterium (assembly GCA_027488115.1). Lineage (GTDB taxonomy): Bacteria > Pseudomonadota > Gammaproteobacteria > Burkholderiales > Burkholderiaceae_C > Limnohabitans_A. Next base: position 51,046 of record JAIYCG010000026.1, on the reverse strand, counting down.
TTGAATTGCCAAAAGACAATTGCAACACGAGAGATCGAAGGTCTTGCTTTGCTTGTTATGAATCAGTTATATGCCCAACAAACCGGAAGTAAAAACTTCGTAATGACGATTTGTTGATTTCTCCGTGCGCCTTTTGGCTTAACTGAGCACGAAGAAATTGAGCTACTCCCCAACGATTTAGGCATTAGAAATGAAGTCTTCCTAAATTCCAAAATGCTTTTCTATTAAGCCCATTTTTCGTAGGGGATTTTGAGCAGGCTAATTTGAATGCTGCTTTGCAACCAAGGTGAGGATGTCATAACTCGCCACCAATTCCTTGTCCTGATTGCTCACCTCAACATCCCAAGCCACCACGCCCTGCCCTTGGCCATTGGCGTCTTTTTTGTTTCGATCAATCTTGCGTTTGCATGTAAGGCGCACCTGAATGGTGTCACCCAAACCGACAGGCTTCACAAACCGCAAAGTGTCCAAGCCATAGTTGGCCAAGACGGGCCCTGGCTCGGCCACCACGAACAAGCCTGCCGCATCAGACAAAACCAAATAGCCGTGCGCAATTCGTTTCCCAAAAGCCGAAGCCTTGGCGGCTTCGTCGTCAAAGTGCATGTAAAACATATCGCCTGTGAGTTCGCCAAAGGCTTTCACATCCGCTTCACCAATGAGCTTTGATGCTGTCAACAATGACTCGCCAATTTGCAACTCTTCAAAATAACGTTTGAACGGATGGGTGCCCGTTTCAATGACTTTGGCACCACGGGCGTACTCGCGTGTGATCGCCGTCAACATGCTAGGTGAACCTTGCACAGCCGCACGTTGCATCATGTGAGTGACAGCGCGAATACCGCCCAATTCTTCGCCACCACCCGCTCGACCAGGGCCGCCGTGTTTCAAAGAAGGCAGCGGTGAGCCGTGGCCGGTTGATTCGCCAGCAGATTCGCGATCTAGCACATGCAATCGTCCGTGATTGGCAGCCAATCGCGGAACCACTTGCGCAGCCACTGAAGGGGTCTTGGTGATCAATGAACCCACCAAGCTGCCCTTGCCACGCTTGGCCAAGGCCATCGCATCCTCCATGTTGTCGTAAGGCATGAGTGTGCTCACAGGACCAAAGGCTTCAATGTCGTGAACATTGTCCGTGCTTAAGGGTTTTTGGCACAACAGCAAAGTGGGTTGAAAGAAATAACCCTTGTCCACGCCCTGGCCTACCAAGCTGAAATTGGCATCACCGCCGTAAACCAACTCAGCACTCTGGCGCAACAAGGCCACGCGCTCAGCCACGTCTGATTGTTGTGATTTGGATGCCAATGCGCCCATCTTCACACCTTCAACGGATGGATCTCCCACCACCACCTTGGACAATCGAGTTTTGATTTTTTCAGCAAGCGCATCAAGGTGCTTGCGCGGCACAATAGCACGTCGAATGGCCGTGCACTTCTGGCCGGCTTTGACGGTCATTTCACGAACCACCTCTTTGACGAACAAATCAAACTCTTCATCATCCGGTGTGACGTCGTCTGCCAAGATGGCGCAATTCAAAGAGTCAGCTTCAGCGTTGAATGGAATGCTGTTGCGAACCACGTTCGGGTTCACGCGCAACTTGGCAGCCGTGTCGGCAGAGCCAGTGAAAGTGACCACATCGGCCACGTCCAAGCGGTCAAGTAAATCACCCGTGCTGCCAATCACCAATTGCAATGCGCCCTTGGGCAAAATGCCGGACTGATCAATCATTCGGACCAGGGCTTCAGTTAAGTAACTGGTGGCTGTGGCTGGCTTTCCAATGCAAGGCATGCCTGCCAAAAAGGTGGGTGCAAATTTTTCCAACAAACCCCACACCGGAAAATTGAAGGCATTGATGTGAACTGCCACACCACCCCGTGGCACCAAAATATGGGTGCCTGCAAAGGTGTTTTTCTTGCCCAAGGATGTGACGGGGCCTTCGTGAATTAAATTGCCACTTGGCAGTTCGCTGGCGGCCATGCCAGCATAGGCGAACAAGGTGCCCGTACCGCCTTCAATATCCACCCACGAATCAATGCGTGTCGCACCCGTGTGGGCTGAAATAGCGTAAAGCTCTTCTTTGCGTTCACCTAAATATTTGGCCAAGGCGCGCAATGTCGCAGCACGTTGCTGAAAGTCCATGGCCAACATGCCTTGCAGCCCCTTGGTGCGACCGTATTCAAGGGCCTCCGCAAAGTCCAATGTTTCAGCATGGGCAAAAGCGATTTCTTGGCCATTGATGGCGCTGTGTAGCGCTTGTGCAGATTCCCGACCAACCCAGCGGCCGGCTATGTAACTTTGGAGTACGGTAGTCATTGAGAAGGTCCTGACTGGCTTGATAGTTCAATAAACGTGCAGCAGGTCATCAGGAATGCAATTAACCAACCGCTCGGACTGGAAATATTATGCATGTTTTTAGAATTCAAACGACAAAAAATTCATAGGGTAAACCCTAAACAATAATGACTCATATCCCTATGAAAGAAATTACTCAGCAGTCGAAATCACTCAATGACACAATGCAAAACATGAAATTGCAGATTTTTACGCTTAGCATGCTCATCGGCCTGGTGGTTCTTTCACCCGCCGCTGCACAAACTGCCGAAGTCAAAACTTCTGGCTATGAATTGATGACCAACAAGCAATATGGTAATTGCATTGCATGCCACGACATGCCTGGCGTTCAAGGTTTGACGAGCAATTTTGCACCGTCTCTCCAAGGCGTGGGTCGGAAATACTCTGAAAAGGAATTGATGCAGTGGGTTGTCGATGCACGCAAGTTCAATGCAGACACCTTAATGCCCCCCTTTGGAAGCACGCATGATTTGAAGTTGACTCGGCCAGCTCGGGTCATTCTGTCGAACGAACAAATTGCTCAAGTGGTCTTCACCCTGCAATCGTGGCGATAAACAAAATGCGCAAGACCCCAACGCCTTTCAATGAACACAGCCCAATGCGACGAAGCGGTATGGTATGGGCCTTGGGCACCTGGTTGGCGGTGCCGCACACATTGGCGATTTCTAAACCGCTGAATGAGTTGTCACCTGATGGCATTGAACTCGTTTTTCCAAGGTTGGCAGACACCGGCAATGCCGTTCCGTTAGAAGCACTGATTACTGCGCCTTCAGGTCTTTATCTGAAGGCACTGAAAGTGATCTTGCCAGAGAACCCCAACCCTGAGGCACTTCACCTCAAGATCCTGGACCAACCGGTTCAGTACAGATTGAAAACGCGCCTCCGACTGGCAGCCAGTCAGTCCGTATGGCTCGTTGCCTATTTCAATGATGGCAGTGAGCGCGCCAACCATGCGCCAACCGTCATCACATCCACAGCATGCCTAGATGATTCTTAATTTCACATGAGCGCTCCCATACTCACTCGACTTGCATTGACAGGCCAGGTTAAAGCTGGTGCGCATGTAGAAGCTCGCTGGTCTGCAGCCCACCCCATGGACTCTGGGTTTCGTGTAGACGATTCTGGACGGCAAATCCCAAAAAATATCATCCACACCGTGAGGGCCTATTTGAATGATCGATTGATCATGGAGGCAGACCTTGGAACAGCGATGACATCGCCTGTGTACTTGGCTTTTCCAGTCTTGGTGCCTTTAGAAGGCGGCATTGTCAAAGTCATTTGGAAAGACGATTCAGGACAGATGGGTGAAACGCAACAGCGATTGGTTTTGTAAACGCATGCGTTGGCTGCTCTCTCTTTACTTGCTCTTTGGTGTGCCATTTTTCTCGGTGGCTCAATCTGTTTCACAAGAAAATTCAAGCTTGCCTAAAGGGCCTTTGAATCAGCTCAGTGGTCAGGCTTTTTTAAGCCCCTCGCTGAAAGCGATTCAAAACGACCCCAGCACCAATCCTGTGAGCTTGTGGCTGGAACAAGGAAGAGTGCTCTGGGCAGGACAAGCATCCTGTTCAAAGTGCCACGGCAACATTGACAAAATGCGACAAGCCGCAACGCACTTTCCCATGTGGTCTGTCAAACAGCAAAAATTAATTAACCTTGAAGATCAGATCTTGATTTGTTCTGAGCGAACGCAGCAGCCCTTCAAAGGTCTTGAAAACGCAGATGTTCTCTCTCTCAGCGCCCTCTTACATCAAACCAGCGCAGGTTTGAATTTTCAAACGACACCGAAGGAGGAAGTGAAAGAGCGGTGGCAACTTGAACTGAACGAAGGCGCCAAACTTTTCACAACGCGCATCGGACGAATGAATTTAGCTTGTACGCATTGCCATGATTTGAACATTGGCAAAACCATGCGCGCAGATGTCATCTCACCGGGTCATCCCACCGGATTTCCAATTTTCAAATTGAGTTGGCAAAGCATGGGTTCCATCGACCGCAGATTGAGAGCCTGTTACTCAGGCGTTCAAGCCGAAGTGCCTGCGCCTGGCAGCCCAGAGCTCAGACAATTGGAATTATTTTTAAAATCTCGCGCGCAAGGCATGCCCATTGAAGGGCCTTCCTTGCGGCGATGAATTGAGTTTAAAGAAGTCTAAAGTCAATCAAACAAACTTAAAGCCTGCATTCTTCAAAGGCAAATCGCGCAGGGGTTTGCCAACAGCAGCGGAAATAGCATTGATCACAGCGGGCGCCACCACACAAATGGTGGGTTCACCCACACCTCCCCAGAAATCGTAAGTGGGCACCAAAACAGTTTCCACTTTAGGCATCTGAGCTAGTTTGAGCAGTTGGTAAGTGTCAAAGTTCTTTTCTTTGATGCGGCCATTTTCAACGGTGCATTCGCCAAAAAACGTAGCGCTAAGACCCATGACCACACCCCCCTCAACTTGCGCTGCAACTTGATGGGGATTGACGAAATGGCCAGCATTGGTGGCCAACACCATGCGCAAGACTTTGACTTCGCCTTTGGGGCTGACAGTGACTTCTGCAACCGCTGCTGAATAAGCGCCATAACCCATAAACTGAGCAATGCCCCTGAAAACACCAGGGGCGACAGGCTTACCCCAATCGCCTTTTTCTGCAGCCGCATTGAGCACTTGCAAATGCTTGGGATGGTTTTGCATCAAGGCTTGACGGAACGCCAACGAATCTTTGCCTGAGGCCCGAGCCACTTCTTCAATGAAGCATTCCATGTAAACACCGTTTTGGTTGGTGTTCACACCGCGCCAAGGGCCAACTGGCACATGGGTGTTGCGAATGGCATATTCAGTGAGCAAATTCGGAATGGTGTATCCCAATTGGGCGTCGCCAGGCTCTTTCCAGAAGCCTTGAAGCTGGCGTTCATCTTTGCCATCCTTGATGGCAGAGGGGTTCACCCATGCGTTGATGGACTGACCTGAAGACCGAAGGGTCATGCCCACCAAGTTGCCTTTGTCGTCAAGGCCAGCTTTCATGTGGCACTGAGAAATGGGGCGATAGTAATCGTGGGTTTGATCTTCTTCACGCGTCCAAATCATTTTGATGGGCGTGCCTGGAAACTGTTTGGCAATTTTGACGGCTTGAGAGACAAAATCTTGCTGGCCACCTTTGCGACCAAATGCACCGCCCAGATCTGTCACATAGACCTCGCACTTTTCCAGGGGCAAGCCTGCGGTTTCGGCCAACACCGCCAAGGAGGCCTCTGCGTTTTGGGTGGGCGTCCAGACCTCGGCCTTGTCAGCAGTCCAACGCGCCGTGCAATTCATGGGTTCCAGCGGGGCGTGTGATAAGAAGGGAGAGCTGTAAATGGCTTCGACTTTTCTGGGAGCATTGGCAACAACAGAGATGGCGTCACCTTCATTGCGGCCCGCAAAATTACCACGTGCCGTGAGTCCCTCACGGACGTGGTCTGCAATCATGGCACTGTTGACTTTGGCGTTGGGGCCTTCGTCCCAAACAATAGGAAGTTGCGCCAATGCATTTTTTGCGCGCCACCAAGTATCAGCAACCACAGCCACAGTGGAGGCATCAACGCGCACCACGGCTTTCACCCCGCGCAATGTTTTCACTTTACTGTCGTCAAAACTTACAAGCTTGCCACCAAATACGGGGCAATCCATGACTGTGGCACACAACATGCCATCCATCTTCAAGTCAATACCGTAAATGAGTTTGCCGTTAAGCTTGTTTGGCGTATCCAAACGCTTGACAGATTTACCAGCAATTTTCCACGTACGCGGGTCCTTCAGAACAACCGATTTCATGTCGGGCACAGGCAACTTGGCCGCGGCCGCAGCCACCTGGCCATAAGTTGTCTTACGACCTGATGCAGCGTGGGTAATGACGCTGTTTGAAGTTGTGAGCTCTGTGGCTGGCACATTCCATTCATTGGCCGCCGCCTGAACGAGCATCATTCGAGCGACCGCACCACCGCGGCGAACGTAATCTTGGGAAGTACGGATACCTCGGCTACCACCGGTACTCATGTCACCCCAAGCGCGCTTGCGCTTTAAGTTTTGACCCGCTGTAGGCGACTCGGTAGTAATTTTGGACCAATCACACTCTAATTCTTCGGCCACCAATTGGGCCAAGCCCGTGCGGGTGCCTTGTCCCATTTCTGAGCGAACTACGCGAACCACACAAGTGTCATCGGGCTTGACCACAACCCAAACACCAATCTCAGGTGTTGCCTCAGAGCTTTGCGCGAGAGCCTCAGAAGTTGACAACAAGTTAAAGCCCAAGGCAAGACCACCGCTGGCCATGGCGGATGTTCCAACCATGAAACTGCGACGTGAAAGCTGAGCAGGAGAAGTTTGAATTTGACTCATGTTGTTTCTCCTTAAACTTTGATTTGTTGAACCAAAGCGGCAACTTCACCGCTGTCGGACTTGGCCAATTTCTTAGTCCCTGCCGCCACATGAATGGCCTCGCGAATGCGTTGGTACGTACCGCAACGGCAAATGTTGGTCATGGCCAAATCAATGTCTTTGTTGGTAGGCTTGGGGGTGCGCTTCAGTAAAGCTGAGGCTGCCATGATTTGACCCGACTGGCAGTATCCGCATTGGGGAACATCAACTTCAGCCCATGCTTTTTGCACAGGGTGACTGCTGTTGTTTGACAGGCCTTCAATGGTGGTGATTTTGCGACCCGCCATGGCAGAGCCAGGAACTGAACAAGAACGGATTGGTTGTCCGTCTACGTGCACGGTGCAGGCACCGCATTGGGCAATGCCACAACCAAATTTGGTTCCTGTGAGGCCAAGCACCTCACGAACAACCCAAAGCAGTGGCATCTCTGGTTCTGCATCAATTTTTTGGACTTTGCCGTTGACATTCAGTGAATACATTTTAAATTTGCCTCCAAGGATTAAAGACCGACTAAATACGATTTGAATTTTTCAGCCACGCGCTGCTTCAACTCAGGACTTGCACATGCCACAGGCGGAAAATCTTTGAGCATTTCAAAAGGTCGGCAAGCATCAATGACGGCCCGAGAATTGGTGCTGGTACCGCGGGGGATGCGCGGGTCCAAAGGACCACTCCAAGCTTTTCGAATGAACTCAATGTCTTCTACAGGGTCACAGCGCGTGCACATGGCCCACATCACGTCAAACAAGTCTGTTGGATCAACATCATCATCGACGACCACCACAAATCGGCCTAGATAAGAACCCGATTGACAATTTGCGGCCATCATGGCGGCTTGTTTGGAGTGGCCTGCATAGGCTTGTTTGATCGAGATGATATTGAGCATGCGCGCTGCGCCTGCCTCATGACACCACACGCCTTTCACGCCTGACAAACCTGCACGCTCGACTTCATCCCAAATCATGCCGGCCTTCATGACACACTTTGAAAAGGAGAAGTCGGATGGCGGCTTCAGGGGCGTAGCCATGGTCATGATGGGGTTATTGCGGTAATACACCCGTTGGATGCGCACCACGGGTTGATTGCTTTTGCCACCTGCGTAATAACCTGTGAATTCCCCAAATGGGCCTTCTGGCAATGTTTCGCCAGGGTACATCTCGCCTTCCAGCACAATTTCGCTGTGTGCTGGCATGGGCAGTTGGTGCACCTCACTCAGCACCACATCAAATGGCAAACCACGATGCCCGCCAGAGTAGTCAAATTCAGACAAACCAAAGCGCAGTTCATTGCCACCGGCCAAGAACAACAAGGGGTCATGTCCGCAAGAAATAAGGACAGGACAAGGCTTGCCCTGTGCAAAGTATTTGTCGCGAATTTGGCGGCCATGTTTTCCGGGTGATGTCCAAAGGCCTACTTTATTTTTGTCGTGCGCCATAGCGCGGTAAGTGCCAATGTTGATCCAGTCTAGCTCTGGGTCACGCATGATGACCAAGTCATCGGTGCCGATGTACCGACCCCCATCTAACTCATGCAACAGGGGAATGGGGAACTTGAAAATATCGACATCTTCGCCGCGATCTACGTTTTCCATGATGGGGCCTGTTGGCACAACGCGTGGTGGAATAGGCTCATGTTTTTGCATGCGATTGCGGTAGGCCTGCACGACATCCATCGGACCCTTCGGAACGGGGAAGCCCAAGGTCAAGGCCAAGCGCTTGGACGAATTGGTACCGCCCGACAACAAGCGATAGCCAGGAGGATAACCAGGAATGTTGTCGAACAAGATGGCCTTGGGTTCGCCCTTGCGCGAAGAATTGACAATTTCGGCCAAGGTCCCCACTTCCAAATTCCAATCGGCTCCAGAAATGTGCAAGACCTCGTCGGCAAGTTCTGCGCGAGCGATCAGTTCGCGCAAATCCAAATGCGGACCGTCGTAGTCGTTCCATGCCTTGGTCAAGTTTTGGGGTTTGGAAGATGTATCAGGCATGTAGGACTTTCAAAATATTGAAGGCGTTGTTGTTTCTATGAAATGAAAAATCAATCCGCTTTGATCTGCGCTGCTTTGACCACGGGTGGCCAGCGTTTCAATTCAGCCGACAAGGTGTCAGCCATCAACTGAGGCGTGCCGCCCCCGGCATCAATCCCCTGCTTCGCAAGGTTGGCCACGATCTCCGGATTTTTCAAGACAAGGTTCACCTCTTGGTTAAGAGATTGGATCACTTGAGTTGCCGTGCCCTTAGGGGCCATCAAGCCATACCAAATGTCGACCTGCACTTTGGGCAGGCCCTGCTCTTTGAAGGTCGGCACTTGGGGCATTTGCGGCACTCGCTCGGAACTGAGGACCGCCAGCATTTTGAGCTTGCCCGCTTTGACCAAGGGCATGACGGTGTGAACTGGCGCAATCATGGCCGACACATGACCAGCGGCCACATCGTTCACAGCGCCAGCACTGCCCTTGAAGGGAACGTGAAAGAGGTTCAAGCCGGCTTCAAACTTAAGCAATTCCATGGCCAAGTGTTGCGGCGTCCCATTTCCGGGAGACGCGTAATTGACACCCTTGACGCTGGTTTTGGCCATTTGCAAAAACTCGGCCAAAGTGTTGGCGCTTGAACTGCTTGGAACCACCAAGCACAAAGTGCCCGTTCCTAACAAAGCCACTGGCGTGAAATCTTTGACCGTGTCAAAGGGCAAGCTGGGGTTGACCGCGGCGTTGGTTGCAAAGGTGGTGCCAACCACCAACAAAGTGGCGCCATCTGGTTTGGCACGGGTGACGTGATCGGCTGCGATGTTGCCGCTGGCGCCGGCTTTGTTTTCAACCACAGTGGCATAGTTGCCCTTGATAGAAAACTGTTGGCTTAGCGTTCTTGCAAGAATGTCCAAGCCAGTGCCTGGGGATGCCGAGACAATGAGGCTCAAATTGGCAGGTGCGGCTTGAATGCCGCTTGTGCCCAAAATGACGGTTGAGGCCAAAGTCAAAAACAAGCGAATCAGAGATTCTTGAACCTTCATTTTTACCTTCACTTAGACTTGTTAAGTACAGATCAATTGTGAAGGATACTGATTCACTCAGCGCTTGACAGGGTTTAAGGGGTTTCGCTTACTGGAGTTTTTCTCACACAAAGTTTTCAGTATCCACCTCAGAGTTGGCCTGAGCGTTGTACCGGTTGCCCTGCACGGTTTTTTCGTTGATCAGGTCATCCAGCTTTGCGATCAAATCTGCACTGAGATGGACTTGACTGGCGCCAATGTCATCCAGCAAATGGGCCACGCTGGTCGTGCCAGGAATTGGAATGATGTGTGAATCCTTGTGCAGCAGCCAAGCCAAAGCCAACTGTGCTGGCGAGCAACCAGCTTCTTGTGCCAAGCTCAGGTAAGGTGCAAACAACTTGAAATTGGCAGCATAGTTTTCAGGCGTGAAACGCGGCATGCCTTTTCGGATGTCTTTGGCGTCAAAGGCATCAAGCTCAAGTTTGCCGCACAAAAACCCCCGCGCTACGGGACTGAAAGCTACAAAGCTGGCACCCAATTCTTTGCAGGCTTGAAGCACCGCAATTTCTGGATTGCGTGTCCACAATGAGTATTCAGTTTGCACAGCCGTGATGGGGTGAACTGCATGGGCTTTGCGCAAAGTGCTGGCCGAAACTTCAGACAAACCAATGCTTTGAATTTTGCCTTGTCGCACCAAATCACTGAGTGCACCCACACTGTCCTCAATCGGTACTTTTTTGTCCCAACGGTGCAAGTAGTACAAGTCGATGACGTCGGTTTGCAAACGCTTCAAGGCGTCTTCACAGGTTTTGCGAATGGTTTCGGGACGGCCGTCAATGACGCGCACCAATTTGCCATCGCCATTCACATCCACACCCGTCATGCCACACTTGCTAGCGAGCGTGAATTTCTGACGGTGCGCTTTGAGCACTTTGCCGACCAAGGTTTCGTTGGCACTAAATCCATAAAGCGCCGCTGTGTCAAAGAATGTGACGCCTGCATCCAATGCCGTGAGCAAAACCTTTTCAGCTTGGGCTTCAGAGACGGGTGCACCATAAGCATGGCTTAAATTCATGCAACCCAAGCCAATTTCACTGACTTGGAATTGTCCTAGTTTTCTGTTTTTCATATGGCTGGCCTTTTTGAAGTTGATGCCCATGATGGTAAGGGTGCTGAGCGGTGCAACACATCTTGATGCAACCATGTTGCACTTTTGCGCGCGCGTTCAGCCACGGTTTCGAGTGGCAGCTGTTGGTAATCGTCGTTGAATACTTCGAAGCTGTAATCGCCTCGGTAGCCTATGCGCTCAAGACGCAACACCAAATCAGCCAGTTGATCACTGTGCACGCCTTCACCTGGAAACACGCGGAAAGTTCGGGCCGTGGTCATGCGCTCTTCAAATGAAGGCGTTTCATGCCACATGAAATCAGACAGTTGAGCCAGATAAATGCGATCGGGGTCTATGTCTTCAATAGCATCTAGGGGTGTCTTGGCCGCGAAGATGTGAAACGAGTCAATTCCAATCCCTAAATTAGGACAGTCTGCGCGGCAGACCACATCCCAACTGGTGGTGAATTCGTTCACCGTGCGGCCCCAAGACAAGCCTTCATAGGCCACCTTGATGCCCAAAGGAATGGCCATCATGGCCAATTTTTTCAAGTCTTTGGCAATCAGGTCTAAATCTTCGGTGGCGTGGCGGGACGTTGAAGAGCAAGCCAGCAAAACTTTGCTGCCTGTTGCGGCACACATTTCCAACATGGACTTGGCAATGTCTACTTTGTAACTGTGCAAGTGCCCTGACAAGCCTTCAAAGTCTCTGAGCACTTGAAATCCTGTAGGGCGCAAGCCACTTTTTTGAACGGCTTTCACGGCAGCCTTAACGCCACCAGGATGTCCCACCAGGTCTCGCGCCATGAGCATCACTTGCGAGAAGCCGACACTTTTCATGGCCTCTAACTTGGCCTCTAAAGGGCCCGCCATCGTGATGGTGTCCATGCCATAGCCGTCTAGCAAATTCATGGCCATTCCTTAGACGCTTTGGTGAACCAGCTCAAACGACACCGAACCCAGTGCACTTCGTGTCAAGGCACCACGGTCTTCTGGGTGCAACTCTTTCGACTCGACAAACTCAACGCCATTGGTCTTAAGGGTTTTCACAGCTTGGGCAACATCTTTGACACCGAAGCCTATTCGTTTAAGTGATTCAGGCGCTTCATCGGCTTCCATCCAAGGATCGGGTTCGATGAGTTGCCAAAGAAATTGACCACAAGGACTCTTCATCAATTTGCCTTTGGGCAAGATGCCAAAGCGCTCTTCATCTGCAATGACACTGAAGTCAAACATGTGTTCGTAATAAGCCAGCCAATCTTGGCTGCGCGCCGAACCAATGTACTGAACCAAACCGAAGTAACTCATGCTCTCCACCGCGGCAGGATGTTGGTCGACTGTGGGAATGGGTTTGAAGTCAATGTCGTAAATTGAAAACTCTTGCCAACGGTCTACAAAGTAAAAACGAGTACCGCCGGGGCCGTGAATAGCAGGAATGTGCAACTCCATAGCTTGTGCATGGCTGGCCACGGACCACGCGCCTAAATCAATGCACCTTGTATGCGCCTTCAAAGCGTCTTGCACGCGAAACGCCACAGCAGAAATTTCAGCTTGTCCATCGACAGTGGCACTGACTCGCGCATCATCGGGGTTGGCATTGACCACCAAGTTCATACCACCTTGCCGGTACAAAGTAACTTCCCGCGAGCGATGGCGTGCCACTGGCCTGAAACCCATAGCCTCTAAAACCTGACCCAAGGCCTGAGGCCGATTGGTCGCATACTCAATGAACTCAATGCCTTGAATGCCCAATCGATTGGGCATTTCTGGAACGGCTTCTCGGTCAGTTGTGCGTAAATTCATAAGTCAGTCCAATTTCAGATTTCAAACCAGACGAGCCAAATTTCGAAGCACTTCAGCGGTCGTCGTCTGCAATCCGAAGTATTCCAGATATGCAGGGATTTGTTCAAACAACATGTCCGAGCCCACTTGAGTGCGGCATCCCCTTTTTTGTGCTGCCTGCAGGAACGCGGTCATCTCAGTGCGCATGACAACTTCGCCCACAAAAGTTTCTGGCGCAAGGCGGGAAACGTCTAAGGGTAAAGGATCGCCTTCGTTCATGCCCATGGGCGTAGCGTTCACAACCAGGTCATGTCCATCAGGGTCATTTGAACCTGTCTTGACTTGGATGTGTGGATATTCATTCACAAGCCTTTGTGCCAATGCCTCACAGGCGGCAGTCTCAATGTCAAACAAACTGATGGCCTTGATTTTTTCAGCAGCCAGAGAAGCAGCAATCGCTGAGCCCACGCCTCCTGTGCCAATCACCATGGCGCGTTTGCCATTGAGTTCGAAGCCTTTTCTTTGAACGCCGCGAACAAAGCCTGCGCCATCAAACATGTCACCCACCAAACGGCCCTGAGCATCTAACTTCACAGCATTGCAAGCACCCGCAACTTTGACTGTGGGCGAGACCAGGTCCAAGAGGTCCACCGTGGTGACTTTATGAGGCATGGTGATCAACGCACCTCGAATGTTGGTCAGCTGAAAAACCGACTTCAAAAAAGCAGGGTAATGTTCCGCCTGACAACCCATCGGTACCACCAGCGCATTGATGCCCTCTTTCTCAAAGTAAGGGTTGTAAATCAAAGGTGATTTGAAACTGTGAGTGGGATAGCCAATGTGGGCAATCAACTCTGTATGGCCGTCGATGTTCATGGTAAAGAAATTAAAAAGCGAAGCTCCAAGACCGGCTTAGAGACTTCGCCATAAAACGACATCAAGGTCTTGGGGTTGACCTCATGAAAGGCTCAATTACTTGCGCAACTTGGCCAACTCAGCTTGCAGCTCAGCCACTGTGGCCGCAATGGGTTCACCATGTTTGGCAATCACAGGCTTCATTTTTTCGCGCAAGATGGCCATTTCTGAATCGGGCAATAGGGTGACAGCCATGCCATTTTTCTTCAGGGTTTCAAGCGTGCCGGCTTCCAAAGCGCGAGCAGTCGTGCGTTGGAATTTAGAAGACTCAGCCACGGCATCAGACACAATTTTCTTCTCGGCTGCAGACAAGGTGTCCCAGAACTTCTTGCTGATGACCACAGACTGTGGGTTGTATTGGTGACCTGTCAACGCCAGGTTTTTCTGAACTTCATAGAGCTTGGCACCATTGATGGTGGCCACTGGATTTTCTTGACCGTCTACAGCCTTTTGCTCAAGGGCTGCATAAAGCTCAGGGAATGGCAGTGGTGTTGGATTGGCGCCCAATGCCTTGACCCAATCCACGTTAATTGGATTTGGAATGACACGCAATTTCAAACCGTCGATGTCAGACACTTTATTGATGGCACGCTTGCTGTTGGACATGTGGCGAAAGCCCAGTTCGTAGTACCCCAAGCCCACCAAACCTTTTTCTTCCAATTTGGCATGCATTTTTTTACCGAATGCGCCATCGACAACTGCATCAGCTTCTTTGCCGCTGGCAAACATGAAGGGGAAATCGAAGACAGCAAAGTCTTTAACTTGGCTGGCAAAAATACCTGAGTTCATGGCTGCCATTTCTAAGGCACCCCCTTGAATGGCTGACACATTGGCTTGGTCACTGCCCAATGCACCGCCTGGGAAGACGTTGACCTTGATTTTTCCGCCAGATTGCTTTTCCACAATCTCTTTGAATTTTTCCATGCCTTGCACAACGGGGTGACCCACTGCGTTTTGATTGGCAAATTTGATGGTTCTCTCCTGAGCGGACGCCATGCCCATGGCCGTCAATGCGAGGGTGGCCAATACTGTCTTGATCAAAACACGCTTCATGTCTGTGTCTCCTGATGAAATGGATGGTCGTACGCAGAACAAGGATTCAACTGCATGGCGTACCCGAACAAGCAGTGAATGGAAAAAGATCAGGCGGTCAATAAAACCATCTTGCGGGGACCATCACGATGGATGGAAACAAAACCATCAAGAACATGACCAAGAATTGAACGGCCATGAAGGGCATCACGCCTCTGGTCACATCGTCCATTCGCATTCGGCCAACACCCGCCACCACATTCAAAACGGTACCCACAGGCGGCGTGACCAAACCAATGGAGTTGTTGATGATGAACAAAACACCAAAGTAAACAGGGTCGATACCCGCTGCTTTGACAATCGGCATTAAGACGGGGGTCAAAATCAAAATGGTGGGGGTCATGTCCATGGCCGTACCCACAATCATGACCAGTAACATGATGGCCATCAACAGCAAGGTTGGATTGTCCAACAAGGGCTGGAGCAAAGTGACAACTTGACCCGGCAAGTTTGCCACTGTGATCAGCCAAGCAGAGACCATGGCAGCAGCTACCAAGAACATCACCACAGCCGTGGTGCGAGCAGCAGTTTCAAAGACTTGATACAACTGGCGCCAATTCAATTCTTTGTAAATCACAGTGGCAACGAAGAGCGCATAGACAGCTGCTACAACTGCAGCTTCAGTCGGGGTAAAGACGCCCATGCGAAGTCCCACCAAAATGATCAATGGCAACATGAGTGCCCATCCAGCATCTCTCAGAGCTTTGAAAACTTCTGCAGTCGTTTTTCTGGGAGGTGGTTCGAGATGCTCTTTGCGAGTCAACCACCACCAAGTCAGCCATAAGCCCGCAGCCAAAACGATACCGGGAAAAATACCAGCCAAAAATAACTTGCTGATTGACACATTGGCTGCGACGCCAAAAATCACAAAGCCAATGGAAGGCGGAATGATGGGGCCAATGACACCACACGCTGCGATCAAACCACCGCTGCGAGATTTGTCATGTCCTGCCTTGACCATCATCGGTAAAAGCAATGCTGTCAGTGCAGCAGCGTCAGCAACGGCAGATCCAGACAAGGCTGACAATAAACATGCAGCCACAATGGTCACATAACCCAAACCACCGCGAATGTGACCCACAAGCGCTAAAGCAAAATCGACAATCCGACGCGAAAGACCACCCGTGTTCATGATCTCACCCGCGAGCATGAAAAACGGCACAGCCAGCAAGGGGAAGCTGTTGGCACCTTCAATCACGTTTTGCGCCAAAATTTGCGCGTCAAACATGTTCATGTGCCACATGAGTGCAGCTCCGCAAATCAGCAATGAAAAAGCAATCGGTACGCCCAACGCCATAGCGGCAAGCAGGGATCCTAAGAAGACGGCGATGGTCATGGTGTTCTTTCTTATTTCAAGGGAGCGGGCGCATCAATGGGCTCTTCTTCAGATTCCCGAATACCAATCAGCTCACCTTCTGCCAGTTGTCCTCTGGCCAATCGCACCAATTGATTCAACAAAATTAAGGCACCAGAAACGGCCAAGACCAAGCCACACGCGTAGAACATGGCCATTGATACTTCCATCACTGCGCTGGTGGTGGTCCAGTTGATGATGACTTGTTCGTAAGATCCTTTGAACAACAAGTAACAAATACCCAGCATCAAAAGATGGCCCAACACAAAACAAGCTTTTTGATTTGCCACTGACAAGCGCGAGACCAAGGTATCTGACCCCAAATGTGCGCCCTCTTTCATGGCCACAATGGCGCCCAAAAAGGTCACCCAGACAAACAACCAGCGTGACAGTTCCTCTGAAATGGTCAGTCCAGAATTAAAGGCGTAGCGCAAAACCACATTGCCAAACACCAAGACCACCATGACTGCCAAAAAGGCAGCCATGATGACCTTGAGAAACTTGCAGTAGATGTCCAGAAACTTGTTCATGGGAGCTTTTGAAAAAAAATAGAGGGCTACGTAAAATGTACAAAATAGTTAGTTTAGTAAATATAAGTAAAAACCCTATATTTAAGTCTCAACACAAGCTACCTGTTATGCCAGAACGAACTAACTTAAGGGCTTGGCAACAAAATTCAAAATCAAACTCACCACATTCGCGCGTGAAAGCGTCTGGGCTTTTCCTGGTGCGTTTTTCTTTTTAAAAATGAGCCCAAAGGTGTGTTGGTTTGAAACATTGAAAAATGTCAACGCTGAAATAGCAGAGTGAATGTCCAAGGGTGTCAGTCCAGGCCGAAAATCACCGCTCTTCACACCTCTCTCATATAAATTTTGAAGTGTCTCAATGGCGGAGCCATTGAGCTGTTGAATGTCTTTGCTCTGGCCAATGTACTCGCCTCGCTGAATGTTTTCGCTCATGACCAAGCGAATGAAATTCTCGTTCTGTTGGTGATGGTCGTAAGTAAACTCAACCAGCGCTTTCAAGGCTTGAACGGGCGGCAAGTCTTGAAGATGCAAATCAGATTCAATTTGTCGCATGCCCCGATAGGCGGCTTCTAATACCGCCAAGTACAAGCCCTCTTTGCTTGCAAAGTAGTAGTAGATCATTCGTTTGCTGGTGCGCGTGGCAGCCGCAATTTCGTCAATTCGCGCCCCCGCCAAGCCTTTGTCAGCAAACTCTTTGGTGGCCACAGACAAGATTTCAGCCATCGTCCGTTCAGGGTCGTTGGTTCGGGTCTTTTGCTTACGGACAGTTTGTTTTTCAGAGGTCACCATGCGCGAAATGTACCATTTAGTTCATGGTCAATTCAATGGCACCCCAAAAAAATGGCTGTGAAAATCACAGCCATTTTGTGAAGCGCACAAGCTTACGCGTTCAGTTGTTGCTCGAGATTGTGCAGCACCTGATAGCAAGGCAGTACTTGCGCCACGCTCGAGTTGGGTTCACGGCCATCTCGAATGGCGGCAAAGAATTCACGGTCTTGCAGTTCAATGCCGTTCATCGAGACATCCACTTTGGACACATCAATTTGCTCTTCCTTGCCGGTGTACAAGTCATCGTAGCGGGCCAAGTAGGTGCCCGTGTCGCCGATGTATCGGAAATAGGTTCCCAAAGGACCATCGTTGTTGAAGGACAAGCTCAAAGTGCAAATGGCGCCATTGGCAGCTTGCAACTGAATGCTCATGTCCATGGCGATGCCCAATGTGGGATGAATCGGCCCCTGTACCGCATTGGCTTTCACAATGGGGCTGCCAGCTTGATAGGCAAACAGATCAACGGTGTGGGCCGCATGGTGCCACAGCAAATGGTCTGTCCAACTGCGTGCTTGGCCCAACGCATTCATGTTGGTGCGGCGGAAGAAATAAGTTTGCACATCCATTTGCTGAATGTTGAATTCGCCAGCCTTGATTTTGTGGTTCACCCATTGATGGCTAGGGTTAAAACGGCGCGTGTGGCCACACATGGCTACCTTGCCTGATTCTTTGGCCAAACGAACCACTTCTTCTGCATCCTTCCAGCTGTCTGCCAAAGGAATTTCAACCTGTACGTGCTTGCCCGCTTTCAAACAAGCAATCGATTGCGATGCGTGCATTTGTGTAGGGGTGCACAAAATCACGGCATCAACCTCTGGGAGCGCCAGACTATCGGCCAAGTCTGTGGTCACATGGCCAATGCCATATTTGTCGGCAACCTCTTTGGTTTTATGAAATTCGCGGCCTATCAGTGAAACGACTTCGACGCCATCAATGTTCTTGATGCCATCTAAGTGTTTGATACCGAAAGCGCCAGCACCAGCCAACGCAACTTTGATTGTTTTAGACATTCGTTTTTCCTCAGTTCAAAATTGATTTTCTAAAATAGCGTGGCCCACAGCCGTATTGGATGCAGGCACATGGTAGAAACGTTTCTTGAGCAATGGCGTTTTACCGCCATTGACATCGTTCATGGCACCGCGGGCAATGAGCCACATGACCAATTCAATGCCTTCACTGCCAGCTTCGCGCACATAGTCAATGTGCGAAATATCTGCAGCTGCTTGAGGGTCGGCAATGAGTTTGTCCATGAATGCAGCGTCAAACTCTTTGTTGATCAGGCCAGCACGCGCACCTTGAAGTTGGTGGCTCATGCCGCCGGTTCCCCAAATGTGGACATTGATATCTTCATCGTAAGTTTCGATGGCTTTGCGAATGGCTTTGCCCAAATTGAAACAACGCTGGCCACTAGGCACGGGGTACTGCACCACGTTCACCGCAAAAGGAATGACTGGACAAGGCCACTCAAATTTGTCAGCCGGTGGCTGTCCACACATCAAAGACAAAGGCACTGTGAGGCCATGGTCAACATCCATTTTGTTCACAATGGTCAGGTCAAAATCTTGTTGAATCACAGAGTGGGCGATGTGCGCGGCCAATTCAGGATGGCCTTTGACCACAGGCACAGGGCGAGGTCCCCAGCCTTCATCGGCTGGCTGAAACTGCGCGGCTGTGCCAATGGCAAAAGTTGGAATCATGTCCAAGCTGAAGGCGGTGGCATGATCGTTGTAGACCAAGAAGACCACATCGGGCTTGTTGTCCTTCATCCATTGTTTGCCATATTCATAGCCTTCAAAGAGAGGCAACCAGTAAGGTTCTTGCGTTTTGCCCAAGTCAAGCGCGGCACCAATGGCTGGCACGTGAGAGGTAAATACCGAAGCTGTAATTTTGGCCATGATCAGTGCGCTTTCTTGCCGGCAGAGCCTTGGGGTTGATTTTGCGCTTGAGCGCTGCCGTTTTCGCCAACGTATCGATTGCCTTCCACCGACCGGCCGCCACCGATCATCATGTTGCGGTACTCCTCTTCGGTCATTCCCGTCATGGAGCCCGCCATTTGTTGAAAGCTCTTACCATCGGTTGCGCCTATTTTGGCAAGGAAATAGATGTTGCCACCCGTGCGCATGCACCAGTTCAAATCTCGCGCCATGACGGCTTGCTTTTGCTCTTCGGTCATGGCCCACTCGTCTAAGTAAGCGCGTTCATTGGCTTTGAATCGCTCGCGATTTTCGGCCTTCATGAGCGACATGCAAAACTGATTGATCCAGTAGCCTTTGCGGCTTTGCTCGGCATCGAAAATGATGGTGCCAGGCACATCCAAATAGGGTTTATCCAGAGCCATTAAATTTTCTCCTCTGGCCAGTAAAGGCGCATGGGATTGCTCACCAACAACTTCTGCTGAAGTGCCGGTGTGGTGGCAATGTGCGGAATAAAGTCCACCAAGAGACCGTCATCGGGCATGTGTTTTTTCAAATTGGGATGTGGCCAGTCGGTGCCCCACAGCACCCGATCGGGAAACTCGTCAACAATGGCTTTGGCAAATGGCACGACATCTTGGTATGCATTTTGCTCACCATGCAAAGCAGGTGAGCCAGTAACAGACAAACGCTCTGGGCAAGTCACTTTGCACCAGACGTTGCTGTGCTCTCGCATGAACTTTAAAAACAATTGAAACTGAGGGCCATCCACAGGCAGCTTCACATCGGGTGTGCCCATGTGATCAACCACCACGACCGTGGGCAGGCCTGTGAAGAAGTCCCACAACTCGGGCAGGTCAACAGCTTCAAAGTAGATGACCACATGCCAGCCCAGCTTGGCAATGCGTCCAGCTATTTCCATCAGTTCATCTTTGGGGGTGAAGTCAACCAAGCGCTTCACAAAATTAAAGCGCACGCCACGAACGCCCGCATCATGCATGGCTTGTAATTCTTCGTCAGTGACACTGCGCTTGACAGTGGCCACGCCGCGAGCTTTGCCATTCGAGTTGAGCAAAGCGTCTACAGTGGCGCGATTGTCTGAACCATGGCAACTTGCACCCACCACAACGTTGCGTGCAAATCCTAGGTGATCACGCAGCGCATAAAGTTGCTGCTTGGAAGCATCACAAGGTGTGTATTTGCGCTCTGGTGCGTAAGGAAACTCAGCACCAGGTCCAAACACATGGCAATGCGAATCGACTGCACCAGCCGGTAATTTGAATGTGGGCTTGCTAGGGCCTGCATACCAATCTAACCAGCCAGGGGTTTTTTGAAATTCCATGAGTTGCTTTCTACAAAGTTAAACGGGTCAGAATTAATCAGGTTTGATGTTAGCTTCGCGAACTAACTTTTCATAACGCTGGCGTTCGCTGCGGATCAAGGCTGCAAACATGTCTGATGAACCCGGGATGACTTCGCCACCCACGGCGCTCATTCGGTCTTTCACTTCTTTGGTTTGAAGTGCTTTTTGTATTTCCGCATGCAACTTCACAACGATGGGTTTGGGGGTGGCAGCAGGCGCCACAAATCCGTACCAAACAGAGGCCTCAAAACCTGGGAATCCAGATTCAGCGATGGTGGGAACATCTGGGTAAATGACACTGCGCGTGGGACTCAGAACCGCCAAGACTTTGAGCTTGCCGCTTTTCACATGGGGCAATACTTCTAGAGCATTCACAGCCACCAAGGGCAACTGACCGCCGATGGTATCGGTGATGGCAGGGGAGCCGCCTTTGTAAGGGATGTGTTGTAAATCAATGCCTGCGGCTTTGGCAAAAAATTCAATGGCCATGTGGGGCGTAGAACCATTGCCAGGACTGGCGAAAGCAATTTGACCAGGCTTGGCCTTGGCAGCCTCGATCAATTTGGCAACTGAAGAGAAAGGCGCGTTGGGGTTGGCGGCAATGACCACTGGCACTCGACCCACCAATGACACAGCTGTCAATTCTTTTTCAGCATCAAAGGGCATGGGTTGGTACAAGGCCATGTTGGCCGCCAAAGCGTTGGCAGCCAACATCAAGGTATACCCATCAGGATCAGCTGAGATCACTGATTTCACTGCAATGTTGGTGCCGGCACCAGGCTTATTTTCAACGACAAAACTCTGACCCAACTGAGCGCCGAGGCTTTGGCCCAAGGTGCGCGCCACCACATCGACAGCGCCGCCAGGCGCGTAACCCACCACAATTTTCACTGGCTTATTGGGATAGTTGTTGTTCGACTGAGCCAACACGTGGGCCGTGGTTAACGTAGCCAAGGCCAAGCCAAGTATTTGCATCAAATTGCGAAAGTTTTTCATAGTGTCTTTCTAGGTTAAAGCTTTAGTCACGGACTGTGCCGCGCAAACCGGATCGTTGTATGGCTTTGTCCAGTTCTCCGTTTTGCGTCATTTCATTTGCAAAATTTTGGACAAACAAGCGTCCCGCTTCACGCCCCTTAGGAACGGCAATCGCCAAATTTTCCAAACCCCATCGACCTTCGATCACACGACTGCCAGGCAACGCATCTGACATCTCAAACAAGATCCCTTTGTTGGTTGCAAATGCATCGATCTGTTTGGCGTTCAGCATGGTCTGCGCTTTTGACAAAGAATCTGCGGGCACCACCGTAGCCTGTTTGTAGAGTTGCGTCAGTACACCTTGCGATGAACTTCCTTGACTCACGCCGATGCGCATGCCAGCTTGGTCCATTTCTGTCACAGATTTGAGGGGGCTGGCACCCACAACAAGATAGCCCAATTCCAAACGAACCATGGGCGGTGTGAAGTCCATGTCTTTCGCGCGAGCAGCCGTTGCGTTTGTAAATGTAAAATCTACTTTGCCTTCTTTCAATGCATCCAAAACCAATGCCAAGCGATCGAACTCGATCACCTGAACAGGCACTTTCATTCGCATCGCCAAGGCTTTGCCCAAGTCAAGCGCAATGCCCACACTCTCCCCGGTTTTAGGATCTTTAACCCAAGAGGTAGGACTGCCTGGATAAACACCAACGCGAAATACACCCGTAGGTGCCAATGCTTGTCGGACTTCAGCAGAAGCTGTTTCAAGTTTCGCATTGACTGACGTCTCAGCTTTGTTCGAGACAATTGTGAGATTCAAACAAGCACTGAGAGACAGGCTTAAGAAAGCAACAGCCAGCCAACGCCATTTAAATTGAACACGTGTGTTGAACATCATGGTGGGTCCTGATTCAAAGAATGCTGAAAAGGCTTTGTGAAAAATTCAATCAATGTATTTCAATCCAGCTTTGGCCAAAGGTTCCCGCATGTTGTACATGTCCAAGCCCAATACGCCAGCCGCCAATTTGGCGCGTTTCTCACCTTCGTTGGCTTCACGGGCTTCAGCGGCATCGGCAACCTTTTGAGCCCATGCTGCTGGCACCACCACCACGCCGTCATCATCTGCCACGATTGCATCACCTGGATTGACGTTCACACCCGCGCAAACCACTGGAATGTTGACAGATCCTAAAGTAGATTTGATCGTCCCCTTGGCGCTGATGCCCTTGCTCCAAACTGGAAAGCCCATGGCCGTAAGCTCCCGGACGTCACGCACGCCAGCATCGATCACCAAGGCTTTTGCACCGCGCGCCATGAAAGACGTTGCCAACAAATCGCCAAAGAAGCCATCGCAATTGTCTGCGCTGATGGCCGCCACCACGATATCGCCAGGTTGAATTTGCTCTGCGACAACGTGCATCATCCAGTTGTCTCCAGGGTGCAACAGCACCGTTACGGCTGTGCCTGAAACCGGAACGCCGCTGTAGATGGGGCGCATGTACTTCTGCATAAGGCCCACACGGCCCATAGCCTCGTGCACCGTGGCCACACCAAATCGGCCCAATTTTTCGACGGCCGCTTTGTCAGCGCGGGTGATGTTGCGTTTCACAATTCCGAGTTCAGTCATGTTGACTCCAAAGATTAAAGGTGTATCGATTGAATTGAATGCGGGCTTACAGGCCTTTGGCCTTCAAGTGCATGTCCAAACGTGGGAACACTTTGCGGGTGTTGCCTTCGTAAATTTTGTAGCGCTGCTCATCGTTCAAGATGCTGGAAGATTGGATATATCGCTTGGTATCGTCAAAGTAGTGACCGGTTTCGGGGTCAATTCCGCGCACAGCACCAATCATTTCTGATGCAAACAAAATGTTGTCGACTGGAATCACCTTGGTCAGCAAATCGATGCCGGGCTGGTGATAAACGCAAGTGTCGAAAAAAATGTTCTTGAGCAAATGGTCTTGCAACAAGGGCTTTTTCAATTCTTGCGCCAAACCGCGAAAACGTCCCCAGTGATACGGTACAGCGCCACCGCCATGGGGAATCAAGAACTTCAAGGTGGGAAAGTCTTTGAACAAATCGGAAGTGAGACACTGCATGAAGGCGGTCGTGTCAGCGTTCAAATAATGGGCGCCAGTGGTGTGGAAGCAGTTGTTGCAACTGGTGCTCACGTGAATCATGGCGGGTATGTTGTACTCCACCATTTTTTCGTAGATGGGATACCACTGCTTGTCGCTTAAAGGGGGCGAAGTCCAATGTCCACCAGAGGGGTCTGGATTTAAATTGATACCCACGTTGCCATACTCTTTGACACAGCGCTCCAACTCAGGAATGCAAGTAGCGGGATCGACGCCAGGTGACTGCGGCAGCATGGCCACTGGCACAAAGTTGTCTGGGAAGAGTTGGCTCACGCGGTAGCACAATTCGTTACAAATGGCCGCCCATGTGGAAGAGACATTGAAGTCGCCAATGTGATGTGCCATGAAACTAGCGCGTGGGCTGAACAAAGTGAGGTCAGATCCGCGCTCTTTCATCAAACGCAATTGATTGGTCTCAATCGATTCGCGCAACTCGTCGTCGCTGATTTTGAGGTCAGCCACTTTAGGACCGAGCTCAGGCGTATTCAAATTGGCAATTTGTGCATTGCGCCAGATTTCCAAAGCTTTGGGCGCTGTGGTGTAGTGACCGTGGCAGTCGATGATCAAAGGGTGTTGAGTACTCATGTCGATGTCCAATTGAAAAGTAAAATGAGAAAATTAAGAGTTGGTTCCGGACCACAAGGAAGCAGGCACCATGACCTCTCCTCGCATCAGAAGGCGTGCCGTTCTCAACAAGGCTGCCTGCGTCACATTTTGTCCACCCGGCAAATTGGGGGCAGGTTCTGTTTGCAAAGCCACACTGAATTCGCCCGTGGGGTGTTCAACCGAAACATTTTTGGCAGCGCCAGTGGGCATGACAGCAATGCCATCGCACACCGAGCCTTCAAGCACACATGCGGTTCCCACCGTGACGGCTGCCAAAACGCCAATGGCGTCGTGGCACACATGCGGAATGAAACTGCGGGTGGTCAAAGCCCCGCCATTTTGTGGGGGTGCAATGAGGGTCATTTTGGGATAGTTTTTTTGACTCACGTCGCCCAAGCCCATCAACAAAGAGACTTGCAATCTGAGCGCTTCAATTTTGGTTTTGAGTTCCGAATCAGCATTCATGTCGGCCACCGATTCATAACCTGTTCGGCCTACATCAGAAGCCTTGAACATCACCAAGGGCATGCCGTTGTCGATG
Organism: Comamonadaceae bacterium; assembly: GCA_027488115.1. Lineage (GTDB taxonomy): Bacteria > Pseudomonadota > Gammaproteobacteria > Burkholderiales > Burkholderiaceae_C > Limnohabitans_A. The sequence goes on along the minus strand of JAIYCG010000026.1, from coordinate 26,171 downwards.
CAAGTGACATCCAAAGTGAAAGGAGCAAATCCTTGACCTGTGACTGTCAAGGTGTCTCTGACCTTGCCGGTTGGCAACAAGCCTGAGCAAACTGAACCTGCGGTGTCTAAAAAATTAATCACAACAGGCGCTGAGGTGCCTGGCGCGCCATCAATGCGCGCGTTGCCTTCATATTGCACCATGCCACCGGAGGTGTCGACGGTAATGTCGCATTGCATGTTGGTGTTCAGGGTCAGCACACGAAAAGTGGTTTGATCACCTTGCGCTTGGAGCATGCCTGTTTCTAGGGCAAATGGCAGCACTGCAGCCAGCATGTTGCCGCAATTGGGCGTGGTATCGACCGTGTCGTTGTCAGGCTGAAGCTGGGCAAATAAAAAGTCAAGCGCCACGCCAGGCACATCACTTTGGCGCACGATGCCCACCTTGCTGGTGAGTGGATGTGCCCCACCCAACCCATCAATTTGCCGTTTGTCAGGCGAACCCATGGCCGCCAACAACACTTTGTCTCTCAGCGCGATGTCTGAAGGCAAGTCGGCCGCATTGTAAAAGGGCCCCTTGGAGGTCCCACCCCGCATGAATAAGCAAGGCACTGCAGTTTGAGAAGAAAGTTTCATGGTCTGAAGCCAGAGGCATTGGTTCAAATAAGTGCTGGATTTTCCAATTTAGCAAGCCTTTTAACTAGGCCTGTGAAGCACTACCAGATAGAACAAATTTGAATATCTAAAGCGCTGTTATGGCAAAATTCTAAGATGGATCTCAAGCAAATTGAATATTTTGTGCGCGTTGCAGAAATGGGCAGCTTCACGCGCGCAGCCATTGCACTCAACGTGGCACAACCGGCATTAAGCCGACAAGTGAGGCTTTTGGAAGTTGAGTTGCGTCAAACCCTGCTCAAGCGCAACGGTCGTGGCGCCAGCCCCACCGACGCAGGCTTGCTGCTTTTAGAACATGGCCGCGGCATCTTGCACCAAATTGAACGCACACACGAGGCGCTTGGACGGGCCCGAAGCGGCCTGACAGGCCGGGTGGCTTTGGGGCTGCCACCCAGTGTGGCCAGAGTCTTAACCGTGCCACTGACCCGTGCCTTCAGGGAAAAAATGCCCGATGCTCAATTGTCGATCAGCGAAGGGCTGACATCCGCCATGCAAGAAAGTTTGCTTAACGGCAGACTCGACATCGCTTTGCTCTACAACATGAAGCCCACATCGGGACTGGAAGTTTCACATTTGGTTCAAGAGGAGTTGTGGCTTGTTCGGCGTCGCCCACCAGGGCTACAAGAAGATCCGCCACCGCCGCCAATTGAATTCACAGATGTCGCCAAACTTCCCTTGGTCATTCCAAGCAGGCCCAATGCCATTCGAATGCTTGTGGAATCAGAAATGGCAGCAGTTGGTATGAGGCCGCACATTGCTTTGGAAATAGATGGCGTGACGGCCATCCTAGATTTGGTGGCCGATGGCGCTGGTTGTGCCATCTTGTCACGCAATGCGGTGACGCGATCCATCAACCCCTCAGCTTTTTCTACTCAGTCAATTTCAAGCCCGCGACTCAGCATTGAATTGAGCTGTGTAATCAGTTCGCAAAGACCCAGCACCGAGACTCAAAAAGCGACACTCATTCTGATTCGCGAAACAGCCATTCGCTTGTTAGAGACAGTTTAGGTTGGACTCTGTGGCCAAACCGGGCCCCAATATCAGACAGGGTTTACTTTGAGCAACCAAAGCAAGCCATTCAGACTGAAAAAAGAAGCCATGGTGGTGACCAACAAAGCGGCGGCGCTAAGTCCTTCGTGGCCATGCTTTTGCGTCAGGATGGGATAAATGCCAAACATGGGCATGGCACAACTCAGAATGGCAGCCGCGCGAAGCACAGGGTCTGAAATGGGCAGGACCCACATCAACACGGCCAACATCAGCAAGGGGTGAAGCATCAATTTACCCAAAGCGATTTGGGACACGCGAGGCCCCATCCCTTTGACTGACAGACCCACCAAACTGCCACCAATGACAAACAAAGACAATGCGCCACTGGCTTGTGCAAACAATGTCACAGTTCGATTGAGACTTTGCGGCAATTGAATTTCAAACCAAGAAAATAGAAAACCCAAAACAATGCCCCAAAGCAAAGTGTTGCTGAGCATACCCTTCAAGGTTTGGAATAGCACTTGAAAAGCGCTGTTTTGACCTTCCTGTGCATCGGCCCAAGCCATCAAGATCGGAATGATCAAGAACAGTTCAACAATCATGTTCAAGGCCAATACAACACCCGCAATTGGCCCCAAGCTGAGCAACACAACGGGGTAACCCACAAAGCCACTGTTGGGACAACTCATGCCCATGGCATAGCAACTGCTGAGGCTGAAGCTTTCTTTTTTGACTTTCATGGACCACGCCAAGGCCAAGCCCAGCGTGGCCAAAGATGCCAAAGCATATGCAGCCAAATAAGCGGGCTGAAATATGTCTTTGACATGGGTGTTGGAAAGCGCATTGAAGAGCATGGCTGGCAATGACACCTTGATCACAAAAGTGCCAAAGCCACGCATGTCTGATTTTTGAAACACTCCCCAACGGGTTAAGCCATAGCCCAAAACGATCGCAAGGTAGATGGGGGCCGTGATGGTCAGAATATCAAACATCAAGTTCCTTCATGAACACCCCAGTTGGCGTTCATTGCTTCGGAATGCCGGCACGTTGAATGACCTCACCCCAGCGCTTGGTCTCGCTGCTTAACAAGTCGGCAGCTTGCTGCAAGCTACCGGGTTGCGGATCGACGTTCATGTCAAATAATTTTTTCCGAACATCAACTGAATTCAAAGCATTCTGAATTTCTTGGTTGAGTTTTTGAACAATTTCACGCGGCGTTTTGGAGGGGACTGCAAGAGCATTCCAAGAGGCCGCATACAAATTGCGAACACCAGCTTCTTTGGCTGTGGGCACTTGAGGCAATGCAACCGAGCGCTTATCGCCTGTTACCGCCAAAGCCCGCAGGGCTTGTCCCTTAATTTGAGGCAATACCGGGGCTAAAATTTCTACAGCCAAATCAATTTGCCCGCCACGCAAAGCAGTGAGCACAGCGGGTGTGCCATTGAAGGGTACCACTTGCGCATCAATACCGGCCGTCGCCTTAAAAAGTTCTGCCGCCAAATGCTGGGTGCTACCCACATTGATGCTGCCAATGTTCAGCTTTCCAGGGTTGGTTTTGGCAAAGTTGAGCAAGTCTTGCAAAGAAGTAAATTTAGATTCTTGGGGCACCACAATGGCAATATCAAACGTGCCAAGGACCGACAGCGGCGTCAAATCTTTTTCTGCATCGTAAGGCAATGTTTTGAAAAGCCCAGCACTGACCGCTGTGGCATTGGACATCAAAAGCAAGGTGTAACCATCGGGTGCAGACTTGGCCACAGCGTCTGTGGCCACAACACCCCCAGCGCCAGGTTTGTTTTCAATGACGATGCTTTGGCCTAAATTCTCACCCAGCTTTTGTGCCACAGTACGCGCCGTCAAATCGGCCACGCCGCCAGCACCAAATGGGACCACAATTTTGAGAGGCTTGTTGGGGTAAGCAGCTTGGCTGAATGCGTTTGCACTCATGGCCCCAAGAAGGGTGGCCAAGGCCAAAGAAACCCATTTTGATTTCAGATTCATTTCAAGCTGCCTTCTCTAATTCCAATAGTCGATCAATGACGCGGCGCGACATCACACCACCTGCGTCGATAGACAATACTTTTAATTTGCGAGTTGGGTTGGCCAAAATATTCTTTTGTTGACGCTCAAGCATCTCCAAATCTTCACTGAAAATTTTGCCCTGGCCCTCGCGAATGCGTGCCGTCAAATCGTGATCATTCGGCTTGAATTGTCGAACCATGCCCCAGAAATAATGAATGCTGGTCTCTGTTTCGGGGGTAATAAAGTCAACCACCACGCTGTAGGCTTTGTCTTGAGGGTCAGCACTGTAGCCGCCCTTGCCCGTCAAGGCCACACCCACTTCAATCATCACATGGCTGGGGGGTGAAAAACGGCAAATCTGCCAACGATCAACTTGGGCATCGTCTGGCAAATCATTGGCGCGCATGGCCATTTGCCAAAAAGGTGGCGCTTTGATACCTTCCATGAATCGACTGGTCACCACCGTGTTGCCTTCGGTCACAGTTCGACTGGGTGTTTCATCAATTTCGTTTTGACCAATGCTTGTGGCATGCACATAGGTTTCATGTGTCAGGTCCATCAAGTTGTCAATCATCAGGCGGTAGTCACACGCAATGTGATAAAGCCCTCCCCCGTATGCCCAAGCTGGATTTTCAAACCATTCAAAAACAGGCATTTTGCGGGGGTCTGCTTTGGACGCATCACCCGGCCAAACCCAGACAAAGCCATATCGCTCAATCACCGGAAAACTTTTGACGGGCTCAAATCCGCGAACATTGTGTCCTGGCATGCTGACTGTGTGCCCATCGCATCCCATGGTGAGGCCATGGTATCCGCAGACCAATTGCCCATTGCAAACTCGGCCCAGTGACAAAGGTGCGCCGCGGTGAGGACAAAAATCTTCTAAAGCCGAGACCTTGCTTTCGAGCCCTCTGAAAAAAACCATAGACTCATTGCAAATTTTCCGGCCCAAGGGCTTTTCTGTGATTTCGTCAGCACGACAGGCAACGTACCATTCATTTTTAAGAAACATCTCATTTCCTTGAAAACTGCTTGGCTAGACCCGAAGCAGTTAATTCGCAAAGCAGCTTTTTTGCACAAGTCATGCAGTTGTGTGAAGTGAGCCACAAGTGAGTCCGCCATTGGCCAAACCGTAAAGTGGTCGATTCATTTTATACGGCTTAACTTGACTCTGATGAAGCGTTCGGGGTGTGAATGGTTTTCCTGAGCTCGTGACTGAAACTCCCGCCGTCTGCAGAATGTGAAATGCATAGGGGTTAATACGCTAGAGTTCAAGCTTTCATGCAGTGATAGTCGACGGTTAGTACCCGAAGAGCACCCCATCCTATGCGTCCCCAACGTCATTTGAAACGACTGCATTTGCAGTCGCCTCATGCCTCAATGCTTGCCAACTTTTATGCACGAGCCTTGGGTATGACGTGCCATGAAGTCAATGGCACCTGGTTTTGTCGCCACGAAGGCAGAGAAGTTTTGGTGTCAGAAGGGCAAGCTGGCCAACTTCATTACGCCCTGTTTGCCATTCAAAATTCAGCGCAATGGGAGGAGTTCACGCGCGCCACCCAAGACTTACCAAAAGCCAACTTGGCAGCTTATGCAGAGCTTCCTCACACGGCGATAGGTTTCATGGATCCAGACCAAAACCGCATGGTTTTTGTGCTCGAGTCAGATCTTGAAGAACCCCACCCAAGCTCATCCTTGACCGCGAAAACAGCTTCTTTGCCGGCTGCAGTCTCGCAACATTTTGCACTTCGGACACAGCAAGTGGACAACATGAAGCGCTTTTACACAGAGGATCTTGGTTTTACCCTCTCTGATGTGGTTCAAGACGACTCGGGGCAACTCAAGGCTTGCTTTGTGCGTGGCAATGAAATGCATCACACCCTGGCCCTTTTTGGCGCGCCCGTGACCTGCTTCGATCACCAGTCGTTTGAAACGCCCAGTTGGGACGAACTGAAAAATTGGGCCGATCACATGGGCAGATTGCGAATTGAAATTGTCTGGGGCGTGGGGCGTCACGGACCTGGCAATGATGTGTTTTTCATGGTGCGAGATCCCGATGGCAATTTAGCCGAAATCTCCTCTGAAATAGAGATTTGCACAGACAGCCGCCCTGTGGGTCAATGGAAGCATGAAGAGCGTACCTTGAACCTTTGGGGCAAGGCCATCATGCGCAGTTAATTGACACAACATCTCATTTATTTTTCCAATATTTTTATCAATATGTTTAAAAAAACTTTTCTTGCACTGACTGTTTTTGTATCTGCAAGCTCGCCGACATGGGCCCAACAAGCCAACACAGACTATCCCACCAAGCCCATTCGAATTGTGGCGCCATCAGCCGCGGGCGGCGGCTTTGACTTGGTCGCAAGGGTCTTAGGTAGCAAGCTGTCCGAGCAAATGGGCCAACAATTTGTAGTTGAAAATCGTTCAGGTGGCGGCACCTTGGCGGGCACTCAAGCCATTGCCAAAGCCCCAGCCGATGGCTATCACCTTATTGTGGGCGGCCTGTCCAACATGGCATTGAATGCGGGTCTTTATAAAAATCCGGGCTATGACCCTTTGTCAGACTTCATCCCTCTGCGCATTGTGGTATCGCACTCCTATACCTTGGTCGGTCGCAAGGATTTACCCTTCAACAACATGAAAGACATGTTGACTTATGCCAAAGCCAACCCTGGCAAACTTAACTTTGGTACCAGTGGTCCTGGCACCGGACAATTTATTTTGGGCTCGCTCATCAAAGGCATGGGCAACGTTGATATTCAATTGGTTCCCTACAAAGGAGCACAGCCAGTTTACATGGACCTTCTAGGTGGACGCGTTGACCTCTTTTTTGACAACACAACCACAACCCGAACCTATTTAGAAAGCAACCAACTCAAGGCATTTGCAGTCTCCAGCCGCCAAAGAGCACCCGATGGCCCGCAAATTCCAACGCTCATTGAAACTGGCACCATGGACTTGGAAATGGAAACTTGGTTTGGCTTGTTTGCACCTGCTAAAACACCGCCCGCCATTGTTGAAAAACTCAGGGCAGAAATCGACAAAGCCATGCAATCGGCCGATGTTCGCAAGAAACTCCAACAAGGCAGTGGTCGCATCGTTCAAATGAACAATGCAGAAACTGAAAGCATGCTGAAATCCGAAGTCGCCAAATGGCCTAGACTTTTGAAAAACGCTGGCATTGTTCAAGAGTAATTCACGCCAACTGAAATTCAAAATGTCACAAGCCCTTTTAGAGCGACTCGAAATTGCAGAGCTGGTCCAGAGTTGGGCTCTGTACCGAGACGCTGGCGATTGGGACAAGCTCCGACAGACGGTGCACCCAGATGGCATCATGACGGCCACTTGGTTTCATGGCACTTTTGAAGCGTTCATTGCCGCCATTCAAGACTCATGGCGCAAAGGTTCAAGCTCGCAACACTTTCAAGGCGGCACTGTGGTTGAAATGCTTGGCACCAAAGCCATTGCTCAAACCCGAATGTCTATTTGGGTCCGAGGCAAATTAGAAGACGTGCCTGTTGATGTCAATTGCCTAGGGCTTTTTTACGATCGGGTAGAAAAGCGCAATGGCCAGTGGCGAATTGCCAAGCGCAATGTCATTTACGACAAAGACACCCTGACACCCGTTCACGTAGGCGATGCCATTCAACTTTCAAGCGAGCGACTCTTGCGCTTTCCTGAAGGCTATCGCCACTTGGCTTATCTGCAATCTTTCAATGGCGGCAATGTCAATCCTGATTTGCCAACCGCCCGATCCGAAGCAAGCACACAACTGAAACTTGAAGCCCACCAATGGTTAAGGAGCAACCCATGAACACACCTTTGAATTCACTTGATTCGACAAACAAGATGTCATGCTTGTGCAGCCCCGATGGCATGGCGCAAACGAAGCAATCTGAAGGTTCGACACGTCGCGGTTTTCTCTCTTCTTTGCTAGCCACAGGCACGGCAACTGGCCTCGGTGCCTCCTTGGCAGCTTGTCAATCCATTGACAGTGTTTTCGGCTCCGCCACACCGGCAAGATCTTCTCGCATCGACATTCACCATCACATGGTGCCACCCTCTTACGCCGCCGACATGAAGCGCATGGGCTTGGGGGGAGTGCCTCGTTGGACACCACAGATGTCAATTGATGACATGGACAAAAATGACATTGCCACCTCGGTGGTCGCGCTGATTCAGCCAGGCGCCTTCTTTAAAAATGTGACAGCAGACCGGCGCATGGCCCGAGAGGCCAATGAATACGCAGCTCAAATGTCACGTGATTTTCCAGGTCGATTTGGCTCTTTCGCCACGCTGCCACTCATGGACGTAGAAGGCAGCTTGCGAGAAATTACCTATGCCTACGACACACTCAAAGCCGATGGCATTGGCTTGATGACCAGCTATGGAGATCTGTACCTGGGCGACACTCATTTTTGGCCTATCTGGGAAGAACTCAACAGGCGCAAGGCTGTGATTTATGTCCACCCGCTTCAACCCGATTGCTGCCGCAACCTGATTCCCGGCTTGCCTAACTCCTCACTTGAGTATGCAACCGACACCACCAGAACCATCGCAAGCATGTTGTTTTCTGGCGCAGCCAATAAGTTTCCAGACATTCGTTGGATTTGGTCGCACAGCGGTGGCACCATGCCATTCCTATGGAGCCGCTTCACCCGTCAGGTGGTGGACATGAAAGACAAAGCGAAAGAAGTTCTGCCCAATGGCGTATTGAAAGAAGTTCAAAAGTTTTACTACGACACTGCGCAAGGCCATCATGAAGGCGCTATGCAAGCCTTGAGGCAACTGATCCCGACATCGCAAATCATGTATGGATCTGATTACCCATACCGCCCTGGCGCTGAGACCAAAGACGGTTTGGCTGAAAGACAGTTCACGCCGGCAGAGCGGGTGGCCATCAACAGAGGAAATGCCTTGAGACTCATGCCCCAATTGGCTCCCAAAGCTTAAGGCACCCCCACTTCTGTTCACCCTAAAACAAGCACAATATCGCTTTTATCTTCAGTAGGAAATTGTTTCATGAGCCACCCCTCACCCGTGACCAACACCCGCAAGGCAGACTTTCCCATCGACCCGCAATTTACCGAACGCTGGTCACCCCGCGCCTACACGGGCGAAGTGATTTCCGAAGCCGATGTCATGAGCATGCTCGAGGCCGCTCGGTGGGCGCCTTCCTCGAACAACGCACAACCATGGCGATTTGCCGTGGTGCTTCGCAACGACCCACAATGGGATGCTCTGTTTGCCACACTTAACCCCAACAACCAAGCATGGGCCGGCAAGGCTGGCGCACTGGTGGCCATCGCTTCTTACCAGTTGGCGGCCAAAGCAGGTTCGCCTGACTTAATTCCGAATGGCATGCACGCCTTTGACACGGGCGCCGCTTGGGCCTACATGGCCATGCAAGCTCACCTGAACGGTTTTTCATTGCACGGCATTGGCGGATTTGACAAGGTGGCAGGTGCACAAGTTTTGGGCCTGCCTGCAGACCACACTTTGCAAATGTTGGCCACGGTTGGCAAACGCGGCGATGCCGCCACGCTGCCCGATGCATTGCGCGAAAGAGAAGCCCCCAATGCACGCAAGCCACTCAGTGCATTGGCCAAAAGGGGTTCTTTCTAAGTGACGCCTGCCAAGCATCCTCTGCTTCAAGCGCAAGCAGCCCTGACCTTCAGTCACATGGGCTTTTTCGTGCGCGATCCAGAGCGCATGGCCCTGTTCTACCAGAAGGTTCTCGGCTTTAACATCACAGACCGTGGCTTGCTTGGAACGGTGCCTTTGATTTTTTTAAGTCGTGATCCCAGCGAACACCACCAAATTATTTTGGCTGGCGGAAAGCCTGAAGGTCTGAGCTTCAATGCCATCAATCAAATATCATTTCGTGTGCAGAACTTGGGTGTGTTGAGGGCGGTGAAGGCGCTGGCCGATCAAGACTCTGGCACAAGCGACATGGTCAGCGTGACCCACGGCAACGCCATTTCAATTTATTTTCGCGACCCTGAAGGCAATCGAATTGAAGCCTTTGTCGACACGCCTTGGTATTGTGAACAACCACTGCGCGAAATGATCGATCTAAGCCAAGACGATGACGCTATTTTTGCGCAGGCTGAAAAAATTGCCAGCACCCGCCCCAAATTCCAATTGCGCTCAATATGGCAAGCCGACATGGCTCGTCAAATGGGCTATTCCTCTTGATCACTTGAAAGAAACACCATGAAACTCATTAGCTTCTTGCTCAACAACACCGCATGCTATGGCGCAGTTCACGGCAACAAGGTTTTAAACCTCACCCCTATCTTGGGGGCGCAAGCACCCGATCTCAAAACCCTGATTGCGAAACAAATGTTTTCACAAGCAGCCGATGCATTGAGCAAAAACACACCTGATTTGCTGTTTGATGACCTGTCGCTTTTACCGGTCATTCCCAATCCAGAAAAAATCATGTGTGTAGGCTTGAATTATCACGATCACGTGAAAGAAACTGGCCGAGACCTCACAGAAAAGCCAGCCATTTTTTCACGCGTCAATTCTTCGCAAGTCGGACATGGCCAAGACATCATGCGCCCACCGGAGTCTCACCGACTCGACTACGAAGGTGAAATTGCCATCATCATTGGTGAAGGCGGTCGCCGAATTTCGGAAGCAGATGCTTGGAAGCACATTGCCGGCTACTCTTGCTACAACGATGGCTCTGTGCGCGATTGGCAAAACTTTACCACCCAATGGACCGCTGGTAAAAATTTCTGGCGCACCGGTGGTTTTGGGCCTTGGATGGTCACTGCCGATGAAATCAAGCCCGGCCAAACTTTGACCCTCAGCACTCGCTTGAATGGCGTTGAGTTGCAACGCGCCACCACGGACATGATGATTCACAGCATTCCTCGGCAAATTGCCTACATCTCGACCTTCATTCCCCTTGAACCCGGCGATGTCATTGTCAGTGGTACACCCGGTGGCGTGGGTAACAAACGAACGCCACAAGTGTTCATGAAACCCGGCGATGTGGTTGAGATTGAAGTCGATGCAGTGGGCATTTTGCGCAACACCATCAAAGACGACGTTGCATCATGAGCTTTTATAAACTCTTGCTTGCGCTAAGCCTAGCGCTTGGCTTGCTGCCAACGGTGAGCGCGCAAGACAACTGGCCTCAAAAGCCCATTCGCCTTTTGCTGGGATTCCCAGCAGGTGGCGGATCAGACATTGTGGCCAGGCTCGTTGCCAAGTCTTTAAGCGACCGGCTCGGTCAAAATGTGGTGGTCGATAACAAACCAGGCGCAGGCGGCAATATCGCTACCGAAATGTTGGTCCGAGCACCTGGAGATGGGTACACCCTGCTCTTGGTTCCCAGTGGTCACGCCAGTGGCGCTGCGATGAAGAAATCGCTGCCTTTCGATCCCATCAAAGATTTGGCATGGGTCAGCACCATCACAACTTACCCACTGGCCTTCACTGTTGCACCCAACTCGCCCATCCGGTCATATGCAGACTTGATCCAAAAAGCCAAAGCAGAACCCAACAAGTACACCTACTCGTCTGTAGGCATTGGCACCGCCATGCACTTGGCCGCTGAATGGGCTTTTGGCGATGCCAACGTACAAGTGACTCACATTCCTTTCAAAGGTGGCACGGGACCTCTGACTGAATTGTTGGCAGGGCGCCTAGATGTCATGGTCGACACCATGACCTTGACGGCCTCTCTCTTGAAAGACCAGCGAGTCAGAGCCATCGCTGTGACATCCGCACCTGGCGGAAGTCCTGTGCAGGGTGTACCCGCCATTGCCGATCAGTACCCCGGCGTAGTGTTTGAATCTTGGCTGGGTATTGCCGCACCCGCCAGCACGCCCCCCGAACTGGTTGAGCGTTTGAACAAAGAGTTGCGTGCAGTTCTAAATCAAGAAGATGTGAAGCAAAGACTCATTTCCTTTGGAGGCTCTCCCAATGCAAGTTCTTCAAATGAATTTAAGCAGCGCGTGGAACGCGACATCCGAAACTTGAGAAAAGTGATCCAAGACAAAAAGATTGAACTTGAGTAAGTACAAGGTAAATAAATGACACATGAAATGACACAGCAATTGCGCATTCGCCAGTTGGTTGAAAACTGGGCGGTTTGGCGCGATGCCGGGCTCTGGGACAAATTTCGAACCGTCTGGCATGAAGACGGCGTCATGATGGCTACGTGGTTTCAAGGGCCGTTCGAAGAGTTCATCAAGGTCACCATTGAGGGTTGGAACAAGGGCGTCAGCATCCTGCACTTTTTGGGTGGCTCTTCCATTGAAGTTCAAGGAACACGCGCCATCTCTCAAACAAAAATGACCATCTCCCAACGCGGCATGGTTGAAGGCGTGCTGTGCGACGTTGTATGCACAGGCCGCTTTTATGATTTTTTTGAAGAGCGCAATGGTCAATGGGGCTTGGTTCACCGCCAACCCATTTACGAAAAGGATCGAATTGACCCGGTTGATCCATCGGCGACTCTTAAATTAGACGCCGAGGCTTTGTCGCATTTTCCAGAAGGATACAGGCACTTGGCTTACATTCAAACACGCATAGGCTACACCGTCAAAATGGACATGCCCATGCTAAAAGGCGAAGGGGTACAAAACCTCTACCAAAGAGGCGAGAACTGGCTGAATGGTTTACCTCTTGAACGCTGAAAGACTGGCCTTTCATGGCCACTCTTTTGAATTTCAAGAAAAGCGGCGACCCTGTGCCATCGCCCCCATGCGGGCACTGATTTCAAAAAATTCTGCCACGGTATCTTCAATGATGTCCTTGGCGGTTTTCACCGAATCAATCAACCCAGCAGACTGCCCTGCCAAAGCCGGCGCAGCCTCCATGTCGCCTTTGAAGTAAACATTCAAAATACCTTTCATGTCATCAAATGACATGATGCCTTGCTCGTGAATGACGCTGGTTCGCTCAGACTTGAGGGCGCGAATACAAGGCGTTGATTTGGTATTCAACATCCAAGTACCTGTCTCTTTGGAACTCACAATGGCATTTTTAAAGTTATCGTGAACAGGGCTTTCTGCACAACTGACAAAACGCGTTCCCATTTGAATGGCTTCTGCACCCAGCGCAAAAGCGGCAGCCATGCCCCTGCCGTCGCAAATACCGCCAGCGGCAATCAAGGGCACTTCGACCTTGGCACGAATGGCCTGCAACAGGACCAGCGTTGAAACATCTTCGGGGTTTTTGAAGCCGCCTCCTTCTGACCCTTCCACAACCAAGCCATCGATGCCCGCGTCAACGCATTTCATGGCCGCATCGACTGTGGGTACAGCGTGGTAAACGGTAATACCCGCATCTTTCAAGGGCTGTACAAATTTAGCGGGGCTGCCTGCGGATGTGGTGACAAATTTCACACCTGACGCGCAGACAAACTTCAGCATGGCATCGTCTTTTAAAAACCGAATAGGCAAATTGACGCCAAATGGCAAATTCAATTCGCGCATTTTTTTAATTTCGGCTTGGCAATTCTCGGTTTCACCCGATGAGGTTTCAATGATGCCAAGGCCGCCTGCTCTTGACACTGCAGATGCCAATGGGGTGCGCGCGATCCAACCCATAGGGGCTTGAAGGATGGGGTACTTGGCGCCCGTGTGCGCCAAGACTCTGTTTGTGTGTGTACTTAAATTGCTCATGCCTCAAGCCCAAAATACACTGCCGGACTTTTCATACCAGCTGGGTACTTGGCTTTCAACAGACGATTCAATGCGATTGCGTTTGATTTTCATGGTGGGTGTCAGGAAGCCGTTTTCGATGGACCAAGCTTCATTGGCAATGACCAGCATTCGAAGCTTTTCGTAGTCTGCTAACTGCGAATTGACTCTCTCCAGCAACTCACTCAATTCTTTTTCAACTTGTGCCCTGACCTCTGGGTCCTTGACTTTGGGACGAATATCTTCTGCCAGAACTACCATCGCATAAGCAGCCGACTGGGACACTCCTGAGACAATGCTCATCTCAATCATGGGGTGCACATTGAGTTTGTTTTCAATGGGCGCTGGTGCCACATATTTGCCTTTGGAGGTTTTGAAAATCTCCTTCAAGCGTCCCGTAATTTTCAACAAACCATCTGCTCGCTGCTGGCCTTGATCGCCTGTCTTGAAAAAGCCGTCTTCTGTAAAAGCCTCAGCATCCAAATCGGGGCGTTTGTAATAGCCCACCATTTGGCCAGGTGATTTCAACTGAATTTCACCTTCAGGGCTAATGCGAGCTTGAACGCCATTCGCGGGTATACCCACACTGCCAGGCTCATTAATTTCATTGGTACAGTTGTGCGACCAGGCAAAATCCTCCGTCATGCCGTAGCCCTCCAAAAGGTTCAAACCTAGCTTGCGATACCAGATGATCAAATCAGCTGGCAGGGGCGCAGAACCACTTCCAGCTGACACCACTTGATCCAAGCCGAGGCCTTTGAGAATTTTCTTTTTAACCAAGCCTTTGACGATAGGGATGCTCAACAACAAATCCAACTTGGCGGGAGGCATCTTGCTGAAAACACCTTGCTGAAACTTGAGCCACAACCGCGGTACAGAAATGAAGAACGTCGGCCGTGCGCGGTTTAAGTCTTGAATGAACGTGTCCAAAGATTCTGCAAAAAAAACATGTGTCTCGCCATGGGTCAAACTGGCAGCCCCCACCCATGCACGCTCAAAAACGTGTGCCAAGGGCAAATATGACAAGATTCGATAGTCTTTTAAATCACCCGCACTTTCCAAAATAGATTGGCTGATTAATTCGGCAGTCACTGAGATTCGCTCAAAGTTGTGCATGACGCCTTTGGGTTGACCCGTCGAACCTGAGGTGTACATGATCATGGCGAGATCATGCGGGGCTCGGGCTATTTCACCTTGTAAAGGTGCTGTTCTGGCCACGATGTCATCCCACTTTGCAAATTGATTGTCAGGTGCCAAAGGGAAAGCAATGCAAGGCAAAGATGCAGGCACGGATGACGCTTGTTCAGGCCATGTGTCTAATTTACCGACAAACAACAAACTGGCTTCACTGTGATCTAACACGTATCGAATGGTCTCACCCGACTCCGTTGGGAAAATGGCCACGGTGGTGCAACCTGACATCCAAATGGCCAATTCAGCCATGATGAAGTGCGCACAATTTTTAGAAAGAATGGCCACTCGGGCACCTGGCGCTAGATTTTGGGCTTGGAGGTAGGCCGCCATGGACCGCGCTTGCTTCAGGGTTTCGCGCCATGAGTAATCTATCACCTGACCATTGCCAATGGGCTGCGTCATGTACACAAAATCAGGACGATTTTTTTCGTGGGCAAATACATGTTCAAGAATTAATACAGGTTTTGACATGACAAACTTTCGTGGGTTGAAGTGGCCCCTTTGAATGAAAAAGTTCAGGGGACACGCTGTGTTTCGAACTGATGACGGATTGTGAAGAGAATTGAAATCATTCACAGGCCTCATTGACATTTATTCCCTAGGTGTTTCCCTGATAAGTCCTCTCAAATTCAAAGGATAAAAAGCGCGCAAAATCTTTCAATTCATGGCAAAGCCTTGGTATGCTGAGGGCTTATCATCGCTCTCACACGCACATGACCATGTCCTCTGCTACTCCCGACCAGTCCCTTCAAGTGGCGCTGCCGCTTCCCGCCTTTGATCGTTTCTACAAGCACCACGAATTGACTGAATTACTTCAAGCCTTTGCTGCTGCAAGGCCTGAGTTGGTCGAACTTCGAGAGCTGGGCAGAAGCCATGAAAATCGCCCCATTTGGGTACTTGTGTTGACTCGCAAGTCCACTGGTTTAGACACAGACAAGCCTGCTTTTTGGGTGGATGGCAACATTCACGCTGCCGAGCTCACTGCAAGCACGGCTTGCCTTTACTGGCTCCACCACCTTCTCAGCAAGGATGGCGTAGAGGCTAGCGTGACTGAATTGCTCAACTCGCGCGTGATTTACTTGGTGCCCCGATTGAACCCCGATGGTGCAGAACTGGCATTGGCAGACAAACCCAGGCACATTCGATCTTCCACACGGCCCTACCCTTGGGACGAACCCCATGTGGAAGGCCTGAGTATTGAAGACATGGATGGTGATGGTCGCATCTTGATGATGCGCATACCCGACCCTCACGGCGGTTGGAAAGTCAACCCAAACGAGCCCAGGCTGCTGACGCCTCGCTTGCCAGGCGAATTTGGTGGAACTTACTACAGGGTGATGCCAGAGGGCAGTTTGCAACACTACGACGGCGTCAACATCAAACCCAACCGAGATGTTGAAGGCTTGGATTTAAACCGCAACTTCCCCTCCTTCTGGCGCCAAGAGCACGAACAAGTCGGTGCGGGCCCCTACCCCACCAGCGAACCCGAAGTGCGCGCCATGGTGGACTTCATTGCCAAGCACCCCAACATTGGCGCGGCCGTCAGCTTTCATACCCACTCTGGCGTCATTTTGCGTCCGATGGGCACCCAAAGCGACACCGACATGACGCCTGAAGATTTGTGGATCATCAAGCGCATGTCAGACATTGGCAGCAAGCTCACGGGTTATCCCGCCGTCAGTATTTTTCATGACTTCAAGTACCACCCCAAAGAAGTCATCACCGGCACGCAAGACTGGGTGTATGAGCACCTGGGCGCCTTGTTTTGGACGGTTGAAATTTGGGCACCCAACAAGGAAGCCGGCATCACGGATTACGACTGGATCCATTGGTACCGCGATCACCCACCCGAAGACGATATCAAATTGCTCAAATGGAGTGATGAGGTTTGCGGGGGCCAAGCACACGTCGATTGGTATGCCTACCAACACCCCGAGTTGGGCGCAGTTGAATTGGGTGGCTGGGACCGGATGAATTTCTGGCGCAATCCACCCGCCCATTTGCGAGAGCGCGAAGCGGCACGTTTTCCCGCTTGGTTGGACCAAATTGCATTGACGTTGCCCAAGCTCGAATTGCTTCATGCCAAAGCTGAAAGTTTAGGCAATGGCCAATGGCGCGTTCAAATGGCTGTGGGCAATGCTGGGTACCTGCCAAGCTATGTCACCAAACGCGCTCTTGAAAGAAAGACAGCGCGTCCTTGCATTTTTGAAATAGAAATACCTGAAGGTGCTCAACTTCGAATGGGCAAGCCTCGGATGGAAGGACCGCAATTGGAAGGGCATGCAGCCACCCATTCACTTCAAGCCTTCTTGCCCAGTAAAAACATCACGGGCGATCGGGCTTTGAACGAATGGATTGTTGAGGCTCCAGCTGGCACAGTGCTCAATCTGAAAGCACACGCCTCAAGGGCTGGCACTGTCAGAACGACTGTCACATTGAAGTGAATTATTTCAGGCCGAGCAAACGCACCGCGTTGTCTTTCAAAATACCTGGCATCACCTCGGGTTTGAAACCGGCCACTTCAAAGTCCTTCATCCACCGCTCGGGTGTGATCAGGGGGTAGTCGCTGCCAAACAAGATGCGATCTTTCAGCAAGGTATTGGCGTACTGAATCAACTGCTTTGGAAAGTACTTGGGGCTCCAGCCCGACAAATCAATCCAAACGTTGGGCTTGTGCGTAGCCACACTGAGCGCTTCGTCTTGCCAAGGGAAACTAGGGTGTGCCATCACAATTTGCATGTCGGGAAAATCAATGGCCACATCGTCTAAGTGCATGGGGTTGCTGTAGGCCAAGCGCAAACCGCCACCACACCGCATGCCAGAACCAATGCCGCTGTGACCCGTGTGAAAAATAGCGGGTAACTTGTGTTCATTGATCACTTCGTAAATGGGCCAAGCCATTTTGTCGTAGGGGTGATAGCCCTGAACTGTGGGGTGAAACTTGAAACCCTTGATGCCCTCCTCTTTGATCAGTCTTTCGGCTTCACGCGCACCCATCTTGCCCTTGTGTGGATCGATGCTGCCAAAGGCAATCATCATGTCGCTGTTGTCGCGCGCGGCTTTGGCAATTTCTTCGTTCGGAATTCGGCGACGGCCTAACTGAGACTCGCTGTCCACAGTGAACATCACCAAGCCAATTTTTCGCTCGCGGTAATACGCCACGGTTTCGTCGATGGTGGGTCGGCGGTTGCTGCCGAAAAACTTGTCCGCAGCGCGGTCGTATTCCTCGCCGTAATTGTCAAATGGGTTCCAGCAACTGACCTCTGCATGGGTGTGAATGTCGATGGCAATCAGGTCTTGGTGATTCATAAAAACTTTCAGAAATGCGGGAAAACCCTGTGATTTTTAGTTCGTCATAGAAAGACAATATGGTTATTGATAATAACCTTTTTAACAAAACTTTGCAGCGCTGCATGGCCTTGTTTGCCCTGACATCATGACCCAAAACCTTCATCCTTTGTTGCAACGCGCCCAATCTAACGGCATCCATTTTGAAATGAAAGGCGCAGTGGCTGTGGTGCGCCTGAGCCGCCCTGCCAAGCGCAATGCACTCAACGATGGCTTGGTCGAAGCCCTGCGGGATATTTTTCAAAACCTTCCTGAAGAAGCCAAATCTGCGGTTATTCATGGCGAAGGCGATCATTTTTGCGCTGGACTCGATTTGTCAGAGCTGAAAGAACGCGACGCGGGTCAGGGTGTTTTCCATTCTAGAAGCTGGCATGTGGCATTGGACGCGGTTCAATTGGGCAGAGTCCCAGTCGTTGCGGCTTTGCATGGCGCCGTGGTCGGAGGCGGTTTAGAACTGGCCAGCGCATGTCACATTCGGGTAGCCGACGACAGCGCCTTCTTCGCTTTGCCCGAAGGAACGCGTGGCATTTTTGTGGGCGGTGGCGGCTCAGTTCGCATTCCCAAGCTGATTGGCGTGGCACGCATGACTGACATGATGCTCACAGGCCGCGTCTACAACGCGGCAGATGGCGAGCGCATTGGCTTGGCTCAATACCATGTTCCCACAGGGACATCTTTGGAAAAGGCTATGGATTTGGCGCAACGCATTGCCACCAACGCGCCTTTAACCAACTACGCCTTGATGCACGCACTGCCACGCATCGCCGAGCAACCTGCAGACCATGGGTATCTCACAGAGGCGCTGATCTCTTCCATTGCTCAAGCTGCACCTGAGGCCAAAGCTCGTGTCAAGGCATTTCTAGAAGGCAAGGCAGCCAAAGTTCAAAAGAGCTCATGAAATCTCTTGAAATTCATACACACAGAATCTCCTAGAAACACATGAGCTCACCAAAATTTCGGCCACTGCGTTTCGGCGTCACACGTGTCACCTTGAAAGACGGAGCGCCTGGCACGCACTACCTCAAAGCTGATCAAGAGTTATCAGCTTACCCAGACCGGCTCACTGATCGCTTGCAACACTGGGCACATACCAAACCCAACCAAACCTTGTTTGCACGCCGCATTAAATTGTCCGACGGCAGCTTGGGAGAGTGGCGACACGTCACTTATGCAGAAGCTTGGAAATCCGCGCGAAATATTGCGCAAGGCCTGATCAACCGTGGTCTCAATACAGAACGCCCTGTTGTCATCTTGAGTGAGAACAGTTTGGAACATGCCTTGCTGGCTTTGGGTTGCATGGTCGCTGGCGTTCCATTTGTACCCACCTCACCGCCTTACTCCCTGATCAGCCAAGACTACGACAAACTCAAGCACGTGCTGCGCACCGTGACCCCTGGTATGGTTTTCGCCAGCGATTCACGGTATTCAAAAGCAATCGCTTCAACAGTTTCTAAGGACATGGAAGTTGTGATGAACGAGGGCAACGTAGAAGGTCTGCAAGTTACAAGCTTTGAAGCCTTGTGCCAAACTCAAGCAACTGCCCAAGTGGATGCTGCAATGGCATCTACTGGACCTGACACCATTGTGAAATTCTTGTTTACCAGCGGCTCTACAAAATTACCCAAGGCGGTCATCAATACTCAGCGTTTGTGGTGTTCTAACCAACAACAAATGGCTCAGTCCATGCCCATCTTGGCTGAAGCTCCCTTGGTCTTGGTTGATTGGTTACCTTGGAACCATACCTTTGGTGGCAACCACAACTTTGGCATGGTGGTTTTTCATGGTGGCACCATGTTCATTGACGATGGCAAACCTACGCCGGCACTCATGCCTGAAACATTGCGCAACCTGCGTGAAATTGCACCCACGGTTTACTTCAACGTACCTACTGGTTTCGAAGCCATTGCCTTGGCCATGAAAACAGACGACCTTCTGCGAAAAACTTTGCTTTCGCGCGTGCAAATGTTCTTCTACGCCGGTGCAGCTTTGGCGCAACCCATTTGGGACAGCTTGTACGAATCGCAAGAGCGCGAAATAGGCGAGCGCATTGTGATGGGCACCGGCCTTGGCATGACCGAGTCTGGCCCCTTCGGTATTTTTGTGACCAACCCCAATGTTTCGGCAGGCGACTTGGGTGTGCCCACACCTGGTTTGGAGCTCAAACTGGTCGACATGGGCGGCAAAACAGAAGTCCGTTATCGTGGCCCCAACATCACCCCAGGTTACTGGCGCAATCCGGAAGAAACGAAAAGCTCCTTTGACGACGAAGGCTTCTTCTGCACGGGGGATGCTGTCAAATGGATTGATGAAACCGATGTGCATTTAGGTTTGAAATTTGATGGTCGCATTGCAGAAGACTTCAAATTGGCGACGGGCACTTTTGTCAGCGTTGGGCCACTGCGCGGCAAGATCATTGCTGCTGGCGCTCCCTATATTCAAGACGTGGTACTGACAGGCATCAACTTGAAAGAAGTTGGCGCCATGGTGTTTCCAACACCAGCCGTGCGTGCTCTGAGTGGCATGGCATCCGATTCACCCATGGCCGATGTCTTGGGCAGTGCACCTGTCCTAGCCCATTTTCAGAATCTCATCAACGAATTGTCCAAGAATGCCACTGGCAGCGCCAACCGCATTGCTCGCATGTGCTTGTTGTCTGAACCACCCACCATTGACAAGGGTGAGATTACAGACAAGGGCTCCATCAATCAACGCTCCGTTTTGACGCATCGCGCAGACACCGTCGCAGCATTGCATGAAGATCGATTGCACTTCATTTTGAAGCCCACCCTTTAATTAATTTTTGAAAGTCCAACATGAACATTCAAGGCATGAGCGCATTGGTCACAGGGGGTGGCTCTGGACTTGGCGAAGCAACCGCCCGTGAATTGGCCCGATTAGGTGCCAAAGTGGCGGTGCTCGACCTGAATCTTGAAAATGCACAAAAGGTAGCAACTGACATTGGTGGCATCGCCATTCAGTGCGACGTCACCAACGCCACCAGCATGGAAAACGCTGTCGCAGAAGCAGCGAAAGCCCAGGGTGGCGCGCGCATCTTGATGCAAATTGCGGGCATTGGCACCGCTAAACGCATTGTGGGTAAAGATGGCAACCCTGCACCTTTGGAAGACTTTGCCAAAGTGGTCAACGTCAATTTAATTGGCACCTACAACGCTGCTCGTGTTTTTGCTGCAGCGTGTGCCAAGCTGGATCCCATGGCAGACGGCGAACGTGGTGTCATGGTTTTTACAGCTTCCGTCGCAGCCTTTGACGGTCAAGTCGGTCAGCAAGCCTACAGCGCATCCAAAGCGGGTGTGGCAGGCATGACATTACCCATGGCGCGCGATTTGGCACAACACGGCATTCGTGTTTGCACCATAGCACCCGGTATATTTGCAACGCCTCTGTTGAAAACCCTGCCTGAGCCTGTACAAGCCTCTTTGGCGGCTAGCATTCCCTTTCCCTCTCGCCTTGGCAAGCCAGAGGAGTTTGCACAACTGGCTGCTCACATTGTGAGCAACGGCCACATGAACGGCGAGGTGATTCGTTTAGATGGCGCACTTCGCATGTCACCTCGCTGACCTCAGCCCAGAAAGTCATTGATGAGCAAAACAGTTGTTTACGAAGTGCAAGTGATGTTCGGTGATTGCGACCCTGCAGGCATTGTGTTTTTCCCCAATTTTTCCAAATGGATGGACGCCTCCTCACTCAACTTTTTTGTCAAGTGCGGGGTTCAACCTTGGCGCGAGTTGGTCAAAACCTCCGGCATCATTGGTACACCGTTGTTAGAAATCAATACCAAGTTTGGGCGGCCTGCCACCTACGGCGAAACACTACAAATACACACCAGCGTGCAAGAGTGGAGAGAGAAAACCTTCATCCACAAACACGTGGTGATGCGCGGTGACACCGTTTTGTGCGAAGGCACAGAGGTTCGTGCCTTTTGCATCAAGCACCCTGATGATCCAGATCGAATCAAAGCCATTGCAGTGCCCAATGACATCAAAGCTTTGTGCAGTTGATGTAAGAGATCCGCAATTTGTTCATTTTTTCAACCACCCCAAGAGGAGACAAGCATGACAAATCGTCGTGAATTTTTGCAGACCACAGTAGGAGCTGCCATTGTGGGCAGCACTGCTTTTCAACAATCATGGGCGCAAAGTGGCCTGCCTATAGAGCAAGTCAAAGTGCTTTATGGCTTTCCGCCTGGCAGTTCTGGCGACATCTGCGCTCGCCGTGTCGCTGAAAAATTTGGCGGTTCAAGCTACAGCAAAAATGCGGGTGTGATCGACAGCCGCCCTGGTGCTGGCGGACAAATTGCGCTCAATCTTCTTAAGAGTGCGCCTGCCGACGGGTCTGTGCTGGCAATGACCCCTTTTTCGCCAATCTCACTGTTTCCTCACATCTACAAAAATCTTCAATACAAACCCTTTGAAGATTTCACCCCGGTTGGCACAAGTTCCATGATTCACCACGGTTTTGCTGTGGGCCCCATGGTGCCGGCCAGCGTTAAGAATGTGAAGGACTTTGTAGTTTGGGCCAAAGCCAATCCTGCAGATGCAAGCTATGGTTCCCCCGCAGCAGGCTCTACACCTCACTTCATAGGTGCTTTGCTGGGTCTCAACCAAAACTTTGAGTTCAAACATGCCCCCTACCGCGGTTCTGTGCCAGGCGTAACCGATGTGGTTGGCGGTCAAATTGCATGCATGTTCACACCCCATGGTGACTTCATTGCCAATCACAAAGCTGGCAAGATGCGCATATTGGCAACGTCGGGTAAAACACGTTCACCCTTTGTGCCAGAGGTTGCCACTTTTGCAGAGCAAGGTTTTCCAGAACTGACTGTAGAAGAATGGTTTGGCTTTTACGCTCCCGCCAAAACACCTGCCAACATCGTTCAAGCAGCCAATGCCGCCATCAACGCGGCATTGAAAGACAAAAGCGTTCAAGAAGCATTGACCATCGTTGGTTTGATTCCTTTTGGCGGCACGCCTGCTGATCAACTCAGAAGCTCTCAAGTTGAATTAGAGCGCTGGGGTCCCTTGATCAAGCGCATTGGCTTCACTGTCGATTCCTAATATTGGACTGATCTCAACATGCCCGAGAACCGTCCAAGTTCTCGGGCTTTGTTTTTTTGTAGAAGCTGGCATGCACCTTGTCCCAAAGCGTTCACAAAGCATTTTTATAAAAGCCTTTCATCACCATGCAACGCAGCAAGAAAATTCCGGTGACTGCTGTTGAAACAGTCGACACCCGCTTTCTAGAAACCTTGATTGGCTACAACGCTCGTCGTGCCGCCTTGGCCATCATTGAGGAGTTTTTAGAAAAAATGGCTGTTTATGGTCTTAAGCCGGTTGATTTTTCTGTCATGTCCGTCATCGTTCACAACCCTGGCGTGACATCGCGTCAACTTTGCGCTTCATTGAACATCTTGCCGCCCAATTTAGTAAGCCTGATTCAATCTTTGGACTCCCGTGGGTTGATTCAACGTTTACCTCATCCGCATGATGGCCGTGCCGTGGGGCTTCACCCCACCGAGAAAGGCAAGGATCTGATGGCAGAAGCAGAAATTGCGGCATCAGAACTCGAAAGAAATGTTGGCGGTAAACTCACCAGCAACCAGGCACAAACCTTGGTCACTCTTTTGCAAAAAATCTATCTTTAAGTCATCTGTGCAAGCACCTCTTTACAAGAACTTTCTTTAGGACAACGAATCGTGGCAATTTCAAGCTTTCCCTCACTGAAAGAGACTTTGCCAATTGACGCTGCCGAAGCCGTTTTGATTGGTCGAATTTGGGTGCCAGGTGAAGGACCTTACTTGGTCAAAGTTGGTGAACAAGAACTCACGGATTTATCTGCAATTGCCATCACCAGCGCAGACTTGATGGAGCTTGAAAATGCTGCGAAGCTGGTGAAGCAGCACCGAGCAAGGACTTGGTCAAGCTCTAAAATTTGGGAAAACTCCGACCCAAGGATCCAAGATCCTCATCAAGCTTGGTTCCTCGCCCCTACAGACCTGCAGGCTATCAAAGCCGCAGGCGTGACATTTGTTGCCAGCATGCTTGAGCGCGTCATTGAAGAACAAGCTCGAGGTGATGCCGCCAAGGCAGAAAGCGTTCGCAAAGCTGTTATCAGCGTGATGGGCGACAACCTGAGAAATGTCAAACCGGGTTCAGCTCAAGCCATGAAGCTCAAAGAAGTCTTGGTGGCTCAAGGTGTTTGGTCGCAATATTTAGAAGTAGGCATTGGCCCTGACGCCGAAATTTTCACCAAGTCGCAAGCCATGAGTGCTGTCGGCTCAGGCTTCGATGTGGGCTTGCACCCCGGCAGTTCCTGGAACAACCCAGAGCCCGAGATTGTGTTGGTCATCAATTCCAAAGGCAAAGTCGTTGGTGCCGCCATGGGCAACGATGTCAATCTGCGCGACTTTGAAGGCCGAAGCGCGCTTTTGTTGGGCAAAGCCAAAGACAACAATGCCAGTTGCGCCATTGGCCCTTTCATTCGCTTGTTTGACGAGAACTACAGCATCGACAACGTGCGCACCACCGACCTCAGCATGACCGTCAACGGGCCCGAGGGATTTGTGATGCAAGGCAGCAGCTCGCTCAGTCAAATTAGCCGCGACCCCTTAGACTTGGCTGAACAAGCCATTGGCATTTACCACCAGTACCCGGATGGCTTGGTCTTGTTTCTGGGCACCATGTTTGCACCCACCCAAGATCGGCATGGCCCTGGCCAAGGTTTCACCCATGTTGTGGGAGATACGGTCGCTATCTCAACCCCACAACTGGGAACCCTCTTCAACCGAGTCACCACCTCAGACCAAGCACCCCCCTGGATTTATGGCGTTCGAGCTTTGATGCAAGACTTGGCGAAAAGGCAAGCCTAGTCGGCCCCAAGGCTTCAAGAGATACAAGTGGCTTGCGATCCACTGGCATAATCCATCCCTTAGGCCAGTCACGAACTGGCTTTTCTATGACCCCCTGACAAGGATACATTCATGATCACCACAACCACTGGCTTGCAATACGAAGATACCGTGGTCGGCGACGGCGCCGAAGCCACCAAGGGCCAAACAGTTACCGTTCATTACACAGGCTGGTTGTACAAAGACGGCGAACAAGGCGCCAAGTTTGACTCTAGCAAAGACCGCCAAGACCCCTTCCAATTTAGTTTGGGTGCAGGCATGGTCATTCGCGGATGGGACGAAGGCGTGGCTGGTATGAAAATCGGTGGCACACGCACCCTGATCATTCCTTCCGACTTAGGCTATGGTTCCCGCGGCGCAGGCGGCGTGATTCCACCCAACGCCACCTTGAAGTTCGACGTCGAATTGCTAGAACTGTCTTGATCTGACTCGGGCCCCTTTGGCACTTTGCACAACGGGGCTTGAAATCCCACAAAGCGCCCCCAAGTTTGGGGCGTTGTCATTTATTGCGGATGCATTTCATGTCTGATTCCAACTCACAAAACACCTTCCATCAAAACCCCAATCCTGGCGCCGCAAACGTCATGCCCACGGCAGAAGCCTTGGCTGCAGCCGCTGCAGCCATGGGGACAGATACCCAAGCTCAACAAACGCCTGCACCTGTCGACCCTTTGGCAGATGCCCAAGCCGAACTGGCCAACGTCAAAGCTCAAAACGCCAACTTGGCCGATCAGTACTTGCGTGCCCAAGCCGATGTGCAGAATGCCCGCAGACGAGCAGACGAAGAAATCTCCAAAGCCCGTAAATTTGCAGTCGAAGGATTTGCCGACAGCCTGCTACCCGTGTTAGACAGTTTGGAGGCAGGTTTGGCCATCCAAAACGTCACGCCAGAGCAAATTCGCGAAGGTGCAGAAGCCACGCTTCGCCAATTGAAAAGCGCTTTGGAACGCAACAAAGTGGTGGAAATCAACCCTGCCGCTGGTACCAAGTTTGACCCTCACCACCACCAAGCTATCAGTGTGGTACCCGCTGAGCAAGACGCCAACACCGTGGTCACCGTTTTGCAAAAGGGCTACCTGATTGCAGAACGCGTATTGCGCCCCGCCTTGGTGACTGTCACGGCCCCCAAATAACGTCCCTCGGAAGTAGATAACAGCCTGGTTTTGGGCGAAAGCGGGCAAAAAAGGCCCAATTTCAAGCAATTTGACCTTGAAATAGCCCAAACCGCCCCTACTTCTGATTCATTCAAGCATTTTTTAGATTACCGGAGAAGAACATGGGAAGAATCATTGGCATTGACTTGGGCACCACCAACTCGTGTGTGGCCATCATGGAAGGCAACACCACCAAGGTGATTGAGAACGCCGAAGG
>JAIYCG010000011.1 GCA_027488115.1 Comamonadaceae bacterium | reverse complement strand
AGATTATGAGTGTAGTTGCTCATGGTTAATTCGTCATCCAGATGGATGGCCAGTGCGGCATCGAGCGCTTGGTAAAACAGCTTACGCTCTACGGTGTTGTCGTTGTATTGCAAGAAGGCGCCCACCAATTCAAGCGCTGCTTCTAATTGCTTCAACGCCAAATTGATCAGCAGCTTCAACTCTAGTACGGTCAACTGACCCCACTCAGTATTCTCGTCAAACTCAATGCCAATGAGGGTGGCAATGTCGGCGTATTCGTCTAGCTCGTTGTTTTCCAGACGGTCTAGCAGTGCGGTCAATTGCTTGTCGTTTAACTTGTGCAAGTTCAAAATGTCTTCGCGAAACAACAATGCTTTGTTGGTGTTGTCCCAAATCAAATCTTCTAATGGGTAAATTTCTGAATAGCCGGGAACCAAGATGCGGCAAGCGATGGCGCCCAGCTGATCGTGCACAGCTGTGTAAACTTCTTTGCCCATGCTTTTCAAAATACCGAACAAGCTGGCGGCTTCGTCTGCATTGGCTGTAGGACCTTGGCCTGCAAAGTTCCATTCCACAAACTCATAATCGGGTGTAGCGCTAAAAAAGCGCCAAGACACAATGCCGCTGGAGTCAATGAAGTGCTCTACAAAGTTGTAGGGCTCGGTGACGGCATTGCTTTCGAAGGTGGGGGGCGGCAAATCGTTCAAGCCTTCAAAGCTGCGTCCTTGCAGGAGCTCTGTGAGGCTGCGTTCAAGTGCCACTTCCAAGCTGGGGTGCGCACCAAAGGAGGCAAACACACCGCCGGTGCGAGGGTTCATGAGGGTGACGCACATGACGGGGTATTTGCCACCCAGCGATGCATCTTTCACCAACACGGGAAAGCCTTGCGCTTCAAGGCCTTGAATGCCAGCCATGATGCTAGGGTATTTGGCCAACACTTCGGACGGCACATCGGGCAAGCAAATTTCGCCCTCCAAAATTTCTTTCTTCACTGCACGTTCAAAAATTTCGGACAAGCACTGCACTTGCGCTTCGGCCAAGGTGTTGCCCGCACTCATGCCGTTGCTCACAAACAAGTTCTCGACCAAGTTGGACGGAAAGTAAACCGCTTGATTGTCTGATTGCCGGACAAAAGGCAAGGAACAAATACCACGTGCCACATTGCCCGAATTGGTGTCAATCAAGTGCGAGCCTTTTAACTCGCCATCGGGGTTGTAAAGGCTCAAGCAGTACGGGTCTAGAATTTCTTTGGGCAGCGCATCTTTCTTGCCAGGTTTGAACCATTTCTCATTGGGGTAATGCACAAACTCGGCATTGGCCAAGTCTTCACCCCAATAGGCGCCCGCATAAAAGTGGTTGTTGTTCAGGCGCTCTATGTATTCACCTAAGGCAGAGGCCAAAGCGCTTTCTTTGGTGGCGCCTTTGCCATTTGTAAAACACATGGGCGAATGGGCATCGCGAATGTGCAAAGACCACACATTGGGAATGATGTTGCGCCATGAGGCAATTTCAATCTTGATACCGAGGCCCGCCAAGACGCCTGACATGTT
This sequence comes from Comamonadaceae bacterium, assembly GCA_027488115.1. Taxonomy (GTDB): domain Bacteria; phylum Pseudomonadota; class Gammaproteobacteria; order Burkholderiales; family Burkholderiaceae_C; genus Limnohabitans_A. The sequence goes on along the minus strand of JAIYCG010000011.1, from coordinate 29,964 downwards.
GGCAATGGTTTTTTCCAAGGGCAAGTCTTTGCCCAAAATGAAGGTACTGCTTTGGTCATCAGGCTTGAGGCTGAGCAAGGCTTGTGCGTCTTCATCCAGGTTGGCCACTTCTTCAATGACAAACTCGGGGCCTTCTTGCACCACTTTTTTAACGGTGCAGCGTTCAATGGAGTTTAAGATGCCGCGGCGGTCTACTTCATAAATGTCGGGCGGCAACTGCACCTGAATTTTGAGAATCTGGGCGTAGCGGTTTTCTGGGTCAATAATGTTGTTTTGAGACAGACGTATGTGCTCTGTAGAAATGTTGCGGGTATCGCAATACAACTTCACAAAATAAGCCGCGCACAAAGCCGAGGAAGCCAGAAAATAGTCAAAGGGGCCAGGGGCCGAGCCATCGCCTTTGTAACGAATGGGTTGGTCGGCCACGACTGTGAAGTCGTCAAACTTGGCTTCTAGGCGAAGTTTGTCGAGAAAGTTGACTTTGATTTCCATGGGGTGTGCTTCAAAATAGAAGCCAAGCTTAACGCAAAGCCCATTAAAAACCAGTGAGCCTGATGGCTTTGAAAGCGCGAATGAAAATACTTTGCAAACAAGTCATGTTATTCAGCTTGAATACCCGCCATGGCAATGGCTTTTTTGTTGGTAGCAATGTCGCGCTCTAAGAAACGTCGAAACTCTGCAGATGTTGATGAGGAAGGCACTGCGCCATTGGTTTCAAATGCTTGAATGATCTCTCGGGTTTGCAATGCTTTTTGAACTGTCTCAGCCAAAGCCACAGAAATAGCTGACGGCAAGCCCTTGGGCGCTAGCAAACCAATCCATCCTGCAAATTCAAAGCCAGGTACCGTGGCAGCCAGCGATGGCGCATCGCCGACGCCTTCAGCACCCACGGGCAAACTGTGGCCCAGCAAACGGAGTCGATCACCGGCCACCAGCGACATGGCTGCTGGCGCAGGTGTGAGCACCCAATCGGTTTCTCCGGACACCACAGAAGCAACACCCTGACTACCACCTTTGTAGGGTACATGCAAAGAAGTGAATCCTGCTGCTGACTGAAACGCCAAGCCCGCTAAATGACTTGCCGAGCCCACACCAGCAGAGGCCATGTTGCTTTTGTCGCCTTTGCTTTTGGCATAAGCAATGAGGTCTCTGGTGGTCTTGATGGGCAAGGCAGGATTGCAAACCAACACATTGGGCAACAAAGCCACCAAGCTGATCAATTCGAAATCAGCCAAGGGGTCGTAGCGCACAGCTTTTTGCAACAAAGGTGCTGTTGAAATAGCAGTGGTAGATCCAATCAGCAAGGTATAGCCATCAGGTGTTGAAATGCGCGCCGCTTCAGCGCCCAACGCGCCGGCTGCACCGGCCTTGTTGTCGGCGACTGCAGCTTGCTGAATGGACTTGGCCATTTCAAGCATAAGCAAACGGCCAATGGTGTCGACTGAACTGCCCGGCGCATTGGGAATGATGAACTTCACAGGTTTTTGTGGCCAGTTACCTGCAGCGCGCAAAGGAAACGTAGCAGCCTTTGCCATTTCGAAATGAAACAGGCCGAGGCCAGTTGCTATGAGTGTTCTTCTAGACAAGTTCATCGTGGGTCTCCGTGTCGTGAGCTTTGCAAGGGATCAATCGAGTTGGGGCATGAATAGCACTCTGCGCTGTGCTTGTTTCAAATGATCGGTTGGCATTTGGCCAATGCCCCACTGGTCAATTCGGCCTGCGGGCCAAGTCCAATCTTCGGGACGGCCTGCCTGATACGTTTCATCTATTTGTTCAATTTCTGCGGTGTATTCAATGACGATGCCAAATGGGTCAACAAAGTAATTGAACGCATTGTCACCAGGACCATGACGTCCGGGCCCCCACTGGGGTGGCAACCCAAAATCTTTCAGACGGCCGCCGCCTCGCATCACCGAGTCAAGCGTGGGCATGAGAAAGGCCACATGATTGAGTGCATCGTTGTCGGTGTCGCCCAAGGCGATGGTGTGGTGGTCGTTGTCGCAATTCATGAAGGCCATGATGCGGGTGCGATCGGCCAAGACAAAGCCCAATGCTTTTTCAAAAAATTCACGCGTGGCTTCTACGGCATGGCTGTTAAGCACAGCGTGCGCCAAACGAATGGGCTGATCTTTTGGTACAGGTGTGTCATCGGCACGCTGGGCATCGCCATGCACAACTTCTATGCGGCGGCCATCTGGATCGCGAATGACCAACACAGTGCCCCCAGCAGGGTCTGCCGCTGCGCCTCTGCGCTCTACCGTGCCGCCAGCCACCACTGCAGCTTGCGCAATGTGATCTAAGGCTTCTGCACTGCGTGCGCGCAAAGTGACCAAGCGCAACTGGGGTGTGCCAGCTGCCTCATGCAGCGCCAGCAAGTGATGGTCATTGCCACTGCCCCGGAAGTAAATCGTGCCCCAGCTTCTGTCGGCTACCGTAAGGCCCCAAGTCTGGGTGTAAAAAGTCTCAGCCGCAGCCAAATCGGGCACAGTGAGCGAGACACTTCGCAGCCCAGAGATCCATGGAGATTTCATTGTTTGTCCTTTTGAATTCAGATGAATTGAGACCGGGTTTAGGCGGGGTTTCAGCAGCGATTAGGTCGCATGGCGTCCAGCACTGCTTCTCAAACATTGCAGAAAATTCTATGGCACCAAGTGCGCATGAATGTCGACGCCGCAGCCGCAGCCTACTGTGTGGAAGTTCTTCATTCTTCGGTGCAACTTAGAGGTGATGCAAACCAGCAGCTGCAATACCCGCAATGACTATTTCTTCATCCTCATCGCCAGTTCCACCCGAGGCACCGGCTGCGCCAACAATTTGCCCTTGGGCATTGGTAATGAGCACGGCCCCAGTTTGAGGAATAAAGGGATGCTGCGCATTGCTGGCAATGGTGCCGAAAAAAGCGGGCATGTCCTTGGCCCTGGCTGCCAACGCACGACTGCTCACCCCCATGCCGATGGCCGCACCTGCTTTGCCGTGCGCAATGTCTAAGCGCAAAGCACTGGCGCCATCTTCACGTGCAAAGGCAATGGCTTGGGCCGCCGCGTCAACCACCACCACGCCCATGGGCTTGTAAGCTTTGTGCCGGGCAGCAGCAAGTGCGCTAGTGATGATGGCCTGTGCTTGAGTCAAACTGAAGGAATTCATTGAATCATCCATTGAAATATAGGAAAAAATTGATCGGCAAAATAAGTCATTGCTTGCTTTCACCCCCCTTGGCTGTGAAAAGAATTGTGAAGCCAATTTGTCATGAAGGCATTAGCCATAACCCGATAAACTTGGTCTACCATGACAACATCAACCCCAAACCTGACCTCAAGTCTGACTGAACGGCCGGCTCCTGTGAGTTTTTGGCAAGCCTTTGTCTTTTGGCTCAAGTTGGGCTTCATCAGCTTTGGTGGGCCAGCGGGACAAATTGCCATCATGCACGAGGAATTGGTGGTTAGAAGGCGTTGGCTCTCTGAAAAACGTTTTCTTCATGCACTCAATTACTGCATGGTTCTGCCAGGGCCTGAGGCCCAGCAATTGGCCACCTACATTGGCTGGTTGATGCACAAAACAAAGGGCGGCATTGTGGCCGGTGTTTTGTTTGTTCTGCCCTCCTTGTTTCTCTTAATTGCCCTGTCTTGGATGTACATCGCCTATGGTCAAGTGGCATGGGTGGCCGGGTTGTTCTATGGCATCAAGCCTGCAGTGACCGCCATTGTTCTGCAAGCAGCACATCGCATTGGCTCGCGTACGTTGAAAAATAATTTTCTGATGGCCATTGCAGCGGCAAGTTTCGTGGCCATCTTTGCACTCAATGTGCCCTTTCCAATCATCGTCTTGGCAGCAGCCATCATCGGTTTTGTGGGCGGCCGCATGTGGCCTGACGCCTTCAGCGCAGGGGGCGGTCATGCTGCTTCCCAAGCCAACTTCGGAGCGGCGCTGTTCAACGATGACACGCCCACGCCTTCGCATGCCATCTTCTCTTTGAGACGCTTGCTCAAGGTGCTGACGGCAGGCGTGATGTTGTGGATCTTGCCCATGGGCTATTTGATCATTCAAAACGGATGGGATCACACCTTCACCCAGATGAGTTGGTTTTTCACCAAAGCTGCTCTGCTCACATTCGGCGGTGCTTATGCCGTATTGCCCTATGTATTTCAAGGCGCGGTAGAACAGTTTGGCTGGGTCACGGCCACTCAAATGATGGATGGCTTGGCTTTGGGTGAAACCACACCTGGCCCCCTCATCATGGTGGTGGCTTTTGTGGGTTTTGTGGGCGGCTATGTGAAAGCAGTGTTGGGCCCAGACAGTTTGTTTTTAGCAGGCGCCTTGGCAGCCATGCTGGTCACTTGGTTTACTTTCTTGCCATCGTTCATTTTTATCTTCGCCGGTGGGCCGTTTGTGGAAAGCACGCACAATGATTTGAAATTCACGGGGCCACTGACGGCCATCACTGCAGCAGTGGTGGGAGTGATAGTGAATTTGGCTTTGTTCTTTGGCTATCACACGCTGTGGCCTCAGGGCTTTAGTGGATCATTGGACATACCTTCTGCCATCATTGCGGTCGCTGCCGCCGTTGCGCTGCTCAAATTCAAGCGCAATGTGATGCAGGTCATTGGCGTTTGTGGGTTGATAGGCATTGTCACAAAAATGTGGTTCTAAATCACTTCGCCTATGCGACAGCTTTCGCAATGTCAAACCCCTAAGCTCATGCATTCTTTAAGGATAGAAATTTCATGACCAAAGAATTCGACATCGTGGTGCACGGCGCCACTGGCTTCACAGGACGCCTCATTGCAGAGTATTTACTCACCCGCTCAGACACTGGCCTGACATGGGCCATGGGAGGACGCAGTTTAGACAAACTGCAAGCAGTCAGAGACGAAATTGGCGCACCTGCTTCTACACCTTTGGTGGTCATTGAAAGCAGCGACGAGGCCTCATTGAAAGTCCTTATGGCCAAAACACGTTTGGTCATTTCGGCCGTTGGCCCCTACCAGTTGTATGGCAACGAGTTGGTCAAAGCCTGCGCAGAATCAGGCGTTGGTTATGTTGACTTGTGCGGCGAACCAGCCTGGATGCGCCACATGATTGACCAACACCAAGCCGCTGCAGAAAAATCTGGCGCACGCTTGGTCTTCTCTTGCGGCTTTGACTCCAGTCCTTTCGATTTGGGTGTGTTCATGGCACAAGAAGAAATGACCAAAAAGTTTGGCAAGCCTGCACAGCGTGTGCGCGGTCGGGTTCGCAAAATGAAGGGTACTTTCTCAGGCGGCACCGCAGCCAGCTTCAAAGCCACCATGGCCGCAGCAGCCACACAGCCAGGCGTCATTGACTTGCTCAAAAATCCCTTCTCACTCACACCTGGCTTTGAGGGCCCACGCCAACCTACAGGCCACAAACCCATGCTAGATGAAGTGATGGGCGTCTGGGTTGCCCCTTTCATCATGGCCACCATCAACACCCGCAATGTGCACCGCTCCAATTTTTTGTTGAACCATGTGTGGGGCGCTGATTTTGCATACGACGAAATGATCGTCACCGGACCTGGTGAAAAAGGCGAAGCCATTGCCAACGCCATTGCGCAAGACAAGAGCATGAGCGAAGACAAACTCAAACCTGGCGAAGGCCCTTCCAAAGCTGAGCGCGAAGCAGGCAGTTACGACGTGCTGTTCATTGCCACCAACGAGCAAGGCCAATCGGTGCAGGTGGGCGTGAAGGGCGACCGCGATCCAGGTTACGGCAGCACTTCCAAAATGATTGCCGAAGCGGCCATTTGTTTGTTGAAAGATGCCCCTGCCACCAAGGGCGGGTTTTGGACACCCGCATCAGCCATGGGCAACTCACTCATTGCGCGACTGCAGTCCCATGCCGGTCTCACATTCACCGTTGAATAAAGCGCTCTGAAGTTTAAGGGTTGAGCTCCATCGCGGAAGGCAAATAGCCTTTCAAAGTGTGCACGCCATTGGCAAACAAGATGGCGTTCACAGTGGCTTGGGCTGTAGCTTCCGCAGCCATGACGGTCAGCAGCAGCATGTCGGGTGCTGCGGTTTCAGCACAGGTGGCAATGGCAAACAAGGTATCGCCATCCAAGGTGGTGTGCGCTGGCCGAATGCTGCGCGCAAACCCATCGTGTGCACTCATGGCCAAGCGTTTGGCTTGCGCTTTGTTCAGGGTGGCATTGGTGGCCACCACACCAATGGAGGTGTTGGTGCCCGCCATGGGAACGGCGGATTTCTGACCCGCCAGCAAAGCTTGTTGCGTGTTAAGCAAGCGCGTGCCATCGGCAGTTCGGGCACCTGCCAACACTTGGCCATTGGCAGGATCGATCACATCGCCCACAGCATTGCAGGCCACCATGGCACCCACTTGCCAGAGCCCCACTTTGACCAAGGCATGTCCTATGCCGCCTTTCATGGCCCGGTTCAAGCCAAACAATTTACCTACCATCGCCCCTGCACCGGCACCCACATTGCCCGACATGGGGGGCACGACCGAACGCATGGCACTGGCCGCCATGGGCTTTTGATACAGCGCATCTTCGCAAGCCGCATAACCGGCAGCTGCATCGGGCCTGATTTTGGCGTTGTCGCCTTCTCGCACCAGAGGCAAGTCAAACAATACGGCGGCTGGAACAATGGGCACACAGCCATGGCCAGTTTGAAATCCTAAATTGCGCTCGTCCAACCATCGCATCACGCCACTGGCCGCGTCCAGGCCAAAGGCGCTTCCGCCAGACAACAACACAGCGTGCACCTTGTCGACCAAATTGGAAGGGTCGAGCAAATCTGTTTCTCGGGTGCCGGGGGCTGCACCCCGCACGTCAACACCACCTACGGCACCTTGGGGCGCCAACACCACCGAACAGCCCGTTAGGCGTTGGCTAGAGGTAAAGTGGCCCACATGCAATCCTGCAATGTCGGCAATGCTGCCGTAATGCGGGTTGGCTCTTTGGCTCAAACGGGTGTTTACAATGTTCTGAGATGTCATCTAAAAGCCCTTTATCAATGCCCCCGCCCTGTCTTGCCAACATGGCCGAAGGGACGCCAACCCTGAAGACACAAGGATAACGCGTGTCTTCGTTTGTGCTCCAACGTTTCCTCAGTTTTTTTGCCACCTTGGCGGTCACGTCGGTGGTGGTTTTTGGCGTGCTGGAATGGTTGCCCGGCAATGCGGCGCAAGTTATTTTGGGCGAAACCGCTACCCCCGAATCTTTGGCAGCCATGGAAGAAAAATTGGGCCTGAACCAGCCCGCCCTTTCGCGTTATGTCGCATGGGTGGGTGGCTTGCTTCAAGGTCAATCGGGCATGAGTATTTCTTACGACACGCCCACAGCTGTGCTCATGATGGAGCGCATGCATGTCACCTTGCCGCTGGCCATCATGGCCATGAGCCTGACAGTTTTGGTGGCCTTGTGTCTGGGTTTGTATGCTGCCTCCAAGCAAAACACAGCTGGCGATGTGGGGGTCATGACACTCAGCCAATTGGGGTTGGCCGTGCCTAATTTTTGGTTGGCCATTTTGTTGATCTTGCTTTTTGCAGTTCAACTTCAATGGGTGAGCGCGGGCGGATTTCCGGGCTGGTCTGAAGAAGACGGCGGTGGCTTCTGGGCTGGCATGGCTGCCTTGATCTTGCCGGCCATGGCCTTGGCGGCAGTTCAAACCGCCATCCTCACTCGCGTCACGCGCTCGGCCGTCATTGAGTCGATGTCGGAAGATTACGTGCGCACTGCGCGCGCCAAGGGTTTGTCTAAGCAGCAGGTTCTGTGGCGTCACGTTTTGCGCAACGCCATGATTCCGGTGATTACGGTCATGGGTTTGCAGTTCGGCAACCTCATCACCAGTGCCATCGTGATCGAAAACGTGTTTGTACTACCAGGCATTGGTCGCCTTATTTTTCAGGCCATTGCCAACCGCGATTTGATTGTGGTGCGCGATGTGGTGATGCTGCTGTCGGCCATGGTCATTTTGATCAACTTCTGCATCGATCTGCTTTATGCCTGGATTGACCCACGTTTGAAAACAGAGGCTGCCGCCGCATGAGCACTTTGAAAAGCTTCAAACACAGTGCGCAACGCGCCTTCAAGCACCGCAGTTTTGTGGTGGGTGCGGCCATTGTGATGTTGCTTGTGGTCAGTGCAACCGTGTCTTTATTTTGGTCGCCCTACCCCGTAGGTGACATAGACATCCCCAACAAATTGGCAGCGGCCAGTGCCCAACATTGGTTTGGCACAGACAGTTTAGGCCGCGACATTGCGTCACTCTTGTTGGTGGGCAGTCAAAACTCTTTGCTGGTCGGTTTCATTGCGGTGGGCATTGGCTTAGGCTTGGGGGTTCCGCTGGGCTTGTTGGCATCTGCCCAACGCGGTTGGGTCGAAGAAGTCGTGATGCGCGCTGCCGACTTCACTTTTGCTTTTCCCGCCTTGCTTTCAGCCATTTTGCTCACTGCTATTTATGGGCCGGGCTTGGTGGTCAGTATCACTGCCATTGGTATTTTCAATATCCCTGTGTTTGCGCGCATCACGCGGGGCGCCGCCAATGCAGTGTGGTCGCGCGACTTCACCTTGGCTGCCAGAGCCGCTGGCAAAACCAAATGGGACATTACGTGGGAGCATGTATTGCCCAACGTGGCCAGTGTGCTCATTGTGCAAGCCACCGTGCAATTTGCCATTGCCATCTTGGCGGAAGCCGCATTGTCCTATTTGGGACTGGGCACCCAACCCCCCAATCCCAGCTGGGGTCGCATGCTGAACGAAGCGCAATCGCAAATGTTTCAAGCGCCCATGCTGGCGGTGTATCCAGGCATCGCCATTGCTCTGGCCGTGTTTGGCCTCAATTTGATGGGCGATGGACTGCGTGACCTGCTCGACCCGCGTTTGTCGAGAATGCGATAGGCGCACCGATTTGAACATGACCACTTCAAGCACCACCCCTTTGCTGTCTGTTCGCAATTTGCGCGTTGCGTTGCAAACATCGCATGGTCAATTAGAAGCTTTGCGAGGTGTCGATTTTGAGATGCAGCGCGGTGACACTTTGGGCTTGATTGGTGAAAGTGGTTGCGGTAAATCGCTCACTGCCTTGGCCATCATGGGATTGTTGCCAGATCGGGCCACAGTGTCGGGCTCGATTGAATTGAACGGCACTGAGTTGACGCCAATGAGCGATGAAGCCTTGTGCAGCCTCAGAGGTGCGCGAATGGCCATGATTTTTCAAGAGCCCATGACCGCCCTCAATCCCTTGCATCCAATTTGGAAACAAATTGCCGAGCCGCTTCAGTTGCATCAGGGTATGGACTTGGCGACTGCCAAAGCACGTGCGCTTGAATTGTTAGATCGCGTTCAATTGCCTCGGGCGCGTGAACGACTGGACAATTACCCTCACCAACTGTCAGGCGGTCAGCGCCAGCGCGTCATGATCTCCATTGCTTTGGCCTGCCAACCCGATATTTTGATTGCCGACGAACCCACCACGGCATTGGATGTCACTGTCCAAAAAGAAGTGTTGGCCTTGATTCGCCAATTGGTGGCCGAAGACGGCATGGGTCTCCTGCTGATTAGCCACGATTTGGGCCTCATGCGCGACCAAGTGGAACGCGTCATGGTGATGTATGGCGGTGCCGTGGTTGAAAGTGCACCCACTCAAGAACTGTTTGGGATGCGCGCGCACCCGTATACCCAAGGCCTGTTTGCTGCTCGCCCAAAGCTGGGTTTGAAACGCGGTACACGACTGCAAACCATCGCGGGCAATGTGCCAGAAATTTTCAACTGGCCACTAGGCTGTGCCTTTGCAGAACGCTGCGCCTATGTGCAAGACAGTTGCAGGCTGACTTTGCCACAGCTTGAACGTGTGCCCAACACAGGCCGTGTCAAGGTTTCCCAACGTGCCGACCTCTCAGCCCCCTTTGCCGAGCATTGGGTGCGTTGTCCTGAGTGGGAAAAATTGGAGGCCTTGAAATGAGCGCCCCCCAAGATCTATTGCTAGACGTGCAACATGTCAGTCAACAATATGCTTTGCCCAAGCCTTCTGTGTTTGCCAAGGCTGCGCACATCCAAGCCGTGAAGAGTGTCAGTTTTCAATTGACCGCCGGCAAGAGTCTGGGCATTGTGGGCGAGTCTGGCTCTGGCAAATCGACCTTGGCCCGTTTGGTCATGGCCCTAGAAAAACCGACGCAAGGAAGCGTCTTGTTCAAGGGAAAAGACTTGAATGCTTTGCCACAAGACCAGCTACGACAAGCGCGCAGCGATTTTCAAATGGTCTTCCAAGACCCCTATGGCTCACTCGATCCAAGGCAAAAAGTGCTGCACATCGTGGCAGAGCCCCTGCACAGCACCTTGAACAGCCGTTCTGGACAAGCACTGAGTGCCCAAGATTTAAAAGACCGCGCAGCCCTCGCCCTCACTGAAGTTGGCTTGCGCGCGTCAGATCTCGACAAATACCCGCATGAATTTTCAGGCGGTCAACGCCAACGAATTGCCATCGCAAGGGCACTCATCACCCGCCCCTCGCTCATCGTTGCCGATGAACCCGTGAGTGCTTTGGATGTGTCGGTGCAAGCCCAGGTGCTTAACCTCATGATGGACTTGCAAGATCGTTTCGGCTTGAGTTACTTGTTTGTCAGCCATGATCTTGCAGTCGTCAACCTGATGTGCGACGATGTGATCGTTTTGCAGCATGGGCAGGTGGTGGAGGCTGGTTCGGCAGATGAAATTTTTGAAAAACCGCAACACCCCTACACCCAAGCATTGCTGGCTGCCATTCCAGGTATCTCGCACTGATTGAAAAAACTGCCAGCCACTTATTTCTAGATGAAGTCTAATTTTTTGATGAAGGAGTTTTCAATGAAACAAGCACCTCGTTCAACGCGCCGCCAACTGGGTCAATTTGGTTTGGCCCTTGTAGCAGCAACCAGCATGATTCTGATACATCCCGCTGCACAAGCGCAGTCCAAAAAAGACAGCGTAGTCGTGGGCATGATTTTGGAGCCCACCAGCCTCGACCCCACCACCGCGCCAGCCGCAGCCATTGGTGAAGTGGTGCACTACAACATTCTTGAGGGCCTGACCAAAATCAATGTCGATGGTTCAGTCACACCTTTGTTGGCTGAGAGCTGGACCATGGATGCTGACGGCAAAGCCTTCACCTTCAAGTTGCGCAAAGGTGTGAAGTTTCAAGATGGTGCCGTATTTGACTCGGCTGCTGTGAAGTTCAGCTTTGATCGCGCCAAAGCCGAAAAGAGCACCAACAAAGCCAAGGGGGCTGTGTTCAACAACATCAGCTACATCTCCACGCCCGATGCGCACACGGTGGTCTTGGTTTTAAACAACCCCGATGGCAACTTCTTGTTCCGCATGGGCGAGAACACCGCTGTCATCTTGCATCCCAATTCTGCTGACAGTGCTGCCACCAAGCCCATTGGCACTGGACCCTACAAGTTGGAAAATTGGGCCAAAGGAACCGCTGTCACTTTGACCAAGTGGGATGGCTACCGCGATGCCGCCAACGTCAAACTCAAAAAAGTGACCTTCCGCTTCATCAACGACTCGTCCGCGCAAGTGGCCGCCTTGTTGGCTGGCGACATTGATGGCATGCCCCGCTTTCAGTCTCCCCAAAGCTTGAAGCAATTTCAATCCGACAATCGCTTCATGGTGGAAATGGGCAGCACGGCCGGCAAAGGCATCATGACCATCAACAACAAAAAGAAACCCTTTGACGATGTGCGAGTTCGCCGCGCCTTGTCACATGCCATCGACAAGAAAGCCTTCATTGATGGCGTGTTTGAAGGTTTGGCCAAGCCCATTGGCAGCCACATGGCGCCCACCGATGCCGGTTACGTCGACCTCACAGGTCAATACGCTTTTGATCCTGAGAAAGCCAAAGCATTGCTCAAAGAGGCTGGTGTTCAAACACCCTTGAATGTGACGCTTACGCTGCCACCACCACCCTACGCTCGCAAAGGCGGTGAAATCTTGGCAGCGCAATTGGCCAAGGTAGGCATTGTGGCCAAAATTGAAAACGTAGAATGGGCGCAATGGTTGGGCGGTACCTTCAAAGGTAACTTTGACCTCACCGTCATCAACCACGTGGAGCCGCTCGATTACATGGCCTATGCCAACCCTCAGTATTACTGGGGCTATGACAGCAAAGCCTTCCGCGATCTGGCAGCCAAACACTCTGCCACCACGGGCGCCAAAGACCGTACCAAACTGTTTGGCGACATGCAGCGCATGATTGCCAACGATGCGGTCAATGTGTTCTTGTTCAACGCCACCAACACGGCGGTTTACAAAAAGGGCCTGAAGGGCTTGTGGTCCAGTTCACCTATTTTTGCCAACGACATGGCTGCGGTTTCCTGGAATTAATTCATGAAGATATTGGTGACAGGTGGCACCGGCTACATCGGCAGCCACACATGTGTGCAGTTGATTGAAAAAGGCTGGCAGCCTGTCATCATTGACTCTTTGGTCAATTCCAAAATCAGCGTTTTAGATCGCATTCAACAAATTACCGGTACACGCCCAACTTTTATAGAGGGCGACGTCCGAAATGCTGATTTGCTTCAAAAGGTTTTAACGGAGCATGCCATTGAAGCCGTCATTCATTTTGCTGGCTTGAAATCAGTCGGTGAGTCGGTCAACTTGCCCTTGAAGTACTACGACAACAATGTGCACGGCAGCGTGGTGCTCATACAGGCCATGAAGCAGTGCCATGTCAAAACCTTGGTGTTCAGTTCTTCGGCCACAGTCTACGGCGACGCCTCTGAGCCACCTTGGAATGAACAGGTGCCAACAGCGCCCACCAATCCTTATGGGCAAAGCAAACTGATGGTCGATCAGATCATGGCCGATGTTTCGATTTCTGACGCAGCTTGGTCAATGACATCACTCAGGTACTTCAATCCGGTGGGCGCACACCCTAGCGGTTTGATGGGGGAAGATCCGCAGGGCGTTCCTAACAACCTCATGCCCTTTCTTGCGCAAGTTGCCGTGGGTAGAAGAGAAGCTTTGCAAGTGTTTGGCAACGATTACCCAACGCCTGACGGCACAGGTGTTCGCGACTATATTCACGTGACCGACCTGGCCAGTGGGCACGTTGCAGCTTTGGGCTACGCCCATGGGCGTAGCGGTCACTTCATCTTTAATTTAGGCAGTGGACAAGGCATCAGTGTGCTGCAAATGCACCACGCCTTCAGCGCGGCATGTGGCCGAGCCTTGCCCTTTGTCCTGTCGCCTCGTCGCCCTGGCGATATTGCCGCTTATTGGGCAGATCCTGAACATGCTCAACGGACCTTCAATTGGGAAGCCAAAAAATCAATCGATGACATGTGCCAAGACACTTGGCGCTGGCAGTCTCAAAATCCCAACGGGTATCCCTAACTCGCTAGCCTGCGAGATCTGTAAGGCGATTTGTATCAGCCTTTCAAGTCCTCGGAGGCTTTGAATGTGTGGAGTTGGAAGACTCGTCATTGGCCCTCGTACTGTTTTCCGAGGGCCAATAACTCGGGTGTGCCAATCAATTGATTCAGCTCATCAAAATTCAACATGCGGTCGCGCCAAGCTAAGGTGGTTTGATGGGCCTTCAAGCTAGCGTAGTAGCGCTCTAAAGTGTGAGCTACTGCTCGCGCTGTACCGCCTGGAAATATCACAATTCGAAAGCCAAGCTCGCCCAATTCGGTAGCGCTTTGAATGGGCGTTTGTCCGCCCTCCACCATGTTGGCCAGCAAAGGAATTCGGTGCGCAAATTGAGCACAAGCTTGTTGCATTTGTTCAGGTGAGCGCAGGGCTTCAATGAACAAGGCATCGACGCCACAGGCCAAATAGGCCTCTGCACGTTCTAGTGCCGGCTCTAAACCTTCTACGGCCAATGCGTCGGTGCGGGCCAAAATGAGGGTGTTGCTGCTTTGACGCGCATCCAATGCAGCCTTCAATTTGCCTTGCATCTCTGCCACAGGCACCACACCTTTGCCATCCAAATGACCGCATCGTTTGGGGAATGTTTGATCCTCAATTTGAATCATCGCAGCGCCTGCACGCTCAAAATCACGCACGGTGCGTTGGGTATTGAGCGCGTTGCCAAAGCCTGTATCGGCATCCACAATCACGGGCACCTTCACACGGTCAGTGATATGCGCCAAGGTTTGGGCCACTTCTGTGGCCGTGGTGAGTCCAATGTCGGAGCGGCCCAAACGCGAATAAGCAATTGAAGCCCCCGACAAATACAAAGCTTCAAAGCCTGCTTGTTCGGCAATCAGGGCACTTAGGGCGTCATACACACCTGGTGCCAACAATGCCTTGGGTTGCTGCAAACGCTGCGCCAATGTCATGGCATGCTCATTGGAGCCTGGTTCTGTGGCGTTGAATGTCATCACTTGTTCTTCCTCATTTTTTGTGCGACTGCATGCGCCGCAATGTGTCCGCCGGCAATGGCACTGAGCAAGCCATTGCCTGACAAATAACCCCAAACCTCTTGACCTGACACACCGCGTGCTGCACCGCCGGCCGCATACAAATTGGGCAATGTTTTGCCATCAGGTTTGAGCACTCGGCATTGCGCATCGATGTTCAAGCCCCCTTGTGTGTGAAACAGGGCGCCCGTGACTTTGATAGCGTGAAAGGGGGCTTCTAGAGGTCTCTTGAAACCTCGACCCCAGCGGTCATTGACGTCCGAATTTTGAAGTGTTGAGGCTCGTGCCAACTGATTCACCTCGGCCAAAGTTTTCTCTAAAGCCATGACGGGACATCCCACAATGGCCGATAGCGATTCTGAATTGGCTGCCGACTTCACAGCACCTGCAGCTTGCGCCGCCACAAAGTCTGGAAAGTCTTGCGCAAATTGCAAAAGCTGATTGTCAAACACATTCCAAGCCACACCATTGGGTTGACCCAAGACTTGAACAGCAGCCTCAGAATACCCCTGAGTCTCATTGTGAAAACGCGCACCAAATCGGTTGATTTGAATACCGCCTTCCATCATGAGCGCCCAAGAAATGAGGCTGCCTTGTGGAATGGCCCATGACCCATGGCCTTGATAGGCACCCATGTCGGCCAACTCGGCACCCAATTGCAGACCCCATGCAATGGCACTGCCATCGTTGCCCACATGGCCCGCATACTGCGCATCTTTCATGGCGGGCAAATGTTGTTGCACCATCTTGGCATTGCTGCCAAAACCATTGCAGGCCAAAATCACAGCGTCACAAGACAAGTGGCTGATGGTGCCATCAGGCTGGGTATAGCTGAGGCTGTGGACATGACCACTTGCGTCGGCATTCAGTGCCTTCACTTGGGCTTGGGTCAATACCAAGACACCCGCAGTATCTGCAGCGGCACGCAGTCGGCTCATCAAACCTTCACCCGTTTTTTCAGGCACGGCATGCATGCGGTGCACGGAGTGGCCTGGGTACAAAAACTGGTCGAGCAATAGCCAAGGAATATGGTGATGTGTTTCTAAAGCATCCATCGCAGGGCCAATGGCCTCGCTGTAGGCCTTCACCAACGCAGGCGCCGCTTGACCATGCGCTTTGTGCTGAATGTCTTGCGCAAAGAGATCGGTACTGTCTTTCACTTGGGCTGCTTGCTGCACACGTGTGCAGGGCGCTGGCACAAAACCAGAGGACAAAGCGGTCGAGCCAGAAGGCACTGTATCGCGCTCTAACACCACGCACTCAATGCCCAGACGGCTTAAGGCGAGGGCCGCAGTTAAGCCGCAGGCCCCCGCACCCACGATGGCAACGGGTGTGTGAATATTTTCTGCCAAGTCGTTCATGCCAAGTCGTTCATGCCAAGTCGTTCATGCCAAGTTGCTCAGGACAAACTGCTGACAAAAGCGTCGCAGGTCATCACCTGGCCAATCGAAGCCAAGTCTGCCAGCGAAGCCAGATGCAGCGCATCGCTGAAGGCGGCTGAGCCATCACTTAACACCACCACCTGGTAGTCGCGCAGATGCGCATCTCGCGCTGTGCTGGCCACACCGCCATTGGTCACAATGCCGCAAACCACCACGGTTTCAATGCCGGCTTTGCGCAACACCCAATCGAGCTGGGTGTTGAAAAATGCCGAGTAAGCCACTTTGCAGACCACCAAATCAACGCAACCTTTGAGCTCAGGTACATTGTCTTGACCTTCACTGCCTGGCGCAAAATCGCCTTGTCTCAAAAAAGGCCGCTTCTCCAGCAGGTGCGGCGACACCATCGGCTCACCCTTGGCGTCTGGCCACAAAGTGAATTGACTGGCCGCCACATAACCGCCTTGCGCCTTCAAAGTTTGGGCCACTGGCGCAATGCGCGCAGGCAACAACAAGGCCTGTGAACTGACAGTCTTGCCACGGGCATAAGCGCCTTGAGGCGACAAGAAATCATTTTGCAAGTCGACAATGATCAAGGCTGTGCTTGCAGCTGCAAACTTTGAATGTTGCGTCATGAAAAACTTTCTTCAATCAAATTGAAAAGTGACGATCAGCGCTGAGCCGTTACCAACAGATTGCCCATGGCATCCACTTTGGCT
Source organism: Comamonadaceae bacterium (assembly GCA_027488115.1). Lineage (GTDB taxonomy): Bacteria > Pseudomonadota > Gammaproteobacteria > Burkholderiales > Burkholderiaceae_C > Limnohabitans_A. The sequence goes on along the minus strand of JAIYCG010000011.1, from coordinate 13,481 downwards.
TCAAAGCCTGGCTCTAACCAAACCGTGGTGTCGGCTTGCTCCAAGATGGCAGGGCCTTGAACTTGGGCGCCTACCGGCAACGCCAAACGTGCATAGCGCTTGGCGTCCCACCACTTTCCTTGGTGGTACACAGCTTGTACACCGACTGGCTGAGTGCTTCCAGCCCCCACCGGTGCCAACACCGACAAATCAAATTGAGGCCGACGGCCGATTCGCGCATAGCGCAGGTTCATGACGCGAATGACGGGGCCTTCAAGCACACGACCAAACGAGCTTTGATAAGCCTCTGTGAATGCTTGGCGCAAACCTTCAGACGTCAATTGAGAGCGCTGCACATTCACTTGAAGTGTGTGAGTTTGACCTGTGAACAGCATGTCGAGCGCAATGTTTTCATCCACCTTCACAAAACGCACACCTGCAGAATCAAGGCGCACTTGGCAAGCTTCGGCCAATTGATCTATTCGCGCTAACACCTCTTTGAAGTTCACATCGTGCAAAGCTTGGTTCAAAGTTTGCACCGCGTCGTGACGCATGTCGGCCATCACGCAACCCAAGGCAGAGGTGACGCCGGGATAACGCGGTACGATGCCCGTGGTCACACCCACTTCACGCATCATGGCACACACATGCAATCCGCCGCCACCGCCAAAAGGCATGTACGCAAACTGACGTGGATCGTGACCTTTTTCAATGGACACCACGCGCACAGCGCCCGCCATCTTGGCATTGGCCACTGTCAGCACCGCTTCGGCGGCTTCCAAAGTGCTAAGGCCGAGTGGTTCAGCCACATGCTTTTGAATGGCTTGCTCTGACAAATCAGCGCGCATGGCTTGCAACAAACCGCCACCCAACGGTCGGTCGGCCGCAATGCGTCCTAACAACACATTGGCGTCTGTGACAGTCGGCCTGGTGTTGCCACGGTCGTAGCATGCCGGCCCTGGCACACTGCCCGCAGACTCAGGACCCACTTGCAACATACCACTGGCATCGACAGAGGCAATGGAGCCACCGCCCGCGCCAATGGTTTCAATTTGAATCATGGGGGAGCGAACCACCAAACCAAACTCAATGGAAGTTTGAGCGGCCAGTGCGGCCTCGCCCTTTGACACCAAAGACACATCAAACGAAGTGCCGCCCATGTCACCCGTCATGACATTGGGATAGCCCGCTGCGCGAGCTATGGCGGCACATGCCATGACACCAGCAGCCGGTCCTGACAAGGCCGTTCTCACAGGCACGTCACAGGCTGTTTGACGCGACATGACTCCGCCATTGCTTTGCACGATGAGCAATTCGCCCTCAAAACCTTGGCTGCGCAAATCAGTTTCTAAACGTGTTAAGTAGCTGCCCACCACGGGCTGCAAAGCTGCATTCAAGGTGGCCGTAGAGCAACGTTCAAACTCACGGATTTCGGGCAACACTTCGCTGGCGGCTGTCACATGTGGGTTCGGCCACATGGCGCGCACAGCAGCCACAGCGGCCTGCTCATTGGCCATGTTGGCATAGGCGTTGATGAAGAACACGCACACAGCCTCGCACCCTGCATCTAACAAAGCTTGCGCTTGGGCTTTCACTTGATCCATGTTCACAGGTGTGTGAATTTGGCCATCGGCCAGCACGCGTTCGTCAACTTCCAAACGCAAAGCACGCGGCACAATGGGCGTGAAGCTGCCTCGCAAGCCCCATGTTTGAGGCCGATCGCGGCGGCGCATCTCTAGCACATCGCGAAAGCCGCGCGTGGTAATGATGCCCGTGCGCGCCACTTTGCGTTCTAGCAAGGCGTTGGTGCCCACGGTGGTGCCATGCACAATGCTGGCCACACCGGAAGCAGAACCATCTTCAGAAATTTTCTGAATACCATTCATAAAACCTCGGGCTTCTTCGCCGCGGGTGGAAGGCACTTTCACAATGCGTGCTGTGCCGTTTTGCTCATCAAGCACAAACAAATCGGTGAATGTGCCGCCGACGTCGACGCCCACCACCCAACGTTTCTGACTCATGATTTTTCCTTTGAAACGTAGGCCTCTTCGAGGTCTTTGGCGCGAGCCTCTGCGCTGCGATCGCTGGGCTTGCCCCATCCGCCGCCGCCGGGTGTTTGCAAGCGCACACGTTCGCCCTTTTTCAAGCGAATGCCCAGCATCTTGGAAACCATGGGGGGAGTTTTCCAAACACCCTCGTTTTCGTACTCAAACACATTGGGCAAAGCCGACTGACCGCCAGCAATGCCTTTGGGCGCAGCTTTACCGCGTTCGCCAAAGATGAAGGCCTCGGCCGATTCTTCCAACAGTTCAATTTCATACACTGCACCCAAACCGCCTCGATGCTCACCATCGCCACCAGAGTTGGCACGCAAGGCCCATTGCGTAAACCGCACTGGATAAGCAGCTTCCAGAATTTCTAGGGGCGGAATGGTGGCTGTAGAGATGGGCGCATTGCTGTGCGACAAACCATCGGCGTCGGAATGACCGCCATGGCCGCCGCCAAAGAAACTGAACATGACCCAGCGCTGGCCTTTGCGTTTGTCATCGCTTCGGTGACCTGCAATCGACAAGGCGTTGATGGTGCCGTAAGCATGTGCCACAGCACGTTTGGGATCGGCCAAGGCTGTGGCACTGAAAATCACATCAATCATGCGCAAAATGGTTTCGGTGTAACCACCCACCGGGCGTGGACGTTCTGCACTGATGACCAAACGATCTGGAAGGACGAAGTCAACGGCATCCAGCACACCCGCATTGGCAGGCACATCGGGAAAGACGTGCTTCAAAGCCACATAACAGGCTGCCACTGCCGTAGCCCTGGAAATGTTGACGGGGCCTGCGCATTGCGCAGAGGTGCGAGAAAAATCCAAGCTCAAACGGTCGCCCTTGATGGTCATGTCAAGCGCAATGGTGAGCGGCGTATCGATCACCCCATCGTTGTCCAGCACATCTTCAAAGCTGTAGCAACCATCTGGCAAGCTGGCAATGTGTGAGCGCATTAAGCGCACTGCTCGCGCACGCAATTCGACCATGGCCTGCGCCACTTTGCCATCGCCATATTCATCAAGCAAACCATTCAAACGCTTGGTACCCAACTCCAATGCAGCCAATTGACCATTCAAGTCACCCCAAAGGCTGTCTGGCAAACGCGTGTTAGCGCGCAGAATGGCCAAAACATCTTCCTCCAAAACACCTGCCCGCAAAATTCGGACAGGCGGAATTTGAACCGCCTCTTGCCAGCATTCGGTGGCGGCAGGGTTGTAGTTTCCTGGTACTGCACCACCCACATCGTGCCAATGGGCGGCCGAAGCCAGAAAACAAAACAATTTTCCGCCCCGAAAAAATGGTCGCACCAGTTTGAAATCGTTGGCGTGTGTACCGCCTTCATAAGGGTCGTTGAACAACCAAATGTCACCGTCTTGCATACCGCCGCGTGTGGCTGCAGTTTTGGCCGCAGCGCGCACCGCAAAGGCCATGGCGCCTACAAACACGGGCAGGCCTGATTTGCCTTGCACCAGGGTATCGCCTGTGATGCCATCGTAAATGCCATGGCACGCATCGTGTGCTTCGGCAATGATGGGATTGAAAGCACTGCGGTACAGCGCGGCGTCCATTTCGTCGGCCACTTGCTCTAGCCGCCCTCGCAGCACCGCAAGGGTCACGGGATCCAGCGTTGTTTTGATGTCCATCGTCTTCTCACTCATGGGGTACTTTGTTCTTTGTATCAGTCGGTGTTGAGTGCTTTGTGCGCCATGCGTTGTTTGAGCACGTTGACCAAGCCGCCTGCATTGACCATGTCCATCAGGAAAGAAGGCACGGCGTGACACATCCAAATTTGGCCATGTGCGTTTTTCACTTGCGGTGTGTCTGCACTGATGATTTGCACAGAATCGTTTTCTTGCAAAGTTTCAGCATGGGGGCAGGTAAGTAACAACAAGCCTAAGTTGAAGGCGTTTCTAAAAAATAGCCCACTGTAAGATGGCGCAATGACCGCAGCAATGCCTAATTGTTTGAGCGCACCCGCAGCTTGCTCACGCGATGAGCCAATGCCAAAATTAGGCCCAGCCACCAGCACATCGCCGGGCTTCACGCCCGCTGCAAAATCTGTGCGATGCACTTCTAAACAATGGGCCGCAATGACTTCAATGTTGTGCTTCATGTAGGCACCCGGCGCCAACGCATCGGTATCGATGTTGGCCCCTACACGCCAGACTTTGCGAGAGACCATGGCGTCTTGCATCATGCCAACACCTCGCGAACATCTGCAATGTGACCCTTCAAGGCAGAAGCAGCAACGGTGGCAGGCGACGCCAAATAAACCTGAACACTGGCAGGCCCCATGCGACCTTGAAAGTTTCGGGCCGTGCTGGAAATAACCGTTGCGCCTTCTTCAAAAGTACCGCCATATCCTGCGCATGCGCCACAGGCATTTGGCAAGACGCTGGCACCCGCCTCCATCAAAATTTGCATCACACCTTCTTTGGCAGCTTGCGCCTGATCCCGGGCGCTGGCAGGCGCTACCAGCAGTTGCACGCCTACGGCCACTTTGCGCCCCTTCAAAACTTCGGCCGCTGCGCGCAAATCGGCCAGCTTGGCACCTGTGCACGCGCCAATGTAGGCCACTGAAGGTTTGATGTGCGAAAACTCAGCAACCGCTTTGGTGTTTTCTGGGCTGTGTGGCGCCGCCACCTGCGGGCTCAATTGCGATGCCTCAAAATCAAAGCGCTGGCAATTGGCGTTGTCGTCCGTCTCAAAATAGTGGCTCTGCTCTATGACGGCTTGCGAGACACCGACCGATTTCAAATAATCACGCGTGGTGTGGTCAGCTGCGATCAGCCCGACTTGGGCGCCCATCTCGGCACTCATGTTGGAGAGGGTCATGCGCTCTTGCATTTCCAGACCGCGAACAGTGTCGCCCGCAAATTCAACGGCTTGGTAATTGCCACCGTTCATACCGAACTTGCCAATCATGTGCAGCATCATGTCTTTGGCACTGACACCTTTTTGCAGTGCACCGTGCCAAACCATCCTCAGCGTTTCAGGCACTTGCACCCAAATTTCGCCTGTGGCCACCACCCCCAACATTTCAGTGGCACCAATGCCGAACATGTAAGTGCCAAAAGCGCCCCCGGTGGGCGAATGAGAATCGCCGCCGACACAAAAATAGCCAGGCTTCAGATGACCACGCTCGGGCAAGACGACATGGCAAATGCCCTCAGAATCAATCACATGCGGCAATTGCCATTCTTTGGCCACATCGCGTGTGACCCGAATGATTTTTTCAGAATCGGCGTCTCTGGCAGGCACATAGTGATCCAGCACCAGCACCACTTTGTTTTTATCCCAAATTTCAGCACCGATGTCTGCCAGCATGGGTTTTAAACGCCGCGGCCCCGATGAATCGTGAAACATGGCCAAATCAACTTGGCAAGTGAGCACATCGCCCACGTTCACATGGGGCTTTCCGGCGGCACGTGCGATGAGTTTTTGAGCCAAAGTGGCCCCTGCTGACCCAGCGCTGCGATCACCCCGCAATTCACTTGCTGTACTCATGGTGACGTCACATTCCTAAATAAGCTTGCCGCAAGGTGTCGCTGGCCAGCAGTTCTGCAGGCTTTCCTGTGAAACGAATTAAACCGTTTTCCATCACGTAGGCACGATCGGCAATTTCCAAAGACTGCCCTACGTTTTGCTCGACCAACAAAACGGCCAAGCCACTTGATTTAAGTTGGCCAATTAGGGTGAACATCTCTTCTACCAACAAAGGCGACAAACCCAATGAGGGCTCGTCCAGGATGAGCAATTTAGGCTCGGCCATCAAACCTCGGCCAATGGCCAACATTTGCTGTTCGCCCCCACTCAAGGTGCCAGCGAGTTGTTGAATGCGTTCGCGAAGTCTGGGGAAAATGCCAAATATTTTTTCTAAATTTTGGTCACGTCTTTCTCTGCCGCGCGTGAAGGCCCCCAAGGATAAGTTTTCCAGCACATTGAGATTGGGAAAGACTTTGCGGCCTTCAGGCACATGAATCAAACCCGCTTGCACCACTTTGCGAGCATGCCAACCCGTGGTGTCTTGGCCATCAAATTTGACCTGACCGGCACGCGCCTTGACCAAACCACTGAGCACACCATTCAGGGTGGTTTTGCCTGCGCCATTGCTGCCCAACAAGGCAACTGTTTCGCCAGGCATGACTTCCAAATCGACACCGCGCAAGACCTCTACCGCAGCATAACCTGCTCGCAGTTGTTGAACACTTAACAGTGCATTCATGCTGACATCTCCGCCCGCCGCAAGCGCGCTGCCGTGCCATGCCCTAAATAAGCCTCGATCACTTGCGGATGCCTTGTGACTTCTGAGGGGGTGCCTTGGGCAATCAATTGGCCCTGCGCCAATACCCAAACATAATCAGCCAAACTCATGACCGCTTGCATCACGTGTTCAATCATGAGCACGGTAACGCCTGACGCCGCTATCGAACGCACCACAGGAATCATCTCGGCTATCTCTTGGGGGTTCAAACCCGCCAACACTTCATCCAACAACAACAACTTAGGTTCAGTGGCCAAAGCACGGGCCAATTCCAAACGCTTGCGGCCCGCTACTGTGAGATCGCTGGCCAATTTGTCCAACTGATCAGCCAAGCCCACACGCTGGGCCACTTGCGCCGCAATGTCCAATGCCTGGGCGCGGGATGCCGTGTGCAAATGTGCACCCACCGCAATGTTTTCGCGCACTGTTTGGGCCGCAAAGGGTTGAACAATTTGGAACGTGCGTGTCATGCCCAATTTGGCATTCAAATGAGGGGATTGTCCCGTGATGTCCTGACCTTGCAAAATGACATGCCCGGTGTCGGGCGTTAGGAAACCTGAAAGCAGCGCAAACAAGGTGGTCTTGCCAGCACCATTGGGGCCAATCAATGCGGTCAGTGAGCCTTGAGGCACTGTGAGGCTGACATCTTGAACAGCCTTCAAACCGCCAAATGAACGGCTCACGCCTTGAACTTCCAACAATACTTGAGAGTCAGCCATTGCGCCTCCAAGATTTGGGGGTGTAACTTGCCAGTCCGGCAATACCGCGCGGCAAGAACATCACAATGACAATCAGCACTGTGCCGTAAATGATCATGTTGATGCCAGGCATTTGGCCAAACAAATTGCGCGTGAGGTCGGCCAGCACATGCAGCGCAACAGCACCCAGCACGGGGCCCCACAAGGTACCCATGCCGCCCACGATGGCGCCCACCAAAGCTTCTACCGAAGTGTGTGATCCAAAACCGATGCCAGGGTCAATGTACTGAAAGACCTGCACATAAAACGCGCCTGCTGAACCCATCAAGCCACCCGAGAGAACTGTGGCCCAAGTTTTCACATGAAAGGGATTGACACCGACCGCACGGGCCGCATCTTCGTTGTCTCGCACGGCTTGCAAATAAGCACCAAAGCGGGAGTTGCGCAAGTAAGCAGTGACGCACAAAGCCAATGCAACCAAGCCCAAAATTAGCCAAACAAAACCAGAGCGAGAGCCAAATTGCATGTTGCCAATGGACTCCTTCAAGGGAAGCATCAAGCCCACGCCCGCTCCTGTGAAAGGCACTGACAAACTCACAATTCGAAATACTTCTGCAAACGCCAGAGTGACCAATGCAAAGTAAGAGCCCTTCAGGCCATACCTGAATGACAAGGCGCCCACCCAAGCACCCACCAAGGCTGCCATGAGCATGGCTGCTGGCAAAGCCAGCCAGGGGTTCCAACCCCAAGACAATTGAGCGATGGCTTGGAAATAAGCACCGGTTCCAAAAAACAAAGCATGACCAAAAGAGAACTGCCCGCCAAAACCGCCCAACACATTCCAGGCTTGCGCAATGAGGCAAGCAAACAAAGCCATCATGACAAAGTTCAAAACGACACCGGATTGCGTGAGAAGTGGAACGACCGCCACGAGGCACACAAACAGCAAGATGCTGAAAAAATCTTTGCGCACTTGGGTCATGAAAAGCACCTCATGTCTTGGCCCCAAACAAACCTTCTGGCCGTAACAAAAGGACACCAATGAAGATCACGAAGATGCCGACCTGACCCAATGACTCACCCAAAAATAAACCGCCAAAAGACTCGACGACGCCAATCAACAAACCGCCCAACAAGGCACCTGCAAAGCTGCCCATGCCGCCCAGCACCACCACCGTGAAGGCGACCAACACAAAACCATTGCCCACTTGCGGGTTGACGTAATAAGCCGGCAACAAGAAACAAGCCGCAGCGCCCAAGCAAGCCAAGCCCAACCCAAAGCACATGGCATACACGTGCTCTACATCAATGCCCATGAGACGTGCACCTTGTTTTTCCTTGGCCACAGCACGAATGGCTCGACCTAAATCTGTGCGTTGCAAAATGAGAATGAGCAAAGCAGAAACCATCAAGGCGCCAGCAAAGGCCACCAATTTAGGCAACGACACCATCACTTGGGCAGACTCAGGTCCGATAGCCACCGTGGTCAATGTGTAGGCCGTGTCGATGGTGCGAGTGTCAGACTTGAAAAACAACAAAGCCAAATTTTCCATCACGATGGAAAGACCCAAAGTCACCAGCAAAATGTTTTCATCTTTGCCATGGCTGGCCCGGTTGATGACCACTCGCTGCATGACATAACCCAGCACAAACATGGCGGGCACCATGACCGGCAAGGCCACATAGGGGTCAATGCCCCAGCGCTCTTTCAGCGCATAAACACCGTAAAGCGCCATCATGAGCGAGGCTCCGTGCGCAAAGTTGATGATGTGCAACACGCCATAGATCAAGGTCAACCCGAGCGCAATCAAAGCATAGACTGCGCCCGTGGTGAGGCCGTTGAGCAAAGCCGACAGCAAAATGCTGGCATCAAACATCATCAAAACTTTGTGCTTTACAACTCAAACAACAGCATCACGCATTCAACGGAAAGATGGGTTCCACTTCGCGGTAATCGCGAGGCACGATCACCTTGATGTCACCCTTGACCACTTGCGTCATCAAAGGTTGTGCACCCATGTTTTGGCCATTCACAAACTGTGTAGTTCCATAAGGCATGATGTGGTTAGAGAAGGTGCTCTTGTTCAACGCATCAATGATGGCGGCGCGATCGGTCGACTTGGCGCGCTCAATGGCGTCAGCCAACAAGGTCATTGCGGTGTAAGTCATGAACACTTCATAGCTGAAAAACTGGCCTTGCGCTTCTACACGTTTTTTCAATTCCAATGAACGCTTGTCGCGGGGATTGAACCAGTGGTTGCAGTCAATGATGCCATTGGCGGCTTCGGGAAACTCTTTCACAAACTTGTAGCTAGACGCTGCACCGCCCAAGACTGAGTAGATCGCCTTGGGTGAGATTTTTTGCTGCTGCATGGTGCGCACCAACAAGGCGTATTCGTTGTAGTAGTTGGCAGGAATCACGATGTCGGGATTGACCTGCTTGATGCGCAGTGCAATGTTGTTGAAATCGCGCGTGGGGTTGGCGTGCTTGATCACTTCTTTCACGTCATAGCCGTAGCCAGGCAACTCTTTGGACAGCAAATTGGCTGTGCCAGTTCCAAACAAAGACTCTTCGTGAATGATCATCACGCTGCGAGCGGGCTTGCCTGCCGCAGTGTTAAGCACGTGCAAATTGGCCACCGCCACTTCAGCACATTTTTTGTAACCTGGGCCAAAGCGGAAAGTGTTTTTGAGACCACGCTCCACAATTTGATCGGCCACACCCACATCCACCACGTGCGGCAAGTTGTACTTGGCAGCAGCTTGTGTGGTGGCCAAACAAATGGCAGAAGCAAACGCACCCACCACCGCACTCACTCCGGCTTCGTTCATCTTTTCAATTTCGGCTGTGCCGGCTTGTGGGCTAGACTGAGCGTCGCCCAGCATGGCTTCTATTTTGGCGCCGCCCAATGACTTGATTCCGCCAGCTTTGTTGATGTCTTCAATGGCCATCAAAGCACCCATGCGGCACTGTTGTCCGGAATACGCAAGCGCACCCGTCACAGGGTGCAACACACCCACCTTCACTGTCTTTGCTTGCGCGCCGGCAATCAAGGGGAAAGACATGACAGAAGCCGCGGCTGCGGTCTGGCTCATAAAGTGACGACGTGTTGTCATGGGAAGCTCCTTTGGTGGTTCGAGGTGAAGATCAATGAAAATTAGCCGACAGTTCCTTGTCCACCCAGATTTGAGCGTCAATACTGCCAACACGGGACAACTGCATTTGGTACTCGTAACGGTCAGGGCGGTAAAGGCCCAGTAACCATTGGACAGGTTTTTCCTGTACATCGTAAATCAAACGGCGCACTGCCAACAAGGCGGAACCCACTGGCACATCTAAGTAACGCGCCATATCGGCATCGGCCAGGCGCGCCGAAATAGATTGCTCTGCGCGGCCGACTTTGACGCCTGCCTCTTCCAGTAAAACCAAAATGGGCTTTTGCGACAATTCGCGTCGGCCAAAACCGTGCGATATGGCCTCTGGCACCCAGGTGGTGATGTGAGAAACAGGCCCCTCACGCGTGCTGCGAACGCGTTCGGCTTTTTGCACCATGGCACCTGCTGTCAGTTGCAGCTTGTCACCAACATCCTTGGGTGCCTTGAGGTACTGCACTGAAATCACCTTGACTGATGTTCGAAGCCCCATGGTGACCAAGTTTTCTAACAAACCCGTCAATCTGGCTTGCTGACCCTCAGAATGGGACGTTTGACCCAATTTGCTTGGTTTTTCGAGACCCTTGTGATGCAAAGGCCGCGTTCCTCTGCCTGGCTCGCGTTTGATCAAGCCCTCTTCCGCCATTTGCGACAGGGCCCGGCGCACCGTGACACGCGCCACGGAAAACTGCTGCATGAGCGCCAACTCGCCTGGCAAACCTGAATCAAACTTTCCTTCTTGCAATTTTTCGCACAAGACCAGATAAATCTGGTGGTACTTGGGCAATGGCAAATTTTGATTCATGATCAGAGTGTTCCATCAGTCCTAATGATCTGTCAATAGGACATTTATAAGGACATTTGATGGAACATTCAAGTTCATGACCTCTGCGCGCGTTCAATGACCTCGCATTGGCGCCAAGCATGGCTTGGCGTGCTGCTCAGCATTCAGGCGTATTGCGTTCTCAGTTCTCGCTTGAGCAATTTACCGCTGGGGTTTTTAGGCAAGGCCTGAGCAAACACCACCCTTTTGGGCGACTTGAAACTGGCCATGTGCTGATTGCAATGCGCGATCACTTCGGCTTCGGTCAGGGCCTGGCCTGTCTTGAGCACGATCACCGCCGTCACAGCCTCTACCCACTTAGGGTCTGGCAAGCCAATGACCGCCACCTCACTGACTGCACTCAAGCGGTAAATCATCTCCTCCACCTCACGGCTGGCCACGTTTTCGCCACCGGTTTTGATCATGTCTTTCTTGCGATCTACCACACTGATGTAGCCCTCTTCATCGATGGTGGCCAAGTCTCCACTGTGAAACCAATCACCCGAAAAAGAAGCACTGGTTTTTTCTGCGTCATTGAAATAACCCAGCATCAAATGCGGCGAGCGATGCACAATTTCACCCACCTCACCCGGCTTGACGTCTTGCATGTCGTCGTTCACCACGCGTGTTTCAACATTGAGCACGGCGCGGCCGCATGAGCCGGGTTTGCGCAACTGATCTTCTGGGCCCAGCATGGTGGCCAGCGGTGCAATTTCGGTTTGGCCATACAAGTTCCACAACCGCACTTTGGGCAGGCGCGATGCCAATTCTTTCAGAACCTCAACTGGCATGATGGACGCACCGTAATAACCTTTGGACAAATGCACAAGCTTGTCGGGGTCAAACAAGGGGGAGCGCAACAAAGCAATCCATACCGTTGGCGGTGCGAAGAAACTGGTAATTTTATATTTCTCAATCAGCGCCAACAAATTGTCTGGCACGGGTTTGGAGGTGATCACATTGCTGCTGCCGATGTAAATGGCGGGGCCAAAAAATACATCGAGCTGCGCGCAGTGGTAAAGCGGCAAAGCATGCAGGGCCAAATCATGCTCTGCAATCTCTGCATTGACCACACAGCTCACATACTGCCAAAGCACTGCGTCGTGGGTCAACATGGCGCCTTTGGGCATCGACTCTGTGCCACTGGTGTACACAATTTGAGCCAAATCTTGACTGGCCAAGCCTGATTCAGGCAAGGCGTCTTGGCAGGCCGTCAATTGATGAAAGCTGTGCATACCTGGTACAGGTTCAGACTCATCTTCAGAGGGCAACCAGACAAACTGCTTCACCTGAGTTTCCAATGTTGCGGCGTGCTGGGCCAATTCTGCCAAGCCACTGTCTGTGGCCAAAGTTTCTGCACCTGCATGGCGCAAGATATAAGCCACTTCATCGGCCTTCAGCATGAAGTTGATGGGCACCATGACCGCGCCCCTGCGAGCCAATGCAAACCTCAATGCAGCAAAACCATGAGAGTTCCGAGCCAAGACAGCCACCCGATCGCCAGGCTTCACACCCACACCCGCAAGACCCGCGGCAAAGCGCGACACCAACGCATCGAATTCAGCATAGGTCCAAGCCGTTTGTCCACACACAATGCCCAGCTTTTGAGGCAATCGCAAAGCGGTGCGCCGCAGTGCATCGGCTATGGTTTGGCGCCTGACAGCGGGTGAAATAAGGGGCTGTGCTGCAGTTGACATTCAAAAACTCCAAATCAAATCGATAATGGCGTGATTGAACTTGAAATTTGAGAGACTGCAATTGGCACTTCCACCACCCTCCCCCCGAAAATTGTCACATACGAGAACCGCAGTCTATTCAGGCTATGAACGAGAAGATGGCATGTGGGACATTGAAGCCGCCCTCACCGACATCAAAACCTACAACTTCGTCATTCCCAGCCAAGGCCCGCGCGAAGCCGGCCAGCCCATTCATGGTTTGAACATTCGCCTCACCGTGGACGATCAATTCATCATTCACGATGTGATCACTGACATGGCTCACATTCCACACCCAGAATGTGACCAAGCACCCCAAGGCATGCACAAATTGATCGGCTGTACCTTGGGTTCAGGTTGGCGCAAAACCATCGACACACACATTGGCGGCATAGCAGGATGCACCCACCTGAGAGAAATGTTGTTCAACATGGCCACCGCGGCCTATCAAACCATTCCTTCTGCTAAGCAATTTAGAAATCAGCAAGCCGGCTTACCCGACACGGTTCCGACCACACCGCCACCGCACGTTGGCAAATGCATGTCGTGGGCCTTTGACGGACCGGTGGTGAAACGCCACTACCCCATGTTCTACAAAAAACCAGGCGAAGTTTAAAAACTTCAGTCCCTGCCATAATCAGCGCTTGTCATGCAGGCCCAATTAGCCTAATGGCCTGCACCATCCATCAGCCCCTGGATATAAACCAGTCACCGCTTGGAGTCTCTTGTGAGCAAAAAAGTATTTATCAAAACCTTCGGTTGCCAAATGAACGAGTACGACTCGGACAAAATGGCCGACGT
>JAIYCG010000004.1 GCA_027488115.1 Comamonadaceae bacterium | reverse complement strand
TCACGCAAAGTTTCACGGGCATTCACCGTTTGTTGCTCTGCTTCAGCTTTGGCTGCAGCAATGATCTTGTTGCCTTCTTCAGTGGCACGGGCTTTGGCTTCTTCGATGATCGTCAAAGCTCGACGCTCGGCGTCTGCCAAGCGAATGGCCGTTTCGTTGCGTGATGTGGCCAGCTCAGCCTCTACGCGCTGGTTGGCAGCGGCGAGTTCTGATTTGGCTTTGTCAGCAGCGGCGAGGCCGTCGGCGATTTTTTGAGCTCGCTCATCCAATGCGGCTGCAAGGGGTGGCCACACGAACTTCATCGTGAACCAAACCAAAATTGCAAAAACAATGGCCTGAACAAACAGCGTTGCATTGATGCTCACGGCAACACCTTTCTTATGGTTGTTGCAAGAATTACTTCAGAACAAACGGGTTCGCGAATGCGAACATCATGGCGATACCGACGCCAATCAGGAAGGCCGCGTCAATCAAACCAGCCAACAAGAACATTTTGGTTTGCAATTCGTTCATCAATTCGGGTTGACGAGCAGCTGCTTCGAGGTATTTGCTGCCCATGATGCCGATACCGATACAAGCGCCAATCGCGCCCATGCCGATGATGAGACCAGATGCCAGTGCGACGTAACCGAGAACGTGTTCCATTTAATTGCTCCTATGGATGTTGAAATAAAAAAGTGAAGAAAAAACCGAAATTGACGCTCAATGCGCGTCGTGCGCTTGACCGATGTAGACCAAAGTCAACATCATGAAAATGAAGGCTTGCAAAGCCACGATCAAGATATGGAAGATGGCCCAAATGGAGCCAGCGATCACGTGACCAATAGGCAACAAGATGCCAGTCAATGACATGGCGGCTGTGCCACCCATCAAGGCGATCAACATGAAAATCAGTTCGCCGGCATACATGTTGCCGAACAGTCGCATGCCGTGTGACACGGTTTTGGCGACGAATTCAATCATTTGGAACACAAAATTGAAGGGCCACAAAATAGGATGTGCGCCAAAAGGTGCTGTGGTGAGCTCGTGGAACCAGCCGCCCAAACCTTTGATTTTGATGTTGTAGTAGAGGCAGATGAGCAATACAGACACTGACATGCCCAAGGTGCTGGACAAGTCTGCTGTGGGCACAACGCGGAAATAATGAATGCTGTGGTCAAGGCCAGTCCACTCGAAGACTTTGTGGAACAAATCAACGGGCAAAAAGTCCATTGAGTTGAGCAAGAAGATCCAAACGAAAACTGTCAGGGCCAACGGTGAAACCAACTTGCGGCTATGGGCGTTGTGAATAATGCCCTTGGCCTGGGAGTCGACCATTTCGAACAAAATTTCGACAGCGGCTTGGAAACGGCCTGGCACACCAGAGGTGGCCTTGCTTGCGGCTTTCCACAACAAGAAGCTGCCCAAAACTCCCAACAAAATACCCCAGAAGATGGAATCAATGTTGAAGACTGAAAAGTCAATCACACCTGCCATCGGCTTATTTTGCAGATGGGTCAGATGGTGGCCAATGTATTCACCGGCGCTGGGAGCGTTTGCAGCTGACATTCTCGAGGCTCTTTAAAAATTAACTTTTACTTTTCGAATCAATTGACTGGGTGGAACACTTTGCGCCAAGCAAACACCACCCAATAAACCTTCATCGTGACCACAAAGCCCACCAACATGGCAGGCCAACTCAAGTCTTTGACTAACCAGATTGCCGCATACAGCATGGCAATCGTGAGGCCAATCTTGACCATTTCCCACAGCAAAAATGCAAAAACCGCAGCTCCTGTATGGATGGCGTTGGTTTTGCTGGTTAAACCCCGCGCGAACAACGCAGCAGGAACCACCACCGACAAAGCACCATATGCTGCCGACCCTGCCGCCGATACCTGCCCCGTGATGAGCCAAGTGAGGGCCGCAACAGCCAATCCAACCACAACTTGCGCCAAGACCACCCGCCAGATGGAGAGAAGGGGTTGTTGCAGTCGTAAGTTTTGAACTTCTTCTGCTGTCAAAGGCCTGAAATCTTCAGCGCCTTTGGCATCGTTCTCTTCATCTTCAAAATCTTGTGGCTGTATTCTGGCCATGCTTGTTTACAACCAGGTTACAGATACCCTTGGTTCCGCAAAGCTCACGATTATAGGTGAAAACCCATACGGCTGAAAAGGCTCACAATAGATCCGGTCATTCATCGTCAATTTGTCTTCGAACGGTCCTCTCTATGTACGAAACCATCAAATTTGCTCACCTTGCTGCCGCCATTGTGTGGATGGGGGGCATGGCGCTCATGATTTGGGTCATTCGGCCTGTGGCCATTGCACAGTTGGAGCCTGTTCAGCGTTTGCCGCTTTTAGCTGGCATCTTGACGCGATTTCTTAAAATTGTCGGGCTCTGTGTTGTTCTCCTGCTAGCATCTGGTGGACTCATGCTAATGGGCGTCGACATGCGCCTGGCCCCCAAAGGCTGGCATGCCATGTTGGGCATTGGCCTTTTGATGTGCCTCATATTTGGGCATTTGTACTTTGGCCCCTTTCGCAAATTGAAATTGGCTTTGGGACAAAATGACTTACCGAGTGGCGGCGCGCAATTGGCCAAAGTTCACCGGCTGGTTCTTATAAACTTCGGACTCAGCTGGCTGGCCGTTGGTTCGGTGGTCATTTGGCGATAAATTTACAAGCTGTCTCTGATGAACGCATCTGCACAACCTCCCATTTCCAACGACTCCCGAAAAGAGTCCCTCATTGAATACCCCTGTGACTTTCCCATCAAAGTCATGGGCGCCAGGGTCGACGGTTTTGCAGAAGCCATGTGCTTGGTTGCACAAAAATTCGACCCTGGTTTCAACCCAGCCACCATGGAGATGCGCCCCAGCAAAGCCGGCAACTACCTCAGTGTGACCCTCACAATCAGAGCCACAAGCCGAGAGCAGCTTGACAATATTTACCTTGCCCTCACCGGTCACCCCATGGTCAAAGTCGCGCTTTAAATCAAGCCCTATTTATGCTGGTCAAAAACCTCGGCCGGGTACCCTACCTAGAGACCTACCAAGCCATGCAAGACTTCTCGGCACAGCGCACGGCAGAGACGGCAGATGAGTTGTGGCTGTGCCAGCATGAACCTGTTTTCACCCAAGGCTTGGCCGGCTCGGCCAGCCATGTTTTTCATGCAGGCGCAATTCCTGTCATTCAAACCAACCGTGGCGGTCAAGTGACCTACCATGGGCCGGGGCAAGTCATGGCCTACCCCATGCTCAATTTGCAACGTGCAGGGTACTTTGTGAAAGAGTACGTGTACCGACTTGAAGAGTCAGTCATTCGAACACTGGCGCATTTTGGCGTCACGGGCCACCGCGTTGCCAATGCACCAGGCATCTATGTGCGCATGGCCGATCCCTTTGCGCATGCCGCACTGACGGGGCCAACTGTCCCAGGCGACCCCTTCAAAGGCTTGGGCAAAATCAGTGCTTTGGGCATCAAAGTGTCCCGGCATTGCAGCTACCATGGTCTGGCTCTCAATGTCAAAATGGACTTGCAGCCCTTTGAGCGCATCAACCCATGTGGCTATGCTGGTTTGCAATCGATAGACCTTTTTACAATAGGCATCAACACCACTTGGGAGGAAGCGGCAGACGTCTTGGCGCACAAACTCACCGCCCTGCTGGCACCCTGACACTGAAAGAATGCAATGACCAAAGAATCAAGCGCCACTGGGCACGTTGTACGCACAGCTCAATCACAAGCAAACTACGACCCCATGGCCAAGCAAAAAGCGGCGGCCAAGTTATCTCGCATACCCATCAAGGTCACCCCTGGCGAAGTTCTCAAAAAGCCAGACTGGATTCGTGTCAAAGCCGGCTCACCCACCACTCGCTTCTACGAAATCAAGGATATCCTTCGCAAAAACAAATTGGTCACGGTGTGTGAAGAAGCCAGCTGCCCCAACATTGGGGAGTGTTTTGGCAAAGGCACCGCCACCTTCATGATCATGGGCGACAAGTGCACTCGCAGGTGCCCATTTTGCGACGTTGGGCATGGCCGTCCCGACCCCTTGGATGTCAATGAGCCCAACAACTTGGCGCGCACCATTGCCGACTTGAAACTCAGTTATGTGGTGATCACCAGCGTGGACCGCGACGACTTGCGCGATGGCGGTGCAGGCCACTTTGTGGATTGCATACGCGAAACACGCGCGCTGTCGCCACTCACACACATTGAAGTATTGGTGCCCGACTTTCGGGGTCGCGATGATCGCGCACTGGAAATTTTGAAAGAAGCGCCACCGGATGTGATGAATCACAACCTAGAAACCGTGCCACGCTTGTACAAAGAAGTGCGCCCAGGCTCTGACTATCAATTTTCTTTGCAGTTGTTGAAGAAATTCAAAGCCCTCTTTCCCAATGTGCCCACCAAAAGTGGCCTCATGGTGGGCCTGGGTGAAACCGACGAAGAAATTTTGGAAGTCATGCGTGAAATGCGCGAGCACAACATTGAGATGCTCACCTTGGGTCAGTACCTGGCGCCTTCCACGAGCCATTTGCCAGTCAAACGTTATGTGCACCCAGACACCTTCAAGATGTTTGAAGAGAAGGCCTATGAAATGGGTTTCAAGCACGCTGCTGTGGGTGCCATGGTGCGATCAAGCTATCACGCCGATCAACAGGCGCACGGTGCCAGTCTGGCGCGCTAATGCAACAGCGACTTCGCGCAACTTTGCTCGCCCTAGGCGCCATTGCACTGTGGGCCACACTGGCACCAGTGGGTGTGCGCCTGTCGCATTTGCCATCGTTTTTAACGGCGGGCTGCGCGCTTCTCATTGGCAGCCTGGTGGCGCTGCCATGGTCGGGTTTTCAGTGGCGCTTGGCCATCGTGCCGGGTAAAACGCTGGCGCTTGGCATTTACGGTTTGTTTGGTTATCACTTTCTTTTGTTCTTGGCATTTCGCACAGCACCCGCAGTCCAAGCGAACTTGGTGAACTATTTGTGGCCTTTGTTGATCGTGGTCCTAGCGCCTTTGTTTCACAAAGCCAGCCGCCTTCATTGGCGTC
This sequence comes from Comamonadaceae bacterium, assembly GCA_027488115.1. GTDB lineage: Bacteria > Pseudomonadota > Gammaproteobacteria > Burkholderiales > Burkholderiaceae_C > Limnohabitans_A. The sequence goes on along the minus strand of JAIYCG010000004.1, from coordinate 9,951 downwards.
AAGTCTTCGCAGCGCTGGCCGGTTTGGCAGGCGCTGTTTTGGTCATGACCAACGGTCAAGCCATTGCAACCGATTTCAATTTGGGTTACTTGGCGGCCTTGGCTTCTGCTTTCATTTGGGCTACCTACTCGCTCATGGCGCAGCGCATTGCACCGTTTCACACTGCGGCCATTGGCTACTTCGGTTTTGTCTCTGGCATTTTGTCTTTGCTGTGTCATTTCGCTCTCGAAACGCCCGTCTCACTGAGCTGGAACGATGCAGGTTTGCTCACTTGGATGGGTTTGGGCCCCTTGGGTTTGGCTTTTTATCTGTGGGACGCCGCTTTGAAAAATGGCAACGCCCAGCACATTGGCTTGCTCAGTTTCTTAACGCCTTTGGGTTCTACCTTGTTGCTCTTGATAGACAGGCAAGAAGCACTGACCAGTTTGGTGGCTTGGGCGGGCGTGCTCATTGTGGGCGGGGCATTGTTAGGCCGACCTCAAAAAGGCTTGGAAGCGGCCAACGACCCGCATTTTGAAATCAAGTCAAACCACGCTTAGTGAGCCACTTAGATTGGGCAGCTCAGAGTGGGCATCTCAATTAGGGGGCCATCAAGCTCGAAGGGTCATCTGACTCAAGCACCTGTTGCGCAAATGCTTTGAGTTTTTCAGCATCAGAGCGCAAAATTTGTTGCTTAACTTGCAACACCTGTGAGGGGTGCATTGAAAAACTTTTCAAGCCCATGCCCAACAGCAAGCGGGTCATGCTCACATCGCCAGCCATCTCGCCACACACCGACACACTTTTGCCTTGGGCTGCACCTTCGGCAATGGTGTCTGCCACCAAGCGAAGCACCGCGGGGTGTAAGGGGTCATACAAGTGGGCCACGCTTTCATCGGCTCGGTCAATGGCCAGTGTGTACTGAATGAGGTCGTTGGTTCCAATCGACAAATAGTCAAAGTGCTTTAAGAATAATTTAAGCGACAAAGCAGCGGCTGGAATTTCGATCATGGCGCCCAATTGCACGGGGCCATGAGCCACGCCGCGCGCATCCAATTCATGTTGTGCCTGCTTGACCAAAGACACCGTTTGATGAATTTCACTGGCATGCGCCAGCATGGGTACCAAGAGATTCACTTTGCCCAAGGCAGCGGCTCGCAAAATGGCGCGCAGTTGGGTCAAGAACATTTCTGGATCGGCCAAGCTCCAACGAATGGCACGCAGACCCAGTGCAGGATTCAAGTGGGCCGCATCGTGTCGTGCTTCATCCAAGGGCTTGTCCGCACCAACATCCACCGTGCGAATGGTGACAGGCAAACCATTCATGCCCTCAACAGCGCGACGGTATTGCTGGTATTGCTCTTCTTCGTCTGGCAAATTACCTTGTCTGCCCATGAACAAAAATTCGCTGCGAAAAAGTCCAACACCCACCGCGCCTACCGACAATGCGGCGCTGGCATCTTCGGGCATTTCAATGTTGGCGAGCAATTCAATTTTTTGGCCATCCAAGGTCACCGAGGGGGTGTGACGCAGTCGAGTGAGGCGCTCTCGCTCTAAATCGCCTTGACGCTGTTTGAAACCATACTCGGCCAAGATGATGGAGGAAGGGTCGACAATGACTACGCCCGCATCACCATCAATGATGACCCAGTCGTCTTGCCGTATGAGTTGACTGGCACTGCGTGCACCCACCACGGCCGGAATGTCCAAGCTTCTGGCAACAATCGCCGTGTGCGATGTTTTACCGCCAACGTCTGTCACAAAGCCGGTAAACACACTTTGCTTAAATTGAAGCATGTCGGCTGGCGACAAATCATGCGCCACCAATACCAAGGGTACGTCTTGGGTGTCGCCCAACTGCAGTTCTTGTTGGGGGCGAGCTTGCGGCTTGAGGCGCACCACGGGTGAGCTGCCACCTTTTAAAAAATGCAGCACCCGTTCTGTCACTTGCTCGAGGTCTGATTTGCGCTCGCGCAAATAGGCGTCTTCCATTTCGTCAAACTGGCGGCCTATCACTTCCACTTGGCTGCTGAGCGCCCACTCGGCGTTGTAAAGCCGCTTTTCAATCCACTGCTTCACGCTCACTGACAAGGTTTCGTCTTCTAGCAGCATCATGTGAACATCAAGCAAGGCGCCCAACTCGGGGGGCGCGTCGGAAGTCAGCTCTTGCTGAAGTCGTTTGAGCTCCTCGATGACGGCATCGCGAGCTTGTCTCAGGCGATCAATTTCAGCGCCAACTTGATCGGGTTGAATAAAGTAGTGCGCCACATCCACTCGGCTCGATGCCACCAGCACCGCCCGTCCAATGGCGATGCCTCTTGCAACTGCTAATCCGTGGATGCTGAAGGTCATTCACCCTCACCAAATTTATCTGCGATCAAAGCCAGGACTGCGTCCAAGGCTTCTTGCGCTTGATCGCCATCGGTGTCGATGGTGACCTCGCTACCCAAGCCGGCTGCCAACATCATCACACCCATAATGCTTTTGGCGTTGACCCTGCGCTCACCTTTGGAAATCCAAATTTCACAAGGAAAACTACCCGCCAACTTGGTCAGTTTGGCGGAGGCACGAGCGTGTAAGCCGAGCTTATTGCTGATGGTCGTGGTAACTTGGAGCATGTAAAGGTCCTGATTGATTTTGGGGTGCCGTACATCCTACGGGCATGATGCCTTGAGAGCCACCAGCTTGCGCACGCGCAGCCAAGGCGTCTAATGGTTCATGGCGATAACAAACGCTTCTGAGCAACATGGGCAAGTTGACACCGGCCAGCAAGCGGGTGTCGATGCCATCGTTGAGTTTTTGTGCAACATTGGAAGGCGTAGCGCCAAACACGTCGCTTAACAGCAAAACTTCTGTGGTATTTAATTTGGCCATGGCGGCTTTGGCCAAAACCAAGCTTTCTTCTGGGCTGGCTTGGGGCGCAATGTCCAAGGCCTCGACACCAGAAGCACATTCAGGAAAAACATGCAGGGCGCAATCACGCAGGGCAGAGGCCAGCGGTGCGTGTGCAACGATAAGAATTCCGATCATGCTTCATTATGGCGGTTTGCCCAGTGAAAATAAACATACGAGAGCACGGCGCACAAGCCGAACACCGAAAAAGCCGCTTGAAAGGCCAAAACAGGCGGCCATCCAAAGGACTTGAACAAGTCAATGCCCAATCCGATCCCCCACTGAACCACAAAAACACCCCCGAAAATAACGAGGTTGTAGGCTGAAAGTGCGCGTCCGGCCAAATGGGGCGGAAAGGCCATGCCCACCGCGGGTTGCGCCAAAGACACAAAGGTGCTGGTGATGCAAAATAAACTCAAAGCCAGTGCGGTGCCAGTGCCCAGTTGGGGTCCCGACACGACCACCCACGCCAACACCACGAAGCTGATGGGTTGACCCCATGAAATAATTTGGTTGGGTGAAATGCCGCGCTTCGCCAAGCGTGGCGTGACCAAGCCCCAAGTCCAAAAAGTGACCAGCATGGCCAGGTTGATGCCAAACAAACCCGTTGCGGCATCTAGGGGCGAGTAAGCGCCCACCACGGTCATCCAAGGCCCAACCCACAGCGTCTGCAGCGCCAACAAGCCGCCGTAGCAAAAAAAACCAACGGGTGCCATGCGCCAAAAGTAGGCATTGCGCCAAACCGGGCCATAGCCTTCTTCCGTTTCAGCGGTTTTTGATGGGCTGTCTTCTTTGTCTGCTGAGGCAATGTCTCCAGCGGCTTTGTCTGCTTCTAGGTTGGCCCACACGGGCACCAACACATAAATCATGACCATCGACAAAACAACCAGCGCAGCCAGTCCCACAAAAATGGCTCGCCACCCCATGATCGGCATCAGCCATTGAATGGGCAAGGTAGAAGAAACCATGCCCAATGAGCCGGTCATCAGCATCCATGAATTGGCGCGCAACTGAGCGCCTGGGCTCATCCATCTTCTGTAGCCCGTCAGGGGCGACATCAAACAAGCGCTGACCCCCACGCCGCATAAAACTCGGGCTAGCCATAGGCCTGTGAAACTCTTGGCCAAAGCAAAAGCAATACAACCCAAAACAGCCACCACCAAGAAAGACAACAAGACTTTCTTGGGCCCGTGCTTATCGAGCCATTTGCCCAAAGGAAGTTGCGTAGCTGAGAAACCCAAAAAATAGCCCCCTGCCAGCAAGCCCAAATCTTGCGCTGAAAGCGCCAACTCTTGGGTCAAAGTGGGCGACAAAGTGGCCGTGATGGCGCGGATCAACGCCGACAAGAAATAAGCCGAGGCAAAAGCCAAAAAGACACCCACCATTTGTCGGCGCGCCAAAAAAGGGCTGGTCGTTGGGTTCATGGCAATTTCATACTTTCGATCAATAGGTCTGCGCTTGCGTCAATGTTGCGGCCCTGGTTTTGATAAACCACTGCATGCACCACCCGAACCGAGTCGCCCTCCAAATGGGCAAACCAAACGGCATTGGCGCGGACCGTCTGACCCGTTGTCGTTTTGCCCTCAGCCCTTGAGCGAAGCGCACCAGGCAGTGCGGCAACACGGCCAGGTGCCCAACTTGGATCTTCCACTTGACTGGCTTGCATGTTTTGCAGGGTGGCTTGGCGCCAACCTTTCAAGATGTCTGTTCGATCTGCATTGACTGGCACCTTGGCAGACATGACAGCCCACACAGCATCGCCAGCCTCGCAGCCCATCACAGACAACTCCAAGTCGAGACCCGCCATGGAGACGGGCTTGGTCGTTTTGTCAGGTTTACAAGGCAGCTCAAAGTTGAGCAGGGTGCCTGGCATTTGAACTGCTCGCCAATTCAAACTGGGCTGGCACGCGCTAAGTCCCATGACCGAGAAAATAACCGCAGCGGCGTACTTCAAAAAAAATTTGCGCATTGCCTGATTATCAACGCCAGCAGGTGACTTTTTTTTCGCGACAATGAGGGCATGAACTCATTAGACGGCATTCGCATCCTTGACCTCTCCCGTGTTCTCGCGGGCCCTTGGTGTACCCAAACTTTGGCCGACCTGGGGGCCGATGTGATCAAAATTGAGCGGCCCGGTGCAGGCGATGACACGCGGAGTTGGGGACCACCCTTTCTCAAAGATGCCGCGGGCAACGACACACCTGAAGCTGCCTATTATTTAGGAACCAATAGAAATAAGCGCTCACTTACGTGCGATATTTCCAAGCCTGAAGGTCAAGCCTTGATTCGCGAATTGGTGGCACATTGCAACGTGTTCATTGAAAACTTCAAGGTAGGTGACATGGCTCGCTATGGCCTTGACTACCCCAGTTTGAAGGCGCTCAATCCGCGCCTTGTGTATTGCAGCGTCACAGGCTTTGGTCAAACAGGGCCCTACAGCGACCGAGCCGGCTATGACTATGCCGTACAGGGCATTGGTGGCCTGATGAGTGTCACCGGTGAGCGCGATGACCTTGGCGGTGGCCCGCAAAAAGTAGGGGTTGCCGTGGCCGATTTGTTCACGGGCATGTATGCCACCGTTGGCATTTTGGCGGCCTTGCGGCACGCCGAAAAAACAGGTGAAGGCCAGTATGTCGACATGGCTTTGTTGGATACCCAAGTGGCCATGCTGGCCAACTTAGGCGCCAACTATTTGGTCAGTGGCAAGACCCCCGGACGAGCTGGCAATGCCCACCAAAACATCGTGCCTTATCAAGTGTTTGAAGTCATGCCTGCGCTGAATGCCGTGCCCGATGCACGCGACCATCTGATTTTGGCAGTTGGCAACGATGGTCAATTTGCCAAGTTTTGTGACGTGGCAGGGCGTTCCGAATTGTCCACTGATCCGCGCTTTAGCAAGAACACCGAGCGCGTGAAAAACAGAAGTGTGCTAGTGCCTCTTCTGGAACAAATCATGCTGACTCGGACCAAAGCAGAATGGTTGCCCGCCCTTGAATCCGCCAAGGTTCCTTGCGGTGCCATTAACAATTTGTCTGAAGTATTTGCCGACCCTCAAGTGACTGCGCGCAACATGGTCAATACCTGGCAGCATCCACACCAAAAAGATTTGCGTCTGGTTGCGAGCCCCTTGAAGCTCAGCCTCACCCCTGTGCGGCAAGACCATGTGCCGCCTCAATTGGGGCAACACACCGCACAACTGTTGAACGAGGTGCTGGGTTACAGCGACGCGCACATTGAACAACTTCAAAGCAAAGGCGTGATCTGATGGCGCAATATTTATTGGTTCATGGCGCCTGGCATGGTGCTTGGTGCTGGCGACACGTGACTGAAGGTTTGGTTCGCGCAGGCCACAGCGCTCATGCTTTGACACTCACAGGATTGGGTGAGCGTTCTCACTTGCTTCACAGGGGCATTGATTTAGAAACACACGTTCAAGATGTCTTGCAAGCGCTTGATGCTGAAGAAATGCAAAACGCCATCTTGGTGGTGCACTCTTATGCGGGCATGTTGGGCACAGCGGTGGCCGATCGACGCGCCAATCGCTTAAAACACTTGGTCTACTTAGACGCTGTCATTCCCAACCCAGGCGAAAGCTGGAGTAGCACGCATGCCAGTGCCACACAAAAGGCCCGGATCGACGCTAGCGCTGAAAGCATCAGCAACAGCTTTCCACCACCCGACGCATCTGTGTTCGGGCTGTCTGGCAATGATTACGATTGGGTTCAAAGACGACAGACACCGCACCCTGGCGGAACTTACCAACATGTTTTGAACTTTGAAGCTGCTCGCGTTGCCCGTGTTCCCAGAACCTTCATTGATTGCACAGTCCCCCCTCTTGCCACCATCGATGTATCGCGGCGGCGTGTGAGGGATCCCAAGTTTTGGGATGGTCTTTGGCATCAAAATGCCAGCTTGATTGAAATGAAAGCGGGGCACGATCCTATGATCAGTGCCCCTAAAGAATTGACCGCGCTGCTGTTGGCTTGCGCTGCGTTGTGAAAATCAGTCTTTGCGGAAATTGTCGTGACAATTTTTGCAAGTGGCTGCGGCAGGTCCGAAAGCTGTTTTCAATGCATCCAAATTGCCTTGCTTGGCTGCTGCAGAAAGTTTGACCAACTCTGATTGCATTTTGTCAGCCAATTCGTTGTACTTGGCGCTGTCTCTCCAAATTTCTGGTTTGGCACGGGTATCACCTTTGTCAGATCCTTCCGTGAATGCAGCCCAAGGCAGCTTTGACATGGCCATTGCAATATCAGCATTTTCTGCGGCTGCTTTAGCGTCAAAGGGGGCTCTGCCAGAGGCCATGGCGCCAACACGTCCAAAGTGGGCAGACATCACGGTGAAGCTGGCCTTGCGATATTTGATAGCATCTTCAGGTTTTGCAAATTGCGCTGCAGCAGGCAATGCCAGCAACAGTGCCAAAAGGCCTGAAACGAATGCGATTTGTTTTTTCATAGGTATTCCTAAGAGCGTTGAACTGCTTTACAGTTTCTCATGATTTTTAAATCCTTGCCTACAAAATTTCTCTTTTCGAAAGACTTTTCATGATCCAGATCCGTGTTTGGGATTGGCCCACCCGCCTCTTTCACTGGACTTTGACAGGCTTGGTCATTGCTTTGGTCGTCACAGGCAATGTGGGCGGCAATGCCATGGTCTGGCATTTCAGATGTGGCTATGGTGTTTTAAGCTTGCTCATCTTTAGAATCATTTGGGGCTTTTGTGGCGGTCATTGGTCTCTCTGGCGGCAGTTGGCTTGTACGCCTGCCTTAATTCGTCAGTACCTGATGCCCTCTGCATCCTCTTCGCCTCCCACCAACTATCTAGGACACAACCCCTTGGGTTCTCTGTCCATCATCGCCATCCTTGCATTGCTTGGCCTGCAAGTCGGTACGGGTCTCTTCAGCGACGACGAGATAGCCAACGCAGGCCCCTTGGTCCGTCTTGTAGCAGAAAGCACGGTGAACATGGCAACTCGCTGGCATAAAGGCTTTGGCAAAACACTCATTCTTTTGCTGGTGGCCATTCACCTCTTGGCCATCCTCTGGTATTTCTTAAAGAAAAAAGAAAACCTCACGCGCGCCATGTTGACTGGCAATAAAAGTTCAGAAGTGCCTGCACCCTCATCCAAAGATGGTCTGACCCATTGGTTGTTGGCGCTCGTGTGTGTTTTGATCAGCGCGGGCTTGGTGTTTGCCCTGATCACTCTGGGTGCCTCGCCCATCTGATTCTCTGAATTTAAGGCTAAACTTTCAGCTTACTTTTGCGCTAGCAGCTCTCCCTTGTCTCAATCTTCACAACCTTCAATGACTCTGTTCGAAGCCACAACGGCTGAACACATGTTGGCTGTGCGTGCTATTTTTCTTGAGTACGCTGAGTCACTCAGTGTCGATCTTTGCTTTCAAGATTTTGAATCAGAGCTGGCGCAATTGCCAGGTGAATACGCAGCACCACGAGGCGCTCTTTTGTTGGCCTTGGTGGACAAACAAATTGCAGGTTGCTGTGCGCTGCGTCCTTTAGACACCGCCGACTCGCCCAATGCGGCAGAAATGAAGCGCTTGTATGTCAGGCCGGCGTTTCGACGTCTGGGCTTGGGGCGTCAATTGGCCGAAAGTATTTTGGATGCAGCACGCCAGTGCGACTACAGTTGCGTGTTGTTAGACACGCTAGACGAAATGGAAACAGCACGCGCGCTGTACGAAGACCTGGGCTTCGAAGAAGTTGCCCCTTATTACCACAACCCACTGCCTGGCGCGCACTATCTCCGCGTGATGCTTTGAAGTGCGGCCAGTGTGTTTAAGCCTTGGCTTGTGACAACATGGTGTCAGCGTCACTGACTTCAAATTTACCAGGGCCTTCGATGTTCAAAGTTGCAACCTTGCCATCTTTCACCAGCATGGAATAGCGGTTGCTGCGCAAGCCCATGCCACGTGCTGTGAGGTCCAGGGTCAGACCTGTGGCCTTGGTGAAATCGGCACTGCCGTCACCCATCATGCGAACTTTGCCGGTGCTGTGCAACTCACGGCCCCATGCACCCATGACAAACGCGTCGTTCACGCTGACACACCAAATTTCATCAACACCCGCGCCTTTTAAGGCATCAAATTGAGCAACATAACCTGGCACATGCTTGGCTGAGCAGGTGGGTGTGAAAGCACCTGGCAGTGCAAACAAGGCAATGGTTTTACCAGCCGATGCTTTGGCAACATCAACAGGATTAGGGCCAATGCTGCAACCATTGCCTTCTACTTCTACGTATTCGGTCAATGTAACTGCGGGAATGGTGTCTCCAACTTTGATCATGATGATTCCTTAAAAAATAGCTTCAAAAAGTGACTGGTTACAGATGTGTTGAATACACACCGGCGAAAAAAAACGACCCACTATTGTGAGCCGTTTTTTGAAAGCTTGCCGAAATGCGCTGATAAGGCTTAGATCGCGACAGCCTTTTCAACCAAACGAGTCGCAACCCAGTTTTTGGTTTTAGAAATTGGCTTGCTCTCGGTGATTTCAATCACGTCGCCCATGCCATATTGTCCAGTCTCGTCGTGAGCGTGGTACTTGCTTGATTTGGCAACAATCTTGCCGTACAAAGCATGCTTCACGCGACGCTCCACCAACACCGTTACGGTTTTGGCACGCTTGTCGCTGACCACCTTGCCGATCAAGGTGCGCTTGAGGGATGTTTTAGCTTCCGTCATGGTCACTCCTTATTTGGCGGCTTGCTTTTGGGCAAGGATGGTTTTGGCGCGAGCGATGCTGCGGCGAGTTTCGCGCAGTTGGTTCGTGTTGCCGAGTTGCTGGGTGGCTTTTTGCATGCGCAAATTGAAATGGGCTCTTTGCAGATCCTTGATTTCTTTGGCCAAACCAGCTTCGTCTTGGGAACGCAGTTCAGTGGTATTCATTGTGTAGTCTCCTGAATTACTGGCCAATCATGCGTGCGACAAACGTCGTGCGCAAGGGCAACTTGGCTGCGGCCAATTTAAACGCTTCACGGGCCAATTGCTCTGGCACGCCAACGATTTCGTACAACACCTTGCCTGGCTGAATTTCAGCCACGTAGTATTCGGGGTTGCCCTTACC